>NZ_JAWRWN010000009.1:0-260937 GCF_046535435.1 Achromobacter sp. SIMBA_011 | reverse complement strand
ATTCGCTGACCGCCGGTTCGAGAGAATCATCGCTGACTCACCGCCTTGCTGCCCTGCGGCAGATTCGTCGCCATAGCCTCAAATCCGTTGCACTTGCCTGGCTTCGCGGCTCACAAGACTGCGTGAACTGCGAAGGAGCGAGACTATAGCACAGAAATTTGGGCTGTCACACGCCGGACGCAAAAAGCCTGATGAATTTGCAGACCGCCCGATACGAGAGAGCCCCTTGCCTGCCCTCTGCCTGCTCTCCGCCCGCCCCTCCCCCGCCCACGCACTTGCCCAATGCCGCGTCTCTCTATATAGATAGCGTTGTGCTCGCCTGTCCCACGGCGCGATCGCCAATATCCACGCGGCGGCGCCTGTCTATATATATAGATAGGTCGTCTTGCCTGTAGGCTATTGCGTTGCTTGCCAAGCGCACCCGTACGTTTACTATTCGCCTTGCGCCGCACAGTCCTTACCTGGAGAAGATGCCCCCATGCCACCAACCATCGCGTTGAGCGAAGATATCCTGATCAACGTCACGCCCTTCGAGACCCGCGTTGCGCTGGTCGAGCAGGGATCGGTGCAGGAGCTGCACGTGGAACGCAGCATCCAGCGCGGCCACGTCGGCAACATCTATCTGGGACGGGTGGTCCGGGTGCTGCCGGGCATGCAGAGCGCCTTTATCGACATCGGCCTGGAGCGCGCCGCCTTCATCCATATCGCCGATCTGCGCGAAAACCGGGGCGAACGCAGCCAGGGCCTGACGCCCACGCCGATCGAAAAACTGCTGTTCGAGGGGCAGACCATCATGGTCCAGGTGGTCAAGGACCCCCTGGGCACCAAGGGCGCGCGGCTATCGACCCAGATCAGCATGGCGGGCCGCATGCTGGTCTACCTGCCGCATGATCCGCATATCGGAATTTCGCAGAAGATCGACTCGGAGTCCGAGCGCACGCAGTTGCGCGAACGGCTGCAGGCGCTGATGCCCAGCGAGGAGAAAGGCGGCTTCATCGTGCGCACCCAGGCCGAGGGCGCCAATGACGAGGAACTGGCCGCCGACCTGGAATACCTGCGCAAGCTGTGGACCAGCGTGCAGGCCGCTGCCCGCACCCAGCCGGCGCCGGCGCTGCTGCACCAGGACCTGACGCTGGCGCAGCGGGTGCTGCGCGACATGGTGGGGCCGTCAACCGGCAGCATCCTGGTCGATTCCCGCACCACGACGGCCGCGATGCTCGAGTGGGCGCGCATCTATACGCCGTCCGTGGTTGATCGCATCCAGCATTACAGCGGCGAGCGCCCCCTGTTCGATACCGCCAATGTCGACGAGGAGATCGCGAGAGCGCTATCGCGCCGCGTGGACCTGAAGTCGGGCGGCTACCTGATCATCGACCAGACCGAGGCGCTGACCACGGTCGACGTCAACACCGGCGGCTTCGTCGGCGGACGCAATTTCGACGACACCATCTTCAAGACCAACCTGGAAGCGGCCCAGGCCATCGCGCGCCAACTGCGGCTGCGCAACCTGGGCGGGATCGTGATCCTGGACTTCATCGACATGGAGGAACAGGAGCATCGCGAGACCGTATTGGCGGAACTAAAGAAGGCGTTGGCGCGCGACCGCACCCGGATGACGGTCAACGGCTTCACGCAACTGGGCCTGGTGGAGATGACGCGCAAGCGCACCCGCGACTCGCTCGCGCACCAGTTGTGCGAGCCCTGCCCCATGTGCGAGTCGCGCGGCAACGTGCGCACGCCACGCACGGTGTGCTACGAAATCCTGCGCGAGATCCTGCGCGAAGCGCGCCAGTTCAACCCCAAGGAATTCCGCATCCTGGCGTCGCAGGACGTGGTGGATCTGTTCCTCGAAGAGGAAAGCCAGCACCTGGCAATGCTGGGTGACTTCGTGGGCAAGCGGGTGTCGCTGGAAGTCGAGAGCACCTATTCCCAGGAAAAATACGACATCATCCTAGTTTGAGGCTCGACGCCTTGCCGGCCTGCGGGCCCGTGACGCAATATCCTTGATGCCGGAAAGCCGCGATAGCGGCTTTTCTTCTTTGTGCGCGGCCCGCTCCGCCTGCCCACTCGCCACATACCAGCTACGGTGCAAACTTTCACGTCAATATGTGTGAAGTTTGTATCGCGGCGATTCGATTGCAATGAAGTTTGAAACCGGTGGCGACCGGAAGGGGGACCCGATAAGCTCGCCACCGGCTGGCAGGCCCCAGGGTTGAGGGGCCCTGCCATTTCCCATGTTTTCCGGAGAATCACGTAATGAAAACCCTATTCCGTCCGTTCCTGCTGCTGGCCCTGGCCTTGCCGCTGGTGCTGGCCGCCTGCGGCAGCAAAGAACCCGAACAGCGCGCCGCGTTCACGCAGTTCCTGCAGACGCGCATCGTCGACAAGCCGGGGGTGCGGGTGCCGAAGCTGACGGAGGAAGAGAAGAAGTCGTTCGGTGACTACGCCGCGCAGTACGCCGTGATCACCGACTTCAATGCCGCCATGGATGCATCCGTCAAGCCGATGGGCAACCTGATGCAGAAAGGCGCCGTGCGCTCGCTGAACGACGTCATCGCGCGCCGCGACGACATCAAGACCGTCCAGACCGCGCTCAAGGACATGAGCGAGGCCCTGGCCAAGGAACAGGCCAAGGCGGATGCCGCCCGCGCGCAGCTCAAGCAGCCCGATGACCTGAAGGCGGTCTACGACAAGGCCTACGCCAAGACCGTCACGGTGCCGGCCGAGACGTTCCGCGAAGTGCTGCCGCAGATCAGCGGCACGTTGGACAGCAGCCTGAAACTGGCCGAATACGTGGAAGCGCACAAGGCGCAGATCGACCTGTCGGGCCCGATGCCGAAGGTGCAGGATCCGACGGTGCTGGCCGAGCTGAACAAGCTGCTGCAGGACCTGACCGCCCAGGCGCAGAAGGTGCAACAGGCGCAGACACGCCTGCAGGCGGTGATGCTGGGCGGCTGATCACCAACGCCCCAGTCTTGCCGGGACGACCTCGAAAGGGGTCGTCTTTTTTTTGCCGCGGCCAATCGGTGGCGTCGCGAGACCGTCATGCATCCGCCATCATGACCCGGTTGCGGCCGGCCTCCTTGGCGCGGTAGACGGCAGCATCGGCTGCCTCCACCAGCGCGGCGGCATCGTCGCCCGGCTGCGGCCGCAACGTGGCCACGCCGATGCTGACGGTGACGATGCCGCCCTCGTTGTCTTCATGCGGCGCCCCCAGGCCGGCCACGGCCTGGCGGATGTTCTCGGCGATGACCCGGGCGCGCTCGCTGGTCGTGTCGGGCAGCAGGGCGACGAACTCCTCGCCGCCATAGCGCGCCGCCAGGTCGCGCGGTCGCCTAGCCTTGCCGCGCACCGTGAGCGCCAGCATCTTGAGCAGCTCGTCGCCTTCCTGATGACCGTAGCGGTCGTTGTAGCGCTTGAAATGGTCAGCATCCAGGAACAGCAGCGACAGCGGCTGGCCATCGCGGATGGCGCTGGACCATTCGCGCGCCAGCGCCTCGTCGAAGGTGCGGCGGTTGGCGATACCGGTCAGGCCATCGGTCTGGGCCTCCTTTTCGAGCCGGCTCTCGGCCTCCTGGCGCAGGCGGGTCTCGCGCCGGTACAGCACGATCTGCGCCATCACCGAGGCGAACAGCGCCAGCGTGATGGGGATGATCAGCATGGCGCGCCGCACCCAGGGTTCGAGGACTTCGTCGACCGCCATCGCCACGTCGATCACCAGCGGCGTGCCGGGCACGCTCTCGAAGGTATAGAGGCGGTCGACGCCGTCGGGCGCCAGCACGCCGACGAAGACGCCCTCGCGACGAATGAGGAACTGTTGGAAATCCAGTTCCTGACCGATATCGGCGCCCAGATCGGCCGACGAATACGGCGTGCGGGCGAGGACGGCGCCATCGTTGCGGAAGATGGTGATGGCGTCGCGCGGGCCGATCGACAGCCCCGCGAAGCGGTCGCGGAAATAGGCCAGCCGCAACGAACCGGTGACGACACCGGCGAAACTGCCGTCCGGATTGGACAGCCGCCGGCTGATGCCGATGCTTTCATCGCCGCCGCGCAGGCGGCTGAGGTAGGGGCGGCCGACATACATGCCCGCATCGGGGTGATCCCGATGGACCTGGAAGAAATCGCGGTCGGCGAAGTTCAGCGTGACGGGCTCGGTGCTTTGCGAGTCGTAGCGGACGTTGCCGTCGCGATCGAGAATGAGGATGGTGCCCAGGTATTCGGCGCTCGCGGCGCGGTCGAACAGGAAGCGGTGCAGCGTGCCGCGCGGCAGAGACTCGATATCGGGTTCATTCAGGCGCTCGATGACGCCCTGCAGCGACAGATCGTAGACGCGGATGGTGCGGCCGATGTCGGCGGCCAGCACTTCGGTGAGATTGCCAGCGGAGACATAGGCCTGGTTCCAGGTCGTGCGCCGGTCCATCCAGAGCAGCGCCACCGCCGCGGCACAGATGCCGACCGCGATCAGCCCCGCCAGGGCATACAGAGTTCGGTGTAATAACCCATGGGACTTCAATACGGCGCTCCTTCGCTATCGCGGTAGGGGTCGTGGCATTTTTAGCGGTCATAATGCCGCAAGGCCATGCGGGCAGGCAAGATGGCGCCGACAGCGCCGCGCCCGCCGTTCCCATTCGACGAACCTATGAACACCCAGGACAGGATTTACAGCGTACCCACCCTGCGGTTCACGCGGTGGCTGGTCGACCCCGGCCGCAACGTGCCGCCGGAGATCCGCGTAGCGCTGGTGGGAGGCCTGTTCGGATCCCTGCCGATCTTCTTTGGCGGCATCATCAATACCCTGCTGGTGGCAGCGCTGATTACGCTGCGGCGACCCGAGCCGCCATTCCTGCTGTGGCTGGCGATGGAGGCGCTGATCTGCGCCAGCCGCATCCTGGTGCTGGTATCGGCGCGGCGCGCCGCGCTGGCCCGCCGGCCCACCCCGACCGACCTGTATGTAGTGCTGGCGCTCTTGTGGGCCGCCAGCGTGGGCTACGGCACCTTCATCAGCCTGACCAGCGGCGACTGGATCGCGGCGACGCTGGCCTGTCTGTCGGCGGCCTCGATGGTCGGGGGCATCTGCGTGCGCAATTTCGGCGCGCCGCGGCTGTCGGCGGCGATGGTGGCGCTGAGCGTGGGCCCCTGCGCACTGGCGGCCCTGTTTACCCGGGAGCCGATTTTCTGGCTGGTGCTGGTGCAGGTGCCGCTCTACATGACCTCGATGTCGATGGCCTCGTACCGGCTCAACGGCATGCTGGTGTCGACCATGCTGGCAGAACGCGAAAACGAACGCCAGGCGCGGCAGGATTCGCTGACCGGGCTGCTGAACCGCTACGGCCTGCTGCGCGCGCTGGACCAGGCGGTGGGCCGGGCGAGCCAGGACAAGGCAGAGTTCGCGGTGTTGTACCTCGACCTGGACGGCTTCAAGTCGGTCAACGATACCTATGGCCATGGCGTCGGCGACATGCTGCTCCGGCAGGTGTCCGAGCGCCTGCAGGCGCTCAAGCCGCCGGACGCCGAGGCCGGCCGCATCGGCGGCGACGAATTCGTGCTGTTGATGGGGCTGGACGGCAACCAGGACATCCGGCGGTTTTCCGAACGGATCATCGACAGCGTCAGGCAGCCGTATGATCTGCAGCAGGCCATGCCGGTGTACATCGGCGGCAGCATCGGCATCGCGCTGATCCCGCGCCACGGCGCCGACACGGCCGCGGTGTTGCACGCCGCGGACCAGGCGTTGTACCTGGCCAAGTCGGCCGGTAAAAGCCGGGCGGCGATGGCGCAGCTCTGACGACCGGCGAGCCGGGCGCGCGCCCCCACGGCCACGCGCCCGCGCCAGCGTTCAGGATGCCGTGGCGGCGATCCGGAAAGGAAAGGCCTTGGCGCCACGCGCCTTGTCGGTTTCGCGGTGGGCGTTGATGGCCCACGCCGGGCCGGCCCCACGCGTCGACTGGACTAATTGGCGCATCGCACCGGCGGAAAATCCGCAGCGCAGGGTCATGGCTTGCCGCCGCGCAAGCTCAAGCCCGACAGCGTGCGGGGTCGTGGAAATCCGATCGGATTGCAGCATGGCTGGCCCCTGGCAGAGGCGCTTCGGGAGTGAAGCGCCGATGGAGATCAATCTACCTCAGCCGCCGCGGCTTGCGCGTGAAATGAAGCGTAAAGTAATGAAAAGACGCTGTAATACATCATCCAAAAGACCTGTCAT
The DNA here is from genome assembly GCF_046535435.1 of Achromobacter sp. SIMBA_011. Classification (NCBI taxonomy): domain Bacteria; kingdom Pseudomonadati; phylum Pseudomonadota; class Betaproteobacteria; order Burkholderiales; family Alcaligenaceae; genus Achromobacter; species Achromobacter sp. SIMBA_011. The sequence goes on along the minus strand of NZ_JAWRWN010000009.1, from coordinate 254,732 downwards.
ACGCGGGTCATGCCGGCGCGCCAGGTTCGGCGTGCCCGGCCGGCGCCACGGTTTCCCGGTCGGGCTGGTCGTTGCGGCCGTCCGCCGGGCCGGTCATGTTGCCGTACAGCAGCGAGCGGCCGGCGAACAGCCCCCCCGCCACTTCCAGCGCGAACCGGTCGGTGTCGCGCTTGCGCACGTCCGCCAGGACCTCGGCGGCTTCGTCCGCAGGCACGCCGATGACGCGTAGCGCCGCTTCGCCGAACACCAGGGCGGATTCCAGCGTCTCGCGGACCTGGTAATCGACCCCCTCCCTGGCCAGCGCCAGGGAATGGATGCGGTCATAGGCCCGCACCACCAGTTGCACCAGCGGGAATTCGGCCTTGATCAGCTTGACCATGTGATTGACCGATTGCGGATTGTCGATGCAGATCAGGATGACCTTGGCGGTTTCGGCGCCGGCGGTGCGCAGCATGTCGATGCGAGTTCCGTCCCCGTAATAGACCTTGACGCCCCACTTGGCGGCGGCGCGGATAGCATCGGTGTCGGTATCCAGGATCGATACCTTGATGTCGCGCGCCAGCATCGCCTGCGTCACGATCTGGCCGAAGCGGCCGAAACCGACGATCAGCGCGCAGCCGTCCAGGTCCTGGGCGACATCCACTCCCTCCATCGACGGCGCCGGCTTGGGCAGCAGCCAGCGCAGCGCCAGCACGCACAGCGGCGTCAGCGCCATGGAAATGATGACCACCGCGATCAGCACGGCCGCCAGGTGCGCGTCGAAGATGCCTGCGGCCGCGGCGGCGCCATACAGCACGAAGGCGAATTCGCCGCCCTGTGCCAGAAGGGCCGCGCGGGTCAGCGCCTCGGCGTGGCTGGCGCGCAACAGGCGGGCGATCAGGTAGACGCCCACCGACTTGACCGCCATGAACACCACCACGCCGGCCAGGATCAACTGCCATTCGCGCGCCACGGCGGCCAGGTCCAGCGACATGCCCACGCCCAGGAAGAACAGGCCCAGCAGGATGCCGCGGAAGGGTTCGACCTCGGCTTCGAGCTGGTGGCGGAAGGTGGATTCGGACAGCAGCACGCCGGCCAGGAATGCGCCCATGGCCATCGACAGGCCGCCGAATTCCATCAACAGCGCCGCCCCCAGCACCACCAGCAGGGCCGCGGCCGTCATGACTTCGCGCGCATGCGCGGCGGCCAGCAGCCGGAACAGCGGATTGAGCAGCCAGCGCCCCGCCGCCAGCAGCGCCAGCACGCAACCGAGGGCGATGGCCGACTGCAGCCAGGGATCGCCATGCTCGCTGGCGCCGGCCGGCGCCAGCAGCGCCACCAGGGCCAGCAGCGGCACGATGGCCAGGTCTTCGAGCAACAGGATGGAAACGATGCGTTGGCCCTGGGCGCTGGCGGTCTCGTCCCGCTCGGCCAGGATCTGCATGACGATGGCGGTGGACGACAGCACGAAGCCCATTGCCGCCATGAAGGCCGCCGGGCCTGACAGGCCGGCGGCCAGGCCGACCGCGGTCAGCAATGCGCCGCAGGCCGCCACCTGGGCCACGCCCAGGCCAAAGATTTCGCCGCGCAGCTTCCACAGCCGCGACGGCTGCATCTCCAGGCCGATGATGAAGAGGAACATCACCACGCCCAGTTCTGCCACGTGCAGGATGGAACGGGGATCGGAGAACCAGCCGATGCCGAACGGACCGATGGCCAGGCCGGCGGCCAGGTAGCCGAGGACCGAGCCGAGCCCCAGGCGCTTGAACAGGGGCACCGCGATGACCGCCGCCCCCAGCAGAACGACGACGTTGACGAGCTGGTTGCCTTCTGCGGGCAGGGACATGGGCGGCTCCTGGGTGGCCTGGCGCGGCGCCGCGCGCGATCAGTCTTCGCGGAACTGCATGTTGTAGAGCGAGGCGTACAGGCCGTCGGCGGCCAGCAGCTCGGCATGCGGGCCCTGTTCGACGATCTTGCCGGCGTCCAGCACGATGATGCGGTCGGCGTTCTGCACGGTCGACAGGCGGTGCGCGATGACCAGCGTGGTGCGGCCCTTCATCAGGCGTTCGAGCGAAGCCTGCACCTGGCGTTCGGACTCGTTATCGAGCGCCGAGGTGGCTTCGTCGAGGATGAGGATGGGCGCGTTCTTGATCAGGGCGCGGGCGATCGCCAGGCGCTGGCGCTGGCCGCCGGACAGGCGCGCGGCGTTTTCGCCAACGGGGGTGTTGATGCCCTGCGGCAGGCCTTCGACGAAGTCCAGCAGGTTGGCGGCGGCGAGCGCGTCGCGCACCTGCTGTTCGCTGGCCTCGCCCAGGGCGCCGTAGCCGACGTTGGCGGCGATGGTGTCGTCGAACAGCACCACGTCCTGGCTGACCAGCGACAGGTGCGAACGCAGGCTGCGCAGCTTCAGGTCGTTGATCGGCACGTCGTCGACGTAGATGGCGCCGCTGTCGGCCAGCACGAAGCGCGGCAGCATGTTGACCAGCGTGGTCTTGCCGCTGCCGGAGCGTCCCACCAGCGCCACGGTCTGGCCGGGTTCGACCACGAACGACACGTCGTTGACGGTGTCGCGGTCGGCGTCGGAAAAGCGATGGGTGACGTTGCGGAATTCGACCTTGCCGCGCACGGGTTCGGGCAGCTCGCGCGTGCCGGTGTCGCTTTCGGGCACCTGGTCGATCAGGGTGAACACGCTTTCGGCCGACACCAGCATCTTCTGCATGCGGGCGGCCAGGTTGGTCAGGCGCTTGATGGGGTCGAAGATCTGCGCCAGCGCGGCCATGAAGGAGGCGAAGCTGCCGACCGTGAGCGAGCCGTTGTTGGCCTGGCCCAGGGCGACGGCGATGACCGCGCCCACCGAGATCGAGATGCACACCTGCGTCAAGGGCGTCAGGGCGGCGTCGGCGGTGGCGGTGCGCATGGCGAAGCGGCGCAGGCGGCCGCTGACGAAATCGAAGCGGCCGCGTTCGACCTCGTAGCCGTCGAACAGCTTGATGACGCGCTGGCCGTCGATGCCCTCGCTGACCACGCGGGTCAGTTCGGCGTTCATGTTGACGGTGTCGCGGTTGATGCGGCGCAGGCGCTTGATGAAGGTGCGCGCGATCAGCACCGAGACGGGCAGCATGATCAGGATGATCAGGGTCAGCACCCACGAGGTGTACAGCAGCACGCAGATCAGGGCGATGACCACCAGGGTTTCTCGCACCAGCACCGTGATGACGTCGGTGGCGTAGCCGGTGACGTTGCCCGCGTCGATGGTGAAGCGGTTCAGCAGGCGGCCGGTGTCGCCGCGCTTGAAATCGGCGTCCGGCAGGCCCAGCAGGCGTTCGAACATGTCGCGCCGCATGCCCAGCAGGACGTTGTTGGCCACCCAGGCCAGCAGGTAATCGCTGAAGAAGTTACAGACCCCGCGCAGGAAGATCAGGCCCACCACCGCCAGCGGCAGTGCCCAGACGTAGTAGGGTTTGGCGCCCGAGAAGCCGTCGTCCAGCAGGGGCTTCATAATGACGGCCAGCGTGGGCTGCGTGGCGGCGGCGCCGGCCATCAGCAGGGTCGCCAGCACCAGCCCCTTCCAGTAGGAACCAACCCGGCTATAGATACGGCTCCAGAGTTCGGCTCTGACGGGCTGGGAGCCCGCGGGCGTGTTGCGTGCGGCAGAATTCAATGGAATCACTCGCTTTTATACAATTGTGCCCCGGATTGTACTGGCTACGCGTTGCCGCGCGGGGCCGGGCGTCCCCCTTTCAGTTCCTATCGCGCGGTGCGCCTGTCCATGTCCGAAATCAGTTGCCTCTACGTCCGCCTGCCCAATTGGGTGGGCGATGTCTGCATGAGCCTGCCCAGCCTGCGGGCCTTGCAGGCCGCCGGCCTGCCCCTGGTGATCTGTGCCCGCCCCTGGGCGCGGGACCTGTTGGACGGGATCGACAAACGGGAGTTCCTGCCAATGCTGGGAAAAGTGGGGCCGGATAGAGCCACGGTCAGCGCCCATCGCCGCGCCCTGGGTGCCGAGGGCCGGCGCGCCCGCGGCCTGTTGTTGCCGGATTCGCTGTCCAGCGCGCTGGTGTTCCGGCTGGCGGGAGTGCCATCGGCGGGCTATCGCGACGACGGCCGCAGCTTTCTGTTGCGCTGGCCGGTGGCCAAGCCGGACGGCGGGCTGCACGCGGTGCAGTCCTGGCACCATCTGACCCGCGAGGCGCTGGCCCGCTGGGGGCTGCCGACCGGCCCTGCCGAGCCCGGCCCGACGCTGGACCTGCCGCTGACGCCGGCCCATCACCAGACCGCCAGCCTGGCCCTGGAAGCGGCCGGCCTGGCCGGCCAGCGCTTCGTCCTGATCGCGCCCACCGCGACCGGGCTGCACAAAGGCAGGGTCAAGGTGTGGCCGGGATTCGATACACTTACCCGCGCGCTGCAAGCCCGGGGCCATACCGTGGTAATGTGCCCCCCTCCGGCGGAAGCCGAGGAAGCCCGGCGCAATGCGCCGACGGCGCAGTTGCTGCCTGCGCTGCCGCTGGGCGCGTTCGCCGCGCTGACGGCACGCGCTACGTTGGTGATTTGCAACGACTCCGGCGTCTCGCACGTGGCCGCCGCGGCGGGCGCACGCGAGTTGACGCTGTTTGGCGTCACCCGCCCCGGCCGCACCGGTCCGTGGTCGCCCCGCGCGGTATGCGTCGGTTCGGAAACGGCCTGGCCGTCCATCGAGGAGGTGGAACATCAGGCCGGCCAGTTACTGGACGGCGCGCAGTAAACGCTTAGTTTTGAAATGACCATCATGTCCAGCTACCTCACGAATCTGATCATTCCCTACAACCTGTGCCTGACCCTGGTGGTGGTCGGCCTGGTGCTGGGCCTGTTCCGGCTGCGCAAGACCGGCGGCACCCTGATCGTCGCCGGCCTGCTGTGGGCGCTGGCCTGGTCGCTGCCGGCCACCTCGCTGTGGCTGGGCGGCGCGCTGGAAAGCCGCTATCCGCACCTGAAGCCGACCGAATCGCCCACGGCGGACGCGATCGTGGTGCTGGGCGGCAATACCGCCAATGGTCGCGCCAACTGGTTCCTGCCTTACGACAAGGACACCGCGGTGGTGCGCGTGGACACCGCGGCGCAGTTGTACCTGGCCGGCCGCGCCCCCAAGGTGGTGCTGTCCGGCGGCGCCCTGGAAGGCGATGTCAGCGAGGCCCGCGGCATGGCCCATGCCATCCGCCAGCAGGGCGTCCCGGAATCGGCCCTGATCCTGGAAAACGCCAGCCGCACCACCTACGAGAACGCGGCCCTGACCGAAGACCAGCTCAAGACCCGCGGCATCGGCAAGGTGCTGCTGGTGACCTCCGCGCTGCACATGCCGCGCGCCATGGCGGCCTTCTCCAAGCAGGGCGTGGTCGCCATCGCCGCCCCCGCGCCGCCGCAGATCGTGGCGCCGGCCGACGGGTCGCTCAACCCCTGGTTGCCCGACCAGCGCACTTTCGACGCCAGCCGTTCGATCATCAAGGAATACGCGGGCCTGTTCGTGTACTGGCTGCGCGGGTGGGTTTGAGCATGGCGACGGCCCTGGCGTGCCGGCCGGGATGCGGCGCCTGTTGCATCGCGCCGTCGATCACCCGGCCGATTCCGGGAATGCCGGATGGCAAGCCGGCCGGCGTGCCCTGTATCCAGTTGCTGCCGGACATGCGCTGCGCGATATTCGGCCTGCCGTCACGGCCGGACTTCTGCGGCGGACTGCAGGCCCAGGCCGAGATGTGCGGGCCGGATCGGGAATATGCCGTGCGCTGGCTGGGCGAGCTGGAACGGGGCACGGCACCGGCGCACTGAATGCACAACGGGACCTCGCGGTCCCGTTGTCGTTTCTGACGCGCCTGGCGACCGGCGTCAGGCGCGCTCGGCCAGCACTGCCTGGTACAGGTCTTCGTAGCGGGCCGCCACGGTTTCCCAGCTCTGGTCGCGGGCGATCGCCAGGCCGCGCTCGGACAGCGCCGCGCGCAGCTCGGGCTCGTCGCCCAGGCGTTGCAGGGCCTGCGCCAGTTGCGCGCCATCGCGCGGATCCTGCAGGATCAGCGCGTCCTTGCCGGCCGACAGATATTGCGCGAAGCCGCAATAGGCCGGCGAACTGACCACCACCGGCAGGCCGTGCGACATGGCTTCCAGCGGCGCCATGGCATAGCTGTCGTTAAGCGTGGGATGGGCGTAGATGTCGGCCGCGGCGAAATAGCGGGCGACCTCGGGCGTGGGATCCACCAACGTGACGCGGCTGGCCACCGCGCCGGCCGCCCGCACGCGCTCGCGGGTGGCCTCGTCGGCGCCCACTACCAGCAGGCGGTACGGCGCCGGCAGCAGCGCGAGGGCGTCGAGCAGCGCGGGCAGCCCTTTGCGCAGCGGATTGCGGGCCACCAGCAGGCAGCCGATGGTGGCGTCGTCCCAGCCGAGCTGGGCGCGGGTGGCGGGGCGGGCCGCGGCGGCCTCGGGCGCCGGCAGCTTGACGCCGGGCGCGATGATCTCGACCGGCAGTTGCGGACCGTAGCTGCGGTGCAACTGGTCCATGATCAGGCCGGACACCGCCACCACCCGCCGCGCGGGCGCGCGGCGCACACGGAATTTCTCCAGCAGCAGGTAGGTGGCCAGCCGCGGGCTGAGCCAGGCCAGCGCGCGCTTGACCGGCTTGACCCGGGTCAGGCGGTTGTAGCGCACCGGGGTGACGTGCATCACCTGGATTTCGCCGGCCCAGCCATTCATGTGCGAGTGCACGATGTCGTAGCGGCCCCGGGTCAGGCGATCGGCCTTCCAGGCGAAATACAGCACCCGCATCCAACTGGGCAGCCAACCGGGGAAGCGCACGGGCAGGAAGGGGAACGGCAGGTCGCTGTCGTAGTCGCGCGCCACCACGGAAATATCGTGGCGCTCGCCCAGCACGCGCATCAGCTCGACGCCGTAGGCCTCGGCGCCGCCGAAACGGTTGCCGAAGCGGTCGACCAGCAGTGCGATGCGCAGCCGCCGCTCAGCCGCGCCCGCGGATGTCTTCATAGCGCGTCAGGCATTTCTGCAGGAAACGGAAGATGCCGGTCGAACGCGACACCGTCACCCGCGGCAGGCCAAAGGGGTCATCGCTGGCGTTGGCCAGGCCGCGCTTGGTCAGCGTGGCGTTGTCGTAGCCCGCTTCGCGCGCCATGACCAGGTGTTCCGGGCCATGGTCGCCATAGGGATAGCAGAAGGCGGTGACGGGCGCGCCCAGCGCCTGCTCGAGCACGTCCTTGGACTCGACCATCTGGCGGCGCGCCTCGTCGGGCGTCATTTCGGGCAGATGGACGTGGTCCAGGGTGTGCGAGCCGACCTCGTGGCCGGACGCGGCCCATTGGCGCATTTCGTCGACCGTCATCAGCGGCGAGAAGGGGATGCCGATCTTGGCGTCCCAGACGTTGCCGCCGTCGAACTGGTTGGCCACCAGATAGTTGGTGGCGGTGAAGCCCAGCTTGTCGAGCACCGGCATCGCGTTCTGGACCACATTGCGGTAGCCGTCGTCGAAGGTCAGGCCGAACACCTTGCCGCGGCGCTCGCCGCGCACGTACGGCATGATGTCGCGCATCGACAGGCCGCGGTAGCCCAGGAAGCGCATCCAGCGCATCTGACGCGCGAAATCATCCGGGTGCACCGTCAGGCCGCGAAACGGCGTGCCCTTGGGGTTGGGCTCGCCGATCTGGTGGTACATGAGAATTGGGATAGACATGGCGCGATTATAGAGGCTCAGTGTCCACCCAATGTTCGTTGGTAGACGTCGACCGTGGCTTGCGCGAAACGCGCCAGGTTGAAGTCGCGCTCGGCGGTCTGGCGGGCGTTCTGTCCCATCGCCCGCACCTGCGCGGGGTCATCCAGCATGAGGCGCAGGCGCGCGGTCATGGCGGCCACGTCGCGCACCGGCACGATCCAGCCGTCGACGCCGTCGGTCACGTTCTCGGGCAGGCCGCCGGCGTCGGTCACCAGCGCCGGCAGGCCCAGGCCCATGATCTCGCGGCAGGCGAAAGACAGCGCCTCGCGGTACGACAACACGAAGCCGGCATGGCAAGAGGCCAGCGCCGCCCGCACGTCGTCCAGCAGCCCAGGGAAGCGCACCTGGTCGATCATGCCGAGCTCGCGCACCCGGTCGAGCTTGGCCTCGGACGGCGGGTCGCCGGCCACCAGCAGCAGCACGCGCTCGCGGTCGCCCGGCGGCAGCGCCGCCACGGCGGCCACCAGATCCAGCCAGCCCTTGTCGTAGTCGGTGCCGCCGGCGCTGCCGAGCAGCAGTTTGCCGCGCCAGTCCGGTCCGAAGAATATCTCGCGCAGCTTGTCCAGGCTGTCCGGCGGCGGCGGCGCGAAAAAGCGCGTGTCGATGCCGTGGCGGATGGTGGTGATGGGCCGCTTGCTATAGGGCGAATCGGCCAGCAGCCGATGGATGTAGTCGCTGACCGCGATGCTGTGATCGGTGGCCAGCGCCACGCGCAGCTTGTGGCCGAAGCTGGCGACCGGATGGTCGTTGTGCTTGGTGAAGACGATGCGCGGGCGACGCGGCATGGCCAGCGTCGCCAGCATCACCTGCTTGTGGTCGGCCGAGCCGTTGGCGTGGATGATGTCGAAGCGGCCGTCCCGGATGAGGCGGCGCAGCCGCGCGCGGTCCCTGAACCAGGACGAGGGGCGCGTGGTGTAGCGCATTTCCACCACGGTCACGCCCGGGATCGCCTTGGCGTAGCGGTACAGGCGGCTGGTGGCGGGCGCGGCGACCGTGATCTGGTGCTCGGCGGCCAGGGCGCGCGCCAGGTTGATGATATAGGTGACGTGCCCGCCGCCGTTGTTGGCGTGGAAGTTGGTGTAGAGGATTCTCACTTGTTCTTCTCGGCCAGGAACATCAGCTTCGAATAGCGGAAGAAGCTGCCTGCGGCGGCGGTCACCGCCAGCACCAGGCCATGGCGGCCATCGAGAAAACCGCGCCGGATCAGATAGATGCGCACGAAGGTCCAGAAGCTGTGGCCGAGCGCGCCGAACACGGAGGTGCGGCGGCCCTTGGCGTACATCATCGCGGCGGCGTCGGACGAGTAGCGGTTGATCTTGGTGATCAGCGCATCCAGGTTGTCGTACGGGTAATGCCGGAAGTGGCCGGCGAGCCGCAGCGGCGGCTGGCCGTTGGACGGCACGACCCGTTCGTGCACCGCCACGTCGTTGAATCGCGCCGTGCCGCGCTTGAACAGACGCAGCACGTAATCGGGCCACCAGCCGCTGTGGCGAATGTCGCGGCCGCAGAAATTCGACAGGCGGGCGATCTCGTAGACCTCGCCGCGCGGCGCGGCGATGGTGTCCAGGATCTCACGGGCCAGCTCGGGCGTGACGCGCTCGTCGGCGTCGATCGACAGCACCCAGTCGCCGGTGGCCAGGTCGAGCGCGCGGTTCTTCTGCCGGCCGAACCCGGGCCAGTCGGCCGTCACTTCGACGCGCGCCCCCAGGGCGCGCGCCAGTTCGACCGTGCCGTCGGTGCTGCCGGAATCCACCACGATGAACTCGTCGGCGAAGGCAACCGACTTGAGGCAATCGGCAATGTTGGCCGCTTCGTTCTTGGTGATGACAATGACTGATAACTTCATCCGCGATTCCTAAGACGCTTTTTCCAGGCTTTCCAGGCGTGATAGCGCGGCCCCCAGAAGGGGTCGCGCGACAGCCAGATGCGCCGGTTCAGCCAGGTGCCGCCCTGGTTGCGCACCGCGAAGCGGTAGATGTGCCCGGGATCGGCGCCGGGCGTGTTCTGCCCGAACGGGTCGGTGGTGTACAGGTGGCGGAAGCCCGCCTGGCGGGCGGCCGCCACGTAGTCGGCGTCGAAATAGCCCTGCGGCCAGCAGAGGTGGTCGCTGACCTGCCCCAAGCGGCGCATCAGCGTCTCGCGCGAATCGGCCAGCTCCTGGACGATGTGGGCACGCTTGGCCTCGGTATCGGCGCCACAGATCTTGTCCCAGCGCGTGTGGGTATGGGTGTGCGAATGGAATTCGAAGGTGCCGGCGGCCCGCATCGCCTCGATTTCGCTCCAGCGCAGCATGACGTCGTCGGCGCGGCCGTCGGCGATCAGCTTCTTGCTGGCGTCGTGGTCGGGCGTGGCCGGCAGCGGCAGGCCCTGCCCGGCATGCGGACGCACCGGGCCGTCGCCGATCCAGCCGGTGATGGTGAACAGCACGGCGCGCATGCCATGGCGCGCCAGCACCGGATGGGCGTGGACCCAGTTGTTGAGATAGCCGTCGTCGAAGGTGATCAGCACCGAGCGCTCGGGCGCCGGCGCGCCGGCCAGGTAGGCGGCGAACTGGTCGGCCGACAGCGACTGGTAGCCGGCGCGCGCCAGGCGCGCGATCTGGGCCTCGAACACGTCGGGCATGGCGTTGATCATGCCGCCGGCCGGCGTGACGTGGTGGTACATCAGCACCGGGACGTTGGGCGCATTCATCGGTGCCGCTCCGCCAGCCAGCGGGTGTAGACGGCCTCGGTGGTTTCGGCCAGGCGGGCGGGCGAGAACACGCCCTCTTCCCAGACCATCTTGCGGCCCGCCTCGCCCATGCGCTGGCGCAAGGCGGCGTCGTCGATCAGCCTTTCGAGCGCGGCGGTGAGCGCGGCCGGGTCCTTGGGCGGCACCAGGATGCCGGTTTCGCCGTCGCGGAACATCTCGGACACGCCGCCGACGTCGGTGCCGATGACCGGCAGGCCGCTGGCCTGGGCTTCGACGTAGACGGTGCCGGAGGCCTCCTGCTGGGTCGCCAGCGCGAACAGGTCGCAGCCGGCCAGCAGATTGGGCACGTCACGGCGCGTGCCCATCAGGTGGATGCGATCGGCCAGGCCGCGTTCGGCCACGTAGGCCTGGGTCTGCTCGAACACTGGCGAGCCGCCGCCCACGAACACCAGGTGCAGCTTGGGCCGGGTGGCCATCAGCGGCGCGATGGCGTCGATCAGGTCCTTGTGGCCCTTGGTGGCGCGCATCACGGCGACACAGCCGACCACCAGATCGTCCGGCGCCAGCCCGAGTTCCTCGCGCAGGGTCGAATGCTCCACCGGCGGCGGCAGCACGATCGGCGAATAGACCGTGGCGACGCGATCGGCCGGCACGCCGCGTTCGATCAGGTGCTCGCGCACGTGGTCGCTGACAGTGGTGACGCGATGCGGCAGGCGCGTGTACGACCAGAGCGAGCCGACCTTGTTGGACAGGTGGCGGGTGCGCACGATCAGCGGCGTGCCCGCCAGGCGGCCGGCCGCCGCGGCGATCACGGTGTCGCGCCGGCTATGGGTGTTGAGCACGTCGAAGCGCCCTTCGCGCAGGATGCGGCGGATGGCGGCGACGCCCTTCAGGTAGTTGACCGGCCCGTCCATCTCCAGCGTGTGGACGGTGAAGCCGGCGTCCGACAGGCGCTCGGCCAGCAGTGCGGTCGGCTGGCAGATGGCTTCCAGGTGATGGCCACGCGCGCGCATGGCGTTCATCTCCTTGAAGATGCGGCCTTCCTGGCCGCCGAAACTGGTCGCGGCTTCCGAGTGGACGATGCGCATCAGTACGTGACCTCCACGCCGTTCGGCTTGGTCCAGGCGTTCAGGTTCTCGAGCAGCGTGTCGGCCATGCGCACGCGCCATTCCTCGCCCAGCCGCACCGTGCAGAGGAAATTGTTCTTGGTGTAGACGATGTCCACCGGCACGCCGGGGATGCCGTTCTCGGGCTCGGCGCGGAACGGGTTGAGCATCTGGCGCAGGCGCGCGGCGTCGGCGCCGCCATTGAGCTTGACGCGCAGCGACTTGGCGCGCGCCTCGCGCGCCAGCTGCAGGTCGTACAGTTGCTCGGCGACGATGCGCATGCCGCCCGAATAGTCATCGTTGCTGACCTTGCCCTGGACGATGACCAGCTGGTCTTCGCGCAGGCGGTTGCGGTGCTTTTCGTAGAGTTCGTTGAAAACCGAGATCTCGACCTGCGCGGTGCCGTCGTCCAGCACCGCGAACACCATCTTGCCCCGGCGTGTCATCATGACGCGCACGCTGGCCAGCACCCCGCACATCCATTGCAGGTCGCGCTGTGGCTCGACCCGAGCCAGCTGCATCGGCACGATCTGGCGCACTTCGTCGCGCCAGGCGTCGAACAGGTGGCCGCTGTAGTAATAGCCCAGCGCCGATTTTTCCTCGGTGAGCTTCTTGTGCAGGTCCCACGGCGCCACCTTGGCCAGCTCGCCGGCCACCACGTCGCTGCTGTCGTCGCCGAACAGCGAGGACTGGTTGGCGCTGCGGGCGGCCTGCTCGGCCGCTTCCATGGCGGTCGGCACCGAAGCCAGCATGGCGGCGCGGTTCGGCTCGATGGTGTCGAACGCGCCGGCCTTGATCAGGGCCTCGATGGTGCGGCGATTGACCGCGTGCTTGCTGACGCGGCGGCAGAAGTCGAACAGGTTCTGGAACGGGCCGCCTTCCTTGCGGGCGCGCAGGATGTCCTCGACCGCACCCTGGCCGGTGCCCTTGACCGCCCCCAGGCCGTAGCGCATGGTGCGCGGCGGCTTGCCCTTTTCGGTGTACTTGTCGGCCACCGGCTCGAAGCGGTAGCCCGAGAAGTTGACGTCCGGCGGCAGCACCTCGACGCCGTTGTCCTGGGCGTCGCGGCAGAAGATCTGGACCTTGTCGGTGTCGTCCATGTCGGAGGACATGGTGGCGGCCAGGAACTCGGTCGGATGGTAGGCCTTGAGCCACGCGGTCTGGTACGAGATCAGCGCGTACGCGGCCGAGTGCGACTTGTTGAAGCCGTAGCCCGCGAACTTCTCCATCAGGTCGAACAGCTTGACCGCGAGATCCGGATCGTGGCCCTTTTCCTTGGCGCCCTTCTCGAACAGCTCGCGGTGCTTGGCCATTTCCTCGGGCTTTTTCTTGCCCATGGCGCGGCGCAGCAGGTCGGCGCCGCCCAGCGAGTAGCCGCCGATGATCTGCGAGATCAGCATCACCTGTTCCTGGTAGACGATGACCCCGTAGGTGCTCTTGAGGGTCGCTTCCAGATCCGGGTGGAAATAGTCGACGGCCGCGCGGCCGTGCTTGCGGTTGACGAAGTCGTCCACCATGCCCGATTCCAGCGGCCCCGGACGGTACAGGGCCAGCATGGCGATGATGTCTTCGAAGGTGTTGGGCCGCAGCTTCTTGAGCAGTTCCTTCATGCCGCGCGATTCAAGCTGGAACACCGCGGTGGTGTTGGCGTCGCACAGGATCTTGTAGGCGGCCGGATCGTCGAGGCTGAGCGCCATGACATCGAAGTCGCGCTTGTCCTCGTTGAACTGGCGCACGTAGCGCACGGCCCAGTCCAGGATGGTCAGGTTGCGCAGGCCCAGGAAGTCGAACTTGACCAGGCCGGCGGCTTCGACGTCGTCCTTGTCGAACTGCGAGACGGCGCTGTTTTCCTGCCCCGGCTGGCAATACAGCGGGCAGAAGTCGGTGAGCTTGCCGGGCGCGATCAGCACGCCGCCGGCGTGCATGCCGATGTTGCGGGTCAGGCCTTCGAGCGGCTTGGCCAGGTCGACCAGCGCGCGCACTTCCTCTTCCTGCTCATAGCGGTCCTTGAAGGCCGGCTCGTCCTTCAGGGTGCGTTCGAGCGTCCACGGATCCATCGGATTGAACGGGATCAGCTTGGACAGGCCGTCGCAGAACATGTAGGGCATGTCCAGCACCCGGCCGGCATCGCGCACCACGGCCTTGGCGCCCAGCGTGCCGAAGGTGGCGATCTGGCTCACGGCGGCGCGGCCGTACTTTTCCTTGACGTAGTCGATGACGCGTTCGCGGTTGTCCTGGCAGAAGTCGATATCGAAGTCGGGCATCGAGACCCGCTCGGGGTTCAGGAAGCGCTCGAACAGCAAGTCGTAGCGGATCGGGTCCAGGTCGGTGATGCCCAGCGCGTACGCCACCAGCGAACCGGCGCCCGAACCCCGGCCCGGGCCGACCGGCACGCCGTTGTTCTTGCCCCAGTTGATGAAGTCCTGCACGATCAGGAAGTAGCCCGGGAAGCCCATCTGGATGATGGTCTTGCATTCCCAGCGCAGGCGCTCGTAGTACTGCTCGCGCTTGGATTCGCGTTCGGCCTCGTCCGGGAACAGGAAGGCCATGCGCTTTTCCAGGCCCTCTTCGGACAGCTGCACCAGATAGTCGTCCAGCGACACGCCGTCGGGCGTGGGGAAATTCGGCAGGCGCGGCTTGCCCAGCACCAGGCTGAGGTTGCAGCGCTTGGCGATCTCGACCGTATTGGCCAGCGCCGAGGGCACGTCGGCGAAGCGGCGCGCCATTTCCTCGGAACTGAGCAGATACTGCTCTTTGGTAAAGCGGCGCACGCGGCGCGGATTGGCCAGGATCTCGCCTTCGGCGATGCAGACGCGGGCTTCGTGCGCCTGGAATTCGTATTCGTCCAGGAACTGCACCGGGTGCGTGGCCACCACCGGCAGGCCGGCCTCGGCCGCCAGGCGCATGGCGGCCTGGGTGTAGGCTTCGTCGCCGTCCATGCCGACGCGCTGCAGCTCGATGTAGTAGCTGCCCGGGAACATGTGCGCCCACTGGCGCGCCAGCGCCAGCGCCGACACCGCGTTGCCGGCGTCCAGCGCCTGGCCGACGTCGCCGCCGCGGCCGCCCGACAGCACGATCAGGCCGTCCTGGCCCTGCAGCCATTCGCGGCGGATTTCGGCGCGGCCCTTGCCCTGGTTGGTCAGGAACGCGCGCGACAGCAGTTCGCACAGGTTCAGGTAGCCCTGGTGGTTGCGCACCAGCAGCAGCACGCGGAACGGCTTGGCGGGATCTTCGTCGTTGCTCAGCCAGACGTCGCAGCCGGCGATGGGCTTGATGCCCGCGCCGCGCGCGCCCTTGTAGAACTTGATCAGGCCGAACAGGTTCGACAGATCGGTCAGGGCGACCGCGGGCTGGCCCAGCTTGGCCACGCGCTTGATGAGGTCGGGGATGCGCACGATGCCGTCCACCACCGAGAACTCGGAGTGGACACGCAGGTGAACAAATGGGGACGGGGTTGTTACGGCTTCGGACATAGCGGGAATTGTACCCAGTCGCAAGAGCGAAAACCGCCGCTGCGACGATTCGCCCCGGGCCTGCCGGGCGCCCCTGTGTAACAATAGGCGATTGGACCTGACTCACCCGCCGCAGGACGAGATTTACGTATGAAATGGCTGATACCCGGGATCTGGCTCGCCGCCATCCTGTTCGCGCACTTCCGTGGCCGCGTCAAGCTGCCGCTGGGCCGGCAATTGCTGGATCACTCGGTGCTGCTGGCGCCGATCAACGCCTTCATGGTGCTGAGTTCGCGCGTGCCGTCGACGCCCTACCTGACCACCAGCGAAATCGCCGAGCTCAAGGTGCTGGACGACAACTGGGAGACGATCCGCGACGAAGCCCTGCAGATGGCCGAGATGCGCCGCATCAAGGCGGCCGACAGCCACAACGACATCGGCTTCAATTCGTTCTTCAAGTATGGCTGGAAGCGCTTCTACCTGAAGTGGTATGACGCCCGCCACCCCTCGGCCGAGGAACTGTGCCCCAAGACGGTGGCCATCCTGAAGACGCTGCCCAAGGTCAAGGCGGCCATGTTCGCCGAACTGCCGCCCGGCGGCCAGCTCAACCCGCACCGCGACCCGTTCGCCGGGTCGCTGCGCTACCACCTGGGCCTGGCCACGCCCAACGACGACCGCTGCCACATCATCGTCGACGGCGAATCCTATAGCTGGCGCGACGGCGAAAGCGTGGTGTTCGACGAGACCTACGTGCACGAGGCCTACAACCACACCGACCAGAACCGCATCATCCTGTTCTGCGACGTCGAGCGGCCGCTCAAGTGGGGCTGGGCCGAGGCCTTCAACCGCTGGTTCGGCCGGGTCGTGATGTCCGCGGCCAGCTCGCCCAACGACGGCGGCGACCAGACCGGCGCCATCAACAAGCTGACCCATGCGCACTGGGTCATCGACCAGAAGCGCAAGGCCTTCAAGGCCTGGAACCGCAACGTCTACAAGGCCACCAAGTACGGCCTCATCATCCTGGTGATCGCGGGCTTCATCGCCCTGTGATCGGGCCGACCGCGCGGATCGCGCGGTCATCACGCCAGCACGGCGGGCCGTCCGGCCCGCCGCTTCCCACCCTACCCCGCGTCGCGCTCCGGCAAGGTCAGCAGGCCGGTGTGGTAGTCGTAGCCGTAGATTTCGCCATAGCGCCCCCATTCCACCGCGATCTTCAGCACGCGCTCGGCTTCGTCGGGCTTGAGGAATTCCTCCAGCGAATCCAGGAAGTTCTTTTCCGGCAACTCGCCGGCAGGCTCCTGTTCCAGGCTGTGGCGGATGTGCGCGGCCAGCGGCACGTGCGCCAGCAACTGACGGCCGAAGATGGCCTGCTTCTGGCCCTGGTCGGCCTGCACGTAGCGCTGGCCCAGCGGCGTCAGGAAGATGTCGCCCTTGTCGATCTGGGCCAGGCCGAACAGGCCCAGCGCTTCGCAGGCCGGCAGCAGGTCGTCGTCGGAGATCTCGGCTTCCTCGGCCAGCTTGGGCAGGTCGGCGCGGCCATTGAACGGCGCCTCGGCCAGCACGTCGAGCACGCCTTCCATGCGCTCGACCTCGGTATGCGGAAAGCGGTAGCCCAGGCCCTGCTGGCGCGGCGTCGGCATGTCGTGGGCCGGGCGCTGCGTCATCAGCGCGTAGACCTCGTCGATCAGTGCACGCACCTGCGGCGAATCGGCATTGCGCGGCCGCGGCAGGCCGATCTGCACCTGGCTGCGGATGCGGCCGGGGTCGCTGGAGAACACGATGATGCGGTCGGCCATCATGACCGCTTCCTCGATGTTGTGGGACACGATCAGGATGCCCTTG
Source organism: Achromobacter sp. SIMBA_011 (assembly GCF_046535435.1). Taxonomy (NCBI): domain Bacteria; kingdom Pseudomonadati; phylum Pseudomonadota; class Betaproteobacteria; order Burkholderiales; family Alcaligenaceae; genus Achromobacter; species Achromobacter sp. SIMBA_011. Next base: position 237,918 of record NZ_JAWRWN010000009.1, on the reverse strand, counting down.
GTCGAGATGCGGCTCTCGTCCCATAGTTCAAGCATGTCGTCGCGCAGCGTTTCGCCGGTCAGCACGTCCAGGGCCGAGAAGGCTTCGTCCATCAGCAGCACGTCGGGGTTCATGACCAGCGCGCGGGCGATGCCGACGCGCTGGCGCATGCCGCCGGACAGTTCGCGCGGCAAGGCGCCGCCGAACCCGCCCAGGCCCATCAGGTCGAGCACCGCATCGGCGCGCCTGGCGCGCTCGGCCGGCGCCACGCCCTGGGCCTCCAGGCCCAGCTCGACGTTCTGCTGCGCGGTCAGCCAGGGAAACAGCGCGAACGACTGGAACACCATGGCGATGCCCGCCGCCGGGCCGTACACCGGCTGGCCGCGGTAGGTGACGGTGCCCTGGTCGGCGTTGACCAGCCCCGCCATGATGCGCAGCAGCGTGGACTTGCCCGAGCCGGACTTGCCCAGCAGGGCCACGATCTCGCCTTCGCGCAACGTGAAGTCCACGTGTTCCAGCACGTGCCGGGCGGTGCCGTCCGCGGCGCGGAACGACTTGCCGACGTCGTGCAGTTCGATCAGGAAATTGGAATTCATGAGGACTCCTACCGGCCGCGGTCTTCGGCCAGCAAATACAGTTTGCGCCAGAAAAACCGGTTCAGCAGCATGACGAAAATGCTCATGACGCCGATGCCGAGCGCGATGCGGTGGAAATCGCCCTGCTCGGTCATCTGCTTGATGTAGCTGCCCAGGCCATCGGCCACCAGGGAGGTATTGCCCCAGGACACGTACTCGGCCACGATGCTGGCGTTCCAGGAGCCGCCGCTGGCCGTGATGGCGCCGGTGATGAAGCTGGGGAACACCGCCGGCAGGTACACCCGGCGCCATAGCAGCCAGCCCTTCAGGCCGAGGTTGCTGGCGGCCAGGCGCAGTTCGTTCGGAATGGTCGAGGCGCCGGCCACCACGTTGAACAGGATGTACCACTGGGTGCCGAAGATGATCAGCGGGCTGAGCCAGATGTTGGGGTTGAGCTTCAACGCCACCATCACGAACACCACCGCCGGGAACAGCAGGTTGACCGGAAACGCCGCCAGGAATTGCGCCACCGCCTGCACCCGCTGCGAATATTTGGGTCGCAGGCCGATCCAGACCGCGATCGGCACCCAGATCATCGACGCCAGCCCGATCAGCACCATCACCCGCACCAGGGTGATGCCCCCCAGGCCGACCACATGCAGCACCTCGCTCCAGCCCACTTCGGCGTGCACGAACACCACCAGCTTGTAGGTGGCCAGCAAGGCGCCGGCGGCCAGCAGCGCATCCCAGACGCGCGTCCAGCGCGGGTCCGGCGCCTTGGCGCGGGCGCGGATCGAGGTGCCGTCGTACGACACGCTGAACCAGCCCAGCGCGCGCCGCATCTGCGCCCAGAACATATTGGACAGCGCCTGCATCCAGCGGCTGCGGCGGGTCCAGTCCAGCAGCCAGGACTGCTGCGCCACGTCGGCCTGCGATTCCTCGAAGCGAAACTTGTCGGCCCAGGCCAGCAGCGGCCGGAAGAACAACTGGTCGTAGAGCAGGATGCCGGCCATCATGGCGCCGATGGCCCAGGCGATGGCGCGGCCGTTCTCGGCGTCGATGGCCACCGCGATGTAGGAGCCGATGCCGGGCAGCTTGATGTCCTGCCCGGCCACCGAGATGGCCTCGGCCGCCACCAGGAAGAACCAGCCGCCCGACATGGACATCATCATGTTCCACAGCAGGCCCGGGGTGGCGTACGGCAGTTCCAGCCGCCAGAAGCGCTGCCAGCCGGACAGCCGGAACACCCGCGCGGCCTCGTTCAGTTCGGCCGGCACGGTGCGCATCGACTGGTACAGGCTGAACGCCATGTTCCAGGCCTGCGAGGTGAAGATGGCGAAGATCGCCGCGCACTCGACCCCCAGCAGGTTGCCGGGAAACAGCGCGATGAAGGGCGCGATGGCGATGGCCTGGAAACCCAGGATGGGCACCGATTGCAGGATGTCCAGCATCGGGATCATGGCTTTTTCGGCGGTGCGGAACTTGGCCGCGATGGCCGCGAAGATGAAGCTGAACAGCAGCGAAAAGGCCAGCGCCGTGAACATGCGCAGGATGGTGCGCAGCAGGTAATACGGCAGGTAGATCGGATCCAGCGAGATCGGCAGCGCTTCGCCGACGGCGAAGGGACGGCTCATCTGCGAGGCGCCGTAGGCCATGGCGGCCAGCACCACCAGCACCAAAGGCAGGAGCGCCCAATCCCAGCGGTTGGGCGCGGAGCGGGACGACGAGGACGGGCGCGTCCGGGTGCTGAAGAGCTCGAACATGTCGGCAATGCTCCAGGGAGCGGGGGTGAAGGCCCGCGAATTGAAGCATAACCAGATGACGCGTCACTGAACAGAAAACGACTGAAATCTGGCGGTAATACGGGACGGCTCGCGCCGCCCCGCATTGCCCCGCGAGGAGGCCGCGGCCGCCCCGGCCCGAATCCGCAATTCAGCGTTGCAGGGACTCCCAGCTTTTCATCAGGCGCTTGACCGAGACCGGCATCGGCGTGCGCAGCTCCTGCGCAAACAGGGCCACCCGCAACTCTTCCAGCAGCCAACGGAACTCGTCAAGGCGGGGATCGGGCGCGCCCTTCAGGGCCGAGCGCGCACGCTGGTACTGCGTCACGAGCGGCGCCATCTCGGCCACCAGCTTGGCGTCGCGGCCGGGATCGGCGCGCAGCTTGTCGATGCGCGCCACCGCCGCCTTCAGATAGCGCGGGAAGTGCGACAGTTGCGCATAGGGGGTATCGCGGATGAACCACTTGGGCATCAGCGCCCCCAACTGCTGCTGCAGGTCGGCGTAGGCCGCGGCGTGCGGTTTGGCCTGCGGCAGCTTGCGCTGCAGGGCCGCGTATTCCGTCAGCACCGCGCCCGCCAGGCGCGCCACTTCCTGGGCCAGCAGGCCCAGCCGGCCCTTGCCCTCGGCCCGGCGCGCCTCGAACTGCTGTTCATTGACCGGCCAGGGCTCGGCCAGGCAGGCCTGGCCGAGCGCGCAGTCGATGATCTGGTCGCGCAGTTCCTCCTGCGTGCCCAGCGTCATGTAGAGCATGCTGATCTTGGTGAGGTCGGCCAGGTTCTTTTCCAGGAACTTGACCTGCTCGCGCAGGCCCAGCCGGAACAGCTTGAGCAGGCCGGCGCGGTGCGCCTTGCGCGCCTCGTCCGGGTCGTCGAACACGTCCAGGTCGCAATGCGCGCCGCGATCAACCAGCGCCGGGTAGCCGATGACCGACTGGCCGCGGCGCTTGATCTCCATGATTTCCGGCAGCGGGCCGAAGGTCCAGGACGTCAGGTTCTCGTGCGCCAGCGCCTGCGCCACCTGGGTGTCGCTGGCGGCCAGTTGCTGGAAGGTGGCCTGGGCCTGCTTGCCGAACTCGGCGCGCAACTGTGCCAGGTTGCGGCCGGCGGCCAGCATGCGGCCGTGCTCGTCGACCACGCGGAAGTTCATGAACAGGTGCGCCGGCAGCGTTTCGAGCTTGAAGTCGGCGGCGGCCGGGCGCACCTGCACCTGGTCCCACATGTCGGCGACCAGCGCGTCCACCAGGCCGGTCTGCGGGTCGCCCAGGCGCTCGAACCAGCGGTCGTAGAAGCCGGCGGCGTAGTCGGGCAGCGGCACGCAATGGCGGCGCAGCTTCTGCGGCAGCGACTTGAGCAGCAGGTGCACCTTCTCCTTGAGCATGCCGGGCACCAGCCATTCGCAGCGCGCCGGATCGATCTGGTTCAGGGCGAACAGCGGCACCGCCAGCGTCACGCCGTCGCGCGGCGAGCCGGGCTCGAAGTGGTAATCGAGCGCCATCGACACGCCCTGCCACTCCACCTTCTTGGGGAAGACGTCGGTGGTGACGCCGGCGGCCTCGTGCCGCATCAGTTCGTCGCGCGTCAGCAGCAGCTTGGCGGCCTCTGCCTTGTCGAGGCCGTTGACCCATTTTTCCAGCGTCGCGGTCTGCGAGATGTCGGCTGGTAGCTGGCGGTCGTAGAAGGCGTAGATCAGCTCGTCGTCGACCAGGATGTCGGGGCGGCGGGTCTGGTGTTCCAGCTTTTCGATGCCGGCGATCAGCTTGCGGTTATGGGCCACGAAGGCCAAGCGCGTGTCGATCTCGCCCGGCACCAGCGCCTGGCGGATGAACAGTTCGCGCGCCTCGCGCGGATGAACCCGGCCGTACTGGATGCGGCGGCCGCTGTAGATGGTCAGGCCGTAGAGCGTGGCGCGTTCGTTGGCCACCACCTGGCCGGCCTTCTTTTCCCAGCGCGGGTCGGACCAGTTCTTGCGGATCAGGTGGGCGCCGACCTTTTCCAGCCAGACCGGGTCGATGCGCGCCACGCAGCGCGCGTACAGGCGGGTGGTCTCGACCAGTTCGGCGGCGACGATCCAGCGGCCGGCCTTCTTCACCAGGCGCGAGCCCGGATGGATGTGGAAGCGGATCTCGCGGGCGCCCTGGTAATGGCCGCCCTCGTCGCTCTTGAAGCCGATGTTGCCCAACAGGCCCGACAGCAGCGCCATGTGCAGTTGTTCGTAAGTGGCTTCGACCTGGTTGACGCGCCAGCCCTGCTCGCCCACCAGGGCGGCCAACTGGGTGTGGACGTCATGCCATTCGCGCAGCCGGATGGGCGACAGGAAGTTCTGCCGCAGCAGGCCCACCAGCTTGCGCTGCGAGGCCTTGTGCTGCACCTGCTCGCCGTACCAGCGCCACAGCTTGAGGAAGGAAATGAACTCGGACTTGTCGTCGGCGAACTTGGCGTGCGCGGCCTCGGCCGCCTCGCGCTCCTGCATGGGCCGGTCGCGCGCGTCCTGCACCGACAGCGCCGAAGCGATGATCAGCATTTCCGCCAGGCACTGGTGCTCGCGCGCGGCCAGGATCATGCGGCCGATGCGCGGGTCCACCGGCAGCTTGGCCAGCTCGTGGCCGGTGCGGGTCAGGACGAACGAGGCGCCGGTGCGGCTGGCGTCGTCGCCGTCGTCGGCCGCGGCCAGCTCGATCGCGCCCAGCTCCTGCAGCAGGTGGTAGCCGTCGGCCACCGCGCGCCCGGGCGGGGCCTCGACGAACGGGAACTGCTCGATGTCGTCCAGCTTGAGCGACTTCATCCGCAGGATCACGGAGGCCAGCGAGGAACGCAGCACCTCGGGGTCGGTGAAGGCGGCGCGGGCGTTGAAGTCGGCCTCGTCGTAGAGGCGGATGCAAAGGCCCGGGCCCACGCGGCCGCAACGGCCGGCGCGCTGGTTGGCCGAGGCGCGGCTGACCGGCTCGATGCGCAGTTGCTCGACCTTGTTGCGCCAGGAATAGCGCTTGACCCGCGCCAGGCCGCTATCGACCACGAAGCGGATGCCGGGCACCGTCAGCGAGGTTTCGGCCACATTGGTGGCCAGCACGATGCGGCGCGCGTTGCCGCGCGGATGGAAGATCTGTTCCTGCTCGGCCTGCGACAGGCGCGCGTACAGCGGCAATACCTCGGTGCCGGCCGGGTGGCGCTTGCGCAGCGCTTCGGCCGATTCGCGGATCTCGCGCTCGCCCGGCAGGAATACCAGCACATCGCCGGGGCCATGGCGGGCGCATTCGTCGACCGCGTCGACGATGGCGTCGATCAGGTCGCGTTCCTCGTCGCCCGACATGCGCTCGCGGTCGCGGCCCGGCTTGGCCGGCGCGGCGTCTTCCTCGGCTTCCTCGCGCACCGGGCGGTAACGCACCTCGACCGGGTACAGCCGGCCCGAGACCTCGATCACCGGCGCCGGCTTGTCCTCGGACGCGGCAAAATGACGGGCGAAGCGCTCGGCGTCGATGGTGGCCGAGGTGATGATGACTTTCAGGTCGGGGCGGCGCGGCAGTAGCTGCTTCAGATAACCCAGCAGGAAGTCGATGTTCAGGCTGCGTTCGTGCGCCTCGTCGATGATGATGGTGTCGTAGCGGCGCAGGAGCGGGTCACGCTGCGACTCCGCCAGCAGGATGCCGTCGGTCATCAGCTTGATCGACGCATTGGGGCCGGTGCGATCGTTGAAGCGCACCTGGTAGCCCACCACCTCGCCCATCGGCGTATTCAGCTCCTCGGCGATGCGCTTGGCCACCGAGGTGGCGGCCAGCCGCCGCGGCTGGGTGTGGCCGATCATCTTCTGGCGGCCGCGGCCCAGTTCCAGGCAGATCTTGGGCAATTGGGTGGTCTTGCCCGAGCCGGTCTCGCCGCTGACGATGACCACCTGATGGCCGGCGATGGCGCGCGCGATTTCCTGGCGCCGCGCGCTGACGGGCAGGTCCTCGGGGTAGGTCACGGCGGGAATGGGCCGCTCGGGGCGGGGCGCCTGGCGCGCCGCCGGGGCCGCGGCGTCGGCGCGCGGCTTGCCCGGGGCCCGGGTCGGCCCGTCGGCCTGTACGGGCGGCCGCGGGCGGGAAGATTCTGGCATGTACGATTTGTCCGGTTAGCTGCCTATTATATAAACGCCGCGCGGCCATATAATTTCGCCACGCCGTCCCGTGACGGCGCGTTGACGCGGCCCCCGGGCCGCGTTGTTGCCACTCTCAGGAATTGCCCCACCCATCATGCCCGACCTGGAACCAGACACCGTCTCTGCCCTTGAAGCCCCCGAATTCGCCCCTGCCCAGTTCGTCCGATGGTTCCGAGACGTCGCGCCCTACGTGCATGCGTTCCGAGGCAAGACCTTCGTGGTGGCGTTTGGCGGCGAGTTGGTGCAGGCCGGGGCGCTGAACGCGCTGGTGCAGGACCTGTCGCTGCTGTCGTCGCTGGGCATCCGCCTGGTGCTGGTGCACGGCTCGCGCCCCCAGGTCAATGAACAATTGCGCCTGAAGGGCTTCACCCAGCAGTTCGACCGCGGCCTGGCGCCCACCGACGCCGCGGCGCTGGAATGCGCCAAGGAAGCCGCCGGCGAGATCCGCCTGGACATCGAGGCCGCCTTCAGCCAGGGCCTGCCCAACACGCCGATGTCGCACGCGCACATCCGTGTCATTTCTGGCAATTTCGTCACGGCGCGTCCCACCGGCGTGCTGGACGGGGTCGATTACAAGCACACCGGCCAGGTGCGCAAGATCGACGTCGACGCGCTCAAGTTCGCCATCGAGAAGGGTTCGTCGGTGGTGCTGCTGTCGCCGCTGGGTTTCTCGCCCACCGGCGACGCCTTCAACCTGGCCATGGAAGACCTGGCCACCAGCGTGGCGGTGGCGCTGCGCGCCGAAAAGCTGATCTTCCTGTCCAGCGAACAGGGCGTGCTGAACGAAGACGGCTCGGTCGACACCGAGCTGGCCCGGGTCGACGCCGACGCGCTGCTGGCGGCCGGCTCGCTGGACGAGGAAACCGGCGCCTACCTGCAATACGCGTCGCTGGCGGTCAAGCGCGGGGTGGCCCGCGCCCACCTGGTGCCGTTCTCGCTGGACGGCAGCGTGCTGCTGGAGATCTTCACCCACGATGGCGTCGGCACCATGGTGGTCGAAGACACGCTGGACGACCTGCGCCCGGCCACGCTGGATGACGTCGGCGCCATCCTCAGCCTGATCGAGCCGCTGGAAGCCGACGGCACGCTGGTGCCGCGCCCGCGCAGCGTGATCGAGCGCGACGTCGAGAACTTCACCGTGCTCGAGCACGACGGCGTGATCTACGGTTGCGCGACGCTGCACAACTTCCCCGAGGATCACATGGCCGAGATGGCCTGCCTGATCGTGCACCCCGAATGGCAGGGGTCCGGCGAGGGCGAGATCCTGCTGCGCCACATGGAATCGCGCGCCCGCGCTTCCGGCGCCAAGCGGCTGTTCGTGCTGACCACGCGCACCTCGCACTGGTTCATGAAGCGCGGCTTCGTGCAGGGCGGCATCACCGACCTGCCGCGCGAAAAGCAGAACAACTACAACCGCTCGCGCAACAGCCTGGTGTTCATCAAGAAGCTGTGAGGCGGGCCCGCCCCCGCGGCTTTTTGGGGGCCCTACCCGCAGTGCCCGCAGGGGCTTGGCGGCCTTCCGGCGCCAAGCCCGCTAAAATGGCGCATTACCCATTCTTTCCGGCAGCGAACCATGGCCCGTACCGTCAACTGTGTGAAATTGAAGCGTGAAGCCGAAGGGCTCGATTTTCCGCCCTACCCCGGCGAACTCGGCACCCGCATCTGGCAGAGCATTTCCAAGGAGGCTTGGGAAGAGTGGAAGCAGGTGCAGACCCGCCTGGTCAACGAAAACCGCCTGAACCTGGCCGACGCCCGCGCCCGCAAGTACCTGCAGCAGCAGATGGAACGCTTCCTGTTCGAGGACGGCAGCGTCGAAGCCCAGGGCTACGTTCCGCCCTCGGCCTGATGCCGCCGCGCCGCCATGCGCGGCACGCCTGCGAAGCCCCTCGTCCGCGAGGGGCTTCTTGCTTCTGGCCGGTGCGCCCGGCCGCCCTGCCTTAAGATTGCGCCATTGCTGGCCGTACTAATGCCGTCATGAAAGAAGAACCGAGTTCCGCCGACGCCTCCGACCTGCCCCCGGCCATCCGGCGCGCGCTTGCAGTCGCCGCCGACCGCAAGACCGGCACGATCAACGATGTGCGGCACGTCGTCATCCTGATGCAGGAGAATCGTTCCTTCGACCACTATTTCGGCGCCCTGCCAGGCGTGCGCGGCTTTGCCGACCCGTATCCCGCGCCGACACTGGCCGGCGACGTGCTGACCCAGGCCGACGGCGCCCAGCGGCTGCGTCCCTATGCGCTGCAGGGCGAGTACGCCAGCGACACGCCGGTGGGCTACATCACCCCGCATACCTGGGACGACGCCCAGCGCGCCTGGAACGACGGCCGCATGGATCAATGGCTGGCGGCCAAGAGCCGCCTCGGCCTGGGCGCCTACCGTCCCGCCGAGGTGCCTTTCCAGACGGCGCTGGCCAATGCCTTCACGCTGTGCGACGCCTACCATTGCTCGATCCAGGCCGGCACCAATCCGAACCGGCTGTTCCTGTGGACCGGCACCAACGATCCGCTGGGACGCGCGGGCGGTCCGGCATTGGTCAACACCTTCGACCGCCTCGGGCCGGCCGACCTGGGCTACGGCTGGACCACCTACCCGGAACGCCTGCAGGCCGCCGGCATCGACTGGCGCATCTACCAGGACATGGCGGACAACTTCCACGACAATCCGCTGGCCGGCTTTCGCCAGTTCCGCCGCCAGCACGATGCCGGCGGCGCCGACGCGCCGCTGCGCGACCGGGGCCTGTCCACCCACACCCTGGACGACCTGGCGCGCGACGTGGAACAGGGCGCGCTGCCGCAGGTCTCCTGGATCATCGCCCCCGCCGCCGACTCGGAACATCCCGAAGTCTCGTCGCCGCGCCAGGGCGGCGCCTACACCGAACGCGTGCTCGAGATCCTGGCCCGCAACCCCGAGGTCTGGAGCGGCTGTGTGTTCCTGGTCACCTACGACGAGAACGACTGTTTCTTCGATCACATGCCGCCTCCGGCCCCGCCGGCGCGCGCCCCCGACGGGCGCTCGGGCGGCCTGTCAACCATCGAGCTGGACGGCGAATACCACGACGTGCGCCACGGCCCCAGCGCCGCCACCCCGGACGATCCGCCCGCCCTGCACGGCCGCGCTTTCGGCATGGGCCCGCGCGTGCCGATGCTGGTGGTGTCGCCCTGGAGCCGCGGCGGCTGGGTCAATTCGCAGGTGTTCGACCACACCTCGGTGATCCGCTTCCTCGAAGCCCGCTTCGGCGTGGCCGAGCCCAATATCAGCGCCTGGCGCCGCGCCGTGGCCGGCGATCTGACCTCGGCCTTCGATTTCGCCGGGGACCGCGCCCTGCAACACGCCGACAGCGTGCGTCACGCCTGTGCCCTGCCCTACGCGCTGGAGACGGTGGGCCGCATGACCGCCGACAGCGAGCACTACCGCCTGACCTTCCGCAATGCCGGCACGGTCGGCGCCGTGCTGCACGTCTACGACCGGCGGGCGCTGGCGCACGCGCCGCGCCGCTACACGGTGGGCGCGGGCGCGCGGCTGGACGACGGCTGGCGCCTGGATGCCGACGGCATCTACGACCTGTGGCTGCTGGGCCCGGATGGCTTCCATCGCCACTTCCGCGGCGACCGCCGCGACGCCGGCCTGCTGGAAACGCAACTGGTGCCGGTGACCTCGGGACTGCGCCTGCGCCTCATCAACCATGGCGACGCGCACCAGCCGGTGCATATCGAATCGCGCATGGGCGACGGCTGGCGCGCCATGGCGCACGTGCAGGCCGGCGGCGCGCTCGAGTTGAAATACGCCGGCTGCGAAGGCTGGTACGACCTGGAGGTCAGCGCGCAGGGCCTGCCGCGGTTTGGCCGCCGGCTGGCCGGCCGCATCAACGCGGGCAAGTCCGGCGTGCCGGACCCGCGCCTGTGCCAGGGCGCCGACCTGCCGCTGTAGGCGCGCGCGCAAAGAAAAACCCCAAGCGCCAAGGCGGCTTGGGGTTTTTTTGCCTGACGGCGGGCGACCGGGCGGCCGCGGCGATCAGTCGTCCTGTTCGGGGGTATCTTCTTCGCCGCGCGCCAGGCGCTCGGTGTTCTTGACGCCGGTGTGGCGCACGTCGGCGCCCTTGACCATGTAGATCACGCGTTCGGACATGTTCTTGGCATGGTCGCCGATGCGTTCGAGGGCGCGGGCGATGAAGATCATGTCGATGGCGCGCGAGATGGTGCGCGGGTCTTCGATCATGTAGGTGATCAGGTGGCGCAGCGCGCCCTTCCATTCCTTGTCCACTTCCTTGTCGCTGCGCACGACGGCGGCGGCCAGGATGGGATCGAGGCGGGCGAACGCGTCCAGCGCCTGGTGCAGCATGGTGCGCACGTTCGAGGCCATGTGGCGCAGTTCGATCACCGGGATGTGGCGGACTTCCGATTCGTGGATGCGGCGCGCCACGGTGGCCACCTTCTCGGCCTCGTCGCCGGAGCGCTCCATGTCGGTCAGCATCTTCGATACGGCCATCAGCATGCGCAGGTCGATGGCGGTGGGCTGGTGGCGGGCGAGGATGCGGCTGATGCTTTCGTCGATCTCCACTTCGTGGCGATTGACTTCCTTTTCGCGCTCGCGCACCTTTTCAACCAGCGTCAGGTCGCCGCTGGCCAGCGCGTCGATGGCCTCCTGGATCATGGCCTCGACCACGCCGCCCATTTGCAAGAATTGCGAACGGACGCTTTCCAGATCAGCGTCGAACTGCTTGTTTGTATGCTCCGTCATCCGGGCTCCCTGCGTGGTTGGTCTCATTGCATTGCCCCGATATGAAAGCGTTTCAAGTATGGGCCTGCACAATCCGCAAGGTTATGACCCAAGTGTGACAGGATTATGAATCGCGGCCTGACCGCCCGCAAGGGCGGCCGGGACGCGCGATTTGCGCTCAGGCGCGGCGATCCAGGCGGCGGATGCCGTTCTGGGTGGCCAGCAGCGCCACGTCGGCGCCGGCAATGGCGAACAGGCCGCAGGTGACCACGCCCGGCAGGTTGTTGACGCGGGCTTCCAGGCCCGGCGCGTCGGTGATCGACAGCCCGGAGACGTCCAGGATGATGTTGCCATTGTCGGTCACGAAACCTTCCCGCAGGCGCGGCTGCCCGCCCATGGCCGTCATGGCGCGCGCCACCGATTCACGGGCCATCGGGATGACCTCGATCGGCAGCGGGAACTTGCCCATGACCTCGACCAGCTTGGATTCGTCCGCAATGCAGACGAATCGGTCGGCAACCGAGGCCACGATCTTTTCGCGCGTCAGCGCGCCGCCACCGCCCTTGATCATGTGCAGGTTGGCATCGATCTCGTCGGCGCCGTCCACGTAGATCGGCATCGACGCCACGTCGTTCAGGTCCAGCACTTTCAGGCCATGGCCGGCCAGGCGCGCGGCGCTGCGCTCGGAGCTGGCGACGGTGCCGCCGATACGGCCCTTGAAGCGCGCCAGGCCGTCGATGAAGAGATCGGCGGTCGAGCCGGTGCCCACGCCGATGATGACATCGGGGCCTGCGACCTGTTCAACGAGTTCCAGGGCGGCGTCTGCGGCTTGCTGCTTGAGTTCTTGCTGGGAGAGCATGGCGAAAATGCGGAAAGGTGAGTGAAGCAGGGAAATTTAGCATGCGACCGCCGCCGGCCAGGCCCGCGCCAGGATCGCGGCCACCTCGGTGCCGGCCGCCAGCTCGCCGAACACGCCGCCCGCCGCGCCCAACCGGCTGCCGACGAAACCCCGCGCCACCGGCTCGGGCGCATGCCGGATCAACAGCGCCGCCTGCCACAGGCGCGCCAGGTCGCAGGCAATGCGGCGGGCCTGGAACTCGGCCTGGCCCGAATCGGCCAGCAGCGCGCGCCACCGCGCCAGGGCCGCATCGAATTCCGGGTAGCGGCCGGCGGCGGGCGCGAATTCGCCCTCCAGCGCCGGCAGCGCCTCGGGTTCGCGTTGCAGCGCGCGCAGCACGTCCAGCGCCATGACGTTGCCCGAACCCTCCCAGATCGAATTGACCGGCGTTTCGCGGTACAGGCGCGGCATCGGGCCTTCCTCGACGTAACCGTTGCCGCCCCAGGCCTCCATGCATTCGGCCACCGCCGCGATCGCGCGCTTGCAGATCCACAGCTTGGCGGCCGGCGTGCCGACCCGCGCCAGGGCCCGCGCCCCAGGGTCGCCACGCTCGTCCACCGCGCGCGCCAGGCGCAGCGCCAGCGCCTGGGCGGCTTCCGACTCCAGCGCGAGGTCGCCCAGCACATTGCGCATCAGCGGCTGCGCCAGCAACGGCTTGCCGAAAGCCTGGCGGTGCCCGGCGTGGTGCAGCGACTGCACCAGCGCCTGGCGCAGCAGCGCGGCGCTGCCCAGCACGCAGTCGAGTCGGGTGGTGGCGGCCATCTCCAGCAGCACCGCCAGGCCGCGGCCGGGCTCGCCGACCATGACGCCCCAGGCATCCTCGAACTCGACCTCGGCGCTGGCATTGCTGTGGTTGCCCAGCTTGTCTTTCAGGCGACGGATGCGGACCGCGTTGCGCGGGCCTTCCGGAATCCAGCGCGGCACCAGAAAGCAGCTAAGACCCTCGTCGGTCTGCGCCAGCACCAGATGGGCGTCGGCCTGCGGCACCGAGAAGAACCATTTGTGGCCCACCAGCGAATAGGGACAACCGCGCCCGATGGCGCCCAGCGGCGAGGCGCGTGTCGTGACCGCGCGCAGGTCGGAGCCGCCCTGTTTCTCGGTCAGGCCCATGCCGATCAGCGCGCCGCGCTTGCCCGCCAGCGGCGCGTCGGCGCCATCGAATTCACGCGAATAGAGCGCGGGCAGCCAGTCGCCGGTGTAGTCGATCACGCCCGCCGGCTCGCGTTGCAGCAGTGGCACGGCGGCAAAGGTCATGGTGGTGGGGCACAGCGTGCCGGCCTCGACCTGGCCCTGCATCAGGTAGGCCGCGGCCCGCGCCACCTGCGCGCCCGGCACCGGCTGCGCCCAGGCACGGCTGTGCAGGCCGCGCGCCACGATGCCGCTCATCAACAACTGCCAGGCGGGATGGAAATCAACGTGGTCGACGCGATGGCCGGCCCGGTCATAGGCCTGCAGCCGCGGCGGATAGCGGTTGGCGTCGACGCCAGCAGCCAGGGTCTGGGCGCGGCCGAGCCAGGCGCCATGCGCGGCCAGGTCGCCGCTCCAGGCGCCGGCGCCCTCGCGCGCGGCGGCCTCGCGCAGCGCCGGGTCGGTGTCGAACAACGAATAGTCTTCCAGGGGCGGGACCTGGTTGAGGACGGTATGGGTCACGAACGACGGCATGCTGGTGCTCCTATTCGCTATTCATTCGTCGGCGCGCCCCCGGCTGACGACGCGCCCCGCCCCGCGCCTATCGGGCGATGGGCGCGACCCGCTGCCAGGGCCGCAGGGCCTCGACCTGGGCGGCCAGTTCCAGCAGCCAGGCCTCGCTGCCCAGCGGGCCCATGACCTGGATACCGATCGGCAGCCCGTCGGCCGACAGGCCGAACGGAATCGAAATGGCGGGCATGCCGGTCAGGTTGGCCAGCGGCGCGAACGGCGAATAGCCGATCACGCCCTTCTTGCCCAGACGGTAGGCCAGGTAGTCGGCGTTGTCCATCGCATAGCGGCCGAGCGGCGCCGGCAACTGCGCCAGCACCGGCGACAGGAACAGGTCATGGCCCTGCGTGCCTTCGCGATGCAGGAAGCGGCCGATGCGGCGCGTGATCTCGTGGCAGGTGTCGACGCAGGCCACGTACTGGGCGCCGGAAATGGCGCGGGCGTATTCGCGCGCGCCGAGCGTGGTGGGCTGCAATTCGTCGGCGGCGAGCCGGCGGTTGCGGGCGCCGACGTGGCTGTCGATGGCGTTGGCCGCGGCGCTGGCGATCAGCGGCAGCATCGGCGACAGCACTTCCTCCGACCCCACCGGCGGCGCGGCCGGAACCAGTTCGTGGCCGAGGCCGGCGAACAGGCGCGCGGCCTCATCGACCGCCGCCGCGACCTCGGGATGGATCGCCCCGCCTTCGTAGGTGGTGTTGATGTAGGCAATGCGGCGGCGCGGCGACGAGCGCGGATCGGCCGACACCCGCGCCACGATGTCGCGATACGATTCGCCCGGTCTGGCCGGCGCCGCATAGGGCGCGCCGACGTCGGCGCCAGCGCTGATATCCAGCGCCGCCGCGCAGTCGCGCACCGACAGGGTCATCATGTGTTCGGTGGCCAGCCCGCCCCAGCCCTCGCCCTTGAGCGGTCCCAGCGGCATCATGCCGCGCGAGGGCTTCAGGCCCAGCACGCCGCAGCACGAGGCCGGGATGCGGATCGAGCCGCCGCCGTCGCTGCCGTGGGCGATGCGCACCATGCCGCTGGCCAGCGCCGCGCCCGCGCCGCCGCTGGAGCCGCCGGCGCTGTGGCCGGCCTTCCATGGATTCTGGGTGGGCGCGCCGTAGACCGGGGATTCGCTGGTGGGGCTCAGGCCCAGTTCGGCGCTGGTGCTGCGGCCGAACGGGATCAGGCCGGCGCGCCGATAGCGCTTGACGATCTCGGCGTCGACGCTCCAGTCGACCTTGCCGTACAGCACCGAGCCCATGGCGCTGGGCAGGCCCAGCGCGGCGGTGCCGAGGTCCTTGAGCAGGGTTGGCACGCCCAGGAACGGACGCTCGTCCAGCAGGGCCAGCCGCTGCTGGGCGGTCAGCGCCGCCAGCTCGCCGTCCAGCGCGCGCGCCAGATCCAGGCCCAGTTCGGCCTGCACGCCGCAGGCCGCGTTGATCGCCGGATTGCGCGCCGCCACCCGCTCGAGCGCCTGCTGCATCGCGGCATGCGCCGTCGTGGCTCCCTGGGCGATATCGGCGCCCAGCGCCATCGCGTCGAAGGAAGAGGAATCAACTCGGTCAGCCGTGCCCATGCTTACGATGCTCCAGATATCGACGGCGGAATGCCGCAACGATGAGGATATCGACAGAGCGGCCGGGTCACAAGCCGGGCCGGGCGACCGGCGCGCGAATCAGGCGCCGGAACCGTGGGCAGCCTTCGTGGCCGGCGCGTCGTCCGTGGCGGCGGCCTCGTCCGCGCCCTCGTCGGCCGTGGCGCCCTCGCCGCCCAGCAGGCGCAGCGCCTCGGCCTCGGGCAAGGCCTCGACGCTCTTCAGGTTACGCAGCATGGCGCGCGTGCGCACCTCGGTCTGGCCGATCTTGCTGCTGGCGGTGTCCAGCGTTTTCTTGACGCCGGCCAGCGCGTCGCCGAACTTGCCGAACTCGGTCTTGACCGCGCGCAGCACCTGCCAGACCTCGGACGAGCGCTGCTCGATGGCCAGCGTGCGAAAGCCCATCTGCAGGCTGTTGAGCAGCGCCGCCAGGTTGCTCGGACCGGCCACGTTGATGCGCAGGTCGTGCAGGCGGTCAAGCAACCCCGGGCGCCGCAGCACTTCGGCATACAGGCTTTCGGTCGGCAGGAACATGATGGCGAAGTCGGTGGTGTGCGGCGGCGCCACGTACTTGCCGGCGATCAGCCGCGCCTGCACCTCCACCGCCTTGCCCAACGCGGCGCCGGCCGCCTTCACCCCCTCGGCGTCGGCGGCTTCCTGCGCATCCATCAGGCGCTCGTACTCTTCCTTCGGAAACTTGGCATCGATCGGCAGCCAGACCGGCGCGCCGCCATCGCCTCGCCCCGGCAGGCGGATGGCGAATTCGACTACCGCGTCGCTGCCCGGCACCGGCTTGATGTTGGCGGCGTACTGCTCGGGAGTCATGTTGTCTTCAATCAGCCGCGCCAGTTGCACCTCGCCCCAGGTGCCGCGCGACTTGACGTTGGTCAGCACCCGCTTGAGGTCGCCCACGCCGGCGGCCAGCGCCTGCATCTCGCCCAGCCCCTTGTGCACGGCCTCGAGGCGGTCGGATACCTGCTTGAAGGATTCCCCCAGGCGCTGCTCGAGCGTGGCGTGGAGCTTTTCGTCGACGGTGCGGCGCATATCGTCCAGCTTCGCACTGTTGTCATTTTGCAACGCCTGCAGGCGCTGATCGACGGTGGTTCGCACCTCCATCAGGCGTCGCTCGTTGATCTGGATCAGCCCTTGCAACTGCTCGCCGAAACCGGCGGCGAAGCGCGCCAGCGACTCGGCCGATTCGGCCCGCGCCGCCTGCGCGTCCCGCGTCAGGGCGGCGCGCAGGTCGCCGTGGGATTGGGCAAGTTCCTGGCGCAGGCCGCGGGTGGATTCGGCAAACTCGGCGCGCAGGCCGCGCTGGCTTTCCGCCATATCGGCGCGCAGGGCCCGCTCTGTGCGCTCCAGCCCCTCGAGCAGCGCGTCGAGCCGGTCATCGCGCGCCGGCCGCGACAACCATGCCGACAAGGCGATCAGGCAAGCCAGCACCGCGCCGCCGGCGGCAACCCACAGCAGAACTTCATTCGACAAAGTGGCCCCTTTTCAACGCCGCGCACCCACGCCCGGCGCGTGAAATTATAGGACTCTAATCCGCCCCCCCGTAGCCATCGGAAACGACTTCCCAGACCCATTAAAAGGCGAAAAGCAAGCAACGGCATTAAACTGTTAACAACTTACATATAACCTTAAAAACAGTTGAATACAGCTGATCTTTCCACACTCTGTCCTCCCCCGGTCGCCTTCGGCTCGGTCTTCGGTCCATTGAATCTCAATGACGAAACGCCGGTCGCGATGGGGGGGGACCGACATATCTTCCAGCATCCCCACGCGCCGTCCCTGCTGGTCAAGGTCATGGACATGCAGGCGCGTGCCGTCTATCTCGAAACCCGCCCGTTCAAGCGCTGGTACAAGCAGTACCAGCGCGAAAGCGCGTACCGCGTCTACCTGAACGAAATCACCGAATACGTCACCACCACCACGCGCCCGTCGGGCGTATGGCAAGTGCCGATGGCGCGCATCCTGGGCGTGGCCCAGACCTCGCTGGGCCTGGGCCTGCTGGTCGAAAAGATCACGGACGAAGCCGGCAACATCGCGCCCACCGTGGCCGACCTGGCGCGCCAGGGCAAGATGAACGAAACCTTGTCGGCGCAGTTGGACGAATTCATCGAGGACCTGGCCGACGCCCACGTGGTGCTGCACGACCTGTCGCCCAGCAACATCGCCTGCGGCTTGAATGCCGACGGCAAGTCGGGCCTGTTCCTGATCGACGGCTTCGGCGTACTGCCGCTGGTGCCGGTATACGCCTGGAGCAAGCGCCTGAACCGCAGGCGCATCCAGCGCAAGTATGCCGATATGCGGGCCGCCATGGCGCGGCGCGCGCGGGAAGCGGCGCTCAGGGCCGCAGGCCGCGCCGACGGCGGCGGCGCCCCCACGACCTGAATCGCGCGCTCAGGGCGCCCGCTCCAGCGGCCTGCCCTGCAGGTCTACCCAGTGATAGTCCCGCCCCGCCTGCTGCCCGCGCCGCAGGGGATTGCGGGTGCACCACGCCGCGTAGGCCGGATCGACGTAACGGTATTCCAGGTGTTCGTCGCGTCCGGCCGGAATGCCCAGACGGGTGGTGCTGATCAGGACCTGCGGCGACTCTCCCACGTCCTCGACGTACAGCGCCTCGGGATCGAAGCGCCGCGCGTCCCAGTCCGGCACCTTCAGACCCAGCGCGCGGCACAGCAACGTCTGGCCGGCGCACAGCCTGCCCGGCGGGCGTGGCCGACCCTGGGCATCGGGATTCAGGGCCTGCATGCGCGCCAGCGCGTCGGGACCGGACAGGGCGTCGACCCAGGGATAGGCGGACTTGATCAGCACGGCATTGCCGGGACCGCCGGCGCTGAAGTTGAGCGAGTCGCCGCCGCGGGCGTAATACATGTAGACCACGCCACCGTCCATGAACAGGGCGCGGCGCTTGTGGGTGTAGCCGAGCGAGGCGTGGCTGCCCTTTTCTTCCAGATAGTAGGCCTCGGTCTCGATGATGCGCGCCGACAGCCACAGGCCGTCGACGCGATGGCGCACCACCTTGCCCAGCAGTTCGCGCGCTACCTGGCGCGCATCGCGATTGAAAAAGGCATCGGGCAACGCCTTGCCGGCGCCGCGCGATGCCTTGCCGGCCCTGGCCGCCACGGGATCAGGCGAAGCGTTCGCCGTAGCGCTTTTCGCTGAAACCGACGCCGACCTCGCCATCGGGCGTCACCGCCACCGGGCGGCGCACCAGCGCCGGGAACTCGGCGATCAGCTTGGTCCACTGCGCGTCGGTGCTGGCGGTCTTGCGCTCGTCGGGCAGGTTGCGCCAGGTCATCGAGGCGCGGTTGACCAGCTTTTCCCAGCCGCCGAGCTGGCCGGCCCATTCCTTCAGGGTGGCCGCCGGCACCGGATGATCGCGATAGTCGATGAACTGGTGGTCGACGCCGTGCGCGGTCAGCCACTCGCGCGCCTTGACGCAGGTGCTGCACTTGGTCAGGCCATACAGGGTGGTTTGCTTCATTTGGGTTCGGACTCCTTGCGCCATTGCATGCGGTTGGCCAGGATGACGCAGGTGCCCACCGCCAGGATGAACAGCGTCGCCAACGCATTGATCTCGGGTTTCAGGCCCAGCCGCACGCGCGAGAAGACTTCCATCGGCAGCGTGCTGGAGCTGGGGCCGGACAGGAACGACGCCAGCACCACGTCGTCCAGCGACAGCGTGAAGGATAGCAGCCAGGCCGAGGCCAGCGCCGGCGCGATCAGCGGCAGCGTGATCTTGAAGAACACCGTGATCGGCGTGGCGCCCAGGTCCAGCGCGGCCTCTTCGAGCGAACGGTCGAGGTCGCGGATGCGGGTCTGGATCACCACCGCCACGAAGGCCATGCACAGCGTCACGTGGCCGACCCAGATGGTGAAGATGCCGTTCTCGGCCGGCCAGCCCAGGTGGCCGCGCAACTCCACGAACATCAGCAGCAGGGAGATGCCCAGCACCACTTCGGGGATCACCAGCGGCGCGCTCAGCATGCCCACGTACAGCGCGAAGCCGCGGAAACGGCCCATGCGTCCCAGCACGTAGCCGGCCCAGGTGCCGATGATGACGGCCGCGGTGGCGGTCATGGCCGCGATGCGGAACGACAGCCAGGCCGCGCGCAACAGCGCGTCGTCGTTGAACAGCGAGTGGTACCAGCGGAACGAGAAACCGGTCCAGGAAGTGACGGCGGGCGACTCATTGAACGAGAACACCATCAGGCTGATGATGGGCACGTACAGGAAGAAGTAGCCCAGCCCCAGCACCACGGCGCGCAGGGTCTTGTTGGGACCGTTCATTTGCGCCCCCCGCTGGCCAGTTCCTGCTGCTTGACCTGGTTGTACTGGAACAGCGCCAGCGGCACCAGCAACAACAGCACCATCACGCAGGTCACCGCCGAGGCCATCGGCCAGTCGGTATTGTTGAAGAACTCGTTCCACATGACGCGGCCCATCATCAGCGTGTTGGCGCCGCCCAGCATTTCGGGGATGACGTATTCGCCGACCGCCGGGATGAACACCAGCATGGCGCCGGCGATGACCCCCTGGCGCGACAGCGGCACGGTGATCTGCCAGAACGCCTGCCACGGCTTGGCGCCCAGGTCGTAGGCGGCTTCCAGCAGGCGCAGGTCCATCTTCACCAGCGTGGCGTACAGCGGCAGGATGAAGAACGGCAGGTACGCATAGACCATGCCGATGTACACGGCCAGGTCGGTGCGGTAGATCTCCAGCGGGCTGGAGATGATGCCGAGCCATTGCAGGAAGTTGTTCAAGAGGCCGTCGTTGCGCAGGATGCCGACCCAGGCGTACACGCGCAACAGCAGCGAGGTCCAGAACGGCAGGATCACGCCCAGCAGCAGCAGGTTGCGCACGCGCGGCGACGAGCGCGCGATGTAGTACGCCATGGGATAACCGATCAGCACACAGGCCAGCGTGGTGATGGCGGCGATCTTGACCGAGCTGAGGTAGGTGGCGAAATACAGGCTGTCGGTGAACAGCAGGATGTAGCCGCGCAGGTGCAGGCTGAACTGCACCGCCTCGTCCTTGAATTCGGCCAGCGAGGTGTACGGCGGAATGCCGAACTTGAGCTCGGCGAAGCTGATCTTGAACACCAGCAGGAACGGCACCAGCAGGAACAGCACCAGCCAGGCGAACGGCGGCACCACCGCCAGCGCCCGGCCCGAGGGCAGCCAGTCGCGGGGCGAGAAGCGGCTCATGACGCCAGCACCGTCGCGCTGTCGGCGTCCCAACTGACGAAGATGTCTTCGTCGATGCCCGGGGCGTCCAGTTGGGCCAGTTGCAGGCTGGGTACGCTGGCCTCGACCATGGCGCCGGAGTCCAGGCGGATCTGGTAGAGCGCGTAGCTGCCCATCCAGGCCATGTGGCTGACCATGCCGTGGGCCCAGTTGTAGTCGCCCGTCGGCTGTTCGCGCGACACCACCATGCGCTCGGGGCGGATGGAGACGTGCACGTCCATGCCCAGCGGCTCGCTGACCCCGTGGCTGACGTACAGCGGGCGGCTCAGCTCGGGACTTTCGATGGCGACGTGGTCGGGTTCATCGACCACGATGGTGCCGGTGAACATGTTGGTCGAGCCAATGAAGCTGGCGACGAAGCGCGAGTTGGGAAAGGCGTAGACATCCTGCGGCGTGCCGCACTGGACGATCTGGCCTTCGGTCATGACCGCCAGGCGATGCGCCATGGTCATGGCCTCTTCCTGGTCGTGGGTCACCATGATGCAGGTCACGCCGACCTGCTCCAGGATCTTGACCAGCTCGATCTGGGTCTTCTGGCGGATCTGCTTGTCCAGCGCCGACATCGGCTCGTCCAGCAGCAGCAGCTTGGGCCGCTTGACCAGGCTGCGCGCCAGCGCCACGCGCTGCTGCTGGCCGCCGGACAACTGATTGGGCTTGCGGCGCGAATAGCCGGCCATCTGCACCAGGTCGAGCGCCTCGAACACGCGGTCGTGGATCTCGGCGCGGTCCACGCCTTCCTGCTTCAGGCCGAAGGCCACGTTGGCCTCGACCGTCATGTGCGGGAACAGCGCGTACGACTGGAACATCATGTTGACCGGCCGCCGGTACGGCGGCACGCTGGTGATGTCCTCGCCATCGAGCAGGATCTGGCCCGAGGTGGCTTCCTCGAAACCGGCCAGCATGCGCAGCAGCGTCGACTTGCCGCTGCCGGAACTGCCCAGCAGCGCGAAGATCTCGTTGCGCTTGACCGAGAGATTGACGGAACGGACGGCGACCACGTCGCCGAAGATCTTGACCACGTCGGCGACGCGGACGAACTCGTCCGGATCGGCCGCATGCTGCGCCGAGTAACGGCTATCGCTCATGATGCTCAGCGCCCCGACTTCAGCTCGGCCCACATGCGCGTCTGCAGGCGCTGGATGTTCAAGGGCTGGGCCTTGATGACATACAGCGACTTGGAGACCTCGGGCGACGGGTAGATCATGGGGTTGTCGGCCACGTCCTTGACCACGTACTTGCGCGCCTCTTTGTTGGCGTTGGGGTAGAACATGGTGTTGGTGATGGCGGCGTGCACCTGCGGCGTCTCGATGTAGTTGATGAACGCCAGGGCCTCTTCCGGATGCGGCGCGTCCTTCGGAATGACCATCAGGTCGAACCAGGCCGGGGCGCCGCCCTTGGGAATGAAGTAGTTCACTTCATACGGCTTCTTGGCCTCCTGGGCGCGCTTGCGGGCGATCATGACGTCGCCCGAGAAGCCGTAGACCATGCACAGGTCGCCCACGGCCAGCTCGTCGATGTAGCCCGACGAGCTGAACTGGCGGATGTACGGACGGATCTGCTTGAGCACGTCCAGCGCGGCCTTGTAGTCGTCCGGGTTGGCGCTGTTGGGGTCCTTGCCCAGGTACTTGAGCACGGCCGGGAACACCTGCGCGGCCTCGTCCAGCATCGAGATGCCGCATTCCTTGAGCTTGGCGGCGTTCTCGGGCTTGAAGATCATGTCCCAGTTGGCCAGGTCGACGTTCTCGCCCATGATCTGCTTGACCTTGGTGACGTTGTAGCCCAGGCCATTGGTGCCGTAGCCCCACGGAATGGCGTATTCGTTGCCGGGATCGACCGAGGCGACCAGCGCCATGACGTCGGGATCCAGGTACTTCCAGTTGGGGATCTTGGACTTGTCCAGCTTCTGGAACAGGCCGGCCTCGATCTGGCGCGAGGCGTAATGCGTGGACGGGACAACGACGTCGTAACCCGATTTGCCGGCCAGCAGCTTGGCCTGCAGCGTGTCGTTGCTGTCGTAGACGTCGTAACGGACCTTGATGCCGGTTTCCTTCTCGAAACCCGAGATCGTGTCCGGGGCCGTGTACTCGGCCCAGTTGTAGACGTTGACGACCTTGTTCTGCGCCATCGCCGCCGACGTGGCTGCCGCGACCAGCATCGTCCCCAGCGCCCAGCGCATTCCCGCCCGTAGTTTCATTACCAGCCCCCCAGCGATATGCCGTAAGTTACAGGAGTACCAAAAGGCGGAATCATAAAGCCTTTTAGCGCTGGCCTGCCCAACTTTACCGGGAGATTTAGCGTAATTTGGCGCAATTGGGCCCGGATCAGGGCCGCGGCGCTGCCTGCCTCAAGGCTGTACGCCAACCCCCCAGGCGGTCCAGTAGCTATCGCGCAGTTTGAGCCAGAAACGCTCGCCGTCCTCCCCGGCCACCTTGACCAGGGAGCGGCGCAGGCGTTCCAGGTTGCCCTGGCGCTGGCGGTCGGACAGCCCGCCCTGGGTGCCGCGGTCGAAATCGATCAGCCAGACCCGGCCGTCCGAGCCGATCAGGATGTTGAAGGCGTTCAGGTCGGCGTGCCAGACGCCAGCCCGGTGCATGCGCACGATGGCCTCAGCCACCGGCTGCCACAGGGGTTCGGCCAGCGCCTGGGCCAGCGGCCGCACGCCCGGGATGCGCTCGACCACGATGGCGGCGCGGTAGGTCGGCCCCTGACGCCAGTAGGCCGCGGCCAGCGGCGCCGGCACCGGCAGCCCCTGGGCACGCATGGCGGCCAGCAGGCGGAATTCACGGAAGCTGCGGGTGCGCGCCTCGCCCGCCCACAGGTAGGTGTCGCGGCTGAGCCGGGCGATCAGGCCGCCGCGCCGGTAGCGCCGCAGCACGCCCTGCCAGCCCTGCCCCTGCACGAACCAGGCCGCCTGGCGGCCGCCGGCGTCCACCGGCCGGGCGCGCTCGCCATAGTGGGCCGGGTTGAACAGTTCCGGGCCGGATTCGCCCAGGCGCGGATCGGCCAGCATGGCGCCGGCCAGCGGCGCCGGCCAGCGGTGGCGCCGGGCGCCGGAAGGATCCCGCTCAGCCTTCACGGTTGCGCATCCAGTCGGCCACGCCGAAGAACGATTGCAGCAGGCGCTCGACCAGGGCGGGGTCGATGCCCTCGTCCTCCATGGCGCGGCCCATGCAGGCCACCCATTGGTCGCGCTCGATCTCGCCGATCGAGAACGGCAGGTGCCGCGCCCGCAGGCGCGGATGGCCGAAGCGCTCTATATAGTGGTCGGGGCCGCCGAAATAGCCGCACAGGAACCAGAACAGCTTGTCGCGGGCCTCGTCCAGGCTGGGGCCGTGGGCGGCGCGCAGTTCCTTCAGGTCCGGCTCCATGTCCATCAGGTCGTAGAAGCGGTCGACCAGGGCGCGCACGCCGGGTTCGCCGCCCAGGAGATCGAAAATGCTGCGGGAGGTTTCCACGGGTTCGGTAGGGGTTTGGACGGAAGACGTCATCAGGTTTCTCTCAGGGTGACCAGCGGCGGGGTGCGCAGCACGCCGCGCAGCGCCAGCGCGCCACCGGCCCAGGCGCCGAGCATACCCGCGCCGATCCCCACCAGCCAGGGCCAGAGGCTGAGGGTAATCGTGAAATCGAACACCTGGGTTGATAAAACCCAAGCGATCGCGCTGGCGCCGGCGGCCGCCAGCAGGCCGGCCAGGCCGCCCACCGCCCACAGCTCGATGCGCTGCGAACGCGCCAACTGGCGCCGGGTGGCACCCAGCGCGCGCAGCACCGCGGCCTCGCGCATGCGTTCGTCGCGGGTGGCGGTCAGCGCGGCCGACAGCACCAGCACGCCGGCTGCCAGGGTGAACAGGAACAGTAGCTGCACCGCGCGGCCGACCTCGTTGAGCACCGACTGCAACTGTTGCAGGATGGCGCCCACGTCGAACACCGTCAGGTTCGGGAACTGCCGCACCAGCGCGGGCAGCACCTGGGCCTTTTCCGGCGGCAGGTAGAAGGACGTGATCCAGCTTTGCGGCATGTCGGCCAGGGTTTCAGGCGTCAGGATGGCGAAAAAATTGACGCGCATCGTATCCCAATCCACCCGCCGGGTGCTGGAGACGGCCACCTCGAACTGCTGGCCGGCCACGTCGAAGGTCATCTTGTCGCCCAGCTTGATGCCCAGGGTCTTGGCCAGGCCCGACTCCAGCGACACCTCGGCCGAGCCCGGCTTGAGCCAGCGGCCCTGCTCGATGCGGTTGGACGACGGCATCTGCTCGCCGTAGGACAGGTTGAATTCGCGGTCCACCAGGCGCTTGGCGCGCGGTTCCTCGTAATCGTCCGGTCCCACCGGCTTGCCGTTGACGGCGATCAGGCGGCCGCGCACCATCGGCGACAGCACGATCCGGCCCAGCCCCTCGCGGGTCAGCGCGTCGGTCACGGCCTGGCGCTGGTCGGGCTGCACATTGATGAGGAAGCGGTTGGGCGCGTCCGGCGGCAGCGTGCGCTGCCAGCCCTGGATCAGGTCGGTGCGGGTCATGGCCAGCAGCAGCAGGGCCATCAGGCCCACCGCCAGCGCGCACACCTGGGTGATGGTGGCGGCGCGCCGGCGCACCACGCCGGCCAGCGCGAACCGCAGCGCCGGCAGGCCGGCGGCCAGGCCGCGCAGGCGCGCCAGGCCCAGGATGCAGAGCCAGGCCACCAGCGCGAACAGCGCGAACGCCCCCAGGAACCCGCCCGCCACCACGCCGCCCAGCCTGGCGTCGCCGGCGAACCACCAGATCAGCAGCGCGAAGCCGACCGCGCCGACGCCGTAGCCGAGCGCGCTGCGCGCGCTGATGACGTCGGCGTCGCGCCGCAGCACCCGCGCCGGCGGCACGTGGCGCAACTGCGCCAGGGCCGGCAGGGCGAAGCCCAGCAACAGCAGGAGGCCGGTCAGCAGGCCCTGCAGGGCCGGAACGGCCGAGGGCGCCGGCAAGGTCGTGTCGATGAGCGAACCCAGCACCATCACCAGCACCTGGTGCACCGCATAGCCCAGCAGGCAGCCCGCCGCCGACGCGAACAGGCCGACCAGCGCGAATTCCAGGGTCAGCATGCGCGAGACCTGCGACTGCACCGCCCCCAGGCAGCGCATCACGGCGATGCCGTCGCGGTGGCGCGTCATGTAACGGCCCGCCGCCAACGCCACCGCCACGGCCGAGATCAGCACCGCCAGCAGCGCCACCAGCGACAGGAAGCGCTGCGCCCGGTCGAGGGTGCGGCGCACCTCGGGCCGGCCCGATTCCAGCGTGGCGACCTTCTGGCCGCGCTTGAGGTTCTGGCCCAGCCAGGCGGAGTAGCCGGCCACCGCGTCCGGCTGGCCCGCCACCAGCAGGGCGTAGCCGATGCGGCTGCCGGGCGCGATCAGCCCGGTGGCCGGCAGGTCGCTGGCGCGCAGCATCACCCGCGGCGCGACGTTGACGAACTGCATGCCGCGGTCCGGCTCATAGGTGATGACCCGGTCGATGCGCAGGTGGGCGTCGCCCACGTTGAGGGTGTCGCCGACCTTCAGGCCCAGCAGCGACAGCAGTTGGCCGTCCACCCAGACCGCGCCCTCGGGCGGAATGTCGCGGGTGGGACCGTCTGGATTGAACGGCGCGTCGGTCACCCGCAGGGCGCCGCGCAGCGGATAGCCCGGCTCGACCGCCTTCAGGGCCGCCAACTGGGCGCCGTCGCCGGCGCTGACCATGGACGGGAACTGCCAGGTATTGGAGACGGACAGGCCCCGCTCGCGGGCCTGATCGAGGAAGGCCGCCGGCACCGGTTCGTCCGCGTCCAGCACCAGGTCGGCGCCCAGCATCTGCCCGGCGTCGCGCTCCAGCGCCCGGCTGACGCGGTCGGCCAGGAAGCCGACGCTGGTGACGGCGGCCACCGCCACCACCAGGGCCAGCACCAGCAGCCGCAGCTCGCCGGCGCGGGCGTCGCGCATCATCATGCGGGCGCCCAGCGCCAGGGTGGTCCAAAAGCCGGGGCGCCTGGCCCGTGAGACATCAGGGAAATCCATCATCTGCCAATGTTAACCAACGGCCGGAATGGGGGCCGAATCCCGCTATCATGCGCGAAGCGCCTTGCGGCGCCGCATACCCACTGCAAAAAAATACCGAATCCCTGGAGAAGACAATGCGTAATTCCTGGCTCGCGGCCACGATCCTGGCCGCCTGCGCGGTCGCCGCGCCCCTGGCCGCCTCGGCCCAGACTCCCCTGAAGATGGCCTATGCCCTGTCGACGTCGTCGCACTATGGCGCCGGCGCCGACGCCCTGGCCAAGTCGATCGAGGCGTCCAGCAACGGCAAGTACAAGGTACAGCAATTCGCCAACAGCGCGCTGGGCGGCGAACGCGAAGTGATCGAGGGCCTGCAGATCGGCACCATCGACCTGGCCATCGTCTCGACCGGCGCCACCCTGAACTTCGTGCCCGAGACCGGCGTCTTCGACATCCCCTTCCTGCTGCGCGACCTGCCACATGCGCGCAACGTGCTCGACAGCAAGATCGGACAGGATATGCTGGCAAAGTTCCCCAGCCGCGGCATCATCGCGCTGGCCTGGGGCGAACAGGGCTTTCGCCATCTGACCAACAACGTGCGTCCGGTCAAGACGCCGGCCGACGCCAAGGGCCTGAAGATCCGCACCACGGAAAACCCGATCCACATCACCGCCTTCCGCCAGATCGGCATCCTGCCGACCCCGATGGCCTGGCCGGAAGTGGCCACCGCCCTGCAGCAGGGCACGATCGACGGCCAGGAAAACCCGCTGTCGGTCATCACCTCGGCCAAGCTGTCGCAGATGCAGAAGTACCTGGCGCTGACCGGCCACGTCTACGGCCCGGCGCTGGTGCTGATGTCGTCCAACGTCTATGACGGACTGTCGGCCGAGGACAAGGCCAAGTTCGACAAAGCCGGCAAAGAATCGGCCCAGGCCATGCGCGCCTACGTCGACAACATCGAGAAGACCGGCGTCGAGCAGCTCAAGAAGGAAGGCATGCAGGTCACGGAAGTCGACCGCGCCGCCTTCGCGGCCGCCGTCGAGCCGGCCTACCC
This sequence comes from Achromobacter sp. SIMBA_011, assembly GCF_046535435.1. Classification (NCBI taxonomy): domain Bacteria; kingdom Pseudomonadati; phylum Pseudomonadota; class Betaproteobacteria; order Burkholderiales; family Alcaligenaceae; genus Achromobacter; species Achromobacter sp. SIMBA_011. The sequence goes on along the minus strand of NZ_JAWRWN010000009.1, from coordinate 210,259 downwards.
CGAGTACTACAAGAAGTTCGACAAGAAGCTGATCGAGTCGATCCGCGACACCAAGTAAGCGCAAGGCCGGCACGGCGCGAGGCGCCGGGATGACGAAAGCGAATTTCGTCCCCGGCGGCGCCTGCCGCTCCGCCCTCCGCGCACTCCGCCATCCGTCCTGGAAACCCCCATGCGTCTGCTCTGCGCCTTCGACCGCATCCTGTTCAAGCTGGTGTCGGTCATCGCCCAACTCCTGCTGGTGGCCGCCGCGGCCGCCGCCTTCTACCAGGTCATCGCCCGCTTCGTGCTGCATTCGCCCGCCGACTGGAGCGAGGTGCTGACCCGCGCCCTGCTGATCTGGACGGTGCTGCTGGGCGTGGCCCTGGCCTTCCGCCACGGCGCCATGATCAGCGTCGAACTGCTGCGCAACCTGCTGGGCGGCATGCGCCGCCGCATCCTGGAAGCCGTCATCGGCCTGGTCTGCGCCGGCTTTCTCGGCTTCATCGCCTGGATCGGCGGCCAGATGACCTACCGCGTGCGTTTCCAGAACGTGCCCAGCCTGGACGTCTCGATCTCCTGGATCTACCTGGCGATCCCGGTGGGCGCGACGCTCGCCGCCATCGCCGTGCTGGCGCGCTGGTGCGCCGGCGAGGAAGACAACACGCCCGTGCGCAACGACGCGCAGGGTTGAGCCCCCGTCCCGAATCCAAGCAGCCGATATCGCCATGTCCCAATTAATGATTGTCTCGATGCTGATTTTCTTCGGGCTGTCCGTGCCGGTCGCCGTGTCGATCGGGCTGGCCAGCCTGGCGGGGGTCGGCGCCGCCAACCTGCCCTGGCTGGTGGTGGCCCAGCAGCTCTATGCCGCGCTGGACAAGTACCCGCTGGTCGCGATCCCGTTCTTCATCCTGGCCGGCAACCTGATGGAAGCCGGCGGCATCTCCGAACGCATGGTGGAGTTCGCCAAGAGCGTGGTCGGCGGCATCCAGGGCGGCCTGGCCTGCACCTGCGTGCTGACCTGCATGATCTTCGCCGCCGTGGCCGGCTCCAGCGTCGCCACCACCTTCGCGGTCGGCGCCATCCTGATCCCGGCCATGATCCGCCACGGCTACCCCGCCCCCTTCGCCGCGTCATTGCAGGCCAGCGCGGCCGAGCTGGGCGTGATCATCCCGCCGTCGATCCCGATGATCCTGTTCGCGGTGTCCACCGACACCTCCACCGGCGAGCTGTTCATCGCCGGCGTCATGCCCGGCATCCTGATCGGCGTGGCGCTGATGTTCTACGTCTGGCTCTACGCCAAGCGCAACAACCTGGGCAAGCGCGACGGCGAAGGCCGCCTGCCGCTGTGGCCGGCCTTCAAGCGCGCCTGGCTGGCGCTGATGATGCCGGTCATCATCCTGGGCGGCATCTACGGCGGCGTCTTCACCCCGACCGAGGCCTCGGTGGTGGCGGTGATGTACGCGGTGGTGGTGGGCAAGTTCATCTACCGCCGCCTGAGCTTCAGGCAGTTGTCGGACACGCTGCACAAGTCGGTCGTGTCCACCGCCGTGATCATGTTCGTGATCGCCAACGCCGGCGTGTTCAGCTTCCTGCTGAACCGCGCCGGCATCCCCGATGCGTTGGGCGTGTGGCTGGCGCAATTGTTCGACACCCAGTTCTCGTTCCTGATGGGCGTGAACCTGGCGCTGTTCGTGATCGGCATGTTCATCGAGACCTCGGCCTCGATCGTGGTGCTGGCCCCGCTGCTGCTGCCGGTGGCGCTGAAGTTCGGCGTGGACCCGGTGCACTTCGGCATCATCATGGTGGTCAACCTGGCCCTGGGCATGATCACGCCGCCGTTCGGGGTGAATCTGTTCGCGGCCTGCGCGGTGGCGAAGCTGCCGTTGGAGCGGTTGATCAAGCCGTTGATTCCGTTCGTGGGGGTGGTGATTGTTTGTCTGATGGTGATTACTTATTGGCCGGGGTTGTCGTTGGGACTACGGGATTTGGTTTATTCGAAGTAGGTTTTTTGATTGCGGGGGGGCTTCGTAGGCCGCCTGTTGCGGCGGGGTGGGCCGGGTGGGGCGCCAACGATTGCGGTCCGGAGCGTTCGCTCCGGACTGCCCCATCCTCATCCTCGTAGTCGCCTGCGGCGACTGCCTTCGGATTCCGTCGGGCGCATCGACGGCGCCCCACCCGGCCCACCCCGCCGCAACAGGCTACCGGCATCCAGACATGGGGCGCTGCTACATCGAGGTGTGGGGAGAGAGATTTGCGGGGCCCGCCCCAGGCCGGCCGCGCGGGCGGCCTTTTGGGGCTTACGCGGGGTCTTGCGTCGGGATGATGACGCTATCGCGTGTGGGAATGGCGAAATCGAGTGCTATTGAGAGATCGTAGGCACCAAGACTGTTTGTGGTCGGCGCGCGAAGCTCCTCACAAGCAATACGGTGCACATCGCGCCGACCACCACCGCCCCTCCCCCTGACGTGCGGAACCACCAGAAAACCGCTCGCCACCCGCGCACAGCGCCCCCGCCCTACTTTCAGATGCACAGACGCCCAGCGTGGCCGCCCGCGCGGCCGCGATGGGCAGCCCTGTAGATTTCATACCCTGCACACAGGTCTAACAACGCAACAAGCCAAGACGCTCGCAGCCCCTCGGTCGGGCGGACCCGATGGCGGGCAACCTCGATGCGCCCGACGGAATCCGAAGGAGTCGCCGAAGGCGAGGACGAGGATGAGGATGGGGCAGTCCGGAGCGAACGCTCCGGACCGCAATCGTGGGGCGCCCGCCATCGGGTCCGCCCGACCGAGGGGCGACCTACGAACCCCGTTCCCGCACCAAACCCCCACCAGGAAAGCCATCAAGCCGCCCGCAACATCGCCCACTCCACGGCATGACACCGCACCTCACGCCCGCCAACAACCGCTACCTCAGGCGCCCTCTCCCGACACACCGCCCTCGCGTTCGGGCACCTCGGATGAAACGTGCACCCGCTCGGCGGCTGAATCGGATTCGGCACCTCGCCGCCCATCGGCTCGCGGTCGCGCCTGGGGGAGTCCAGATCTGGAATCGTATCCAGCAGCATTCTTGTGTACGGATGTTCCGGCGCATCGAACAACTCGTCCGCCGGAGCCTGCTCCACGATCCGGCCCAGGTACATCACCGCCACCCGGTCCGACACGTGGCGCACCACCGACAGATTGTGGCTGATGAACACATACGTCAGGCCGAACTCCTTCTGCAGATCGCCCATCAGGTTCAGGATCTGCGCCTGCACCGACACATCCAGCGCCGAGGTCGGCTCGTCGCACACCAGGAATTCGGCCTGCGTCGCCAGCGCCCGCGCGATCGAAATGCGTTGGCGCTGGCCGCCCGAGAACTCGTGCGGATAGCGCGACGCGTCGTTCGGCGACAAGCCCACCAGAGTCAGCAGCTCCTCCACCCGGCGCCGCGTGTCCGCCGGCGTGGCGCGCAGGCCCAGCGTGACGATAGGCTCGGCCACGATCGCGCCCACCCGCCAGCGCGGATTCAGGCTGGCGTACGGGTCCTGGAAGATCATCTGCGGATGCAGCGCGCCGCCCGTGCGGCTGCGGCCATAGCGCAGCGTGCCGCGGGTCGGCGCCACCAGGCCCACCAGCAGCTTGGCCAGCGTCGACTTGCCGCAGCCGGACTCGCCGACAATGCTCAGCGTGGTGCCGCGCGGCACCGCCAGCGACACGCCGTCCACCGCCTTGAGCGTCTGCGGCGGCTGGCGCGACAAGGTGCGTTCGAGCCAGGGCGGCGAAACGTCGAACCAGCAGGCCAGGTCATCGGCCCGCAACAGGATGTCATCGTCATGCGGCATGGGCAACGCCTCCTTGGTGCAGCCAACAGGCGCTGAGGGTCGCGCCCGACGGAGTGGACGCCAGCGCCGGGCGGTCCATGCCGCAGCGCGGACCGGCCATGGCGCAGCGGGGATGGAACGCGCAGCCGTCCGGCATCGCGTGCAGGCGCGGCATGGCGCCGTCGATCTGGTTCAGGCGCGCGGCGCGCTGGCGCAGGCCGGGAATCGCGTTCATCAGGCCCTGCGTATACGGATGGCCGGGACGCCGCAGCACCTCCAGCACCGGGCCGATCTCGACGATGCGGCCCGCGTACATCACCGCCACCCGGTCGGCCGTCTCGGCGATCACGCCCATGTCGTGCGTGACCAGCAGCACCGAGGTGCCCTGCTCGCGGCACAGCCGGCGCAGCAGCGCGGTGATCTGCGCCTGCACCGACACGTCCAGCGCGGTGGTCGGCTCGTCGGCGATGATCAGCCGCGGCCGCGCCGCCAGCGCCAGCGCGATCACCACCCGCTGACGCATGCCGCCGGAGAACTGGTGCGGATAGTGGTCGATGCGACGGTCCGCCGCCGGAATGCCGACCGCCAGCAGCAGTTCGAGCGCGCGCTGGCGGGCCGCGGCGGCCGACACCTTGTCGTGGTGGCGGATGGTCTCGATCAGTTGGTCCCCTACGGTGAACAGCGGGTGCAGGCTGGTCAGCGGATCCTGGAAGATCGCGCCGATCTCCTTGCCACGCAGTTGCTGACGCGCGCGGGCCGGCAGGTTGTCGATGCGGCGGCCAGCCAGGTGAATCTCGCCGCCGCCCAGGCGGCCCGGCGGTTCCAGCAGGCCGATCACGGCCATGCCGGTCAGCGACTTGCCGGCGCCGGACTCGCCCACCATGCCCAGGATCTCGCCCGGCTGGATGTCGAAACTGATATCGCGCGTGGCCACCAGGAGGCCGTGGCGGGAAGGAAACTCCACCGACAGGCCGCGCACCGACAGGGTGGGCGCGGCGGGATTCGGAACGGTCGTCATGACGGGCTCCTCGGAAATCTCGGGTAGCTGGAGGAAAAGATCTCGTCGACCGGCGGATGGCCCCAGGTGCGGTCGGGGTAGCGTGCCACCAGCCGGTCGAACTGCGCTTGCGCCTGGTCCTGCGCCAGCCGGGCATCGAAGCCGGGAATGCGGCCATTGACCATGACGAAGCGGCCGTCGATCACCACCTGCGACACGTCGCGGCCGCTGCCGCCGACCATCAGCGTCTGGATCGGATCGATCAACTGGCCGTTGCGGTCGTGGGAAAAATCGAACACCACGATGTCAGCCTTGGCGCCCGGCGCCAGCCGCCCCAGGTCGGCACGGCCCAGCGCGTCGGCCCCGCCCACCGTGGCGGCGTCGTAATAGTCTTCCGAGCGCACCGCCTCGGTGGACTGGTCCATCACCCGGCACAGCATCATGCCGACCTGCATGTTCAGCACCATGTCCGGCGGCCAGGTGTCGGTGCCCATGCCGATCTTCACGCCCAGCTTGCGGTAGCGGGCGAACGATTCCAGCGTGGCGCCATGGCGCGCCGATACCAGCGGACAATGCACCACCGTGGCGCCGCCGTCGCGGATGATCTCCAGGTCCTGCCCCGGCCGTTCGATCTGGCGCGAGCCGGACACGTAGGTGCCGTGCGGCAGCAGCGCGCGCTCGGACAGGAAGCCCAGGCTGCGCAGCCATTCAGGCGGGCTCATGCCGTGCTGCGCCAGCACCAGGTCGTATTCCAGGCGCGACTGGCAGCAATGCAGGCGGATCGGGATGGCGCGTTCACGCGCCGCGGCGGCCGAGGCGCGCAGCAGCTCGGGCGTGCAGGTCTCGATGCGGTCCGGCGACAGCATGGCGCGCACGCGGCCGTCGTACAGGCCCTCGACCTCGTCGGCAAACGCCACCGCCTGTTCCAGTCCGGCCATGCCGCGCGCCGCATCGTAATGGCAGCAGATGCGTCCTTCCCCGTCCACATAGGTGTGGCCGCTGCGATAGGCCGGCCCCAGGTAGACGCGCAGCCCCAGTTCGCCGGCGGTGCGAGCCGCCGACAGGAATTCCTCGCGGGTCTCGCCCCACACGCGGTAGAACAGCGAGGCGATCGGCAGCGCGGTGGTGATGCCGTTGCGGATCAACTGGGCGAAGGCATAGCGCTTCTGGAACGCCAGCTCGTCCGGCGTATACATCTCGTACGGGCCGCGCTGCATATACGTGTCAGGCCAGATGCGGCCCTTGCGCCAGGCCGGCGAGTTGTCGAAACCCAGGATGGTCGTGTCCAGGTCCGACAGCGCATCCAGGTCGACGAAGCCCGGGCCGATCAGGGCGCGGCCATAGTCGTGGCGCCGCGCCACCGGGCCCGGATAGCGCGGGCCGACATAGACGATGCGGTCGCCCTGGAACACCACCTCGCCGTTCTCGTAGAGGCAGTGGCGGCCGTTTTCGTGGCCGACCACCCAGCGCGCGGTCAGCAGCGTGGCGTCGTCGCGAGCGGCCATCACGGCGCCTCCACCAGCGCGCGGCCATCGCGCGCCACCACCCGGCCGCGCTTAACGACCAGCTTGCGCACCGGGCGCGAGACGATCGCCTCGGCCACCGTCTCGGCGTCCACCAGCACGAAGTCGGCGTGGCAGCCCGGCGCCAGGCCGTAGTCCGCCAGGTCCATGACGCGCGCATTGCCATAGGTCGCCACATGCAGCGCCAGCGCCAGTTCGTCGTCGCGGCGGAAGTTGTTGCGCAGGCCCACCAGCATGGTGCGTTCCAGCATGTCCGGCTTGCCGTAGGGGCCCCAGGTGTCGCGCATGCCGTCGTTGCCGGTACAGACGGTGACCCCGGCCGCGTGCAGCCGCGCCACATTGGGCACCGGACGCGAGGCCGAGCCGGTCGTCATGATGTGCACGCCCGCCTCCACCAGCCCGTCCACCAGCCCCTGTACCGCCTGCGCGTCGGGCATGCCCAGGCAGAACGAATGCGACAGCGTCACCTTGCCCTGCATGCCCAGCGCCAGCACCCGGTCGATGGTCATCTGCATCGAGAACGCGCCGAGTTCGCCGGCTTCGTGCAGGTGGATGTCGATCGGCTTGCCGTGCTTGTCGGCCAGCGCGAAGATCGCGTCCAGATGGCCCTTGGGGTCGCGGTCCATGCCGGCCGGATCCAGCCCGCCTACCACGTCCGCCCCCATCCGCAGGGCCTGCTCCATCAGTTCCAGCGTGCCCGGGCGGATCAGCAGCCCGCTCTGCGGAAAGGCCACGATCTGCACGTCGATCTGGTCGCGGTACTGGTCGCGGGCGCGCATCACGCCCTCGATCGCCGCCACGCCAATGTCGGTATCCACGTCGACGTGGCTGCGGACGTGACTGGTGCCGTCGGCCACCGACATCACCAGTTGCCGCGCCGACTGGCGATAGGGATCGATGCCCAGGCGGCGCTTCTCGGCGCGCTCGTTCTCGATCTTGTCGATCAGGCGCGGGCCCACCTCGTTGCGGTACCAGGGCATGCCGTACAGGGTCTTGTCCAGGTGCGCGTGGGCGTCGATCAGGCCGGGCAGCAGCAGTGCGCCGCCGCCATCGACGCGCGGCACGCTGTCCGGCACCGCGCCGTCCATGGCCGCGAAGCGGCCGTCGCGCACCAGCACCGAGGTGGCTTCGCCACCCGCCGGGCGGACATGGGTATACAGGGTTGCGTTGTCCATGGTTCTCTTGTCTCCGTGTTCTTGCCGCGCTCAGCGCAGGCGGGGATTGAGGGCATCGCGCAGCCAGTCGCCCAGCAGGTTCACCACCAGCACCACCAGGCTCAGGTACAGCGCGGGAAACACCACCACCCACCACTGCCCCGAGAACAGGAACTGGTTGCCCAGCCGGATCAGGGTACCCAGCGACGGCTCGGTCGGCGGCATGCCCACGCCCAGGAAGCTCAGGGTGGCCTCGATCAGGATCGCCAGGCCCAGGTTCAGGGTCGCGGTCACCATCACTGGCGTCAGCGTGTTCGGCAGGATGTGGGTCAGCATGATGCGCAGCGGGCTGACCCGGATCAGCCGCGCCGCCTGCACGTATTCCTTGCCGCGCTCGACCAGCGCCGAGGCGCGCACGGTGCGGGCGTACTGCACCCAGTTGGTCATCGAGATCGCCAGGATCAGGATCACCGCCGATAGCGTCTCGCGCAGGCCCGGCGGCAGCAGTTGCCGGAACACCGCCGTCACCAGGATCGCCACCAGGATGGTGGGAATGCTCAGCAGCGTGTCGCCCAGGCGCATCAGCGCATTGTCGATCCAGCCGCCGAAATAGCCGGCCGCCAGTCCCACCAGCAGACCGATCGCCAGCGACAGCACCACCGTGGCCAGCCCGATCACCAACGACATGCGCGAGCCATACAGGATCGCCGACCAGACATCGCGCCCCTGGGTGTCGGTGCCCAGCAGGAACTGGGCCTCGCCGCCCGCGATCCAGCGCGGCGGCAGCTCGGCGTTGAGCAGGTCGAGCTGCGCCAGGTCGTAGGGGTTCTGCGGCGCGATCCAGGGCGCGAACAGCGCCAGCAGCACCACGGCGATCAGCACCACGCCCGCCCCCATCGCCACCGGATCCTGCCGCAGGCTCCACCACAGGTCGCCCTGGAAGAAGCGCGCCAACCGGCCGCGGCCCGCGTTCGACATCGGTTTAGTGAGCATTGGCGCCTCCCTTGACGTGCTGGCTGCGCAGGCGCGGATCGACCACGCCGTACATCATGTCCACCAGCGTGTTCAGCGCCACGAAGATGAAGGACACGATCACCAGATAGGCGGCCATGACGGGAATGTCCACGAACATGACCGATTGGATGAACAGCAGGCCCATGCCGGGCCACTGGAACACGGTTTCCGTGATGAGCGCGAAGGCGATCAGGTTGCCGATCTGCATGCCAGTCACGGTGATGACCGGCATCAGGCAATTGCGCAGCGCCAGCCGGAAATGCACCACCCGGTCCGGCAGGCCGCGGGCGCGGGCGAATTTGATGAACTCGGTGCGCAGCGTCTCCAGCATCTCGGCCCGCACCAGCCGCATGATCAGCGTGATCTGAAACAGCGCCAGCGTGATCGACGGCAGCACTAGCGCGGCGCGGCCCGAGGGCGTCAGCAGGCCGGTGGTCCAGCCGCCGATGCGCACCGTGTCGCCGCGCCCGAAACCGGGCAGCCAGCCCAACTGCACCGAGAACACCAGGATCAGCATGATGCCGACCACGAAGCTGGGCAGCGAAATTCCCAGGATCGAGACGAACTGCAGCGCCTGCGCCAGGCGCGACTTGCGGTAGATGGCGGTCAGCACGCCCAGCGGCACCCCGATCACCAATGACAGCAGCGTCGCCATCATCACCAGCTCGAACGTCGCCGGGAAGCGCTCGGCCACCAGCGCGAACACATCCTGCTGGTTGCGGTAGGAAATGCCGAACTCGCCGCGCGCCGCGTTGGCGACGAAGTGCACGAACTGCATGCCGACCGAGGCGTTCAGGCCCAGCCGCTCGCGCAGCTCGTCGCGCTGCGTCTGCGAGGCCTGCTCGTTGAGCATCATGTCGACCGGGTCGCCGACGAAACGGAAAATCACGAAGGCCAGCAACGCCACCGCCAGCATCACGCCGACCGCATTGCAGACCCGCCTAACTATGAACGCCAGCATGTGCGCCTCCTGTCAGCCCCTGGGGGGCATCTCGACATTCCAAGCCAGGAGCGCCGCGGCCGATGCAGGACGCGGCGCCTTGCCCATCACTTCATGCGCACCGTCCACAGCCGCGCCTTGTTGTCGGGCATCTGCAGCACGTCGCCGACGTTGGCGCCCACCGCCCAGGCCATGGGCTGCTGGTGCAGCGGCAGGAAGCGCACGTCGTCGTGCAGAGTCTGCAGGATGTCGCTCATCATCTGCACGCGCTTGGGGCGGTCCATCTCGGCGGCGGCGGCGTCGATGCGCGCGTCCAGCGCCGGATCGCCCCACTGCCCCCAGTTGAAGACCCCGGCCGGGCCGGTGCGGCTGTGCATCACCTGCAGCAGGATCGACAGCGCATCGATCTGCGGCTCGTTGGCCCAGCCGTGGATGGTGATGTCGAACTCGCCGCGCGAGCGCTTGGGGTTCTGCAGCGAACGCGGACCGCTGGCCAGCGAGGCCTTCACACCGATGCGCGCCCACATCGAGGCGGCGGCCTGGCACAGTTCCTCTTCGTTGACGAACATGTCGTTCGAGCACAGCAGCGACAACGTGAAGCCGTCGGGGTAGCCGGCCTCGGCCAGCAGCTTCTTGGCGCGGGCGGCATCGAATGGCAGGCGTTCCTCCTGCCGGGCGTCATAGCCCGGGATCGACGGCGCCACCAGCGCGCCGGTGGTGCGCGACAGCCCGCGCATCACGCGCTTTTGCAGCAGCTCGGGCGACAGCGCCATGTACAGCGCCTGGCGCACGCGCAGGTCCTTGAGCGGGTTCTTGTCGGTGATGTTGGAGCCGACCAGCTTGTCGCCCAGGTTGAAGCCGAAATACAGCGTGCGCAGCTCGGTCGCGGCCAGCACCTTGACGTTGGGCGCGGCGCGCAGGCGGTCCAGGTCCTGCAGCGGCGCGTTCTCGGTGAAGTTGATGTCGCCCGACAGCAGCGCCGCCACCCGCGTCGGCGCCGAGGCGATCGGCGTGAACTCGATGCGGTCCAGGTTGTGGCGCGGCTTGTCCCACCAGTCCGGATTCACCACCAGCACGGTGCGGGTGTCGGGCCGGTACGACTCCACCTTGAAGGGGCCGGTGCCGTTGGCGTGGTGGGTGGCGTAGCCCTCGATCTTCTTGGCCGCGTCGGTGGGCTTCAGGCTGTTGTTGTCCACCAGCCACTGGCGGTTGAAGATGAAGATGTTGGTCAGGTCATTGAGCATCAGCGGATACGGATGCGTCATCTCGATGTCGACCGTGTAGTCATCCACCTTGCGCGCCGCCTTGAAGGCCGGCAGGTTGCCCTTGAGCGGCGAGGCGTCGTCGGACACGCGGGTCATGGACGCCACCACGTCGTCGGCCGAGAACGGCGCGCCGTTGTGGAACTTGACGCCGCGGCGCAGGTGGAAGCGCAGCACCGTCGGCGACGGCGACTCCCACGACTCGGCCAGCGCCGGCGTGATGTTGAACTTGTCGTCGTAGCGGATCAGCGCTTCGTACACGTGGTTCAGGAACGCCAGGTTGAAGGTGCTGCCGTAGGAATACGGATCGAGCGAGTCGAGGTCGCGGGCGGCGCCCCACTTCAGGGTGTTGGCGGCGGATGCCCCGGTGATGGCCGATAGCGCGATCACGGCCCCGGCGGTCCACTTCAGCAGCGTCTTCATGATGGCAATGCTCCCTTGGAGGTGGGTATGGAATACGTCTGGAGGCCGGCGCGGACGGCCGGCGGCGGTAATCAGTGGCCGGCGGTCTGGCGCTGGGCGCGCTCGAGCGTGGCCAGCGCCAGCACCTGCGACAGGGCGGCGCGATAGGAATCGATCACGGGCACGGCGGGCAGGCGCGGCAGGCTGGGCAGGAAACCCGCCAGCGCGGCGCCGGCCACGATGACCACGTCGGCGCCCTGGGCGACCGCGTCGTCCAGCGCCTGGCCCACGGCGGCGATGGTCGCGGGCGAGCGCGTGACGTAGTCGAGCGCATTGCCCGGCAGCGCCAGCAGGCCGGCGCAGCGCGACTCCAGCCCGAGCTGGCGGATCTGCTCGCGCAGCATGCCCGGCCACAGCCGGCCGACGGTCACGATGGCGTAGCGGTCGCCGCGCTGCAAGGCGGTCAGGATGGCGGCCTCGGCCATGCCGGCCACCGGCATGCGCAGGCGCTCGCGCACCGCGCCGATGCCGGGTTCGCCGAAACAGGCCAGCAGGCAGGCGTCGAATGGCTCGCCAGCGGCCTCGGCCTGGGTGGCCTCGCGCTCGGCGGTTTCGCAGACGGCGTGGGCCGACACCGCGGCCTGCGCCCGGCTGGCGATATAGGCGGGCCCGAACGGCACCGTCACGGCATGCACCCAGGCCGCGTCGCCAAAAAAGGCGCGCGCCTGCTCGGCGAGGCTGGCGGTCAGGTCGGCGGTGGTGTTGCCATTGATCACCAGCAGGCGGCTGGGCGTGACGGCCAGGCGGTCGGGAAGGACGGCGGGTGCTGCGGACATGAATCGGACCCCTGATGGTTTGTATACAAATCCACCCTTACAAAACCCACGGATTCCTGAATTTTGTATAAATGTTTGTATACGATTTATGCCGACAATGTACGCCATTGGTCTGCCGCTTCAAGCTATCGCTAACCCTTAGCGGCTGATGGTGTATGCTGTTTCACACTTAGAAAAGTGCGCACCGGCGCGGTTCCGCCGGCAGATTCCCCCCACCGGAACGCGTACGCATCGGAGATCCACACCAGATGACGGCCCCCATTGCCGACGCGGCGGAGCCCGCACGGAAAGACGTAAACCGCACGGAAATCGTATACAAAAACTTGCGGCAGGCGATCATCGAGCAGGCCTTGCTGCCGGGCGACAAATTGCCCGAGGACGTCATCGGCGAGCGTTTCGGCGTCAGCCGCACCATCGTGCGCGGCGTGCTGACGCGCCTGTTCAGCGAGGGGCTGGTCGACCTGCGTCCCAATCGCGGCGCGGCGGTGGCGCGCCCCAGCCTGGAAGAAGCCCACGACATCTTCGAGGCGCGCCGCTGCCTCGAACGCGACGTGGCGCGCCGGCTGGTGCAGCACGTCACCGAGGCCGGCTTGGCGCGGCTGGAACAGCACGTGGCGCAGGAAGAAGCCGCGCGCGCGCGCAACAGCGTCAACGAGTCGATCCGCCTGTCCGGCGAATTCCACATCCTGATGGCGGAACTATCGGGCAATGCGGTCTACGCCCGCTACGTCAACGAGATCGTGTCGCGCTGCTCGTTGATCCTGGCGCTTTACGGCCGGCCGCATTCGAGCGAATGCGCGGTCAGCGAGCACCGCGAAATCGTCGCCGGCCTGCGTGCGCGCGACGAAAAGCACGTGCTGCACCTGCTGGGACATCATCTGGAGTCGGTCACGGCGCGCGCGCTGCTCAGTCCGGACGGCGCGGGCGTGCGCGACATCCGCAAGATCCTCGACCGCTACGGCACCTAGGGGGACCGCGGCGCGGCGGCCCGCGGGCGGGCGCGGCGCGCGGGTAGGAGACGACCCGCCCCCGGCGAATGGGGCGTGGCCTGACGTGGCAAGCCTGAAATGGAAAAGCGCCCGGTTCGGGCGCTTTGTGGTTTCGGCAAGCCTAGATTTCGCGTTCTTCCGTCTTGAGGTGGTTGTCGCGGGCGAAATCCACCACGAACTTGTACGCCAGCGGTTCGAGATCGCGCAAGCGCTGGTCGACCACGATGCCGCGCACGCCGTCGATCACGACGGGAAGCACGTAGGGCGAATAGGTGAGGTGGTTACCCGCACAGCCGGCGGGCCGGAACTGTGCCATTACGCCGGCGAGCCGTTCCGCCCAATCGCTGGGGCGAAAGCGGCTACCGCTTTCGGTAACGCCATGAATTACGAATTGTCTGACGCGAGTTGCCATGGATTCTTCACTACGGGACGCCCTTCACTGGGCCGGATCTTCGGCGTGATCAAACATGCGCCCCGCGCCGCGAATTGTATATGATTGATCCTTTGCCCTGTCCCGAAAGGCGCTCCGCCCAGGGAAAAAATGCCCAGGAGGACCCGTCATGACCTCGCCTCTGGCCAATATCTACGCCCGGCTGCCGGTCTCGTTCACGCACGGCCAGGGGGTCTGGCTGTGGGACGCGCAGGGCCGCAAGTACCTGGACGCGCTGGCGGGCATCGGCGTCTCCTGTCTGGGCCACGCCCATCCCCGGCTGGTCGCGGCCATCAGCGAGCAGGCCGCGCGCGTCATCCACACCTCCAATATCTACGAAGTCCCGCAGCAGACCGAGCTGGCCGCGCGCCTGGCGGCGTTGTCCGGCATGCGCGACGTGGTCTTCAACAACAGCGGCTCCGAGGCCAACGAGGCCGCCATCAAGCTGGCGCGCTACTACGCCTATCAGCGCGGCAACAGCCACGCCCACATCATCACCATGGATTCGTCCTGGCACGGGCGCACCCTGGCCACGCTGGCGGCCACCGGCAGCGACAAGGCGCGCAAGGGCTTCGAGCCCCTGCCCTCCGGCTTCATCCAGGTGCCGTACAACGACGCCGCCGCGATCCGCGCCGCCGGCGACGCCGAGCCGCGCGTGGCCGCCGTGCTGCTCGAAGCCCTGCAGGGCGAAGGCGGCATCCGTCCCTCCGATGCCGCCTTCCTGCGAGAGGTACGACAACTGTGCACCGAGCGCGGCTGGCTGCTGATGATCGACGAGGTCCAGTCGGGCATCGGCCGCACCGGCAAATGGTTCGCCCACCAGTGGGCCGACATCGTGCCGGACGTCATGACCCTGGCCAAGGGCCTGGCCGGCGGCGTGCCGATCGGCGCGATGCTGGCCGCCGGCCCCGCGGCGGGCGTGTTCACCCCCGGCAGCCACGGCACCACCTTCGGCGGCGGCCCGCTGGTCTGCGCGGCCGGCCTGGCGGTGCTGGACGCGCTGGAATCGGAAAACCTGCTGGACAACGCGCACAGCGTCGGCGGCCACCTGAAGGCGCGGCTGGCGCAGGAACTGGCCGGCCTGCCCGGCGTGGCGGATGTGCGCGGGCGCGGCCTGATGCTGGGCATCGAGCTGGCCCGTCCCTGTGGCGTGCTGGCGCTGCGCGCCCTGGAAGCGGGCCTGTTGATCAACGTCACCCGCGACCGCGTCATCCGCCTGCTGCCGCCCCTGGTCCTGTCGCGCGCCGAAGCCGACCGGATCGTAGACATCCTGGCGCCGCTGATTCGACAGTTCCTGGCCGAACATCCATAATCAACCTCCCGCCCGGGCCACGAGCCCGTCCGGGCCCAATGACCTGCGACATCACCATGACTCCTCCCACGACTCAAAACGGCCCCTTGCGGCACTTTCTGCAGTTCAAGGACTTCTCGTCCGCCGAGATCGCCTACGTGCTGGACCGCGCGCGGCTGATCAAGGAAAAATTCAAGCGTTACGAACCCCACATGCCGCTGCACGACCGCACGCTGGCGATGGTGTTCGAAAAAGCCAGCACCCGTACCCGCGTCTCGTTCGAGGCCGGCATGTACCAGATGGGCGGCTCGGTCATCAACCTGACCTCCAACGATTCCCAACTGGGCCGCTCCGAGCCCATCGAGGACACCGCGCGCGTCATCTCGCGCATGGTCGACATCGTCATGATCCGCACGTTCGAGCAGACCCGCATCGAGCGCTTCGCCTCGCACTCGCGCGTGCCCGTGATCAACGGCTTGACCAACGAATTCCACCCCTGCCAGATCCTGGCGGACATCTTCACCTACATCGAGCACCGCGGCCCCATCGCCGGCAAGACGGTCGCGTGGGTCGGCGACGCCAACAACATGGCCTACACCTGGCTGCAGGCCGCCGAGATGCTGGGCTTCACGCTGCACGTGTCGACCCCGGCCGGCTACGAGCTCGAAGCCGCCCGCATCGGTTCGCCGTCCGACAAGGTGCTGCGCCAGTTCAAGGACCCGATGCAGGCCTGCCAGGGGGCGCACCTGGTCACCACCGACGTCTGGACCAGCATGGGCTACGAGGCCGAGAACGAAGAGCGCCGCGCCGCCTTCGCCGACTGGTGCGTGGACGCCGAGATGATGGCCGCCGCCGATCCCCAGGCCGTGTTCATGCACTGCCTGCCCGCCCATCGCGGCGAGGAAGTCACCGGCGAAGTCATCGACGGCCCGCAGAGCGTGGTCTGGGATGAGGCCGAGAACCGCCTGCACGTGCAGAAGGCGCTGATGGAGTTCCTGCTGCTGGGCCAGCTCAAGTAAGCGGCGCGCCCATGAAAAAAGCAGCCTCGTGGGGCTGCTTTTTTTTGTCCGCGCCAGGCACGGCATTCAGGGCTTGAGCGACTTTTCCCAGCGCACGATGGCGTCGACCACCGCCTGCGGCGCTTCCGGCACCAGCGCGTGGCCGGCGCCCGGGATCACCACCACCGACACGCGCTCGCCGAATTCGTCGCGGATCTCGTTGCGGGTCGATTCCGGCTTGAACAGGTCGGCGCCCGCCTGCAGATCGAGCAGCGGCTTGCTGCCGCCGGACCACCAGTCCGACTGGCGCGTGGCCTTGCCGGCCAGGCGCTGGCTTTCGCTGACCTGGGGGTACCAGCCGTTGAGCCAGACGCTGGCGTCATGGCCCGGCGCGAAGAACGCGTACTGGATGGACTTGAGGCGCTCGGCGTCGGGCAGCGACAGGTCGGCGCTGCGGTCGACGTGCTCGCTCAGGCCGGCGGGATATTTCTTGGCCGCCGCCGCCACGATCACCACGCCGCGCACCAGGTCGGGATGGTCCACGCCCGTGGTGCGCGCCACCCAGTTGCCGAACGCGTGCCCGATCATCACCACCGGCTGCTTGGCGACATCGCGGATCACCGCCGCCATGTCGTTGCCGAAGTCATGCAGCGTGATGTCCTTCATCGGTCCGCTGCTGCCGCCGATGCCGCGCGGCTCGGGCCGCAGCACGCGGTAACCGGCCTGCGCCAGCCGCGCCGCCAGGTCGTCGAAATCCTCCTGGCCACGGCCGCGCGACGGCAACAGCACCAGGGCCGGGCCCTGGCCCTGCACCAGCACTTCGATGCGGGCGCCGTTGCCCGGCAGCACCGTGACCCGCTCGACCTTGTCGGCCGCCGCTGCCGCGGCAGGCGTCGGCGCGGCCTGCGCGGCCAGCGACAGCCCGGCCGCGCTCAACGCGCCCCACAGCACAACCCTCGCCCATCGCTTGCTCATCGTTGTCTCCTCGTTCTTCTGTGTCAAAGAATCTTCTGGAACATGGTGCGGCGCGTGTTGCGGAACGACGGCCGCACCCGGCTGCTCCAGTCAGTGGCGCGCACCGCCAGCCACGGCGGGCTGCCGAAGGTCTCGCGCGTCTCCAGGTCATAGCAGGCCAGGTAGCGCGGCCCCTGGTCGCGGCATTCATAGCGCTGCGCGCGCACGGTGCCGGGCACCGAGGCCAGCCCTGGCAGGTGTTCCTGGTCGTACCAGGCATTCAGGTCCGCCTCGGCCTCGGGCAGCACGTCGGTCTCGACGATGTAGTGCCAGGGCGCATCCGAGCCGGCCGAAGCGCCGGCCAGGTCCAGGGTCAGGTGCAGCACGCGCGCCTGCGCCCCGGGGAACAGTTCGGCCAGGCGCGCCTGCACTTCCGGCTGGCGACCGGCGTCGCCGTCGACATATACATAGGTCTCGTCCTCCTCGACCGCGGCGAAAGCGCGCAGCCGCACGCCGTCCAGGCCCTCGGTCAGGCGTTGCGCCATGTCGGCCGCGCGCGCCGCGTCGAAACGCTCGCCCAGCGACACCAGCAATACCGTCTTGTCCATGCAAAGCTCCTATCAGTGCCCGACGCGCAGCGCCACCAGTAAGCGCGACACCATGTTGTAGGCGGCTACCGTCGCGGCCAGTTCGACCAGCTCCTGGTCGTTGTAGCGCGAACGCAGCGGCGCGAACAGCGCGTCCGGCACCTCGATGTCGCGGGTCATGGCGTCGGTCAGGGCCAGCACGTCGGCCTCGCCCGCCGCCAGCCCCTGCACCGCGTCCGCTTGCGGGCCGCCGCGCAACTGGTCGACCACCGCCTGCGGCATGCCCGCCGCCAGCGCGTGCGGCACGTGCGCGTCGAACTCGTACGGCGCGTTGTTCAGGGTCGCCACGCGCAGGATGATCAGTTCGCGCACCCGTGGCGACAGTGAGGTGTTCAGGCGGATCGCGGTCAACATCGCCTCCCAGCCCTGCACCACGGCGGGGCTGTTCAGCAGTACCTGGTACAGCGGCGAGATGCGGCCGCGCGCGGCCGCGATGCGCGCTTCCATTTCGGCCAGGGCCGGGCGCGTGCCCGGCACGACCGGCGAGACTCGACAATCGCTCATGCTCACTCCGGACGGATGTTCTTGCGTTGAATCAGCGAACCCCACTTCTCGCGGTCGGCCGCGATCAGCGCCGCCAGTTCCTGCGGCGAGCTGGGCGCGGCCTGGGCGCCGAACTTCTCCAGCTTGGCGCGCACCGCCTCGTTGCCAAGCGCGGCGCGCAGGGCCTGGTTCAGTTTCTCGACCGTGGCCAGCGGCGTGGCGGCGGGCGCGACGATGCCATACCAGTTGTTCGATTCGACGCCGGCGATGCCCTGCTCGGCCAGCGTCTTGACGTCGGGCAGCAGCGGATGACGGGTCGGCGCGGCGATGCCCAGCGCCTTGAGCTTGCCGCTCTGGATGTGGCCGATCAGGCCAGGCACGTCGCCGAAGAAGCCGTTCACCTGGTTGCCCAGCACGTCGTTGATCACCGGCGCGGCGCCCTTGTAGGGCACGTGCAGCACCTTGGCCTTGCTGGCGTCGGCGAACATTTCCAGCGTCAGGTGCGGGATGCTGCCGATGCCCGACGAGCCGATCGCCACGGATTGCGAGGCCGCCTGCGAGCGCTTGACGAAATCGGCCGCGTCGGTGGCCGGGTTGGCCGGGTTCACCACGAACACGGTGGCGTTGTTGACCACGCGCGAGACCGGCGCGAAATCGCGCACCGGGTCATACGGCAGGTCCTTGTACAGGGCCGGGCTGATGGACACCGCGCCGACGCTGGTCAGGAACAGCACCGAGCCATCGGCCGGCGCCTTGGCGACGTAGGCCGCGGCGATGTTGCCGTTGGCGCCCGCCTTGTTCTCGACGATGACCGACTGCTTGAGCTCCTTGCCCAGTTGTTCGGCCAGCACCCGGCCGACCAGGTCCACCGGGCCGCCCGGCGGGAAGGCAATGATCAGGCGCACCGGGCCATCGGCATGCGCCGCGGGCGCCAGGCTGGCCAAGCCGAGCAGGCCGGCGAATAGGAATTTCTTGAACATGGATTGTCTCCTCGGGATATCGTGTTTTCTTGTTGCCCGGTATCGGGCGATGGCGCGGCTACAGGAAGCCGTAGAGACGCGCCGGGTTGTCCACCAGGACCTGCCGGCGCGTTTCCGCATCCGGGCAGGCCAGGAAAAAAGCGTCGGCCAGCTCGCCGTCGTCGGGCATGTCGCCCGCCACGTTCGGATGCGGCCAGTCGGTGCCCCACAGCGTACGCTCGGGCAGCGCGTCCACCAGAGCGCGCACGAACGGAATGCCTTCGGCAAAGGGGCGCTTGCCCGAGGCGATGCGGTCGATGCCGGACACCTTGACCCAGGCGAGCGGCTCGCGCGCCAGGTCCAGCAGCGCGCGGAACGCCGGCGCGTCCACGCCGTCGGCGGCCTTGACGCGGCCCATGTGGTCGATCACGAACGGCACCGGCAGCGCCCGCAGGCGCGGCAGCAGCTCGGGCAGCATGGCGCCGTCCAGGTGCAGGCAGACGTGCCAGCCCAACGGCGCGATCAGCCCGATGACGTGGTCGAACACGGCCGGATCGGGCGCGCCGCCCAGGTGCGGCACAAAATTGAAGCGCGCGCCGCGCACGCCGCCATCATGCAACCGGCGCACGCTGGCCGGCGTGGCGTCCGCCCCCAGCAGCGCCACGCCGCGATAGCGGCCCTGGCTTTGCGCCAGCGCGTCGAGCAAGGCGGCGTGGTCGCCGCCATGGCAATTGGCCTGCACCACCACCGCGCGCTGCACGCCCAGGTGCGCGTGCAGCGCCGCCATCCTGGCGTAGGGCGCGTCGGGCGGCGTGTAGGAACGTCCTTCGGCATAGGGAAACCGGTCAGCCGGACCGAACACGTGGCAATGCGTGTCGCAGGCCCCGGCCGGCAGCGCGTGGCGGGGACGGGAAGGCGTGGCAAGCGGAGGACGGCAGTCAGGCACGGCGGAATCCAGCGGGGAAAACGTCATCCTCGCGGATTGCGGCCTGCCGAACAATGCTATATCTTTGATTTCAGATATAGAAAATATAAATATCAAATCGCCATGGACCTCAAGCAGATCGAATACTTCGTGCGCGTCGCCGAGCGCCGCAGCTTCTCGCGCGCCGCCGAAATGCTCGACGTGGCCCAACCGACGCTGAGCCGCCAGGTGCGCCTGCTGGAACTGGAGCTGGGCCAGCACCTGCTCTACCGCAACGGCCGCGGCGCCGAACCGACCGAGGCCGGCCTGCGCTTTCTGGAACATGCCCGCGCCCTGCTGGCCCTGGCCGACCGCGCCAAGCAGGACCTGCAGACCCTGCGCGAAACGCCGACGGGCAAAGTGGTGGTGGGCTTGCCGCCACGCATCGCGCGGGTCCTCACGCCGCCCCTGGTGCAGGCTTTCCGCCGCCGTTTTCCCGACGCCTCGATCGCCGTGGCCGAAGGCCTGAGCGCGCAGATGCGCGAATGGCTGCTGGCCGGCCGCGTCGATCTGGCGCTGCTGTACGACCCGGCGCCGTCGCCGCAACTGGGCTATGAATCGCTGTTCCGGGAAAACCTGGTGCTGGTGGCCGCGGCCAACCATCAGCCGCCGCTGCCCGCGCGCGTCGCGGTGGCCGGGCTGGGCGCCTATCCGCTGGTGCTGCCCAGCCTGCCCAACGCCATCCGCACCCTGGTCGAGAGCATCTGCCGCGCCCAGGGCGTGCGCCTGCAGGTGGCGGCCGAGGTCGATGCGGTGCAGACCATCGTCGAACTGGCGGCGCAGGGCGACGCCTACGCCATCCTGCCGCGTTCGGCCGCGCGCGGGCCGGCGGCCGAACACGCGCTATCGCTCAGCGAAATCGTCGCGCCCGGCATCACCAACAATCTGGTGCTGGCCAGCGCCCGCCACCGCCCCGCCACCCGGCTGGCCACGGCCACCGGCGAGCTGATCCGCCAGTTGAACCTGGCGGCCCTGTTCGAGCCCGCCGCCCCCTCCGCCCGGAGCGCCGGCCGCCCCCCTGCCCGGCCCCCCGCCCGGACCGCCCAAACGCGTTAAAATGGCGGACAGATTTCTTGTTTGGCGGCTCGTTGCTGTCAAAGTCCCGTTGGCGTCTCACCTCAAACAATGACCACTATCCTCCCGAACCTTCCCACCGGCCAGAAGGTCGGCATCGCCTTTTCCGGCGGCCTCGACACCAGCGCCGCGCTGCTCTGGATGCGCAACAACGGCGCCATCCCCTACGCCTACACCGCGAACCTGGGCCAGCCCGACGAATCCGACTACGACGAGATCCCGCGCAAGGCCATGGCCTACGGCGCCGAGAACGCCCGCCTTATCGACTGCCGCGCGCAGCTCGTGGCCGAAGGCATCGCCGCCCTGCAGGCCGGCGCCTTCCACATCTCGACCGCCGGCATCACCTACTTCAACACCACGCCCATCGGCCGCGCCGTCACCGGCACCATGCTGGTGGCCGCCATGAAGGAAGACAACGTCAACATCTGGGGCGACGGCAGCACCTTCAAGGGCAACGACATCGAGCGCTTCTACCGCTACGGCCTGCTGACCAACCCGGACCTGAAGATCTACAAGCCCTGGCTCGACCAGCAGTTCATCGACCAGCTCGGCGGCCGCTCGGAAATGTCCGAGTACATGCGCCAGGCCGGCTTCGACTACAAGATGTCGGCGGAAAAGGCCTACTCCACCGACTCCAACCTGCTCGGCGCCACCCACGAAGCCAAGGACCTGGAACACCTGAACTCCGGCATCCGCATCGTCAAGCCCATCATGGGCGTGGCGTTCTGGCGCGATGACGTCGCCGTCAAGGCCGAGGAAGTCACCGTCCGCTTCGAGGAAGGCCAGCCGGTCGCCCTGAATGGCGTGGAATACAGCGACCCGGTCGAGCTGATGCTCGAAGCCAACCGCATCGGCGGCCGCCACGGCCTGGGCATGAGCGACCAGATCGAAAACCGCATCATCGAAGCCAAGAGCCGCGGCATCTACGAAGCCCCGGGCCTGGCCCTGCTGTTCATCGCCTACGAGCGCCTGGTCACCGGCATCCACAACGAAGACACCATCGAGCAGTACCGCGAAAGCGGCCGCAAGCTCGGCCGCCTGCTGTACCAGGGCCGCTGGTTCGACCCGCAAGCCATCATGCTGCGCGAAACCGCCCAGCGCTGGGTCGCCCGCGCCATCACAGGCGAAGTCACCATCGAACTGCGCCGCGGCAACGACTACTCGCTGCTCAACACCGAATCGCCCAACCTGACCTACGCTCCCGAGCGCCTGTCGATGGAAAAGGTCGAGAACGCCCCCTTCACCCCCGCCGACCGCATCGGCCAGCTGACCATGCGCAACCTCGACATCGTCGACACCCGCGCCAAGCTGTTCACCTACACGAAGACCGGCCTGCTCTCCGCCTCCGGCACCTCGCTGCCGCAACTGAAGGACGAGGCCAAGAAGAAGTAATACTTCTTCCCGCCCAACAAAAAGCCCCTCGGCAACACCGAGGGGCTTTTTTATTACGCAACAACCACAAGATACTCGCCCCTGCCAACAAACTGTAGGCAAGCACGCCAAGAAAACCACCCGCCCCAGCAGCCGCCAACGGGCGTCTCAAGAACTCAAACAACAACCGCCCCAGCCCAACAACGCCTACAACTCCACCTGCATCCCCATCTCCACGACCCGATTCGCCGGAATCTTGAAAAACTTCGTGCTCCGCGTCGAATTGCGCGCCATGAACGAGAACACCGCCCGCCGCCAGCGCCACAGCGCCGGCTTCCTGGCCGCCACCACCGTCTGCCGCGAAAGGAAATAGGACGTGCGCATCGGCTCCAGATCCAGCTCCGGATACGCCTCGGCCACCAGCCGCAGCGCCTCCGGCACATCCGGATCTTCCTTGAAACCGTAGTTGATCGTCGCCGCCCAGCTCGACGCGCTCATCTTCTGCACCGTGAAGCGCTCGTCCTCGGACACATAGGGCACGTCGGCTACCCGGATCGTCAGGAACAGCACATGGTCATGCAGCACCTTGTTGTGCTTGAGGTTGTGCAGCAGCGCCGGCGGCACGTTGCCCGAATTCATCGTCATGAAAATCGCCGTGCCCGGCACCCGCGACGGCGGATAGGCCTCCAACTGCTCCATGAACTCCTTGAGCGGCTGGCGATCGCGCTGCTGCATGTCCGAGAGCAGCCGGCGGCCCCGGCGCCACGTCATCATCAGCGTGAACACCACGATCGCCACCACCAGCGGCAGCCAGCCGCCTTCATGGATCTTGAACACGTTGGCCGAGAACAGCAGCACATCGAACAGCAGCAACAGGCCCAGCACCACGAACCACAGCATGCGCTTGGCGCCCGTGGTGCCGCGGGGCAGCACCGCGAACGCCAGCACCGAGGTCGTCAGCATCGTCCCCGTCACCGCGAAACCGTAGGCCGCCGCCAGGTTGTCCGAATTGCGGAACACCAGCACCAGCACCAGCACCGCGCACAACAGCAGCGCATTGACCTGCGGCAGATAGATCTGGCCCTTCTCCACCGCCGACGTATGCAGGATCTGCATGCGCGGCCAGAAGCCCAGTTGCACCGCCTGGCGCGTCACCGAGTACGCGCCGGAGATCACCGCCTGTGACGCCACGATGGTGGCCACCGTGGCCAGCGCCACCAGCGGCGCCAGGCCCCATTCCGGCGCCATCATGAAGAACGGATTGCGGATCGCGCCGGGATCGCGCAACAGCAGCGCGCCCTGGCCGAAATAGCACAGCGTCAACGCCGGCAGCACCATGCTGAACCAGGCGCTGCGGATGGCCGGGCGGCCGAAGTGGCCCATATCGGCATACAGGGCCTCGGCGCCCGTCAGCGCCAGCACCACCGCGCCCAGCAGCACGAAACTGATCCACGGGAACTCGACGATGAAACGCAGGCCCCACATCGGATTGAGCGCCGCCAGCACCTCGGGCGTCTGCCAGATCTGCCAGCCGCCCAGCGCGGCCAGCGTGCCAAACCAGAGCAGCATCACCGGGCCGAACAGCTTGCCCATGGCGCCCGTGCCATGCGACTGGATCGCGAACAGCGCCACCAGCACCACCAGCGCCAGCGGCACCACCCACGCATCCAGCGTATGCGAAACGATGCCAATCCCTTCCAGCGCCGACAGCACTGAAATCGCCGGCGTGATCATGCTGTCGCCATAGAACAGCGCCGCGCCGAAGATGCCCAGCACGATCAGGATCCAGCGCAGCTTGCCGTCCCGGTTGCGCACCGCCAGCTCCAGTAGCGCTAGCGTGCCGCCTTCGCCGCGGTTGTCGGCGCGCAGGATCAGCGTCACATATTTCAGCGACACCACCACCATCAGCATCCAGAACAGGATGGACAGCACGCCCAGCAAGTGGGCCGGCTCCAGGTCGGTGTGCACGCTCAGCCCGGTCAGGCAGGCCCGCAGGGTGTACAGCGGACTGGTGCCGATATCGCCGTACACCACGCCCAGCGCCCCCAGGACGAGGGCGGCGCGGGAGGACGGGGCGTGGCCGGCGGGCGCCCCACCGGTGGAAGAAGAAGGAACGCTGACCGAGCCCTGGCTCATGATGTGGGTTCTTGCCGAGTGAGTTGAGCCCCCTTGCGAGGGCCGGGAAACACGACGGAAAGCCGCGTTCCGGAAAAATCGGGCCGGCTGGTGAGCTTCCACCAGGCGCCGTGGGCGTGCGCGATCTCGCGCACGATCGCCAGGCCCAATCCCGAACCGCCGGCCGTGACCGACGGCGAACGATAGAACGCCTCGAACACGCGATCGCGTTCTTCGGGGGGGATGCCGGGGCCGTCGTCCTCCACCGTCAGCGACGGCGGATTGGCGCCGACGATCAGGGTGATCTTGCCGGTGGCGTTGCCGTAGCGCAGCGCGTTGTCGATCAGGTTGCCCAGCAGTTCAGCCAGCAACAAGGGATCGGCGTCGATCCAGATCGGCGCGTCCGGCGCCACCAGGTCCAGTTCATAGCGCGCTTCGCGCACTCGCGGGAACCATTCGGCGCCATGCGCCCGCACCCATTCGCACAGGTCGATACGCACGAAACTATCCTGCGGCCGCGCATTGGGATCGGCGCGCGCCAGCACCAGCAGTTGCTGGCCCAGCCGGATCATGCGGTCACTGACCGCCTTGATGCGTTCGGCGCGCGCGCGCACGTCGTCGGGCAAGGGCCGCGCCAGCATCAGTTCGGATTCCAGCCGCAGGCCGGACAGCGGCGTGCGCAATTGGTGCGCGGCGTGGCCGATGAAGCGGCGCTGCGCCGCCAGCGAGGCATCCAGCCGCAGCAGCAGATCGTTGGTGTGAGTGACCAGCGGTTCGATCTCGACCGGCACGCCGGCCACTTCCAGCGGCTGCATGTCGTCGATGGAACGCTGGCGGATTTCCTCGGACAGATGATTGACCGAGCGCAGGCCGGAACGCACGCCCTGCACCACCACCCAGGTGAACAGGCCGATCAGCATCACCTGCCCCACCACCATCAGCCAGAAGAAATCCTCCAGCATCCACAGCGACATGTCGATCTTGTGGGTGATGACCCAGGTGGCGGCCAGGTCCAGCAGCACCAGCAACAGGATCGGCGGCATCAGCCGGATGACCAGATGCCGCGCGAGCGAGCGGGACGGGAGCAAGGGGCGTGGGGCGGGCGGAGCGGAAGGAATGCGTTCTGACATCATGACGCGGTGCCCTCGCTGTGGGCGGATGGGGAGTCAGGCCGCCGCGGGCTGGCGGGGCCAACCGGCTTCGGGCGGCCAGCCGGGCCGTCAGGCCGTTTCCACATCCAGCATGTAGCCGAAGCCACGCACCGTCTGGATGCTGGCGCCCGTGCCTTCCAGGCGCTTGCGCAGGCGGTACACATAGACTTCCACTGCGTTCTCGCTGAAGTCGGCGTCCCAGGCGGACAGCGAATTGACGATCTGGCGCTTGGTGACCACGCGGCCGACGCGCGCCATCAGCATTTCCAGCACGGACAGCTCGCGCACCGACAGCGACAGGCGCTGGCCGTTGGCCCGCACCTCGCGGCCGACGGTGTCGAACACCAGCGGACCGACCTCGATCAACGGCTGCGCCTGTCCGGCCCGCCGGCGGCCGAAGGCGCGCACCCGGGCGGCCAGTTCGGGCAGCTCGAAGGGTTTGGTGACGTAGTCGTCGGCGCCGGCATCCAGGCCGGCGACGCGGTCCTCGATGCCGTCGCGGGCGGTCAGGATAAGCACCGGAACCTGGTTGCCATCCTGGCGCAACTGGCGCAGCACGTCCAGGCCGCTCATGCCGGGCAGATTGAGGTCGAGCAGCATCAGGTCATACGGCTGGCCGGCCAGTGCGCCCAGAACCCGGTCGCCCTCGGTCAGCCAGTCGACCGCATAACCTTGGTCGGCCAGGAATTCCTGGAGCGCGTGGCCCAGGGTGGTGTCGTCTTCGATTACCAGAACTCGCATGCCGCGATTCTAGCGCGATCCCGGAAAAAACGGGGCGCGAAATGCGCCCCGTTGTTGGGAATCGTTCAACGGGCGGATGGCGCCGGGGTGCCCGGGGCCTCTGCCGCCGCCCCGCTCGAGGGCGGCGTGGTGACGAAGCCGATGCGTGTCATCCCCGAGCGGCGAGCCGAGGCCATGACCTTGGCCAGCGTCTCGTAGCGCGTGTTCTGGTCGGCGCGGATGCGGATCTCGGGTTGCGGCTTGGTGCCGGCGATCGACTTGAAGCGATTGGGCAGGTCGTCGATATTGACCGGCTTTTCGTCCCAGAACAGCGCGCCCCCGGCATCGATGGCCAGGTCCACGGTCTTGGGTTCTTCCTCGATCTGCTCGGCGGCCACCTGAGGCATGTTGATCTTGATCGAATGCGCCAGCAGCGGCGCCGTGATGATGAAGATCACCAGCAGCACCAGCATGACGTCGATCAGCGGCACCATGTTGATCTCGGAAACCGTATGGGTGCCGGACCCTTTGCCCTCGAAGCTGCCAAAAGCCATTATTCGCTCCCGCGTTGGACCGCGGCGCCGTTACCGTGCTGGCGGCGCAGGGCGCGCACCTTGCTGTCCGACAGCGCCACTTGCTGGCCGGTCGTCAGGAAGGCGAACAGGTCGTGCGCGAAGGCGTCAAGGCGCGACAGGTAGACGCGGTTGTTGCGCACGAAGGTGTTGTAGGCCAGCACCGCCGGAATGGCGACCGCCAGGCCCAGGCCGGTCATGATCAGGGCCTCGCCCACCGGACCGGCGATGCGGTTGATGGTGACGCCATCGGACAGGCCGATGCCGACCAGGGCATGGTACACGCCCCACACCGTGCCGAACAGGCCGACGAACGGCGCCGTCGACCCCACCGAGGCCAGCACCGTCAGGCCGTTTTCGAGCTTCGCGGTTTCCTCGTCGATCACCTTGCGCATGGTGCGGGTGACGAAATCGCTGCTCGAACCCGCCTCTTCCAGCTTGGTGGCGCCGAACTTGTTGTGGTGCGCCTGGGCATGCATGGCGTGGCTGGCCAGATGCGAGAACGGATCGCGCGCGCCGTGCGTGGTGATCTCGTGCTCGACCTGCTCCAGCGAGCTGGCGTTCCAGAACTTGTTGAGGAAATCGACCGAGCGGCGACGCATGCTGATGTTGCTGCCGACCTTGACCAGGATCAGGTACCAGGTCACCAGCGACATCAGGATCAGGATGATGAACAGGCTCTTGCCGACGAAGTCGCTCTGGGCGACGAAGTGCAGGAAGCCCATGTCGGGGACGGGCGCGGGCGCCGGGGCGACCGCAGGCAGCGCCGCGGCGGCGCTGTGCAGCGCATCCGCGGATTGCTGGACGGCGCCGGTGGCCTGCTGGACGATGCCGCCAGCCGCGGTCGCGGCTTGCTGGGCGGCGGGCGCCGCGGCGGCGGCGGGTGCCGCGGCCGCCGGAGCCGCTGCCGGGCTGGTGGCCGCCTGCGCCACCAGGGTGGCGCTGTGCATTGCGTTGGACATCTCAGTTCCTCATTACGAAATCGAACGGAATCTTTGCTTTGGCGGGATATGCCACGCCATTGCGGCTATAGGGTTTCATGCGGGCCTTGCGCGCGGCGGCCAGTGCCGACTCGTCCAGCCTGGGGAAGCCCGAGGACGCGTCGATCGTGGCCCGCTCGACCAGCCCCTGGGTATTGATTTCCACCAGCACCACCACCCGCCCCTCTTCCCGCATGCGGCGCGATGCCATCGGGTAGTTGGGCATCGGTCGCGCGCCCAGGTATTCGATCTGGGTTTCCTGCAGGATCTGGTCGGGCGGCGGACCCTGGCGCGGGGCCTGGGTGGTCTGCGCGCCTTCCGTGGCGCCGGCCGGCGGCGTTTCCACCGGCGGCGTCTCTGGCTTGGGCTCGGGTTTGACTTCCTGCTTGGGCTGGGGCTTGGGTTTGGGTTTGGGCTTCGGCTTGGGGGCCGGCATCGGCGGCTTCTCGACCACCGGCTCGGGTTCGGGCTCGGGTTCCGGCTCCACCTTGGGATCCGGTTCGGTTTCGGGCTCGATCTCGGGCTGCGGCTCGGGCGGCGGTTCCGTCACCGGCTGCGGCACTTCCGGCGTGGGCTCGGCTTTGGCGATCTGCGGCGTGGGCGCATCCACCACACTGACCATGATGGCCTCGGGTTCCTCCAGTTCAGGGCGGTTCTCGGGCGCCAGGTAAATGGCATAGACCACCGCGGCATGTAGCGCAACGACCGCCAGGCCTGCGCCTATGCGTATACCAAGGGAAGACGGCGGTGAAGAGTTCAAACCACGTTGAAAGCTAGGCATGAATCAGCCAGGGTGCATTAACTTATCTGGCCAGCCAGGAAAAAACGCGCGCAACGAGCGCACGCCGGCTGACCGGTACAAGCCAAAGATCATAGCTTAAATGCGAATGATTCGCACGTCATATTTCGTCTGCAATAGCGTAACACCCTGATGCGGCGCCAACCCCGCGCCGGAATACACGCCACCAACGCGCGCTGCCAATGCAGCGCCGCCAACGCACACCGCCAACGCGCGTTCCCAATGCACGCGACCCATACCGCAACCCAGGCATGCGAACGAAACACGAAGCCGAAACACGAACCCGAAGCGCGCAAACAAAAAACCCGCCACGTTACCGTGTGCGGGTTTCTGTTTTGGCTTGCTGATGGTGGGTGCTACAGGGGTCGAACCTGTGACCTACGCCTTGTAAGGGCGCCGCTCTACCAACTGAGCTAAGCACCCGTCCTGATGATGGTTTCGCCGCGAACGAACTGCGGAGAAAACGCTAGCCGGGGTACTCAAAAGCAATACGCGGGCCGGAGTATACCGGACCGCGTACCTGTCGGCAAATCAACGCAGGCCGTGCCCGCTCGATTCGCCGATCCGTCAATTAGTTGACGGCGTCCTTCAGGGCCTTGCCCGGACGGAACTTCGGCACCTTGGCCTTCTTGATCTTGATGGTTTCGCCCGTGCGCGGATTGCGGCCGGTGCGAGCGGCGCGAGCCGACACGGCAAACGTGCCGAAGCCCACCAGGGTGACCGTACCGCCCTTCTTCAGGGTGGTCTTGACGGCGCCAATCAGGGCGTCAAGCGAACGACCGGCGGCAGCCTTGGAGATATCGGCCTTGCTGGCAATGTGATCGATGAGTTCGGTTTTGTTCATTCAGGTGTACCCCTCACAAGGTATGGAGTCTGCCGGGAGTGCAGTTCATCATGGCTGCCATCTTGGACATCACGACTTGCGCGTAGACCCGACAAACGACGAACAGACTAGTGGATAAACTTTTTCTTGCGCTGCAAAGCACAACTTTTAAACTGCTGCGCCGCCTAGGTTTCAAGGGCTTTCGAGCCCGTGAACCGTCAGCGACGCAGACATGTATTAGGCCTTGGCGTAGAGCGGCTGTCAAGCGAAAACCTCACGTCAAGCCGCACCAATACTAGCTTTTAGGCCTTTTCGCAATAAACAAAAACGCGCATTTCGGGGTTTGCGCGACACCGGCGCAACGCCCCGAAATTCGCTCACACATCGGCCCAGCGGCGCAGCAGGTTGTGATAGATGCCGGTGAGCTGCACGATCGAGGGATGGCCGGCCGCGTCCTGGTTCAGACGCTGTATGGCGACGTCCATGTCGAGCAGCAAGGCACGCTGGCTGTCCTCGCGCACGAGGCTCTGCATCCAGAAGAACGCGCTCACGCGCGCGCCACGCGTCACCGGGTTGACCTTGTGCAGGCTGGTGCCGGGATACAGCACCATGTGGCCGGCGGGCAGTTTCACCGTGCGCGGACCGTAGGTGTCGTCGATGACGAGCTCGCCGCCGTCGTAGGAATCGGGATCGGAAAAAAACAGCGTGGCCGACAGGTCGGTGCGCACCCGCTCGGCGGTGCCGGCGATGCCGCGCACGGCGTTGTCGACGTGATAACCGAAGGCCTCGCCACCCTCGTAGCGGTTGAACAGCGGCGGGAAGATCTTGCGCGGCAGCGCCGCCGACATGAACAGGTTGTTGCCGGACAGGCGCTGCAGGATCAGGTTGCCGAGTTCCTGCGCCAGCGGATGCTGCTCGGACAACTGGCGGTTGTGCTTGACCGATGCAGACTGGAAGCCCGCGGTAACCTTGCCATCCACCCATTCGGCGGCATCGAGACGCTGGCGGATGGCGGCCGCCTCGTCGGGAGTGAATACTTCGGCGATCTGTATGAGCATGGATTCCTGCGCAGGTCACGGCCGGCGCGTCACCGCGCCGAAGCCCCGCCCGATTATCCCTGCAGGCAGCCGTTGAGCGCCTGATCGAAGTCAAATAGCAGATCAGTCTCATCCTCGATGCCCACCGACACCCGGATCAGGCTATCGGCGATGCCCATCTGCTTGCGACGCTCGGCGCCCATCTCGTAGTAGATGGTGTGCGCGGCGGGCAGCGCCAGGCTGCGCGTGTCGCCCAGGTGCGTGGCCATCAGCACGATGCGCAGGCGGTTCAGGAAATCGAAGCAGTCCACGCCGTCGGCCAGCTCCACGCCCAGCAGCCCGCCGAAGCGCGCGCCGAACAGCGCCGCGGCGCGCGCATGCTGCGGATGGCTGGCCAGGCCCGGATAATGCACCTTGGCCACGCCGCGATGCTCTTCCAGGAAGCGCGCCAGCGCGAGCGCGTTGGAGCAATGCTTGGCCATGCGCAGCGCCAGCGTCTCGGCGCCCACCGCGATGCGATGCGCGGGCTCGGCCGCGAGCGTGCCGCCCATGTCGCGCAGGCCCTTCTTCTTGATCTGGGTCAGCCCCCAACCGGTGGAGGGGCCTTTGCGATAGGCGTCGTAGATGTTCGAATAGCCTGCCCAGTCGAACAGGCCGGTGTCGGTGACCGCGCCGCCCAGCGCGTTGCCATGGCCGCCGATGTACTTCGACAGCGAGTTCATGACCAGCGACGCGCCGACCGTCGACGGCCGGAACATCCACGGCGAGGTCAGCGTGTTGTCCACGACGTAGACCAGCCCCTTCTCGCGGCAGATTTCGCCAATGACCGCCAGGTCCGCGACCTGGGTCCCGGGGTTGGCGATGGTCTCGGTGAACACCATGCGGGTGTTGGGCTGGATCGCCGCGCGCACCTGCGCCGAATCGGTGGCATCCACGAAAGTGATCTCCACGCCCAGTTCCAGCAGCGTGCCCAGCAGGCTGTTGGTGTTGCCGAACACGTACTGGCTCGACACCAGATGGTCGCCCCGGCGCAGCAGCGTGGTGAAAATGGCGGCCAGCGCGGCCATGCCGGTGGCAAAGCTCACCGTGCCCTTGCCGGCTTCCATGTGGTTGATCTTCGCTTCCAGCGCCGTGGTGGTCGGCGTCCCCTGGCGAGCGTAGGTGAAACCAGGCTTGCCCTGGAACACCGCGGCCAGCTCGCGCGCATCGGCGTAGGCGAACTCCGACGAGGGATGCATGGGCTTGTGCACCGCTCCGTGCTCGACGGATTGCTGGCGGTCGGAATGGAGGATCGTGGTGGTAAAGCCGTTCTGGTGCATGATGGGCTGCGCGGGAAGGAAGATAGCGATGGAAAAGACAGTTCAGGCGCGACGCTGGCGCACGGTTTCGTAAAGGCAGACGGCGCTGGCCACGCTGACGTTCAGGCTCTCGACCGATCCGAGCATCGGGATGTTCACGAGCTGATCGCAGGTTTCCCGCGTCAGGCGGCGCATGCCCTCGCCTTCGGCGCCCATGACCCAGGCCATCGGCTGGCGCGCGTCGATCTGGTGCATGCTGTCGCTCGCCTGGTCGTCGGTGCCCACCAGCCACACGCCACGGTCCTTCAGGCCGCGCATGGTGCGTGCCAGGTTGGTGACCATCAGGTAGGGCACGGTATCGGCCGCGCCACACGCCACGCGCTGCACCGTGCTGTTCAATCCCACCGCGCGGTCGCGCGGCGCGATCACGGCATGCACGCCGGCGGCGTCCGCCGTGCGCAGGCAGGCGCCCAGATTGTGCGGATCGGTCACGCCGTCCAGGATCAGCAGCAGCGG
Source organism: Achromobacter sp. SIMBA_011 (assembly GCF_046535435.1). Lineage (NCBI taxonomy): Bacteria > Pseudomonadati > Pseudomonadota > Betaproteobacteria > Burkholderiales > Alcaligenaceae > Achromobacter > Achromobacter sp. SIMBA_011. The sequence goes on along the minus strand of NZ_JAWRWN010000009.1, from coordinate 178,176 downwards.
CGGCCCCTCGATCACGTCGAGCACTTCATCCACGTCCACCGCCAACTGGCGTTCTTCGGCCAGCGCCACCACGCCCTGGTGGCGGGTGCCGCGCGCCAGGCCATCGAGGCGCTCCATGGCGACCGGATGCAGACGGCAGCCCGCCTTCTCAACCTGCTCGATGAACGTCTGCATGCGCTTGTCGCGACGCGACGCTTCTACGTAGATTTCCTTGATCGAGTCGGGCGCGTGGCGCAGCCGCGCGACAACCGCGTGAAACCCGGCAAGGACTTGGGTCGACGCCATAAATGCAAATACCTTTAGAAAAACGGATGCCCGCCCCAGAGGGGGGCGGGCCGCCGGACGTATCCGGCCATAGCCGCAATGTTACCCCTTAGTGGCGCTTGCGCACCGCCTTCTTGGCCGGCGCGGCGCGTTGCGGGGTCTTGGGCGGCTTGCCGGCCTTCTTGGCTTCGGCTCGCCGCTCCTTCGCGGTCTGGCCCTTGAGCGCGGCCGGCTTGGGCGCCGCCGCCTTCTTGACGCGGCGCGGACCCTCGTCCGGACCACGCGCGGACGCCTTGCGCAGGGCGTCGAAACTGGTGCCTTGCACCAGGCGGAACTCGATGCGGCGCGCCTCCAGGTCGACGCGCGACACCTGCACCTGGACCTTGTCGGTCAGGCGGTAGCGCATGCCGGTGCGTTCGCCGCGCAACTCGTGCAGCGCATCGTTGAACTGGAAGTATTCGCCGCCCAGCTCGGACACGTGCACCAACCCTTCGACGTGCAGCGTATCCAGCGTGACGAAGATGCCGAAGCTGGCCACGCCGGTGACGGTGCCGCTGAAGTCCTCGCCCACGCGCTCCTTGACGAACCAGCACTTGAGCCAGGCCTCGACGTCGCGCGAGGCTTCATCGGCGCGGCGTTCGCTGGCCGACAGGACAAGGCCCATCTTTTCCCAGATGGCGTGTTCGTGCTCGCGCTGGGTGCGGCCAATGACGACCGGCTGGTCGTCCAGGCTCGGCACGTAGCGCTGGCCGGCCAGCAAGGCCTTGATGACCCGGTGCGTCAGCAGGTCGGGATAGCGCCGGATCGGCGAGGTGAAATGGCTGTAGCCGGGATAGGCCAGGCCGAAGTGGCCCACGTTGTCCGGGCTATAGATGGCCTGCTGCATGGAGCGCAGGCACATGGTCTGCAGCAACTGGTAGTCGGGACGGCCGCGCACGGAGTCGAGGAAGTCGCCGTAGTCCTTGGCCGTGGGCGTATCGCCCCCGCCCAGCGACAGGCCCATCGTGCGCAGGAACTCGCGCAGCGATTGCAGGCGCTCGGGCGTCGGGCCCTCGTGGATGCGGTACAGGCCAGGATGCTTGCTGCGCGTCATGAAATCGGCCGCGCAGGTGTTGGCGGCCAGCATGCACTCTTCGATCAGCTTGTGGGCATCGTTGCGCACCGAAGGCACGATCTGTTCGATGCGGCCCAACTCGTTGCAGACGATCTTGGTCTCGACCGTGTCGAAATCGATCGCGCCGCGCTTCTTGCGGCTCTGCGACAACAGGTGGAACAGTTCATACAGGCTCTGCACCTGCGGCATGACGGCGCGCATGGCATGGGCCGCCGGGCCGCCGGGCTGCTGCAGCGCCGCCCAGATATTGGTATAGGTGGTGCGGGCATGCGAGTGCATCACCGCGTTGTAGAACTGGTATGCCGTAACGGTGCCGGCCTTGGCGCCCGACGCCGGGATCACCATGTCGCAGACCAGCACCAGGCGATCGACATCGGGATTCAGCGAGCACAGGCCGTTGGACAGCGACTCGGGCAGCATCGGAATGACGCGGCGCGGGAAATACACACTGGTGCCGCGCTCGAGCGCGTCATCGTCCAGCGCGTCGCCGGGACGCACGTAGTGGCTGACGTCGGCAATGGCCACCAACAGGCGCCAGCCCGGCCGCTTGCGCTGGCCCGTGCCCAGTTCGACCGCCTCGCAATAGACGGCGTCGTCGAAGTCGCGCGCGTCTTCGCCGTCGATGGTGATCAGGGGCACGTCGCGCAGGTCGACGCGGTCTTTCAGGTCGCCCTTGCGGACCACGTCCGGCAGGCGGGCGGCCTGCTTGCGCGCGGCCTCGGAGAATTCGACGGGCACATCGAACTTGCGCACCGCGATCTCGATTTCCATGCCGGGATCGTCGATCTCGCCCAGCACCTCGGACACGCGGCCCAGCGGCTGCGTATGGCGCGTGGGCTGCTCCATGATCTCGACCGACACCACCTGCCCGTGCTGGGCGCCGTTGGTGTCGCTGGGCGGAATCAGTATGTCATGCTTGATGCGCTGGTCTTCCGGCACCACGATGGACAAGCCATGCTCGTGCAGGAAGCGCCCCACCAGTTTGTTGGTGCGGCGCTCGATGACCTCGACGATGGTGCCTTCCGGCTTGCCCCGGTATTCGCCCGACGGCTTGACCAGCACGCGGTCGCCGTGCAGCACCTTGAGCATTTCGCGCGGCGACAGGAACAGGTCCGGCCCGCCGTCATCGCGCAGCAGGAAGCCGAAACCGTCGCGGTGGCCCAGCACCTTGCCCGCCACGAAGTCCAGCTTGGTGGCCAGCAGCAGCACGCCCTTGCGGTTGGGCATCAATTGGCCATCGCGCTCCATCGCGCCCAGGCGGCGCTCGAATCCCACCATCGTCGCAGGACGCTCCACGCCCATGCGCTCGGCGAGCTCCACCGGAGATAACGGCGCCCCCGCGGATCGCAGCGCTTTCAGGATGGCTTCACGGGACGGGACATCGGGATCGAAGTCTGGCGGCGCTTCCGGCAACGGAGTGGATCTGTTGTTGTTCGATTCGTTATTCGATCGTTTTGCCAAAGCTAATTTTTCCGTATATAATGCGCAGCTTCTGTGGTTCGCCCAAGGCTGAACACTGAAGCAGAAATGGTCAGACGGATTGTAGAGTGATTTTGCAATTACGCTTTGAATACATGCGCTTTAAATACATGGGAATAAAAACCTCATGCAATCGAAGTGGCAGCGTATCACAAAGTTCTGACTGGAATGTCTCAGTGCCCAGGTGGCGGAATTGGTAGACGCGCATGGTTCAGGTCCATGTGCCGCAAGGTGTGGAGGTTCGAGTCCTCTCCTGGGCACCACGGAATTTCAGCTGAGGCTGTTTGGGTTTGCGATGAAAAAAACATCGCCGTGAAATCAAACAGACAGCATTGGCAAAAAAGTTGAAAACCCCGGAAATCGCAAGATTTTCGGGGTTTTTGCTTTGAGCTGCGTGAATGGTCTGGCGTGAACTGCTTTGCACGGCATCAATTGCCCTGTGCCGACCCATCCGCGACCAGATTCAAAGGCCATCACAAGGATGGTGATGCCCCCACCCCAACGTTAGCCCCCCCCCGGGACAGTATTGCTCGATCGGACAACCTTCAGCGCCAAGGCACCTTGCGGTTCAGGTGATGGCGCGCATACAGGTCCGCCCCCATCCCCGCGATCTGGCCATCGATCAAGGCCTCGAACGGCCGCAGCAGCTCATCGAAATTACCTGGCGCCTCCAGCGCATTGAGTGCGTGCGTCACCGCCTCGATGGTGGACAGCGCACCCGGAATGTCCGCGTGCCGCACCCGGTAGCGCGACGTCAGGCCGGCCGGCAGCATCACGCGCGGCAGCGCGGCCAGTTGCGGATTGATGTGCAGCAGCTTGCGCGCATGAGTCCAGGTGCCATCGGGCACGATCAATTGCACCGGCCCGCCCGTCGCGGCGGCGCACCCCGGAATCAATACCTCCGCGCCCTCGCCGGGAAACAGCACGCAGGGTGCATACCCAGGCTCGGCCCACTGCTCATATTGAAAGCGCTCGCCCACCAGGCGCCGCGCGCCTTGCAGCCCCAGCACCGCCAGCCGCGCCGTGTTCAGCGCATGGCGCGCCTCGCTCGGATGCTGCAACACCACGACGCGGGTGCGCGGAGTCAGCGTCGGGATCAGGGCGCAAAGGCAATGGGATTCGGGGCGCTTACAGCGCAGGCAAACAGGGCGTGACATGGGGCGACACTATAGCGAAGCCGGCCGCATGGAAAAAAAAGTGAAAAAAATGCTGCATGACTTGCACACTTCCAAAAAAGTATGCATAATCTCGTTCCTCTGCTGTTGAACACGAAACGAAACGCAGCCGGTAGCAAGAAGTCGAAAGATGGAATGCAAACTGGAAAGCGACGCGGAAGGTAAGACATCAGCGCCCAGGTGGCGGAATTGGTAGACGCGCATGGTTCAGGTCCATGTGCCGCAAGGTGTGGAGGTTCGAGTCCTCTCCTGGGCACCAATTATTACATCACGAGGTACCTGTCGTGATGCGCCAAGAAAGACCCCGTTCGCGAAAGCGTCCGGGGTTTTTTCTTTTGCGGCCCGAATGATCAGGCCAGCCTGGACAGCCGGCCGATCGTTCGCTCGCAAGCGCCTAGGCCAGCATCCGCGTCATGACGACGTGCGCGATGCCGGCCTCCATGAACTCCTCGCCTTCCACCTGGAAACCGTGGGCCTCGTAAAAGCCCTTGGCGTGGGTTTGCGCGTGCAGCACCAGCATGCGGTGGCCATCGCCATGACCCTGGCCGATCAGGGCGTCGAGCAACTGGCCGCCCACGCCCAGGCCGCGCGCCCGCTTGTGCACGGCCATGCGGCCGATGTGGCCGTCGGGCAGCAGCCGGCCGGTGCCCAGCGGCGTGCCGTCGGCGGCGTAGGCCACCGCATGCACCGAAACCGCGTCGTCGTCGTCCATCTCGACCTCGGGCGGCACCTTCTGCTCGACCACGAAAACGTCATAGCGGACCGACGAGGCGTCCTCGCGCAGGCGATCCCAGGTTCCCAGGGTGATACGTACCGTCGGCTTTTGTTGGTTGGCCATTTTTTTCCCTCGCGCCACTGCTGAATATGAATCCACTGTCGACATTTTCGCAGGGATGGCGTGTCGGCGAAACAGGCGTACCATCGCGGCTGGCCCATTCCCGCAGCTGATTGCCATCATGCCGCAAGCCGCAACGCCCGCCTGGTTGAAATTCGCGCCCGCGCTTTTCCTGCTGCTGTGGTCCAGCGGCTTCGTCGTGCTGAAAGTGGGGCTGGCCTATGCCGACCCGATGACATTCCTGGCACTGCGCTACGCCTGTGTCGTGGCGCTGCTGATGCCGTTCCTCCTGGCGCTGCGGCCGCCGCTGCCGCAAGGCGCCCGCGCCTGGGGCCACCTGGCCATGGTCGGCCTGCTGCTGCAGGCGGGCTACTTCTGTTTCACCTACCTGTCGCTCAAGCAAGGCATGTCCGCCGGCGGACTGGCGTTGATCACATCGCTGCAGCCCATCCTGATCGGGCTGCTGGCGCCGGTGATCGCGCACGAACGCGTCGATGCGCGGCGCTGGGCCGGGCTGGGACTGGGCGTGTCGGGCGCCGCGCTGGTCATCATCGCCAAGGCCTCGGTCGACCTGGCTTCGACGCTCGGCCTGGTGTTCGCGATGGCCGCGCTGCTCTGCATCACCAGCGGCACGCTGTATGAGAAGCGCTTTGGCGTGCAGACCCACCCTGTCACCTCCAACACGGTGCAATACGCCGTGGGCCTGGCGGTCACGGCGCCGCTGGCCTTCTGGCTGGAGCCGATGCGCATCGACTGGACCGGGCCGTTGCTGGGTTCGCTGGCGTACCTGGTGGTGGGCAATTCGCTGGTCGCCATCACGTTGCTGCTGGCCATGCTGCGCCATGGCGAAGCGTCACGCGTGTCGGCGCTGTTCTTCCTGGTGCCGCCATCGACCGCGGTCATCGCACTGCTGGTGCTGGATGAGCCGATCCCGCCGCTGGCCTGGCCCGGCATGGTGCTGGCCGCGCTCGGCATCCTGCTGGTGACCCGCTCGGCGCGCACGCCCGCGCCGGCGCGGCAAGTAGAATGAGCGCCCTTTCGCGCCCATTTCCGCCGCTGCCATGAATGCCGTCATCACCGCCGCCCTGCCGGTCTTCGCGCTGATCCTGACCGGATGGCTGGCGGCGCGCTGGCGCATCCTGGGGCCGGCCGCCACCGACGCCCTGAACCGCTACGTGGTCTACCTGTCGTTGCCGGCGCTGCTGTTCCGCGCCATGACGCAGGTGGACCTGGCGCACATGGCGCACTGGGGCTTTGTCGGCGCGTTCGCCGGCGGCATCGCCGTCACGTTCGCGCTGTCGTTCCTGCCGCGCAAACGCGGCCCGCGCGGCCTGACCGACCGCAGCATCGAAGGACTGGCGGCGGCCTACGCCAATGCCGGCTATATGGGCATCCCGCTGTGCCTGGCGCTGTTTGGCGCCGAAAGCCTGGCGCCGGCGGCCTTCACCACACTGATGACGGCCAGCGTGCTGTTCGGTTTCGCCATCGCCCTGATCGAATTCGACCGCCAGCAGGCGCCAGGCCTGGGCGCCACGCTGGTGAAGGTCGGCCGCGCGCTCATGCGCAATCCGCTGCTGGCCGCGCCGGTGCTGGGCCTGGCGTGGGCCGGCACCGGGCTGGCGCTGCCCGAGGGGCTGGATCGCTACGTGTCGCTGCTGGGCGCATCCGCCAGCCCCTGCGCGCTGGTCACCATCGGCCTGTTCCTGGCGCAGACCGAGACCGCAAGCCCGGGACCAGGCGTGCTGCGGCTGGTGGCCGGCAAGCTGCTGCTGCAACCGGCCGTGACGGCGCTGCTGGCGTTCCAGGTGTTCTCCATGCCGCCGCTGTGGGCCTGGACGGCGGTGTTGATGAGCGCCCTGCCGATCGGCACAGGCCCCTTCATGCTGGCGCAGATGTACGGGCGCGACGCGCGCGTCACCTCGCGCGCCATCCTGGTGTCCACGGTGCTGTCCGTCCTGACCGTGAGCCTGCTGGTAGCCTGGATCAGCGCGCATCCGATCTCCTGAGCCGCGCATCTTTATATAATCAAAAGTTATTAAAAAAGCACCAATAAATGCTTTGAGAAATTATTGACCGCCTTTAGACTTTATCCACGACAACGGGTGCGGCTACGCGCCCGTTTGCTTTTCCCTTATCGAATTCCCGGGACTCTCCCATGAGCGCCAACACTTCCACCCTGCCCCTGCCCTCGGCGCTGCCGCCAATCCAGATCAACCGCAAGCCGCTCTGGATCGCGCTGCTGCTGGTGCTGGCCGGCGCCCTGTACCTGAACCAGACCGTCAGTTGGCGCCAGGGCGCGTTGTGGATCGTCGGCGCGCTGCTGGGCGTGGCGCTGTACCATGCGTCGTTCGGCTTCACCCAGGCCTGGCGCGTGTTCGTGTCGGACCGCCGCGGCGCCGGCCTGCGCGCGCAGATGTTCATGCTGGCCATCGGCGTGCTGCTGTTCTTCCCGTTCCTGGCGCAAGGCTCGCTGTTCGGCCAACCCGTCAACGGCCTGGTCTCGCCACCGGGCGTGTCGGTGCTGCTGGGCGCGTTCCTGTTCGGCATCGGGATGCAGTTGGGCGGCGGCTGCGCCTCGGGCACGCTGTTCGCGGTGGGCGGCGGCAATACCCGCATGCTGGTCACGCTGCTGTTCTTCATCATCGGCTCGGTCATCGCCACCGCCCACTTCGGCTGGTGGTCGACCCTGCCCGCGCTGGCGCCGACCTCGCTCATCAAGACCTGGGGCCTGGCGCCCGCCATCATCGCCAACCTGGCGGTGTTCGCGCTGATCGCCTGGATCGCCACCGTGCTGGAAAAACGCCGCCACGGCCACGTGATCTCGTTCGCCTCGCGCACCGCGCGCCCGGCCTCGCTGCTCCAAGGCCCGTGGCCGCTGATCTGGGGCGGCGTGGCGCTGGTGGCGCTGAACTTCGCCACGCTGGCGCTGGCCGGCCGGCCCTGGGGCATCACCTCGGCGTTCGCGCTGTGGGGCGCCAAGGCGCTGGACGCGATGGGCGGCGACGTGGCCACCTGGGCCTACTGGAGCAAGCAGGCCGCGCTGGGCGCGCCGCTGCGCCAGGACGTGACCACGGTAATGGATATCGGCCTGATGCTGGGCGCGCTGGCCGCGGCCAGCGCCGCCGGCAAGTTCGCGCCGGTCTGGAAGGTGCCCGCCCGCTCGCTGGCCGGCGCGGTCATCGGCGGCCTGCTGCTGGGCTACGGCGCGCGCCTGGCCTTCGGCTGCAACATCGGCGCCTACTTCAGCGGCATCCTGTCGGGCAGCCTGCATGCCTGGCTGTGGTTGCCGGCGGCGTTTGCCGGCAGCGCCCTGGGCGTGCGCCTGCGTCCGCTTTTTGGCCTGGCGGTGGAAAAAACGCCGTCGGCATCCAGCTGCTGAGAAACACTGTTCCAGCAACAGCCCCCTTCCGAGGGGGCTTTTTTTCGTCCATGCCTCGCAACGCCAGCATTGGCGCGGTTTCCGCAATGGCGGACGGGGTGGTCGCGGCCGCCGGGCCGCGCCTTGCGTTTACCGGTTTTACAGCCGCCCTGGTGTATGGTTGCTGCATTCCGCAATACGGAGACGAACATGCAATGGATTGCCGGCCGCTACACGGCCTTTATCTTGACCCTGGTGGCCGCCGCCGCGACCACCATCCTGGTGTTCACGGATTCGTACTGGTGGTTGTGGGCCGCCGTGCCGCTGGTGCTGCTGGGCCTGCTGGGCGTGTACGACCTGATCCAGACGCGCCACGCCATCCGCCGCAACTATCCGGTGCTGGGCAATCTGCGCTTCCTGTTCGAATTCATCCGCCCCGAGATCCGCCAGTACTTCCTGGAAGACGACACCCAGGCCTCGCCGTTCTCGCGCGCGCAACGCTCGATCGTGTATCAGCGCGCCAAGCGCGAGATCGACAAGCGCCCCTTCGGCACCCAGGAAGACGTGTACGGCGATCGCTACGAGTGGATCAACCATTCCATGTCGCCCACCCACATCGGCGACACCGACTTTCGCGTGACCGTGGGCGGCCCGGACTGCACCCAACCGTACGCAATGTCCGCCTTCAACGTGTCGGCCATGAGCTTTGGCGCCCTGTCGGCCAACGCGGTGCTTGCGCTGAACGAAGGCGCGCGGCAAGGCAACTTTGCGCATGACACGGGCGAAGGCGGCATCAGCCGCTATCATCGCCAGCCAGGCGGCAGCCTGGTGTGGAACATCGGCTCGGGCTACTTCGGCTGCCGCGACGAGCACGGCGCCTTCTCCGAGGAAGCCTTCGTCAGGAACGCCTGTACGCCGCAGGTGAAGATGATCGAGATCAAGTTGTCGCAGGGCGCCAAGCCGGGCCACGGCGGCATCCTGCCAGCCGGCAAGGTCACGCCCGAGATCGCCGAGGCGCGCGGCGTGGCGCCATGGCAGGACTGCAACTCACCCGCCAGCCACTCGGCCTTCGACTCGCCCATTGGCCTGATGAAGTTCGTGGCACGCCTGCGCGAGCTGTCCGGCGGCAAGCCGGTCGGTTTCAAGTTCTGCGTCGGCCATCCGTGGGAATGGTTCGCCATCGTCAAGGCCATGCTGGAAACCGGCATCACGCCCGATTTCATCGTGGTCGACGGCGCCGAGGGCGGCACCGGCGCCGCGCCGGTCGAGTTCGTCGACCACGTCGGCACGCCGCTGCGCGAGGCGCTGCGCCTGGTGCACAACACGTTGATCGGCGTGAACCTGCGCGACCGCATCAAACTGGGCGCTTCGGGCAAGATCATCACCGCGTTCGACATGGCCCGCGTCATGGCCATGGGCGCGGACTGGTGCAACGCCGCGCGCGGCTTCATGTTCGCCATCGGCTGCATCCAGGCCCAGGCCTGCCACACCGGCAAGTGCCCCACCGGAGTGACTACCCAGGATCCGCTGCGCCAGCGCGCTCTGGTGGTGCCGGACAAGGCCCAGCGCGTAGCCAATTTCCACAAGAACACGCTGCACGCGCTGGCCGAGCTGCTGGCAGCCGCCGGCCTGACGCATCCGAACCAGTTGCGCCCGCACCATATCGCGCGCCGCATTTCATCGAGCGAGATCCGGCTGCTGTCGGCGCTGTTCCCGGAGCTGGCGCCGGGCGAACTGCTGCGCGGCGAGTTCCGTCACCAGGTGTTCCGCGCCGGCTGGTCGATGGCGCGCGCCGATTCGTTCCAGCCCACCCACGACATCAGCACCGCGCTGGCGCAGGAATACGTCATGGCGCATCCGCCCCAGGCGACGCCGGCCTGAGCGCGGGCCGGGCCGCGATGGCGCTCGCCGCGGCCTACAGCCAGCGCTCGAACATGCGCGAGAAGAACTCCATAAAGCGGTCATCCACGCCCCGGGCGCGCCAGGCCTCGGGCGTGATGCGCACCGACTCGGTCACGTCGCGCTGGAACAGCGCTTCCATGTCGGCCGCGAACTCCGGTCCCAGCACCACCGCGTTGACCTCGTAGTTCAAAGCGAAGCTGCGCCAATCCATGTTGCTGGATCCCACGGTGGACCAGACGCCGTCGACCACCGCGGTCTTGGCGTGCAGCAGCGCGTCGCGCCGCTCGTAGATCTTCACGCCCGCCTTGAGCAGCTTGCCGTAATGGGAGCGGCCGGCATTGAACACCAGCGACGAATCGCTGAAGCCCGGCAGCACCAGCGCCACGTCCACGCCGCGCTGCGCGGCCGCGGCCAGCACGTCGACAAAGGCCGGGTCGGGCACGAAGTACGCCATGGTGATGTGAATGGAGCGCTGCGCGCTCTCGAACGCGGACATGAGCGTCAGATAGACGGTGTAGCCGTCACTGCGATCGGGCTGGTTGGCCAGGATACGCACACGCGTGGGCCCGACGGGCGGCGCGATCGCCGTGCCGCCGCCACGCAGGGGCTCCTTGGCCTGCGACTGCCAGCCGTCCCGGATCACCGCCTCCAACTGGGCCACGGCCGGCCCCTCGATCTGCAGATGCGTATCACGCCAGGGCGCGGCCTGGGCGTCGGTTCGCTTCGCGTCGGCTCCGCTGCCCACGCCGCCCGATGCGCCGCTGCCGCTGGCGGGCGACGAGGCGTACACGGCGCTGACATTGATGCCCCCCAGGTAGCCCACCTTGCCATCCACCACCAGGACCTTGCGATGGTTGCGCTGGTTCGGCGACCAGCCGGCGCGGCTGCCATTCACGGGACTGATCGGATTAAAGACCGCGACCTGCACGCCGGCGTCGCGCAGGCGCTGGAACAGCGCGTCGGGCGTCTTGATCGTGCCCACCGCGTCCACCATCAGCGCGACATCGGCGCCGCGATTGCGCGCCGCGATCAAGGCCTCGGCAAAGCGCGCCCCTTCCGCATCATCCTCGAAGATGTAGGTTTCCATGTGCACGTAACGCCGCGCCTGCGCGATCGAGCGCAGCATGGCCTGGTAGGTCCCCGGCCCGTCGGCCAGCAGGCGCACGCGGTTGCCGGCCAACAGCGGCGCGCCGCTGACCGCTTCCTCGACCGCCAGGTGGCGCGCCAGGAAGTCATTCCTTGCATTGCGGGGATCCGCCGCGATGTCGTGGCCGCGGCGGTAACTGGCCTGCGACGCGTCGGCGGACAGGCCGGCCTGGGCCTTGCGGGCGGCGCGTTCCTGCGCATCGGGCACGCTGGCGCAGGCGGCCAGCAGGGCCGCGCAGCAGGCCAGCGCCGCCGCGCGCATGGCGCCTCGCCATGCGCGCCACCCCCGCGCCAACGGCGCGGGCAGGCCCGGTGGTGGCCTCATGGCGCGAGGGCTCAGCGCCGGTTGGCCAGCAGGCAGCAGCCCAGCAAGACGCCCACCAGCGTCGCCACACCCACCGATTTCCAGGCGTGCTCATGGACGTATTCATCGGCATAGGCCTTGGCGCGGCGGGCGCGCTCGCGCGCCACGCCTTCCCACTCGCCCGCGGATTCGCGCGCCTCGGCCAACTGGCGCGTCAGGCGCGCGCGCGCCGCTTCGATCTCAGAGCCGGTGTATGAGGCGGTCGACCGCAACAGGTCCTCCGTACCGGCAAGCAACTCATGAAGGCTGTCGCTCACGCGATCGCGGTGCAGGGCCATTTCGGCGCGTTGGTGCTTTCTATTCATAGTCGCTCCTTGTCGCGGATTGCTCAGACAGTCTTGCGGCTCGCCGCCAGACCGTGCCCACATTGTGGCCATTCCCGCCGCCGCGCGCCCGAGCTTTCGCAACCAGCCGTTAACCGATATTTCAGTGGCGCGCCGCTTGCTGAGGCCTCCCGGCACGGCGACGGCCAGACGTACCGTCCCCGTGTGCGGACGGCCTTTCCGCCCCCGCCAATTTCGTAAAAGTCCATTGCATTTCAGTGGCTTAACTTGACACCGGAACCCCTCTGGCGGCCACAATGTGTTTTTGCAATGCGCTTCATCGGCCTCAAAAAAGGAACTGAACGCATGGTCTCTCCCTCCGCACTGCTCGCCGGCGCCGCCCCGCGGTTCCTGGCGCCGCAACCCCAGCCCATGACCGCCGAGCAGCAGGAATTGCGCGACGGACTGCTGGATCATCCCGCTCATATCGACCCCAAGTTTCTCTACGACGCGCTCGGCTCGTCGCTGTTCACCGCCATTACGCAATTGCCGGAGTACTACCCGACCCGCTGCGAAGCAGAGATCTTCACGCGGCACGGGCAGGACATCGCGCGCCACATCGGTCCGGTGCAGGCCATGATCGACCTGGGCGCGGGCGACTGCGTCAAGGCCGAGCGGCTGTTTTCCAGCCTGCGGCCGCGCCATTACGTCCCAATCGACATTTCCGCCGACTACCTCCAATCCGCGGTGCGGCGGCTGCGCCTGTCGTACCCGGACCTGCGGATCACGCCCATCGGCCTGGACTTCTCCCAGGCGCTGGCCTTGCCGGCGGATATCGGCGCCGAGCAGCGCCTGTTCTTCTATCCCGGCTCCAGCATCGGCAATCTCGACCCGCAAGCCGCGCTGACCATGCTGCGGCGGATCCAGCGGCAATGCGCCGGCGGCGGGCTGCTGGTCGGGGTCGATCGCGTCAAGCCCAGGCAGGTGCTGGAACCGGCCTACGACGACGCCCTGCACCTGACCGCGGCCTTCAACCTGAACCTGCTGCGCCACGTCAATGACCTGCTGGGCAGCGACTTTGATGTCGATGACTGGCGCCATGTGGCGCTGTTCAACAGCGACCAATCGCGCATCGAGATGCACCTGGAAGCGCGCCGTTCCGTCACGGTGGCCTGGCCCGGCGGCCAGCGGCGCTTCGCGGCGCAGGAGCGCATCCATACCGAGAACTCCTACAAGTTCACGCCCGAAGCCTTCACCGGATTGCTGCAGCGCGCGGGATACCACGACATCCACCATTGGTCGGACGCGCGCGGCTGGTTTTCAGTATTCAGCGCGCGTGCCTGACACCGCGCCCCCTCAACCCGCCCCTGGAGGATCGCCATGGAACCTGCCTGCCTGCTGACCCACCCGGCCAACGGCCCCTATGCCGCCGGCCAGGCCGGCCAGCACGACCGGTACGATGCCGTGCGTGCCACCACCGTGGCGCTGGCCGCCCCCCTGAGTCCGGAGGATTGTCAGGTGCAGTCCATGCCGGATTGCAGCCCGGTCAAATGGCACCTGGCGCATACCACCTGGTTCTTCGAGACCTTCCTGCTGACGCACTTCGATCCGGCCTGCCCCGTGTTCCACCCGCAGTATCGGATGCTGTTCAACTCCTACTACAACGCCATTGGCGCCAAGCATCCACGGCCGCAGCGCGGCCTGCTGACGCGGCCGCCGCTGGCCGACGTGATGCGCTATCGCCAGCACGTGGACCAGGCCATGCACGAGCTGATCGCGCGGCTGGGCGGCAACGATCCGGCCTTCGACGCCCTGCTGGAACTGGGGCTGAACCACGAGCAGCAGCATCAGGAACTGATCCTGACGGATATCAAGCACCTGCTGTTCGCCAACCCGCTCAAGCCCGCCTACGTCGCGTCGGGTTCGCCCGCGCTGCCACCCGGCACGCCCGCCGGCTGGACCCGCTACAACGGCGGCGTCGTCCGTATCGGCCACGACGGGCAGGGCTTCGCGTTCGACAACGAAGGCCCGGCGCATGACGTGCTGCTGGCTCCCTTCCACCTGGCCGACCGCCTGGTGACGCAGCACGAATACCTCGCCTTCATCCGCGACGGCGGCTACAAGCGGCCCGAACTGTGGCTGTCGCTGGGGTGGGAGCGGGTCTGCGCGGAAGGCTGGCGCGCGCCCCTTTATTGGGAAGGCCAGCGCGATGACTGGCGGGTTTTCACGCTGCGCGGCATGCAGGAGCTGGAATTGCAGGCCCCGGTCACGCATATCAGCTACTACGAGGCCGACGCCTATGCGCGCTGGGCACGGGTGCGCCTGCCGCGCGAGGCCGAGTGGGAGCACGCGGCGCGGCAACTGCCCGACGGCGCTTGGTCGAACCGCGCCAACCTGCTGGAAAACGGCCACCTGGATCCCCGCCCCGCCCCCGCCCGGCAGGGCAGCGGCCCGGCGCAGTTGTTCGGCGACGCCTGGGAATGGACCGCCAGTGCCTACGATGCCTACCCCGGCTTCAAGCCCGATGCCGGCGCGGTGGGCGAATACAACGGCAAGTTCATGTGCAACCAGTACGTGCTGCGGGGCGGCTCCTGCGCCACCCCGCGCGGCCACATCCGGCCCAGCTACCGCAATTTCTTCCCGCCGGAAGCGCGTTGGCAGTTTTCCGGCATTCGTCTGGCGCGGGATGCCTGACAGGGTGCATGCACGGTCGTCGCGGGCCGCCCGCGGCCTGAACAAAAAAGGCCGCCACCCTACTTGCAATCCTAAAAAATTCCGTGCTAGAATTTCGTTCTTCGTTGCTTGGCTTTCATTGAAACCTGCGACGGATAAGGATGGCGCATTAGCTCAGCCGGTTAGAGCGACGGAATCATAATCCGCAGGTCCCCTGTTCGAATCAGGGATGCGCCACCAGAATTCAAAAAAGGCCTTCACTTGCGTGAAGGCCTTTTTCCATTGGGGCGCCGGCACCAGGGGTGCGGACCAGGGGGGGACCGGGGGTGCGAACCAAAGCGTGCCGGCCCAGATCGAAGGCCGAAGGCTCGCCACCCCCGACATCACTTTCGCGACCACGTTGCCTGCGGCCCGCATTTGGGCCCTTCACACATTTCCACATATTCCCCACATTTTTCCCGCATACCGGCGCGGTGCGCCCTTTTAGAATCTTCGCGCACCACGCCCACCACAATCTCATGGGGAGAATCTGACATGCCCTCCAGCCGCATCCAGGCTTGGCGCCCCGCGCAAGCTCGCCGACCTGTCGCCCCGGCCGCCCCCCTGGCAACGCCTGGCCGCCAAGGCGTCATCATCAGCACCGGTATCGCTGGAATCGCCGCACGCGCCGTGCTCGCCGCGATCCTGAGCCTGACCATCGGCCGCGCCTGTGCCGCGCAAGGCGGCGTGCAAGCCTCGAGCGTCAGCTACGCGCCCACGGCCGCGCAATTGCAGACCGTCGAGACGCTCAAGCAGGCCCCCATCGACGCCTTCGCGCCGGCGGAATTCGCCCGCGCCGGCAAGGCCCCGCTGCCCTACCGCCTGGTCTCGCCGGTTGCGCCTGAAAGCGGCAAAAAATACCCACTGGTGGTGATTTTCCACAGTTCGGGCGGCGTCGGTACCGACAACCTGCTGCCGCTGAACGCGTTCACCCGCGCCTTCGGCTCGGCCGAATCGCGCCGCGATTTTCCCGCCTATGTACTGGTGCCGCAGACACCAGGCCGCACCGCCAACTATGAAAAGGACCGCCATGGCGTGCGGGTCTCGAAGGCCGGCGCCGACCTGCCTGACGTCATGCGGCTGGTCGAGGACATCGCCCGGCACCATCCGGTCGACGCCAAACGGATCTATGCCGTCGGCTTCTCGATGGGCGCATCGGCAGCGCTGGACGCCGCCGTCGCCTCGCCCGGGCGCTTCGCCGCCATCGTCGCCATGTCGGGCGTGCCACCGGAGCGCTCGCTCGCCAAGCCGCTGGCGGGCGTCCCCACGCTGCTCGTCCATGGCACCGCCGACCAGGAAAATCCCTACGAGGGCAGCCGGATCTGGGCCGAAGCGCTGGCGGCCGCGGGCGGCCATCCGATCTTCGTCACCTACCAGGGCATGGATCACCGCATCGCGCCGGAGCTGCTGACCGCCAGGCCCTGGCGCGAATGGATGTTCCAGCAGAAGCTGCCTTGAAGCGGCGCGGGGCGTGATGCCCCGCGCCTCGCCTGCCACGATTATGGCTTGAACACCGTGTCGCGGCGCCGCCCGCCCCAGGTCGCGCACAGGCTGGCCACGAACGCGCCGATCAGCATGGAGGCAAAGCCCCACAGCGCCAGCGCCGCGGCGGCCTTGCGTGCCGCGTCGGCGGCCTCGCGCGCCTTGTGCTTGGCGTCGTCGGCGGCCTGCCGGGCCTGCTGCAGCGTCTGGTTCACGCGCTGCTGCGCGGCGGCGGCATCGATGCCCGCCTGCGCCGCGATCACCCGGGCCACATAGTCGCGGTCGGCCGGGGTCATTTCGCCGCGAGCCAGGCTCATGGCGACGATGCGACCGACTTCAGCGCGGGCCGCGGCGCGATCGCCGCCGGCATCGGGCCGTTCATTGCGCAGCAGCACGTCCGTGAAGTAATCGCCGGCGCCGTCCATGCCGCCCGCCGCAGCTCCCGCGCCAGCGGCGGCGCTTGCCGTCACCGCTGCGCCCGCGCCCGCCGCCACGGAAGCGCCGGCCTTGGCCGCGCCCGATGCCAGCGTGGCAATTGCCGAGCCCAGCAGGGCGGCGCTCACGACAGCGCTCAATGCCCACACCAGGAAGCCGTGCGCGGTGTCGCGGAAATAGACCTCGTCGCCATGCACGTCGGCCCATTTGGTGCGCAGCCGGCCGGCGACATAGCCGCCAACGCCATAGGCCACGATCTGGGTGAACAGCATCCAGGCGATCAGGCCGATGCCCGCCGCGGGCGCGGAGACGCCCTCCCCGCTCCAAGGCGAGATCGACAGGAAGCCCAGGCCGGAGCCGCCCGCGAATAACGCCAACGACAAGGCCGCGGCGATGACAGCGCCGGCGAATACCGCGGCCCAGGATACGGCGGACACCGCCGATTCCCTCACCGGCGGCACGCCGTCGTAGGGCCGGTTGGCCGAGAGTGCATTTTCCATGGTGATTCCTCGTTCACATTGCGCGCCGTGGCGCGGGACCGGACTGGCTCAATGCCAGAACAGCGCCAGCAGGATGATGATGGGAATGGGTACCCCCAGCAGCCATAACAGGATCGAACGCATGCAAGCCTCCTTGGAAGTGGGATCGGATTCGGTGGCGCTCAGGCCAGGTCGATCGTGCCCGGCGCGCGCGGATCGGGCGGGGGGACGACGTCGGGCTCGCCCGGATCGTCGGGCGCGTGGTTGGGATTGGGGCGCGGGTCGTCGGGCCGCGGTGGATCGCCGGGCAACGGCGGATCATCGGGCGGCACGTCGTCGGGCGCGTCCGGCGGGCGATGGTCGGGTGGGAACATGGCGGATCTCCTGGGCGCGCCTATCGCGCCAGCCCGCTGCTCAGCAACTGCCATGCCCGGCGCGCCGGCCGCCATCGGCCCGACGCAAAAAAGCCCTCCAGCGAGGGCTTTCGGGCATGGCCGGCCGGATATCAGGACCTGGACGGCTTGCCGTCCTTGGCGGAAGTCCCGGCATTCGGATCGCTATTGCCCAGGAATTCCACCACGGCGGCCTTGCCAGCGGCGGAGGCCTCGTCCTGACTGGCATAGCGCCGTTCGGAATAATTGGTGCTGCGCACATTGCCGGTGTCGGGATCCAGCAGGGTGATGATCCAGGCGAATTCGCCCGGCAGCAACTGCCTGACCTGCAGTGTGGCGCGCGTGCCCGGGCGGAGTCGTTGCGGCATTTCGCGATCTGGAGAGTGGGTGGACGCCGCCATCGTAGCGCAAAGCGCGGGCGCGGCGGGGCGGAAAAATGCTGCGCCGCACACCGATTTCATGCTGCACGGTGCGCGGCAAAAACGCCACAGCGCGCGCCCGAGCCAGGAAAACCCTAGCGCCACACCCCCGCATACAGGCGCACAATCAGACTAAACGTAGCGACGTAGTGACAGACCGCAGTAGCGGCGCCGCATCCCTTTAATCAGGCGAGGACGGAGACATCATGACTTACGTAGCAGTGGTAATCAGCTGTTTGATGGTTGTGGGTATCGTCGCGTTGGTGGTTCAAACGATACAGAGCGCGGGACCCGAGCCGTGGCTGAAAATATCGGCGGCGATCGTCAGCTCGCTGTTCGCCTCCCTGTTGCTCATTCCGCTCGGCTACGCCGTGGCGCAGACCATCGTCCTGGAATGAGCCGACGGGTTCCTCCGGAATCCCCGTCAACCGATGAGCCAGGAGATTGCCACGGGGCTACTTGCCCCGGGCGGGCCTGCCGCGCGTCGCCGCCCAGCAGATCAGCGAGCCGGCGGTGACCATCGCCACGCCTTGCCAGAATGTCATGGTCAAGCGCGTGGACAGCCATATGGCCGCAAAAAAAGTCGACAACACGGGCGTGAAATAGGACGCCGTGGCCAGCAGCGTCAGATTGCCGCTGAGAATGCCCACGTTCCAGAGCGCGTAACCGGCCGCCATGGCGCCGCCCGTCACGCACAGCTCGAGCACGGCGGGCCAGGCGAACGGCAGCGCCGGCTCGGCGCTGAATCCGTATTTGATCCACAGCACGGCCGCGGTCAGCATGAAGAACAACGCCACGCCGTTCTTGCCATCGGCGTAGCGTTTCGTGACGTTGCAATAGAAGGCCCAGATGACGGCGCCGCTGAACGCCAGACCATAACTGAGGGGATTGCTGGAGACATTGGCCGCCACGCGCGACCAGGAAACGCCGCCGTCGCCGCCGACCACCCAGACGATGCCGCACAGCGACAGCGCAATGCCCGGCAGCACCCAGACGCTGGCGCGCTGGCCGTTGATCAGGATCGCCAGGATGACGGTAAAGCACGGCCACAAGTAATTGACGATCCCCAGCTCGATCGCCTGGCCGCGGTTGGCGGCGAATCCCAGCGACAGCGACAGGCAGATTTCATAGGCCACGAACAACAGGCTGCCGGAAACCAGGTAGGGGCGCGGGAATGAACGCACCCGCGGCCATCCCAGCAACAGGACGAGAAATGCCGAACCGACCGTATAGATCAGGGCCGCGCCGCCGATCGGCCCGAAACGCTCGCTGACGCCGCGAATCAGGCCGACGACGGTGCCCCAGAGCACCACGGCCATCACTCCCATCAATGTCGCCGCATTGCGGCTGGGGGCAGATTGCATTGCTTTTTTCCGATTTCCCGAAGTCCATCCCGGGCGCCGCGCCATGGCGTGCGCCCAAAACGACGCAGTGTAGCGAAAACGGAAAACCCGCCGCGGGAGGGCCGGCACGGCAATTGCGGGCCGACGCGGCGCGACCGATCGAATATCAACAAGAAGGAGATCTCGCCGCATGACCATCTCTGTACGCAGGCTGAGCGACGTGCTCGCCACCACGGCATCCGGCCGGCTCTACCGGATCGAAGTGTTCTCGCACGCCGACCCGCGCACGGGGCCGCCCATCACGGTCCACTACATTCTCAGGACCTCGGAGGGAGAGCGCGTGATCGCGTTGGGGGAACGGCGCTATCGCCTGAAATCGGGCGAGGTGCTGACCGCCCTGCCGCCCGCCGCCGTACCCCGCCACGGCGCCTGATGCGCCGGGCGCGGCCGCGTCAACGCTCGTCGGACGCGACCCGCCGCTTGCCCAGACCCTTGGCCCGGTACAGCGCGACGTCGGCCCGCTCCAGCAACTGCAGCATGGTGACGCCCGAATCCGGATAGACGGCGATGCCAACGCTGGCCGAGACCGCGACGCGGATCTTGGGGTAGGGCAAAGAGAGGCTCTCGACCAGGGACTCGGCCACCGCCTGTGCGTTTTCCTGGTTGGCGCCGAGCAGCAGCACGGCGAACTCGTCGCCCCCGAGCCGCGCCGCCACGTCCGAAACGCGAATGGCGGTGGCCATGCGGTCGGCCGCTTCCTTCAGGACGGTATCGCCGGCGGCATGCCCATGCAGGTCGTTGACCGCCTTGAAACCGTCCAGGTCGATCGCCAGGATCGCGAACGTCGCGCCGCTGCGCTGTGCCACCGCCAGCTCGCGCAGCACCAGCTCGCCGAACAGCACCCGGTTGCACAATCCGGTCAGGGGATCGTAGTGCGCCAGGTGCTGCGCATGCGCCAGCATCCGCGAGGCCTGCAGCAGCGCCGTGCCGACCTCCTCTGCCTCCTTGACCCGCGTGCCAGGCAGTTCGACGGTGCGGCCTTCGCCCAGCGCCAGAGCCGGGCCGACCAGCCCCTGCACCGCCGACGTCAGCCGATTGGCCAGCCGCAGGGCCAGCCACAACCCCAGCCCGAACGCCGCCACCGTCCCCAGCGCCAGCCAGGCGATCGAGCGGTAAAGGTCGGTCGTCACCAGCGTCATCGGCGCGCCCGCCGCCACCGTCCAGCCGGTCAGGCCCGAGCGGCTGAACGCGGTGTAGACCGGCGTGCCTTCCTTGGTGGTGGACTCCAGCGAACCCTCGTTCTCCAACTGCACCGCGCGCGCCAGCGTCGGCACCGCCTTCTGGCCCACGAATTTCTCGGGATCGCGCGTGCGCGCGATGATGGTGCCGTTCTTGTCCAGCACTGCCGCCACCCAACCGTCCGGCAGCCCGCGCCGCCCCAGCACGTTGCCGATGCGGTCGGGCGAAAGGCCCACGTTCAGGCTGTAGATGACCTCGTCGCCACGCACCACCGGCACCCCCAGCGCGATGGTCGGCGTGCCGCTGAGCGCGCCGATGAACAGGCTGCTCAGGACGGGTTCACGCGCGCGGAAAACCCGCGCCAGCTCCTGCGACACCCCCGAAGACGGCAAGGGCGTGCCGTAGGGCACCATGGTGTTGACCAACTGGCGGCCCTCCTTGTCGGTCAGCACGTAGCTGTCGACGATCTGGAACTTGATGGCTTCGCGGGCGCGCTGGTGGAATCCGCCCAGGTCGCCCCCCACCAGGTCGGGGGACGACGCCAACATCTGCAAGCCGGCTTCGACGCCGGTCATTTCCCGGTCGAGAATCGCGGTCAGGTTGCGGGCCAGGAAAATGGTGTCGCGGAATATCCGTTCTTTCTGGATCAGGTAGCTTTCATAAACGGCGATCGAAGACACCGCCAGCGCCGGCGCAATACAGGCGAACACCAGCACCAGCAGTCCGGTTCGCATCGAATACCGGAGCTTCGGGCGGACCCGCGCGGCGACCAGGCTTTCGCCGTCAGCCATATTATTTTTCCCTGCCGCGCATTTGCACGGGGCAAAACGCTTGCCGACACTGCACCCTCTGACCCATTGCGCCTCTCCTGGAACAGTCATCCGGGCCGACGGCCCGAGGGGACGGAAAACCAGAAATTATTGCAGAACCAGACCGCAGCACACCATCCATCGCCCCGACGGCGCCGGAAAAAAAGCGCCCTGAAGGTGGAAAAAATCGCGTCCCCAATTTACCTCAAAAACAAAGCCGAGAAACCATTTCATTATGCTCGAGCACCTGCCGGCGTATTGCCGCCGGCGTCGCGTCCACTTCCGCCGCCGAATTGAAATATATCGGCCGGGCATGGTCGCAATATTCAATCCCGGTCCGCGGGGGGAGCGACCCGCACCCAGCCAGACTTGAGCCGATCAGCCACGACATCGTCATCGCTGCGAGCCACTTTTTCCTGCACATCCCTGGCCTCCTTGCGGGCGTGGCCCGCCCGCGCCTGGAGGCGGGCCTCACTGTCCGAGCGTTCCCGCGCCCGGCCCATGGCCCGCCCCCGCCAATACACCCCGGCGACGGCGGCCAGCCCCGCCAGCACTGCCGCCACCACGCCGAGGCCCCGCTTAATCCACTGTTGCAACATGCGCCGTGCTCCTGTCGGACCGCGTCCGGATGGCCGTCACGGCCTGCTGGTAAAGGCCGGCCCAACTGTCCGGCTTGGGCTTGCCCGGCCGCCAGGTGCGCAGATACAGCGCCCAGGCCGCCTGCGTTTCGCCGACCGGCGGCAGCGCCTTCGGATCGGTCCAGAGCAGCAGCCGCGCAACGCCGGCGGCCAGCACATCGTCATACTCCAGCGCGGCATAGATCGCCTCCGGATCGCCGGCCACGCCGCGCGACTTGCACAACGTGGCCAGGTGATCCCTGCTGGCCGCGTGCAGGAACACGCCCCACACGCCGCCGCGGCTGACGCGCGTGCCCTTCTCGAACTGCCAGAAGCCGCGGGCGGGCCCGCCGATCTGCCGCCGATGCACGAAGCGGCTTTCCTGCAGGCCGATGGCCAGCAGCATGCAGTCCGCCTCGGGCGTATCCATGCGCGCGGGCAACAGCGCCATCGCCGGCCGCACCGCATCGTCCATGATCTGGTCAAGCGTCATGCCTGCCCTCCTTGTCTGCGTGGGTTTCCATGCCCAGCGTCTTGCGTCGGATCTCGACCGCCCAGTCCACCAGGTCCTGGTTCTGCAGCTTGGCGGTCAGGCGCAGGTAAGCGCCCAGCACCCACCAGGCCGGCAATCCCGCCAGCAACATGCACGGGCCGAGCACATAGAACATGGCCAGCAGCCCGTCCTCGCCCAGGCCCGTGCGCTGCGCCATCCAGTAGGCCGAGGACATCAGGTCGGGCATCCAGGCGATCATGCCGATCGCCAGCAAAGGCCCGAACAGAAATGAGCTGACCACCGTGCAGGCGGTGCGCGCGACGAATTCGCGCGGCGTGCGCGGCGGCATCAGCAACATGCCGATCAACGCCGCCATCGCGGCCGGCATGCCGAAAGCCAGCGCAATTTTCAGGGCGGCCCAACCGCTCAAACCAGCGGAACTCGGTTCCATCTTGCTCTGCTCCTAGATGAGGGTGCGCATGTCTGCCTCCCGGACAAGAAAAAAGCCCACCGAAGCGGGCCGAGTAAATTCATGAAAGAGCAAGCCTGATAATGCGCAATCCGGCTAGCCGGGCAGAGGAGTATCGGGCGGAGTGAACGTTTCATCCGCGTAGGCCCAACCTTCTTCGGGTTCGGGCGTTACGCCAGTCACGTCGACCAACACGATGGAGGCGGAAAATACAGGCGCGTTTTCAGCCTGGAACTTCCAGTGCGCCTTGCCGTCGAGAATTTGAATGAATGTACGCATGCTCATGCCCTTTGAATAATAATCGCGCCGGCCGTGCCGACACCTCCTAGATTGCCGTTCCCCCCAGAGCCAACGCCACCGCCGGCGCCGCCGCCACCGGCACCGGAATTGCCATCCGGCGAAGGATTGCCAACAGCGCCGGGCGTCCCTGCCTGACCGGAACGGGCCCCCCCTGCACCGCCACGACCGAGCGGCGAACTTCCACCGCAGCCGCCGTTGCCGGACACACCGAAAGTCATCGTCGCGGAGCCTCCCGTACCCGAACCCGCGCCCACGGCCCCGGCACCAGGGAACGGCCTGCCCGTATAGTTCGAGCCACCGGCCGCTCCGCCACCAAAACCACCACTCACAGACGCAAGTGAGCCAAGCGAGGTTACCCCCCCGGCTCCACCGTTGCCCCCTACATCACCGCCAGCAGCGCCCCCCTTTCCAGGCACGCCGATTGTCACTGGAATAGTCGCGGCATCCGGCAGCCGAACCTGAACCCATTTCCACTCACCCGCGGCGCCGCCACCACCACCGCCACCGCCCCAAGTGTCGTAGCCTGCGGCACTGCCTCCCCCACCGCCGCCGCCACCGACGAGAAAAGCATCAACCACCTTGCCACGCCATTCAGGCGGAATAGGCCAGTCCTGTGTCGAAGTGATAGTCACACGTCTAGGAATAGCAATATCGCCAAGCGCGGCACGCACGAATTCCGTTGTCGCCAACTTGGCCGTGTTGTCGCCCGAAGGCGGCGTCGGCGCGGTCGGTGTCCCGGTCAGCGCCGGCGACGCCGCCAGCGCCGCCACGAACTTCGCCTGCAGCGCCGCCAGGTCGCCGTCGTCCAGCACGTCCTGGCCGGCCTTGTCGGCGATGTACTGGCCGATCATGGCGGCCACGAACGAGGCCTGGCGCCAGACGGTGTTGAGTTCCTTCGATTTGGCCGTGCCGGCCGAGAAGCCGCCCAGCCGGGCGGCCAACGCCTGGTAGTCGGCGGGCGCGAGCACATTGGCGCCGGGAACGGTGCCGAAGGGAAGAATCTGATTGATAGCCACGGAATGTCCTTATTCAACCGGCAAAAAGCGAACCCCAGAGTCCGCCGTCGAACCCGGAGATGTAGTGGTTTTGAACGTCAAAACCGAACAGAGGCCCCTCTTCCGAGGGGATGACGTAGTAACTGATGCGCACGCCTTCCGGCTTGAGCGGGATGTATCCGCCGGTCAGCAGCGCCAGGAACAGCGCGGACGGCGGCGCGCCGGCGACGCCGATATCCACCGACATGTCGCCGTTGTCCTGGATGAACACGTGCGTGCCGCCACCGAAGATGCGGTCCAGGATGGCGGCCGAAGTCTCCAGCGTGCCGTCCCAATGATTCGCCCCGATCTTGGCCCGCAGCAGCAGCCGGTAGGTATCGTCGTCCAGCTCGGTCAGGCCGCTGTCCGGATCGAAGGGGCCTTGCCACACGCCCTGGTCGAAGCCCAGGCCGTCGATGTCGTGCGAGAAATACACATTGGAGATCGGCGTTCTGACCTTCCGGTCCAGCCCCACCCAGCGTCCCACCGCATCGAGCTGGGCGCCAATGGCCAGGTCCAGGTCGAACGCTGCCGGCATGCTGCCGTATAGCTCGCGCACGCCCGCCGCAGCGTCGCACAGCGCGGCCACGGTGGCCTTGAACCGGGGCCTGGCGCGGTGATAGGCCGACAGCCGGCCGATGTAGTCGTCTGTGTTGGCCATATCAGGTCACCGTGAGTTTCACGTCGTCCGGCGTCGCCGCGGCGGCTTCGTTGAAGGCCAGCGACACGTCGGGCGTGCCGCTGCCCGCGGGACTGCGCAGGGTCAGGCCGGAAATCTTGAACGTGCCATTGCCTGCCACGCCATTGGCGGCCGAGATGGCGTCGGCCCACTCCACCGACGCGCTGGCGCCGCCGCCGATCGGAACGCCATTGACGTAATCCGCCACCGCCCGCTGCACCGCGACGCCGATGGCGGTGGTATAGCCGGGCAACGCCCGCAGTTGCACGTCGACCGCCAGCGGCACGATCGTGGGCCGGAAGAACCGGATGCGGTGCGCGATGCCGTAGATATCCGTCACGACCACCGTGGTGGTGCCATGCGTGCCCGTCCCGGGCGTCTTCTTGGCGGCGATGGCCTGGGCGATCAGCGCCGCGTCGCCGCCGTCGACCACCAGGGCGATGCTGTGCGGCGGCAGCCCATGGGCGTCCGCCACCGCGCCATCGTTCTCGAAGGCCGCGTGGCGCAAGACTCCCGGCACCGACGCAACCGCGCCGATGGTGCCTTCGAGCACGCTGCGCGACGGCAGCGCCACGGAACGGGCCTGCCGCACGCGCAGGGCGGCGTCGCTCTCGACCGGCGCGCCCGGCGTCGCGGCGGCCGGATTGGTGACGGACTGCCAGCCCAGCGTCGGCGTGCCGATCTGGTTGATAGTGCCCGCCGGGGCGGTCACGGCGCCCAGCGCCTGGCTCCGGGCGGTGACGGTGATCTCGCCGCCCGGCGGAATCGTCACGCTCGCCGGCAATTGCCAACGGCCGCGGTTGGCATCCATCGCCACCCCGTCGATGATGGTGACGCCGCCCTGCCCCACGATGCGCAGGTCCACCGAGGACCGCGTCGCCGCGCCGCGGACCAGGCCGTTGATCTTCACGTTGCTCGACAGCGCCGCGTTGGCTGCGGTGGCAGGCGAGAAAGCGTTATAGACGCTGATCGCCGCCGAGTTGGCCTCGTGAATGGCTAGGGCAAACACGGCCAGCAACTGACCGTCCTGGCTGTCCGCCTCCAGGTACGTATCCGCGCCGTAGATGCCGCGATATTGTTCCTTGAAATACTGCAGCACCTCGCCATAGCTCGGCGCACGGATGCCCGCGGCGTCGATGACCGGGGCTGTGGAAAGAATCGTCATAATGCCGCCTGCACAGTGGCCGTGCCGAAAAGGGTTGAAATGGATGCCGTCACGCTCAGGCCGCGGGTTTGCGGGTCGAGCCGGCTCGAATACTCGGCCAGGTCGGTGACGCCGGCGGTGCCCAGGATGCGCTGGCGGATGGCCCAGTCGTAGCTGGCGCGGGGCTGCTTGCCCAGCACTTCGCCGTTCCAGGGCATGCCTTCGGTCACGTCCAGGAACCACTCGCCGCGCGCCAGCATCAGCCGGGTCTTGACCGCTTGCGCCACGGCCTCGGCCGAATCGCGGTGGAAATCGGCCCGTGCCGAGCCGAATGAATAGTCGCCATCGGCGTCCAGTTTTCGGTAACGCATAGGAATCCTCAGTTGGGTGGCGTGGTCACCGCGTTGGCGCCTTGCGCGGTATGGGTATGGGTGTCATCGACCCGCTTGCCGTTGGCCAGGATCTGGCCGATCACGTTGAGCACGCCGGTGATCTGGGCGGTGTTGCCCTGGCCGCCGCTGCCCACCAGTCCCGCCAGATAGCTGAGCAGGCCGTTCACCAGCACCTGTCCGGAAAACTCGGACACCGGCGCGACCACGTCGAAGCCGCCCGGCGCCACGATCTTCACCTTGCCGGCGGCCGGGTCCAGCTCCAGGAAAGTCGAGCCATCGTCACTGCGCAGTTGGGTCGCGCTGGTGCTGACCGCCGGCAGCACACGGGGTTGCGAGCGCACGCCCACGTAGACAAAGCCGTCGGACAGGTCATGCATGCGCATCTCGGTCTGGTCCTGCACCTGGCCAGACAGCCACCAGGCGTCGATGCAGCGCGAGGCAAACACCACCAGGCACTCATCGCCCGGCTTGACCGGAAAGGTCAGCGTGCAATTGCCGCCCGATGGGAAATACACGGGGCAATCCACCAGCAGCGGCAGCGCCATGCTGTGCTGCCGGCCCTCGGGCGTCTTGACCCGCGCTCGGATGGCCGGTTGCGCCGTGCACGTCATCGCCACCGGATCGAAGGCGCCGATGATCGCCGGCATGGCGGTCCAGGTCTGCGCCAGCGCGCCATGCAGCGCCGCGCCGATCGCGGCTTGCGGATCGTTCAAAGTCTCAAGTCGGTTCATGAATCTTCCTGCTGAGATAGGACCTGGCCGTGCGCTACTTGACGACGGCGGCAGGCTGGGCCGCGTCGCCCTCGGCGCCGGCCCGCCCCAGGTCGCCGGGAAACAGGGTGGCGTCGGTGGCCAGGCAAAGGACCTCCGTGTACCACTCGTCGCCGCGTGTGTTGCCGCGGTGCTCGACTTCCATCACGTAGTAGTAGCCGTCGCCGCTGATGCGGCGCTGCTCGCTGCGATCGATTTCGTTCGCGCCCTTGCCCTCGGAGCGGGCCTGGAAGCCATACTCGGCGATGCGGCTGTTGTCCAGATTGACCAGGCCGCCCACGCGGATGCTGGGATTGAGCAACATGCGCAGCTTGATGCCCTTCTCGGTCTGCTCCGGCATGCCGACCAGGCCGCTGTCGTGCGACAGCACGGGCACCGAACCCGGCACATAGGCGGTTTCGGGAACCACCACCACCTTGCCGTCCTGGATGCTCCACAAGGTGTTCGCACTGCCGCAGACATCCTGCAGGTAGTCCCGCACCATGCCGGACATGACGGCCCCGCGGATCGACTTCTTGCCGCCCAGGTCGGGCACGTAGCCCTGGCGCACGCCGTAGGGGTTCATGGCCGAGCACAGCAGCCGCACCTTGTCGGCGCGGTCGCTGCCCTTGGGCACGGTGGCGTTGACCACCGCAAAGTTGTAGGCCTTGTCGCCATCGGCCGCGGTGATTTCCAGCACGGTCTCGGTGTCACCCGAGCCGCCCCATTTGGCGCGCACCACGTTGCCGTGGAAGATCACGCCGTAATTGCCTTCATAGCCGGCCTGCAGCACCACTCGGGTGAATTCGCGCTGCGCCAGGCTGGCGGTTTCACGGCTGGCGTTCATCACCTTGATGGTGGCGGTGTTGGGGGACTTGGCGTCGTTGCGCTTGATGCCGAAGCTGAAGCTCAGCGCCGACAGATCCAGCGCCTCCTCGTCGCCGACGATCAGCGACACCTTCCGGCCCCACTGGCGCACGCCCTCATCGTCATCGACCGGATCGCCGTATACGGCGATCGGCTCCATTGTGGTCGTGTCCGCCATGTCAGTCCGCCACCCAGTAGAGCTTGGCGCCACGGCCCAGGTCGGTGGCCGTCGGCGCGTCGTCGGGCGACTCCGCCCCGGTCACGCGCAGGCCCCCGGCAAAGCCCAGGTGCCGGTATTGCCCCAGCAGGTTCAGGCCCGTCACCAGCGGAATGCCGGACACCAGCGGCTGGCCGAGGTCATCGGCCACGTCCAATATCCAGCCCTCGCGATACTGCAGCGTCAGCCGGTAGTCGTCACCGCCCAGCGAGATGGCGAACACCTGCGGAATCGGCGACAGAGGTATCTCGAAGTAGTTCATGCGGATCTCCTAGTTCCAATGCAGCGAGCCGCCGTTGGGCGCGGCCGCGGGCCGGGACGCTTTCACGCCCAGGTTCTGCCTGTCCGCGGTCTTTTCCTTCTCTTTCTGGTGTGCGTAGGGCGGCAGCGACGTGCTGCGGGTCTGCGCCACGATCACTTCGCGCAGCGTCACGGTCGCGAACACGGCGCCGGAGGTCTCCCGGCTGTTCTCGACCGCGATCTTCTCGATCAGCATGCTGCTGTAGCGGCGCCGGCTGGTGATCACATCCACCGGCTCGCGCGACTCCTGCAGATTGAGCAGCTGCGAATAGATCGCGGTGGCGTAGTCGTCGGCGGCCGCCTTGCCATTGGCCACGTCCCTGGCCCGGGCGCCGCGCAATGCCTCGTACGAGGCATTGCTCCAGGCGCACTTCATGGTCAGCGACAGCGGCAGCTTGAAGGCATGGTCGCTGATCGCCGAGCGGCCATAGGGGCCCGACTCCACCGGATGGCTGGTGATCTTGAGCGTATCGTCGTGCGACTCGGTGATGGTCGCCTGCACCACGATGTCGCCGATCTTCTTCGACAGCAGGCCCACCATGTCGGTGCCCGTGAAATTCGTGTCAGTCATAGGAACCCTGCAGGTTGCGCGTCAGGTCGGCATTGACCCGGCTCTGTTGATTGGCCACGGCCGCTCCGGTCGCGCCAGGATCGGCCGACCCATTGACGTAGATGGTGGTGGTGGCATTGACCGACACCGGCGCGGCGGCGGCCGGCGGCGCCAGCGCGGCGCCACCCGCTTCGCCAAGCGCGAAACCGGAGTGGTAATCCCGCCACGGCTCGATCCGGGCACCGTCCATGGGAGGCGGTTGCCAGATGCCTGCGGCCCCGTCGACACGCGGCTCCTGCTGCCCGAGACCCACACCCCTGTCGCCTTGCAGCGACTTCAGCGTGCCGTCCCCGAGCGTGCTGGGATACAGGCCCAGCCCCACTCCCGCCGCCACCGGCGATATCGCCACGCCGCGGGCCAGGCTCTTGGCGCCGTCGACGATGCGGCCGATCCACGAACTGGCGGAGGCCCACAGTGACTGCCCCCATTGCAACGCGGTGGCGCCGGCCGCCTTGACGCTGTCGACCACGAGCGCGCCGCCGCGCGCGGCCATATTTCCCATCCAGGACCAGACCGCGCTGGCCATGTTGCCCATCTGGGTGACGACCGTCCGTCCCATCGAGGTCATTCTGCCGAACACGCCGCCCACGAAATTGCTGGTCGCCGTCCAGGCACGGCTCACAAAGCCGCTGATCCGGCCAGGCAGCGCGGCCAGCTGCGTGCCCAGCCCGCCGATGATCGAGCGCATGCCGCCCAGTCGCGAGACCAGGCCCATCAAGGCCCCCACCACGCCACCGCCGCCCAACATCAGGAAGCCGCCGACCAGCACCAGGAGCTGCGAACTCAAGCCCCCGGTCAGCCCGTCGAGCCAGGTGATCAGGCTGATCACCGGCCCCAGCAACGACATGATCGACAGCACGAAATTGCCGACCTCGCCCAGCCGCTTGCCGGCCGTCTGGCCGTTCTCCTTGAACCAGGCCGAAATGCCGTCGAGCGTCTCCTGCAGCTTCGGGCCCATCGTCAGGAGCGCCTGCGCGAACATCGCGTTGACGGAGCCGCTCAATTCACGGATGGTGCCCATCAACTGATGGGCGCGTTCACCGGCCGCCTCGACGGTGCTGTTTTCCTGGGCATCGCGCTGCACCGACAGGCGCTGCCCGAACTCGGGATCGCGCAGGGCTTCCATGACGCCTGGTTCCAGCCCCAGGCTCTGGCCCGTCGCCCGGGCCTGCGCCGGATCCATGCGCTTGAGCGCGTCGCTCAGCTCCAGCATCAGGTCGGCGCTGTTGCGCTGGGCGCCCGCGCCATCGCTCGACGAGATGTGCAGCTGTTCCAGCAGCGCGGCGATCTTGGGATCGTCGCGCACGTTGCGGTGCAGCGCCTGGGTACTGTTGCGCATCGCTTCGACGGAGACTCCGAAGTCCTGCGCCACCGCCTCCAGCGCCCGCATGTCCCGGCCCGATGTGCCGCCCAGCTTGGCGGCGAAATAGCCTTGCTCGAACTGGGCGATCTTGTTTTCGGCGAAGTCGACAACGCTCTTGGCCCGCCCCGCGAACACCGCCAGCGCGTCGGCCAGGCTCTGCTTGCGCGAGTCGCCGACCGCCTGCTTGAGGTCCTTCAGGTCGTCCTTGTCGATCTTGAATATGCCGATCAACCCCGACGGGTCGATGGGCACGGTTGTATTAGCCATTTTTTTCTGCCATGTGGCGGCGGTACGCTTCCGCCTTGTTGTCTGCCCGCACCGACAACGCGTCGTTCAGCAGCGCGATGTCGGCCAGGTCCAGGGTGCCGTCCTTGAGGGACTCGTACTTGCAGAGCCCCTCGAGGACTGGCGCCAGCAACCAGTCCTCGCCACCGGGCAGGCTCTTCAGCCAGCCTGTGTCGCCTCGGGGCTGCCGGTCTGGCTGGTAAGCAGCCCTTGAATAAAAGGCCCGAGGCTTGCCACGATGACGCGCACCGCCAGCGGCAGCATCACCGCCAGGTCGATGTCCTGGAACATCGGCACGCGCTGGCTTGCCGACCAGATGGCGGTCCAGCCATGCTCCTGCCGGCGCTGGACCACCTGCATGCAGGTGTCCAACACATAGTCGGCGTCCTCGTCCTTCATCGCCGCCAGGCCGTCGGCCAGCGGTTGCAGGACATCGGCCATGCCGCCCGGATCCTCGGTGATCCCGCGCCCGCCCGCCGCGAGGCGGACGAACACGGGGATCAGCGTAGGAACGATCGGAGCGATGCGGCGCGACACGTGGAACTGTTGCTTGGCGCTCAGTTTCCCGATGGAGTACCGGTGGCCGTTCAGATCAAGTTCCTGCGACATGGCTTAGTAGGTTCCCAGGATCGTGTCGATCTTCGCGGCGTCGAAGGTCCACTTCACCACGTCGCCGTCCTTCTTGTAGGTCAGGTCGGGCTTCTTGCTGAAGGCGCACGAACGGCACGCCGTCACGTCGCCCGTGGCCGGGTTGGTGATGGTGATCAGGTTCTTGCCCCACAGGCGGCTGTCCAGCGACTGGGCGTCGTACAGGGCCTGCAGCTGGGCGTTGACGGGCGAGGTCTTCAGGTAGCTCAGCGTCACGGTGCCGCTCTTGTCGGCGCGCAGCGTGTGCATGACCTCGCCATCGGCGCCCACCGTCATGGCGCTTTTCTCGGCCTTGGCGGCGATGGCGATGCCCTCATCGGCCACGCCCGAGCCGGAGCCCAGCGAAATCGCCCCGCCCGGGCCCACGAGACTGGCGCTGATATCAGCGAACGAATAGGTAGACATCTGCTACTCCTGATTAGCGGTTGACCGTGACCAGAACGTCGACGGTGTGGATGGCGCCGGCTTCCTTGGCGGCGACCTGGAACGGGACGGCCTTGCGCGCTTCGCGGTCGGCCTGCGACTGGGTGGCGATCGCCGGCGCGTAGACGTAGTAGCCCTTGGCCAGCGTGTCGCCCTGCTTGAGGGCGCCGAAGCCGGCCGAGTTCCACACGCCCGGGGCCAGGTAGCCGTTGTTGACGGCGGCCTCGCACGCGGCCTCGATCACCGAGGCGATCAGTTGGTTGCCGGCGTCGGTCTGCGGCACCTTGGTCGGGCTGGTGTACAGCAGGTTGTAGACGTCGGTCTGGACGCGGTTGCGGAACCAGATCGCGTTGTAGACCGAGTCGATGAAGATGCCGCTGGGCGTCACACCGTACTGGATGATGGCCGTGTCGTTGTCGTAGTTGACGAACACGTTGCAGTTCTTGGCTGCCAGCGTGTCGGCCTGGCTGCTGCTCAGGGTCTCGGCGACGATGCCGGGCTCCTGCTTGTACATCAGCGTGATGGTGGTGTTGTTGGCGTTGAAGTTCACCGTCAGCAGGCGGCCCAGCAGCGAGGCCACCGCGTACGGGCTGGCGCTGGAGAACTGCACGATCGAGTACTTGTACTTCAGCGCCTTCAACTGGCTGGCGATGTCGTCGTGGTGGGTCGGATCGAGCACCTGCGGCGCCTGGGTCGACACGCCGTACAGGTGGCGCTGGTCGGCCTCGATCAGGCCGGCCACGGCCAGGTGCTGGGCGTCGGTGATGTCGGCATCGGCGAAGGCCAGGCCCAGGAACTTGTTGGCGAAGCGGTCCAGGAACAGCGACACGGCGTCCACCGGGGTTTCGGCCACGATGCCGGCGACGGGCGCCGAGGCCTTGCCCGCGGTCAGGCCCAGCATCGACGAGATGTCGGTGCCGGCGCCCGCGGCCGTGGCGTAGCCCAGCGTCGAGGTCGCGCCCGAGGTGTTAGAGGTCACGACGAACTGCGAGCCGTTCCACAGCACCGAGGCCGACGCCAGTGCCGTCGAGATGATCGACGCGACCCCGTTCAGGTTGGTGGCGCCGGAGAAATCCAGGCCGTTGACCGTCTTGGCGGTGCCGTCGACGGTCAGCGTGAAGGCGCCCGCGGTCACCGCGGACCATGCCGACATCTGCTTCTCGGCGGCCGACAGCACGGCGCCGCGCAGCGTGGCCGAGGTCGCGCCCTTGGCCCAGCGGCCGATGTACAACTGCGAGGGCTGGGGCGTCTGCTGGAAGTACAGCAGGGCCGCGCGGTACTCGGGCGCGCCGGTGCCGAAGTCGGCGGCCACGGCGTCGATGCCGCCATAGGAGCGCATGCGCTCGCCGGTGTCGATGACCGCGGACGAGCCCAGCAGCAGGGCGGTGTTCAGGCTCGCGCCCTGCGCCGCGAGCGGCGACATGTTGATCGTGACGTTGATCAGGCGTGATACCGGCAATCCATTAGCCATGGTAAATCCCTTAATCTGCAAGGTGGTTGATGTTGTCCGTCGGGGACAGCGACGCGGCATGCGTCGTGACTTGCGCCGACAGGAGATTCAGGACCGGATAGCTGCGCGCGACCCGGCGCGCAAAACGCAGGGTCATGTCGAACTGCCGTATCCACTGCTGATTCACCAGTTCGTGCATGGCCACGATCGGCCCCGCGCCGCTCACCGCCATGCCTTGCGCCAGCAAGGGCTCGCGGTTCTGCGGCACGGCGGCGCCGTCGCGCAGCAGCGCCGCGTGGCGCAGCGCGCGCGGCCCGAACATCGAGCAAAGCACCTCGATGTGTTCGTGCCGAACGTATGAATCAGATCCTTCTCCGGCCGGGTCGTGGGTGACGACCGGACCGGCGTCCGCGGTTTGCGACCGGATGTCCATCAGGCACCAGGTCTCGGTCTGCGCGGGCGGTTCCACGCCGGCGGCAGGCCAGCGCGTACGAACCAGGTCAAGGGGCAGGCCGGCCACGCCGGCGATGAACCCTTGGAACAGCGCCTCGAGCTCGGCATCCTCCAGGGGCGGAGAAATGGCGATCGGCGCCAGGTAGCCGCCGGTGGCCGAACTGTTCGCCATGCGTCGCTCCTTTGTCGTGTTGAGATGCCCGAGGGCGGGTTTGGGGGAATCCAGAGGCCTGGAGGCGGAACGCCGACTTTGCTGCGCCATCGGCGCGGTGCCGCGTTGCGTGATGCGTGCGGCCGGGTTGCGGCGGATTCCGGCTGTCGCCCACCGGGCTGCCGCCTCGAGCCATTCC
The DNA here is from genome assembly GCF_046535435.1 of Achromobacter sp. SIMBA_011. Classification (NCBI taxonomy): domain Bacteria; kingdom Pseudomonadati; phylum Pseudomonadota; class Betaproteobacteria; order Burkholderiales; family Alcaligenaceae; genus Achromobacter; species Achromobacter sp. SIMBA_011. The sequence continues at coordinate 144,123 of NZ_JAWRWN010000009.1, read as the reverse complement.
AGGTCACCGCGGGCGGGAGAAAGGCCCGGTCATGGAAGGAACGGCGAGGCGGCAGGCCGCTGGGCGCCGCCTTGCGGGCGGCGCCTAACAAAACGCCCCGCGCTCTCGAAGAGAACGCGGGGCGCGCAAATGAAAAAGGCCCGCCAGTGGCGAGCCTGTATCGGAGAACTGCGAAGAACATGAGGGACGCGCATCCGGCGATTCATCCGCCTTCCGGCGCGTTGGCCGGGCACACGTACCCTCTCATAAATAAGGCCCGCTGTAGGCGGGCCTGGTTTGTTTGCTGTTTGCTTGCTACTTGCTACTTGCTACTTGCTACTTGCTACTTGCTACTGCTCGATTGTCGCGATCCGCTTGTTGCCTGCGGTGTTTTCGGTGTACTCGCCGCGTACTTGTTGCTGCCTGCAAGGGGCGTCGATATGAACCGCAACGCCATGAACGAATTGTCGCGCACCGTCTGCCGCCGAAGCAATCCCGGCATGTCGCACTGCGTTGCGCCGATAACTGACGGCGCGTTCACACGAACGTACCCTCTCATAAAAAAGGCCCGCGGTAAGCGGGCCTGATTCTCCAGCATTCCAGCGCATCGGCGCCTGGACGGATCGTCGGCGGGAAGCGCGACGACATGGATGCATTCTGCCGCCGCATCAGGCGTGCAGGCAATCCCCCTCGCGTCGCACTTCGCCCCAGACGTAGGTCAGCGAGTTGCGCGCATGCTCGATGCGGGCCACCTGGCCGCCCTCGTGCAGGGCTTCGAGCACGCGCAGGATCGCCTGTCGCATTGCGTTGCGTTCGCGCCGCGTCAGCTCGCGTGCGCCGGACGCGCCGCGCACCAGTTCGGCCATGCGCCACGGACGCCCCGGCGCCGCCGCCATGAGGTCCAGCACTTCGGTTGCATATTTCATCGGGATGCCTCCCCGCCAAGACGCTTATCCATGCTTTTTTTCCTTGATGCAAGCTTGCCGTTCGTCATGTCCCCGGAAAGGCTGGCGGGTGAAAATCGCTACCTTGGTAGCGATGAATGGGCCACATGCCGGTCACCCCCCCCATCGCCACGGACGTGGCGGCCAGCCCCGTCGTATCCGCACAAGCCGCAAGCCGCTTGATCGAAGACTTGCGGTCGGCCCGACTATCTCCGGGATGAAAGTCATGGTAGCGAGTCGCTACCGAAAAATCAACAGCGAATCGCTACTGTACTTTCGGGTAGCGGATTGCTACTATCGCTACCATGGACATCCGCTCGATACGACTGAACAACCTCAAATACGCCGTGCACGAGGCCGGGGGCGTCGACCGCCTGGCCGAACGCGCTGGCGTCAGTCGCAAATACCTCGACCAGATCCTTCAAGGGTTCCAGGGCAGGCGCGACAAAAACCCGCGCCGGGTCGGCGACGCGCTGGCCGCCAGGCTGGCCGCCGGCCTGGGCCAGCCCGCCCACTGGATGGACCTGCCGCACCCCGATCTGTGGCGCGAACTCTCGCCCGATGTCGTGGCCGACGAGCCCACGGGCCGGCTTGCCTCCTTTCACCCCGCGCGGCTGGGCCGGCCCGACCACGGCAACGTCCTCATCGCGCAGTTCGACACCGGCGGCGCCATGGGCAACGGCCTGGAGCTGCGCGACCAACCTGGCGTCATCCAGAGCTGGAACGTCAGCCCGGAATGGCTGCAGAAGAACGTGCGCGGCTTTTCCGCCTCGAAGAACCTGTGCATCGTCACCGGGTTCGGCGACTCCATGCGCCCCATGTTCAATCCCGGCGATCCCCTGATCGTCGACCGTGGCGTGCAGGCCGTCGAATACGACGCCATCTATTTCTTTCGCGTCGGCAGCGAAGGCTTCATCAAGCGGCTGCAGCGCATCCCCACCGCCGCCGGCCTCGTGGTCCGGGCCAAATCCGAGAACACCAAGTACGATGCCTGGGACATCACCGAAGGCATGGATTTCGAGGTCTTCGGCCGCGTGCTGAAGGTCTGGCGCAGCGAGGACTTCTAGCCCCATGGCAATCCCATCGCGCCTGTCGGCGCCCGAGAAAACAATCCTGATCCATGGCGCGCTCGGCGCACTGCTGGCCCTGGCGCTGCATGCGGCGCTGTTGAACCGCGCGTGGCCATGGCACAACCCGTTCGCCACCCTCTTCGCGATCCAATGGATCTGGCTGGTGCCACTGGCCGGCGCCATGCTGGCGGGCATGCGTTCGGGCAGGCGCTGGCTGCTGGCGCTGGCGGCCTACGGCGTGGCCCTGCCGGCGCTGAATGCCTACGGGCTGGTGACGCTGCAGGGCTGGCAGCCCGCCGCCTACACCGACAGCGGCCCCCGGTCGCTGGCGACGCTGATCACCGCCGCCAGCGGCTTCATGCTGCTGCCGCTGATCCAGGCGCTCGATCCATCCCGACCCGGCTGGGACTATCCCGCCGTGTTCCGCGCCGCGTGGCGCAATACCGTCAAACTGGCGTTGGCGGGCGGCCTGACCCTGGCGGTCTGGTTGCTGTTCTGGGCCGCCAGCGCCATGTTCGGCATGATCGGCATCGCCGCGGTCGGCCAGGTCGTCAAATCCACCCGCTTCCTGCTTGGCGTCATGCCGCTGGTGCTGGCGGTCTGCCTGGTGGGCGTGCACCGCCGCCCGCAACTGGCGGACACGCTGCAGCGTTCGTGGCTCACGCTGACCGCGTGGCTGCTGCCGCTGGTCGCGCTGGTGGGTATCGCCTTCGTGCTGGCGCTGGCGGCCCGGCTGACGCTGGACCTGCAGGCGGGCGCCCTGTCGGCCGGCGCGCTGATCGCCTTCAGCGCGCTGTGGATCAAGCTCATCAACTCCGCCTGGCAGGACAGCCCGCAGGCCCCGCCCTTCGGCCCGCGCCTGCGCGCGGTGCTGCGCGTGGCGACGATCGGCCTGCTGCCGCTGGCGCTGGTGGCGTTGTACGGCCTGGTGGTGCGCATCGAGCAGTACGGCTGGACCGTTCCACGCATCTGGGGCCTTTACGCTGCGATCCTGCTGACGCTGTACGCGTTGGGCTATGCCTGGGCGGCGTTGGCGGCGCGGCGCTTCCACACGATCCTGGGCGGCACCAACATCGTCGCGGCGTTCTGCGCGCTCATCATGCTGGCCCTGGCGAACACGCCGCTGCTGAGCCCCGACCGAATCGAGGTCCACAGCCAGGTGCAACGCCTGATCGACGGGCGCATTCCTCCGGAAGAATTCAGCTATCTCTCGGCCGCGCGCGACCGGGGCGAATACGGCCGGCAAGCCATGCGCAAACTGGCCGAGGGCGCCGCCCAGGCGCAATCCCCCAGGATTGCAACGGCGGCCGCCGACGCCCTGAAGGGTCAGTACCATGATTGGGGGCCGCGAGTCACATCCCGGGAACGTTCCCCGGCCAAGCCGGCCAACCTGCAGGCGTATCCGCCGGGCAGCCCGGTGCCGGATGCCTGGTGGCGCTACGCCGCGGCGGAAAATCCCTATGAGGCAGACAGGTGCGTGCGAGCGGAACAGGCCGCGGCCGACAATCCGGCCTTGGGCGGCGCGCGCTGCTGGCTGATCCACGCGGACATCACCGGCCTCGGCAACGACGACCTGGTGCTGTACATACCGCCGCGTGCGGATGCCAGCGCGGGGGGCTACGAAGCGTTCCTCACCTATCAAAGACTGGGCGACGACACGTGGGGCCTCGTGTCCTCCAAGAGCAACCGCAAGTCCGAACACGGTCCGGACGTGGACATCGTCAATGCGCTGGCGCAAGGCCAGGTGCGCACCGAACCACGCCAGGATCGCGACCTGATCGTCGGCGGGCGCCGCCTGCCACTGCGCTGAACGGCGTGGGGCGGGCGCTCCCGAGGCAGCTCGTGCGCGTCGCGCCGACAGCCTCGGGCATGAAGGTTACGGCTTTTCTTCCAGGTCCGGCGTGCCGGCGAACTGGCTCTTGAGCAAGGTCAGCGCGCCCTTTTCCGCCAGCGCCTCATTCGGGAACACGTTCTTGGTGTCTTCCAGCACGGGAAAGCCGAAGACGCGGACGCGGGCGTGGTAGCCCTCGGGGGTTTCGGCCAGTTCGATGTCGAAGTTGCGTTCTTCGATCCAGCCCGACTTGTGCAGTTTCCAGTCCATATCCGACGTGCTCCTGGTAAGAGAAGGAAAGGCGCGCTGCCGGCGTGCGGCCGGCAGCGGCGTTGGCGCGTGGCGCCGGCCCGCGAAGACCGGCGCCATCACAACCTTACACCGGCCGCGCTGACGGCGGCTTGACCGGCTGCAATGCCTTCAATCCGCCTTCTCGGGCGAGGGCGGGGGCGACGGTTCGGCCGGCTCGACGACGGCCTCGGCGGGAGGCGAGAACAGGTCCCAGGAGGCCATGAACAACGCGGCGATCAGCGGCCCGATGACGAAGCCGTTCAGGCCGAACAGCGCCATGCCGCCCAGTGTCGAGATCAGCACGACGTAGTCGGGCATCTTGGTGTCCTTGCCCACCAGGATCGGACGCAGCACGTTGTCGACCATGCCGATCACCAGCACGCCGAACGCGATCAACACCACGCCCTTGATGGTCGCGCCCGTCAGCAGGAAATAGATCGCCACCGGCGCCCAGATCAGCCCCGCGCCCACCGCCGGCAACAGCGACAGAAAGCCCATGATGACGCCCCACAGCAGCGCCCCCTGGATGCCCAGGATGGAGAAAATGATGCCGCCCAAAGCGCCCTGCGACGCCGCCACCGCGATATTGCCCTTGACCGTGGCGCGCACCACCGTGGTGAACTTGCGGAACAGGTGATGCTTGTGCGTGTCGCTGAGCGGCACCGCGCGCTTGACGCGCTGGGCCAGTTGCGGCCCGTCGCGCAGCAGAAAGAACAACAGGTACAGCATGATGCCGAAGCTGATCACGAACTGGAACGTGTCCTGGCCGATGCTCAGGGCCTGCGTGGCCAGGAACTGGCTGGCCTGCATCGCGCCCGCGCTGAGCTTTTCCTGCAGGCTGGGGATATCAGCCAGGTCGAACCGCGCCAGAATGTCGTGTACCGAAGGCGGCAACGCCTCCATGGCCTGCTGGAAGTAGGCGCCGAAGTTGATCTGCCCCGACTTGATGCTCTGGTAGAGGTTCGCGCCCTCGCTCACCAGCGAACCGCTGATGACCACCAGCGGCAGGATCACCAGCAGCAGCACCAGCGCCAGCGTGATCAGGGCCGCCAGGTTGCGCCTTCCGCCGATGCGCGGCACCAGCCGCCGTTGCAGCGGCGCGAATAGGATGGCCAGGATGGCGCCCCAGAACACCGCGCCGTAGAACGGCCACAGCAACCAGCCGAACGCGATGGAGACCACCACCAGCAGGAGCAGGAAAGTCCGGTAATGCAAGCTTGAGGATTGGCTCATGTTCCGTCCAAGGCGCGGCATGCGCCGCGAGACCCGCATTGTACTAAGGGCCTGCCGGCGGCCTGTCTAGAGGCCGGTGCCCAGGGGCCTGCCGCGCCACCACGGCGCGGGCCTGTTCCAGCGCCCCGGATTGCGCATTCAGGCCCTGCAACCGCCGATTCAGCTCCTGCTGCAGCGATGGCGTGGCGACCTTGGCCTGCCCGTCCGCGAGCGTGATGTCGCCGGCATGGGTGGCAACGAAGTCGGCCACTCCCAGCGCCTCGCGCGCCACCGTGTCCATCCTGCCCGCGGCGTCAAGCAACTCGGCCGCGGGGGCCGTGACCGCCTCGTCGTACACACCGTCGTAGACCGACGCGAGATCCGGCGCCAGCTCCATGCCGCCGCGCGCCGTGTCGGCGCGGGCCCGGGCAGCCTGCAAGCCGCGAGCGCTGTCGGCAAGCGTCACGCGTGCGTCGCTCAGCGCCTGGCGCCGCCGCACGATGTCGTCGACCGATTGAATGCGCTCGGCCGCCAGCACCGGGCCCAGCGACGTCGCGGTCTTGGCCAGGGCGTCCTGGAAGTCGGTGATGACCGCATAGGCATCGCGATAGCGGCCGATGGCGTCCGACTCGGCCTCGCTCAGCGCGCCGATCGGCGCCAGCGCGCCAGCGGCGATACGTTGCTGCAGCAGACCGATGAAGGCGGCCCGCTCCTGCGGCTCGCGATTGCCGCAAGCCGTCAGCACCAACGCCATGGCCGCCGCCAGGGTGGCCAGGCAGATCCGCAGCATTGCCATGCCCTTGCTCCTTGCGTAGTCCGTTGCCGCGCGGCTATCGGCCCGCCACGCGGCCGGTGCCCCCGGCCAGATTATCCCGAAGCATCCGCCGCCTGCCGCCGGCGGGCGGATTTTGTTGCCATCGAAGCGATATGACACAGGCGGCCCGGCGCGCTCAATCGGGCAACGCCAAACGCATCGCGCAGCGGCGGGCAGGATCGAATCCCGCGGCCGCCTCTTCCCGCAGCCGCGCGCGCAATGTCGGCGTCAATTGCGCCGCGGGCACTTCGACAAAACCGTGCCGCCGGTAGAACGGGCCATTCCAGGGCAATTCCCGGTCCGTCGTCAGGACGACCGAGTCGTACTCCCCCGCCGCCCGCGCGACCACCGCGCGCAGCAGCCCGCCGCCCAGGCCTTGGCCCTGCCAAGGCCTGGAGACCGACATTTCCAACAGAAACAGGTCGCCGTCCATCGGTTGCGCCAGCGCGAATCCCACGGGCCGGTCGCCGGCGTCCGCCGCGACCCACAGCAATCCCGCTGCGGCCGCATGCGCCAGCGTCGCTGTTGGCAGGGTTTCCCCCGTGGCCGCCCAGGCCATGGGCGTGCCGAGAAAGCGCTCGGCGGCGGAGCGCTCGATGTCGGGCAGCAAAGCAAGGTCGGCAGGATGGGCGCGTCGGATCATGGGGCGTCAGTATGCCCCAGGCAGGCGGGCGGGGCCTGTCGTTACCCCCTAGAATGTCGGTTTGCCGGCCCGCCAGGGCCGCCCTTCCTCCTAGCCATCCCACGGAATGACTCAAGACGTTTCCCCCGACACCTGGGGCTTTGCCCAGCCCGACTGCCGCGGCGCCGCCGCGCTGCTGTATTTCATGAGCGACCTGGCGCGCGTGGCCAACCAGTACCTGCGCCCCGGCCGCCTGAGCCAGGAAGCGCTGGCCGACGCCCAGAAGGCTGTGGACGCGCTGCTGGAGCGCTATGTCGAGATCGAAGCCGCCCCCGAGGCCTTTGATGGCGAACGCGTCGAACTGGCCCTGGAGACCGACACGCGCCCGGACGGTTCGACCGCCGCCCAGGTCGCGTTGCGGATGTCGCCGCGGCTGGAAGGCCTGATCATCGAAGCCCAGCGACAGGCGGCGGGCCCCACCAGCCACTGACAGGGAATCGCAGGCGTGTCGACGCCCCCTCGCCCGCGCTCCCTCTCGGTGCGACATGCCTGCTCCATCCAAAAACCCTTGCAAAATCACGGAACTAGATATAGACTCATTGATTGAGCCGAAAAGTGCTGGAAAAAGTACGGGAAGCGGCTCATATATTTGGCTCATATAGAGCTGCCCGATTGGCATCGTTATCGTTGCCCAACTGACTGGCCCGATATTGGCCTGATTTTCGGTTGTTCGCTTTGCCACGCATTTGGCATTTGGCCCGCTTGCCGGGCGCTTGCAAGAAATCCTTCCCTGGGTCCGGTTTTATCCGTTCTGCGACAGATAACCCTAACAACGCAGACTCGATTGATGCCATCATGATGAATGGCAAGATCATCCCGCCCAGGTTTTCGTCTTACGACAAACATTGCAGTTTTCTGATCATTTCGGCCTGATCGTTTCGGCCTGATCGAAAACCCTTATCCGCGGCCTTATCGGCGCGGTAAACCCGCGGCAACCCGCGGTAACCCCGCAGTAACCCCGCAGTAACCCATTCGCGGCGGCGACCCAACGCCACCGCCCGCCAGGAACGCCGTCCGTCATTGACCGACGCGGCCCGGCAACAAGCCGCAGGCGCATGCCCGCGGTCAGTACCTCCGCCACCGGCGTGACGCGCAACGCAAACCATGAGAATGCGCAAAACGCCGGCAACGGAGATGCGTTAGTGTCATGCATGACTCGGCACGCGAACAGGACGCGACGCGACAACGCCCGCGCCCGGTCCTCGCGGCATGCAATGCACGGCAATCCCATAACAAGAACTTGAAAGAGAACAACACCATGAATACTCGTTTCACGACCTCGGACCTGATCCGACGCCCGGCCCATACCAAGCTGGACAACATGCCGATCCACATCGGCGACATCGTTTATCTGCAACCGGCCCACGGCCCCGCCATTCGCGCCGCCGTGATCTTCAACGCGCCGATCGACGGCACGACCACGTACACCACCGAAGTGGTGCCGTGCGGGGCAGTCGCGCAAAAGGCGCCCGGCCAGCGCATCCGCTTCCGTCACGAGCACGTGCACCGCATCGAACCGGTGCGTCGCGCCGCTCGCTGAGCTAGCGCAAACCCGCCGCGGTCATGCCGCGGCGGCTTCATTTGTGCGTGATAAAGTCGCAGGCAACGCAGTCATCGCCCGACCATCATGCAAAACAACCGGCTTGCCATCCGCATCTGGGACCTTCCCACCCGCCTCTTCCACTGGGCGCTCGTCGTCTGTATCGTCGGCGCCTTCGTCAGCGTCAAGCTGGGCGGTCTGTACATGGATTGGCATGTGCGCTTCGGCTGCGTCGCGCTGGGCCTGATCATCTTCCGCCTGCTGTGGGGCTTTGTCGGCCCGCGCTATGCGCGCTTCGCGCAGTTCGTGCGCGGCCCGCGCGCGGTGGCCAGCTACCTCAAGGGCGCGGCCGCGCCCGCCGGCCACAATCCGCTGGGTGCGCTGTCGGTGCTGGCGCTGCTGCTGGTGATCGGTTTCCAGGCCGTGAGCGGCCTGTTCACTACCGACGACATCATGACCCAGGGCCCGCTGTTCGGTCACGTCAGCGAATCCACCGCCAGCCTGCTGACCTCGTGGCACAAGCTCAACGAATGGGTCATCATCGGCCTGGTCGCCCTGCACTTGCTGGCCGTGGCCTGGTACGCGCTGGTGCGGCGCAAGCGGCTGGTGCGCGCCATCATCACCGGCAATGTCGACCCGAAAGACGTCCCGGCCGGCACCCCGCCGACCCAGGACGGGTTCGCAATCTGGCTGCGCGCCCTGATCCTGGGCGCCTGTGTCACCGGCCTGGTGCTGTGGATTCGCTCGCTGGAGATCGCCGCGGACATGTCGTTCTCGTAGCTGTCCGGCTCGCGCAGGGCCCGACAACCAAACCGCGCGCCAAAAGAAAAGCCCCTCGTTCGAGGGGCTTTTCGCATGCGACGGATGCGCCACGGAGGGCGCGGCCGGCTTACTTCTTCTTGCGGTAGGCGTCGTGACAGGCCTTGCAGCTCGCGCCCACGTCGCCGAAGGCGGCGCGCAGCTTGTCCAGGTCGCCGGCGTCGGCGGCGGCCGACAGCTTGACGATGTTGTCCTGGAACGCCTGCTGCTTCTGCTTGAAGCCGGCCGCGTCGCTCCAGATTTCCGGACGGGCATCGCCGCCTTCCGTGCCCGCGCCGAAAGCCGTCCACGGCAGCGCCGACAGGGTCTTGAGCACTTCGACGTTGGCCTTGATCTGGGCCGCGTCGTAGGGCGCCTGGCCCTTGATCACCGGCGTCATGCGGCCGAAGTGCGATGCCATCAGCGTCAGCGCCGACTGGCGGTACTTGACGGCGTCTTCGGGCTTGGCGAACTGCGCCTGGGCCGAGGTCGCCAGCAGCGACCCGACGGTCATACAGGCCAGCGCGGCGAGCGTGGACAACTTCTTCATTGCAATCTCCCGTAAGTACAACAAGAATGCCGCGCGCCCGGCGCGCGGCAAGGCGACTATACCGCCCGGGCCAGGTCCGCGGCCAGGCCGATATACGAACGCGGGGTCATCGCCAGCAGGCGCGCCTTGGGTTCGTCCGGCAGGGCCAGGCCCTGGATGAATTCTCGCAGGGCTTCCTCGGTGATGCCCTTGCCGCGCGTCAAGGCCTTGAGCTGTTCGTACGGCTGCGGCAGACCATAGCGGCGCATGACGGTCTGCACCGGCTCGGCCAGCACTTCCCAGCAGGCGTCGATGTCGGCGTCGATCGCGGCAGTATTGACTTCCAGCTTGCCCAGGCCCCGCATGCAGGCGTCCCAGGCCACCAGGCAATAGCCCAGGCCCACGCCCAGGTTGCGCAGCACGGTGGAGTCGGTCAGGTCGCGCTGCCAGCGGGAGATCGGCAGCTTGTCGGACAGGTGGCGCAGCACGGCGTTGGCCAGGCCCAGGTTGCCTTCGGAGTTTTCGAAGTCGATCGGGTTGACCTTGTGCGGCATGGTCGACGAACCGACCTCGCCTTCCTTCAGGCGCTGCTTGAAGTAGCCCAGGGCAACGTAGCCCCAGATGTCGCGGTCCAGGTCGAGCACGATGATGTTGGCGCGCACGATGGCGTCGAACAGCGCCGACATCCAGTCGTGCGGTTCGATCTGGATGGTGTGGCGGTTCTGGGTCAGGCCCAGGCCGGCGAGCACGCGCTGGCTGAAGGCGGGCCAGTCGATTTCGGGGTACGCCGACAGGTGGGCGTTGTAGTTGCCGGTGGCGCCGTTGAGCTTGGCCAGCGGCTCGACCGCTTCGACCGCGGCGATGGCGCGGTTCAGGCGCGCCGCGACGTTGGCGAATTCCTTGCCCAGCGTGGTCGGGCTCGCAGGCTGGCCATGGGTGCGCGACAGCATCGGCTGGTTGGCCTGCGCCACGGCCATGTCGTTGAGCTTGGCGGCGATTTCACGCAGGCGCGGCAGCACCACTTCGCTGCGGGCGCGCGACAGCATCAACGCGTGCGAGGTGTTGTTGATGTCCTCGGAGGTGCAGGCGAAATGGATGAATTCGGCCGCGGTGGCCAGCTCGGCGTGGTCGGCGACCTTTTCCTTGAGCCAGTATTCAACCGCCTTGACGTCGTGGTTGGTGACGCGTTCGATGTCCTTGATGCGGGCGGCGTCGGCCTCGGAGAAGTCGCGCACCAGTTGCTGCAGGCGGGCGCGGGCTTCCTGGGAGAAGGCGGGCAGTTCGGGCAGGCCGGCATCGGACAGGGCCACCAGCCAGGCCACCTCGACTTCGACGCGGTGCGCCATGAAGCCGGCCTCGGAGAGCAGCCCGCGCAGCGCGTCGCCGCGGGAGGCGTATCGGCCATCCAGTGGCGAAAGGGCGTTAAGTTGGCTAAGCTGGTCGGCGATTTGCATGGTCTGGGAAAGAAAAAGCGGCGGATGGGAAAACCCGGCGATTTTATCATTCAGGGCCGCGCAACATTGTGGCAAACTGGACGGGATTCCGTCCCGCGGACGGTTTGGCCGTCATGCGGCCTGCTATACTTCGGCCGCTTTCCGACTCCGCTTGTGAATCCATGAAACTGATCGGCTCGCTTACCAGTCCATACGTGCGCAAGGTGCGTATCGTCATGGCCGAGAAAAAGCTGGATTACCGGCTCGAACTCGAAAACGTCTGGTCCGCCGACACGCAGATCCAAACGTACAACCCCCTCGGCAAGGTGCCCTGCCTGGTCATGGAAGATGGCGGCGCCCTGTTCGATTCGCGCGTCATCGTCGAATACCTGGACACCTTGTCCCCCGTCGCCCGCCTGATTCCGCAGCCGGGCCGCGATCGCGCGGCCGTCAAGTGCTGGGAAGCCATCGCCGATGGCCTGCTGGATGCGTGCGTCACCATCGTCAAGGAAAAGCAGCGCCCCGAGGCGCAGCGCAGCCCCGAATGGATCGAACGCCAGTACGGCAAGATCCGCGCCAGCCTGGACGCCATGGACAAGAGCCTGGGCGACAACGCCCACTGCATGGGCATCAACTACAGCCTGGCCGACATCGCCGTGGGCTGTGCCCTGGGCTACCTGGACCTGCGCTTCGCCGAACTCGACTGGCGCGCCAACCACCCCAACCTGGCGCGCCTGTACGACAAGCTGTCGCAGCGCCAGTCGTTCGTGGACACCATCCCCAAGACGGCCTGACGCGCCTCCGGCGCCCACCCGCAACGCTCCGGCCGCCTCGCGCGGCCGGTTTCACGTCCGGCTCAGGCCGAGAATGCCTGGCCGGCCTTGAACAGCATGTAGGCCGCCAGTGCAAACAGCAGGCAGGCGAACACCCGCTTCAGCGTCTGCACCGGCAGGCGGTGCGCCATGCGCGCGCCCAGCGGCGCCGTCAGGACGCTGACGCACACCAGCACCAGCAGGGCCGGCCAGTAGATGTAACCCAGCATGCCGGGTCGGGTCGCGCCCTCGTTCAGGCCCGACACGACGTAACCGATGCTGTTGGCCAGCGCGATGGGAAAGCCCAGCGCCGCCGAGGTCGAGACCGCGTTGTGCAGCGCCACGTTGCACCAGACCATGAACGGCACCGACAGGAAGCCGCCGCCCGCCCCCACCAGCCCCGACAGGAAGCCGATGCCGGCGCCGGCCGCGCTGGTGCCTATCACGCCGGGCATCTGGCGGCTCGGCTTGGGCTTCTTGTTGCGCAGCATGTTCCAGCCGGAATAGCCCACGAACAGCGCGAAGAACAGCGACAGCCACAGGGTGCTGAGCGCCGCGAACACCGCGCCGCCCGACAGCAGGCCGCCCAGGATGATGCCCGGCGCCATGGCCCAGACGATCGGCCATTTGATGGTGCCCTTCTGCTGGTGCGCGCGCACGCTGGAGATCGAGGTGAACAGGATCGAGGTCATCGAGGTGGCGATGGCGGCGTGCACCACCAGGTCGGCCGGCATGCCCTTCCAGGCGAACAGCATCGTCAGGAACGGCACCAGCAGCATGCCGCCGCCGATGCCCAGCAAGCCCGCCGCGAAACCCGCTACCGCGCCCAGCGCCAGCAGGCAAATCACCATCGTTACATCCACATCCCTCTCCTCGTTGTCGGCGTGCGCCGTTTTTCATGAGCCAGGCCCCGCGGACGCGACGCCCGCGGGGCCTGGCTGGAACTGCTATCGGTATGGCGGCGGCCCGTGGCGGGCCGGGTTGCCTAGACGATGATGCCGCCGCCCAGGCAGATATCGCCATCGTAAAGCACCGCGGATTGCCCGGGCGTGACCGCCCATTGCGGCTCGACGAAGTCGAGCGTGAAGCCTGCGGCGGTCGCATCACCCAGCCGGCAAGCCGCATCGGCCTGGCGGTAGCGCGTCTTGGCGCCGTATTCCCCGGCGGCGGGCGCCTGCCCGGCCACCCAACTGACGTCCTGCGCCCGCAGCGAGCCGGACAGCAACCAGGGATGGTCGTGCCCCTGCACCACGTAGAGCACGTTGCGTTCCAGATCCTTGCGCGCCACGTACCAGGCCTCGGCCGTGCCGTCCTCGCGCTGACGGCCCTTCACGCCGCCCACGCCCAGGCCCTTGCGCTGGCCCAGCGTGTAGAACGACAGGCCCTCGTGGCGTCCGACCTTCTGCCCCTCGGGCGTCAGGATCGGGCCCGGCTCGGTCGGCAGGTAGCGGTTGAGGAACTCGCGGAACGGCCGCTCGCCGATGAAGCAGATGCCGGTGGAGTCCTTCTTGGCCGCGTTGTGCAGGCCGATCTCGTGCGCGATGCGGCGCACTTCGGTCTTGTGGATCTCACCCAGAGGGAACAGGGTGCGCGACAGTTGCGCCTGGTTCAGCCGGTGCAGGAAATAGCTCTGGTCCTTGGACCCGTCCAGCGCCTTGAGCAGCTCGAAGCGCGATCCGCCGCCCTCGGCCGCCACTTCGCGCACGCGGGCGTAATGGCCGGTGGCGATGTGTTCGGCGCCCAGCGCCATGGCGTGGTCGAGGAAGGCCTTGAACTTGATCTCGGCGTTGCACAGCACGTCCGGGTTGGGCGTGCGGCCGGCCGAGTATTCGCGCAGGAATTCCGCGAACACGCGGTCCTTGTATTCGGCGGCGAAATTGACGTATTCGAATTCCACGCCGACGAGGTCGGCCACGCTGGCCGCGTCCAGCAGATCCTGGCGGGTGGAGCAGTATTCGGAATCGTCGTCGTCTTCCCAGTTCTTCATGAACAGGCCGACGACCTCGTAGCCTTGCTGCTTGAGCAGCCAGGCGGTGACCGAAGAATCGACCCCGCCGGACATGCCGACGACAACGCGGCCCTTCTTGGTGGATGTTTGACTCATGATGATGCCATTTTACTGTGGGCTGGCCGCGTCCTGCGGCTGCGGCTCGGCCGCCCGCGAGACCTCCATCAGCCAGGTCCGGAACGCCTGCAGCGTCGGCAGGTTGGCCTTCTGGTCCGGGTAGCACAGGTAATAGCCCATGCGCGCGCGGATCGGTAGCTGCATCGCCACCGCCAGCTTGCCGTCGCGCAGTTCGTCCTCGATCAGGCAGCGCGGGATCAGCGCCACGCCGAAACCGGCGGCTGCCGCCTGCGACAGCAGCGCATACTGGTCGAAGCGCGCTCCTTCCAGGCTGCGCCGGCTGTCGCAGCCGGCCTGCTCGAACCAGTCGCGCCAGCCTTCCAGGGCCGAGGTGTGATGCAGCAGGGGGTAGGCCAGCAGGTCCGCCGGCGTGCTACAGCCGCCCGGAATCAGGCGCGGGCTGCAGACCGGCAGGATCTCGCGGCCGACGATGTAGTCGGCGCCGCTGCCCGGCCAGATGCCTTCGCCGAAACGGACGGCGGCGTCCAGTTCGGGCGAGGAAAAGTCATAGCCCTGGCGATGCGGCAGGAATTCCACGTGGATGTCGGGCCGCAGCCGCATGAAAGCCGTGAGACGCGGAATCAGCCAGCGCGCGCCGAAGGTCGGCATACAGGTCAGGTTGAGCGTGCCGCCCTGCCCCTGGTGCGCGATCAGCTCGACGGTGGCGGCTTCGATCTGCCCCAACCCGGCCTGCACCTTGGTCAGATAGCTGCGGCCGGCCTCGGTCAGGACCAGGCCTTGCCTGATGCGCAGGAATAGTTCGACGCCAACGAACTCCTCCAGGTGTTTCACTTGCTTACTCACTGCGCCCTGCGTGACGCACAGTTCCTGGGCGGCGCGGGTGAAGCTGCTATGCCTGGCGGCGACTTCGAAAGCCTGCAGGTCGGTGAGGGAAGGACAGAACCGTCTCATGGGATAGCGCCTCCGCACCGGGGTTTCCGGCAGGCGAAGTTACAAAAAGAAACTCCGCCGAAAGAGAGGCATGAAAAAAAGTCATAGCTTAAGGAGAAACTTTCGTTTGTGCAAACTAGGGTTGCACGAAAGAATCTTGCTGTTTGCGTCTGCCTTTTGCGCATCCGCGTTCCAATTCATAGGGGAATTCATGCAACGCCGTAATGTAGTCCTGGGCCTGTGTGTCGCCGCCGCGACCCTGGCCACGCCGCTGACCTCGGGCATCGCCCATGCCGAGGACGCCTACCCGAGCAAGCCGATCCGCCTGATCGTGCCGTTCCCGCCCGGGGGCACCACCGACATCGTCGGCCGCCTGTTCGCCGACAAGCTCGGCAAGGAACTGAATCAGACCGTCGTGGTGGAAAACCGCGGCGGCGCCGGCGGTTCCATCGGCAGCGCCTTCGTCGCCAGCAGCGCGCCGGACGGCTACACACTGGGCATCGCCACCGTCAGCACGCACGGCATCAACCCGGCCATCTACCCGAACCTGCCGTTCGATGGCGAGAAGGACTTCACGCCGGTCTCGAACCTGGCCGCCGTGCCGAACATCATGACCATCAACCCGAAGGTGCAGGCCAAGGACATGGCCGAGTTCATCAAGCTGGCCAAGAGCCAGCCGGGCAAGCTGACGTACGCCTCGGCCGGCAACGGCTCGGTCTCGCACATGATGGGCGAACTGTTCAAGATGGCCTCGGGCACCGACCTGATGCACGTGCCCTATCGTGGCGTGGGCCCGGCGCTGAACGACGCGCTGGCCGGCCAGGTCGACGTCATGTATGACAACCTGCCGTCCACCCTGCCGCACGTGCAGTCCGGCCGGCTGATCGCCATGGCTGTCGCCTCGCCCAAGCGCGTGGCCAGCCTGCCGAACGTGCCCACCTTCGCCGAAGTCGGCCTGCCCGCCGTCAACGACGCCTCGTGGTTTGGCCTGGTCGCCCCGGCCAAGCTGCCCGCCCCGATCCTGGCCAAGCTGAACGCCGCCGTGCAGAAGGTCAGCGCCGAAGCCGACGTCAAGTCGCGCCTGGAAGCGCTGGGCGCCGAACCGGCCGCCAACAGCCCGGAAGCGTTTGCCAAGCAGATCTCGGCCGAGATCGCCAAGAACAAGCGCATCGCCAAAGAAGCCAATGTGAAGATCGACTGAGCGATCTTCGATCCCCGCTGCGCCCGCGCGGCGCGCGGGGATCTCCGATTCACGAACGCAATACCCCCATATGCGAATTACCCAACCCCTGTCCTATCGGCTCGACCTCCCGCAGCAATATCCGAACTCGGCGCCCTCGGCCCCGCTGGTGCTGGACTCCCCGCACAGCGGCACCACCTACCCGCCCGACTTCGCGCCCGCGGTCGATTTTGGCGCCTTGCGCACGGCCGAGGACACCTGGGTTGACGATCTGTGGGGCGACGCCATCGACATGGGTGTGCCCATGATCGCCGCGAGCTTTCCGCGCGCCTATATCGACGCCAATCGCGCCCCCGACGAAATCGACGAACTGCTGCTGGACCAGGCCTGGCCCGGCGCGGTCAACGCCTCGCCCAAGGTCAAGCTGGGCAAGGGCCTGATCTGGCGCATGCTGGATGACGGCACGCCGCTGTACGACCGCAAGCTGAGCGTCGAGGAAGTGACGCACCGCATCGAGGCCTGCTGGAAGCCGTACCACGCCGCCCTCGGCCAGGTGCTCGACAGCGCCCACCAGAAGTTCGGCAAGGTCTGGCACATCAACTGCCACTCCATGCCCAGCGTCGCCGGTGCCTACGCCACCGACCGTCCCGGCCTGATCCACCCCGACTTCGTGCTGGGCGACCGCGACGGCAGCACCAGCGACCCGGCCTTCCGCGAATTCATCGCGGCCTGGCTGCGCGAGCGCGGCTACAACGTGACCGTGAACGATCCCTACAAGGGCGTCGAACTGGTGCGCGCCTTCGGCCGCCCTGAAGAAGGCCGCCACAGCCTGCAGATCGAGATCAACCGCAAGCTCTACATGGACGAGATCAGCCTGCGTCCGTCGGCCAATTATGGCCGCCTCAAGGCAGACCTGCGCGACCTCACCGCCGCGCTGATCGACTGGACTCGCGCGCAGACGGCCTGACGCCGGACGCCTGCGCGCCAGTGCCGGCCAGCAGCCCGTTGTCAGTCTGGCCGGTATGACCGGGGCGCGAGCCCCAAAAGCCCCATGGTTAACCCCATGGGGCTTTTCTTTTGGACGGCGCGCAAACTCCTCCCCGGCGCGTATATCCGTTATAACTACGGCGAACCTTCTGAGGAGAGGCGTCGATGCACATCGGGATACCAAGGGAAACCCGAGACGGGGAAACCCGTGTCGCAGCAACACCGGAGACCGTCAAGAAGTACGTGGGCGGCAAACACACCGTTGTCGTGGAGCGTGGCGCGGGCACCGCGGCGCGCTATCTGGATGAAGCCTACGAGGCCGCCGGCGCCACGCTCGGCAGCGCCCAGGAGGCCCTGGGGGCGGAGCTGGTCATGAAGGTTCGCGCGCCCTCCGCGGTCGAACTGCCGCAGATGAAGGCCGGCGCCGTGGTCATCGGCATGCTCGATCCCTTCGACGCCGAGGGCCTCGCGCAGATGGCCGCGGCCGGCCTGACCGGCTTCGCGCTGGAAGCCGCGCCCCGCATCACCCGCGCGCAGAGCCTGGACGTGCTGTCGTCGCAGGCCAACCTGGCCGGCTACAAGGCCGTGCTGCTGGCGGCCCACCACTACGGCCGCCTGATCCCCATGATGATGACCGCCGCCGGCACCCTCAAGGCCGCGCGCGCGGTGGTGTTGGGCACCGGCGTCGCAGGCCTGCAGGCCATCGCGACGGCCAAGCGCCTGGGCGCGGTGGTCGAGGCCTCCGACGTGCGGCCGGCCGCGCGCGAGCAGGTCGAATCGCTCGGCGCCAAGTTCATCGACGTGCCGTTCGAGACCGACGAGGAACGCGAGATCGCGCAGGGCGTGGGCGGTTACGCCCGCCCCATGCCGCCGGCCTGGATGGCGCGGCAGGCGGCGCTGGTGTCGGAGCGCTGCAAGCAGGCCGACATCGTCATCACCACCGCGCTCATCCCGGGCCGGCCCGCGCCGACGCTGGTGTCGGCCGAAACCGTCGCGGCCATGAAGCCCGGTTCGGTGCTGGTGGACCTGGCGGTCGAGCGCGGCGGCAACTGCCCGCTGTCCGAAAAAGGCAAGGTGGTCGAAAAGCACGGCGTGACCCTGGTGGGGCTGACCAACCTGCCCGGCCTGGTCGCGACGGACGCGTCGGCGCTCTACGCCCGCAACATCCTCGACTTCCTCAAACTCATCATCAATGCGGACGGCGCGCTGGCGATCCAGCGCGACGATGAAATCGTGGCGGCCTGCCTGGTGTGCGAAGGCGGCAATGTGACGCGCAGGAGCTGACAGCATGGAAGCGATCAACCCCACCCTGATGAATCTCATCATCTTCGTGCTGGCCATCTACGTCGGCTACCACGTGGTCTGGAACGTCACCCCCGCGCTGCACACGCCATTGATGGCGGTGACCAACGCGATCTCGGCCATCATCATCGTCGGCGCCATGCTGGCGGCGGCGCTGACCGAAGGCGGACTGGCGCGCGGCATGGGCGTGTTCGCCGTGGCGCTGGCCGCGGTCAACGTGTTCGGCGGCTTCCTGGTCACGCGGCGCATGCTGGAGATGTTCAAGAAGAAAGAGAAGAAGCCGGCCAAGGAGGACGCGAAATGATCTCGCTGAACCTCGTCACGCTGCTTTACCTGATTGCGTCGGTCTGCTTCATCCAGGCGCTCAAGGGCCTGTCGCATCCAACAACGTCGCGCCTGGGCAATGCCTTCGGCATGGCCGGCATGGCGATCGCGGTGCTGACCACCGGCGCGCTCATCGTCGGCCTGGCGCGCAGCGGCACCGCCGGCATCGGGTTGGGCTGGGTGCTGCTGGGCCTTTTGGTCGGCGGCTCCATCGGCACGCTGATGGCCAAGCGCGTCGAAATGACCAAGATGCCCGAGCTGGTCGCATTCATGCACAGCATGATCGGCCTGGCGGCGGTCGCCATCGCGGTCGCGGTGGTGGCCGAGCCGCACGCCTTCGGCATCGTCGCCGCCGGCACGCTGATCCCCACCGGCAACCGCTTCGAACTGTTCATCGGCACCTTCGTCGGCGCCATTACTTTCTCGGGCTCGGTGATCGCCTTCGGCAAGCTGTCGGGCAAGTACAAGTTCCGGCTGTTCCAGGGCGCGCCGGTGGTGTTCGCCGGCCAGCACATGCTGAACCTGGCGCTGGCGCTGCTGATGCTGGCGATGGGCGTGTGGTTCATGCTGACCCAGGCCTGGACTCCGTTCATCATCATGACGCTGATCGCCTTCGTGCTGGGCGTGCTGATCATCATCCCGATCGGCGGCGCCGACATGCCGGTGGTGGTGTCGATGCTGAACAGCTATTCGGGCTGGGCGGCGGCGGGCATCGGCTTCTCGCTCAACAACCCGATGCTGATCATCGCCGGCTCGCTGGTGGGTTCGTCCGGCGCCATCCTCTCGTACATCATGTGCAAGGCGATGAACCGCTCGTTCTTCAACGTGATCCTGGGCGGCTTCGGCGGCCAGGCCGGCGAGGCCGCGGCGGCGGGCGGCGGCCAGCAACGCAGCGTCAAGTCGGGCAGCCCTGACGACGCGGCCTTCCTGATGACCAACGCCGAGAGCGTCACCATCGTGCCGGGCTACGGCCTGGCGGTGGCGCGCGCCCAGCACGCGCTCAAGGAACTGGCCGAAAAGCTCACCGAACGCGGCGTGACGGTCAAGTACGCGATCCACCCGGTCGCCGGCCGCATGCCGGGCCATATGAACGTGCTGCTGGCCGAAGCGGAAGTGCCTTACGACCAGGTCTTCGAGATGGAAGACATCAACAGCGAGTTCGGCCAGACCGACGTGGTGCTGGTGCTGGGCGCCAACGACGTGGTCAACCCGGCGGCCAAGAACGATCCCAAGTCGCCGATTGCCGGCATGCCGATCCTGGAAGCCTACAAGGCCCGCACCGTGATCGTGAACAAGCGTTCGATGGCTTCGGGCTACGCCGGCCTGGACAACGAGCTCTTCTACATGGACCGCACGATGATGGTCTTCGGCGACGCCAAGAAAGTGCTGGAAGACATGGTCAAGGCGGTGGAATGATGCGCCGGCGCCGCGATGCGTGCGCATCGCGGCGTCTTTCCCCGACGCGCGCTCCAGAGGATTCCCGCGACGCGGCGGCCGGCCTAGGCGCGGGCCAGTTGCTCGTCCACCACTTCGATCCAGTGCCGCACCGGCGTGCCGGTGCCGCTCTGCAAATGGCCGATGCAACCGATGTTGGCCGACAGGATCACATCCGGCGCGGCCGGCGCGATGGCGCCCAGCTTGCGGTCGCGCAGCGCCAGCGCGATCTCCGGATTGAGCACCGAATAGGCCCCGGCCGAGCCGCAGCACAGGTGCTGTTCAGCGAACGGCTGCAGCTCGAAGCCAAGATCGGCCAGCAACCGCTCCGACAAAGGCCGCAGGCCCTGCCAGTGCTGCAGCGTGCAGGGCGGATGGAACGCCGCCCGCACCCGCTTTTCCGACAGTCGCTGGCGTAGCTCATCGGCCTGCGGCGCGACGATTTCCGCCACATCCTTCACCAGCGCCACGATGTCCGCGGCGCGCTGCGCGTAGGCCGGATCGTGACGCAGGTGATGGGCGTATTCCTTGACCATGGCGCCGCAGCCCGATGCATTCATGACGATGGCCTCGACCGCGCCATCGCGCACCAGCGGCCACCACGCGTCGACGTTGGCGCGCATCTGGTCCAGCGCGGCCGCCTGCGCGTCCAGGTGGAAACTGGCCGCGCCGCAGCAGCCCGCGCCGGGCGCGATGCGCGCGCCGATGCCGATGGCGTTGAGCACGCGGATGGTGGCGGCGTCGATCGACGGCATCATCGACGGCTGCACGCAACCGGCCAGCATCAGCACCTGGCGCGTGTGGCCCTCCACCTGCGGCAACGCGCCGGCCGGACGCCGCTCGGGCACCTTGCGCTTGAGCGATTCCGGCAGGACGCCGCGCACCGCCTGCCCCAGGCGCATGGCCGGCCCGAACAGCGGCGACAGCATGGCCCGGCGCAGCATCTTGCGCTTGGCCTTCTCGGCCCACGGCCGCGGCACCCGCTCCTCGACGATCTGGCGGCCGATGTCCACCAGATGCCCATATTCCACGCCCGACGGGCAGGTGGTTTCGCAATTGCGGCAGGTCAGGCAGCGGTCCAGATGCTGTTGGGTCGATTGCGTCGGTTCGGCGCCTTCCAGCACCTGTTTGATCAGGTAGATGCGGCCGCGAGGGCTGTCGAGCTCGTCGCCCAGCACCTGGTAGGTCGGACAGGTGGCCGTGCAGAAGCCGCAATGCACGCAGCGCCGCAGGATCGCATCGGCCTCTTTGCCCAGATCGGTATCGCGGGCCCAGGCTGCCAGATTGGTTTGCATGATGCCTATAGCTCCAGGACCAGCCGGCCGGGGTTGAACAACCCCGCCGGATCGAGTTCTTGCTTGAGGCGGCGCGTGATCAACGCCACGCCCGGCGACAGCGGATGGAACACGCCGTCGGCCGGCGGCCGCGTGCCGGCCGGACGGAACAGCGTTGCATGGCCGCCCAGCCGTTGCGCCAGTTCGCGCAGCTCGGTGGCGTCCCGCGCCCCCGACAGCCAGCGCTGGCCGCCGCCCCACTCCAGCAGGGCCCGCCCGCTGCCGATCGCTGCCGCCGTCGGCGGCAAAGCCAGCCGCCACAAGGGCTGTCCCGGCGCGAAGAACGGATGGGTCTGTTCGCGCAAGCCGGTCCACCAGGCCTGCGCCGCCTCCGGCGCCAGGGGATCGCCGCCGATCACCTGCCGCGCGCCGGCGATGGCCGGCGGCGCGCCCGACAGGCGCACATGCATCTGGCCTTCCTCGTCAGCGCCGCCGACCCAACTGGTCGCCGAAATCGGCAAGGGTTTGCCGCGCCACAGGGCGAAGCTGGCCAGCGCCTGGGCCTGCGTCGCTGGCAACGCCAGCGTCAGTTCCTCCATCGGCCGAGGCACGACCTTGAGTGACACTTCGAGGATCGCGCCGAAGATGCCATGCGAACCGGCCAGCAGCCGCGACACGTCGTAGCCCGCCACGTTCTTCATGACCTCGCCGCCGAACGACAGCACACGGCCGTCCGAATCCAGCAACTGCGCGCCAAGCACGAAGTCGCGCAAGGCGCCGGCGCTCATGCGGCGCGGTCCCGACAGGCCCGCGGCCACACAGCCGCCAACGGTGGCGGCGGGCGAGAAATGCGGCGGCTCGAAGGCCAGCATCTGGCCGTGTTCGGCCAGCGCCGCCTCCAGCTCCGCCAGCGGCGTGCCGGCCCTGACCGTCACCACCAGTTCCGACGGGTGATAGCTGACGATGCCGCGATACGGGGTCATGTCGAGCAGGCAATGGCCATCCTGCGGCGTCACTGGCCGGTAGTTGCCGTAGAACGCCTTGCTGCCGCCGCCCATGACGAACAGCGGCTTGTGACCGGCGCGAGCCGTCATGACCTGGTCGCACAATTCCGACAGGACGAAATCCATGGGAGGGACGTCCTAGAAGCGTGCGAGATCCGGAAAGCGCAGCTCGCCCGCGTGTACGTGCATCTTGCCGTACTCGGCGCAGCGGGCCAGCGTAGGGATGACCTTTTCGGGGTTGAGCAGGCACGGCGGATCGAATGCCCGCTTGACCGCCAGGAACGCGTCGAGTTCTTCGCGAGAGAATTGCACGCACATTTGATTTATTTTCTCCATTCCCACACCGTGCTCTCCAGTCACGGTTCCTCCCACCTGCACGCACAGTTCGAGTATGGCCGCGCCGAACTTCTCGGCGCGTTCCACTTCGTCCGGTTTATTCGAATCGAACAGGATCAACGGATGCAGGTTGCCATCGCCCGCATGGAACACGTTGGCGCAGCGCAGGCCGAACTCGTCTTCCATTTGCTCGATGGCGCCCAGCACCCGGGCGAGATGACGGCGCGGAATCGTGCCGTCCATGCAGTAGTAATCGGGCGACACGCGCCCGGCGGCGGGAAACGCGTTCTTGCGCCCCGCCCAGAATTTGAGCCGCTCGGCCTCCGAGGCCGACACCTGGCAGCGGGTCGAGCCGGCCGCGCGGAAGATGGCTTCCATGCGCGCGATCTCGTGCGCCACTTCCTCTGGCGTGCCGTCGGATTCGCACAGCAGGATGGCCTGCGCATCCATGTCGTAGCCGGCGCGCACGAAGGGTTCGACCATATGCGTCGCGCGCCGGTCCATCATCTCCAGCCCGGCGGGAATGATGCCATCGGCGATCACCCGCGTCACCGCGTTGCCCGCGGCCTCGACGCTGGCGAAACTGGCCATCACCACCTGGGCGCAGGCCGGCTTGGGAATCAGCTTGACCGTCACCTCGGTCACCACGCCCAGCATGCCTTCCGAGCCGATGAACACCGACAGCAGGTCCAGCCCCGGCGCGTCCGGCGCCTCCGAGCCCAGCTCGACCACGTCGCCGTCGATCGTGACCATGCGCACCCGCAGCACGTTGTGCACCGTGAGGCCGTATTTCAGGCAATGCACCCCGCCCGAATTCTCGGCGACGTTGCCGCCGATCGAACAGGCGATCTGGCTCGACGGATCGGGCGCGTAATACAGCCCGTAGGGCGCCGCGGCTTCCGAAATGGCAAGGTTGCGCACCCCGGGTTCGACCACCGCGGTCGCGCTGGCCAGGTCGATGTGCTTGATGCGATTGAACTTGGACAGGCCCAGCAGCACGCCCTGGCTGTGCGGCATCGCGCCGCCCGACAGACCGGTGCCGGCGCCGCGCGCCACCAGCGGCGCATTCAGGCGCTTGCAGATGCGCATCACCGCCTGCACCTGTTCCTCGGTCTCGGGCAAGGCCACCACTGCGGGCAATGCGCGGTAGAGCGACAGGCCGTCGCACTCGTAGGGGCGCGTGTCCTCTTCACGAAACAGCACGCAATGCGACGGCAGCGCGGCCGACAACGCCTCGACGAGTTGCTGCAACGAATAAGGCGCCTGCGCTTGTGCCAGGCCGGTTTCGACCAGTGAATTCATGAGCGCAACAATAGCGCGACCGCTGGCTGGACGCAGGCCGGGATTTACCCGCATCCTGCGTACAGCCAACGGCCGCGCGGCCCCGCAGAAGTAACCAGCCGTAAAGCCCCTGCGCATCGCGTGGACAAGCGCGTCGCGCCCCCGGCACCATTCCCACTCATTGAGAACGCCTGTCGGCCGCGCGGGCTGCCCGTTCCCGCTGGCCGAAAAAAAACCGGCGGGTCATCCCCGCCGGCCTTGATCCGCGTCCCTCCGGACGACTCACCAGGAAACGATCTTGCCCGGGTTGAGGATGTTGTTCGGATCGAACGCATGCTTGAGGCTGCGCATCAGATCCAGCGCGTCATCGCCATGCTCTTCGGCCATGAACTGCATCTTGTGCAGGCCGATGCCATGCTCGCCGGTGCAGGTGCCATCCGCGGCGATGGCGCGCCGCACCAGGTTGTGGTTGATGGCCTCGGACTCCTGCCATTCGCGCTCGCTGTCGGCGTCCAGCAGCATCAGCACGTGGAAGTTGCCGTCGCCGACGTGGCCGACGATGGTGTACGGGAAGCTGGCGCGGTCCAGTTCCTCGACGGTGTCGCGCACGCAGTCAGCCAGGCGCGAGATCGGCACGCAGACGTCGGTGGTGCTGGCGCGGCAGCCTGGGCGCAGTTGCAGGCCGGCGAAGTAGGCGTTGTGGCGCGCGGTCCACAGGCGGCTGCGGTCCTCGGGGCGCTCGGCCCATTCGAAGTCCATGCCGCCATGCTCGGCGGTGATGGCCTGCACGGTCTCGGCCTGCTCCTGCACGCCCGCCGGACTGCCGTGGAATTCGAACACCAGCAGCGGCGTCTCGCGCAGCGTCAGCTTGCTGTGGAGGTTGACGGCGCGCACGCTGGCCGCGTCCATGAACTCGACGCGCGCCACCGGCACGCCCATCTGGATGATCTCGATCACGCTCTGCACCGCGGCATCGAGCGTGGGGAAGTTGCAGACCGCGGCCGACACGGCCTCGGGTTGCGGATACAGGCGCACGGTGACTTCGGTGATGATGCCGAGCGTGCCTTCGCTGCCGACGAAGATGCGGGTCAGGTCGTAGCCGGCCGAGGACTTGCGGGCGCGGCCGGCGGTGCGCACGATGCGGCCATCGGCGGTGACCACGGTCAGCGACATGACGTTTTCGCGCATGGTGCCGTAGCGCACGGCGTTGGTGCCGGAGGCGCGCGTGGCGGCCATGCCGCCCAGGCTGGCGTCGGCGCCCGGATCGATCGGAAAGAACAGGCCGGTGCTGCGGATCTCTTCATTGAGCTGCTTGCGCAGCACGCCGGCCTGCACGGTGGCGGTCAGGTCTTCGGCGTTGACGGCCAGCACCTTGTTCATCTGCGACAGATCCAGGCTGATACCGCCCTGGATCGCCAGGATGTGGCCTTCCAGCGACGAACCCGCGCCGTAGGGGATCAGCGGCACGCGGTGTTGGTTGCACAGCTTGGCGACCTCGGCGACTTCCTCGGTGCTCTGGGCGAAGACCACCGCGTCGGGCAGCATCGCGGGGTACGGCGACTCGTCGCGGCCATGGTGCTCGCGCACCGCGGCGGATTCGGAGAAACGGTCGCCAAAACGGGCGCGCAGGGCCTCGAGACAAGCGGCCGGCACCGCGCGGCGCAACGATTCGGCGTGCAAGGGAGCGTTCATGATCAGCGGGTTCTCGGATGGGGGAATCCGGATATTCTACGCCGCCCGCCTTGCTGCGCTGCAAACCGCCCGGACGGGGCGGCTTGCAGCAATCAGGACTTACTTGCCGGAGGTCAGCGCGACCCGGCGGCGCTCGCGCACGGCCTGGGCCAGGCGATCGAGCACGGCGACCGACGCGTCCCAGTCGATGCAACCGTCCGTGATGCTCTGGCCGTAGACCAGCGGTTCGCCCGGCACCATGTCCTGACGGCCTCCCAGCAGATGGCTTTCGACCATCACGCCGACCAGCCGCGCATCGCCCGCTTCCATCTGGCGCGCCACGTCCTCGATGACCAGCGGCTGGTTCTCGGGCTTCTTGCTGCTGTTGGCGTGGCTGGCGTCGATCATGACGCGTTGGGCCAGGCCCGCCTTGGACATGTCCTGGCAGGCCGCCTCGACGCTGGCGGCGTCGTAGTTGGGCGTCTTGCCGCCGCGCAGGATGACGTGACAGTCTTCATTGCCCGCGGTCGAAACGATGGCCGAATGCCCGCCCTTGGTCACCGACAGGAAATGGTGCGGCTGGGACGCCGCCTTGATCGCGTCCACGGCGATCTTCACGTTGCCGTCCGTGCCGTTCTTGAAACCCACCGGACACGACAGGCCGGATGCCAGTTCGCGATGCACCTGGCTCTCCGTCGTGCGCGCGCCGATCGCCCCCCAGGAGACCAGGTCCGCAATGTACTGCGGCGTAATCATGTCCAGGAATTCGCACCCCGCCGGCAATCCCAGGCTGTTGATGTCCAGCAGCAGCTCGCGCGCCACGCGCACGCCCTTGTTGATGTCGAAGCTGCCGTCCAGGTCCGGATCGTTGATCAGCCCCTTCCAACCGACAGTGGTGCGAGGCTTCTCGAAATACACGCGCATCACGATTTCCAGATCCGCGCTGAGGCGGTCGCGCACCGGCTTCAGGCGCTTGGCGTATTCGATCGCGGCGCGGGTGTCGTGGATCGAACACGGGCCGATCACGACGATCATGCGGTCGTCCATGCCATGCAGGATGCGGTGCATCGACTGCCGGGCGGCGAACACGGTGTCGGAAGCTTCCTTGGTGCAGGCGAACTCACGCATGACGTGCGCGGGCGGATTGAGCTCTTTGATTTCTCGGATGCGAAGGTCGTCGGTATTGTGTGACACGGTACTGCTCCTGGGTTTCCCGCCACCGGGATTGCATCCCGGGGGGTTCCTCAAACTGACGGCACAAAAAAAGCCGCCAGTTCGCTGGCGGCTTTTTTGGGGGGATTCTTTCCAAACTTCAGATTGAGCGCTTCCCTTCCTCCGCCAGCGGCTTCAGAAAACCAAAAAAATAAAAGTAAAAGGCGGGGGAAGCGAATTTCATGGGAAAAGACTCTAGCACACTTTTTTCAGGCCGTCACGCCAGTTTGCGGCGCGGCGTGGCGGCCCCGCAGGCTGCCTGGCGACCGGTCAGGCCGTCCCGCCGACGGTCAGGCCTTCCATGCGCACCGTGGGCATGCCCACGCCCACCGGCACGCTCTGGCCGTCCTTGCCGCACGTGCCCACGCCCGAATCCAGCTTCAGGTCGTCGCCGATCATGCTGACGCGGGTCATGGCGTCGGGACCGTTGCCGATCAGGGTGGCGCCCTTGACCGGATAGGTGATCTTGCCGTCTTCGATCATGTAGGCCTCGGAGGCCGAGAACACGAACTTGCCGTTGGTGATGTCGACCTGCCCGCCGCCGAAATTGGCCGCATACAGCCCGCGCTTGACGGACGAGATGATTTCCTCGGGCGCCTTGTCGCCAGCCAGCATGTAGGTATTGGTCATGCGCGGCATGGGCAGATGCGCGAACGATTCGCGGCGGCCGTTGCCGGTGGCCGCGGTCTTCATCAGGCGCGCGTTCAGCGTGTCCTGCATGTAGCCGCGCAGGAAGCCGTCTTCGATCAGCACGTTGCGCTGGGTGGCGTTGCCCTCGTCGTCGATGTTGAGCGAACCGCGGCGATCCGGAATGGTGCCGTCGTCGACCACCGTGACACCCTTGGAGGCGACGCGTTCACCGATACGCCCGGAGAACACGCTGGAACCCTTCCGGTTGAAATCGCCTTCCAGGCCGTGGCCGACGGCTTCGTGCAGCAGAATGCCGGGCCAGCCCGAACCCAGCACCACCGTCATTTCACCCGCGGGCGCCGGACGCGCCTCCAGGTTGACCAGCGCTTCGTGCACGGCGCGCTCAACGTAGCCCTGCAGCATTTCGTCCGTGAAATATGCCAGCCCCAGGCGGCCACCGCCGCCGGCATGGCCCATTTCGCGGCGGCCATTGCGTTCGGCGATGACGGTCAGCGACAGGCGCACCAGCGGCCGCACGTCAGCGGCCAGGCGGCCATCGCTGCCCGCCACCAGCACCACGTCATACTCGGCGCCCAGGCCGGCCATGACCTGGATCACGTGCGGATCGCGGGCCCGCGCCATGCGTTCGACGCGTTCGAGCAGCGCCACCTTTTCGGGGGCGCTCAGGGTCGCCACCGGATCGATGTCGGCATACAGGCTGCGGCCCATTTCGGCTTCGACCTGCGCCGCCACCTTGACCTTGCCGGCGCCGCGGCGGGCAATGCCGCGCACCGCGTGCGCCGAGGACAGCAAGGCATCGGCCGAGAGCGAATCGGAATAGGCGAACGCGGTTTTCTCGCCGCTGACGGCGCGCACGCCAACGCCCTGGCTGATGGAGAAGCTGCCGGTCTTGACGATGCCCTCTTCCAGGCTCCAGCCCTCGCTGCGGGTGTACTGGAAATACAGGTCGGCATAGTCGACCTTGTGGGTGAAGATTTCGCCAAGGGCGCGCGCCATATCGGCCTCGGTCAACCCCCACGGGTCGAGCAGGAGCGATTTGGCGGTAGCCAGGGATGCAATAGCGGGATCGATGATTTTCATAGGACTCTGTTCGGGGGCGCCGGCGCGACGAACGCGGCAGCCAGGACGCTCAAGGCTATATCGTACCGCCGACAAGGGGGTGGCGTCGCGGCCGCCGTTTATTGTCTATCAAGTTAACCAATTGGGACCGCTCCCATACCCGCGAGGGGCGTTCCGAAAAAATAACCTCTGCCCGGGCGCCCGCCCCTTTGCTCGCCGGCCGGACGCCCTATCGAACTTGTCATACAACGCAACAGCAAAATGAAAATGGCGTAAAAAAGTCCTCCCCGCAAACGGCCGCGCATATCATTCCCGATGGCTGGGAATGAAAATCCGCATACCCCTGGAAACCCCCGTGTCATAGGGATCGCGTCCAGTCGTCCTACCACTTGTGGAAACTCGTGTATTTGCCGCCGGCATCGACCCGGCATACGAAAATTACAGGCTTACGACACACTGAAAAGTGGGCATCCTCTGCCCATCCGCTCGCTTCGTGAAACAAAAACGCGCATTTCCCAACACGCAATGTTGCATTCGTCCGCCCTGTGAACCAAACGGCCGGTTGTTTCATTTAGTCCCAAATTTGAGAATATCATTCCCAATACTTGTTCATGGCGCAAACCCGCTAGCCTAAAGACTTTCCGGCCGTTTTGATACAAAGTAATTAGACCAAAACAGCGGCAAAGGGACGTCAAATTCTGTATTATGCGAAGCACAACAAATAAACATAACTCCGCCGGCGATTAAAGCAGTTCCATAATCAGGAATAACCATGGCCCGAGAAACCTACGCAGCTCTGCAAGCAAAGATCGAAAAGGAAATCAACAAGCTCCAAAAGAAGGCTGAAGTCCTCCAAACCAAGCGCCGCAAGCCGGTCATCGCCTCGATCATCACGTCGATGCGCGAGTACGACATCACCCCCGAAGAAATCGCCGCCGCCTTTGGCGCCGGCAAGCCCGTCCGTGCCACCCCCAGCGGCCGCCGCAAGGCTGGCGCCGCTGTCCGCCCGGCCAACGCCGCCAAACGCGCCGTTGCGCCCAAGTACCGTCATCCCCAAACCGGGGAGACCTGGAGCGGTCGTGGCAAGGCCCCCCGCTGGCTCGCCGCCGAAGAAGCATCCGGCGCCACGCGCGACAGTTTCCTCATCAAAGAATAAAACCTATTATTCAGTAAGAAAAAATAAATGCGCACCAAATTGGTGCGCATTTTTTATTTTATGACTGTCTTTTGGCGTGGCAAAAACTACTGGACCGGGAACTGGATTTCGCGCTCGGCGCCATTATTTCCCGGGAATCCGTCAAATATTGCCCGTACCAGATACGGCATCATCCGCACGAAATTGTCCCGTTCGCTGAGTATGAAGGCGCTGGAACGGTAGACCTCGGCTCCGCCCCGCTGGCTGTCGTGGATCTGCAGCGTGAGCGTGTTGCGCTGGACCACCATGGGCACGTCGACCCAATCCGGGCCCCAATAGCCGTAGTAGCCGCCCCACGGCCGCGGACCGTAGAAACCGCCATAGCCATAACCGCCATTGAAATACGGATCGTACGGACGCCGCACCATCACCTG
Source organism: Achromobacter sp. SIMBA_011 (assembly GCF_046535435.1). Lineage (NCBI taxonomy): Bacteria > Pseudomonadati > Pseudomonadota > Betaproteobacteria > Burkholderiales > Alcaligenaceae > Achromobacter > Achromobacter sp. SIMBA_011. The sequence goes on along the minus strand of NZ_JAWRWN010000009.1, from coordinate 113,888 downwards.
CGTCTGGCTCGTGCCATAACGGAACGAGACATCGAAACGGGCCTTGGCGCCCGGCTGGGCTTCCACCAGCCCGGTGGCGCCGATGCCGGCGCGCACCATGTCCTGGTATGACTGGTATTCGAGATTATTGGCCTGCGATGGCTCGGCCGGCACGAATTGGTAAGTCTGGCCTTCGACGCCTGTCGGCCACTGCTGGAAGGAGGTGACGCGCGCCGACACGGTGGGGGTGGCACATCCGCTCAGCACCAGCGCCCCCAATACAGCCAGGACGGCCGCCCAACGGCCGGTATTGAACGGGGAAGAACGAGACATTTGCAACTCCTCATTGCGCGACGGCGCCCATCATACTGAGCTTTGACCGCGCGGGCCCCCAAAAGTTTACGCCGGGCGGGTGCGTCCGGCGCCTGTGTCTGTCAGGCCTCACACTACAATAGGACTCTCGTTCATACAGGACTGCAATCCCATGCGCACAGACACGCCCGTTACCGTATACCGCAAGGATTACCAGCCCTACCCCTACGACATCCCGCAGGTTTCCCTGGCCTTCGACCTCGCGCCCGACAGCACCGAGGTCCGCTGCGTCATGCAGGTCCGGCGCAAGGCGGACGCCAGCGCCGACGCCGCGCTGGTGCTGGACGGCGAAGAACTGGAGCTCGTCTCGGTAGGGGTGGATGGCCAGGCGCTGCCGGCCGACCGTTTTCACCTGTCCGAGCACAGCCTGGCGCTGTACGGCCTGCCCGCCGAGGCCAGCGTGGAGATCGTCAGCCGCTGCAAGCCCTCGGCCAACTCCACGCTGATGGGCCTGTACGTCTCGGGCGGCAATTTCTTCACCCAATGCGAAGCCGAAGGCTTTCGCCGCATCACCTGGTTCGCCGACCGCCCGGACGTCATGTCGCGCTACCGCGTGACCTTGCGTGCCGCGCCGGCCTACCCGGTGCTGCTGTCCAACGGCAACCTGGTCGCCTCGCGGCAACTGCCCGACGGCCGCAACGAGGTCGAATGGGAAGATCCGTTCCCCAAGCCCTGCTATCTGTTCGCCCTGGTGGGCGGCAACCTGACTCACCGCGAAACCACGGTCAAGACCGCCAGCGGCCGCGACGTGCTGCTGCAGGTCTACAGCGACCCGGGCGCAGAGACCAAGACCGAATGGGCGCTGGATTCCCTGGTGCGCGCGCTGCGCTGGGACGAGACCCGCTTCGGCCTGGAACTGGACCTGGACCGCTTCATGGTCGTTGCCGTCCATGATTTCAATATGGGCGCGATGGAGAACAAGGGCCTGAACATTTTCAATGCCGCCTACGTACTGGCCGACGCGGATACCGCCACGGACGCCAACTACGAAGGCATCGAATCCGTCATCGGCCACGAGTACTTCCACAACTGGACCGGCAACCGGGTCACTTGCCGCGACTGGTTCCAATTGAGCCTGAAGGAAGGCCTGACCGTATTCCGCGACCAGGAATTCAGCGCCGACATGATGGCGCAGGACATGGACGAGGCCGCTGCCGCGAGCGCCCGCGCGGTCAAGCGCATCGACGACGTGGTGACGCTGCGCGCGGCGCAGTTCCCCGAGGACGCGGGCCCGATGGCCCACCCGATCCGTCCCGACAGCTACCAGGAAATCGGCAACTTCTATACCGCCACGGTATACGAGAAAGGCGCCGAGGTCATCCGCATGCAGCACACGCTGTTGGGCGAGGCCGGTTTCCGCGCCGGCATGGACGAATATTTCCGCCGCCACGACGGCCAGGCCGTGACCTGCGACGACTTCGTCGCCGCCATGGAATCGGTCTACACGCGCCAGCACCCGGGCCGCGATCTGTCGGTGTTTCGCAACTGGTACCGTCAGGCGGGCACGCCGCGCGTGACGGTCAGGCTGACGCACGACGCCGCCGCCCGCCGCTGCACCGTGACGTTGTCGCAGGAATGCCAGCCGGTCGGCGTCGAGAAAAAGGCCCCTGCCGGCTTCGTCAAGGCGCCCTACCATATCCCCTTCGCCATCGGCCTGCTGGACCGCAACGGCCGCGCCCTGCCGTTGCGCCATGACGGGATGGTCAAGGACACCGCGCTGCTGGAACTGACAACGCAGAGCCAGCAATGGCATTTCGACGACATCGACGAAATGCCGGTGCCGTCGCTGCTGCGCGATTTTTCCGCGCCGGTGATCGTCGATTACGACTGGACCGACGAGGAGTTGGCGCTGCTGTCGGCCCACGACGGCAACCCCTTCGCACGCTGGGAAGCCGGCCAGGAACTGGCCACCCGCCAGATCCTGGCGCTGGCCGCGGCGCGCCAGGCCGGCCGCACGCTGCACGCCGACCCGGCCTTCATCGCCGCCTGGCGCGCGCTGTTGACCGACCCGGCGCTGGATGCCGCGTACCGCGCCCGCGCCCTGGCGCTGCCCTCGGAAAAGACCCTGGCCGAACGCATGCAGGCCGTCGATCCGCCGGCGCTGGCGGTGGCGCGCGACTTCCTGCGCGCCGAGCTGGGCCGCCAACTCTCGGCCGAATTCCGCCAGGCCTTCGATGACAACCAGACGCCGGGCGCATACAGCCCCGCGCCGGTGCCGGCCGGCAAGCGCGCGATGAAGAACCTGGCGCTCAGCCACCTGATGGCGGCCGGCGAGCACGAGGCGCAGCGCCTGGCCGAACAGCAATACGAGCACGCCGGCAACATGACCGACAGCATGGCCGCGTTGTCGGCCCTGATCAACTACGGCCAGGGCGATTTCCCGCAGCAGGCGCTGGCGGCGTTCTACGACAAGTGGCGCGACAACGCGCTGGTGGTGGACAAGTGGTTCGCGTTGCAGGCCGCGGCGCGCTACACCACGGTGCAGACCGCGCGCGAACTGATGAAGCACCCGGCGTTCACGCTGCGCAACCCGAACCGGGCGCGCGCGCTGATTTTCCAGTTCTGCCTGAACAACGCCCGCGGCATGCACCACCCGGACGGGTCCGGCTATGCCTTCTGGGCCGACCAGGTGCTGGCGCTGGACGCGCTCAATCCGGAAATCGCCGCACGCCTGGCGCGCGCGCTGGACAACTGGTCGCGCTACGTGCCGGCCCTGCGCGGTCCCATGCAGGAAGCCCTGCAGCGAGTGCGCGGCCACGAGGGGCTGTCGCGCAACGTGCAGGAAATCGTATCCAAGGCTTTAGAATTCGCAGCATAGGGAGAACCTCTTGAAACGTAAAACACTTACCCAATACCTGGTGGAGCAGCAACGCTCCGCGCAGGCCCTGGCCCCCGAAGTGCGGCTGCTCATCGAAGTGGTGGCGCGCGCCTGCAAGGCGATCAGCCACGCGGTCAGCAAGGGCGCGCTCGGCGGCGTCCTGGGCAGCCTCGAAAGCGAGAACGTGCAGGGCGAAGTGCAGAAGAAGCTGGACGTGCTGTCCAACGAGATCCTGCTCGAAGCCAACGAATGGGGCGGCCACCTGGCGGCCATGGCCTCGGAAGAGATGGAGACCATCCACCTGATTCCGAACCGTTACCCCAAGGGCGAATACCTGCTGCTGTTCGATCCGCTGGACGGCTCCTCGAACATCGACGTGAACGTGTCGATCGGCACCATCTTCTCGGTGCTGCACGCCCCGCACAACGTGTCGGGCGCGCCGGTCTGTGAGGCCGACTTCCTGCAGCCGGGCAACAAGCAGGTGGTGGCCGGCTATGCCGTCTACGGCCCGCAGACCATGCTGGTGCTGACCATCGGCAACGGCGTGGTCGGTTTCACGCTGGACCGCGAAATGGGCTCGTGGGTGCTGACCCACGAAAACATCCGCGTGCCCGAAGACACCAAGGAATTCGCCATCAACATGTCGAACATGCGCCACTGGGCCGCCCCGGTCAAGCGCTACATCGACGACTGCCTGGCCGGTTCCACCGGCCCCCTGGGCAAGGACTACAACATGCGCTGGATCGCCTCGATGGTGGCCGACGTGCATCGCATCCTGACCCGCGGCGGCATCTTCATGTACCCCTGGGATGCGCGCGAGCCGGGCAAGGCCGGCAAGCTGCGCCTGATGTACGAAGCCAACCCGATGAGCTTCCTCATCGAACAGGCCGGCGGCGCGGCGATCAACGGCACGCAGCGCATCCTCGACATCCAGCCGGACAAGCTGCACCAGCGCGTCAGCGTGATCCTGGGCTCGAAGAACGAAGTCGAGCGCGTGGGCCGCTACCACGCCGAGGACGCGGGCAAGTAAGCCCGGCGTTCGCCCAACAAAAAGCCCCGGCCTGAGCCGGGGCTTTTTTTTCGTCGGGATCCGGCGAAGGGCTTACTTGACCTCTTCGATGGACTTCACATCGTCCTTGTTGATCTGGACCTTCTTGCCGTCCTTGTCGTACTCGTACATGCCGGATTTCTTGTCATAGGTCGGCTCGTCGGGCGTCACGGTCGAGGTCCCGTCCCGTTGCTGAATAACCGAGGGCGACGAGCATCCGGCCAGCACCCCTACTCCGGTCACCACCAGGGCCAACGTCATGGTCTTCAGGTTCATGGGCGTGTTCTCCGCGTGTGAATGGTGAATTCACTGTATCGGATGCGCGCCCAAAAAAAGTGACGGCATGTGGCCAAAATGCGTATGAAAGTAAAAAACCCCTCGCGGTTCACACCGCGAGGGGTTGCAACCCCATACAACCGCAAGCTGCCTTTACACCTTGGCGTGCGCCTCGATATAGCGGCGCACGGCGGCGGCGTCGCAGTCCATGACTTCGACGCGCTGCGGCAAGGATTCCAGGTTTGCCAGGTTGCCCGGCGGCGTGGCCGGACGGCCCAGGGCGGCCTCGATGGTTTCCGAGAACTTGGCCGGCAAGGCGGTTTCCAGCACCAGCATCGGCACGCCGGGCTCGACGTGCTCGCGCGCGACCTTGACGCCGTCGGCGGTATGCGGATCGACCAGCACGCCGGTCTGGTCGTAGAGCGAGCGGATCGTGGCCAGGCGGTCTTCGTGCGAGCTGGCGCCCGAGACGAAGCCGTACTGCGCCTCGAACCGCGGCTTGAGCGCCGACAGGTCGAAGAAACCGTCGCGCGCCATGTCGGCCCACAGCGCCTTGACGCGGTCGGCATCGCGGCCGACCAGGTCGAACACGAAGCGCTCGAAGTTCGAGGCGCGCGAAATGTCCATCGACGGGCTGGAGGTGGCGTAGGTCTGCTCGGCCGGGCGCGGGCGATAGATGCCGGTGCGGAAGAACTCTTCCAGCACGTTGTTCTCGTTGGTGGCCAGCACCAGGCGACGCACCGGCAGGCCCATGCCGCGGGCGATGTGGCCCGACAGGATATTGCCGAAGTTGCCCGAGGGCACCGTGAACGAGACCTGCTGGCCCGGCTTGCCGGTGGCGCGCAGCCAGCCGTGGAAGTAGTACACCACCTGGGCGGCGATGCGCGCCCAGTTAATCGAGTTGACCGCGCCCAGGCGGTACTTGGCCTTGAAAGCCAGGTCGCCGGCCAGCGCCTTGACGATGTCCTGCGCTTCGTCGAACACACCGCGCACGGCGATGTTGTGGATGTTCTCGTCCTGCAGCGAGTACATCTGGGCGCGCTGGAACGCGCTCATGCGGCCGTGCGGCGACAGCATGAACACGGCCACGCCGCGCTTGCCGCGCAGCGCGTATTCGGCCGCCGAACCGGTGTCGCCCGAGGTGGCGCCAACGATGTTGAGCGTGGTGCCGCGCCGGGTCAGCACGTACTCGAACACCTGGCCCAGGAACTGCATGGCCATGTCCTTGAAGGCCAGCGTCGGGCCTTCGGACAGCCCCAGCAGCGACAGGCCGTCGTTCAGCGGGCGCAGCGGGACGATGTCTTCGCTGTTGAAGATCTGCGAGGTGTAGGCGGCGCGGGTCAGGCGGCGCAGGTCCTCGGCCGGAATATCGGTGGCAAAGCGCGACAGCACTTCGAACGCCAGGTCGGCGTACGGCAGGCCGCGCCACGATTCCAGCGTCTCGGCCGAGATCTGCGGCAGTTGCTCCGGCACGGCCAGGCCGCCGTCCGGCGCCAGCCCTTCTAGCAGGATGTCGGAAAACGGCTGGGGCGCCATGCCCCCACGGGTTGAGATGTATTTCATATCAGAAACTCCACAATGCACGGCATCCCGCCGAGCCAGGCCGCGCGGAGCCGGCTCCGCCGGGCCGCCGCCGGCGCCCCCTTGAGGGGGAAGCGCCGCAGGCGCTTCGGGGGTGAGCCTTCCTCATGCCAAATGCTCCACGCGCAGGCGCGTGACCTTGGACCGCACGAACGGCAAGGCCTCGATGCGCTCGATGGCCTGGTTGACGTTGCCTTCCACCGCCTCGTGCGTCAGGAAGATGATGTCCGCGCCGCCGATGTGCGAGGGCTGCTGGATCATCGAGCCGATCGAGATCGACCGGTCGGCCAGGAGGCGCGCGATGTCGGCCAGCACGCCCGGCTGGTCGTCCACGCGCAGGCGCAGGTAGTAGGAGGTGCTGACCTGCTCGATCGGCAGGATCGGCGTGTCGGCCATGGCGTCCGGCTGGAACGCCAGGTGCGGCACGCGGTTGCCCGGATCGGCGGTATGCAGGCGGGTCACGTCGACCAGGTCGGCCACCACCGCCGAAGCGGTCGGCTCTTCGCCGGCGCCCTGGCCGTAGTACAGCGTCGGGCCGACGGCGTCGCCCTTGACCAGCACCGCGTTCATGGCGCCTTCGACGTTGGCCAGCAGACGCTCGGCCGGCACCAGCGCGGGATGCACGCGCAGCTCAATACCGTCGGCGCGGCGCTTGGTGATGCCCAGCAGCTTGATGCGGTAGCCCAGGCGCTCGGCGTGCTCGATGTCCTCGGCGGCCAGTTGCGAGATGCCTTCGATGTAGGCGCGGTCGAACTGCACCGGCACGCCGAAGGCCAGCGAGGCCAGCAGCGTCAGCTTGTGCGCGGCGTCGACGCCTTCCACGTCGAAGGTCGGATCGGCCTCGGCGTAGCCCAGGCGCTGGGCTTCGGCCAGCACGTCGGCGAACGGCAGGCCGCGCGAGCGCATTTCCGACAGGATGAAATTGGTGGTGCCGTTGATGATGCCGGCGACCCACTGGATGCGATTGGCGGTCAGGCCTTCGCGGATGGCCTTGATGATGGGGATACCGCCGGCGACGGCGGCTTCGAACGCCACCATCACGCCGCGCTCGGAAGCCGCGGCGAAGATCTCGTTGCCGTGCTTGGCCAGCAGCGCCTTGTTGGCGGTGACCACGTGCTTGCCGTTGGCGATGGCTTCCAGCACCAGCTCGCGCGCCAGGGTATCGCCGCCGATCAGCTCGACCACGATGTCGATCTCGGGATCGCGCACCAGCGCGTGCACGTCAGTGTCCACGGGCAGCGTGTCGCCGACGCGGGCGCGCGCCTTGGGCACGTCGCGCACGGCGGCGCGGGTCACTTCAATGCGGCGACCGGCGCGGCGCGCGATCTCTTCCGCATTGCGCGACAGCACCGTCCAGGTGCCGCCGCCAACCACGCCCAGGCCGAGCAGGCCCACTTTCATGGGATTCATCGCGGCGCCCTCGGCGGGCGGGCGTTGAGGGGAATTCATTTCGGTTCTCCAAACACTCACGCAATAACGGCTGCATACAGTCCACGGGCGCCCTCCCCGAGCGGGATGCCGCGGATCCGGCTCCGCCGGTCCGCCAGCATGCCCCCCCGGGGGGAAGCGCGCAGCGCTTCGGGGGGGACCTTACCTATAGCCGTCCTTGCGGAACATATCCTTGATGCCGCGCACCGCCTGGCGGGTGCGCTGCTCGTTTTCGATAAGAGCGAAGCGCACGTATTCGTCGCCATACTCGCCGAAGCCGATCCCGGGGGACACGGCCACTTTCGCATCCGACAGGACGCGCTTGGCAAACTCCAAAGAGCCCATCGCCCGGTAGGGTTCGGGGATCTGCGCCCAGATGTACATGGACGCCTTGGGAATTTCCACATTCCAACCTGCTTCGTGCAGACCGCGCGCGAGCACGTCGCGGCGGCTTTGGTACTGCGCCACGATCTCGTTCACGCAGTCCTGCGGGCCGTCCAGGGCGGCGATCGAAGCCACCTGGATCGGCGTGAACGTGCCGTAGTCGTGATAGCTCTTGATGCGCGCCAGCGCCCCGACCAGCTCGCGGTTGCCGACCATGTAGCCGATGCGCCAGCCCGCCATGTTGTAGCTCTTGCTCATGGTGAAGAACTCGACCGCGACATCGCGCGCGCCGGGCACCTGCATGATCGAGGGGGCGACATAGCCGTCGAAGGTGATGTCGGCATAGGCCAGGTCGTGCACCACCAGGATGTCGTGTTCCTTGGCCAGGGCCACCACGCGCTCGAAGAACGACAGGTCGACGCACTGGGCGGTCGGGTTGCTGGGGAAGCCCAGCACCATCATCTTGGGCTTGGGAATCGATTCGCGCACGGCGCGCTCGAGTTCCTCGAAGAAGTCCACGCCCGGCGTCATGCGCACGGAGCGGATGTTGGCGCCGGCGATGACCGCGCCGTAGATGTGGATCGGGTAGCTGGGGTTGGGCACCAGCACCGTGTCGCCGCGGTCCAGGGTGGCCAGCATCAGGTGCGCCAGGCCTTCCTTGGAGCCGATGGTGACGATGGCTTCGGAATCGGGGTCGAACTCGACCGCATAGCGGCGCTGGTACCAGTCGCAGATGGCCTTGCGCAGGCGCGGGATGCCCTTGGACACCGAGTAGCCGTGGGTGGTCGGGCGGATGGTGGCCTCGACCATCTTGTCGACGATGTGCTTGGGAGTGGCGCCGTCCGGATTGCCCATCGACATGTCGATGATGTCCTCGCCGCGCCGACGGGCTGCCATCTTGAGCTCGCCGGTAATGTTGAAAACGTACGGGGGCAAACGCTCAATGCGAGAGAACTTCCTCATGATGGGAATCCTTAGGGGGCGAAGGGGCAAAAATCCAGGGCGCGAGGGCGCGAAGGGGAAACGGGCTCAAAAGCCGCGCCAGCACACGTTTGCGGCGCAGCAAAACCCTGTAATCTAGCGCAAGGACGCCTGGGCGGCAAATGGAACAAAAATAGGGCCTGCTTGATGGCAAATTTGGTGGCAAAAATGCCCACCCTCCCGCCGGGCCGCCCCCAACGGCGGGCAGCCTCCCCGCGGGGGGCAGAGAGCGAGCGCAGCGAGTGAAGCGTGGGGGTATTCCCTTTGCAACATACGGCCATCCTGATGCGCTATTATCGGAGCCATAAAGCCGGAGTATTTATTGAAGCTGCATACCGATCCTGCGACGGCCGCCCTGAACACCGTCACCGCCTACGGTGACGGTTATATCGAGGTCAACCAGGTACGTTTTTCCTCCTCGGTCGCTTTTGGCCCCGAAGGCGAAGTTACCCCTTGGCCCGTTCAGTCGCCGGCCGACATCACCCCCACCCTCTTGCGTCAGGCGGCCGGATTGTCCGAACCCGTCCGCGACCCGTTGGCGTTCCTGGACGAACCCGAAGCCACCCCCAGCCGCCCGGCCAATGCGCCGGAAGTGCTGCTGGTCGGCACGGGCGGCCGGCAACAGTTCCTGCGCCCCGAGGTGCTGCGTCCCCTGTTGGCGGCCGGCATCGGCGTGGAAATCATGGACACCCACGCCGCCTCGCGCACCTACAACATCCTGATGGCGGAGGGCCGGCGCGTGGTCGTCGCCCTCATCCCCCCCAACGGAGACCCCCAGACATGATGATGCCCATCATCGGCAAGCCCGCCCCGCTGTTCACCGCTGAAAGCACCATCGGGCCGATCAGCCTGGAGCAGTGCCAGGGTCGCGCCGTGATCCTGTACTTCTATCCCAAGGACAACACCCCTGGCTGCACCACCGAGAGCCAGGATTTCCGCGACCTGCACGCCGACTTCCTGTCGGCCAGCGCCGTGGTGGTCGGAATCTCGCGCGATTCGCTGAAGTCGCACGAGAACTTCAAGGCCAAGTACGAGCTTCCTTTCCCTCTCATCTCCGACGCCGACGAAACCGTGTGCAATCTGTACGGCGTCATCAAGCAGAAGAACATGTACGGCAAACAGGTGCGCGGCATCGAGCGCAGCACCTTTCTGATCGACGCTTATGGCGTGCTGGTGCAGGAGTGGCGCGGGGTGAAGGTCCCGGGCCACGCCAAGGAAGTCCTGCAGGCCGCCAAGAGCATCGGTTAGCCGTGCACAGGAATACCCGTCAGGTGCCATAGCCGGCCCATACTGGAGAGTGACGCATATGCCGCTTCCGAAGTTGCCCACCCGCCCCGCAGCCATCCTGACCTTCCCCTCGGGCGATAACGCCCGGGCGCAGGCCCGCAGCACCAAGACCGCCGCTGCGCGGTCGAACACCCAGGCCGTCCTGGCCGAAGACGACGAGGACGAGCTGCTGGTCCAGCCCGAACTCGACGGCATGGCCCCTCCCGCCCGCAAGGCCCAGATCCCGGCCCGCCAGGTGCCGCCGCCGGCCCCCGCCGCGCCGGCGCCGCGCGCCCAGGCGCGCCAGGCCAAGCCCGCCGCGACCCCGGCCAAGCGCGCCAAGCCGCGCGCCCAGAACGAGCCGCGCAAGCTGTTCGTGCTGGACACCAACGTGCTGCTGCACGACCCCAGCTCGCTGTTCCGCTTCGAAGAGCACGACATCTTCCTGCCGATGATGACGCTCGAAGAACTGGACCACCAGAAAAAGGGCATGTCCGAAGTGGCGCGCAACGCTCGCCAGGTCAGTCGTTCGCTCGACGCCCTGGTGCAGGACGCCACCCAACTGGACGAAGGCCTGGAACTGGCCAAGCTGGGCAACAAGGACGCCACCGGGCGCCTGATGTTCCAGACCACCGCCATCCACAGCACCCTGCCGTCGGACCTGCCCATGGGCAAGGCCGACAACCAGATCCTGGGCGTGGTGCGCGCGCTGCAGGAAAAATACCCGCAGCGTGAAGTCGTGCTGGTGTCCAAGGACATCAACATGCGCCTGAAGGCGCGCGCGCTGGGCATGGCCGCGGAAGACTACTTCAACGACCACGTCCTGGAAGACTCGGACCTGATGTACTCGGGCGTGATGCAGTTGCCCGAGGATTTCTGGAACAAGCACGGCAAGGACGTCGAGTCCTGGCAACAGGGCGGCACCACCTTCTACCGCATCCACGGCCCGCTGTGTTCGCAGTTCGTGGTCAACCAGTTCGTCTACTTCGAAGGCCAGATGCCGCTGTACGCCCAGGTGCGCGAGGTCAGCGGCAAGATGGCGGTGCTGGCGACGCTGCGCGACTACACCCACGGCAAGAACAACGTCTGGGGCATCACCGCGCGCAACCGCGAGCAGAACTTCGCCATGAACCTGCTGATGAACCCGGAATGCGACTTCGTGTCGCTGCTGGGCCAGGCGGGCACGGGCAAGACGCTTCTGGCGCTGGCGGCCGGCATCACCCAGGTCCTGGAGACCAAGCGCTACACCGAGATCATCATGACCCGCGTCACGGTGCCCGTTGGTGAAGACATCGGCTTCCTGCCCGGCACCGAGGAAGAGAAGATGCTCCCCTGGATGGGCGCGCTGGAAGACAACCTCGACGTGCTGAACATGGGCGAAGGCGAAGGCAATGGCGACTGGGGGCGCGCCGCCACCATGGACCTGATCCGGTCGCGCATCAAGGTCAAGTCGCTGAACTTCATGCGCGGGCGCACCTTCCTGAACAAGTACCTGATCATCGACGAGGCCCAGAACCTGACGCCCAAGCAGATGAAGACGCTGGTGACGCGCGCCGGCCCCGGCACCAAGGTGATCTGCCTGGGCAACATCGCCCAGATCGACACGCCGTACCTGACCGAAGGCAGTTCGGGCCTGACGTTCGTGGTCGACCGCTTCAAGGGCTGGCCGCACTCGGGCCACGTAACCTTGCAGCGCGGCGAGCGCTCGCGCCTGGCGGACTACGCCGGGGACGTGCTGTGAACCCTCGCGGCTGAGTCTCCACGCCGCGCCCACCGCCGTGGGCGGACGCCGCCTCCCCGGGACGGCGTCTCCAAAGAAAAAGCCCCTTGAGCGATCAAGGGGCTTTTTTATCACCGGTGCCTGACGATTATTTGTCGGCGGCGTTGGTGATGGCGTTGCCGGCCCGCGACATGTCCTTGCCCATGCCCGCCACGGTATTGCAACCGGCGAGTACGAAGCCGAACACGACGAAGGCGGTCAGCACGATCTTGCTGCGCATGCTGCGCTCCTGAAATGTGGGGAAAAGATTCCGGGGCGTACTTTAAACGATCTGCACCCGCAGTTCACCCAGTCCCTCAACGCCGCCGGTGATGACATCGCCCCGCACCACGGCGCCCACGCCTTCCGGCGTGCCGGTGAAGATGATGTCGCCAGGCTGCAGTTCGAACAGGCCCGACAGGTAGGCGATGCTTTCCGGCACGTTCCAGATCATCTGCGAGATGTCGCTGGCCTGCTTGCGCTGGCCATTGACGTCGAGCCAGATGGCGCCCTTGTCGAGCGTGCCGACCACGCTGCGCGGATGGATCGGGCCCAGCGGCGCCGACAGATCGAAGGCCTTGCCCACTTCCCAGGGACGGCCTTGCTTCTTCATCTCGCCCTGCAGATCGCGGCGGGTCATGTCCAGGCCAAGGGCGTAACCCCAGACGCAGTCGTTGGCCTGTTCCACCGGGATGTCGCGGCCGCCCTTGCCCAGCACCACCACCAGCTCCATTTCGTAGTGCAGGTTGGAGGTCTTGGGCGGATACGGCATCTTGCCGGTTTCGCCGTCGGCCACGCTCAGCACGGCGTCGGCGGGCTTGCAGAAGAAGAACGGATCTTCACGGCCGGTGAAGCCCATTTCCTTGGCGTGCTCGGCATAGTTGCGGCCGACGCAGTAGACGCGGCGCACCGGAAACAGCGCGGCGCTGCCGGCAACGGGAACCGCGGTCAGCGGCTGGGGAGGCAATACGTAGTCCATGATCTATCAACCTATGACGGGTGGAACGGTCCGATGGCAAAAATCATTCGCGAGTGTATCCCGTTCCGGGACGGCGGAAATATTCAGCAAATTGTAGGGATTTCCCCATCGAACACCACCAGGCGCTCGATGAAATCCGCCATGTAGGCCTTCATTTCCTGGTGGGCGGCCGACACCTGGTAGCGGTCGTGGGCGGCGGCGTCACTGAACGCCGCCACCACCGCGTGGGTCAGTCCGTCCGAACGGCCGGCCTGGTTGGGCCGGAAGGCATAGCCCGCCACGCCGTCGCATTCGGCCAGGATGCGGTCGCAGTAGCCCCGCACCCGGTCATGAAAGCGCGCATCGGCGGCGCCGGACAATTGCAGCATTACGACATGCAGGAACATCACGACTCCTTTTTCGAACGGGCGACGGCAAGCCAGGCGCGCGACACCAGCCCCATGATGCCGTCGCGGAACAACAGGACGCACAGGATGAAGATAGCCCCCTGCACGATCAGCACCCAGGAGCCCAGCGGCGCCAGGTAATTCTGCAGCGACACGAAGGTGAAGGCGCCGGCCAGCGGACCAAACACCGTGCCAATGCCGCCCAGCAGCGCCATCAGCACCACTTCGCCGTTGGCGTGCCAGTGCACGTCGGTCAGCGAGGCCACGCCGAACACCAGCACCTTGAGCCCGCCGGCCAACCCCGCTACCGAGGCCGACAACGTAAACGCCAGCAGCTTGTAGCGCGACGTCGAATAGCCCAGCGAGCGGGCCCGCTGCTCGTTGTCGCGCACGGAACGGATCACCTCGCCGAACGGCGAGTTCAACACCCGCAGCACGAAGGCGTATCCCAGGGCGAACACCGCCAGCGTGAAGTAATACATCGGCATCACGCTGTCCAGGTCGAACAGACCGAACAGCTTGCCGCGCGGCACGCTCTGCAGGCCGTCCTCGCCGCCGGTGAAACCCGCCTGCACCGCGATGAAGTACACCAATTGCGACAGCGCCAGTGTGATCATCGCGAAGTAGATGCCCTGGCGCCGGATCGCGATGGCGCCGAACGCCAGTCCCAGCAGGCCGCCGGTCAGCACGCCGGCCAGCAGGCCAAGTTCGGGCGTGGCGCCCAGCAGCTTCATGACAATGCCGGTGGCATAGGCCGCCGCGCCGAAGAAGGCCGCATGGCCGAACGACAGCAGGCCGACGTAGCCCACCAGCAGGTTGAAGGCTGCGGCGAACAGCGCGAAGCACAGCACCTTCATCAGGAACGTGGGATAGACGAACCAGGGCGCGGCCAGCGCAGCCAGCGCCAGGATCGCCATGCACCAGCGCATGGCGCGACGGCCCAGTTGCACCGGTTCGCGCGTGGCTTCGGCCGCCAGCACGTTCTGCACCTGCAGCGGCTTGCCGAACAGGCCGGCAGGCTTGCACAGCAGCACCAGCACCATGATGAGGAAGATCGCCAGGTTGGCGGCCTCCGGATAGAACACCTTGGTCAGCCCCTCGATGATGCCCAGCCCGAAACCGCTGACGATGGCGCCCATGATGGAACCCATGCCGCCGATCACCACCACCGCGAACACCACCACCACCAGGTTCGAGCCCATCATCGGGCTGACCTGGTAGATGGGCGCGGCGATCACGCCGGCCACCGACGCCAGCGCCACGCCGAGCGCGTAGGTCAGCGTGATCAACAGCGGCACGTTGATGCCGAACGAGCGCACGATGGTCGGGTTCTCGGTGGCCGCGCGCAGCATGGCGCCGACCCGGGTCTTCTCGATCAGCACCCACACCGCCAGGCACAGCACCAGCGACACCACCACCGCCCAGCCGCGGTACCACGGCAGGAACATGAAGCCCAGGTTGACCCCGCCCGTCAGCGCCTTGGGGATGGTGTATGGCAATCCCGACACGCCATAGGCCTGGCGCAGCCCACCTTCAATCAGCAGCGCCAGCCCGAAGGTCAGCAGCAACCCGTACAGATGGTCCATGCGGTAGGTGCGCGAGATCAGCACGCGCTCGACCACGATGGCGAACGCCGCCATGATGAGCGGCACCAGCACCAGCGCGGCCCAGTAGTTCACGCCCAGGTAGTTCAGCAGCATCCAGGCCAGGAACGCGCCCGCCGTGTACTGCGCGCCATGGGCGAAGTTGATGATGTTCAACAGGCCGAAGATCACCGCCAGCCCGATCGAGAGCAAGGCGTAGAACGAACCGTTGATCAGGCCGAGCAGGAGCTGGCCGAACAGTGCCGTGGACGGCACGCCAAAAATTTCGAACACAGGATTCTCCCCTCAGACGCCCAGGCGGCGCGCGATCCGCTCGGGATCGTTGCGCGCCTCTTGCGCCGACAATTGGTCGACCACGCGGCCATGCTCCATCACGTAGTGGCGGTCGGCCACCTTGGTGGCGAAGCGGAAATTCTGCTCGACCAGCACGATGGTGAAGCCGCGCTCCTTGAGCGTGCGGATGGCCTGCCCGATCTGCTGCACGATCACCGGCGCCAACCCCTCGGTGGGCTCGTCCAGCAGGATCAACTGGGCGCCGGTGCGCAGGATGCGGGCGATCGCCAGCATCTGCTGCTCGCCGCCCGACAGGTTGCCGCCAGAGCTGCCGCTGCGTTCGCGCAGGTTGGGAAACAGGGTGTAGATCTCGTCCAGCGACATGCCGCCGTCGGCCAGGCGCGGCGGCAGCAGCAGGTTCTCGGTCACGTCCAGGCTGCGGAACACCGCCCGTTCCTCCGGGCAATACACCACGCCCAGCCGCGGGATGCGGTGCGGCGCCATGCCCACGGTTTCCTGGCCATTCAACAGGATCGAGCCGCGGCGCTTGTCCAGGATGCCCATGACGGCGCGCAGCGTGGTGGTCTTGCCCGCGCCGTTGCGGCCCAGGATCGTGACCAGTTCGCCGCGCCGCACGTCGATGTCGACGCCGTGCAGCACATGCGATTCGCCATACCAGGCGTTGAGGTCCTTGATCGACAGCATCAGTCGTCCCCCTCTTCAGCGCCCATATAGGCGGTAATGACGCGCTCATCGCGCGATACCGTGGCGTAGTCGCCCTGCGCCAGCACCGCGCCGCGCGCCAGCACCGTGATGGTGTCGGACAGGTCGGCGACCACCGACAGGTTGTGCTCCACCATCAGGATGCTGCGATTGGCCGACACGCGCCGGATCAGCGCCGCGATACGCGCCACGTCTTCCTGGCCGAGGCCGGCCATCGGCTCGTCCAGCAGCATCACTTCAGGCTCCAGGGCCAGCGTCATGGCGATTTCCAGCGCCCGCTTGCGGCCGTAGGGCAACAGGGCCGCCGTGGTGTCGGCCAGGCCCGCCAGACCGACCGCCTCCAGCAGGGCCAGGCCCTGGTCGTTGAGGCGATCGACACTGCGACGGCTGCGCCAGAACCGCATCCCGTCGCCATGCTGGCGCATCAGCGCCACGCGCATGTTCTGCAGCACGGTCAGCCCCAGGAACACCGCCGAAATCTGGAACGAGCGCACGATGCCCAGGCGCGCGATCTGCTCCGGCGCCAGCGCGGTGATGTCGCGGCCGCGATAATGGATTGCGCCCTGGTCGGGCGTCAGGAACTTGGTCAGCAGGTTGAAGCAGGTGGTCTTGCCGGCGCCGTTGGGGCCGATCAAGGCATGAATGGAACCTTCCCGCAGGGCCAGGGACACGCCGTCGACGGCATTGAATCCGCCGAACCGCTTGACCAGCCCCTGGGCGGACAGCACCGCTTGGGTACTCATGGCCGTCCTCCTACATGCGGGCCAGCAGGCCGCCGTCGATCGCCAACACGTGGCCATTGACGAACGAAGCCCCCGGCGAAGCCAGGTACACCACCGCCGGCGCGATGTCCTCAGGCGTGGCCCAGCGCCCCACCGGCACCGCCGTCGACAGGAACGACTGGAACTGCGGATTGTCCTGCAGCCCCTGGGTGAAGTCGGTGCGCACGAAGCCCGGCGCCAATGCGTTGCAGGTGATGCCCTGGCCGCCATACTCGACCGCCAGCGCGCGGGTAAACGCCGCGATGGCGCCCTTGGCGGTGGCGTAGGCCGCGATGTTCGGCATGGTGGCCTGGCCGGCGACGGATGACATCAGCACGATGCGGCCGAAGCCGCGCGCCGCCATCGCCGGCAGCACCGCGCGGGCGCAATGGAAAGCGCCATTCACGTGCACGTTCTGCAGCGCCTGCCATTCGGCGGGCGCCATCTCGACCACCGGTTTGCGGTTCTGGTTGCCGGCATTGCTGACCAGCACGTCGATGGCCACGCCATCGGTTTCCAGTTGCGCGATGGCCGCGGCCACGGCGGCGCCGTCGGCCACGTCGAACACCGCGCTGCGCGCCGGGATGCCGGCCGCGGCCAGTTGCGCGCAAGCGGCGTCGCAGGCGGCCTGCGACAGATCGTTGATCACCACGCGCCCGCCCGCCCGGCCCAGGCCGGCGGCGATCGCATACCCCAGCCCGCGCGCGCCCCCCGTCACCAGCGCCGTGCGCCCGGCCAACCCGAAGGTCTGGCCCAGATAGTCCTGATTCAAGCTTGTCTCCTTGTCTTATAGGCGCCGGATCTCTCGGAACATCCGCGTCGGGAAAGGCTTCCCGAGGCTCGGCATCCCTGGCCCGGCTCGTGTCGATCCGCCGTCCCTGCAGGAAAACGTGATTGACATAAATCTCAATATACGCGACTATTTTTAAACACTCAATAACAAGATTTTTAGTTTTTCTTCCATAACGAGTTTTGGCTAGGAGACATCATGGCCCTCGAAACCCCTGGCTGCCCTGCGGCCAACGCGCTGCCGCCACTGGCATCGCGCTTCCTGAAAGTGGATGAACTGCCGTGGAAGCCCACGCAGGTCGAAGGCATCGACATGAAGGTGCTGATGCAGGACAAGGAGTCCGGCCTGCTGACCGCGCTGTTCCGCTGGCAACCCGGCACCGAGCTGCCGCTGCATGAACATGTCGAGGTCGAGCAGACCTATGTGCTGGAAGGCTCGATCGTCGACGCCGAAGGCGAAGTGCGCGCCGGCGACTACGTCTGGCGCCCGCGCGGCAACCGCCACGTGGCCCGGGCTCCGCATGGCGCGCTGGTGCTGAGCTTCTTCCTGAAACCCAACCTGTTCATCGACGCCTACGCCGGCCAGACGCTGGAATAGGCACGCCCCGGCAAGACCCCGCGCGACCGCCCGGCACAGGGCGGCGCGCCAAGATACAAGCCCCCGAGGAGACAAAACCATGAAGATCCGTTTCAAGCATTGCCTGGCCGCCTGCGCGCTGGGCGCCGTTTCACTGTCGGCCCAGGCCCAGGTATCCGACGACGTCGTCAAGATCGGCGTGCTGGGCGACCAGTCCGGCATGATGGCCGACCTGTCCGGCAAGTTCGGCGTCGAGGCCGTGAAGATGGCCGTCGAGGATTTCGGCGGCAAGGTGCTGGGCAAACCCATCGAGGTGGTGTCCGCCGACCACCAGAACAAGGTGGACATCGGCGTCTCGATCGCGCGGCGCTGGTACGAGAACGAAAAGGTCGACCTGATCCTGGACGTGCCGAACTCGGCCATCGCGCTGGCGGTGCAGGACCTGACCCGCCAGATGAAGCGCGTGGTGATCTTCACCAGCGCCGGCTCGGCCGACCTGACCGGCAAGGCCTGCTCGCCCAACGGCATGCACTGGACCTACGACACCTACGCCTACGCCACCGGCGTGGCCAGCGGCGTCATGGAAGACGGCGGCAAGAGCTGGTTCTTCATCACCTCCGACTATGCCTTCGGCCATTCACTCGAACGCGACGCCATGGCGGTGGTCAAGGCCAAGGGCGGCCAGGTGGTCGGCAGCGTGCGCCACCCCATCGCCAGCGCCGACTTCTCGTCGTTCCTGCTGCAGGCGCAGGCCTCCAAGGCGCAGGTGATCGGCCTGGCCAACGGCAGCGGCGACACCATCAACAGCATCAAGCAGGCGTTCGAATTCGGCATCATGGGCAGCAAGCAGCGCGTGGCCGCGCTCTTCATGAGCATCGTCGACGTGCGCAGCGTCGGGCTGGAATACGCCCAGGGCCTGAACCTGGTCGAGCCGTTCTATTGGGACCAGGACGACAAGGCGCGCCAGTGGTCCGAGCGTTATTTCAAACGCACCGGCCGCATGCCGTCGATGGTGCAGGCCAGCAACTACAGCGCCACCCTGCACTACCTGAACGCGATCAAGGCGGCCGGCACCGACGCCTCGGAGGCGGTGCTCAAGAAGATGCACGAAACGCCCATCAACGACTTCATGACCGAGAACGGCCGCATCCGCGAGGATGGCCGCGTGATGCGCGACCTGTACCTGTTCCAGGTGAAGAAGCCGTCGGAATCCAAGCGCGACTGGGACTACTACAAGCTGGTGCGCAAGATTCCCGCCGAACAGGCGTTCCGTCCGCTGGACCAGGGCGGTTGCGCGCTGGTGAAGCCATGAGCGGCGGCGCGCCCGGCCTGCTGGCAGGCAAGCGCGCCGTCGTCACGGGGGGCGCCAACCCCCGTGGCATCGGCGCCGCCATCGTCGCGCAATTCCTGGCGCAAGGCGCCAGCGTCGCGGTGCTGGACCGCGATTATCCCGACCACGCCGACGCCGGCCTCACCGGCGGCCGCGTCAATCTGCACTGCGACGTGTCGAGCAGCGCCTCCTGCGAGCAGGCCGTGGCGCAGGCGGCGCGGGCGCTGGGCGGCATCGACGTGCTGGTGAACAACGCCGGCATCGTCGCCGCGACCCGCATCTGGGACCTGCCCGAGGACGAGTTCCGCCGCATGATCGACGTCAACCTGACAGGCACGTACAACGTGACGCGCGCCGCCCTGCCCCAGTTGCTGGAAAGCGGGCGACGCCCGGCCATCGTCAACCTGGGGTCGACCGCCGCCTTGCGCGGCGGCGGCCTGCTGGGCGGTTCGCACTATGCCGCCTCCAAGGGCGGCGTGATCAGTTTCACCAAGGCGCTGGCGCGCGAACTGGGCCCGCGCGGCGTGCGCGCCAACTGCGTGGCGCCGGGCATCATCGAGACCGACATGACGCTCGGCAAATTCGGCGAAAATTGGGAACAAGAACTCAAACAGGGCATTCCGCTGCAACGCTTCGGCTCCCCGGCCGAAGTGGCGCAGGCCATTCTGTTCCTGGCCTCGGACCTGTCCTCCTACTCAACCGGCATCGTGGTCGACGTCAACGGCGGCTTCCACATTCACTAGGCGCGTCAGCAGCAATGAGCACTCCCGATCGCATGTTGTCCATCCTCGACCTCTTCCGCGACGACACCACCGCCGCGTTCCAGGAGGACGTCATGGCGCATCTGGAGTGCTCGCGCGCCACCGCCTACCGCTATCTCAAGTCACTCACCGAAAGCGGCCTGCTGGCGCCGACCGCCGGCGGCGCCTACGTGCTCGGCTCGCGCATCATCGAGCTGGACCGGCACCTGCGCCAGCACGACCCGCTGATGCGCGCGGCCCGCGACGTCATGCGCGCCACGGGCGACGAACTCAACGCCAACCTGATGCTGTGCAGCTACTACGGCGACAAGGTCATGTGCGTGGACCGCTACTGGACCGACCATTCCATCGAATCCAGCTACGCGCGCGGCCGCCCCTTCCCCATGTTCCGCGGCGCCACCGCCAAGCCCATCCTGGCCAATCTGCCGCCTTACCAGTTGCGCAACCTGATGCTGTGGCACGCCGCCGAAATCCGCGAGGCCGGGCTGGGCGAGGACTGGGATGCGTTCCGCGCCAACATCAAACGGCTGCGCGCAGCCGGCGTGTGCGTGTCGCACGGCGAGGTCGACCCGGGCCTGATGGGGATCGGCTCGGCGATCTTCACGCCCGACCAGAAGGTGGTGGGCAGCCTGGTGTTCATCGCCGCCGAGGCGCGCACGCCCGCCAAGCGGCTGGCGCTGCTGCAGGAACGCATTCAGGAGGCGGCGGCGCAGGTGACGCAGAATCTGCAGGGCCTGCAAGACAACGGCGCGGCGGCGATCGGCATCATGCCGTCGCGGCCGCGCCGCCTGAAGGCGCCCGCCGGTGCGACACCGGCGCGGCGCAAGGCCTGATCAGCCCTTGTTGTAGCGCTCGGCGCTCTTGAGGATTTCCTCGTGGGCGGCGTCAACGCCCTTCCAGCCCTTGACCTTGACCCACTTGCCCTTCTCCAGGTCCTTGTAGTGCTCGAAGAAGTGCTGGATGCGGGCCGTGTCTTCGGCCGGCAGGTCTTCGTACGACTTGATGTTGCGGTACGGGGGGTAGAGCTTTTCGATCGGCACGGCCAGCAGCTTGGCGTCGCCACCCGACTCGTCGTCCATTTCCAGCACGCCGATGGCGCGGCAGCGCACCACGGCGCCGATCTGGATGGGGAACGGGGTCAGCACCAGCACGTCGGCGGGGTCGCCGTCTTCCGACAGCGTTTGCGGGATATAGCCGTAGTTGCACGGGTAGTGCATGGCCGTCAGCATGAAGCGGTCGACGAAGATCGCGCCCGATTCCTTGTCGACCTCGTACTTCACCGGGTCGGCGTTCATGGGGATCTCGATGATCACATTGAAGTCTTCCGGCAGCTTCTTGCCGGGGGACACGCGGTCATAACTCATGATGGAACCTTGTCAGTCTGAAAGAGGATCAAAGCGAACCGTCGTCCTTGAACGGCGGCTTGGTGGTCGGGGCCGGCACCGCGGGCGCGGCCGGCTTGGGAGTGGCCGGCGGGGCCGGCGAATACGTCGGCACGGGGCTGTCGAACGCCGCGGCCGGGATCGGCGCGCTGTCGAAATATTCGTCGATGTCGGAGGTGCCGCCGACGACCGGCGCATCTTCCGGCGCCAGCGCGCGCGCCTGCTGCTCCTTGTTGGCGCGGGCGTCCGGGTCCAGCACGTAGTCCGACGCCGACGCGGCCACGGCCGGCGGCAACGCGGGATAGTCGCCGCCGATATCGGCGTCGATATCCGACAGGCCGACCGCGTACCCGCCCTCGGCGTCCAGGCGGTACGGGTCCGAGCCGGTATCCGCCGCCGGCAGCGCCGCGTCGGCGGCCAGCACGGGCAGCGCCATGCTGGCGGCGGTGGCGAGGCGCCAGTGGCGCACCGCATCGGCCGGACGGTCGAGACGGTCGTACAGGCTGCCCAGCAGCGCGTGCGTCTGCGCATCGCTACGGCGCGACAGGCTGCGCAGCAGGTAGCGTTCGGCCTGGCCCCACAACTGGCCGTTCAGGCACAGCATGCCCAGCGCGGTCAGCAGGTCGGGATCGGTGGGGCGCTGCTGCAGCCAGGTCTCGGCCTTGGCCAGCCGGCGCGAGACCTGCTCGGCGTCGCAGCGCGCGTAGGCTGCCACCAGGGCGGGGTTGAATTTGACGGCGATGGCGGCCTCGAGCACCTTGGCGGCTTCGTTGGCCTCGCCGGCCGCTTCGAAGGAGGCGGCGCCGGCCAGCGCGATCTCGGGCAGCAGGCGCTCCTCGGCCTTGAGGTCTTTCCAGATGGCGCGCCAGCCGTCGTTGGCGGCCGCCGCACGCAAGCGCGCCGCGCCGGCCACGTCGATCAGATGGTCGCCCTCGGTGCGCGCCAGGGCATTGCGGCGCAGCAGGCCGCGCGCCAGCGTGAAGACCTGTTCGTCATGATGCAGGGCCGTGTGCGCGCGCAGCAGCAGGCGCATGGTATGCAGGTGGCGCGCGCCGCCGTCGGCCAGCGGCGCCAGCACGGCCAGCGCGCGCTCGGCGCGGCCCTGGTCCAGCAGCATGTCGGCTGACACCGTCGCGGTGGCTTCCACCAGGCCGGGGTCGGTGCCGGCCTGCTCCTGCGCGGTCGCCAGCAGGCGGTCGCGGCGGTCGAATTCCCCCAGGCCATGCGCGGCACGGGCGGCCGACAGCGCGGCCAGCACGCGGCGGGTCTGCACCTTGGTCTGCTCGAGCAACTTGGTCAGGTCTTTTTCGGCGTGCGAATAACGGCCTTCGAGCAGGCCGATCCAGCCGCGCTCGAGCAACTCGTGATCGCGCGCCTGGGCGCGCTTGCCGCGCCAGGCGCGGACGCGATCAGGGATGGCAAGCAGCCAGGCCAACAGGCGCAGGCCGACGTACAGCACGACGAAGGCGGCCACGATCAGCAGCACGGCCAGCGTCAGCGACATCGAGATGCGCCACGGCCAGACCAGCAGCAGCACGTTGCCGGAATGGGAACGCAGCACCACCGCCAGGGCGACGGCGATGACGGCGAGCAGCAGTGTCCAGAACCAGGTACGCATGGGCCTCAGTCCTGATCGCTGGTCTTGAAGCCGGCGGCGCGCAGCGCGGCCACGGCGTTCAGGCTGTCGGACACGTCGGGCATGCGCACCGCGATATCGGTCTGCGCCAGTTCGCGGGCCAGGTTCTGGGCCGCGACTGTGTCAGGCGAACGGGTGTCGAAGTACTTGGCCAGCGTGGCGCCGACGTTGTCGAGCTCGCTTTTCCAGACCGCGGGCTGGCGCATCAGCATGGCCAGTTGCACGGTCAAGAGACGCTGGCGCAGCGTGCCGCGCACCTGGTCGGCCTGTTCCGGCGACAGCAGCAGCGCCGCGGGTTCGTCAACGCGCTGGATCGAGATCAGGCCGCCAAGCTCATGTGCCAGCGCCGAGCCGGCACGGCCCGGCCACGAGGCCACTTCGGCGCGCCAGCGCTGCCACCAGGCCGCGTCGGCCGGCAGGCCGGCCTGAGGGTCGACCGGGGCGGGGGCCGGGGTCGCGGGGCGAGTCTCGCCGGCGGCGATGCCGGGCGCGGCGGCGTCCGGCACCAGCAGCGGCGCCTTGCCGACCAGGGCCGTCAGGCGCTCGATGCGGGCTGACTGCGCCGGAATGTCGACGGTGGACACGGCGCGCAGGCGGTCCAGGTCGCCGTTGATGGCCTGCTGCAAGCTGGAGAAGCGCGGGCGGTCGGCTCGCGCCAGGCGCGATTGCGCGGTTTCCAGCGCGACGATGGCGTTGGAGACGTTGCCGGCCAGCCGGAGTTGCTGGCTGCCGATGGTAAGCAGGCGCTCGACGTCGTTGGCCAGCAGTTCGTCGCTCGCGCTGTCGTTGAAGTTCTGCCAGGCCTGTTGCAGGGCGTTGTACTGGCTCTGGGTCTCGCGCACGCTGTCTTCGAGGTCACCCAGGCGACCGGCCTGGGCTTGCGCCAGGGCCAGGGCTTCGCGAGTGTCCTTGCGCGCCTGCGCCACGTCGGCGGCCAGCGTGTCCAGGCGCGAGGCGACCTCACGGCCGGCGGCGACGAACTGCGTGCGTTGCTGCCACAGGGCATAGCCCAGCCCGACGGCGAGCAGGATGACGATGATGAGGGCAGTGACCAGGGGGCCACTGCCGCGCTTGGCCGGACGGGCCGTGACGGAATCGGCCGGGGCCGATGCGGGCGCGCTGGCGCCCGGGGCGGCCGGGTTAACGGCCGGATCGGTAGCGGGAGTCTTGTCTGTCATGACGCGATTGTATTCGGTGTCAGTCCGAAGCAACGAATCAAGCAGCAACAAAAGCCTGGAAAATCGACTCGTCGTTGGGCATGCAGATTTTTACCATTGCTTGCGAACCCGGATCAGATGCCGGCGACGGCACGCGCCGCGCCAGCGAAGGATGGGTCAGGACAAAGCCGCAACCGCCCCACCAGGCGGCCAGCCCGGCCGCCTGCAACTGGTCGCGCACCGAGTCCGCGCCCTCGCCGCTGGTGATGAGCCAGGTGGCCGGCACGCCCTGCGCGGCCCAGCTCCGCAGGCGCGCAAGCTCGAACTCGTCCCATTGTGCCGGCAGGCGCCGGTAGGCCGCGTGACGTGTCACGGAGACGCCATGTGACTGCAATTGTTCGCTGAGCCAGTCCCGGCCCTGCGTGCCGCGCACCACCAACACCCGCGACGGCAGCCGTGGCAGGCCGCAAAGGACCTCCCAGAGCGCCTCGGAATCGTGGCTGGCGGCCTGGTCGCCGGGATGCAGGACTGTTGTATTCGCGCCAAAACCCGGCAGCCCCGCCAGCCCTGCGGCGCTGGCCGGTCCGACCGTGGCGACGGCCACGTCCACGGGCCAGGGCGCCGGACCATCCGCTCGGGCCAGTTGATCCAGGTATTGCCGGGCGGCATTGCCGCTGACGAACACCACCATGTCGTAGTCCGCCGGCCGCGGCAGGTCCGTGGCGGCGACGGACAGGGGGTGGATATCGAGCGCGGGCAGGATGCAGGGCGTCCAGCCCGCGGCGCGCAAGCGGTCGGCCAGGGCCTCGTTGCGACCGGCGGGCCGTGTCAGCACGGCCACGCGCGGCGCTTGGGCGGCGGCCCTGTCCATCAGTCCTCGGGGGATGCGTCTTGCAACAGCTCGTCGAGAATGGCCTGGGCGCCGGCATCGAACAACTCGGCGGCGACCGCCTCGCCGATCGCCTGCGCCTGGCCCACCGGACCGCTGCGCTCGGCGCGCAGGGTGCGCGTGCCGTCGGGCGACGCCACCAGCGCGCGCAGCGTCAGGCTGCCGCCGTGGATTTCGGCATAGGCCGCCAGCGGCACCTGACAGGAGCCGCCCAGCCGGCGCGACACCGCGCGTTCGGCCAGCGAGATCGCGGTCGCGGTGGCATCGTTCAGCGGCGCCAGCCAGGCACGCATATCGTCGCGATCGTCGCGGATCTCGATGGTCAGGGCGCCCTGCCCGGCCGCCGGCAGGCAATCCGAGGGATCGAGCAGGCAACGGATGCGATCCGTCAGGCCCAGCCGGTTCAGGCCGGCGGCGGCCAGCACGATGGCATCGTATTCGCCGCGGTCGAGCTTGCCCAGACGGGTATCGAGGTTGCCGCGCAGCGGCTTGACCGCCAGGTGCGGATAACGCGCGCGGATCTGCGATTCGCGGCGCAGGCTGGAGGTGCCGACGACGGCGCCGGCCGGCAGGTCGGCCAGCGTGTCGTAGCGATTGGAGACGAAGGCATCGCGCGGATCGGCGCGATCGAGCACGGCGCACAGTTCGAACGGCGCCTGCAGATCGACCGGCATGTCCTTCAGACAATGCACGGCCAGATCGGCGCGCCCGTCGAGCAGGGCGTTTTCGAGTTCCTTGACGAAGAGCCCCTTGCCGCCCACCTTGGAGAGGGTGCGGTCGAGGATCTGGTCGCCTCGGGTCGTCAGGGTGAGCAGTTCAACCGCGCACGCCGGGTACAGCGTGCGCAGTCGATCGCGCACATGCTCGGCTTGCCACAGGGCAAGCCGGCTGGCGCGGGTCGCGATGACCAAGCGTTGCGGCAGAGACACGAGGCGTCATCGAACGAAGTGGGAGACGATGACCGTCGCCACGACGCCCAGGATGGCCAGCACGAACAGGCCCTGCAGGAGGCTCAGGCCTGATTCGGATTGCTGGGGATCGGCGGATCTACGCAGACTCATGTACGGATTCCTTGGAGGCAGTTTTGCGGCTTGCCAGCCACCGTCCAAGGACAACAACGAGCAAGGCGCCGAAGATTTCTACGCCGATTTTAACCGCAGTGGGCTGGACGCCGAATTGACCTTCGACAAACACGTCCGTGACCAGCATGCCGCCCGCGATCCAGCCGAGCAGCGCCGCGCCGAAAGTCACCACCAGCGGATAGCGGTCGATCAGCTTCAGGACCAGCGTGCTGCCCCAGATGATGATGGGCACGCTCACGACCAGGCCGAAAATAACCAGACCGATCTGATGATCAGCGTGAGCATTCTGGGCCGCGCCGGCGATGGCGATGACGTTGTCCAGGCTCATCACGAAGTCGGCGATGATGATGGTCTTGATGGCGGCGATGATGGATGTGCCGCCCTTCACGTTGCCATGGGCGTCATCCTCGGGCACCAGCAGCTTGACGCCGATCCAGACCAGCAACAGGCCGCCCACCACCTTCAGGAACGGGATCGACAGCAGGGTCAGCGCAAAGGCGATCAGGACCACGCGCAGCAGGATGGCGCCGGCGGTGCCCCACAGGATGCCCTGCATGCGCTGCTTGGGCTCCAGGTTGCGGCACGCCAGCGCGATCACCACCGCGTTGTCGCCGCCGAGCAGGATGTCGATGAGGATGATCTGGAATACCGCTGCCCAACTCAGCGTCTGGAAAAACTCAAGCAATTTGAACCCCCGAAGGCATTTATCAAAATAAAGGCCGGCCCCGTGCCGGCCGGCCCGCCGCCGTGGCGGCGGGCTTGGAACAACGTATTATTGTAGTTCAGCTTTCAGTCAGCTTTCTGGCGCATCAGCAAAACTTTGCCGATCGCCAGTACCAGCACCGCGCCCAACGCTCCGGTCATGAGGGCGAAGCTGTGCTGGGTCACGCCCAATGCCGCATCGATGCGCGCCACCGGCTCCTGCAGGGCGGGATCACCCACCAGCAATTCGCCGGCGATGAAGCCCAACAACGCCGCGCCCACCCAGACGATGAGCGGGAAGCGTTCGATGACCTTGAGCAGCAGCGTGCTGCCGAAAATCACAAGCGGAATACTGATCGCCAGGCCCAGCACCAGCAGCGTGGTGTCGCCCATCGCCGCGGCGGCCACGGCCACCACATTGTCCAGGCTCATGACCAGGTCGGCGATCATGATAGTGCGGATTGCGGTCAGCAGATTGCCATGGGTCTTGCCGTCCCCCTCTTCCTCGCCTTCCGGCAGCAACAGGGTCACGCCGATGTACACCAGCAGCAGTGCGCCGATGAGCTTGAGCCACGGCAGCATCAGCAGCTTGGCGGCCACCAGCGTCAGCACGATACGCATGATGATCGCGGCGGCCGAGCCGATCACGATCGCTTTCTTTTGCTGCGCCGGCGGCAGCGAGCGCGCGGCCAGCGCAATCACCACGGCGTTATCGCCCGACAGCAGAATGTTGACCCAAATGATCTGGAGCAACGCTAACCAGAATGCCGCTGAACTGAGTTCCATACCTCTCTTTCCTAGGACGTGATCCCCCTAGGACAAACCAAATGAATGGGTGGAAAAGACAAAAAGACGTACTGACCGTCTTGGTGCGAGCCCGACGGCATTCTTGCTGGGTACGTGCAGAATTTCTTTCATTATAGTTTCGTTCAGCTTTCCGTATGTTTCGCCGGCCGCATCATGGACACGGGATTTCCCTAGGCTGGAACGAAAAAAAGGCCCGCCGAGGCGGGCCTTCTTCATGCGCACAACCTTACAGCACCGACTTGAGCAGCTTGCCCATTTCGGAGGGGTTGCGCGTGGTGCGGATGCCGCAGGCTTCCATGACTTCCAGCTTGGCGTCGGCCGTGTCGGCGCCGCCGGAGATCAGCGCGCCGGCGTGGCCCATGCGCTTTCCGGGAGGGGCGGTGACACCGGCGATGAAGCCGACGACCGGCTTCTTCATGTTGTCCTTGGCCCACTGGGCGGCGTTGACTTCGTCCGGACCGCCGATCTCGCCGATCATGATGACGGCGTCGGTGTCGGGATCGTCATTGAACATCTTCAGGACGTCGACGTGCTTGAGGCCGTTGATGGGGTCGCCACCGATGCCGACGGCGCTGGATTGACCCAGGCCCAGCTCGGTGACTTGCGCCACGGCTTCGTACGTCAGGGTGCCCGAGCGGCTGACGATGCCGATGCGGCCCTTGCGGTGGATGTGACCGGGCATGATGCCGATCTTGATTTCGTCCGGGGTGATCAGGCCGGGGCAGTTCGGGCCCAGCAGCAGCGTCTTGCTGCCCTTGGCCTTCATGCGGTTCTTGACTTCCAGCATGTCGCGGACCGGGATGCCTTCGGTGATGCAGATCACCAGATCCAGCTCGGCCTCGACGGCTTCCCAGATGGCGGCGGCGGCGCCGGCGGGCGGCACGTAGATGACCGACACGGTGGCGCCGGTGTCGGCCTTGGCGTCCTTGACCGACGCGAAGATCGGCACGCCTTCGAAGTCCTCACCGGCCTTCTTGGGGTTCACGCCGGCCACGAAGGCGGCTTTGCCATTGGCGTACTCGCGGCACATGCGAGTGTGGAACTGACCGGTCTTGCCCGTGATGCCCTGGGTGATGACCTTGGTGTCCTTGTTGATCAGAATCGACATTTGTGAATCCTTGGATTTTTTCTCTTTACTTGACGGCGGCGACGACGCGGGTGGCGGCTTCGGCCATCGTGTCGGCGCTGATGATCGGCAGGCCCGACTCGGCCAGCATCTTCTTGCCGAGTTCTTCGTTGGTGCCCTTCATGCGCACGACCAGCGGCACGTTCAGGTTGACGGCCTTGCAAGCGGCGATCACGCCTTCGGCGATGACGTCGCAGCGCATGATGCCGCCGAAGATGTTGACCAGGATGGCCTTCACGCTCTTGTTCTTGAGCATGATCTTGAAGGCTTCCGTGACCTTCTCGGCCGTGGCGCCGCCGCCGACGTCCAGGAAGTTGGCCGGCTCGCCGCCGAACAGCTTGATGGTGTCCATGGTGGCCATGGCCAGGCCGGCGCCGTTCACCAGGCAGCCGATGTTGCCGTCGAGCTGGATGTAGGCCAGGTCGAACTTCGAGGCTTCGATTTCAGCCGGATCTTCTTCGTCCAGGTCGCGGTAGGCGACGATTTCCGGGTGACGGAACAGGGCGTTGGAGTCGAAGTTGAACTTGGCGTCCAGGGCGATGATGTTGCCCTTGCTGTCGCGGTTCAGGGGGTTGATTTCGACCAGCGAGGCGTCGGTGTCCATGTAGCACTTGTAGAGCTTCTGGAACACGTCCACGGCCTGGGCGGTCGAGTCGGCGGGCAGGCCGATCGCGTTGGCGATCTTGGTGGCTTGCTCGGCCGACAGGCCGGTCAGCGGATCGATGTATTCGGTGACGATCTTCTCGGGGGTGGAGTGGGCCACTTCCTCGATGTCCATGCCGCCTTCGCTGGAGGCGATGAAGGCGACCTTCTGGGTGGCGCGGTCGGTGACCAGCGACACGTAGTATTCCTTCTGGATGTCGGCGCCGTCTTCGATGTACAGGCGGCGGACCTTCTGGCCTTCCGGGCCGGTCTGGTGCGTGACCAGTTGCATGCCCAGGATTTCGGAGGCGAGCTTGCGCACGTCGTCCAGCGAGCGCGCCAGCTTCACGCCGCCGCCCTTGCCGCGGCCGCCCGCGTGGATCTGTGCCTTGACGACCCAGACCGGTCCACCCAGCTTTTCAGCGGCAGCCACGGCCTCGTCGACGGAAAGAGCGGGAATCCCGCGCGGCACCGGGATGCCAAATTGCTTCAGCAGTTCCTTGCCTTGATACTCGTGGATTTTCATGTGTTACCTGTCAGGACGTATGAGAAAGAGAAGGTGAATCGGAGGTCGAATCGGCCGATGCCTCAGCGCTACCCCCGGTGTACCACTTGGGATAGTGCTCAGCCACCACCGGGCCGTCGGTGCTCAGGGCATGACAGCCGTCCAGTTGGAACGGACGCCGGTTCGGGTTGCTTTCCTGCCGCCGGCGATTGGCCATGGTCTGCACCGCCGCGGTGGGAAGCACCTGCGACAGCTCGGTCATGTGCGTACAGCCCTCGACATGGCCGAAGCGTTCCTTGACCTGACGGCGGAACCCCTTGAGCAGGTTCATGCCGACCAGGTCAGCGTAGGCGGATTCGATGGCCATGCAGTGCTCGCCATAGGGAGCGGCATCATAGACGGCCCGCGCGGCCACGATGGTGAAATCGCCATCGATGGTGATGCGCAGGTGCATATGGTGGATGGGTTGCCCCGCCTTGAACATCTCGCCGTCGCGCTTGGGAAAATCGTACGCCTTGACGTCGATGAGCTCGGCTTCCAGGTCCCAGTTGCCGTCATCGCGCGCATACGACTGCACGCGTATGGAACGCGTGTGCAGCGGCTGGCGAGGACAATCCGGCGGTGGCAAGGGCATGCTTGGGGCCTGCGGGGCGAAGACGGCCGGCGCATGGTGCGCGGCAACAAAACCTTCAAAGTATAGCGCAGCCCGCCCTGCCCCGACGGTCAAAATGCGCGGCGCGAACGCCCGTCGCCCGGGCAGATCGCGCCGCGCCGCCTCAGCGTTGTGTCCACGGCGTGGCCGGACTGCCCATCCAGGCCTGCCCCGCCGGGATGCTTTCGCCCTTGAGCACCAGGGTCAGCGGGCCCAGGCGGGCCCCGTCCTCGACCCGGGTGTCATACAGGATGGTGCTGCGCGGGCCGACATTGACGCCGTTACCGATACGGACCTGCCCGATCTTCATGACGCGGTCCTCGAACAGGTGCGTCTGCGGCCCCGACCAGGCATGCAGCACGGCATCGTCCCCAATTGATACACAGTCGTATTCGGTGATGTCGGTGGTGTCCATGAACACCCGCCTGCCGATCCGCGCGCCCATGCAGCGCAGGGCCAGCGGCAGCCAGGGCGTGGCGCGCAGGAAATTGAAGAAGTTCGGCACCGCGATCGACTCATACAGGCTGGTCACGGCCTCGCTCTTCCACACGAACGGCGTCCACATTGGTTCGGCGTGCGGTCGGTAGCGGCCGATCAGCAGCCATTTGAGCGCCACCAGAAACAGGAAGGTGCCGACGCCATACAGCACGCCGGCCAGCATCAGTTCGTCGAACGCCGCC
This sequence comes from Achromobacter sp. SIMBA_011, assembly GCF_046535435.1. Taxonomy (NCBI): domain Bacteria; kingdom Pseudomonadati; phylum Pseudomonadota; class Betaproteobacteria; order Burkholderiales; family Alcaligenaceae; genus Achromobacter; species Achromobacter sp. SIMBA_011. Next base: position 82,553 of record NZ_JAWRWN010000009.1, on the reverse strand, counting down.
ACGAAACCGTCGCGCGCCGCGATCGGGATGACCTTCATGACCGTCAGGTAGCCCACCGCGATCACCACGGCCAGCGGCAGAATCATGCGCATCAGCTCGACCGCGCCGCGCGCCACCTTGCGGCCCAGGCTGGGGCGGAAGGTCAGGTGCTCGGGAAAGCCGGCCGCCTGCTCCCGCGCCGGCAGCGCCAGCGGCGGATTGCCGAGCCAGGTCTGGCCGCTGGCCATGCGGGCATTGGCAGGCGCCCGGCTCTGCACGCCGATCAACACGTCGTCGGGCAGCACCGAGCCGTCCGGCACGTAGGCGCCGTTGCCCACGAAGCTGCGATTGCCGATGACGGTGGGTCGCATGGTCATCCAGCCCCGGTCGACCTCCTCGTCGCCCAGCATCACGCCATCGGCAATGAAGCTGTCGCGGCCCAGCGTCAGCATGTCCGGCACGATGCCCATCGCGGTCGAGATTTCGGTGCCGCGCCCCACCTTCGCGCCCAGCAGCCGATACCAGGTGCCGGCATAGATCGAGGCGTACAGGCCGTGCAGCACGCTCAGGCTGGACTCCTGGATCTGGTTGGTGAGCCAGCGCCGCAGATAGATCTGGCCATAGACCGGCCAGCGCCCGCCGCTCAAGCGCGGCAGCAACGCCCAGCGCAGCATGGCCGAGACCAGCACGGTCAGCAGCAGCAGCAAGGCGCTGGCCGGCAAGGCCAGCAGCAGATAGGCCAGGAACGCATTCGGCCACCAGACGCGCGAGCCCATCAGGTCGAGCCAGCGCGCGTCGATCCAGTCGATCAGCACGAAGCTGGGAAACACGGGCATGAAGAACAGCGCGGCGATCAGCGTGCCGCCGGCGGCGTAGGCCAGCATGTCGAGCCGCGCCCAGCGCCCCTCGCGCACCGGCCGCGGCGGCAGCTCGGGGGCGCGCGCCAGCGGGTCGTGCCGCGCCGGCGCGCCGCTCCAGATCTGGCCGGCGGGGATGCGCGCGCCGGCCGCCAGGGACGACAGCCCTTCGAGCCGGCCGTCGGCCTCGATCGTGACGCCGCCCTGCACCACCGCATACGAGCCCACGTAGGCGTTCTCGCCCAGCGTGATCGGCGCCACCTCCCAGTGCGCGCCGTGGACCTCGAAATTCTCCAGGTTCACCGCCGCGCCGACGCTGACGCCGTCGGCCACCGTCAGCAGGTCGGGCGCCCGCACCGAAATGCGGCTGATGGCGGTATCGCGGCCGATGCGCGCGCCCAGCGCCCGCAGGTACCAGGCCTGCAGCGGCGAGCCCGCCAACAGGTGCGCCGGCGGAATGTCGAGGATGCGGTCGACCAGCCACCAGCGGTAGAAGGTCCAGCCATAGAGCGGATAGCGGCCCACCTTGAGCCGGCCCAGGATGCCCCACTTGCAGACCACCGCCACGCCGAAGCTGAGCAGGTTGCAGGCCAGGTAGCTGGCGATCGACAACGCCACCGCGCGCCAGACCGAGTCGCCCTCGTCGCCGGTGAAGTAGTGATACGTGAAGAACGGCGTCAGCCAGATCAGCATGCGCACGCCGATCAGGAGCGGCAGCACCGCCAACTGCGCCAGGCCGCAGGCCCAACGCCGCCATTCCGGCGCGCGCTCGATCGGCGTCGGCTGGAGCGGCGCCGCCGCGGCCGCCGATTCGGCCGCCAGCGTGTCGAGCCGCGCCGCCAGCGCGCCCAGCACGGAATGCTGGTAGAGCTCATGCATGGTCAGAGCGGAAAACTGCGGATGCTTGCGCAGCGACGACACCAGCCGCGCGGCCAGCAGCGAATGGCCGCCCAGGTCGCGGAAGAAATCGCTGGCCAGCCGCAGCGGCTGGCCGGGAAACAACGGCCGCAGGGCTTCGAACAAGGCGTGCTCGGCGGGCGAGACCGGCGTGTCGTCTTCGCCGCTGGGCTCGGAGGCGGTGGCCAGCTCGCGTGCCTTCAGCGCCTTGCGGTCGATCTTGCCCGAGGTCAGGCGCGGCACCTCGGCCACCAACTCGAAGCGGGCCGGAATCATGTAGGCGGGCAGCTCCGCGGCCAGCGCGGCGCGCAGCGCGTGCGGATCGAGCCGCGCGTCACCCTCGGGGGTCAGGAACGCCACCAGTTGGTCGATGCCCGCCAGGTCGCGCAGCACCACGGCGGCCGCGCCAATGCCGGCCTGCCGGTACAGCGCGGCCTCGATCTCGCCCAGTTCGACACGAAAGCCGCGCACCTTGACCTGGTCGTCGCTGCGGCCCAGGCACTGGATCTGGCCGTTTTCGTCGATGCGCGCCAAGTCGCCGCTGCGGTACATGCGGGTGTCGTGGTCGCCGCTCGGACGCGGATTGGCCAGGAACTTCTCGGCCGTCAGTTCGGGCCGCCCCAGATAGCCGCCGGCCACGCCAGGGCCGGTGATACAGAGCTCGCCGGTCTGGCCCTGCGGCAGCACGGCGCCGTCCTCGCCGCGGATCAGCATGCCGTAGTTGGGCAGCGGGGTGCCAATGGTCACGGGCTGGCCCGGCAGCAGCTCGGCCAGGCTGGCCGATACGGTGGTCTCGGTCGGGCCATAGGTATTGAACAGCCGGCGACCCGGCGTGGCCCAGCGCTGCACCAGGAATTCCGGGCACATCTCGCCACCCAGGTTGACGATGCGCAGGCCAGGCACGTCGCGCGCGAACAGCGCCAGCAGCGTCGGCACCGCATGCAGCACCGTCACGCCCTCGCGCACCAGCGCATCGGGCAATGCCTCGGGATCCGTGGTCAGCATCTTGGGCGCCACCCAGAGCGTGGCGCCGACCAGGTAGCTGATCCAGATTTCCTCGAACGACATGTCGAAGGCCACCGAAAACCCTTGGTACACCTTGTCGCCGTGGCGCACGCCCAGCACTTCGTTTTCGCTGCGCAGGAAATGGCAGATGCTGGCCTGGCTGATGGGCACGCCCTTGGGCTTGCCAGTCGAACCCGAGGTGTAGATCACGTAGGCCGGGTGCTCCGGCAGCAGGCCGTCGCGCCGGCGCAGCGGCGCATCGACCGCCACCGACAGCTCCCAGGTGGTCCAGGTGATCATGCCGTCCAGGCGCACGTCGCCGCCCGCAACCAGGCCGCGCGCGCCCGCATCCTGCAGGCAAACCAGCATGCGGTCGGGCGGCGTGTCGGATTCGAACGGCAGCCAGGCCGCGCCCGCCTTGGCGATGGCGGCCTGCATCACGAGCAGGTCGTCGCCGCGCGGCAGGCACAGGCCGACGATGTCGCCCGGCCGCACGCCGGCCTCGATCAGGTGGTGCGCGGCCAGGTCGGCGCGCCGCCCGAGCGCTTCGTAGGTGAGAGTCTGATCCAGCCAATGAATGGCCGCGGCGGCGGGATACCGCAGGATCGTGGCTTCCAGAATATCGGGCAGCGTCTCCGCGGCAAGCAGATCCGGCCGATAGGGGCCTTGGAGAATCATAGGTACGGCGACAATCCAGCAGAAGGGATGTTTTGCCTATTGACCCACAAGGCGCCAATTCGTTCAAGCGCCAATGAAAAAAACCCCTGTGGTGTGCATCCCGCGCACAACACAGGGGTTCCGGGCTGCCGGACCCGGGAGACAGGCCCGAGCGTGGCGGCTCAGGCGGCGTCGCGCAGCGCGCGAGCGGCTTGCACCATGCCGCTCAGCGCGGCTTCGGTTTCAGGCCAGGCGCGCGTCTTCAGGCCGCAGTCCGGATTGACCCACAGCCGCTCCTTCGGCAGGCGGGCGGCGGCCTTCTGCATCAGGCCGACCATCCAGTCCACTTCGGGCACGTTGGGCGAATGGATGTCGTAAACGCCCGGGCCGATATCGTTGGGGTAGCGGAAGTCCTCGAACGCCTTGAGCAATTCCATGTTGGAGCGCGACGTCTCGATCGTGATCACGTCCGCGTCCATGGCGGCGATCGATTCGATGATGTCGTTGAACTCCGAATAGCACATGTGCGTGTGGATCTGCGTCTCGTCGCGCACGCCGGCGGTCGACAGACGGAAGCAGTCCACCGCCCAGTCCAGGTACGCCTGCCAGTCGGCGCGGCGCAACGGCAGGCCTTCGCGGATCGCCGGCTCGTCGATCTGGATGACGCTGATGCCGGCGGCCTCCAGGTCCACCACCTCGTCGCGCAGCGCCAGCGCCAGTTGGCGGCAGGTCTGTTCGCGCGGCTGGTCGTCGCGCACGAACGACCACTGCAGAATGGTGACCGGCCCGGTCAGCATGCCCTTGACCGGCTTGTCGGTCAGCGACTGGGCGTACGAGGACCAGCCGACGGTCATGGGCGCGGGCCGGGCCACGTCGCCGAAGATGATCGGCGGCTTGACGCAGCGCGAGCCGTAGCTCTGCACCCAGCCATTCTTGGTGAAGGCGAAGCCGGCCAGCAGCTCGCCGAAGTATTCCACCATGTCGTTGCGCTCGGGTTCGCCGTGCACCAGCACGTCCAGGCCGACCTTCTCCTGGAAGCGGATCACTTCCTCGATTTCCTTGCGGATGGCGGTCTCGTAGGCCGCGTCGGTCAGCGCGCCCGACTTCCAGTCGCGGCGCAGCGCACGGATCTCGGCGGTCTGCGGGAACGAACCGATGGTGGTGGTCGGATAGGCCGGCAGGCCCAGTTCCTCCTGCTGACGGGCGATGCGGCCGGCGAATGGCGCGCGGTCACGCGACACGCTGGCCGACTCGGCCATGCGCTGCGCCACCGAGGGATTGTGGATGCGGCTCGACGAGCGACGCGCGGCCAGGGCGGCGCGCTGCCTGGCCAGGCCTTCCTGCACGCCGGCATCAGCCGCGCCGTCCAACGCGCGACCCAGCAGGCTCAGTTCTTCAAGCTTCTGCGCCGCGAACGACAGCCAGCTCTTGAGTTCGGCGTCCAGCTCGGTTTCGTTGGCCAGATCCACCGGCACGTGCAGCAGCGAGCACGACGGCGCCAGCCACAGGCGCTCGCCCAGTTGCTGCCTGACCGGCGTCAGCGTGGCGAGGGCGGCGTCCAGGTCGGTGCGCCAGATGTTGCGGCCGTTGATGACGCCGGCGGACAGCACTTTGTCCGAGCCCAGGCCGGCCAGCACGTCGGCCAGTTGTTCGGGAGCGCGCACCAGATCCACGTGCACGCCGGCCACCGGTAGCGCCAGCGCCGTGCTCAGATTGTCCTTGAGGCCGTCGAAGTAAGTGGCGATCAGCAGCTTGACCGGGCTGGTCGACAGCGTGGCGTACACCTGCTTGAAGGCGTCGCGCCAAGCCTGCGGCAGGTCCAGCACCAGGATCGGCTCGTCGATCTGCACCCACTCCACGCCCAGCTTGGCCACGCGCGCCAGCACCTCTTCGTACACGGGCACCAGGTGGGCCAGCAGTTGCAGCTTGGCCGTATCGGCCGCGCCCTCGTCGAAAGCGTCGCCCTTGCCGAGGAACAGCCAGGTCAGCGGCCCCGGGATCACCGGCTTGACGGCGTGGCCCAATGCCTGCGCTTCCCCGATCTGCTCGAACAGCGATTCACGGGCGATGCGAAAGCTCTGGCCCGGCACCAGCTCCGGCACGATGTAGTGGTAGTTGGTGTCGAACCACTTGGTCATTTCGCAGGCGGCGGCGGGCTTGCCCGACGGGGCGCGCCCGCGTCCCATGCGGAACAGCGTATCCAGCGAGACCGGCTCGCTGTCTTTCTGGCCGAAGCGCGCGGGCACGGCGCCCAGCAGTGTGGTCCATTCCAGGATCTGGTCGTACCAGGCGAAATCGCCGACGGGCACGAACTTGACGCCAGCGTCGGCCTGTACCTTCCAGTGCCGGGCGCGCAGCTCGCGGCCCGTCTGCTCCAGCGCTTCGCCGGTCTGCTTGCCCGCCCAGTAGGCTTCGACAGCGCGCTTCAGTTCCCGCTGGGCACCAATGCGGGGGAACCCCAAATTATGAATCGTAGTCATGGCAATCCCGTCGTCAGACAAAATTTGTTCAAGTGCCAGCCATTCTGACGCCAAAGCAAAATGAATCAAAATCAATGTCTACATTTATAAGATGAAAAAACCTCATATAATGTGAGCACACTCCCTCCGGGGCTGGCAGTCCCGGCCGCGGATCGCCACGCCCTTCACACCCTCATCCTCGCCGTTGCCGCCCCATGCTGGAAATCCGCCATCTCGAAACGCTGACCGCCATCCGTGAAGGCGGCAGCCTGCAGGAAGCCGCCGACCGCCTGCACCTGACCCAGTCCGCCCTGTCACACCAACTGCGCGATCTGGAGACCCGCCTGGGCACGCCGCTGCTGAACCGCCGCACCCGCCCCGCCCGCCTGACCACCGCAGGCCTGCGCGTGCTGGCGCTGGCCGACGAAGTGCTGCCGCGCATCCGCGCCACCGAGCGCGAATTGCAGCGGCTGGCAGCCGGCCGCACCGGCCGCCTGCACCTGGCCATCGACTGCCATTCCTGCTTTCAGTGGTTGATGCCGGCGCTGGACGCGTTCCGCGCGCAATGGCCGGACGTGGCGCTGGATCTGTCGGCGGCGTTCTCGTTCGCCCCCCTGCCCGCGCTGGTGCGCGGCGATCTGGACCTGGTCATCACGTCCGATCCCCAGCAACTGGACGCCGTCGAATACCTGCCGCTGTTCAAATACGAGCTCGTGCTGGCCGTGTCCGAATCGAATCCGCTGGCCGGCAGCAAGTTCGTCATGCCGGACCAGTTGGCCGACCAGACGCTCATCACCTATCCGGTGGACAGGCAGCGCCTGGACATTTTCACGGCATTCCTGGATCCCGCCGATGTCGAACCCGCCGCGATCCGCAAGGCCGAACTCACGCCCATCATCGCGCAACTGGTGGCCAGCAATCGCGGCGTCGCGGCCCTGCCCAACTGGGCCCTGACCGAATACATGAACCAGGGTTGGCTGCGCCTGTGCCGCCTCGGCCCGCAGGGTGTGTGGCGAACGCTGTACGCGACGGTGCGCAGCGAAGATACCGACGCTTCGTACATCGACGAATTCCTGACGCTGACGCGCGACGTTTGTTTCAAAACGCTCAGCGGCATCAAGTCGGCAAAATAAGCGCGGCAGAAAAACAGGCGCGGCGGCCGGCGCATGCCGGCGCGCGCCGCGCCAAGCACGCGGCCGACTCAGTCGTCGTCGCCCGCCCCCAGGATGCGACGGATGACGTCATGCGCAAAGCCGCGACTGGCCAGGAAGCGGGCCTGCTTGGCATAGGCGGCGCGGTCCTCGGGCCTGGCGCCGAAGCGTTTCTGCCAGACCTCGAGCGCGCGCTCGTATTCGGTGGCGCGCAATTGCTCGCGCAGCTCGGACACCTGGACATCATCCACGCCGTGCTGGCGCAATTCCTGCACGATGCGGGCCGCCCCCTGGCGCGAGGCGCGGCGATGCACCAGGCTTTGCGCAAACCGCTCGGTCGACAGCCAGCCCTCCTTTTCCAGCGCGTCCAGCACGCGCTCGACCTCATCGGGGTCTTCGGCATGGGGCGCGAGTTTTCGCGCCAGCTCATCGCGGGCATGCTCGCGCCGCGACAGATAACCCACCGCGCGCATTTTCAGCGAGGGCCCCTTGGGGGGCGTGCGGGGCTTGTCTTCGGATGTCCGCGCGCCCTCGTCCGTGCCATCGCCGTCACCGTCCTTGCCACGCCGGCCGCGTCCGCTGGCCGCGCGCCGTTCGGAGCTGCGCTGCCACTGCGACGCCTGGGCGCTCGCGCCCTCTGGATCCTGGCCCGACGCCGCGGCGGATTCGGCCGCCCGCCGCAGGTCGGACGTGCGGCGCAGCCCCTCGGGCTTGGCCACGGTCTCGAATTCATCGTCCAGCCTGGCGCGCAGGCGATCAGCGGACGTGACGGGCGGTTTCCAGCTCATGCGCTTCCTCTATGTGCCAGCGGCAGGCCTCCCGGGACGGGAGCCTGCCGCTGGCGGCCGGACTGGCGAGCCCGGCGCTATCCGATGACGCGACGACGCGATTACTCGTCGCTGTCGTCTTCAGCGGTGGGCACGAATTCCGCGGCGCGGCTGACGATGCCCTGGTTCTCACGGACCCGGTTCTCGATCTCGATGGCCAGTTCCTTGTGTTCCTTCAGGTATTCACGGACATTGTCCTTGCCCTGGCCGATGCGGTTGCCGTTGTAGCTGTACCACGCACCCGACTTGTCCACCACGTTGGCGGCCACGCCCAGGTCAATGATTTCGCCTTCGCGCGAGATGCCGGCGCCGTACATGATGTCGAACTCGGCCTGCTTGAACGGAGGCGCAACCTTGTTTTTGACGACCTTGACGCGGGTTTCGTTGCCGACGACCTCGTCGCCCTTCTTGATCGAGCCGATGCGGCGGATGTCCAGGCGCACCGAGGCGTAGAACTTGAGCGCGTTGCCGCCGGTGGTGGTTTCGGGGTTGCCGAACATCACGCCGATCTTCATGCGGATCTGGTTGATGAAGATGACCATGCAGTTGGTCTTCTTGATGGTGGCGGTCAGCTTGCGCAGCGCCTGGCTCATCAGGCGAGCCTGCAGGCCGGGCAGCGAATCGCCCATTTCGCCTTCGATTTCGGCCTTGGGCACCAGCGCCGCAACCGAGTCGACCACGATCAGGTCGACGGAGCCCGAGCGCACCAGCGCGTCGGTGATTTCCAGCGCCTGCTCGCCCGTGTCCGGCTGCGAGATCAGCAGGTCGGCCAGGTTGACGCCCAGCTTCGAGGCGTACTGCACGTCCAGCGCGTGTTCGGCGTCGACGAAGGCGCACGTGCCGCCCAGCTTCTGCATTTCGGCCACGACCTGCAGGGTCAGGGTGGTCTTGCCCGAGGATTCCGGACCGTAGATTTCCACCACGCGGCCGCGCGGCAGGCCGCCGACGCCCAGCGCGATGTCCAGGCCCAGCGAGCCGGTCGACACCACCTGGATGTCATGCGAGACCTCGTTGTCGCCGTAGCGCATGATCGAGCCCTTGCCGAACTGCTTTTCGATCTGCGAGAGCGCGGCGGCCAGCGCCTTGGCTTTTTCCGAAGCGGCGGCCTTGGTGGTTTTGTCGTCCATGTAGTGTCCTGTCAGGTCTGGGTCTGTAACGTATCGGGGCGCGGCACGGGGTGTCGGTCAGCGCGCGGGTTTTCGCAAGGGGTGATCGGGCCGTTGCCTGACAGTTGTTGCCAGAAAACTGGCAGTGCAAACTGTGGCGCTCAAGCGTGATCGGTAAAGCGATAGCGCAGATTATGGCATCGGATTGTACTGTACAAAAAACCAGTGTGCCACAGTTTTCCACGTATTCCCTGAGTGGGCAAGCCCGGTGCCGTATGACAGAATCGAGGAAAAAACTGGCGCTATGTCCCCATTGCGCTCCCGGCACGCCGCCCCGGCATCCCACCGAGGGCGGCACGCGTGCGCCGCTCACCCGGCGCCCTTCTTCTTTTCGACTGCCCATGCGCATCCTGATCGCGGAAGACGACAGCATCCTGGCCGACGGCCTGTCACGCTCGTTGCGCCACAACGGTTACGCGGTCGACGCCGTCCGCGACGGCCTGGCGGCCGATTCGGCGCTGGCGGCCCAGGCCTTCGACCTGCTGATCCTCGACCTGGGCCTGCCGCAACTGGCCGGCCTGGAGGTCCTGCGCCGGCTGCGCGCCCGCAATTCCGCCCTGCCCGTGCTGATCCTGACCGCCGCTGACAGTATCGAGCAACGCGTCAAGGGGCTGGACCTGGGCGCCGACGACTACATGGCCAAGCCCTTCGCCCTGTCCGAGCTGGAAGCCCGCGTGCGCGCCCTGACCCGCCGCGGCGCGGGCGGCGGCGCCACGCTGCTCAAGCATGGCCGGCTGGTGTTCGACCAGACCGGGCGCGTGGCCATGGTCGACGACCAGACGCTGGACCTGTCCGCGCGCGAGGTCAGCCTGCTGGAAATCCTGCTGACCCGCAGCGGGCGCATGGTCAGCAAGACCCAACTGGTGGACCACCTGTGCGAATGGGGCGAGGAAGTCAGCACCAATGCCATCGAGGTCTACGTGCACCGCCTGCGCAAGAAACTCGAGCCCAGCGGCGTGAAGATCGTGACGGTGCGCGGCCTGGGCTATTGCCTCGAACGGGACCAGGGTGCGGCCTACCTCGCAAGCTGAATCGCCACAGCCGGAAGCGCTCAACCAGGAAGCGCTGGATGTGATGCAGGCCGGGGCCCGCGGTCCCAGCTTCGCGCCGCCGCAACGCTCGCTCCTGGGCGAGATCCTCGACTGGATGCTGGCGCCCCTGTTCCTGCTGTGGCCGATGAGCGTCGCCATCACCTACGTGGTGGCGCAGAACATCGCCAACGTGCCCTACGACCGCGCGCTGGCCAACAACCTGCACGTACTGACGCGCCAGGTGCACGCCCAGGATGGCCGCGCGGTGCTGCGGATGACCGACCCGGCGCGCGATGTGCTGCGCGCCGACGAGACCGACAGCGTGTTCTGGCTGGCGCTCGGCAGCCGCGGTGAATACCTGGGCGGCGACCGCGCCCTGCCCCTGCCCGCTTCCGTCGGCCAGCCGCGCCCCGGCGAGGTCCAGTACGAGGACGACACCCTGCGCGGCTTCGGCGTGCGCCTGGCCTTCACCTGGGTCGATCTGAACCTGCCCAATACCCAGCCGGCGCTCTTGATCGTGGCCGAGACGGTCGAAAAGCGCACCCAACTGGCCAACGACATCATCAAGGGCGTGATCATTCCGCAGTTCGTGGTGCTGCCGATCGCGGTGCTGCTGGTATGGTTCGGGCTGTCGCGCGGCGTGGCGCCACTCAATGCACTGCAGCAGCGGCTGCGGGCGCGCCGGCCGGATGACCTGTCGCCGATCGACGAACGCGCCGCCCCCTCCGAGATCGCCCCGCTGGTCGCGGCCATGAACGACCTGCTCGACAGGCTGTCGGACAACGTCCAGGCGCAGCGCCGCTTCGTCGCCGATGCCGCGCACCAGTTGAAAACCCCGCTGGCGGGCCTGCGCACCCAGGCCGAGCTGGCCCTGCGCGATGCCAGTCCCGAGGAGATGCAGGCCAGCCTGCGCCAGTTGGTGACCGGCTCCGAGCGCGCCACCCGCCTGGTGAACCAGTTGCTGCTGCTGGCGCGGGCCGAAAACCCCAGCGCCATCGGACTGGCCGCCACCGACCTGAACGCCATCGCCTACGAACAGGCGATGCACTGGGTGCCGCAGGCGCTGTCGCTCGGCACCGACCTGGGCTTCGAAGGCTCGGAAACCCCGGTCGAGATCAACGGCAACCCGCTGCTGCTGGCGGAACTGCTCAACAACCTGGTGGACAACGCGCTGCGCTATACGCCGCGCGGCGGCCACATCACGGTGCGCGTGCAGGCGCAAGGCGACCAGGGCGTGCTGGAGGTCGAGGATTCCGGCCCCGGCATCGCCCCGGAAGAGCGCGAGCGCGTGTTCGACCGCTTTTACCGCGTGCTGGGCACGCTGTCGGACGGTAGCGGACTGGGTCTGGCCATCGTCCGGGAGATCGCGCAGAAGCACCAGGCCACCGTCGTGGTCACCGACCACCCGACGCCGCACTCGAACCTGCCGGGCACGCGCATCCGGGTCGTCTTCCCGCTCTACGTCGAACCCGTCGACGACCTCGGCGACTGAGGCCGGCCGACCCCGCCTGCCCCCCCCCCCCGACGGGCGCCTCGCGCCGGCCCAGGCGTTTCCCGCCCGGCGTGGTCGCGCGCCGCGCTGGCCGCCACGCAAGTTCCCCGCTCCGTCCCTAGGACTATCCCTAGCCCTCCCAGGGAATTTTACTTTTTGTTTCAAATTTAAGATTCAGGTAAGGGTTCCGTCAGAACCTCGTCAGCCTCGCGCCCCAACCTTGCGATAGCTCGATGTCGGCCCCGCCGGCGGAGGGTCAAGCACGGCGGAAAACCGCCGGCCAGAAAAATCGAGGAGACATCATGAGCACAACTACCATGGCAGGTCGCGGCCCATCCGCGGATCCGCGCCCGATGACCAAGGATGAACGCCGTGTCATCTTTGCCTCGTCGCTGGGCACGGTGTTCGAGTGGTACGACTTTTATCTGTACGGTTCGCTGGCCGCGATCATCGCCCAGCACTTCTTCTCCGGCGTGAACCCGACCGCGGGCTTCATCTTCGCGCTGCTGGCCTTCGCCGCCGGCTTCGCGGTGCGTCCGTTCGGCGCGCTGGTGTTCGGCCGACTGGGCGACCTGGTCGGACGTAAATACACCTTCCTGGTCACCATCGTGCTGATGGGCCTGTCCACCTTCCTGGTGGGCGTGCTGCCCAGCTATGCCAGCATCGGCATCGCCGCGCCCGCCATCCTGATCATTCTGCGCCTGCTGCAAGGCCTGGCGCTGGGCGGTGAATACGGTGGCGCCGCGACCTACGTCGCGGAACACGCGCCGCATGGCCGCCGCGGCTTCTACACCTCCTGGATCCAGACCACCGCGACGCTGGGCCTGTTCCTGTCGCTGCTGGTGATCCTGGGCATCCGCTCGTTCATGGGCGAGGACGACTTCAAGGCCTGGGGCTGGCGCATTCCGTTCCTGATCTCGGTCGTGCTGCTGGGCATCTCGGTGTGGATCCGCCTGCAGTTGAACGAATCGCCGACCTTCAAGCGCATGAAGGAAGAAGGCAAGGGTTCGAAGGCGCCGATCGCCGAATCGTTCGGCCAGTGGAAGAACCTGAAGGTGGTACTGCTGGCGCTGCTGGGCCTGACCGCCGGCCAGGCCGTGGTCTGGTACACGGGCCAGTTCTACGCGCTGTTCTTCCTGACGCAGACGCTCAAGGTGGACGCCAACACCGCCAACATCATGATCGCCATCGCGCTGCTGATCGGCACGCCTTTCTTCGTGATCTTCGGCGCGCTGTCGGACAAGATCGGCCGCAAGCCCATCATCATGGCGGGCTGCCTGATCGCCGCCGCGACCTACTTCCCGATCTTCCAGGGCATCACGCACTTCGCCAACCCCGCGCTGGAGAAGGCGCAGGCCACCGCCCCGGTCACCGTCATCGCCGATCCGACCACCTGCTCGTTCCAGTTCAACCCGGTGGGCACCGCCTCGTTCACCAGTTCGTGCGACGTGGTCAAGTCGTTCATGGCGCGCAATTCGGTGAACTACAAGAACGAAGCGGCTCCGGCCGGCTCGGTCGCCAAGGTCAAGATCGGCAGCGACGAGTTCGCCTCGTTCGACGGCAAGGGCATGGCGCCGGCCGACTTCAAGGCCAAGGCCGCCGAACTCGACAAGGCCCTGACCGCCGCCATCCGCAGCCACGGCTACCCCGCCAAGGCGGACCCGGCGCAAAGCAACAACGTCATGGTCGTCGTGCTGCTGACCATCCTGGTGATCTACGTGACCATGGTCTACGGCCCGATCGCGGCAATGCTGGTGGAAATGTTCCCGACCCGCATCCGCTACACCTCGATGAGCCTGCCCTATCACATCGGCAACGGCTGGTTCGGCGGCTTCCTGCCCCCGGTCGCCTTCGCCGTGGTGGCCGCCACCGGCAACATCTACGACGGCCTGTGGTACCCGATCATCATTGCGGTGATGACCCTGGTCATCGGCACGCTCTTCGTGCGCGAAACCAAGGACAACGACATCAACGCCTAACGACCATCCCCCGCCGGGCGGGACTGCTGCGCCTGCCCGGCCTTTCAAAAGCTCCCCTGGGAGCTTTTTTTTTGCGCTCGCGCCGGCTGGAAGACCTGATACGGTCTGACGTCTGCTCGATTCAGGACCCTGTCAGACCCTCGCCGTTAGACTGGCGCTTCAGATTACGGCCTTGCGCCTCTTCGCCCGGCGATTGATCCCCCTGCCAGGCGATTGCAGGGCCAGTGTTCTGACACCGATACCGCGTTCCCCGCGAGCCTTTTATGACGCGGTATTGTGTGCTCCCGTACCGGCCCGGCCTCTATTGAGCCGGGCCGCTTTTTTTGTCCGGACGCGTTCCGTTCGCGCAAGAAAAAGGCGGCCTCGCTTCGGCCGCCCGGGCACTGCGCGGGGCCGCGCCTCAGCGGCGCATGCCCACCCCGATGACCAGCACGCCGGCCACGATCGCAGCAATCCCTGCCCACATCGGAATCGGCACGGACTTCTCGGTCTCGGCCGTGGCCTTGACCGAACCGACCTGCAGCACGGTTTCCTCGGACTTGTAGCTGAAGCCCTTATACGCCAGGGCGGCGATGCCCAACACGATCAGGATGGCGCCGACAATCTTCATGCTTCTTCTCCTATTGCACAGGGGTGACGCGGACATTACCGCAAGGCTGCCCCCCTGTCAGTGACAGAACGTGTCGCCTGCCCCCATCGTATTGCACCGCTGCGGCAAAGCGGCCCGCGTCGTATAGAATCAACCCTTTTGGCCGACGCTCATGTGGTTCAAGAATCTCAAGATTTACCGTCTCTCCTCGCCGTGGACGCTGACCGGCGAGCAGCTTGAAGAAACGCTTGCGCGGCATGCCTACCAAGCCGGCAACAACCTCGAAATGCAAAGCCTGGGCTGGGTTCCGCCGCGCGAAAACGGCGGGCTGGCGCACGTCGTCGGCGGGCAGATCCTGCTGAACCTGCGCGCCGAGAAGAAGCTGCTGCCCAGCACCGTGGTCAACCAGGTCGCCAAGGCGCGCGCCCAGGAGATCGAAGAACAGCAAGGCTACAAGCCGGGCCGCAAGCAGATGAAGGAAATCAAGGAGCGCGTCACCGACGAGCTGCTGCCGCGCGCCTTCAGCGTGTACCGCGACACCCGCGTGTGGATCGACCCGCAGAATCACTGGCTGGTGATCGACGCCGCCGCCTCGGCCAAGGCCGACGAAGTCATCGGCCTCTTGGCCAAGTGCGTGGATCCGTTCCCGCTCGAAAACCTGTACGTGGCCCAATCGCCCGCCTCGGCCATGACCGGCTGGCTGGCCGAGGACGAGGCGCCGAGCAACTTCAGCATCGACCAGGACACCGAACTGCGTTCGTCCGGCGAAAGCGGCGCGGCCATCCGCTACGTCAAGCACTCCATCGACGCCGACGACGTGCGCAGGCACATCCAGTCGGGCAAGCAATGCACCCGCCTGGCCATGACCTGGGCCGACCGCATTTCGTTCGTGCTGACCGAAGGCCTGGACGTCAAGCGCGTCGCGCCGCTGGACGTGCTCAAGGAAGGCAACGACACCGTCGCCACCAATGACGACGAAAAATTCGACTCCGACATGATGCTGATGACGGGCGAGCTGGCCAAGATGCTGGCCGAGCTGGTCGACGCGCTGGGCGGCGAAAAGAAGATCTGAGCCCCGCGCTCCGGCTTCACCGCGACAGGCCGCTCCTGGGGAAGCGGCCTTTTTCATGGCGCGGCGGGACGGCGGCTGGCAAGCCGCGCAACCGCCGTCAGGCAGCGACGCTGCGATCGCGGCCCGACTGCTTGGCCTGGTAGAGCGCCTTGTCGGCGCGGTCGATCAGATAGGCGTAGTCCGGATGCCCATCGAAGGCCGCCACGCCGATGCTGGCGGTGATGCGCAAGGCGCCCACTTCCGGAATCATGAAGGCGTGCCGGCGGATCTCGGCGCCCAGTTTCTCGGCCACCAGCAGGGCCGCGTCGCGCGCCGTATCCACCAGCACCACCAGGAATTCCTCGCCGCCGTATCGAAACACGAAGTCACTCGAACGACAGGATTGATGCACCACCTCGGCGAACTGGCGCAGCACCTGGTCGCCGCCCGCGTGGCCATGCTGGTCGTTGACCGCCTTGAAGTGGTCGATATCCAGCAGCAGCACCGAGAACGTCGAGCGCTCGCGCGTGGCGATCAGGATCTCGCGGCCGATCACCGACGGCAGGAAGCGGCGGTTGAGCACGTTGGTGAGCGGATCGCTGCCGCTTTCGATCTCGGCCACCATGTCGAACAGGCCGTTGAGCAGGTGCTTGATGCGCGCCACCAGTTCCTGCAATTCGCGCACCTGGTCCGGCAGCGACGCCGGGCCGCATTGCAGCAGGCCGGGCAGCACCACGTCGTCCAGCCGCTCCACCGCCTCGGTAATCTGCCGCAGCGCCGGCGCGCTCTCGAACAGCACGCCACCCTTGTGCTGCAGCCACAGGCCGAACTCGGAGGCCGCCAGGCGCGGCAACACCTGCTCCGGCGCGCGATAGTGCAGGCCGATCAGCACCGCCTGGCTCCATTCGAGCAGGGCGGCGCGCTGGCGCTCGCGCTCGGTGGAAATGTTCTGTCCCAACGCGAACAGCCGATAGGCCTCGTCATTGCGGGCGCCGCGGTTAATGTCGCGCATGAAGGCGCGGCTCATCTGCTCGATCGCCAGGTCGAAAAGATTGCAGACGTACTGCGTCGCGACCGAGGCCGCCACGCCGTCCAGGTCGCTGGCGCGCAGGCGCATTGCGATTTCGTTTTTCAGGATGCGGGCGCCGGCCATCACCAGGTGGATCGGGATGTGCACGCGCGCATGCACCTCTCCCACCTTCTTCTGTACCGCCATCAGCGCCGCGATGTCGCCCTGCTCGCGTACGCACAGCAGGCCCTTGAGCCAGCCCTTCATGCCCTTGTGCAGGCGGGTGGCGACAATTTCGTGCGACAGGCGCGGGCCGGCCTCGACATCGGCCAGCAGGGTGGAATAAAAGGCGTCGACCAGCTCGTCGGCGCTGTCGGACACTACCGCCGCGACCTGGCCGCGGGTATAGGCATCGACCGACGAATAGACCGCCTGCCAGGCCTGGGCATTGGACGCGCTCAGGTAGCACGCCTGCCCGGCGGGATCAGGAGAAGACGGGACTGTGCGACTGCTCGAAGACATAAGACCATCCGACCGAAGATTCCATGGCGTGTCTCGGAGCGACACGCGACAGGAAAAACCAGCGCGGATTATGCTTGAAATCGCCGGCGTCGGCCGTCATGACGGCCGCGCCCCGCTGCCTCGCGAACGCCTTACTCCAGGCCGTGGAACACCGAGTCGTCCGGGCCGATATGCGACGGGTGCTGCCAGGTGACATCGCGCAGCGAGTGTTGCACCAGCCCTTCCACGCCCAGCAGCACCGCGAAGATGGCCATGCGGATGGGGATGCCGTTGTCGGTCTGGCGGAAGATCGCCAGGCGCGGATCATGGTTCAGGTCCACGCTCAGGTCGTTGGCGCCCGGCCGGCTGTCGCGCGGCAGCGGGTGCATGACGATGGTGTCCGGGCCGCAATACGCGTCGATGATGGCGCGGTTGATCTGGAAGTCCGGCGTGTAGCCCTCGTTCTCTTCGTTGGCAAAGCGCTCTTTCTGCACCCGCGTCGCGTAGATCACGTCGGCGCCCGCCAGGCCTTCGGCCAGCGAGGTCTTCTGCTCGATGATGTTGCCGTTGCGGCTGGCCTGCTCGATGATGTAGGCGGGCATTTCGAGCCCCTTGGGCGACACCAGCGAGAACTTGACGTTCTTGTACAGCGCCATCAGCTTGATCAGCGAATGCACCGTGCGGCCGTACTTCAGGTCGCCGACCATGGCGATGTGCGCGCCGTCGAGCAGCTTGCCCAGGCGCGAGAACTCCGTGAGGATGGTGTACAGGTCCAGCAGTGCCTGGCTCGGGTGCTCGCCGGGGCCATCGCCGCCGTTGACCACCGGGATGTTGGTGGCGCGCGCGAATTCGGCCACCGAACCCTGGTCGGGATGGCGGATCACCATCGCATCGACGTAGCCGCTCATGACGCGGCTGGTGTCGTAGATGGACTCGCCCTTGGCCATCGACGAGAAGGTGAAGCCGGTGGTGTCGCAGACCGAGCCGCCCAGGCGGCAGAAGGCCGAGCCGAAGCTGACTCGGGTGCGCGTGCTGGCCTCGAAGAACAGGTTGCCCAGCACCGCGCCTTCCAGTACGCGCGACACTTTCTGGCGGCGCGCGATGGGCTGCATCATGTCGGCCACGCGGAACAGGTCTTCGACCGATTCGCGCGTGAACTGGTCCACCGACAGCAACTGGTTCTTGCCCTCGACCGCGATCCGCTCACGCAGCGGGCCATCTTGTACGCTTTGCGTATATTTTTCGAGCAGCACGCCGTTTTGCACGATCTCGCTGACGAAACGCTGCACCACTTCCGGCATCGCGCGGAACTCCTGCGAGCCCTCCGGCAGCAGCCAGGTATCAAGCGCGCGGCGTTTGACGCCGATCCGGGTCGCGAACACGTCGCGCGTGAGATTCAGGCGGCGCATCGCATCGCGCAGGAAAGCTTGCTGGGAAATGGTCATGACAGGTCCCGAAGAAAGGGGTTGTATACGCACTGCGCATATTATTCCCAACGCAAGTGCATGTCCAACACTTTTGCGCACACGGGTTTACCCTCGAAATCTCAGCGTCGAGCGTAGGTTGTCATCTGCGACGCGGCATCCGTCGTGCCCTGCCCCGTCCCCAGCCAGCAGCCGGCGCAGAACGCCAGGGCGCTGACGAGGTAGCAGAGCATGGCCAGCACCTGCGCCGGCAGGTGCGCCCGGGTCACATGGCCGGTGTAGCCCTGGCGCAACAGGCTTACCTGCGCCAGGTAGGCGAACAAGACCCCGAGGCAGGCCAGCAGCAGCCCGGCCAGCAACAGCAGCAGCGGCAATTGCAGGTCGGGCGCGGCGATATCGCCCCCGACGATGCCCAGCGAGAACGCCGCAAGCCCCAGCGCGGCGCCGCCGTTCAGCCACCCCAGGAAGCGGAACGCGCCGGCCAGCAGCGCGAACGGCAGGCCGGCGGCGCGCAACTGCCGGGCGCGCGGGTCCATTAGTCTTCCTTGCGGCAGACCGGCGTGGCGGTCTGGATGGAGGTGCGCGCGGCGGCGATCTCGGCCGCGTTCCAGCGGCCCTGCCCCAGCACGGTCACGGTGACCTTGGCCTTGGCCGGGCCGTCGGCCTCGGCGGAAATCAGTTCGAGGATCTTGGCGGTTTCCCCCACCTTGTAGACCTGGACTTCGTCCGGCGCGCCTTTCTCGCCAAGGACATGCTTCCAGGCATACGCCACGTTGTACGGATGCTGCACGTTCACATGGCAGGTGCGCACGTATTCGCCGGCGCGGCGGAACGCCGCCTGGTAGTTGGTATCCACGCTGAAGGTTTCCTTCAGCACGGTATCGGCCTCGTAAACGCCCGTGCTGGCGCAACCGCCCAGCAACGCCATCAACGTGACACCCACCCATACAGACTTGCGCATGATTCTTCCTGCCATCGGATTCGGATTCCCGCGATTATGCCAGCGGCCGCAAAAAGGCCACGCCCGAAATGTCGCGACATTTCTGCGTGGCCCTGGCCGCGCCCGGGGGCGCGAGGAACGCCCGGCACCCTTATTTGGTCGCGGCGCCCTCGATCTTCTCGCCGCCGCGCTGGATATCCTTGCCCGCGCCGGCCACGGTATTGCACCCCGCCGACATGGCGGCAATCGAAAGCAGCATGACGAGAATCACTTTGTTCTTCATGGGCATCTCCTTGTCGAGGCGTGAAAACCGCAGCCAGCATACCGCAAAGACCACCGTTTGCGCAGGGTCCGCCCCTCCCCCGTACGCCTGTCGCGTATTTGGCGGCAATGGATTAGGATGCGCTATGAACAAGAAACACGTATCGGAAAACGCGGGCGGCACGCCCCAGGCATGGGGCTGGGAACAGCCGCAATGCCGCGGGCAGGCTGCGCTGGCGCTCTTCATCGACGATCTGCACCGCATTCTGCAGAATTACACCGCCGGCAGGTTGGCCGCCAGCGGCTCGCTGGCCGACGCCCAGGAACAGGTCGACCAGTTGCTGGCGCGATACAACGAGATCGCCGCCGCCCCCGAGATTTTCCTGGGCCAATCGGTCCAGCTCAAGGAGGGTGTCGATCGCAGTGGCGTCTCGCACACCGTACCTATTTTTTCCGCGCGCCTGAAGCAGTCCCTGGTCGCGATGCTTGGACAAAGACCCGGCTGACCCATCTCCGGCGTGCGCCCGCCGCCGGCCAGAACCGCTCCAAAGAGAGGGAGACCGAAGCATGAATACAGACAATGTCGTGGAGTTTCTCCGCCTGCTGTCGCTCGACGTCTCGCTGGGCGCGGCCGCCCAGCACGCCGCGAGCCAGGCGGATGCGCCTCTGGCGTTGGCCCGCCTGGCCACCGCGCACGGCTTGCCTTGCAGCGCCTCCGACTGGTCGATGTTCACCCGCGACTGCCTCGATGCCACCGACAGCGCCGAAAGCGAAACCTTCTCGGGCGACGCCAGGATCTGGCAGTTGGTGCAGGACCCGGGCCAGGGCACCAGCATGCCGGCCAGCGCCATCACCCGCGTCATCGGCATCGCCACGCAACCCGACGGCCCGACCGTCGTCGGCCATGTCGTCAACGATCTGGCGCCGCGTTCAGCCCAGGGCTCCTCGCCCTATCCCGGCAGTTCCTGATCCGGCGC
The DNA here is from genome assembly GCF_046535435.1 of Achromobacter sp. SIMBA_011. Taxonomy (NCBI): domain Bacteria; kingdom Pseudomonadati; phylum Pseudomonadota; class Betaproteobacteria; order Burkholderiales; family Alcaligenaceae; genus Achromobacter; species Achromobacter sp. SIMBA_011. The sequence goes on along the minus strand of NZ_JAWRWN010000009.1, from coordinate 62,301 downwards.
GCCGACCATTGCCAGAAACGCCGCCACGCCGTTGGCGGCCACCACCCCGCTGGCCATGCACGCGGTCAGCAGGTAACCGCCGGTCGGCGCTTCCCAATCCAGCATTTCCCCTGCGCAGAACACGCCCGGCGCCTGGCGCAACATCAGGCCGGGCTCGAGCGCGTCGAACGCCACGCCGCCGGCGGTGCTGATGGCCTCGTCCATCGGACGGGCACGCACCAGCGTGAGCGGCAGGGCCTTGATCAGCCGGCCCAGGCGCGCCGCGTCGCGGAAATCGTCGGCGCCGGCGCACTCGCGCAGCAGGCCGGCCTTGACGCCGGTCAGCCCCAGCCGGCTCTGCAGGTGGCTGGACATCGAGCGCGCGCCGCGCGGATGGGTCACGGCCTGCAGCACCCGTTCCTGCGTCCAACCCGGCGCCAGGTCGAGCAAGGCGACCGCCTGCCCGGCCGCCTCGATGCGGTCGCGCAGCGGCGCCGACAACGCGTAGACCAGACTGCCCTCGATGCCGTGTTCCGTCACGACGAACTCGCCCTTGCGGGCCGGTCCCGGTCCCGCCTCTCCCACGCAACGCAGCGTGACGGACTTGACTGGCTGGCCGGCGTGGCGCTGGCGGAAGTGTTCGGACCACGCCACCTCGAAGCCGCAATTGGCCGCGCGCAGCGGCGCCGTGGCGATCCCGTGCGCCGCCAGTCCGGGCAGCCAGGCGCCATCCGACCCCAGCTTTGCCCAACTACCGCCGCCCAGGGCCAGCACCACCGCATCGGCCGCGCAGGCGCGCAAGCCATCGGGCGTGTCGAAGCGCAGGTCGGCGGCGCCCGGCGCCCGGTCCGGCGGCCACCCGAGCCAGCGATGGCGCATATGGAAACGCACGCCGCTGACGCGCAGGCGCGCCAGCCAGGCGCGCAACAGCGGTGCCGCCTTCATTTCGGCGGGAAAGACGCGGCCCGACGAACCGACGAAGGTCTCGATCCCGAGCTGGGCCGCCCATTCCCGCAAGCCATCGGCATCCAGCGCGCGCAGCCAGGGCGCGATCTGCGCCGCGCGTTCGCCATAGCGCGCCAGGAACGGCGCCGCGGCCTCGCTGTGGGTCAGGTTCAAGCCGCCACGTCCGGCCATGAGGAACTTGCGGCCGACCGACGGCATCGCGTCGTACACATCGACCTGCATCCCCCGCGCGGCCAACCCTTCGGCCGCCATCAGGCCGGCCGGCCCGCCGCCGATAACGGCCACGCGCTTGGCGGATGGACTCAGGGCGCCCGGGGGCGGATACGGGTTGGAATGCATGGCGGCGGAATTCGGAAAAGCCAGGGCGGGACGGGCCGCCGGGGCTGCGATTGTCGCACGCGGCGGCGCCCCCTCCGGCCGCCGTCCCAGCCGGATGAAAAAAAGCCCCGCATGGGGCATTTTTTCATCGCAACGGCCAAGCCATTGATATTGCGGCGATATTGCGACATGCGCAACGCCTATCCCAAGGCTTGTCCACAGTCGCTGTGGGTAACTGCGCTAAGCGTTGCCAGCGGCCTGCATCGGCCCGGACCAGGGTTCGGCATCGAGCTGGAAGCGCAATTCCTGGAACTCGCCGTCGACAGCGACCGAGCGCAGCAGACCCGACCCCAGCGCCTGTCCCATCGCGCGGCGGCACAAGGTTTCGGGATCGTCCGGCAACGACTGGAACACGCCATCGGGAATGCGCAGCCGCAGCAGCGCCTGGGGATCGCCGCGTTCAGCGGGCCGCCCGATGTGGATGTGAGCCGGATAGCCGTGCGGGCACCAGATGCCCACGTGGTACTTGCCTTCGCTGCCGGTATCGGCGACATAGCCGGGATGATCGTATTTTGCCGTGCCCATGGCCCCTCCTCGTGTGCGGCGGACTCGCGCGCTTGAGCCATGGTAGCGCAGCGTCCGCCGCCTGTCCGGACCCGTGACCCCGGGAAACTCCGGACTGGAACGCCGGCTTGATGCAGGGCAAGCGGGGACGAAAAAAGAGGTAAACCACGCCGGACACGGGCGCCCGGAAAAACAAAAAGCCTTGATTTCGGCATGAAATCAAGGCTTCGAAAGCTGGTTGCGGGGGCAGGATTTGAACCTACGACCTTCGGGTTATGAGCCCGACGAGCTGCCAGACTGCTCCACCCCGCGTCTGATGTGTGAATCATACATCATTTTGAAATCTTGTGCAGCGCACCCAGCGCATTGGGCGGATTATTTTTGCTCTCCGCGCCAAAAAAACCCGTTGCGAAGGCCGCGACGCGCGCCAGCAGGCCGGGCGGATCCAGACAGATCGCCTGCGCGTGGCCGACCGCCGTCAGCATCAAGGGACCGCCTTCCGGCAGACGATGGCTTTCGCCCGCGTTCAGACGCATCGACGGCGGCAAATAGCGGCCTGGCGGCATATCCGAGCGATACGGCGGCTCGGCCACCATCAGGCCGCCGCTGACGCAGACGATGAGCGCGCCACCGCGCAGGCGCACCTGGCGGCTGGCGCCGGGCAGCAGATCAATATGTTGCGAACGCGTTTCGGGGGCGGAAAACAGGGCCATGGGAATCTCCAATCTGACCCCCTCAGACTACGTCCGCCCTGTTTTGCGCAACAGCCACACAATCCCTCTTTCTGTACCGATGCGGCCTCTCGATTTCGACCCTGTTATGGTGTACTTTGCGTGAATCTGTGCCTACCCTCAATCCAACCTAGGGGAGCATGATCGGCGCATGGACCCGCAACCGCTATACCTACGCCTGGCAAACCACTACCGGCGCGCCATCCAGACCGGGGTCCTGGCCCCGGACCAGCGCATGCCGTCCGTGCGCACCCTGGTGCGCACCCATCACGTCAGTCTCTCGACCGCGCTACAGGCCTGCCGTCTGCTCGAGGACGACGGTTTGATCGAAGCTCGCCCCCGTTCCGGCTACTTCGTCCTCAAGCCGCGCCGCAACAGCATCCCGCCCGTCAACGAACCGGACATCCGCCAGACGCTGGGAGCGGCCCAGTACGTCGGCATCCACGACCGCGTGTCGGATTTCATCGCCAAATGCGAGGCCCATCCCGTGAGCGCCAACTTCGCGCTCGCGGCGGCGGTGCCGCAAGCCTATCCGATGGAAGACCTGAAGCAGGCCATGATCCGCGCGCTGCGACAGTCGCCCGAGGTGCTGGTCAGCCCGGTGCCGCCGCAGGGCCATCCCGAGCTGCGCACGGTGCTGGCGCGGCGCGCGCTGGCCAACGGCATCAACGCCACGCCTGATGACGTCATCGTGACGCACGGCTGCATCGAGGCGTTGAACCTGGCGTTGCGCGCCGTGGCCCGGCCGGGCGACACCATCGCGGTCGAGTCGCCCACCTACTTCGGCCTGCTGCAGATCCTGGAAAGCCTGGGCATGCGCGCGCTGGAAATTCCCACCAGCCCGCAACACGGCCTGTCGATCGAGGCGCTGGACCTGGCATTCCAGACCCACGGCAACATCCGCGCGGTAGTGGTGGTGCCGAACTTCCAGAACCCGCTCGGCTGCGTCATGCCAGACGCCGAGAAGGCGCGCCTGGTGGCCCTGTGCGAACGCCAGCAGGTGCCGCTGATCGAGGACGACACCTATGGCGCGCTGAACGACGACGACACGCCGCTGGCCGCGGCCAAGTCCTGGGACCCGACTGGCAACGTCATCTACTGCTCGTCGCTGCACAAGACGCTGGCGCCGGGCATGCGCCTGGGCTGGCTGCTGGGAGGCCGCTGGAAAGCCCGCATCGCCATGCTGAAATTCGCGCAGAGCCGGCCCAACGAACCGCTGGCGCAGATCGCGGTGGCCGAATACCTGGGATCGCGCGCCTACGACCGGCACCTGGCGCGGCTGCGCCGGCAATTGAAGACGCAGCGCGAGCAGACCGCCGAAGTCATCGCCGCGCATTTCCCGCGCGGCACCCGCCTGAGCATGCCGACCGGCGGCATGCTGCTGTGGCTGGAGATGCCGGACGGCCGCTCGGGGATGGACGTCTTCGAGGCCGCCCTGCGGCAGGGCATCCGCGTGGCGCCGGGCGCGATGTTCTCCAACGGCACGCGCTACGACCATTTCCTGCGCATCAGTTGCGGACAGCGTCACACGCCCGAGATAGCGCGGGCGCTGATGAACCTGGCGCGCATCGTCGGCGAACGCCAGCCATGAATCCGCAGTTGCATCAATTCATCGTCGACTACGGCCTGTGGGCGGTACTGGGCGGCACCCTGCTCGAAGGCGAAAGCGTGGTCGTGCTGGCGGGCTTCCTGTCGCACCAGCGCCTGCTGCACCTGCCCTACGTAATGCTGTGCGCGTTCGCCGGCTCCTTCCTCGCCGACCAGGCCCTGTTCTATCTGGGCCGCCGCTACCGCGAGCATCGCTACGTGCGGCGGGTCCGCGCCCAGCCCGCGTTCGGCAAGGCGCTGGCGGCGGTCGACCGCTATCCGCATGGCTTCATCCTGGCGTTGCGCTTTCTCTATGGACTGCGCACGGTGGGTCCGGTGGCGCTGGGGGTTTCGCAGGTGTCGTCGCTGCGTTTTCTGGTCCTCAACGCCATCGCCGCCGCGATCTGGGCGGTGTGTTTCAGCCTGGTGGGCTATGTATTCGGGCAGACCATCGAGTCCCTGCTCGGCCGCCTGCATGGCGTGGAAACCAAGCTGGCGGTGGCCGTGGCGATCGGCGTGGCGACCTGGCTGGTCTACCGGCTGTATGCGCGGCGCCGGCGCCGCTGACCGCGTTACTCAGAAGACCAGCTTGCCGCTGGCGCGCAGCACGTGGCGGCGGCGCGCCTTGCGATACAGGGAGCCGATGAACGGCAGCAGGGCCAGCCGCCGCAGGATGGGATGACGCTGGTCGAAGTCGTGCCAGGCCTTGAAGCCATGGCCCAGGCGCTCCCAGCTTTGGCGCGCCTCGGGAGAGAGTTTGCCGGGGTCGAACGCCGCCAGCTTTGCCGCTTCCGAGACCCGGGCCGCCAGGCCACGGTTCCGGTGTTCCGATGGATACTGATTCCGCATGGGGCGGCATATTACCCGGCTTGCGGGACCTCTGCCGGCCCCTGTCGCGCGGTGAACACAGGCGGTTTTGGCGCCGCCTTTGATCGCGCTTTGCAAGCCGTTGTAATCAAAGAAAAAAGCGTTCTATGCCCGCACTATCCCAAGGCTTGTCCACAGAAGTTGTGGGTAACTCCGGCACACCGCCGGGGCCCGCGGCTACTTCAGCGCGGCGATGATCTGGTCGCGCACGCTCTCGAAACCCGCCACGTACTGCGGGTTTTCCGAACGGGCCAGCAGGCTGGAATAGTTCTGCTCCAGTTGCGCCTCGATCGCCTCGCGCAGGCCCGGCGAGCCCTTGGCCAGGTGCAGCATCGTCAGCAGCGCCGAGTTGAGCGCGTCGATGCGGCCGCCCTGATGCGAAATGGTATGCACGATGACCGCGATTTGTTCCTGGATGTCCATGGGAAAAGCCCTCCTGGCAATGAATATCGGCGCAAATCCTAGCATGGGCGGGGCGGGCCGCTGGGCAAGCGCCGCCGTGCGCGCTAGCATCGGGCATAGCGCGGCATAAACGGAGCGTGCCCCATGAAGACGATCCACGACTATGTGCCCCCCGACGCGGCATCGCTGCGGCGACTGCAGGAACGGCTGGGATACAGCGATGCGCAGATGGCCGAACTGGCCGGCCTGGACGCTGCGGTGCCCTGGTCCAGCTACGTGGGCGGCCCGCGGCCGCGCGCGCTCGGGCAGCAGCGGCTGCTGGGCATCGCAGCCCGCCTGACGCTGGATGAGTCGGCCTGGCAAGGCGTGCTGGCGGCCATGCGCGACGCCGGCGCGCGCTTCGACTACGGTTCCGCCGACGCGCCCAGCGCCGCGCCGCCGGTGGCCGCCCCGCCCGCCGCCCAGGAAGAACACAAGTTCGGCATGCGGCTGGTCAGCGAGCACGGCGCCTTCCACGAGATGGAGCAGTTGCGCGAGTTCGCCCACCACGTGCAGGAATTCGGCGTCAGCGACCTGGTGCGCGAGGCCCGCTACGACAGCGCCGCGGACCTGTGCCGCTTCACGCTGGCGCCGGCGCGAGAGCCGGACGCCGCCCGTCGCGACAGGGTCTTCGACGCGGCCTCCCGGACCATCACGCGCTTTGCCTTCGACGGGCGCGTCTATCAAGGCGGCGTTCCGCCCGAATCCGACGGCTGAGCCGCGCATTGACTTGCGCCGCATCGCCCCTGTATGGTCCGCGCATGAAAGAACGCCTAGATGCCATCGACCGGCAACTGCTCAGCCTGCTGCAGGCCAATGCCCGCGAACCCGCCGCCATCCTGGCGCGCAAGCTGGGGCTGGCGCGCACCACCGTGGTGGCGCGCATCGCCCGGCTCGAACGCGAGAGCATCGTGGCTGGCTACGGCGTGCGCCTCGGCCGCCTGCTCGAAGAGGCCGCGGTGCGTGCCTACTGCTTCATCAGCGTCCTGCCCAAGACGCCAGCGGCCGTCATCCGCGAACTCGAGAAAATGCCGGAGGTCGAGGAAGTGTCCTCGGTCAGCGGACCGCATGACTACCTGATCTTCCTGCGTTGCGAAACCCATGAACAACTCGACGCGCTGCTGGACCGCATCGGCCTGATCGAAGGCGTCAAGCAGACGCAGACCTCCATCGTGCTCAGCCGCAAGGTCGACCGCCGCAGCGCGGTCGGCGCCCCGTAGCCCTCCCCGGCGGGCGGCGGGGGCGGCATAATGTTGTAATGTGGCCAATTGCCTTTTACGGATCTCCCATGCTCGCACGCCTTGCCTTCGTCTCCGCCATGCTCGCCCTGCTGACCGCCTGTTCCAGCATGAGCGAGGTGACGCCCACGGGCAAGAATGGCTACAGCGTCACCTACAGTTCCGGCACGCAGTTGCTGACGTGGGTCGAAATCAAGAACCAGGCCTTGCAGCGCGCCGACCAGTACTGCCAGTCCATCGGGCGCAAGCTGCAAAAGCCGTCTGTGACGTCCAACCACGCCACGGGCCTGGGCTCCAAGCGCGCAACGGTCACGTTCGAATGTGGCCAGATCGAACCGCCAAAGGGCGCCAAGCAGTAATCCAGGAACACATCGTGAACACTCCCCCACCCGTGGGCATCACCATGGGGGATGCCGCCGGCATCGGCCCCGAAATCGTCGTCAAGGCCTGCGCCCAGGGCCTGAACGCGCCTTGCGTGGTATACGGTGACGCTGGCGCCTTGCGCCGCGCCGCAGGCGCGTTGGGAGCGCGCCTGGAGATCACGGAAATCGCGCACGCCGGCCTGGCCAGCGGCGATGCCGGCCGCATCGAGGTCATCGCCTGTGGCGGCGCGTTGCCGCCCGACCTGCCCTTCGGGCAGGTCAACGCCGCGGCCGGACGCGCCGCCTACGAGTACGTGTGCGCCGCCATCGACGACGCCCAGGCCGGACGCATCCGCGCGATCGTCACCGCGCCGCTGAACAAGCAATCCATGCACGAGGCCGGTATCGACTATCCCGGCCACACCGAAATCCTGGCGGAGCGCTCGGGCACCGACGACTTCGCCATGATGCTCGCCAACGACGAACTGCGCGTGCTGCTGGTGACCATCCACGTCGCCCTGGCCGACGTCATGGCGCGCATCACGCCGGAGGCCGAGCTGACCGCCATGCGCCTGGCCGACCGCGCCTGCCGCCAGATGGGCATCGCCCATCCGCGCGTCGCGGTGGCTGGCCTGAACCCGCACGCCGGCGAAGGCGGCAAGTTCGGCCGCGAGGACATCGACATCATCGAGCCGGCCATCCGTCAGGCACGCGACGAGGGCATCGACGCCAGCGGTCCGTGGCCCGGCGACACAGTCTTCATGCGGGCCCGCCGCGGCGAGTTCGACATCGTGGTGGCCCAATACCACGACCAGGGCCTGATCCCGGTGAAATACCTGGGCGTGGACCACGGCGTCAACGTCACCGTCGGCCTGCCGTTCGTGCGCACCAGCGTCGACCACGGCACCGCGTTCGACATCGCCGGCAAGGGCGTGGCCGACCAGGCCTCGCTGATCGCCGCCTTCGACCTGGCCCTGGCCATGACGCCCTGACCGCCCACGGCGGGGCCGGCAGGCGGACACCCGCCCGGCCCGCCATAGGGCGGCACGCGCCCGAGGTCTACAATACGCCCCGATTCCGGCGCCCTGGCGCGCCGCCGCTTTCCGTCATTGCCCCTACCCCCTCCATGTCACGTCTTGTCCGTCTCCTGCCCGATCGCTTCACCCTCTACCTGATCTGCACCGTCATCATCGCCAGCATCGTGCCCGCCCATGGCCAGGGCGTGGTGGTGTTCGGCTGGATCACCAACATCGCGGTCGGCCTGCTGTTCTTCCTGCACGGCGCCCGCCTGTCGCGCGAAGCCATCATCGCCGGCCTGACGCACTGGAAGCTGCACCTCACGATCTTCTCGGCCACCTTCCTGATGTTCCCGCTGCTGGGCCTGGCGCTCAAGCCGGTGCTGGAACCGCTGGTCACGCCCGAGCTCTACCTCGGCATCCTGTTCCTGTGCTGCCTGCCGGCCACGGTGCAGTCGGCCATCGCTTTCACCTCGATGGCGCGCGGCAACGTGCCGGCGGCGGTCTGCAGCGCCTCGGCCTCGAGCCTGCTGGGCATTTTCCTGACGCCGCTGCTGGTCGGCACGGTGGTCGCCAACGCCGGCAGCGCGCCGATTTCGTTCGACGCGGTCGGCAAGATCATGCTGCAGTTGCTGCTGCCGTTCGTGCTGGGTCAGTTCGCGCGTCGCTGGATCGGCGCGTGGGTCCACAAGCGCAAGGCGATGCTGAAATTCGTCGACCAGGGTTCGATCCTGCTGGTGGTCTACACCGCGTTTTCGGAAGCCATCAACGAGGGCCTGTGGCGCTCCACGCCGATCCCGGCGCTGCTGGGCCTGGTGGCGTGCTGCGCCGTCATCCTGGCGCTGGCGCTGGGCCTGTCTGCGCTGGCCGGCAGGATGTTCGGCTTCAACCTGCCCGACCGCATCACGCTGCTGTTCTGCGGCTCCAAGAAGAGCCTGGCCAGCGGCATTCCGATGGCCCAGGTGCTGTTCGCGGGCCACGCGGTAGGCGCCATCGTGCTGCCGCTGATGCTGTTCCACCAGATCCAGTTGATGGTCTGCGGCGTGCTGGCCGCGCGCTACGGCAAGCGGCCCGAAACGGAAGAATGATTCCGGCACGCCAGCATGAAAAAGCCGCGCCCTCGGGCGCGGCTTTTCTTTCTGGCCAGGCGGCTGCGCACGCTCAATACATGTCGCGAGGCTGCGCGCCGGAGAAGTTCAGGAAGCGCGTGCTCGAGCCCTGGAAGGTCAGGCGCACCGTGCCGATGGGGCCGTTACGCTGCTTGCCGATGATGATCTCGGCGGTGCCCTTGTCTGGCGAATCCGGGTTGTAGACCTCGTCGCGGTAGATGAACAGGATCACGTCGGCATCCTGTTCGATGGCGCCCGATTCGCGCAGGTCGCTCATCACGGGGCGCTTGTTGGGACGCTGCTCCAGGCTTCGGTTCAACTGCGACAGCGCGATCAGCGGACAGTTCAGCTCCTTGGCCAGGCCCTTGAGCGAACGGCTGATTTCCGACACTTCGGTGGCGCGGTTCTCGCCCGAACCGTTGCCGGACATCAGTTGCAGGTAGTCGATGATGATCAGGCCGAGCTGGCCGCACTGGCGCGCCAGGCGGCGCGCGCGGGCGCGCACTTCCATCGGGCTGAGCGCGGGCGATTCATCGATGTAGACCTGCGCGTCCTGCATTAGCTGCACCGCGTGGGTCACGCGCGGCCAGTCCTCCGCGATCAGCTTGCCGGTCCGCATGCGGTGCTGGTCGAGCAGGCCGACCGACCCCAGCATACGCATGGCCAACTGCACCGCGCCCATTTCCATCGAGAACACCGCCACCGGCAGGCCCTCTTCGATGGCCACGTGTTCGCCAATGTTCATCGAGAACGAGGTCTTGCCCATCGACGGACGGCCGGCCACGATGATCAGGTCGCCGCCCTGCATGCCCGAGGTCATCTTGTCGAGATCGGTGAAGCCGGTGGGCACGCCGGTCACATCAGAAGTGCTTTCGCGGTGGTAGAGCTCGTCGATGCGTTCCACCACCTGCGTCAGCAGCGGCTGGATTTCCTGGAAGCCGGCGGCGCCGCGCGCGCCTTCCTGGGCGATCTGGAACACCTTGGACTCGGCCTCGTCCAGCAGTTGGCGCGCTTCCTTGCCCTGCGGGTTCATGGCGGCCGAGGAGATCTCGTCGGCGATAGACACCAGCTTGCGCAGCATGGCGCGCTCGCGCACGATCTCGCCATAGCGGCGGATGTTCGCGGCGGACGGCGTGTTGTGCGCCAGCGCGTTCAGATACGCCAGGCCGCCAGCGTCTTCGGCCTTGCCGGCGCTGACCAGCGATTCGTGCACGGTGATGACGTCGGCCGGCCGCGCCAGCCCGATCAGCCGGGCGATGTGGTGCCAGATGAGACGGTGGTCGTGGCGGTAGAAGTCTTCCTCGACCAGCACGTCGGCGATGCGGTCCCAGGCTGCGTTGTCCAGCAGCAGGCCGCCCAGCACCGACTGCTCCGCCTCGATGGAATGCGGGGGAACGCGCAGGTATTCAAGCTGGGAATCGGCAGGTGTGTTCATGGCTTCAATAATAACGGCTGCAGGATATCCGCGACGCGGAAGAAACCCTGCACATCGCGCGACGGCAGGCGGCCCAGCAGGGGCCGCAGCGGCGTGGCGATGAAGGAAAGCACCCGGGTCAGGCGGCGCAGGCGGGCCTTGACCTCGGGGTCGGGATTGCATTCGAAATAGACGTCCAGCGCCAGTTTACCCAGCGCCCGGCCCACGTCGTCGGGCAATTTGCGCAACGACACCAGCGAGGCCAGCATCTGGAACAGATCATAGGCCTGGGCCAGCGGACGCGACAGCGTCGAACCGATGTTCTCTTCGAAATCGATGCGCCACAGCTCGCCGTCCTGCAGGGTGATGTTGCGAATCTGCGCGCCGCCATGCCACAGCCCGCGGGCGTGGAAGGCGGCCAGGTCGGTCGCGGCGGCGCGCGTCAGCCACAGGCGCGAGGTGGTGTCCTCGTTGCGGATCAGGTCCGCCAGGTCTTCGCCGACGAATTCCAGCACCAGCAGACCCTGCTCCTGCCACCAGACCTCGGGCACGCGACAGCCGGCCTGCAGCAACTGCTTCAGGCGCCGGGCCTCGTGTTCCAGACCGTTGCGCAGCAGGATGCCGGGCCGCGGGAATTCGCCCAGGAACAGCTTGCACCCCAGGCCGAGGAACAGCGCGCGCGCATAGCGCAACACGTAGCTCACACCGCTGGCCAGGCTCGGACGCCGGCGCTTGATGATGCAGCGCACCCCGTCGATGGTCACATCGCGCACCGACGGCTCGCGCTCGGCATCCACGCTGTCGAGCCAGGCGCGCAATCCGGGGGGGGCATTGTGATGGACGGGCGGCGGGGTCAAGAGGTCCTCGGACGAAACAGCGTGGGAGACAAGCGTGCAGCCCGCAAGACTACACGTAAATGGCGGCGGGTAAAGCGAGGAGAAACAAGGCGCAAAGAAAAAAAGCCGGCACGCGGGCCGGCTTTTTTCTACCGCGGGGTCAGGCTTACGACAGTTCGCCTTCGACCAGCACCGTGACGTCGACGACGACGTCGGCGTGCAGGGCGACCTGGATCGGGAACTCGCCGATGGCCTTGAGCTGGCCATTGGGCATGCGCACCTGGGCCTTTTCGATGCCTTCGAAACCGGCCTTCTTCAGACCTTCGGCGATGTCGGCGTTGGTCACCGAGCCGAACAGACGGCCGTCGACGCCAGCCTTCTGGACGATCTTCAGTTGGTAGCCGTTGACGCGCTCACCCAGGGCCTGGGCGGCGGCCAGCTTCTCGGCCTGGATCTTTTCCAGTTCGGCGCGGCGGGCTTCGAATTCCTTCAGGGCGGCGTCGGTTGCGCGACGGGCCTTCTTCTGGGGGATCAGGAAGTTGCGGGCGTAGCCATCACGCACGCGGACGACTTCGCCGAGGTTACCCAGGTTGACGACTTTTTCGAGCAGAATAACTTGCATTTCAGTGCCCCGGATTAGTTGTGGTTGTCGGTGTAAGGCAACAGGGCCAGGAAGCGCGCGCGCTTGATGGCGGTGTCCAGTTGGCGCTGGTAGATTGCCTTGGTGCCGGTCAGGCGAGCCGGGATGATCTTGCCGTTTTCTTGCACGAAGTCGCGCAGGGTGTCCAGATCCTTGTAGTCGATCTCTTCGACGCCGGCGGCGGTGAAGCGGCAGAACTTACGACGCTTGAAGAGCGGGTTCTGCTGCGTGAATTTGCGTTTTTCCTTGCGTTTTCCGAAGAAAGCCATGATATGTGCCTCTATGTTTGAGGGGACCGGGTCTGCCTTGATCGGGCCCGACTCCCCGTAACCTATCCGTATTCAGAAGGCGCTCTCGCGCCCGTTGCCCTTCCCTGTCAAGCCACCAGCGGATCGCGTCCTGCGCTGCCGCTGATCCTGCGCGCCTGCTGCAGATGCAGCTTGAACTTCACCGAGTCCTTGCGCACGGGGGCCAGAAACCCCTGCACCAGCAATTCGGACCCCAGCGCCGTTCCTTGCAACAGCAACGCCAGATCGCCCAGTGCCACGGCCGAGATTGTCAGTTCGACACGGCGCGGATGGCCGGCTTCGATGACCTCGGATTCGTGCGCCAGCACCATTTCCAGGGCTGGCAGACCGGCGGGAGTGTGGCGCAAAGGCTCGCATTCGAGAACGCGGGCGCTGAGTTCCAGCTTGTTCATCCTGCCAGGCACCAAGGGGACTTCATGGGATGGGCTCTGCCTGAGCCCTGCTTACTCGGCCTGAGCCGCGACAGCTTCCGCCGAAGCCTTGCGGGCTTCTTCGCGCTCGACCGACTTCATCATGATCGAGGGAGCGGTCTGGGCCTTCTTGGTCTTGATGACCAGGTGGCGCAGCACGGCGTCGTTGTAGCGGAACGAGTGTTCCAGCTCATCCAGCGTGGCTTGGCCGCACTCGATGTTCAGGCAGACGTAGTGAGCCTTGACGAGCTTCTGGATCGGGTAGGCCAGTTGACGGCGACCCCAGTCTTCCAGGCGGTGCACCGAGCCGCCTTGGCCCGTGACCAGCGCTTGGTAACGCTCGACCATGGCGGGCACTTGCTCGCTTTGGTCGGGGTGAACGATAAACACCACTTCGTAGTGACGCATGAGTAAAACTCCTTGAGGATGTCTTGCCTGCCGCTCGCCTGACACCGTCATCAGTCCGCGCGCGCATCGCGTTCGCGGTCAGTTCCGGCTTTCCAGTGCTTTCTCTATCACTGGTCTTTTTCTTCGAGGCGTATGGCTTGCAAGGGGCAGCCCGCTGCCCAAAAAACATGGGCGGTCGAGCAAGAAAGCTCTCGATTATCGCCGATCGGACCGTTGGACGCAAGCCAGGGGCGGTCAGGAAATCGGGGACGCGTTATTCGCCCCTGCCGGGCGCGGCATATCGGCCACGCCGATCTCCCGGGGCCGGCTGACCACGCTGACCATCACATAGCTGATGATCATGAGCAGGAACCACGAACCCAGCTTGTTGATCGACACCAGCTCCCAGCCTTGCGACTGGTTGGGATAGCGCCAGGCGTTGGCAAAGGTGCCGATGTTCTCGGCGAACCAGATGAACAGCGCCACCAGCACGAAGCCCAGCAGCAACGGCATGCGGCGGTAGTCGCGCCAGATGCGGAAATAGACCCAGGTGCGGGCGAACAGCAGCGCCGTCAGGCCGAACAGCGCCAGCCTGAAGTCGACAATGAAATGGTGCGCGAAGAAGTTCACGTAGATCAGCACCGACAGCGCCACGGTCGCCGCCAGCGGCGGATGGGCACGGAAGCGGAAGTCGAACAGGCGCCAGACCCGCGCCAGGTAGCTGCCGACCGCGGCGTACATGAAGCCGGTGAAGAGCGGCACGCCGCCGATGCGCAGCACGCTCGCCTCGGGGTAGATCCAGGAGCCAGCCGCTGTCTTGAACAGTTCCATGCCGGTGCCGACCACATGGAACATCAGGATGACCTTGGCCTCGTCCCAGGTTTCCATGCGCAGGGCCAGCAGCGCGGCCTGGATCGCCAGCGCCGCCAGCGTCAGGAAATCGTAGCGCGCCAGCCAGGCGTCCTTGGGATACCACCAGTGCGTGCCCAGCAGCAGCGCGCACATCAGGCCGCCGAACAGGCAGGCCCAACCCTGCTTCACGCCGAAACGGAAGAACTCATAGAGCGCGACGCCCAAACGACCGCGGCCGGCCAGGTGATCGGCCAGCCGCGCTTCCCATCCCGCCAGTCGCGCAATGAGCGGCCAGTCGCTGGCCGCCGGATGCCGCACGGAGGACTCAGCCTTCCACCACGGCGTAGGCCGAGTGGTTGTGGATCGATTCGAAGTTCTCGGCCTCGACGCGGTAGCGGGCGATGCCGGGGTGCGCGTTCAGGCGGGCCGCCACGTCGCGCACCAGGTCTTCGACGAACTTGGGGTTGTCGTAGGCGCGCTCGGTGACGTACTTCTCGTCGGGCCGCTTGAGCAGGCCCCAGAGCTCACACGAGCCTTCGTCTTCGATCAGGCGGATGACGCCATCCATGCTGATGTCCGATTCCAGGATGGCCGAGACCGTCACGTGCGAGCGCTGGTTGTGCGCGCCGTATTCGGAGATGGCCTTGGAACACGGGCACAGGCTGGTCACCGGCACCTGCACCACCAGCTCGAACTCGACCTGGTCGCCCTGGGCGCGGGCGATCCACTGCACTTCGTAGTCCAGCAGGCTCTGCACGCCGGAGATCGGCGCCGACTTGTTGATGAAGTACGGGAAGGCCGCGGTGATGTCGCCGCGCTCGGCGTGCAGCAACGGCAGCATGTCGGCCGCCATGGCGCGGAACAGCGTCGGCGTCATGGGGGTGCTGCGGTACTTTTCCAGCAGCGCCACGAAGCGGGACATGTGCGTCCCCTTTTCTTCGGGGGGCAGCGCCACCGTCAGGGTCCAGTTGGCCACGGTGCCCTGGGGCGAACCGTCGGCGTTCTCGATGAGCATGGGGTGGCGCACGCCACGGATGCCCACGCGCTGGATCGGGATGTGCCGCGTGTCCGTCGAGCTCTGGACGTCGGGCATCACGATGGCGGGGTCGATCGGAGAATTCATTTCGGCTTACCAGTCTGGGCGACGAGCGTGGCGTGAACACGCAGACCCAGGAATCTTTAGGAGGGGGCCATTATCGCCCAAAGTCCCGCCAGCGCCAGGGAAAACCCTTTCATTCGTAGGCTGGCGGGGCCGGAACACACTGTTTCGCCACACGGACCAAACCGCCGGGGCCGGTCCGTGGGTGCGGGCAATCAGGCCAGCAGCGAGGCGTAGCGCGCCCGGATCGACTGCTCGATCCCGGCGGCATCCAGGCCGATACCGGCCAACAGCGCCAATTGGTCGCCGTGGTCGATGAACTCGTCGGGAAAGCCCATTTGCAGCACCGGGATCGCGACACCTTCGGCGGCCAGCACCTCCAGCACCGCGCTGCCAGCGCCGCCCATGATGGCGGCATCCTCGATCGTCACCAGGGCGTCGTGGCTGCCAGCCAGATCGAGGATCAGGGCGCGGTCGATCGGCTTGACGAAGCGCATGTCGGCCACGGTGGCGTCCAGTTTTTCGGCCGCCGCCAGCGCCGGCTGCAGCAGCGTGCCGAAACCGAGGATGGCGATCTTGCGCCCTTTGCGCCGCACCACGCCGCGGCCCAGCTCGACCGTGTCCAGGCCGGCCGTTTCCGGCGCGCCACAGCCCGCGCCGCGCGGATAGCGCACCGAAGCGGGGCCGGGATACTGATAACAGGTGGACAGCAGCAGGCGGGCTTCGTTTTCGTCCGAGGGCGTAGCCACCACCATGTTCGGCACGCAGCGCAGGAACGCGGTGTCGTAGTTGCCGGCGTGGGTCGCGCCGTCGGCGCCGACGATGCCGGCGCGGTCGAGCGCGAAGGTGACGTCCAAGTTCTGCAGCGCCACGTCGTGGATCAACTGGTCGTAGCCGCGCTGCAGGAAGGTCGAGTAGATCGCCAGCACCGGCTTCTGCCCCTCGCAGGCGACGCCGCCGGCGAACGTCACGGCGTGCTGTTCGGCGATGCCGACGTCGAAGTAGCGCTGCGGGAAGCGCTTCTCGAATTCGACCAGGCCGCTGCCCTCGCGCATCGCCGGGGTGACGGCGACCAGACGCGCATCCTGTTCGCCCATCTCGCACAGCCAGTCGCTGAACACCTGGGTGAAGGTGCGCTTGCCCGGCGCCTTCGATTGCTGGATGCCGACGGCGGGATCGAACTTGCCCGGCCCGTGGTACAGCACCGGATCGGCCTCGGCCAGCTTGTAGCCCTGCCCTTTCTTGGTGACCACGTGCAGGAACTGCAAGCCTTGCAGCGCCTTCAGGTTCTGCAGCGTCGGCACCAGCGCGTCGAGGTCGTGGCCGTCGATCGGGCCGACGTAGTTGAAGCCGAATTCCTCGAACAGCGTGGCCGGCGTGACCATGCCCTTGGCGTGTTCCTCGAAGCGGCGCGCCAGTTCCAGCACCGGCGGCACGTGCTGCAGCACGGCGCGGCCGACATTCTTCGCGGCGGCGTAGAAGCGGCCGGACATCAGGCGCGCCAGGTAGCGGTTCAGCGCCCCCACCGGCGGCGAGATCGACATGTCGTTGTCGTTCAGGATCACCAGCAGGTTGATGTTGGCGGTGACGCCGGCGTTGTTCATGGCCTCGAAGGCCATGCCGGCGGACATCGCGCCGTCGCCGATCACGGCGATGTGCTGGCGCTGCACGCCGGCGTTGCGCGAGGCCACCGCCATGCCCAGCGCGGCCGAGATCGACGTGGACGAATGCGCGGTGCCGAAGGCGTCGTATTCGGATTCGCTGCGCTTGGGAAAGCCCGAGATGCCGCCCTGCTGGCGCAGCTTGGCCATGCCGGCGCGGCGTCCGGTGAGGATCTTGTGCGGATAGGACTGGTGGCCCACGTCCCAGACGATGCGGTCATGCGGCGTGTCGAAGACCTGGTGCAGGGCCAGCGTCAGCTCCACCGTGCCCAGGTTCGACGACAGGTGGCCCCCGGTCTTGGAGACCGACTCCAGCACGAAGCCGCGCAACTCGTCGGCCAGGCGCTTGAGCTCGCGACGATCCAGGCGCTTGAGGTCTGCCGGGGATTGGATGCGGTCCAGTAATTCTGTCGTCATGCTTGTATGGGGTTCGTATGCCCGGCCTGCGGCCAGCCCGGACGGGTCACGGATCAGCGGTCTCGAAGGACGATGAAATCAGCCAGCTCGGCCAGGCGCTTGCCGGCGTCGCCCAGCGGCTCGAGCGCGGACAACGCGGCTTCGCGCAGCTCGCCCGCGAACGCGCGCGCTTCGTCCAGCCCCAGCAACGAAACGTAGGTCGGCTTGTTTTCGGCCGCGTCCTTGCCCGGCGTCTTGCCCAGGCTGGCGGAATCGGCGGTCACATCCAGAATATCGTCCACCACCTGGAACGCCAGGCCGATGGCCTGGGCGTAGACGTCCAGCGCCTGGCGCGAGGCCGAGCTGGCGCCGGCGACGATGCCGCCCAGCGCCACGCTGCAGGCCAGCATGGCGCCGGTTTTCATGCTGTGCATCTGCTGCAGCTCGTCGCGCGAGAGCCGGTGGCCGACGCTGAGCAGGTCGATGGCCTGGCCGCCGGCCATGCCCTGGCTGCCCGCCGCGCGCGCCAGCGACTGCGTGGCCTGCACGATCAGGGCCGGGGCGATGGGCATGGAGGCCAGCAGCTCGAAGGCGAGCGGCTGCAGCGCGTCGCCGGCCAACATGGCGGTGGCTTCGTCGAACTGCACATGGGCGGTGGGACGGCCGCGGCGCAGGACGTCGTCGTCCATGCAGGGCAGGTCGTCGTGCACCAGCGAGTAGGCGTGGATCAGTTCCACCGCCGCGGCGGCGCGGTCCAGCGAGGCCTCGACAGCCAGCACGCTGCCGCTGACCGGGCAGGCCTGGCCGGCGGCGTAGACCAGCGCGGCCCGCACCCGCTTGCCGCCGCCGAGCACGGCGTAACGCATGGCTTCGTGCAGGCGGGCGGGCACGGCGTCGGCAGGCGGCAGGAGGTCGTCGAGAACGTCTTCGACATGCCGCACGCGGCCCTGCAGCCACTCCGGGAAAGCGAGTTGTATTTGCTTCATCCGATTCTTATTCGTCATCCAGCGCGGCGGCATCCAGCGGGCGCAGCAAGTCGCCCTCCAGGACCTTGACCTGCTGTTCGGCCTGCGCCAAGCGCTCCTGGCAGACGCGGGTCAGGGCCACGCCGCGCCGGTAGGCGGCCAGCGACTGCTCCAGCGGCAGCGAACCGTCTTCCATGGCCGCGACCAGCGATTCCAGTTCGGCCAGGGCCGTTTCGAAATCCTGGGGCAAGGGACGGTCGTCGGTCTGCGGATCGGCTTGAGAAGGTTTGGCCAAACGGGCCTCCGGGGGCACTAGGGGTGGATCAATCCGTGAATTGTACGAGATACCACGGTCGCGCCACGCCGCGCCTTTGCGCTCAGGCGGGAGCGCCCGCCAGGCCCGCGATGGCGGCCCGCAGCGCCGGCGCCACCTGGGTGCGCAACCCGGCCTCGGGCAGCAGGCCTTCGGGGCCGCCGCAACTCATGACGAACACGCCCTCCCCGGTCACGGACGTGAATGGCACCGCCACGGCATTGATGCCCGACTGCCACTCGCCGATCGCGAAGCAGCAACCCGTGTCGCGCAACTCGGCGCGGGCGCGCTCGATCGCGGCAGCCGCCGGCGCGGCCGGCCCCAATCGTTCCAGCACGTCGGCGCAGGCCGCCGCCGGCAGGCTGGCCAGGTAGGCGCGGCCCATGGCGCTGTCGAGGCTGGCGCGATAGCCCACCGGCAGGCGCAGGTAGAGAGCGGACGAACCATGGATGGCCTCGACATAGGTCATGGCGTCGCCGTCGAAGGCGCCCAGCGCCACCGCGCCGCCGGTTTCGCGCGCCAGGTCGGTCATGGAGGCCTTGGCCAGCTCGCGCACCTCCAGCCCGGCCAACAGGCCGAAGCCCAACGCCAGCACGCCGTACCCGGGCGAGTACTTGCCGGTGTCCGGGTGATAGCGCAGGTAGCCCAACTCGGTCAGCGTGTAGGTGATGCGGCTGATGGTGGGCTTGGGCAGGCCGGTCAGGCGCGCCAGGTCCAGGTTGCCCAGCGCCGCCACGCCCGGCCGGAAGCAGCGCAGCACTTCCAGGCCGCGCGCCAGCGCGGTGATGAAGTCGGGCGACACGGGCCCCTCGCCCACGGCGCCGGCGCGCTTGCGGCGCGCGGGGGCGCTCAGCGCCAGCTTCTGGTCGGGTTTGGCCGCGGGATGGGGGATGCGCTTGGGGTCAGAAAAAGATTGCATTTCTATTCGCTTCGTTTTTATAGTTTATTCCGAATAACAAAACTAAATTCCATTTATCGGAATTTAAAACATCCTAGGAGACCTGGCAAGCCTTGCCCGCCCGCCTTCACCGGCACGCGGACCGGGCCGAGCCGGGCCCGACCTATCACTCAAGCACGCGATTTCAAGGGGAAAACATGATTCGCAAGCGCTACCCGTTCCTGGCGGGTCTACTGCTCAGCATTGCCGCGCTGGGCGCCCAGGCAGATACCTATCCGTCCCGCCCGATCAAGGTGGTCTCGCCGTTCCCGGCGGGCGGCGCCACCGATGTGCTGACGCGGGTGCTGGCCGAACGCATGGCCAAGACGCTGGGCCAGCCCATGATCGTCGAGAACAAGGCCGGCGCCGGCACGTCGATCGGCGCCGCCTTCGTCTCGCGCGAGGCGCCGGACGGCTACACCATCCTGATGGCCACCAACTCCACGCTGGTCACCAACCGCTATCTGTATAAGGAGCTGCCCTACGATCCCGACGGCTTCGCGCCCATCGGCATGGTCGGGATTGGCCCCCTGGTACTGCTGTCCAGCCCCAAGCGCCCGTTCAACAGCACCGCGGACGTGGTCGCCTATGCCAAGCAGAATCCGGGCAAGCTGACCTTCGCCACCTTCGGCGCGGGCACTTCGTCGCACCTGGCGGGCGAACTGTTCAAGGAACGCGCCGGCATCGACATCCTGCACGTGCCCTTCAAGGGCGCGACCCAGGCCCTGCCGGCGTTGATCAGCGGCGACGTGGACCTGTTCTTCGACATGGTCGCCACCGGCATGCCGCAGGCCGAGGCCGGCAAGGTCAAGGTGTTCGCGATCACCAGCCCCAGCCGCCTGGCCACCGAACCGAAGCTGGCGACGCTGGCCGAACAAGGCTATCCGTCCTTCGACATGACGGCCTGGTTCAGCTTCGTGGCCCCCAAGGGCACGCCGGCGCCGGTGCTGGACAAACTGCAGGCCGCGCTGGCCGAGACGCTCAAGGACGAGGCGGTGCAAAAGCGCATGCTCGACATGGGAATCGAGCCGCGCTCGGGCAGCGCCGCCGAGCTGGACAGGCAGGTCAAGAGTGAACAGCCCATCGTGTCGCAATTGATCAAGCAGGCCAACATCGTCCTGCAATGACGGTCGCATCCGTTTCGTGACAAAACGTTCATGCCGCCGCGCGGGCCCGGGCGCCCGCGCCGCCGGGGCCGCCGACCGACAGCGCCTCGCAGGCCCTGTCGGTTTTTCATGCGCCCCCTAACCCCTGGATACAGAACCCGTATCGGCCTGGCTGCTAAGGTGAAAAGCGAGGATGGCCGCCGCGCCGGCCCCGCCCGACTCACCTTCGCCAGGGAGCCCGATGCCACTGACCGATGACCGCTACGCCCGGCTGGATTCCGCCCGCTGGCTCGCCGCCGCGGCGGTGGTGTTGCTGCACAGCGCCGCCCTGATCGTCAGCGACCCGTCTGCCTACGGCAACGGCGCCTGGCTGGCCGCCAATCTGTATGACTCCGCGGTCCGCTGGTGTGTGCCCGTGTTCGTGATGGTCAGCGGCGCCCTGCTGCTCGATCCCGACAAGCCGCAGGATGCGAGGCGGTTCTACAGCAAGCGGGTCACGCGGATCTGCGCGCCGCTGCTGTTCTGGACCCTCTTCTACCTGGCCTGGCGCACCGGGCTGGACTGGTGGGACGACGGCCACGTCGACTTTTCGTTCTGGCCGCGCAAGGTCGCCCAGGGTGAGCCGTACTACCACCTCTGGTATCTGTACATGATCGTGGGACTGTACCTGTTCGCGCCGCTGGTGCGCCTGCTGTACGTGCGCAGCACGCCGCGCGCGCGTTCGCTTTGGGTGGTGGGCATTCTGGGCCTGGCCATCCTGGATGCGCTCTACCGACGCGCGCTCGGCGCCCAGCCCGGCTTCTTCCTGACCTGGTTCCTGCCCTACCTGGGCTATTTCGTCGCCGGCCGCCAGATCTTCGATGGCGAACTGCGCGTGCCGCGTCCGACCCTGGTGCTGGCCGTGAGCGTGGCGGCCACGGCACTGGGCGTGCACACCATGTCCAGCAACCGGACGCTGGACACCTATTTCTACGATTACTTCAGCCTGACCGTGCCGTTCATGTCGCTGGCGGCGTTCCAGTGCATCGTCTCGTCGCCGCGCCTGCCGCGGCTGGCATCGCTGGCCCCGCTGACCTTCGGGGTCTACCTGATCCATCCGGTGTTCCTGGATGTGGCGCACCGGGCCGGCGCCATCGGCGGCGGACGTCGCGATGCCTGGGTCGTGCCGTTGCTGACGCTGGCCGTGTTCGCTTTGTCCGCGGGCAGCAGTTGGCTGTTGCGACGCCATCCCGCCACCCGCAGGCTGGTCTGAAAAGCCTACGGCGCGAAGGGTTAATCACGATTTGCGCGGGGTCAAACCGCCAGGGCCGGATCTTCACCAAGCTTCACCGATCTTCACGGGCGGGGCGTATGGGGTTGGGGTACAATTGACGGCTTACTTGATCGGCCAGACACCGATTTTTCTTCGCGCCAGAACGGATTTAACCATCCCCTTCCGAACAGCTAGGGCGTGGTGAAGCTCAAGCCGTCCTGGCTTTTTAACGCCGGGCCGCCCCAAGAAAGAGGCCCCCTTTGAGGGCAGCCCGCCCACCGCGTACGCAGTACTGAGTGGGCACGGCGTTGGGGGAAATATTCATCCGAGCGGAGGGAATCATGACCGACATCGGTCGGATGGCACATGTTGTGCCAGCTCGCACCCAGCTACCCGTCAGTGCTTACTTTGACGAAGCCCTCTTTGCCCGCGAGCAAGAACTCATTTTCAAGCAATCCTCGCTGTACGTCGGCCACCAGAAGCTGGTGCCCGAAATCGGGGATTGGCGCACCTTGGCCCAGGAAAATGGAGGGCGCGTGCTGGTTCGCAACCAGCAGGGCGTTGACCTCATCTCAAATGTCTGCCGCCACCGCCAGGCATTGATGCTGGGCGGCCAGGCCGGCGACGTCACCGGCCATTGCAATTCGCACGGCAGCCTCAAGGCCACCGGCGGCAACATCGTCTGCCCGCTGCACCGCTGGACCTACAACAACCAGGGCGAGCTGCTGGGCGCGCCGCAGTTCGACACCACGCCGTGCATGAACCTGCAGAAGTTCCGCCTGCGCGATTGCCATGGTCTGCTGTTCGAAGGCCCGCGCGACCCGGCCGCCGACATGGCGCCGCTGTTCGCGCGCCCGGAGTTCGACTTCGGCGACTACGTGCTGGACCACGTCGAAGTGCACCAGTGCAACTACAACTGGAAGACCTTCATCGAGGTGTACCTGGAGGACTACCACGTCGGCCCGTTCCACCCCGGACTGGGCCGCTTCGTCACCTGCGACGACCTGACCTGGGAGTTCAACGACTGGTACAGCCTGCAGAAGGTCGGCGTGCATAACGCGCTGGCCCAGCCGGGTTCTGACGTCTACAAGCAATGGCACGATCGCCTGCTGTCGTTCCGCGACGGCGACGCGCCGGATTTCGGCGCCGTCTGGGTCACGTATTTCCCGACCCACATGATCGAGCTGTATCCGCACGTGCTGGTGCTGTCGACGTTGTACCCGAAGAGCCCGCAGGAAACGGTCAACGTGGTCGAGTTCTACTATCCCGAGGAAATCGCCGCTTTCGAGCGCGAGTTCGTCGAGGCGCAGCGCGCGGCCTACATGGAAACGGCGATCGAGGACGACGAGATCGCCGAGCGCATGGACGCCGGCCGCAAGGCGCTGATGCTGCGCGGCGTGAACGAGACCGGTCCGTACCAGTCGCCGATGGAAGACGGCATGCAGCACTTCCATGAGTGGTACCGCCGCATCATGCAGGAGCGGCTCTGAGGACACGCTCCGCCAACGCAAAAGGGCTCGCGATCGCGAGCCCTTTCTTTTTGCCGGGGCGGCAGTTCAGCGGCCGAGGGCGGCGGCGACCGTGCGCTCCCCGATCGCCAGCCCGACCGTCATGCCCACGCCCGAATGCATCACCGCCACCGTGGTGGCGGCATCCACCGGCATCACGGAGAACGGCGCGGGGCCGTGCGTGCCATAGACGCCCTGCCAGCGCTCCAGCACCCGCAGCCGCGCCCCCAGCGCCTGCGACGCCAGGTCCAGCATGGCGTTGTCGACCGCCTCGTCGTTGAACGGGAAGGCATCCTGGCCGTAGCGGTGCGAGTCGCCGATGATCAGCTCGCCATAAGGCGTGGGGCTGATCAGCAGGTGGATGCCGTTTTCCAGCAGCATCGGCGTGCGCGCCTGGATCTGCGCGCGCAGCGCCTGCGCCGACGGCAGGTCGGAGAAGGCGCCGTAGTGCACGCAGGACAGGCCAGTCAAGAGCGGGCGGTCCAGCGCCATGGGACGCGTCTCGAAGGCCGCGCGCAGCATCTGCAGGCGCGTCACCTCCAGGTTCAGCGGCGCGAACTGTTCGGGCAGCAGCGTCAGGTAGTCATGGCCGGGGCAGACGAAGACGTGCGCGCCGGCGAAGTCGCCCGCGGTGGTCGCGACCTGCCCTTGCTCGACGGCGCGCGCCAGGGTGCCGGTGACGAATTCGACGCCCAGCGAATCGGCCAGGTAGCGCGTGATGGCCGGCAAGGCCTCGCGCGAATAGATCTGCAGGTCGTCCAGCCCGCGCAGCGCGGCGCAGTGGTGCGCCAGTTGGCCGTCATACAGCTTTGCCACCTCACGGCCCGACAGCAGCTCGGCGCGATAGCCTTCCTGTTGCAGGCGGGTCCGGGCGAATTCGTCCAGCACGTCGGCTTCGCCGGCGTCGCGCGCCAGCACCAGCGCGCCGTTGGCGCGAACATGAAAGCCGGCCCTGGACGCCAGGTCCAGCCACAGCTCGCGCGCCTGCTGGGCGTGCGACAGCATCATGCCGGGAGCCTGGCCGGTGACGATCACCTGACCGAAATTGCGGATGGTCGCGCCATGCGCCTGGCGGCTGCGTTCGATCACGGCCACCGACAGGCCGCGCTTGGCGGCGGCCCAGGCGTGGGCGATGCCGAGCATGCCGGCGCCGACCACGACTACGTCGAATTTTTTCATTTGGAAAACGAGGCAGAGAGGTTGCGCGGGAAGCGCCCGCCCGGGCGCCTCCCCTGCCACGGCGGCGTGGCCGCCGCGGTGGCCCGATTACTTCTTCTTGGGCTCGGACTTGCCGTCGTAGCGGCGGGTCCACTCGGCGATGATGCGATCGCGGTTGGTGGCGGCCCAGACGAAGTCGTTCTTGATCATGCGCTTGGTCAGGTCGGCCGGCAGGTTGGGATTGGACGTGGCGATCGAGGGAATCGCCAGCACCGCGAAGTTGGCCTTGTACAGTTCGTTGGCCTCGCGGCTGGCCGAGAAGTCGGCCAGCTTGCGCGCGGCTTCCAGGTTCTTGGTGCCCTTGACGATGGCGGTGGCTTCGACTTCCCAGCCCAGCCCTTCCGACGGGAACACGGCTTCGACCGGCGCGCCGTCGGCCTTGAGCTTGGCGGCGCGGTAGTCGAACGACACGCCGATCGGGAATTCGCCAGCGGCGGCCATGTTGCACGGCTTGGAGCCCGAGTGCGTATACGAACCGATGTTCTTGTGCAGGGCGTCCATGTAGGCCCAGCCCTTTTCTTCGCCGAAGATCTGCAGCCAGGCGCTGACGTCCAGGAAGCCCGTGCCCGACGAGGCCGGGTTCGGCATGACGATCTTGCCGGCGTAGACCGGCTTGGTCAGGTCCTGCCACGATTCGGGCTTGGGCAGCTTCTGCTTTTCGGCTTCGACGGTGTTAAAGCAGATGGCGGCGGCGAAGCCGTCCATGCCGACCCAGGTGGGCTCGGCCTTGGCATCGCGCATGTTGGCGGCGATCTGGTCCAGGCCCTTGGGGGCGTAGGGCTGCAGCATGCCTTCCTTGTCCATCAGGCCCAGCGAGGTGCCGGCCAGGCCCCAGATCACGTCGGCCTTGGGGTTGCTCTTTTCGGCCAGCAACTTGGCGGTGATGATGCCCGTGGAGTCGCGCACCCACTGGATCTTGATGTCGGGGTTGGCCTTTTCGAAGGCGGCCTGGTAGGCCTTGATCTGGTCGGCTTCCAGCGCCGTGTAGACGGTCAGCGTGGTCTCGGCGGAAGCGGCGCCGGTGATGCCGGCGAAAGCGGCGGCCAAGGCAAGCAGCGTGAAGCGTTTCATGAGGGTACTCCGTGGGTGAGCGGAAAAAGGGTGAGTCGGGTCGCCGCGGCCGGCCCATGCCCGCCGCGGAGCGTTGCGAAAAAAGGTTGGGTCAGGATTCCCGGCGTGGGCAGCCTCAGGGTCGCTGCCCCGCCGCCAGGCGGGATTCGATATCGGCAATCACGCCAGGCAGGTCGGCCACGGTGTCGATCAGGTAATGCGGCGCGGCGCCCGACAGTTCGCGGCCGGCGCGCTCGCGGGCCGCCTGGCGGCCGTTGTCGTCCAGGCTCAGGTATTCGTCCAGCGTCAGGCCGGCGGCATTGCCCGACAGCAGCAGGCCGACGGTCCACATGCCGGCGCGGCGGCCTTCCTCGATGCCGGGAGCGGTGTCGTCGACCTTGACGCAGCCGGCCACATCCGTCAGGCCCAGCTCCACCACGTTCTTGAGCGCCATGGCCGGCGCCGGGCGCGCGCGCGGCACGTCGTCGCTGGCGACGATGCAATCGGGCTGCAGGCCTTCGCCGGCGGCGCGCTCGACCACGCGGCGCATCACGCTGCCGGGGTAGCCGGAGCAGGAGCCGATCTTCAGGCCGCGCTGGCGCAGCGCGCGCAGCAGCTCGGCCGCGCCGGGAATGGCGGCCGAGTACTGCGCCACCTTGTCCAACTGCATCGGCAGGAAGCGCTCATAGATGGCGGTGACGTCGTCGTCGGTCGGCAGGCGGCCGAACCGGGCCTGGTACTGGTTGGCGATGGCGGGCTCGTCGCACAGCGCGCGGATATGGTCCCACTTGCCCACCCCCATCGGGCCGCGGGCCTGCTCCAGCGTGACTTCCATGCCGAACTCGGCGAAGGCGTCGACGAACACCTTGGTCGGCGCGAAGGAACCGAAGTCGACCAGCGTGCCGGCCCAATCGAAAATCACCGCTTCCAGGCGGACGGGCAGAGGCGAAACAGTCATGAGGGTCTTCCTTGCTGAGTATTCAAATCAAAGGGTCGCGGGCCGGCGCCACGCCTGGCTGCGCGCCACCAGGGCGCGGCTGGCCAGGTGCAGCAGCAGCGCCGCGACCGCCGAGCTGGCCATGATCACGGTGCACATGGCGGCGGCCGGGCCGATGAAGCCGGCGTCATCCATGTTCAGCACCGCGACGGCGGCCAGCACCGTGGACGGGCTGTACAGGAACACCACGGCCGACACGGTGGTCATGGCGGAAACGAACAGGTAGCGGGCGACGTCCAGCGCGGCCGGCAGGCACATC
The DNA here is from genome assembly GCF_046535435.1 of Achromobacter sp. SIMBA_011. Taxonomy (NCBI): domain Bacteria; kingdom Pseudomonadati; phylum Pseudomonadota; class Betaproteobacteria; order Burkholderiales; family Alcaligenaceae; genus Achromobacter; species Achromobacter sp. SIMBA_011. The sequence goes on along the minus strand of NZ_JAWRWN010000009.1, from coordinate 35,515 downwards.
GGCAGCGTCACGCGCAGGAAGGTGGTCAGGCGCGGCACCTTGAGCGAGGCCGAGGCGGCTTCGAACTCCGGGTCCAGCGCGTTCAGCGCGGTGGCGGCCGTCAGGTGCGCGCTGGTGTAGAAGTGCACCACCGTGCACAGCACCAGCAGCGGCATGGTGCCGTACAGCACATTGAGCGGATTGGCGGCGCCGTTGAAGAAGAAGATGTAGCCCAGGCCCAGCACTAGGCCGGGCACCGCCATCGGCATCAGCGCCAGCATCCCCAGCACGCCGCGCAGGCCGCGCGACGAGGCGCTGCGGGCCGGCACCTTTTCCATCATCCAGGCGCCCAGGAACACCACCACCGTGCCGATCAGCGCGGTGCAGAAGGCCAGTTCCAGGCTGTTGCGCCAGGCCAGCCAGCCGCCGCCATCCATGTTGTCGAAGTCGTAAGAACGCAGCGACAGCGACAGGTTGTAGGGCCACATCTTCACGAACGAGGCCCACACCGCCACGCCGATGATGAGCAGCAGGAACCCGGCCATGGCGCCTGCCAGCAGCAGGAAGGCCGTGTCGCGCCGGCGGTTGGCGCCGGCCGCGTAGGGCTGGGCGCGGCCGCTCAACTGGGCGCCCTGGCGGGCCCGCAGGCGGCGGTCCAGCACGAAGGTCAGCAGCGCCGGCAGCAACAGCAGGATGCCGATGGCGGCGCCCTTGGGGAAGTTCTGCTGGCCGACCACGGCCTTGTAGGCTTCCATCGCCAACACGTTGTAGTCGCCGCCCACCACCTTGGGCACGCCGAAGTCGGTCACCGTCAGCGTGAACACCACGCAGCAGGCCGAGAACACCGCATAGCGCGTGCCGGGCAGGGTCACCGTCATGAAGGTGCGCAACGGCCCGGCGCCCATGGCGCGCGCCGCGTCATAGAGGCGGCCGTCGGCCAGCGTCAGGCCGGTCAGCAGGATCATCAGCGCGTGCGGGAAGGTATAGAACGCCTCGCCCACCACGATGCCCCAGAAGCCATAGATGGTCGCGCCGCCGAACAGGCCTTTCAGCAGGCCCTGGTTGCCCAGCAGGTAGACCAGCGCGATGCCCGGCAGCAGCGACGGCGCCAGCAGCGGCAGCAGCGCGATGGTGCGCAGCAGGCCCTTGCCAGGAATGCGGCTGCGCGTCAGGGCGTAGGCGAAGGCATAGGCGCATGGCACCACCAGCATCATGGTGACCACGCCCACCGTCAGGCTGCGCCCGACCATGCCGAGGAAACCGTCGGCGCCGATGATGCCCAGCACCACCGACAGGCCGGCCCAATCGCCATTGGCATCGGTGACCGACTTGGCCAGGATCGCCACCAGCGGCAGGGCCAGGAACAGTGCCAGTCCCAGCGCCAGGGCGCCCTGCCCGAGCGTCAGCCCGAAGGCGCCGACCCAGGCGGGCAAGGGGCGGCGGCCAAGCGAGACAGCGGGGGCGTCGACAGGCGCGGACATGACGACGGGGGAACGGCCCGAAGCCGGATCAAGCGTAGGCGCGAATCGCATGGCGCGGCAGCTCCACCCAGCAACGGCTGGCGGCGTGAGGCCCAAGCAGGGCATCTCCGGTTTCAGGGGACACGATCGAGTGGACGGTGGCGCCGGGCACGCCTTCCAGGCGCAGCGCCAGGCGGTAGCCGCGGCCCAGGAACACACCGTCCAGCACGTCGGCCAGCATGGTGTTGGGTTGCTCCGGACGCGCCACGCTCACGCGCACTGCCTCGGGCCGCACGAACAGCTTGCCGACGTTGCGCTCCAGCGCCTCGTCCACCGCCAGTTCCTGGCGGCCGACGCGGGCGTGGTGCGCATCGATGCGCTCGAACGGCAGCCAGTTGGCCTCGCCGACAAAATCGGCGATGAAGGCAGAACCCGGCTGGCGATATAGCTCGCGCGGGGTGCCGAATTGTTCGATGACGCCGCCGTTCATAACGGCGATGCGGTCGGCCATGACCATGGCCTCTTCCTGGTCGTGCGTCACCATCAGCGTGGTGATCGACAGGCGTTTCTGCAGCGCGCGCAATTCGATGCGCAGATGTTCGCGCACCCGCGCATCCAGTGCCGACATCGGCTCGTCCAGCAGCAACAGGGACGGCGACGGCGCCAGGGCGCGGGCCAGGGCGACGCGCTGCTGCTGGCCCCCGGAGATCTGTCCTGGATATTTATGAGAGGCGCCGGCCAGGCCCACCAGCGTCAGCATTTCCTCGACCCGGTCGGCCACGTGCTTGCGATGGGCGCGCTTGCCGCTCAGGCCATACGCCACGTTCTGGGCCACGGTCAGGTTGGGAAACAGCGCATAGGACTGGAACAGGATGCCGTAGTCGCGCTCTTGCGGCTCGGCATGGGAGATGTCACGGCCCGACAGCAGGATGGTGCCGCTGTCCTGGCGCTCCAGGCCGGCGATGGCGCGCAGCAGCGTGGTCTTGCCGCAGCCCGAGGGGCCCAGCAGGCACACCAGTTCACCGGCGCGGATATCCAGCGACACATCCGACAGCGCCGTATGGCTGCCGAAGCGCTTGACGAGATTGCTGACCGAAAGAAAGCCCCCGCGCTGCGCTCCGGGCTGGGGCGAAGCGCCCGTCGGAACAGTATTGGTATCGCGCTGGAGCTGTTGGGCCATGGGGCCTCCGGTCTGGGAACGAAGGCAGTATGGAAGGCGCGTATTGAGTGTTTATGACACTTCGCGCAAATGCAGTAATAAAAACATCAAATTATTTTGGTGTACTGGCGGTCTTGCGCATTGCGTCCACCCATTCGTCCCCACACAGGCCCCGTCCACCGTGCTCGTCGCCGAACTCAAATCCTTCTATGCCGTGGCTCGCTGCGGCACCGTCACCAAGGCCGCAGCCCAGTTGGGCGTGAGCCAACCCACGGTGACGGGGCAACTGCGCCAGTTGGAGTCGCGTTACGGCGTCGAACTGTTCCATCGCCAGGGCCGCGGCATGCGGCTGTCGGACGCCGGGCACAGCCTGATGCCCATGGTGGAAAAACTCGTGCAGCAGGAGACCGAGATCGATTTCCGCCTGCGCGACGCCAGCGACCTGCGCGAGGGCAACCTGCGCATCGGCGCCACCGGTCCGTACTACATCATGGACACGGTGCGCCGCTACAACCAGCTCTACCCCGGCATCGACCTGACCGTGGCCATCGGCAACTCGCAGAGCATGCTGCAGGCGCTGCATGATTATCGTATCGAGATTGCCACGTCCTCGTTTCTGATGGATGACAAGCATTTGTACCGTCGCATGATCGCGGCCGATCCGATCCGCGTGGTGACGCACCGCGGCCACCCGCTGGCGCGGCGCGGCAAGGTGGCGCTGGCGGACCTGGCCGACCACGCGCTGCTGCTGCGCGAACCCGGCTCGATGACGCGCCAGTTGACCGAAGAAGCGTTGCAGGCGGCTGGCGTGACGGTCAAGCGCACGCTGGAAATCGGCAGCCGCGAATCGATCCGCCAGGCGATCCTGTGCGAACTGGGCATCAGCCTGATCCCGTCGCGCGAGATCCCGTCCCATCCCGAACTGGCGGCCCTGGACATCGAGGGCGCCGATGTCGTGATGCATGAATACCTGTACTGCCTGCGCGAGCGCCAACCGGTGCAGCTCATCGCGCGCTTTCTGGAGATGGCGCCGGCAGCCGGCTGATCCGTGGGATCACTGCCCCGCCTCTTCCCCTTGCGGCCACTCAGGAGACAACCATGGCCTTGACCCTGCAGGACATCGAACAGCTTTTCCTGGAACGCGGGCACCGTTCCTATCATGGCGAATCCGTCAGCCACCTGCGCCATGCGCTGCAGACCGCGACGCTGGCCGAACGCCATGGCGCCAATGCCCAGTTGATCACCGCCTGCCTGCTGCACGACCTCGGGCATCTGATCGCCGACCATCCCGACACGCCCACGCTGCGCGGCATCGACGACAAGCACCAGTATTTCGTGCTGCCGTTCCTGCGCGGGCTGTTCAGTTCGGCGGTGCTGGACCCGATCCGGCTGCACGTGGAGGCCAAGCGCTACCTCTGCTATGTGGAGCCGCAGTATGAAGCGTCGCTTTCGGAGGATTCGAAACGCAGCCTGGCGCTTCAGGGGGGCAGCTTCGATGCGGGCCAGGCGGTGGATTTCGCCAGCATGCCGGGCGCGCCAGATGCGATCCGCCTGAGGCGCTGGGACGACATGGCCAAGGTGCCAGGGCTGGCCACGCCGCCGCTGGACCACTTCCTGGAGATCGCCGAAAGCGTCTCCGGACGGGTCAAGCTGGCGGCGGTCTGGTAAGGCCGCCACCCGCGCCGTCGGAATACCACGGCGCGGTTTCAGGCCCGGCTTGCGGCCGGGCCGGCCGGCGCGCTCACTCGCCCTTGGCCACCGGCCGGGACGGATCGCTGCACCACTCGCTCCACGAGCCCGGATAGAGGCGCGAGCCGGCCAGGCCGGCGATTTCCATCGACAGCAGGTTGTGGCACGCGGTGATGCCCGAGCCGCACTGGTGCACGATGGCCGCGGGGTCGCGGCCGTCCAGCAAGGCGGTGAATTCCTCGCGCAATTGCGCCGCGTCCTTGAAACGGCCGTCGGCCTGCAGGTTCTGGCCGTTCGGACGATTCAGCGCGCCGGGAATGTGGCCGGCCACGGGATCCATCGGCTCGACCTCGCCGCGATAGCGGTTGGCGGCGCGCGCGTCGATCACGGTGAACGCGGGCCGGGCGATGTTGTCCAGCACCGCCTGCGCATCCACGCTGCCCACGAGCGGCGCCGCCGGCGTGACCGGCGCGCCCGCCTGCACCGGCGCGGCCGCCTCGGTGGAGGTGGGCAGCCCGGCCGCCTGCCAGGCCTGCCAGCCGCCGTCGAGCACGGCGACCCGGTCGTGACCCAGCCAGCGCAGCATCCACCACAGGTGCGCGGCGTACATGCCGCCGCTGGCGTCATAGGCCACCACCAGGGTCTCGGGCGTGACGCCGTGCGCCGCCATCAAGGCGCCGAACTGGCCGCGGTCGGGCAGCGGATGGCGGCCATTCCTGCCGGTCCGGGGGGCCGCCAGCTCGGTTTCGTGGTCGAGGTACCGGGCGCCGGGAATATGGCCGGCGGCATAGGCCTCACGACCGGCCGCGTGATTGGTCAGGTCGTGGCGCACGTCGAACACGCGCACGTCCGCCGCGCCCAGGTGCGTGGCCAGGTCGGCCGCGGAAATCAGGGTCATCGTCACCGGAAATTCTCCTCTGATAGGGTCGGGTTGGCGGGATCAGGTCGGCTTGGGGTCACGCATGGTGCGCCAGACCGACAGCAGGCCCGCCGAAATGATCAGGCCCATCCCGGCCCAGGCCAGGCCGTCCAGGGTATCGCCCCAGAAACCCATGCCGAGCAGGGCCGCGAAGATGATCGTGCTGTATTGCAGGGCCGCGGTCAGCAGCGCCGAGCCCAGGCCGAACGCCCGCGTCATGGCCAACTGGCCGAACAGGCCGGTCACGCCCACGCCCAGCAGCGAGCTGTAGCCGGTCCAGTCCGCATGGCCCCAGCCCTCGAAGCCCAGGCCGGCGAAACTGGACGCGCACACCGCCACCGAAAAGAACAGCACCGTGCGCCATTCCGGCTCGCCGATACGGCCTAGCTGGCGGATCTGCATCATGGCGATGGCCGACATGGCGCCCGCCCCCAGGCCCAGCAGGGCCGCCAGCCACTGGTCTTCGTTGATGCTGGGGCGCAGCACGGCGATCACGCCCAGGAAACCCAGGGCCACGGCCGCGATCCGCACCGGGTCGCGCTGCGCCCCGCCCCATCCCAGCATCCAGCAGGCGATGAACAGCGGCGCCGTGTAGTTCAGGCTGGTGGCGGTCGCCAGCGGCAGATGGGAAATGGCGAAGAAACCGAGCCACATCGAAGTGACGCCGGACAGGTTGCGCCACAGGTGCAGCTTCCAACTGGTGGGCACGATCGACTGGCGCCCGGCGCGCGCCCAGATCAGCAGCAGCACCACCGACGGCAGGCCGCGGAACAGCACCACTTGCGGCAGCGTCGCGCCGTGCTCGGTGCCCAGCTTCACGAACGACCCCATGATGGCGAACATGGCGGACGCCAGCAACATCCAAAGTGCCTGCATTTGGGGGTCAGCGCTCAGGTGAAAGTGAGGGGGAAATAGGGGAAAGCGATACTATACTCTCCGTCACCGGGGCGGCGCCGGCAGTCGGGGAACTGCTGCGCCGCGGCACAGTCCAATCCCGCACAAGTCCCGCTCGCTGAGGAACAAAAAAAGCATGAAACGCATCATCCTTTTCGTCATTACCAACCTGGCCGTCATGCTCGTGCTGTCGGCCACGCTACGCATCCTGGGCGTAGACCGCTACCTGACCGCCAACGGCCTGAACCTGCAGGCGCTGCTGATCTTCTCGGTCGTGGTCGGCTTCACCGGCGCCATCATCTCGCTGCTGATCAGCAAGCCCATGGCCAAATGGAGCACCGGCGCCCAGGTGCTGGATCCGAACGCGCCGCGCAACCAGCGCGAGGCCTGGCTGCTGGACACCGTCCACCAGCTCGCCGATCGCGCCGGCATCGGCCGCCCGGAAGTCGCCATCTACGACGGCGCGCCCAATGCGTTCGCCACCGGCGCCTTCAAGAACGATTCGCTGGTGGCGGTGTCCACCGGCCTGCTCGAAAGCATGAGCGAAGAGGAAGTGGCCGCGGTGCTGGCCCACGAAGTGGCCCACATCGCCAACGGCGACATGGTCACGCTGACCCTGATCCAGGGCGTGGTCAACACCTTCGTGGTGTTCCTGGCGCGCGTGGTCGGCTACTTCATCGATCGCGTGGTGTTCAAGAACGAACGCGGCCTCGGCCCGGGCTACATGGTCACCGTGATCGTCTGTGAGATCATTTTCGGCATCCTGGCCTCGATCATCGTGGCCTGGTTCTCGCGCCAGCGCGAATACCGCGCCGACGCCGGCTCGGCCCACCTGATGGGCGCCCGCGAACCCATGATCCGCGCCCTGGCCCGCCTGGGCGGCCTGGAGCCGGGCGAGCTGCCCAAGTCGTTCGAAGCTTCCGGCATCACCGGCAACGGCGGCCTGGCGGCCATGTTCGCCTCGCACCCGCCGATCCCGGCCCGCATCGCCGCGCTGCAGAACGCCCGCGTGATCTGATCCGGGCACAGGCCTGGGAAAAGCCTCCACGCCGCGCCTTCGGCTTGCGTCCCCCCGGGGCGCTTTCATCGTGAGGCGGCTCGGCAATGAAAAAAGCCCCTTGAGCGATCAAGGGGCTTTTTGTTGGGGGCGGACCCGCCTCAGCACTCGACGATGTTCACCGCCAGGCCGCCACGCGCCGTTTCCTTGTACTTGGTCTTCATGTCGGCGCCGGTCTCGCGCATGGTCTTGATGACCGAATCCAGCGACACGTAGTGCTGGCCGTCGCCGCGCAGCGCCATGCGGGCCGCGTTGACCGCCTTGATCGAGGCCATCGCGTTGCGTTCGATACAGGGAATCTGCACCAGTCCGCCGACCGGGTCGCAGGTCAGGCCCAGGTTGTGCTCCATGCCGATCTCGGCCGCGTTCTCGACCTGCTCGACCGAGCCGCCCAGCGCCGCGGCCAGGCCGCCGGCCGCCATCGAACAGGCCACGCCGACCTCGCCCTGGCAGCCGACTTCGGCGCCGGACAGCGAGGCGTTGTACTTGTACAGCAGGCCCACCGCCGCCGCGGTCAGCAGGAAGTCGCGCACGCCCTCGCGGCTGGAACCGGGGACAAAACGGTCGTAGTAGTGCAGCACCGCCGGGATGATGCCCGCGGCCCCGTTGGTCGGCGCCGTCACCACGCGCCCGCCGGCGGCGTTTTCCTCGTTCACCGCCATGGCGTACAGGTTGACCCAGTCCATCACCGACAGCGGATCGGACAGCGTGCGCTCGGCCCGTTGGGTCAGGTTGCGGTACAGCTCGGGGGCGCGGCGGCGCACCCGCAGCGGACCCGGCAGTTCGCCATCGGCTTCGGGGTAATTGATGCCACAGCCGCGCGACACGCAGTCCTGCATCACCTGCCAGATGCGGTCCAGCCCGCCCGCGACCTCGCCGGCCTCGCGCCAGGTCAGCTCGTTCTTCATCATGAGCTGTGCCACGCTCAGGCCGCTTTCGCGGCACATGGTCAGCAGTTCGCGGCCGGTGCGGAACGGGTACGGCAACTGGTCGTGCGCGGCGATGACCTGGCTGTTGGAGGCGCCCGCCGTGACCACGAAACCACCGCCCACCGACAGGTAGCGGGCCTCGCGCAGCGACTGCCCTTCGGCATCGAAGGCGTGGAATTTCATGCCGTTGGGGTGCTCGGCCATGGCCTCGCGGCGGTAGAACATCATGTGTTCCTTTTCCACGAACGGCACCGGATAGTGGCCCAGCAGCGGCAACTGGCGGCTGGCCCGCACCGACGCGATCATGCCGGCGATGGCGGCCGGGTCGACCGTATCGGGCGCCTCGCCCATCAAGCCCAGCAGCACGCCCTTGTCGGTGCCGTGGCCCTTGCCGGTGGCGCCCAGCGAGCCATAGAGTTCGGCGCGCACGTTCGCCACCCGCGGCAGCAGGCCGTCGCGCTCCAGCCCTTGGGCGAACAACAAAGCGGCCCGCATGGGGCCGACGGTATGGGAACTCGACGGGCCTATGCCTATTTTGAACAGATCGAAGACGGAAACGGCCACCGGAAATCCCCTGCATCCAAGAATGATCCGGCAATGATACGCGCAAGGTCCGGCCCTGCGCAGCAAAGCCCCGCGGGGCGTATGCTGTATTCACGGCACGGGTTTCCCCGCCCGTCCCGGCATGCGATCATTACAGAATTATTTCTTGTCATAAAAAGAATGGAACTGCCCCAGGATGTCCGGACTCATCACCCTGCTTGACTTCGCCGGCTACGTCGCCCTGCTGCTCTGGGGCGTGCACATGGTCCAGACGGGCGTGCAGCGCGCCTTCGGCGCCGCCCTGGGCGCCGCGCTGGGCCGCGCCCTTGGCACCCGCCTGCGAGCCTTCGCCGCTGGCCTCGGCATCACCGCCGCCCTGCAAAGCAGCACCGCCACCGGCCTCATGATCACCGGCTTCGCCGCTGGCGGCGTGGTCGGGCTGGTGCCGGCCCTGGCCGCCATGCTGGGCGCCAACGTCGGCACCACCCTCATCGTGCAGTTGCTGTCGTTCGACCTGACCTCGCTGGCGCCCATCCTGATCCTGGCAGGCGTCTGGATGTTCCGCCGCTATCCGCCGGGCCGCACCCGCGACCTGGGGCGGGTCTTCATCGGCCTGGGCCTGCTGCTGCTGTCGCTGCACCAGCTCGTCGAACTGTTCGAGCCGTTCCAAACCGCCCCAATGCTGGGCATGATCCTGGACGCCCTGGCGACCCAGCCGGTCGCCGCAGTGCTACTGTCGGCCGCCTTCACCTGGGCCGCCCACTCCAGCGTCGCCGTTGTGGTGCTGGTCATGTCGCTGGCCAGCCACCACATGGTGGCGCCGCACGTCGCCTTCGCGCTGGTGCTGGGCGCCAATCTGGGCACCGCCATCAACCCCATGATCGAGGGCGTCACCGGCGACGATCCCGCGGCCCGCCGCCTGCCGCTGGGCAACCTGCTGACCCGCATCCTGGGCGTGCTGGCCGGACTGGTGCTGCTGCCTTGGCTGCAACCGCTGATGAGCGATATGTCCAGCGACCCGGCCCGCGCGGTCGCCAACTTCCACACGCTCTTCAACGCCGTCATCGCGCTGGCGTTCCTGCCGCTGCTGGCCCCCTACGCCGCCCTGCTTACCCGCTGGCTGCCCAAACGCACCGACCCCAACGACCCGTCCCGCCCCCAATACCTGGACGAATGGGCCCACGACGTGCCGGCAGTCGCCCTTGGCAACGCCGCCCGCGAAGCGCTGCGCATGGCCGATATGCTGCAGACACTGCTGCTGTACGCCCGCGCCGGCTTCAAGCGCGACAACCGCCACCGCATGGTGCAGGCGCGCCAACTGGACGCCGCCCTGGACAAGCTCGAAAGCGCCATCACCACTTACCTGGCCACGCTGGACCAGGAAAACATGACGCGCGACGACGTGCAGCGCATGGACGACATCCTCGCCTTCATCAGCAACATCGGCCACGCAGGCGACATCGCCCACCATGGCCTGCTCAGCCACATCGCCAAGCTGCGCAAGCAGGGCTGGACCTTCTCTCCCGAACAACGCGCCAGCCTCGACGACACGCTGGGCGAACTGATCGCCAACCAACGCCAGGCCGCCGCCCTCTTCGTCAACGACGACCTGCGCCAGGCCCGCGCCCTGGCCGGTGAAAAGTCGCGTTTCCGCACCATCGAAACGCAGGCGGCCGACGCCCACCTGCAGAAAATCAAGGGAGGTCAGGTCGACGCCGCCGAAGTCGGCGCCCTCTATCTCGACATCCTGCGCGACATGAAGGGCATCAACTCCCACCTGGTCGGCGCCGCCGCCTATCCCCTCCTGGCCCGCCACGGCGAACTCCTCCCCAGCCGGCTGCGCGAAGCGGGGAATTAGGGCCCCCACGCGGCGCGCTTCGCGCTTGCTGCCCCCCGAGGGGGCTGCCCCGCCTTCGGGCGGCCGGGCGGCGGGGCGGCCCCCACGCCGCGCACGCCTCGCGCGCTTGCTGCCCCCCCGAGGGGGCTGCCCCGCCTTCGATGCCCCACAATGGCTGCCAGCGAAGGGGCTACCCCGGCTTGAGGCACTTGTGTCACAAGGCGGCAGCATGCCCACATGTGATCGCGCTCGCATCGTTCATCAACGCTATGTGGTAGGGCAACAAGTCTCTCTTCACGACACGCGCCCCCCCGAGCACGCGCACCCTCACCCGCGCGTAGCGAACCAAGCCCCGACGCCCCACGCCGCGTATGCCAGGATCGGCTGCCCGCGCAGCCGATCCTGGCGGGCCCCGCAAACCTCTCGCATGCCGCCGCGGTCCAGCAGCGCCCCATGCCTCGAAACCGGTAGCCCGGCACGGGTGGCGCATGGGTGGGCGCGCCGTCAGATGCGCCCGGCGGAAACCGTAGGGAGCCGAAGGCGGACGAGGTTGAGCACGGGGAAGTCCGGAGCGAAGGCTCCGGACCGCAATCGCAGGCGCGCCCACCCATGCGCCACCCGCGCCGGGCGGCCTACGAAAGCAACAACGCCCCAAAAAAAACCGCCACGCAAACGCGCAGCGGCTTCTCATGACGCCAAGAGCCCCCCCCCTCAAAGGTACCGCTTGAACCACTCAAGCATCCTCCCCCACCCATCCCTGGCCGCCTCCGCCTGATAATTCGCCCGGTAATCCGCCATGAATGCATGATCCGCCTGCGGATACACCACGAACTCCGACCGCCGGGCATTCTCATTGCCCGCCGCCAGCTTCGTCTTCATGATCTCGATATCCGACACCGGAATGCTGGCATCCTTGGCCCCATACAACCCCAGCACCGGCGCATGCAGGTCGTTCACCACATCGAACGCATAGCGCTTGATCAACGGACCATGCCCCGTGCTCAGCTTGCCGTACCAGGCCACGCCCACCTTCACGTTCGGATTGTGCGCCGCGTACATCCACGTCAGGCGCCCGCCCCAGCAGAACCCCGTCACCGCCACCCGCTTCGGGTCACCACCATGCTGCGCGGCCCACGCCACGCTGGCGTCCAGGTCGGCGAACACCTGTTCGTCGGGCACCTTGCTGACGATCTCGGCGATCAGCTTGGGAATGTCGGTATAGGTCGATGCATCGCCCTGGCGCTCGTACAGGTTTGCGGCCACGGCCAGGTAACCGGCCTTGGCCACGCGGCGGCAGATATCCTTGATGTGCTCGTGCACCCCGAAGATCTCCTGCACCACCAGCACCACGGGCAGGTCGCGCTTGCCCTCGGGGGCGGCGTAATAGGCGCTGATGGATCCATCGGCCACGGGCAACTGGAAATCCCCGTGAACCAGCCCCTGGGCGTCCGTGTGGATCACGGTGGGGGCGACGTTGCCGGCGGCGGCGGAAAAACTCATGGCGAACTCCTGTGTAGGGATCAACGCGGAGCCGGCGCGCCGCGGTTCGCCATCGGGGCGAGCGCGACAGGACCGGCCAGGATCGGAAGCAAAGCCGGGTATCGCGACCGCCACGCCTCAATGTGTGTGGACGTGCTCCGTGCGTGCCGCGCCGGCGCCCGTCTCGTGCTCATGCCCGTGATGCATCAGGGTCGTCACGCTGTAGATCAGCACGACACCCACGCCCACCAGCAGCAGTTGCGGCACCGCATCGGCCAGGGATACCCGTTCGTGCATCTGCGGCATCAGGTCGGCCACCGAGATGTAGAGGAAGCTGCTGGCGGCAACCACCAATACGTACGGCACCCAATCCTGGGCCTGCTGCAGCACGAAGTAACCTATTATGCCGCCCAAGGCTGAACACAAGCTGGTGAACAGGATCAGCGCGAAGGCGCGGCGCCGCGCCAGGCCGGCATTGAGCAGCACGACGAAGTCGCCCAGCTTGTGCGGCACTTCGTGCACGATGATCGAGGCCGCCGTCAGCACGCCCAGCAACGGATCGGTCAGGAAGGCCGCCGCCACCAGCACACCGTCGCACAGGTTATGCAGCGAGCTGCCGATCAGGATCAGCACGCCTCCGCGTCCCGCCTCGTGCTGGTCATGACCATGATGATGGTGATGCCCGTCGCCCTCGTGGTGATGGCTGTGGCGCAGCAGCGCGATTTTCTCCAGCACGAAAAAACCGATCAGCGACGCCAGCATCAGCCCGAACAGCACATGGGCATCGGCCACCCCGCTTTCGAAGGCTTCCGGCAACAGGTGCAGCAACGCCACCGACAGCAGCACCCCCACCGACAGACTGACCATGTGATGCAGGTAATGGGCGAACACCTTGTAGGCCAGCCAACTGGCGACAAGGACGGCGATGAGGCCACCGGTGACGGTGGCAAGCAGGACCCAGAGCAGCAGCATTTGGGGGACGTATATGGTCAGGGGAAGCGCAACATTATATTGTTGCAGCCACAAAAGCGGAAATGGGCCGCCGGATCGCTGCGCGCCCCGAACGGCCCGATACGAGGGACTCCGGGACGAGCGGCGCTTCCCGAGCGCGCCGCTCGTCCCGGGATCAGTGCGCCTGTTCCCAGTTCTTCCCTACGCCCACCTCGGCCACCAGCGGCACGCGCAGTTCGGCCACGTTGCACATCAGCCGCGGCAGGGCTTCCTTGACCAGCTCCAGTTCCGAGTCGGGCGCTTCCAGCACCAGTTCATCGTGCACCTGCATGATCATGCGCGTCCGCAGCTTTTCGGCCTCGAGCCAGTCCTGCACCGCCACCATGGCCATCTTGATCAGGTCGGCCGCGGTGCCCTGCATCGGCGCGTTGATCGCCGCGCGCTCGGCGCCCTGCCGACGCGGGCCCGAGGCGCCGCGGATCTCCGGCAGTTGCAGGCGGCGCCCGAACACGGTCTCGACGTAGCCCTGCTCGCGCGCCACGCGGCGCGTGTTCTCCATGTACATCGCCACGCCGGGATAGCGGGCGAAATAGCGGTCGATATAGGCCTGCGCCGCGTCGCGCGTAATGCCCAGGTTCGACGCCAGGCCGAACACGCCCATGCCGTAGATCAGGCCGAAGTTGATGGCCTTGGCCGCGCGCCGCTGCTCGGAAGACACGTCCGCCAGCGACACGCCGAACACTTCCGAGGCCGTGGCACGATGGATGTCCTCGCCCGCGGCGAAGGCGCGCTGCAGATTGGCGTCGTCCGACACGTGCGCCATGATGCGCAGTTCGATCTGCGAATAGTCGGCCGACAGCAGCAGGCCCTGCTCGGCGACGAACGCCTCGCGCACCCGGCGCCCGGCTTCGGTGCGCACGGGGATGTTCTGCAGATTGGGATCGGACGAAGCCAGGCGGCCCGTGATGACCGCAGCCTGCGAGTAGTGTGTGTGCACGCGGCCGGTGGCAGGGTTGATCATGCGCGGCAGCTTGTCCGTGTAGGTGGACTTGAGCTTGGACAGCCCGCGGTACTCGAGCAGCACCTGCGGCAGCGGATAGTCCTGCGCCAGCTTGCTCAGCACTTCCTCGTCGGTCGACGGCGCGCCGCCCGCGGTCTTGCGCACCACCGGCAACTGCATGCGGCCGAACAGGATCTCGCCCAGTTGCTTGGGCGAATTCAGGTTGAAGGGCTGCCCGGCCAGTTCGTAGGCCTTCTGCTCGAGCTGCAGCATTTCCTGGCCCAGCTTGTGGCTCTGGCGGCCCAGTTCAGCGGCGTCGACCTTGACGCCATTGCGCTCGATCGTGGTCAGCACCGCCGACACCTGCATCTCCAGCAGGTAGATACGCTCCAGCCCGGCATCGGCCGCCACCTGCGGGCGCAGCACCCGGTGCAGTTGCAGCGTGAAGTCGGCATCCTCGGCGGCATAGTGGCCGGCCTTGTCCACCGCCACTTCATCGAAGCCGATCTGCTTGGCGCCCTTGCCGCACAGGTCCTCGTACGACACGCCGCTGCGGCCAAGGTAGCGCTGCGCCAGGTCGTTCAGGCCGACGCCGCGATGCGACTCCAGCACGTAGGCCTGCAGCATGGTGTCTTCGGCGATGCCCGCCAGGCGGATGCCTTCGTTGGCGAACACGTGTGTATCGTACTTGGCGTGGTGCAATAGCTTGGGGCGCGAGGCGTCTTCCAGCCAAGGACGCAGGCGCGCCAGCACCTCGTCCTTGGGCAGTTGCGTCGCGCCGTCCGGGCCGCGGTGCGCAACGGGGATATAGCAGGCCACGCCCGGCGCCACCGCCATCGACAGGCCGACCAACTTGGCCTGCATCTCATCGAGCGACGTGGTCTCGGTGTCCAGCGCCACCAGCTCGGCGCCCTGCGCCAACGCCATCCAGGCGTCGAACGCCGCCCAGTCGGCGATGATGCGGTAATCCAGTTCCGTCGGCGCGGCCGGCACCTCGGCCGCCACCCTTGCATCGCCCGTCGGCACGCGCTCGGCGTCGCCAGTCAGGTCGCGCAGCCAGGTGCGGAAACCGTAGCGCTCGTACAGTTCCGTCAGCGTCGCTTCGTCGCGGCCGCGAGGGGTCAGGTCGTCGACGCTGTCGACGTGGCCGGTCAGGTCACAGTCGCACTTCACCGTCAAAAGCTGGCGCGTCAGCGGGAAGTTGGGAATGGCTTCGCGCAGGTTGCTGCCGGCCACGCCCTTGATGCCCTCGGCGCCCTCGACCAGCTTGTCGATCGAGCCGAATTCGGTGATCCACTTGGCGGCCGTCTTGGGGCCGACCTTGGTCACGCCCGGCACGTTGTCGACGGTGT
The DNA here is from genome assembly GCF_046535435.1 of Achromobacter sp. SIMBA_011. Taxonomy (NCBI): domain Bacteria; kingdom Pseudomonadati; phylum Pseudomonadota; class Betaproteobacteria; order Burkholderiales; family Alcaligenaceae; genus Achromobacter; species Achromobacter sp. SIMBA_011. The sequence continues at coordinate 20,267 of NZ_JAWRWN010000009.1, read as the reverse complement.
CGCCCACCAGCATCAGGTAATCGACGATGCGGTCCGGCGGCACGCCGAACTTGTTGACCACGCCAGCCTCGTCCAGCACCTCGCCGCTCATGGTGTTGACCAGCGTGACATGGCTGTTGACCAACTGCGCCAGGTCCTTGTCGCCGGTGGACACCACCGTGTGCACGCCGCGCTCGGCGGCGCGGCAGGCCAGCGTGCCGATCACGTCATCGGCCTCGACGCCCTCGATCGCGAGCACCGGCCAGCCCAGCGCGCGCACGGCGCGATGGATGGGCTCGATCTGGGCGGCCAGATCTTCCGGCATGGGCGGGCGGTGCGACTTGTATTCCGGATACAGATCGTCCCGGAAGGTCTTGCCACGCGCATCGAAAATACATGCGGCATACTCTGCCTTATAGTCGGATACAAGCTTGCGCAACATATTGACCACGCCGTACAGCGCACCCGTAGGTTCGCCTTGCGCATTGCGCAAATCAGGCATAGCGTGAAAAGCGCGGTACAAGTAGCTTGAACCGTCGACCAGCAATAAGGTTTTTTTCATGGTTACAAAGGCAGATATGGCAACAACTGCGGCAACAATTGCGGCGACGCCCGCCGAAAAACAAATTCCGCTGATTATGTCAGAGATACGGACGGCGGCCGAAAAGCTCGCGAACATCGGGCCGGCGGTCAGTGTCTTTGGCAGTGCGCGCGTCAGCCGCAACTCCCCCCACTACGAAACCACCGTGGCAATCTCGGCCGCCCTGGCCGAGGCGGGATTTGCGGTCATCGCGGGCGGCGGCCCCGGCATCATGGAAGCCGCCAACAAGGGCGCGTTCGAAACCGGCGGCACCAGCATCGGGCTGAACATCAGCCTGCCGCACGAAGCGCACAACAACGAATATCAAACCATCAGTCTATCGTTTGAGTACTTTTTTTCACGCAAAGCCACCTTTTTCATGCACAGCTTCGCCTACGTGGCGATGCCGGGCGGCTTCGGCACCCTGGACGAGCTCTTCGAAGCGTTGACACTGATCCAGACCGGCAAAGTCCCGCCCGCGCCCATCGTGCTGGTGGGCAGCGAATACTGGTCGGGCCTGGTCGAATGGCTGGGGGGCCAGGTGCTCGGCAACGGCATGATCGGCGCGCATGACCTGGATCTTTTCATCATCGAGGACGATCCGCGCAAGGTCGTGCGCAAGGTGGTCGAGTTCCACCAGAAGGTCAGCACGGAAGCGCAATACGCGCCCTCGCTGCCGGCCTGACGGCCGCTGGCCGGGAAAGACGCACCCGGCAATGCCGGGCGGCCGCGAATCGCGGCCGCCCGCGCGCCCCTACTTGCGCATGAACGACGGCAGCACGTCCGCCGGAATCGGGCAGACATACGGCTGGCCGCGGCGCATTTCCAACAGCTCTTCCTTGGCGCGCGCCAGCGTCCCGGGCTGCCGATAGAGATCCGCCGCCGTGGCCGCGATGATCTTGGCCGCATGCACCATGCCCTTGTGCGCCAGCGACAACTTGCCCTGCGCCACCATCTGCCAGGAATGGAATGGCGTGCCGTAGGCATAGCAGGCGCCCCAGCACTGTGCCGTGGGCGTCACCCAACTGACGTCGCCGACGTCGGTCGATCCATAGCTGATTTCATGCTTGCCGGGTTCGTAAGGCGCGACGCCGCTGAACAGCGGCGTCGGATTGCGCAGCACCGCGCCCAGGTTCTTGCCGGCGTTGTCGATGTCGTCGGCCGAAATCGCGTCCCACATGCGGCGCGCAGCCTGCTGTTCGCCTTCTGTGTAGGCCGGGCCTTGCAGCGCCTGCATGTTGGCGTACATGACCTGGTTCAGCACGCCGTTGGGAATGTAGTTGGAGCAGGCCTTGTCGAACACGATCTCCAGTTCGCAACCGGTCATCAGCGCCGCGCCGCGGGCCACGTTCTTGACCCGTTCGTACAGCTCGGCGGCCTGCGAATTGATCGGCGCGCGCACAAGGTACAGCACCTCGGCGCGGGCCTGAACCACGTTGGGCGAGATGCCGCCGCTGTTGGTCACCGCGTAGTGCACCCGCGCGTCCGGCACCATGTGCTCGCGCAGGTAGTTCACGCCCACGTTCATCAGCTCCACCGCGTCCAGCGCGCTGCGGCCCAGGTGCGGCGAATTGGCCGCGTGAGCCGCCACGCCCCGAAAGCGGAAATAGGCCTGGATATTGGCCAGCGACGACTGGTGGAAGATGCCGGTGTGCGAGGCCGGATGCCAGGTCAGCGCCGCGTCCAGGTCGTCGAACAGCCCGGCGCGCGCCATGAAGGTCTTGCCCGACCCGCCCTCCTCGGCCGGACAGCCATAGAAACGGATGCGGCCCGGCAGGCCATTGCGCTCGAGGAATTCCTTGACCGCCACCGCGGCGAAATGCGCCGCCGTGCCCAGCAGGTGGTGGCCGCAACCGTGGCCGTTGCCATTGGGCGTTTCCGGCGACGGCTGGCAGGCATAGGCGCCGCTCTCCTGGCTCAGGCCCGACAGGGCGTCGTACTCGCCCAGGATGCCGATCACCGGGCCGCCGGCGCCCGCCTCGGCGACGAACGCCGTCGGAATGCCGGCCGCGTCGCGGGTAACGCGAAAGCCGGCCTCTTCCAGCATGGCGATGTGCAGTTCGGCCGATTTGTGCTCGTCGTAGCGCAATTCGGCCAGGCTCCAGATGCGGTCGCTCAACTCGGCGTAGCGGTCGCTGCGCGCGTCGATGAACGGGGCAAGAATATCGATGGCTCCCATCGTGTCTCCAGTGGCGGTCTACAGGATCTGGGGGCGCCGGCCACGGTACGTCGCCGGCGGCGGCAAAACGTCATTCGTCGAGCTTGATGGCGGCAGTTTCAATGATTTTGCGATTGGCGGCCAGCGTCTGCGCGATGCGCTGGGTGAATTCCTGCGGCGTGCCGGTATCAGGCTCGGCGCCGAGGGTGGCCAGCCGCTGCACCAGCGCCGGCTCGGCCAGCGCCCGGCGCACCGCGTCATTGAGACGCCGCACCACTGCGTCGGGCGTGCCCGCCGGCGCCACCAGGCCGAACCAGGTCTGGCCCAGCGCATTCAATTGCGGGTAGCCCAATTCGGCCAGCGTCGGCAGTTGCGGCAGGCCCGGCAATCGCGCGGGGGCGGCCACCGCGATCGGACGCAGCTTGCCGACCTTGATCAAGGACTGGGCCGAGGCGTACTGGTCCTGCTGCACCTGCACCTCGCCGCCCACGGCGGCCGTCAATGCGGGGCCCATGCCCCGGTAGGGCACGTGCAACACCTCGACCTGGAGGTCCGCATTCATGGCCGCCAGGTTCAGGTGACCGAGCGATCCCACGCCGGGCGAACCGAAGGAATACTTGCCGGGATGTCCCCGCAATTCGGCCAGGAACTGTGCGAAATCCGTCGCAGGAAAGGCCGGGTTCACCATCCACACCACCGGCACGTTGGCCACCGAACCCACCGCCGTCAGTTGTTTTGCCGGATCGACGCGCGCCGTACCGTACAACAGCGGATTGACCGCCATGGTGCTGACGGTGGCCATGCCCAGCGTATAGCCATCGGGCTCGGCCCGCGCCACCGCCTCGGTGCCGATCAGGCCGCCGGCGCCGGCGCGGTTCTCCACCACCACGCTCTGGCCCAGTTCCTTGCGCAGGCCATCGGCCACCGCCCGCGCCAGGACATCGGTGGAACCGCCGGGAGCGAACGGCACGATCAGGCGCACCGGCTGCGAGGGATAGACGCCCTGCGCGTGCGCCAGGAACGAAACGCCGACCAGTGCGGCGCAGACGAAAGCATGCAACAGACGGGACTTCATGGAACGGCGAATCCTTGCGTGGAAACCGGTAGCCGGCGTCACGTCATTCTGGCCAGGGCATATCCTTATTTCAAATACATTAACGGACCCATATATTCGAATTTTGAATATCAAGATCAGGAATTCCACACCCATGGACGTCGCCCCCGCCACCCTGCTTGCCCGGCTGCTGGCCAAGGGACGCCTGCGCCACCTGCAACTGCTGGCCGGGGTTGCCGAACTGGGCAGCCTGCAGCAGGCCGCCGCTCAGATCGGCATGAGCCAGCCGGCCGCCACCCATGCCCTGGCGGACATCGAATCCCTGCTGGGCGTGGAGCTGTTCGAACGTCATGCGCGCGGCATGCGCGCCACCCGCTGCGGTCAATTGATGGCCGATTGCGCACGCGGCATGCTCATCTCGCTGCGCGCCTCGACCGACTCGGTCGCGGCCCTGCGCGGCGGCGCCTCCGGCAGCCTGCGCTTGGGCGCCATCCAGGCAGCGAGCAGCGGGCTGCTGGCGCAACACCTGCCCGCCTACATGCGCGCCCATCCGGGCCTGCAGGTGGACTTGCAGGAAGGCAGCCGCGAACAGTTGCTGCCGCTGGCGGCCGCGGGCAATCTGGACATGCTGCTGTGCCGGCGCCCGGAGGCGGTGCCGACCGGCCTGGACTTCGTGCCGCTGCAACGGGATGACGCCGTCATCGTCGCCACGCCCGGCCATCCATTGCTCGCCAGCGACACCGCGCCGACATTGGCGCAGGTCGCCACCCAACTCTGGATCCGGCCCCGCCCGGAACTGGCGATCCACGCCGTCTTCACCGCTTTCTTCGAACGCGCCGACGTGGTCCCGCGGCTATGCCGCCTGGCCAGCGCCGCGCCGCCCATGCCACTGCTGATCGCCGTCATGCAGGCACAGCAGGCGCTGGCCATGGTGCCGCTGACGCTGGCCGGCTGGTATCTGCAACATGGCCACTTTCAGCGCGTGCGGATCGAATCACCGGGCGCCTTCCAGCCCATCGGCGCCATCGTCGGACAGGCGGGTCCGGGCCGCGACTTTCTGCACTGGCTGATGCGCGCCCCGCAACAAACAGCCTCCTGACCGCCGCCTCCAGACTGGCTCACCGCAGCGCCCGCTCGATCGCCTCGCGCGCCTGGCCGATAAAGGCATCTTCGCCCGGCCGCGCCGGCAACAGTCGGAATTCGACGTCGGGCAATGGCGGCAGGCCGGGCGCCTGCAGGCGGCCGATGCCTGGCGCCAGCGCCGACTCGTTCAGGCAGGCCACGCCCAGCCCCGCACCGATCGCCAGTTGCAACCCCGCGACGCCCGAGGCCACGTGCGCCACCGCGTAGGGCACGGCGCGCCGCGCCAGCAACCGCTCGGCGTACTGGCGCAACGCGCAGGTCTCGGGCAGCGCCAGCAACGGCAACGGCTCCGGCGGCGCCGGCGCGCCCTCGGCCCCCATCCACAGCAGCGACTCACGCCGCAGCAAGGGTCCCAACGCCCGCCCTTTCGACGCGCCGCGCTCCAGGATCACCATCGAGATGCCGACATCGACTTCGCCGCGTTCGTAAGCGGCCTCGATCGCGCCGCTTTTCATGATGGTGACGTGCATGCGCACCTGGGGATACTGCTCGTTCAGGCGACGCAGCAGACGCGCCACGTCGCCAGGCCGGAAGTAGTCGGTGATGCACAGCCGCAACTCTCCACGCAGCGCCACGCCGCGCAGGTCGCGGTAGGCTTCGTCGCTGAGCGCCAGGATGGCGCGCGCATGCGCCAGCAGGCGTTCGCCGGCGGGGGTGGCAACCACGCCAGACTTGCCGCGTATCAGTAGCGGCTGGCCAGCCCGCTCCTCCAGCTTGCGCATCTGCTCGCTGACGGATGACTGCGACAGAAACACCTTGGGCGCGGCCGCCGTCAGGCTGCCCGCATCCAGCACGGCCACCAACGTTCGCAACTGGTCGAGATCGAACCCGGACATGGCTCATCCAACGGCTTAAACGATGGAAGGAATCGTAAATTCCCGCTTTTCCGATGTCAATGCCGTCCCTACACTGGCTCCATTCCCCTCACCCAAGGAGCCTGTCATGCCCCACATCGTCGTCCACGTTTCCGGCCAGCCCGACGCCGCCCGCAACCGCCGCCTCGTCGATTCGGTCGTCGGCCTGACCCAGTCGGTGCTCGGCAAGAAGCTGCCCGTCATCGCCATCACGCTGCAGCACATTCCCCACGACCAATGGTTCATCGGCGCGCGCCCGCTGTCGGAACTGGGCAGGAACGCCTTCCACCTGGACATCAGCGTCACCGACGAGACCAACACCAAGGCCGAGAAAGCCCGCTTCATCCAGGAAATCTACGCAGCCTTCGGCGAGATCCTTGGCGAGCTGCACGAATGCTCCTACGTGCACGTGATCGACGCGCGCGCGGCGGCCTATGGCTATGGCGGCAAGACGCAGGAATACCGGCACCAGCACGCCTGATGCCGCGTGCCGGCGCACGGGCGGCCGCCGCTGCGCCGCCTGGTCGGCAGCGTGTACGCCGTCGACCGCTTGAACAGCGCCGCCGGCAAGCCCGCGGCCACGAATGAAAAAAAGCCGCGCACCCCGAAGGGTGTGCGGCTTTCCGATTGCCAGGCGCGCGGGGCCTGAACCCCGCCCCGCCTTACACGGCGGATTCGCGCGCGGCGCGCTTGCGCTCGTTTTCCTGCAGGTAGCGCTTGCGCAGACGGATCGACTTGGGCGTGATTTCCACCAGTTCGTCGTCGTCGATGAATTCCACGGCGTACTCCAGCGACATCTGGATCGGCGGCACCAGGCGCACGGCTTCGTCGGTGCCCGAGGCGCGCACGTTGGTCAGCTGCTTGCCCTTGATCGGGTTCACGACCAGGTCGTTGTCGCGGCTGTGGATGCCGATGATCATGCCTTCGTACAGCGCATCGCCCGGGTTCACGAACATGCGGCCGCGATCCTGCAGCTTCCACAGCGCGTAGGCCACGGCGTCGCCGTTGTCCTGGCTGATCAGCACGCCGTTGCGGCGCTCGCCGATCGAGCCTTCCTTGATGGGCGCGTATTCGTGGAAGATGTGGCTCATCAGGCCGGTGCCGCGCGTCAGCGTCAGGAACTCGTTCTGGAAACCGATCAAGCCGCGGGCGGGGATCAGGTATTCCAGGCGGGTGCGGCCACGGCCGTCCGGCTGCATGTCCTGCAGATCGCCCTTGCGGCGGCCCAGCTCTTCCATCACGCCGCCCTGGTGGGCGTCTTCGACGTCGATGGTCAGCGACTCGAACGGCTCGCACTTCACGCCGTCGACTTCCTTGAACACCACGCGCGGACGCGACACCGCCAGCTCGTAGCCTTCGCGGCGCATCGTTTCCAGCAGGATGGTCAGGTGCAGTTCGCCGCGGCCCGACACTTCGAACACGGTGTCGTCGCCGGTGTCGCGCACGCGCAGCGCCACGTTCGACTTCAGCTCGCGGTCCAGGCGGTCGCGCAGTTGGCGGCTGGTGACGAACTTGCCTTCACGGCCCGCCAGCGGCGAGGTGTTGACCATGAAGTTCATGGTCAGCGTCGGCTCGTCGATGCGCAGCATCGGCAGCACGTCCTGCGTCACGGGGTCGGTCACGGTGCAGCCGATGCCCAGGTCTTCGATACCGTTGATCAGCACGATGTCGCCAGCTTCGGCTTCATCCACCACGATGCGCTCCAGGCCGTGGAACTTCAGCACCTGGTTGATGCGGCCGCGGCCGCCCTGGCCCTCGGGACCGAACTTGTAGGCCACTTCCATGCCGGGACGCATGCGGCCGCGGTTGATGCGGCCCACGCCGATCTTGCCGACGTAGCTGTTGTAGTCCAGCGAGATGATCTGCATCTGCAGCGGGCCGTTGGGATCGTCGTCGCGCTGCGGCACGTGCTGCAGGATGGCTTCGAACAGGGGGCGCATGTCGCCTTCGCGCACGTCCGGGGTCAGGCCGGCGTAGCCGGACAGGCCCGAGGCGTACACCACCGGGAAGTCCAGTTGCTCGTCGGTCGCGCCCAGCTTGTCGAACAGGTCGAAGGTGGCGTTGATGACGAAGTCGGTGCGGGCGCCCGGACGGTCGACCTTGTTGACCACCACGATGGGCTTGAGGCCCAGGGCCAGCGCCTTGCGGGTCACGAAGATGGTCTGCGGCATCGGGCCTTCGACGGCATCGACCAGCAGCAGCACGCCGTCGACCATCGACAGCACGCGCTCGACTTCGCCACCGAAGTCCGCGTGCCCCGGGGTGTCGACGATGTTGATGTGCGTGCCTTCGTATTCAACGGCACAGTTCTTGGCCAGAATCGTGATGCCGCGTTCTTTTTCCAGGTCGTTCGAGTCCATGACCCGTTCGGTCAGCGCCTGGTTTTCGCGGAAGGTGCCGGATTGGCGCAGCAGCTGGTCGACCAGGGTGGTTTTACCGTGGTCCACGTGGGCGATGATGGCGACGTTGCGCAAGGCGCGAGTCATAGCGAGTCCTTTAAGGTGGTGGCGGGCAGCAAGCCCGCCGGCAATTCGTTCAGTGCAAGCAATGCCTGCTTGGGGTCTGGCATCGCCTGCAAGGCATCCAGCGCAACGGCGCGTTCCAGAGAAAATGGCCCGACGTGCGTGCGCCGCAGCGCCGCCAGGTGGGCGTAACAGCCCAGCGCGCGCCCGATGTCCTGGGCCAGCGTCCGGATGTACGTGCCTTTACTGCAAGCCACATCGATCTCTGCCTGCGTCCCGTTCAGGGACAGCAGCTCGATGCGGTAAATCGTAATCTGCCGCGGCGGGCGTTCCAGCTCGATGCCGGCCCGCGCGTATTCGTACAACGGCTTGCCGTCGCGCTTGAGCGCCGAATACATGGGCGGAATCTGCTCGATCGTGCCCGAGAAACGTGACAGCGCATCGCGCAGCGCCTGTTCCTCGACCACGAAGCCGGGCGCGGCGGTAGCCACCACGTTGCCGGTCAGGTCGCCGGAATCGGTTTCCTCGCCAAATTGCAGCGTAGCGCGATAAGCCTTGTCGGCGTCAAGCATCGCGCCGGAAATCTTGGTTGCCCGGCCCATGCAGCACACCAGCAGGCCGGTGGCGAAGGGGTCGAGGGTGCCGGTATGGCCGGCTTTCGCCGCGTCCATGGCACGCTTGGCGCGTTGCAAGGCGTGGTTGCTCGACAAACCTACGGGTTTGTCGAGCAACAGCACACCGTCGAGCGCAAGCCCGCGTCGTTTAGCCATCGTCGGAATCCGGAAATTAAAGCAGTGACGACAGCCCGATCAGGACTGGTCTTCAGGTTCGTCGGGCACGCCCGAGTGCGGGCCGGGCCGGTTTGCGCGGTCGATGAGGATCGACATTTCGATACCACGGGCAATCTGCTCGTCGTGGAAGAAGCGCAAAGTGGGGACAGTATGAATGTGCAGCAGCTTGTATAGCTGGGAATGCAGCCAGCCGGCCTTCTCGTTCAGCAAGGCGGTCGCGGCCTCGGGCTCGGCGCCCAGGACCGTGAAATACACCTTGGCATGCGCGTAGTCGGTCGACAGTTCCACACCGGAGAGCGTGATCAAGCCAGTGCGGGTCGTGTCGATCTCGCGCTGGATGATCCCGGCCAGATCCTTCTGGATCTGGTCGGCCAGTCGCAGATTGCGACCGGGGATGGCTTTGGACTTGTGACGGCTCATTAGAAGCAATGCCTCGCGACGCCTTACAGCGTACGCGCGATTTCCTTGATTTCAAAGACTTCCAGTTGGTCGCCCACCTGGATGTCGTTGTTGCCGCGCAGCGTAAGACCGCAATCGAAGCCCGACTTGACTTCCTTGACGTCGTCCTTGAAGCGGCGCAGCGAATCGAGCTGGCCGGTCCACTGGACCACGTTGTTGCGCAGCAGGCGGACCTGCGAATCGCGACGCACCAGGCCGTCGAGCACCATGCAACCGGCGATGTTGCCGATGCGGGAGATGCTGTAGACCTCGCGGATCTCGACCAGGCCGATGACTTCTTCCTTCTTCTCGGGCGCCAACATGCCCGACATGGCTGCCTTCACTTCGTCCACGGCGTCGTAGATGATGTTGTAGTAGCGCACGTCGATGCCGTTGGTCTCGGCCAGCTTCTTGGCGCTGGCTTCGGCGCGGACGTTGAAGCCGATCACCACGGCGTTCGAGGCGATCGCCAGGTTGATGTCGCTTTCCGAGATGCCGCCCACGGCCGCGTGCACCACTTGCACGCGGACTTCGTCGGTCGACAGCTTGGTCAGCGACTGCACCAGCGCTTCCTGCGAACCCTGGACGTCGGTCTTGACGATCAGCGCCAGGGTCTGGGTGCCTTCGCCCAGGTTGTCGAACATCGATTCCAGCTTGGCGGCCTGCTGGCGCGCCAGCTTGACGTCGCGGAACTTGCCCTGGCGGAACAGCGCGATTTCGCGCGCCTTGCGCTCGTCGGACAGCACCATCAGTTCGTCGCCGGCGGCCGGCACTTCGGTCAGGCCCTGGATTTCCACCGGGATCGACGGACCGGCGGCCTGGATCGGCTTGCCGTTCTCGTCGAGCATGGCGCGCACGCGGCCGAAGCTGGCGCCAGCCAGCACCACGTCGCCACGGTTCAGCGTGCCGCTCTGGACCAGGATGGTCGCGACCGGGCCGCGGCCCTTGTCCAGGCGGGCTTCGATCACCAGGCCCTTGGCGGGCGCGTCGACCGGCGCCTTCAGTTCCAGCAGTTCGGCTTGCAGCAGCACGTTCTCGAGCAGCGCGTCGATGCCCTCGCCGGTCTTGGCCGACACCGGCACGAACGGCACATCGCCGCCGTATTCTTCCGGCACCACTTCCTCGGCGACCAGTTCCTGCTTGACGCGCTCGGGGTTGGCGCTGGGCTTGTCGATCTTGGTCATGGCCACCACCATCGGCACGCCCGCGGCCTTGGCATGGTGGATGGCTTCACGCGTCTGCGGCATCACGCCGTCGTCGGCCGCGCAGACCAGGATGACGATGTCGGTGGCCTTGGCGCCACGGGCACGCATGGCGGTGAACGCCTCATGGCCCGGGGTATCCAGGAAGGTCACCATGCCACGCTCGGTTTCCACATGGTAGGCGCCGATGTGCTGCGTAATGCCGCCGGCTTCGCCCGCGGCGACCTTGGCGCGGCGGATGTAGTCCAGCAGCGAGGTCTTGCCGTGGTCGACGTGGCCCATCACGGTCACGACCGGCGCGCGCGGCAGTTGTTCGGCTTCCGACACGCTCGCGGTTTCGTCCAGGAAGGCTTCCGGGTCGTCGAGCTTGGCGGCGATCGCCACGTGGCCCAGTTCCTCGACCACGATCATGGCGGTTTCCTGGTCCAGCACCTGGTTGATGGTAACCATCTGGCCCAGCTTCATCAATTGCTTGATGACCTCGGCAGCCTTGACGGACATCTTGTGGGCCAGGTCGGCCACGCTGATGGTTTCCGGCACGTGCACTTCACGCGCGATGAATTCCTGCGGCGCGGGCTCGTTGCGGCGGTCGTTCTGCTGGTTGCGGCCACCACGGCCGCCACTCTTGCCACCGCCCTTGCCGCCGGCACGCCAGCCGTCGCGGCTGGCCGGCGCCGCCGGCTTGTCGGCCGGCTTCTTGCGCGACGCGTCATCCGACCACGTCGAAGCGACTTCGGCGGTCTTGATGGTCTTCTTGGTGCCGGGCGCGGCGGGCTTGGCATCCTTCTTGGCGCCAGGCGCGGCAGCGCCCTTGCCCGCCGGCTTGTGCAGCGTGCCCGAAATCGGGGCGGCCGCGGCGGCGGGCGCTTCCGGTTCGGGAGCGCGCAGCACCTTGCGCGGGCGGTTCAGCATCTCGCGCAGGGCGGCGGCTTCGGCCTCGGCGGCACGGCGGGCCTCGTCGCGGCCAGCGCCGGTGGCGGAGGCGGCGAGCGGCGGGCCGGCGCGGCGGTTGTCGGCGCGGTTCCCGACCTTGGCGGCGGGCGCAGCGGACTCGACCGGCTTGGCGGCGGATTTCACGGGTTCAGACTTCGCGGCAGGCGGCACCTGGGCGACAGGCGCGGCGGCCTGAGAGGACGATGGTTCGGACTTATTGGCTAGCACAACGGGTTCCGGCTTGGCTTCTTCAGCCTTGGGCTCGGTGGATTCAGTCTTGACTTCGGGCTTGGCCTCTTCGGCCACGGGCTCGGCAGGAGCAGGCGCCGGCGTCGGTTCCGGTTCAGGCTGGGCCTGGACTTCGGCGGCGGGAGCCGCAACGGGGGCGGGCACTTCGGCCGCGACGGGTTCAACAGGCGCGGCCGCTTCTACCGGTGCGGGCGCTTCGACAGCAGCGGGCTCTTGCACCGGGGCAGGAGCCGGCGCCTGGACGGGCGTGGCTTCGCGCGGTTCGGCCGGCTTGGCCGCTTCGGGCACGACGGGTGCGGACACCGGCTGTGCTTCCTCGACGGACGATTCTTCCTCAGCGCGGGCGCTGGCGGCCTGCTCCAGGGCGATTTCGGAGGGATCACGCTTGACGAACACGCGCTTCTTGCGAACCTCGACCTGGATGGTGCGCGAGCGGCCGGTGGCATCTGCCTGGCGGATCTCGGAGGTCTGGCGGCGCGTCAGGGTGATCTTCTTGCCTTCGGTCGCGCCGTGGGCGCGACGCAGCGATTCGAGCAATTTCGCCTTGTCGCTGTCGGTGACGGAATCGTCCACCGATTTGAGGTCAACGCCAGCCGAGCGCAGCTGTTCCAGCAGCACATTGGCAGGCATTTTCAGCTCGGTAGCGAACTGGGCGACGGTGTTACTCGACATTAGGCTCTCTCTTCCCTATATGCAGCTATTACAAACAACGTGAACTTGCGGCGGACTTGACGGCCATCCGCCGCAGACCCGTGTCCATTTGGTTATTCTTCATCGAACCAATGGGCGCGGGCACGCATGATGAGGTCGCTGGCTTCCTGTTCGGTCAGGCCGGCGATTTCCGCCAGCTCGTCCGTCGCCAGTTCGGCCAGATCATCACGCGTGTGCACCTGACGCTCGGCCAGCTTGGCGGCCAGTTCGGGCGTCACGCCTTCGAGTTCGAGCAGATCCTGCGCCGTTTCAAGACGCTCTTCCTGGGCGATGGCCTCGGTCAGCAGCGCATTGCGGGCACGGGCGCGCAACTCATTGATGGTGTCTTCGTCGAACGCCTCGATCTCCAGCAGTTCCTGCATCGGGACGTAGGCGATTTCCTCGATACCGGTGAAACCTTCGTCGATCAGGATGTCGGCGACTTCCTCATCGACGTCCAGCTTGTTCATGAACGTGGTGCGCAGGCCCGAACGCTCGACTTCCTGGCGGTTCAGGCTTTCTTCCGGCGTCATGATGTTGATCTGCCAACCCGTCAGCTCGGACGCCAGGCGCACGTTCTGGCCCTTGGCGCCGATCGCCTTGGGCAGGTTTTCCTCGTCGACCACCACGTCCATCGCGTGCTTGTCTTCGTCCACCACGATGGACTCGACGTTGGCCGGCGCCAGGGCGCCGATGACGAACTGCGCGGGATCTTCCGACCACAGCACGATGTCGACCTGCTCGCCGCCCAGCTCGTTGCGCACGGCGGTCACGCGCGAACCGCGCATGCCGACGCAGGTGCCGATCGGGTCGATACGCTTATCGTATGCCACCACGGCGATCTTCGCACGCACGCCGGCGTCGCGCGCCGCCGCCTTGATCTCGAGCAGGCCCTGCTCGATCTCGGGCACTTCGTTCTCGAACAACTGACGGATGAACTCGGGCGAGGTGCGCGACAGGATCACCTGCTGGCCTCGGGCCGCATGGTCGACGCGCAGGACAAAAGCGCGGACGCGGTCGGCGACCCGGAGGTTTTCCTTCGGGATCATTTCGGAGCGCGGCAGGCGCGCTTCGATCTTGCCGGTCTCGATGATGGCGTCGCCCTTGTCCATGCGCTTGATGGTGCCGGACACGATGGTTTCGCCGCGATCCAGGAAGTCGTTCAGGACCTGCTCGCGCTCGGCGTCGCGGATTTTCTGCAGGATCGCCTGCTTGGCGGCCTGGGCGCCGATACGGCCGAACTCGATCGGCTCGAGGGGTTCCTCGATGTATTCGCCAACCTGGATGTTGGGCACGATCTCGACCGCGTCCGACAGCATTTCCTGCTTGTCGGGCTCTTGCAGGCCCGCTTCGTCGGGCACCACCAGCCAGCGGCGGAAACCTTCGTGGTCACCGGTTTCACGATCGATGGCAACACGAATGTCCGCATCATCCTTGAAGCGCTTTTTCATGGCCGAGGCCAGCGCGCTTTCCAGCGCCCCGAACACGACATCACGCGTGACGTTCTTTTCACGCGCCAAGGCATCGACCAACAGAAGAATTTCGCGACTCATCGCTTTTTGCCCTTGAAATCCAGAACGGGATCCAGTTTTGCACGCTCGATATCCTCGACCGTGAAATTCAACACCTGGACTTCGTTCTTTTTTGCCTCAAATTCGAGACCGAACACGGTCTTGTGCATCCCAGCCGCGGCGTCCGAAGCTGCGGGCGCGTCCTCGGGCACGGTCAACGTACCGGAAAAGACCTTGCGTCCGTCCAATGCCTCGCGCAGCTTGATCTCGATGCGTTCGCCTGCGAAACGGCGGAAGTCGGCCTCGTTGCGCAGCGGGCGGTCAACGCCCGGCGAACCGACTTCCAACCGCTTGTAGTCGATGTTCTCGACCTCGTACACCCGCGACAATTGGCGGGACACCTGCTCGCAGTCTTCGATGCGCACACCGCCGACCCGATCGATCGTGACGCGCAAAAGGCCCAGCGCGGCACGTTCGACGTCAACGAGTTCGACGTCCATGCCGGCCAGTGCCTCTTCGGTCAATGCGAATAAATCAGCCATATACTCAAAAAAAATGGGCTGCACGCCCAGCCCACCGTATTGCACAGTGCCCAGCCGCCACCCTACTGCACGTAAGGAGCAATGCTGGGCAGTGCCCTATATTGCGACCTAAATTTCGGCTCGCGCCACCCTTGCAGCGCGCCCGCCAACTTCGCGAGGGCCAGCCAGCCCACACCTGTTTCACCGAGACCACCTGCGCCGCAAACCACCGCGACCACCTGGACCCGCCATGAAACCGGGCAACGACCCACCTGACGACCCGTCAGCGACCCGTAGCCCTATAGCCTTACAACCCGCGCATCCATGAAAAACGCCGCATGAGCGGCAAAGCAACGGCGCGAACCGACAGACGCGAAGCCATGAAAACCATTGATTTTACCAGATAAACTGGAAAAACGCCTGATTCGTCACGGGCTTACGTTTATGTGGGACGGATCGAGCCAGCGGCGCCGCGCGGACGCCGCTACGGCGCGGGTTTAGCGGCCCCGGCCGCCCCGGCCACCCATCACGCCCAGGCGCGACTCATGGGCCGACGCGCCGCGAGGCTGCCAGTCATCGCCACGGGGCGACGCCGCATTGCGGGCCGCACGCGGCTTGCCGCCCGCGCCCGGGCCCTTGTTGCCGCCGTTCGAGCCACCGCCACCCGCGCGCGGGCCGTCAGCCTTGTTGCCGCCACGGCCGGCACCCGTCGGCTTGCCGCCGCGAGCGGCATTGCCGCCACGCGCGGCCGCTGGCTTGCCGCCAGGCTTGCCTCCCGCGGGCTTGCGACCAGCGCCCGAAGGCGCATCCACCCCACCCGCTGCCGCGGCCGGACCATTGGCGGCTGCGGCACGCGCGCCGCGCGGCTTGCCGCCGCCCGCCTTGCCACCCGCACGACCGCCCGGCTTGCCGCCACCACCCGCGCCGCGACCACCCGCGGCCTTGCCACCCTTGCGGCTGCCGGCGGATTCGCCCGCCAGGGGGTGACCGTTGGCGTAACCGCCAGCGATCATCAGACCGGTGCCGAAAGGATCGGAGGGACACGCCGCCACCTGGCCGGCGCTGCCGGCACGGCCGCCCTGGATCTTGCCGCGGCGGCCGATACGGGCGCCGTTCATGCCATTGCGCTCCATCGTGCCGAAGCCGGGGGGCAAGGCGCTGTCATGCGACTGCGGCTGCTTGGAACGGCGGCGGTTGCCGCCGGATTCGTCGTCTTCGCGCAACAAGCCCAACTGCACCATCAGCGCAGTGACTAGCGAGGCGTCGAGTTCTTCCCAACGGCCACGGCGCAGCGTGCGCGGCAACACCACGTCGCCGAAACGGGTGCGGATCAATCGGCTGACCGTCACGCCCACCGCCTCGAACATGCGGCGCACTTCGCGGTTGCGCCCTTCCTGCAGGGTCACGCGGTACCAGCGGTTGCTGCCGTCGCCGCCCAAGTAGTCGAGCGCGCCGAACGCGGCCACGCCATCTTCCAGCTCGATGCCATCGACCAGCGACTGACGCTGCGCCTCGTCCATCTCGCCCAGGACGCGCACCGCGTATTCCCGCTCGGTGCCGTAACGCGGGTGCATGATGCGGTTGGCCATGTCGCCCGAGGTCGTGAAGATCAGCAGGCCTTCGGTATTCAGGTCGAGCCGACCCACCGACAGCCACTTGCCGGTGCGCAGCTTGGGAAGACGCGCGAACACGCTGGCGCGGCCGCCCGGATCATCATGACTGACGATCTCGCCGGCCGGCTTGTGATACAGGATCACGCGCGGCGGCTTCTTGGTGTTGGTGCGCATGATGGGCTTGCCATTGACACGCACCTGGTCGTTCGGGGCCACGCGCTGGCCGATATGGGCCGGCTCGCCGTTGACCGACACGCGGCCGGCGACGATCAGCTCTTCCATCTCGCGGCGCGAACCGATACCGGCATCGGCCAGCACCTTGTGCAGCTTCGGCATCACCGCTTCGCTGTTCAGGTACTTGCCCAGGCGCTGCTCCATGCGGTCAGCGGTGTCCAGGTACGACAGGGCCTGCTCGGCTTCTTGTTCGCCCCCGCGACTGTCCGGGGTGTCGGCGGCAGCCTGGGCGGGCGCGGCGGCATGCCCTTCGGCAGCCGGCGCCTGCTCGGCGGCGGCGTCGCCGCGACGGCGCCGGAACGGGGTGCGCAGCTTGCGACCACGGCCACGGGCCTCGCCTTCGGCGGCCGGCTCACGGCTGGCGGAGGCTTCCGCGGGCGCATTGGAAACGGCGTCATCCGGACGGGGATTGTCGTCCTGCATTGCTGTATTCGTTGTCACTGGGACAGCTCCGAATTTCAAACTTGGGGAGGCCTGCCGGGGGCAGGCGCATCATCATCTGGGGAAGCCGGTCCGCGCTCAGCCTCGGGCTGAGCGGAATCCGGCTCGGCAGGCTCCGCCACGGCGGAGCCGGTATCAGGCTCAAACGGCCCGGCGCCAGGCGCCAGGGGTTCGGCCTCGTCTATCGGTTCGGTCGGCTTCGCGCTTTCCGCGTGCTCGACAAGCTCATCCGCGGCGCCGGATTCGGTGCGCGCGTCGGAACTGCCAGTCTGTGCGGGATTTTCTGACAACCCGCCATGCGCCTCTTGGGCGACATCCACGCCCGGCGCATCGGCTTCATCGAAGCGCCCGGCATTCTCGATGCCCACGGATGGCGCATCGGACAAGCTTTCGGCTTGCGCCCGGACGGTGGAATCGTCGGCGGGAATCGCGTCTTCTTCTGAGCGCGAAAGGGGGGATTCTACGCCATCATCCGCCGCCATGGGGGCGTCTTCGTCCGAAACAGACAATTCCGCCCCTGGAATACTGGCTTGCACATCGGCCTCGGCAACCGCCTGCCGCCCTTCCGCATGCTCGGCGGCTTCCGTTGCGCCTGCGGTTTCCGCGCCTTCGACGAGATCTGGGGTATTGGCGGCATCGGCGCCTTCGGCGGCGTCGGCGGCATCCGCCAACTGCTGCACTTCGCCCAGGTCCAGGCCCGCCAGCGCGGCGGCGGCATGCGTGGATTCCAGCGCGGGCAATTCGTCCAGCGCGCGCAGGCCGAGATCATCGAGGAACTGACGCGTAGTGCCGAACAGGGCCGGACGGCCCGGCGCATCGCGGTGGCCGATGACCTCGATCCAGCCCCGATCCTCCAGCGCCTTCACGATGTTCGACGACACCGTCACGCCGCGGATATCTTCGATATCGCCCCGCGTCACCGGCTGGCGCCAGGCGACGATGGCCAGTGTTTCCATCACCGCGCGGGAATACTTCGGCGGTTTTTCGGGGTTGAGCCGTTCCAGGTAGCGCTGCATGTGCGGGCGGCTCTGGAAACGCCACCCCGTCGCCAGTTGCACCAATTCCAGGCCGCCATCGGCCCAGTTGTTCTGCAGCGTTTCCAGCAACGTGCGCAAGGCGCTGTTGTCGAATTGTTCATCGTCCCCGAACAGCTTGCGCATTTCGGACAGTTGCATCGGCTGCACCGCGCAAAGCAGCGCGGTTTCCAGCACGAGTATCGCCTCGCTATCGTTCATCGAGATTCAAATTCAAAAGGGCTAACTTGCGTTAGGTTGAAAACAAGGCTACTATTCATTTCTCAGACGCGGGGTGGAGCAGTCTGGCAGCTCGTCGGGCTCATAACCCGAAGGTCGTAGGTTCAAATCCTGCCCCCGCAACCAAATTGATCAAGGCCTGGCGAATGCGCCGGGCCTTTTTCATTTGCGGCCGGCATGTTGAAAACAAATACGTTCAAGACATGCAGGGCGTTATCGGCCAAGGCAAGCCCGCGCGAGGCGGCGGCCCGCGCAGCCACCCGAACCACACCATGGGCGGAACGGCTACAGACAGCGCTGATTTGCGTATTTCTCACGAGAATCCTGTATTTACCACCAACCGCCGCGGGCTCGCGCGGCGATACTCACGCCATTCAAGAGGGCTGCGCGCAGCGCCCCGGCCATGGCGGGGACAAATCCATCAGCGACGGACTTGTTCAAGCAAAATCTGGAAGCTGGCAAAAGCGCCAACGCGCCTGCGGAACACGCCATCATTTGGCGCTATAGCCGCGGCAACCGACATTGCGGTAATCGATATTGCGGTATTCGAGATCAAGGACCTGAATCGTCAGGCATCGGCCAATGGCACACTGCGCCTGCGGCCGCCATCCGGAAAATCCGGCGCGCCTCTCCCCTGGT
This sequence comes from Achromobacter sp. SIMBA_011, assembly GCF_046535435.1. Taxonomy (NCBI): domain Bacteria; kingdom Pseudomonadati; phylum Pseudomonadota; class Betaproteobacteria; order Burkholderiales; family Alcaligenaceae; genus Achromobacter; species Achromobacter sp. SIMBA_011. The sequence goes on along the minus strand of NZ_JAWRWN010000009.1, from coordinate 1,522 downwards.
GTTCCTGGCGCCCGGCCGTGCAGGACACTGGCCTGACAAGCCCGAACCCCAATGCGCCGGAACCACGATTCTTAGATATTTTCCAAGACTACATGCTGGCGGACGATGACAAAGGCCCTGATGCACAGCGCCCGGTCCGTCGAGGCAGCAGCCAAATTATACCGCTATATACCCTGCCCTCAACCCAGCGCCGCCAAACGCGGGCTCCCGATAACACCTTAGGACTGATCCCAGGGCGCCGGCCCCAAACGCTCCACCAGGAAATCCAGCATCGAGCGCAGGATCAGGGGCATCTGCCGGCGCGACGCATAGACGCCATATATGCCGAGTTCCTGTGGCCTGGCCTGCGGCAGGATGGCCTTCAGGCGCCCCTGCGCCACGTACTCGGCGGCGTAGTACGTTGGCAACATGGCGACGCCGGCGCCTTCCAGCGCAGCCTGCAGCAGCACCGATACCTCGTTGGCGCTGATATTGCCGCTGACCGGCACATCGACCGGCACACCCTCGCGCTCGAAGCGCCACAGGCTCTTGCCGAAGTAGGAATGGGTCAGGCAATTGCGCAGCGACAGATCCTCGACCCGCCCCGGCTCGCCCTCGCGCTGCAGGTAGTCCGGCGAAGCGCAGACGATGGAACGGCAGACGGCCAGCTTGCGCGCGATCAGGTTGGGATCCAGGTCATTGGTGATGCGCACCGCCAGGTCGACCCGTTCCTCGACCAGATTGACCGTCCGGTCGACCAGCATCAGGTCGACCGAGGTGCCCGGATGCAACTTGACGTAGTCGGTGATGACCCGCGCCAGATGCCGCGAGCCGAACGACATGCTGGTGGTCATGCGCAACAGGCCGCGCGGCGTATCCTCGGGCGTGGATACCGCGCTGCGCAGGTCGCCCACCATGTCGAGCATCTGCCGGCAACGTGGCAGCGTCTCGGCACCGGCAGGCGTGAGGCTGAGGCGGCGGGTGGTGCGATGCAACAGGCGCACGCCGACCCACTGCTCCATTTCGGCCAGGTAGCGCGACACCATCGCCCGCGACATATCCAGATGAACCGCCGCCGCCGACAAACTGCCTCTGTCGGCGACCTCCACGAATACCTGCATCGCTTTCAATCGGTCCATGATTGTCTCGATTCTTGCATCAGACTTTCTGGTTATACCGTATTTCCATGCATTTTCCGCAATGAAATGACGGCCACCCAGCCCTTTCAAGACAATCGGCAAGCACCACCCGCGAGCAGCGCCGCGACCGGCCCCTCATGCGGGAAACTGGCCCAGCGCCGCGCACACTTCGGCCCGCACCGCATCAACGTCCGCGCCCCTGACGATATAGACCAGCCGCGACAGACGCTCGTCGTCCGGCCACTGCGGCAACGGCCGGATCGGATAGAGCTCGCCATGGACGCCATGAACCTCGCAGGGCAAAGCCTCGCCCTCGAAGCAGACCAGCCCCTTCATCCGCAACAACGCCGTGCCGAACCGCTCCTGCACGCGGGACACACCCGCCAGAAAGACGGCTCGGCCGA
>NZ_JAWRWN010000008.1:0-278997 GCF_046535435.1 Achromobacter sp. SIMBA_011 | reverse complement strand
TGACCATGGCCACGCCGGTCACCAGGCCCCACGTCGCCGTGGCGATGAGGGCGGGCACGATGGCATGCACGCCGGCGTGGAAGGCGGCCACGCGCTCCTGACGGACCTCCCGGGGGTCTTCGGTTTCGGGAAACGCTGACTCAGAGGACAACGGCGAGCCCCTGGGAATTCGAACGGAACGACATGGACACTCTGTGGGGAAGGAACCGCACGACAAGCTGCTCGCCCGCCGGGCCTGCGGACTCCCGCAGGCACCGTGCCGGTGCACGAATGGACCATTATTGTAACCTCGTCGCTTGATACAATACGGCCCTCAGGTTTATTGAGGGAGCAGACCATGTCGATGGCTGACCGCGATGGCTTCATCTGGTATGACGGCAAGCTCGTGCCCTGGCGCGACGCGACCACGCACGTCCTGACGCACTCCCTGCACTATGGCCTGTCGGTATTCGAAGGCGTGCGCGCCTACCGCTCCGAGATCGGCACCGCCATCTTCCGCCTCGAAGACCACACCAACCGCCTGTTCAACTCGGCGCACATCTACCAGATTCCCATGCCGTTCGATCGCGACACGATCAACGAGGCCCAGCGGATGGTGGTGCGCGAGAACAAGCTCGAATCCTGCTACCTGCGCCCGCTGGTGTTCTACGGCCCCGAAAAGATGGGCGTGTCGCCCAAGGGCGCCAAGGTGCACGTGGCGATCGCCGCCTGGCCCTGGGGCGCCTACCTGGGTGAAGAGGCCCTGTCGCAGGGCATCCGGGTCAAGGTGTCGTCGTTCGCCCGCCAGCACGTCAACGTAACCATGCCGCGCGCCAAGGTTGCCACCACCTACGCCAACTCGATCCTGGCCAACACCGAGGCCCTGCAGGACGGCTACGACGAGGCCCTGCTGCTGGACACCGAAGGCTTCGTGGCCGAAGGCTCCGGCGAAAACCTCTTCCTGGTCAAGGACGGCGTGCTGTGCGAACCCGAGATCGCCTCCGCCCTGACCGGCATCACCCGTTCCACCATCCACGCCCTGGCGGCCGATTTCGGCCTGCGCGTGGTGACCAAGCGGCTGACCCGGGACGACGTCTATATCGCCGACGAGGCCTTCTTCACCGGCACCGCCGCCGAAGTCACGCCGATCCGCGAGGTCGACAACCGCCAGATCGGCTCGGGCCGGCGCGGCCCCATCACCGAGAAGCTGCAGAAAGCGTTTTTTGACATGGTGAATGGCCGCAACCCGAAGTACCATCACTGGCTGAGCAAAGTCTGATCCACGCCGCCCTGCCCCACAGGACGACATTACTGCCCCAACCTACCGATTCACCGGTATTTTTTATTCAGGAAATTCCATGACCGCCGCTGCCCCGGCCGCCGCCCCCCACGAAGTCATCGAAGTCGGCGCCGAAGACCTGCCTGTGTTCTGTCCGGGTCCGAAGGCCCCGCTGTGGAGCATGCACCCGCGCGTATTCCTGGACGTCGCCCGCAACGGCTCGGCGCGCTGCGCCTACTGCGGCGCCGAGTACAAGCTCAAGCCCGGCACCGTGCTGCACGGCCACCACTGAGAATCGCCGCTCAACAGCCATCCGCCCCGCCATCATGTTCGCCACGCCCGAAGAAGCAGAACACGCGTTCTACGAAGCCCTTGAGCAGGGGGACACCGTCCGCCTGATGCAAGTGTGGGCGGACGACGAGGAAGTCGTCTGCATCCACCCGGGAGGCCTGCGCGTCGTCGGCCACTCGGCTGTGCACGAGTCCTGGCAACACGTGCTGGCGAACGGTCCCCTGCACATCCGGCCGCTGCGCCCGCTGGTCATGCTGAGCATGATGTGCGCGGTGCACGTGCTGGTCGAGCAGGTCGCGGTGCGCACACGGGAAGGCACGCAGTTCGCCAACTGCTACGCCACCAACATCTATCACAAGGGCCCCACGGGCTGGCGCATGGTCATGCACCACGCCTCGTCGGCGCCCACTGAAGCCGGGGTGCTCGACTTGCACGACGTGCCCGACATGCTGCACTGATCCGGGTCGACTTTGGCTGCTGCACGTTTCGACACAACGCCCTGCCCTGTTCCGTCCTGGCTGCCCGGAGGCGATGCCCAGACGGTGTACGCCGCGCTGTTCGCGCAGTACCACCGCATCGCCTTCGTGCGCGACCGGGTCGAGACGCCCGACACCGATTTTGTCGACTTCGACTGGACCGGGCCGGGGCTGTTCCCGCACAAGGCCGCCAACGGCGCGCCCGTGAGCGGTCAACAGCCCGTGGCCAACGGCAAGACCGCCGCCGCGCGCTGGATGACCGACGCCGACTGGAAGTCGCTGCCGCAGACGGCCGACACGCCCGCGCTGCTGCTGTTCCACGGCCTGGAGGGCGGCAGCAACAGCCGCTATGCGCAATCCATCGCGCACCATTTCCGGGCGCGCGGCTGGATCGTGGTCATCGCGCACTTTCGCGGTTGCTCCGGCGTGCCCAACCGCCTGGCGCGGGCTTACTACTCGGGTGATTCAGCCGAGGTCGGCTTCCTGCTGAACACGGTACGCAACCGCATCCCGCACGCGCGCTGGCACGCCGTGGGCGTATCGCTGGGCGGCAATGCGCTGCTGAAATACCTGGGCGAGCACCAGGAGGACACCGGCTGGCTGACCGCCTGCGCGGGCGTCTCGGTGCCGCTGGACTTGGTGGCCTGCGGCAAGACGTTGTCCACGGGGTTCTTCAACCGCAAGGTGTACACGGGCCACTTCCTCAAGACCCTCAAGCACAAGGTGCTGGAGAAGGCCCATCGCTACCCCGGCGCCATTGACGTGATGCGCATCGCCCACGCGCGTGACCTGCGCGACTTCGACGACGCCTACACCGCGCCGATGCACGGGTTCCGCAATGCGCTGGACTACTGGACGCGGGCGTCCAGCAAGCCGTGGCTGCCGCGCATCTCGGTGCCCACGCTGGTGCTGAATGCGCTGAACGATCCGTTCATTCCAGCCAGCGCGCTGCCCAAGCCGGACGAGTGTTCGCCCACCATCCTGCTGCACCAGCCCGCCGATGGCGGCCACGCCGGCTTTCCGACCGGCGCCTTTCCGGCCCATTTGGGCTGGCTGCCGCAACGGCTCGGGCGCTTCTTCGAGACCGGGCTGTAGGCGCCGGAAGGCGTCGGCGGCCCGCCTACGGCGTCAGCCCGACTTGAAGCGTTCCAACAGTTGGCGTTCTTCGGCCAGCTTGTCCTTGACTTCCTTGATCTGCACGTCGATTTGCGATTGCTCGTAGAAATCGCTCGACATGCCGCGCGCCTGCTGCAACTGCGATTCCGCCGCCGCGAAGGCGCCGGTCAGGACGTAATAACGCGCCAGGTCGCGGCGCGCCTGCACCGGCTTGCCGGTGCGCTCCTCGCTGTGCGCCAGCATCTGGTAAAGGCTGGGCTCGTCGCTGCCCCACTGCTTGATCTTGGCCCGCAGGTAGTCCTGGGCCTCGGCATGGCGGCCGTTGCTCTGCAACGCCGAGGCGTAGGCGATACCCAGCGCGCGCTGTTCGGGCCAGCGCTTGGTGGCGGCCTGCGCCAGGTCCAGCGCGCGCCGGTTGTCCTTGCGCGCCAGCGCGATGTCGACGGAGAGCCTGGCCATCTGCGCCGACTCGCGCCCGTCGGCCGCGGCCAGGCCCAACTGGCGCTCGGCCTCGTCCAGGTTGTTGCGCTGGAACGCCTGCAACGCCAGCCCGTAGTAGGCGGCGGAGCGGCGCACCCCGGACAGGGCCTGGGCCTCGTCCTGCAGTTGCTGCGTGGCCGAACGCAGGCTGACCGCGTCGCGGCCCTGCACCACGCGCATCTTGGCGCGCACGTACCAGAAATCGTCGCTGTCGACGTGTCGCGAGGGCGGCAGCGAGCGCACGCGGTTCTGCACGTCGGACATCCGCTCGATAGACAGCGGGTGGGTGCTGGCCCAGGAGCCGCCGCCCGCCCCTTCGTTCAGGCGCGAGGCGTTCATCAGGCGCGAGAACATCTGCGCCATGCCTTCGGCGTCGTAGCCGGCCTTGGTCAGCATGGTGAAACCGGCCCTGTCGGCCTCGCGCTCGGCGTCGCGCGAAAAGCCCAGCTGGCGGTTGATGGCGGCGGCCTGGCCGAACGCGGCCACGCCCATCGCCAGGTTGCCGCCGCCGCCGGCCAGCGCTGCCAGCAGCGCACCCGCCAGGCTGGCCAGCATGACCATGCTGTTCTGGCTCTGCTGCGTCATGCCGCGCGCGATGTGGCGCTGGACCACGTGGCCGATTTCGTGCGCCAGCACCGCCGCCAGTTCCGATTCGCTGCCCGAGGACACGATCAGCCCGGTGTTCACGCCGATGAAGCCGCCCGGCATGGCGAAGGCGTTGATCTCGGGATCGCGCACGCCGAACATCTCGACTTCGGGCACCGCGCCGGGCGCGAAGGCCGCCAGCTTGCGCCCCATGGTGGTGAGATATTGGCTCAGTTCGGGGTCATCGACATAGGTCGGGTCACGGCGCCCCTGCGACATGATCGCCTCGCCGAGGCTGCGTTCCAGCATCGGCGAGAGCTCCGCGGAGGAAGCCGCGCCCATCGAGGGCAGGCCCACGGGCTGGGCCCAGGCCGTGACCGGCAGGGCCGGCGCGGCCAGGGCGACACAGAGTCCGGCGATCGCGCCCCGCTGCGCAATCGAGCAAATGGATGGCATTTTTCTGCGATTCATGAACCTATGATAGCGATGCGCTTAAAATGTTTCATCGATTGCCCCTTATGAGGTTTAAATGCGCCCCGTCCGTAAAGCTGTTTTTCCTGTCGCGGGCATGGGTACGCGCTTCCTGCCCGCCACCAAGGCGATGCCCAAGGAAATGCTTCCCGTCGTCGACAAACCGCTGATCCAATACGCAGTCGAAGAAGCCGTCGCCGCCGGCATCACCGACCTGATCTTCGTTACCGGCCGCAACAAGCGCGCCATCGAAGACCATTTCGACTCCGCTCCCGAGCTCGAATCCGATCTCGAAAGCAAGGGCAAGCATGAGCTTCTGGCAATGGTGCGGGGCATTCTACCCGCCCACGTCAATTGCCTCTATATCCGCCAGTCGGCGCCGCTGGGTCTGGGCCATGCCGTGTTGTCGGCCGCCCCGGCCGTGGGCGATGAACCCTTCGCCGTGCTGCTGGCCGACGACCTGATCGACGCCGATACGCCGTCCATCAAGCAACTGGTGGATGTGGCTGTGGCCCGCAGCGCCAGCGTGCTGGGTGTGCAGGATGTCCCGCGCGAAGACACGCGCAAGTACGGCATCGTCGCGGCCCAGGCCGACAGCAGCCATGCCGACGGCCGCACCGAGCGCGTGACCCACATAGTGGAAAAACCCGACCCCGCGGATGCGCCGTCGACGCTGGCGGTGGTGGGCCGCTACGTGCTGGAAGCGGCGATCTTCGACCACCTGCGCTCGACCAAGCGCGGCGCCGGCAACGAGATCCAGTTGACCGACGGCATCGCCTCGCTGATGCGCGAGCGCGCCGTGTACGCGCACCGCTACGAAGGCACGCGCTACGACTGTGGCAACAAGGCCGGCATGTTCGAGGCCACGGTGGCGCTGGGCCGGAAGTACCACGGCCTGCTGCCGCAATAAGGCGGCCGGCGCCCGCCCGCCAGACCCGACGCGAGCGCCCCTGCGGCGCTCGCGACGCTTTTGGAGCGGCGCTCAGGCGGAAGCCGCGCGGCGCCCCCGGGCGCGCGCCATGGCGTCGCGGTCGGCCTTGCGCAGGCGACCCTTGGCCGACAGCCGCATCAGGGTCCCGAGGGCCACCATCAGGCCGATCACCTCGACCAGCGCCGCCGGGATCCACATGGTCAGCCCACCGATCGTCTGGTCGGTCTGCGCGGACATGGCAATGGCGCGACCGCACAATTCGAACAGGGGATAGATGTCGCTTTCTGTGAAGGCGATGACCGCGCCCGCCACCATCTGCGGCAGCATCGTCAGGATCGGCGAGATCACTCGGCCGCCCGGCGTCATCGCGGCCGGCGGGGCGGGACGGCGGTCCAGGATCAGGTTCCAGTACATGAAGCCGCTGATGACCACGGACCAGTTCATCAGCCGGTACAGCCGCCAGTCGAGCATGGAATAGAACTGCACCGACGGAATCAGCCAGACCAGCACCAGGAACACGAACAGGGCCGGCACGAAGATCTTGTTGGTCAGCACCGCCACGGTGGCCCGGCCTGCGCCGGTGCGCAGGAAATCACGCAGGCGGATGCGCCACGACATCGGCAGCCCGGCGCGCATGACCTGGCCGGGGAAGGCCGCCATCACCAGCAGCGGGCCGAGGTGATGCAGCACCAGGTGCTGGATGCGGTGGATGAAGAACATGCGCTCGGCGTAATAGTCCAGGCGCGTGTGCATGGACAGATACAGCAGCACCATGCCCAGCCAGAACAGCGCGCGGCGCGCGCCCGTCACGTGGTGCACGCGCTGGCCGCGCACGAACAGCACGATGGCCACCAGGAAGGAGGCCACCAGCGTGGGAGAGAACTCCCAGGGTATGAGCCATTCGAGACTGTCCATGCGGGTCATCCGGAAAATGCCGACGGGGGCGTGGCGGGCCGTAACACGCAGCCGGGTCGATTGTAGTAGACCCGGCCGCCCCCTGTACGGCTCAGAACCGGTGCGAAATACCCGTACCGAAGCGCGACGTGTGGGAATGGCCAGGGTCGAACTGGTTGTCCAGGGTGTAATTGGACGCGTAGCCGGCGAACGCATAGAGCGTGGTGCGCGGCGACAGGTCATACGTATACCCCAATGTCACCAATTGCGCATTGCGCGCGCTCGAACCATCCTCCCATTTCCAGTCGGGACGCGCCAGCGACCACTGCACCACCACCGTGCCGTGGCCGACCGGCATGCTGGCGCCCAGCAGCCAGGCGTCGACGGTGCCGCCGCGCGCAAAGGCCGCCGGCCCCAGGTTCCGGCCCAGGTTGTCCGGATCGCCGCCGTCCAGGCCAACGTAGCCGTTGCGCTGGCGCGACCATCCCGCCGACACCTTGAACACCTCGAAGTCGTAGGAGGCGCCCAGTTGCACCGCCTGCGGCCGGCCGTTGCTGCCCTCGACCGGCTCGGCCAGGCGCAGTTGGTCCCAGGTGGCGACCGCCAGCAAGGGGCCGTCCTCGTACTTCAGGCCGAGGCTGAGGGCGCGGTTGTTGGCCGCGGTCTTGAAGCGGTCGCCGTCGTCGGCGTCGAAGGAATAGCCGACGCCCGCCTGGAAGCCCTGCCAGGTCGGCGTGTAGTAGTTGACCAGGTTGCTGAACTGGTAGTTGTCCGAGGCCTTGAAGGTGGCGCCCATGCCCATCTCCTTCCAGGAGGCCAGCTCCAGCGCATTGCCGTAGGTCTTGCCGACGGTGTACTGGCGCCCCAGGCGCAGGTCGCCGTAGCTGTCGTGGGCCAGCCCGACCCAGGCGCCGTAGTTGAACAGTCGGTCGTCATCGGCGCGCTTGCCGGTGGACGGGTCGAAGCCGCTTTCAAGCTGGAAACGGGTGCTCCAGCCGTCGCCCAGGTCCTCGGTGCCGCGCAGGCCCCAGAGGGAATCGGTCAGGCCGCCGTTGAGGATGCCATTGTGGGTGCCCTGTCCGGAGGTGTGGGTGGTGGCGATGCCCGCATCCACCACGCCGTAGAGCTGGACGCCCGGGCCATCGCCGGCCGCACAGACCGTCAGGGGAAGGCTGGCCGCACCCGCCACGAGCGTCGTGGCAACAGTCGAGATTTTCATGCTTATCTCCAGAATCCGGGGTGGCGCCGCCACCGCCGGTGGTATTGAATCGACGGTGGGCGCCTGCCCACCGCCAGGTGTATCAATAGTGACTATTGCCAGCCGTAGCGGCGCACCCACACGCCCTTGAGCAATTGGGTCAGCACGCAGTAGCTCAGCAGGATGCCGGCCAGCCAGGGGAAGTAGCTCCACGGCAGCGCCTGCAACTGGAAGTACTCGGCCAGCGGCGAGAACGGCAGGAACAGGCCCAGCCCGACCACCATGACCGTCATCAGCATCAACGGCCATGCGGCGCGGCTTTGCAGGAACGGGATCTTGCGTGTGCGGATCATATGCACGATGAGCGTCTGCGACAACAGCCCTTCGACGAACCAGCCGGACTGGAACAACGTCTGGTGCTCGGGCGCATTGGCCTGGAATACGTACCACATGAGCGCGTAGGTGGTGATGTCGAAGATGGAGCTGATGGGGCCGAAGAAAACCATGAAGCGGCCCAGCCCGGCGGGATCCCACTGTTGCGGCTTTTTCAGAAGCTCCTCGTCGACATTGTCGAACGGGATCGCGGTCTGCGAGATGTCGTACATCAAGTTCTGCAACAACAGGTGGATCGGCAGCATCGGCAGGAAGGGCAGGAACGCGCTGGCCACCAGCACCGAGAAGACGTTGCCGAAATTGGAGCTGGCCGTCATCTTCAGGTACTTGAGCATGTTGCAGAAGGTCTTGCGGCCCTCGATCACGCCGTCCTCCAGCACCATCAGGCTCTTTTCCAGCAGGATGATATCGGCGGCCTCCTTCGAGATATCCACCGCCGAGTCCACCGAAATGCCCACGTCGGCGGCGCGCAGGGCCGGCGCGTCGTTGATGCCGTCGCCCATGAAGCCCACGGTGTTGCCCTGGGCCCGCAACATGCGGACGATGCGCTCCTTGTGCGCTGGCGTCAGGCGCGCGAACACATTGGCCTCGCGCACCGCCACGGCCAGCCGGTCGTCGTCCATGGCCTCGATGTCGGCGCCCAGGCAGACCTTGCGGACCTCGAAGCCGACTTCGCGGCAGACCTTCTGCGTCACCAGTTCGACGTCGCCCGTGAGCACCTTGACCTCGATGCCGGAGCCGCGCAGCGCGGCCAGCGCCGGGCCGGTGGATTCCTTTGGAGGATCGAGGAAGGCGATGTAGCCGACCAGCACCAGTTCGGCCTCGTCGGCCACGCCATAGGCCTGCTGGGTCGGCGGCAGCTCGCGCACGCCCACGGCGATCACGCGCAGTCCGTCACGGTTCAGGTCGGCGGTGACGCGACGGATGTCGGCGCGGCGCGCGTCCGTCAGCGGATGCACGTCCTTGCCGATCCGCAGGCGGCTGCAGACGGAGAGCATTTCCTCCAGCGCCCCCTTGCAGATCAGTTCGTGGTGCTCGCGGCCGTTCTCGGTTTCGCTGACCACCACCGACATGCGGCGGCGCGAGAAATCGAACGGAATCTCGTCGATCTTGCGGTAGCGCGCGGCCAGGTCCAGCTTGCGTTCCACCTCGGCGTGACGCAGCACGGCCACATCGAGCAGGTTCTTCAGGCCGGTCTGGTAGTAGCTGTTGAGATAGGCGTAGGCCAGCACGTCGTCACTGGTGGCGCCATACACGTCGGTGTGGCGTTCGAGCACGATGCGGTCCTGCGTCAGCGTGCCGGTCTTGTCGGTGCAAAGCACGTTCATGGCGCCCAGGTTCTGGATCGCGTCCAGGCGCTTGACCACCACCTTGCGCCGCGACATCCGCACCGCGCCCTTGGCCAGCGTGGCCGTGACGATCATCGGCAGCATTTCCGGCGTCAGGCCGACCGCGATCGCCAGCGCGAACAGCAGCGCCTCGAGCCAGTCGCCCTTGGTGAAGCCGTTGATCAGCAGCACGATGGGCGCCATCACCAGCATGAAGCGGATCAGCACCCAACTGACCCGGTTGATGCCCTGCTGGAACTGCGTCGGCATGCGCGAGGTCTGCGTCACGCGCCCGGCCAACTGGCCGAAGTAGGTGCCGGCGCCGGTGGCCACCACCAGGGCGGTGCCGGAGCCGCTGACCACATTGGTCCCCATGAAGGCCATGTTCTCGAGTTCCAGCGCGTTGGCGGTCTCGACGCGCTGCATGGCGTACTTCTCGACCGGCAGCGATTCGCCAGTCAGGGCCGCCTGGGCCACGAACAGATCCTTGGCGCCCAGGATGCGGCAGTCGGCGGGGATCATGTCGCCCGCGGACAGCAGCACCACGTCGCCCGGCACCAGTTCGGCCAGCGGCACCTCGATCTGGCGCGAGCCCGAAGCGTGCAGCGTGGCGCCGAAGAAGCGCCGCGCATCGCCCTCGCCCATGCCGGCGGCGTCGCTGCGCAGCACCGTGGCGGTGTTCTGCACCATCGCCTTCAGGGCCTCGGCGGCGCGGTTGGAGCGGCGCTCCTGCACGAAGCGCAACAGTGTGGAGATCACCACCATCGAGCCGATGATGATGACGCCCTTCCAGGACTGGTCGTCGGGCTCGGCCATGTACACGTCGGTGACCCACGACAGCGATGCCAGGCCGGTCAGCAGCAGGTTGAAGGGGTTGCGGAACGATTGCCACAGATGGGCGTACCAGGTCAGCGGCTTTTCGTGGTCGACTTCGTTGGCGCCATAGCGCGCGCGGGCCTCATCGGCCTGGACTTCGGACAGGCCGCCGCGGCCGCTGCGGAACATCGAGAACAGCGCATCGAAATCCATGCGCGCCACATCGAGCATGCGACGGTTGGCGCGGCGCGCGGCATCAGAAGAATCGGCCGCGGTGGCAAGTTGCGCGCCGCCCTGCTCCAGCATGGGGGAACGCCGAAAATGGCGCCCCGATCGCCGCAGCCCGGCCGCGGAGGAAAAGAAGGTCTTCAGGAATTTGAACATCGGAGTGTTCCAGTTATTGGTGTTGTTCTGGAAGACACGGGCTGCCCGCCGCCGTGCCTTTGCGCGGGCAGCACGGGGCCGCGGCCTGCGCAGAGCAGGCCGTTTCCGCCACGTACAGGCGTGCGCAGGCACCGGGGCGATGTTGCCGGTGTCCGGATCGCGTCGAGGCGCGCCGGGTGCGGAAGGCGGAACGGGAAACTAGCGGAAGAACCGGGGCCGGCGGAACCGGCGCGCGCGGAGCGGGCCTGGCCGGGGGTTCAGGGCTGCGGATTCCGTACAGACCGGGTGACTATCCGGCCAGTCGGCTCGCAAGGGAGAGGACGGGTCAGACAGGCAGGCCGGCGCCGCGCACAAGGCGCAATCGAGGCTCGGGGTCTAAGGCACTGGGCATGGTCTCTCCTGGATTGGCGGACGGCGGCGTCAGGCCGCCAGCGGTTGCGCGCCGAAATGCACGTGACGCACAGCGGGGTTGGCGCTGAGCCGGCGGGCTTGCGACATCAGTTCGCCGCGCAGCTCAGGCGGGCAGTTCACGGTGATGCAGGCCGAAGCCATGCCGGGGTCGCGGCCCTGGTCGATCTGCACTTGCGACACGTCGAGTCCGGCCGCGCTGAAGTCAAGGCAGATCTGCTTGCGCAGGGCGCCCAGTTCATCGCGCGGGCAGATGACCGTCAGGCGCGAAGTGCCGCGGCGGCGGCCCATGGCGGTGGCGCGGTCCACGCCGGCGCGGCGCAGGAACAAGTCGAAGAAACGCATAGCGGCCTCCATTGCGTAATGGGGAGCGGCTTTCGCGCATACGCGCGCACGCAGGCACACGGCGCATGGCGGGCGGGCACGAAAAAGGCGTGCACGAACGCGGGCGCTGCGACTAGCGGCGGTTCTGGCGGTTTACGTTGGGGAGAATCCCGGCAAGCCGTGGGCTTGCGCTGCTGCCCGGCAAGAAGCCCGGGGCTTGGGATACAACCGCAACCTGCTCAACAGGCTGCGGCAGATGGAGTTCTGCGTGGTCCTGTCAAACAGCGACGTCGATGCAAGATCGACTACTTTCGCCGGAATCGGTATTCACGAAGACTGCTCCTGGGATGGATAACGGGCAAGATTTTACGCGGGTTTCCACTGATGGACAAGGTTTCTGGGCAGAAAAAGCCTCTTCGGTGCAAAAAAGGCGCGGGGCGGTTGCGTCCCGCGCCTTCAAACCCTTCCCGACTCGTCAGGCGTAGAAGTGCCAGCCCAGGTAGGCCGCGAACAAGGCGTAGAAACCACCCACCGCGGATAGCGCCGGCACGCTCATGCCGGCGCGACGGAAGCGCAGCCACAGCAGGCCGATGGAGAGCATGGTGAACAGGCCGGCGGCCAGCAGCGGGCCGTCGAGCAGCCAGGGCGTCAGGAAGATGCCGAGCGCGCTGGGGATGGTGGCCTGGATCATCATGGCGCCGGAGATGTTGGCCAGCGCGAGGCGCTCCTTGCCCTGGCGCACCCAGATCAGCGCGTTCATGATCTCGGGCAGTTCGGTGGCGACGGGCGCCAGCAGCAGCGCGGCCACGTGCGGCGAGGCGCCCATGGCAATGCCGAGCACCTCGATCTGGTTGACGAACACGTGCGAGGCGCCGGCGATCACGACCAGCGCCAGCAGCGTCTGGGTCGCGGCCCAGAACATCGACGGATTGTCGTCGCGCGGCCGCAGCTTGAGCGGCTCGAGGTCTTCGCAGTCAATGCAGTCTTCGTCGTTGCTCAGTTCGCGCTTGATGTACAGGCCGTACGTCGCCAGGAACAGGATGCCGAGCCAGGGCTTCCAGGCAAAGGCCAGCAGGCCGAGCCCGACCTTGAAGACGAAGATGCCCATGAACCAGGCCTGGTCGCGGGCCAGCCGGCGCTGGTCCGCGTTGATACAGTCGGCTTGCGCGGGCTGACCGCGACGCGCACGCCACAGGGCCAGGCCGACCACGGCGTAGGCCAGCGTCGCCAGCACCAGCGGCCCGCCCATGGCTGCGCCAACGCCGATATCTTTCTGTTCGGGCGTGTCGCCGAACACCACGGCCATGAAGGTCACTGCGCTTTCCGGCAGGGCGGTACCGAAGGCGGCCAGCACGGTGCCGGTCGCGGTGGCGCCGAGCTGGAAGCGGTGTCCGACCCATTCGACGCCATTGACGAAGAATTCGCAGGCGAGGTAGATCACCGCCGCAGACAGGAAAAACAGGAAAAGGGTGAGCAACATATAGACGAGCCGGACGAGCAGAAACCAATTGGCGCGACATTGCGGCTCGCCCGGCCAGGGTGAACGCAACGCGGCCAAAGGTCTCGCCTGGCTGATCCATGCGCGGGCGGGCCGCGACATGGAGACCGTTAGCGCCATGGAGTTCTGGCTACCGCTACGCGGCACCGAACCACCAAGTCTGTTGACGCTAACTCCTTTGGGGACAAAGGATGGCTACTCCCCAATGACAGTGCCGCGATTGTAGCAGCCCGTCCGTGACAGTCCAGTGAATCCACGCGTCGGGCGCGGGAATGCCGCCAGACTGTCGCATCGGCGGCACGACGGGTAAAGTAAACGGCACCACAGCTTCCCGCCGGGCCTTGCGCCCCCTTGCCCATGAGCCTGCCTCCCACCGATATCGCTCCCTTCGCCGCCCGCCGCCAGCGCCTGATGGCGCGAATGCGCGCCGATGGCGGCGGCATCGCGGTCCTGGCCACCGCGCCCGAAGCCATCCGCAACCGCGACGCCGAGTACCCCTACCGGCACGACAGCGACTTCTTCTACCTGACCGGCTTCACCGAGCCCGGCGCCTGGCTGGTGCTGATCGCGGGCGCCACCGACCGCGCGCTGCTGTTCTGCCGTCCGCGCCATATCGAGCACGAGATCTGGGAAGGCCGGCGCTTCGGCCCGGAGGCCGCGGCCGAGCATTTCGGCTTCGACGACGCGCACGCGCTGGACGCGCTCGACGAACTGCTGCCCCGACTGCTGCTGGACCAGCCCACCCTGTACGCGCCCCTGGCCGGCGACAAGCGTACCGACGGCCGCCTGCACCGCTGGCTGGCGGCGGCGCGCGAGGGCAGCCGCGGCGGCCATCAGCCTCCCATGCGGCAACAGGACATCCGGCCGATCCTGGCCGAAATGCGGCTGATCAAGGACCCCAGCGAGATCGCCGCGATGCGGCGGGCGGCCAAGATCTCCGCCGGCGCCCATGCGCGCGCCATGCGAGCAACGCGCGCCGGCATGCGCGAATACGAACTGGAAGCGGAGCTGTTGTATGAATTCCGCCGCCATGGCGCGCAGGCAGTGGCCTACAACAGCATCGTCGCGGCCGGCGCCAATGCCTGCGTGCTGCACTACCCTGCCGGCGAGGCGGTGCTGCGCGATGGCGACCTGGTGCTGATCGACGCCGGCTGCGAGGTCGACAGCTACGCCAGCGACATCACCCGCACCTTTCCGGTCAACGGCCGCTACAGCGGCCCGCAGCGCGCGCTGTACGACCTGACGGTGGCGGCGCAGGAGGCCGCGGCCCAGGCGACCGCGCCCGGCCGCGGCTGGAACGACGGCCATGAAGCCGCGGTGCGGGTGCTGGCCCAGGGCATGCTGGACCTGAAACTGCTGAAGGGGTCGCTGGACGGCGTGATCGAGTCGGGCGACTACAGCCGTTTCTACATGCACCGCACGGGCCACTGGCTCGGCCTGGACGTGCACGATGTGGGCGACTACCGCCAGCCGGGCGGCGCAGCCGGCGCGGAACGCCCATGGCGCAAGCTGGAAACCGGCATGATGCTGACGATCGAGCCGGGCATCTATGTGCGTCCGGCCGACGATGTGCCCGAGGCCTACTGGAACATCGGCATCCGTACCGAGGACGACGCGCTGGTGACGGACGAGGGCTGCGAGCTGATCACTCGCGGCGTGCCGGTGCAGGCCGGCGAGATCGAGGCGCTGATGCGCGAATGAGCGAGCGGCGCGCGCAGGCCGGCATGGCGTCGGCCGCGCTCGTGAGGGCGGCCCCGGACCTACAGCGTCAGGCCGTCCAGCCAGCCCATCGCCACCCAGACGTAGACCACCACCATCGCGATCGCGAACATCGACACGGTGGCGCCCACCAGGCAGGCCAGGATGGCCACCAGCACCGGCCCCCAGCCGGTCCTGGGGGACGGCGGCAATCCGGGGTTGTAGCGGCGGTCGAACTTCTCGTCGGGCATCAGCGAGAACACCGCGCTCTCGATGAAGCCGTCGATCATGGGAATGAACACCAGGAAAAAGGCCGGGTTGTCGTACCAGACCGGGTAGTAGCGGAACGCGCAGAACAGGCTGAGCAGGGACAGCGTCGTCACCAGCCAGGCGTAACGCCGGCCCAGGTACCACCAATGAGCGCCGAGCCAGCCGAACAGACAGGCCAGCAGGCCGACAGCGACCTTGCCGCGAGGGCGGCGCGGGATTGCGGCGGACAGCGAAGAAGAAGCCTCGAGCTGCGTCATATCAATCAACCGGTGAAGGGTCCCGGGCGCCAAGCCGCGCCGGCAGACCCGGATTGTAGTGGACAGGTAAAATCGCGACATGACTATCTCCGCCTTCGACATTGCGATTCTCGGCGCCGGCCCCGTGGGGCGTGTCCTGGCGTTGATGCTGGCGCGCGTGGCGCCGGACCCCTCCCGCATCGCCCTGCTGCAAGGCGCCAGCCCGGCCGCCGCGACGCCAGCCGCCGCCATTCCCGCGGCCGATCCGCGCGTGCTGGCGATGAACCACGGCAGCCGGGTGCTGCTCGAATCGCTGCACGCCTGGCCCGCCAAGGCGGCGGACATCCTCAATATCCACGTTTCCCAGCGCGGCCGGCTTGGCCGCAGCGTGATCCGCAACACCGATTTCAACGTGCCACAGCTCGGCTGCGTGGTCGCCTACTCGGCGCTGCACGCCAGGCTGGAGGAATGCGTGGCCGCCAGCGGCGTCACGCTGCTGTCCGGTCCGCCAGCCGTGGTCGACGGCCAGGACGCCGACGGCGTGCGCATCAGCCAGGGCGACACCGCCCTTAGCTGCCGCATCGCCGTGCAATCCGACGGGGCCGGAGGCAGCGACGTGCGCCGCGACTACGGTCAGCACGCCCTGCTGACCACCACCCACGCCAGCCTGCCGCGCCGTGGCTGGGCCTGGGAACGCTTCACCGCCGAAGGGCCGCTGGCGCTGCTGCCGCATCCGCAGACGGCGGACGCCTATTCGGTGGTCTGGTGCAGCGCGCCCGGGCGCGCTGCCGAACTGGCGGCGCTGGACAACACCGCCTTCTCGCACGCGCTGACGGCGGCCTTTGGCGACCGCCTGGGCCGCCTGACGTGCCAGGCGCCGCGTCATGTCTTCCCGCTGGCGCTGAGCGCGCGCCGCGGCCTGGTGCAGGGCCGCGTGGCCGTGATCGGCAATGCGGCGCAGACGCTGCACCCGGTGGCCGGCCAGGGACTCAACCTGGGACTGCGCGACGCCGCCCGGCTGGCCCAGTCCCTGGGCGGCTGGCTGGCCCAGCCGAACGCCAGTCCCACCCAGGCGTTGCAAGACTTCGCCCGCGCGCGCCAGGTCGACCGGCTCATCACCGCCGGCGTCACCGACCTGATGCCGCGCATCTTCGCCACCGGCCTGGCGCCGGTCGAACACGCCTGTGGCCTGGCCTTGCTGGGCCTGGATCTGGCCGCGCCGCTGCGGGCGCCGTTGGCGCGCCATCTGCTGCAGGGTTTCCGGGCCTGATCCTCCCCTTTTTTCGTCGGCCTGTTACCAAGCTGTTGCGGACGAAAAAAGAGGGTTCGATCGAGCCGGTTAAAATGTGACCATGCGCATCGGCCCGTGGACTCTCCCCAACAACGTTCTGGTCGCGCCCATGGCGGGCGTGACGGATCGTCCTTTCCGACAGCTCTGCAAGAAATTGGGGGCCGGCTACGCCGTATCGGAGATGGCCGCCAGCAACCCCAAGCTGTGGGACAGCGTCAAGACCTCGCGGCGCCTGAACCACGACGGCGAGATCGCCCCCATTTCGGTGCAGATCGCCGGCGCCGACCCCGCCATGATGGCCGAGGCCGCCGTATTCAACGCCAACAAGGGCGCGCGCATCATCGACATCAACATGGGTTGCCCGGTGAAAAAGGTCTGCAACGTGGCCTCGGGCTCGGCCCTGCTGCGCCACGAAGACCTGATCGCCCGCATCCTGGACGCCGTGGTCGAGGCCTGCGCGCCGCTGGGGGTGCCGGTCACCCTCAAGACCCGCACCGGCTGGGACCGCGACAGCCGCAACGCCCTGCGCGTGGCCAGACTGGCCCAGGACGCCGGCATCGCCGCCCTGACACTGCATGGACGCACCCGCGCCGACCTCTATACGGGCGAGGCGGAATATGACACTATCCGCGCCGTCCGCGCCGAGCTGAAAATCCCGCTGATCGCCAATGGCGACATCGACTCGCCCGAAAAGGCCAGGCGCGTCCTGGATTACACTGGCGCCGACGCGGTCATGATCGGCCGGGCGGCCCAAGGGCGTCCCTGGATCTTCCGCGAGGTCGACCATTACCTGCGCACGGGCGAAACACTGGCCCCACCCAGCTATGGGGAAATGCGCGAACTGCTGCTCGAACATCTCGACGACCACTACCGCTTCTATGGCGAACACACCGGCGTACGCACGGCGCGCAAGCACATAGGGTGGTATCTGGACGGCCTGCCGGGCGCGGACTCGTTCCGCGACCGCATGAACCTCATCGACAACACCCGCGACCAGTGGCGGGCGGTGTCGGAATGGTTCCTCAATCTTTCCCGTGACGGCAACCCCAACCCGGCGCCTGTCGCGAAAGCCCTGCTGGCGGCATAACCGCCTCACCACCAACATAAAAATATCTGTACTCCGATGAGCAAGAAAGATGTCCTGGAAGAATGCGTGCGCGCCAGCCTGGAGCGCTATTTCGAAGACTTGGGCGAATCCGAGCCCCACGACATGTGGGACATGGTGATGCGCTGCGTGGAGCGCCCGGTCCTCGAAGTGGCGTTGGAACGGTCCGGCGGCAACCAGTCGCGGGCATCCGAAATGCTGGGCATCACGCGCAACACCCTGCGCAAGAAACTGCTGGCCCATAACATCCAGGTATAGCGCATCGCCGCGCGGGCGGGCCGGCTGGCGCGCCCCGCATGACAGATTTCCCATCCCGACCTGAAGCGAGACAGGCGCCCGCGCCCCACTCCCGTCCCTCACCATGAAAATCGAAACCGCCCTGCTTTCGGTGTCCGACAAGACCGGCATCGTTGAATTTGCCCGCGCCCTGGCCGCGCGCGGCGTGCGCCTGCTGTCGACCGGCGGCACCGCCAAGCTGCTGGCCGAGTCCGGCCTGACCGTCACCGAAGTGGCCGCCCACACCGGCTCGCCCGAGATCCTGGACGGCCGCGTCAAGACGCTGCACCCGAAGATCCACGGCGGCCTGCTGGCCCGCCGCGACAGCGCCGAGCACATGGACACCATCAAGGCGGCCGGCATCGATCGCATCGACATGCTGGTGGTCAACCTGTATCCGTTCCGCGAAACGGTGGCCAAGCCCGACTGCACCTTCGCCGACGCGGTCGAGAACATCGACATCGGCGGCCCGGCCATGCTGCGCGCCGCCGCCAAGAACCACGGCACCGAGGCCGGCGGCGTGACGGTGGTGATCGACCCGGTCGACTACTCGCGCGTGCTGTCCGAAATGGACCAGGGCGGCGGCACCTCGTACGGCCTGCGCCTGGCGCTGGCCGCCAAGGTCTACGCCCACACCGCGGCCTACGACGGCGCCATCGCCGCCTACCTGACCAGCCTGACCGACGCCGAACCGGCGCAGGACGCCGTGCCGGCGCGCCAGGAATGGCCCGGCACCCTGACCCTGCAGGTCAAACAGGAACAGGCCCTGCGCTACGGCGAGAACCCGCACCAGACCGCCGCGTTCTACGTCGACGCGCAGCGTCCGGCCGGCCTGCTGGGCAACTACCGCCAACTGCAGGGCAAGGAACTGTCGTACAACAACATCGCCGATGCCGATGCCGCCTGGGAATGCGCGCGCAGCTTCGAGGCGCCCGCCTGCGTCATCGTCAAGCACGCCAACCCCTGCGGCGTGGCGGTCGCGGCCGACACGCTGGGCGCGTACCAGCAGGCCTTCAAGACCGACCCGACCTCGGCCTTCGGCGGCATCATCGCCTTCAACCGCCCGGTCGACGCCGCCACCGCCGAAGCCGTCAGCGCCCAGTTCCTGGAAGTGCTGCTGGCCCCGGCCTATGACGGCGCCGCGCTGGCCATCCTGGCCGCCAAGAAGAACGTGCGCGTACTGGAAGTGCCGATGGGCACGGGCCAGAACGCCTTCGACGTCAAGCGCGTCGGCGGCGGCTGGCTGGTGCAAAGTCCGGACGCCTACAACGTGCCGCGCGACGCCCTGAAGGTCGTGACCAAGCGCCAGCCCACCGAGCAGGAAATGAACGATCTGGCGTTCGCCTGGAAGGTCGCCAAGTACGTCAAGTCCAACGCCATCGTGTTCGTCGGCGGCGGCATGACGCTGGGCGTCGGCGCCGGCCAGATGAGCCGCATCGACTCGGCCCGCATCGCCTCGATCAAGGCCGAGAACGCCGGCCTGACGCTGAAGGGCTCGGCGGTGGCGTCGGACGCCTTCTTCCCGTTCCGCGACGGCCTGGACGTGGTGGTGGCCGCGGGCGCGACCTGCGTGATCCAGCCCGGCGGCAGCGTGCGCGACGACGAAGTCATCGCCGCGGCCGACGAGCATGGCATCGCCATGGTGCTGACCGGCACCCGCCACTTCCGCCACTGATGCGCGTCCTCGGCATCGATCCCGGCCTGCGCCGCACCGGCTTCGGTGTGATCGATGCCGACGGCCCGCGCCTGCGTTATGTCGCCAGCGGCACCATCGTGGTGCCGCCGGCGCTGACGCTGTCCGAACGCCTCAAGGTCATCCTGGACAACCTGCGCCAGGTGGCGCGCGACACGCAGCCCGACGTGGCCGCGCTGGAAATCGTCTTCCTGAACACCAATCCCGCCTCGACCCTGCTGCTGGGCCAGGCCCGCGGCGCGGCGCTGTGCGCGCTGGCCGACAGTTCGCTGGCGGTGCACGAGTACACCGCGCTGCAGATCAAGAAGGCCGTGGTCGGCACCGGCCGCGCGGCCAAGGAACAGGTGCAGATGATGGTGCAGCACCTGCTGGCGCTGGACGGCACCCCCGCCCCCGACTCGGCCGACGCGCTGGCCTGCGCCATCTGCCACGCCCACGTCGGCCCCTTGCAGGACCGGCTGACGGAATTGGGCACGCGCCTGAGCTTGAGCGGCAAGACCCGCCTGCGCAACGGCCGCCTGCTCGGCTGAGCCCCGCGCCCCCGCTTCGCGCGGACCCGTATAGAATCCCCGCATCCGCCGCGACTGACGCGGCCCCCCTCTTTTGCCAGGCCATTGCCACCATGATCGGACGCATCACCGGAACCCTGATCGAGAAACTGCCGCCCACCGTCTGCGTGGACGTGAACGGTCTGGGCTACGACATCGACGTGCCCATGAGCACGCTGTACTCGCTGCCGGAAACCGGCGCGCGCGTCACGCTGTACACGCACCTGACGGTGCGCGAAGACGCCCACATCCTCTACGGCTTCGCCACCGCGGGCGAACGCAGCGCCTTCCGTGAACTGATCAAGGTCAGCGGCATCGGCGCGCGCACCGCGCTGTCGGTGCTTTCCGGCCTGTCGGTGGCCGACCTGGCCCAGGCCATCACGTTGCAGGAATCGGGCCGCCTGACCCGCGTGCCCGGCATCGGCAAGAAGACCGCCGAACGCCTGCTGCTGGAAATGCGCGGCAAGCTGGGCGCGGACATCGGCGCCACCGCGCATCCGGTGCAGGATAACCAGTCCGACATCCTGAACGCCTTGCTGGCGCTGGGGTACTCCGAGAAGGAATCGTTGTCGGCCCTGAAGACGCTGCCCGAAGGCGTGGGCGTGTCGGACGGCATCAAGCAGGCCTTGAAGGCGCTGGTGCGCTGAACAGGCCCGCGGCTCGGTTCCGGGCCACAAGCGCCCGGGCGAAGCCCGCGTGACGCGGCGCCGGCTAACGCGCCTGCGCCAGGTAGCCGGGCGCCACCGCTTCCAGTCCCGTCGGCACCACGTTCAATTCGGGCGCCATCGGCGCGCCGCAGATATTGTCGTGGCGCAGGGAATCCAGGTTGTCGCGCGACATCAGGGGCTGGCCCGGCAGGCACTCGAACAGCATGGCCTGCATCCGCCCAAGCCCCATCGGCAAGCTGACCACCGGGCGCGGGTTGCCGCCCCAACCGGCGCACAGGCGCGCGATCTCGCCCAGCGTGTAGACCTGCGGGCCGCCCAGTTCATAGGTCTTGCCCCAGGTGTGGGTGTTGCCCAGCGTCGCCAGCATCGCCGTCACCACGTCGCCCACGAACACCGGCTGCATGCGCACGTGTGCGCCGGCCAGGGGCAGCACGGGCAGCCAACGTGCCAGGCGCGCGAACATGTTGGTGAAGCTGTCGTCGGCCCCGAACACCACCGACGGGCGGAAGATCGTCCAGCCGCCCTCGCGCCAGTCGGCCAGCTCCTGCTTGATGGCGGCCTCGCCGTCGCCCTTTGAACGCTGGTACATGCTGGCGCCGTTGGAGTCGGCGCCCAGCGCGCTGACGTGCAGCAGGCGGTGCGCCCCCTGGCGGCGGCAGGCGCGCGCGATGCGCTGCGGCAGGTGCACATGGGCCCGCGCGAAATCGGAGCCATAGGGCCGGCCCGAATTGCCATGCAGGATGCCCACCAGGTTGACGACCGCGTCACAACCGCTCACCAGGCGGTCGAGCGCGTCGTCGTCATGCACGTCGCTGGCGAGCAGGGTGACGGTGGGCAACATCTGGAGTTCTCGCCCCTGGCCATAACGGCGGGTGGGCACCAGGATCTGGTGCTGCCCGCCCGCCAGCCGGGCGATGAGATGACGGCCGATGAAGCCAGTGCCGCCGATGACAAGGATACGCATGGAGCAGCCCCTGTTCTTCAGGATTCAGGCCCGATTCTGCCCTGCGTGCGCCGCCTCCGCAAGCAGGCGGCCAAAGCGCCGGACGATATCCCGCCGGCGCCTCGCCTCCGGGTCAGCCCGCCAGCAACTTGCCGTAGGCCGGAAGATCGACGTTGCCGCCGCTGATGATGACGCCAACGCGCGCGCCCCGCACCGGCACCACGCCCTGGAGCACGGCCGCGGCCGCCAGGCAGCCGGTGGGTTCCACCACCATCTTCATGCGTTCGGCGAAGAACTTCATGGTCGAAACCAGTTGGTCATCCGTCACCGTGACGATGTCGCGCACGTACTTCTGGATGAGGGGGAAGGTCAGGTTGCCGAGATGGGTGGTGGCGGCGCCGTCGGCCAGCGTCTTGGGCGCCTGGATACGGACGATCTCGCCCTTGCGCAGCGACTGCTGGCCGTCGTTGCCGGCTTCCGGCTCGACCCCGTAGACCAGGCAGCGCGGGCTGAGCGCGAATGCCGACAGCGCCGACCCCGACAGCAGGCCGCCGCCGCCCAGGCACACGAACAGGTAGTCCAGCTCGCCCACGTCCTCGAACAGTTCCTTGGCCGCGGTGCCCTGCCCCGCGATCACGTCCTCGTGGTCGTATGGCGGGATCAGCGTGGCGCCGGTCTCGGCCTGGATGCGGCGCGCGATCTCTTCGCGGTCCTCGGTGTAGCGGTCGTAGGTGACGATCTGGCCGCCGTAGCCTTCGGTGGCGGCGCGCTTGGCCGCCGGGGCGTCCAGCGGCATGATGATGGTGGCCTTGACGCCCTGCAGCCTGGAGGCAAGGGCGATCGCCTGGGCGTGGTTGCCCGACGAGAACGTGACCACGCCGGCGGCGCGCTGCTCGGGCGTCAGGCGGGCGATGGCGTTGAAGCCGCCGCGGAACTTGAACGCGCCCATGCGCTGGTAGTTCTCGCACTTGAAGAACAGCGAGGCGCCGGCGATGGCGTCGGCCGTGGTCGAGGTCAGCACCGGCGTGCGGTGCGCATTGCCGGCCAGGCGCTCGCTGGCGCGCGCGACGTCGTCGAATGAGGGCAGTTCGGGCAGCATGTAAACAGTCCTTTGTACGCGAAGAAAGTCGGATTTTATTTGCCGAACAGGTCGCCGCTGCTGCTGGCCGCGCCGGCGGGAGGCGTCAGGCCCAGGTGGCGCCAGGTGGTCAGGGTGGCGGTGCGGCCGCGCGGCGTGCGTTGCAGGTAGCCGTGCTGGATCAGATAGGGCTCGATCACGTCCTCGATGGTGTCGCGTTCTTCGCCGATGGCCGCGGCCAGGCTGTCCACGCCCACCGGGCCGCCATCGAACTTGTGGATGATGGCTTCGAGCAGCTTGCGGTCCATCAGGTCCAGGCCCTGCGGATCGACTTCCAGCATGGCCAGGGCGCGGCCGGCGACGTCGGCGTCGATGGTGCCGCCGGCCTTGACCTCGGCGTAGTCGCGCACCCGCCGCAGCAGGCGGTTGGCGATACGCGGCGTGCCACGGGCGCGGCGCGCCACTTCGGCGGCGCCGTCGGCAGTAATGGTGGCGTTGAGCAGGCCCGCGCTGCGCGTGACGATGCGGCCGAGGTCGTCGGCGTTGTAGAACTCCAGCCGCGAAACGATGCCGAAGCGGTCGCGCAGCGGATTGGTCAGCATGCCGGCGCGGGTGGTGGCGCCGACCAGCGTGAATGGCTGCAGGTCGAGCTTGACGCTGCGCGCGGCCGGGCCCTCGCCGATCAGGATGTCGATCTGGAAATCCTCCAGCGCGGGGTAGAGGATTTCCTCGACCACGGGCGACAGCCGGTGGATCTCGTCGATGAACAGGACGTCGTTCTTTTCCAGGTTGGTCAGCAGCGCGGCCAGGTCGCCCGGGCGCTCGAGCACGGGGCCGGAGGTCTGGCGCAGTTGCACGCCCATTTCATGCGCGATGATGTGGGCCAGCGTGGTCTTGCCCAGGCCCGGCGGGCCGAACAGCAGCACGTGGTCCAGCGCCTCGCCGCGCTTGCGGGCGGCGGCGATGAAGATCTCGAGCTGTTCGCGCGCGCGCCGCTGGCCGACGTATTCTTCCAGCGCCTTGGGCCGCAGGGCGCGTTCGATCGACTCCTCGTTGGGCGACGCCGGTTGGGGCGCGACGATGCGAGGCGCGTCGGGGCGGGAGGAAAGCGAATCGGACTGGATGGCCATGGTGCGGGAACGACTGGATACTGAGCGGGATGCTGCATCGTACCGTAACCGCTGGGCCCGGGGCGGGGTCCGCGCCCAAAACGCCCCCGGGGCGGAATCAGGCGCCGTCCACGACCGGCAGCTTGACCCGCACGCACAGCCCGCCCGACTCGGCCTGCAATAGTTCCAGCGAACCGCCGTGCGCGCGCGCGATGGCCTCGGCCAGCGCCAGCCCCAGGCCGACGCTGCCGGTGCGGGTACGGGCGTCGTCCAACCGGCTGAAGGGTCGCAGCGCCTCCAGGCGCCGCTCCGGCACGATGCCAGGGCCATGGTCGGAGACATCCAGCACCGCGTAGCGGTCCTCGCGCCGCAGGCCGATGTCGACGGGCGGCGCGCCATGGTTCAGGGCATTGCCGATCAGGTTGTCGAGCAGGCGCCCCAGCGCCACTGCGTCCCCGTGCACGACCAGCGCGTCGTCGCCGCCCGCGGTCTTGAGCGTAACGTCGGTGCCGGCGCCGCGCCAGGCATTGACGCGCTCGGTCAGCCAGTCGGGCAGCGCCATTGACGCATAGCGGTAGGCAGCCGGATCGGTGCCGCGCACGAAGCCGATGAACTGGTCGACCATATGCTGCATGTCCTGCAGGTCGGTGCGCAGGCCTTCCTTGAGGGCCGAATCGTCGGCCAGCTCGATGCGCAGCCACATGCGCGAGAGCGGTCCCTTGAGGTCGTGCGGCAGGCCCGACAGCAGCGTGCGGCGCACGGAATCGGATTCGGACAGCGCGTCCAGCATGGCGTTGAAGCGTTCGCCCAGCACCCGGGTCTCGTGCGGACCGGAAGGCTCCACCCGCTGCGGCTGGCCCGCGGCCAGGCGGTCGGCGGCGTCGGCCAGACGGGTGATGGGGCGGGTGATGTGCCAGGAAAACCCCACCGCCAGCAACAGCAACAGGCCCAGGCCGCCCAGCCAGGCGGCGATGAAAGGCGTGGCCACGGGCGGGTCCAGACGGTCCAGCGGGATCACCAGCCACTCCCGCAGGCGCGGCGCATCCTCGCTGGCCGGGTTGGGCGCCAGCGAGATGAAGATCTCCGGCGTGGGGCCGCGCGACAGCGCCACCCGGGTGCCATCGTTCAGGCGCTCGTTGAGCTGCTGCACCAGCCCGCGCAGGTCGCGGCGGATGTCGTCGGGTTCGGGCTTGTAGCGGCGGATGTGCTCTTCGCGTTCACGCTCGCGTTCGGCGTGGCGTTCTTCGCGTTCGACTTCACGCTCGTCGCCGCGCATCTCGGGCGGCAACGGCGGCCCCTGGATCTGGGCGCTCGGTGGTGGCGGCGGCGGAGGCGGCGGATGCTGCGCATTGCGCGGCGGCGGCCGGCGGCCATTGAAGCGTTGCAGCTTGGCCTCGGCGGGCAGCACCCGCGACCACAGGCGCCACTGGTTCTGCGAGGCGGCGCGCACGAAGTCGGCGCGATCTTCGGCGGGCACTTGCGACACGGCGGCGCGCAAGGTGCGGATGGTGGTGGTGATGTAGCCGATGGCCACGTCTTCCATGAACTTGTGGCGGAAGTACGAGACCGTCACCAGCGTCGCCGCCTGTGTCAGCAACACCGATCCGAGAATCAGCAGGATCAGCCGCGCCCGCAGCGAACGGGGCACCAGAAAGCCGGCGGAGAAGCGCATCAGGGCGAGAACCGGTAGCCGATGCCCCAGACGGTCTGGATCCAGCGGGGTTGCTTGGGGTCGTCCTCGATGACGCGGCGCAGGCGCAGGATGGCGATGTCGATGGCGCGATCGTTGCGCTCGCCGGCGTCGTCGTCGCGCGCCAGCGCCAGCAGGCGTTCGCGCGACAGCGGCTTGCCGGCGTTGCGCACCAGGGCTTCGAGCAGGTTGATTTCGCCGCCGGTGAGCTTGACCACGGTGCCGTCGCGCGACAACTGGCGGGTGGAAGGGTCGAACAGGAAGGGACCAAACGCAACCGGGGCGTCCTTGGTCAACGCGGAAGGGCCGCGCTTGCGCCGCAGCACTGCCTCGATGCGGGCCAGCAGTTCGCGCGGATCGAAAGGCTTGCCGACGTAGTCGTCGGCGCCGGCCTCCAGGCCGATGATGCGATCGACGGCCTCGTCGCGGGCGGTCAGCAGGATGACGGGGATGTCTTCGCCCTGTTCGCGCAGGCGACGACAGGCGTCGGCGCCGTCGCCGCCGGGCAGCATGCGGTCCAGCACCAGGAGGTCCGGGGCGTAGCGGGTGATGCGCGACGGCAGGTCGCTGGCGTCGGGCGCGAGCAGCGTGTCGTAGCCGTGGCGGTTCAGGTAGTCGGCCAGCAGTTGCCGCAGGGCCGGATCGTCGTCGACGACCAGCAGCTTGGTGTGGTGATTGTCCATGGATGCCATAGTGGAGCCGTCCGCCTCTGGCGGCAAGAGCCGGGAAATCATCTGAAATATACCTGTTGCACGATGTTTGCCGGCGATGCCGTCCCGTTGCCGCCGACATCGCCGCCAGCCGGGACTGGCCCTAAAATACTGGACATTGCCCCGCATACGCTGGTCCGGTTTACTAAAAATCGTTTACAGCTGGGGCAACGTCCCCTTTCTACACTGTTGGTTATGGTCGCCCCTGCATCCTGGCGCAGGCGGCTGCTGCACACGGCGTTGACGGCTGGCCTGGCCAGCCCGTTGATCCCCGCGTCCGGCGCGCCCGCCGCCCCCTCGTCTCCCCCGCCGGCCCCGGCCTATGTGGCGCGCGGCATCGGCGCCCTGTCGCCGGTGCAGCCGGTGCCGGTGCGGCCCGCGCCCTCGATGGCGTCGCGGGCGGTGCCGCTGGACCCGACACCCTGCGACCTCCATGGCGCCGAGCCGGCCATGGACACCAGCGTGGCGGGCGGCGGCGAGGACGAAACAATTCCGGGGACGGGACCCAGCCTGTCGGGGGATGCTGCGGCTGGCCCGCTCGGGTGCGAAGCGACCCAGACGGCCGCGGCGCCCGCCGATGCGCCGGATTACTCCTTCGACCTGGAAAGCGGGGACATACCTCGGGTGCCCGTGGTCGTGATCTCCGGCGTATCGCGGCCGAGCCGCCCCTGGTTCGCCTCGGTCAGCGGCCAGGACGGCCTGCGCTACGGCGGCGACCGCAACTGGGTCTACCGCAACACCACCGGCCCGTCGTTTTCGGTGGGCAACATCAACGCCAATGCGCCCGCCTGGGGCAGCAGCGCGCCGGTCGGCGGCCTGCAGATCTCCAACCTGCCAAGCACCACGGCGCCGCTGGCCGAGGGCAGCTTCGGTTATTCGTCCTCACTCGGCCGGCTCAACCGCATGGATCCGTCGGCCACTTCCGGGGCGGTCGACTATGGCGCCTCGGTCGGCAACAGCACCGTGCGCTACGGGCTGACGCCGGTGCTGACGCTTGAAGGCCAGATGCAGAGCGCGCCGTCGCTGACCACCCGCGGCATGGGCACCACCTACGCCGCCGGCGACTACGGCACCTTCCAGGCCGGCGCCACCCAGAGTTCGTTCGATGCCGCCAGCGCCTGGCGCTACCGCTTCGGCTACAGCGTGGACGTGGCCGACGCGGTCAACCTGGGCTACACCAACGAGCAGATCGGCGCCGGCTTCGGCGACCTGTCGACCTATTCCGGCGGCGTGGCCGCGGCCCCGCAGACCCGCAACACCCTGACCGCCGGGGTGCCGATCACCGGCTGGGGCACGCTCAGCGGCACCTATTCGGGCCTGCACGAAGGTTCGGCGCTGGCCGAGCAGCGGGTCGGCCTGAGCCACAGCATGTTCGTGGCGCCCAAGGTCAAGCTGGCGGTGGGCGCCGACCGCGACATCATTTCGGGCAATTACGAGTGGCGCGCCAACCTCAGCATGCCGGTGGACACCTTCATGCGCGGCACCTGGCTGAGCTGGTGACGCGGCCGGGCCGGTGGACGAAAATGCCCCCGCGCGCCCGGGTCGCCGGATTTGCGGCTTAAAATCCCCGCCATGATGCTCACGGCCTACCCCCATGTCTGACACGCGCGCCCTCGGAGTCCTGCAGCGCGTTTTCGGTTACGAATCCTTCCGCGGCGACCAGCAAGCCATCGTCCAGCAGGTCATCGACGGCGGCGACGCGCTGGTCCTGATGCCCACCGGCGGCGGCAAGTCGCTCTGCTACCAGATCCCGTCCCTGGTGCGCGAAGGCACCGGCATCGTCGTCTCGCCCCTGATCGCGCTGATGCAGGACCAGGTCGACGCGCTGACCGAGCTGGGCGTGCGCGCCGCGTTCCTGAATTCGACCCAGGAATGGCGCGTGGCCCGCGACGTCGAACAGGCCTTCCTGGCCGGCGAGCTGGACCTGCTGTACGTGGCGCCCGAACGCCTGCTGACCGACCGCTGCCTGCAACTGCTGGAACGCGGCAACATCGCCCTGTTCGCCATCGACGAGGCCCACTGCGTTTCGCAATGGGGCCACGATTTCCGGCCGGAGTACCTGGGCCTGTCGATGCTGCACGAGCGCTGGCCCGACGTGCCGCGCATCGCGCTCACCGCCACCGCCACCGCCGAGACCCGTAACGAGATCGCCCAGCGCCTGTCGCTGACCGACGCGCACCACTTCGTCTCCAGCTTCGACCGCCCCAACATCCGCTACCGCATCGTCGAGAAGAACGAAGTGCGCAAGCAGTTGCTGGACATGATCCGCACCGAGCACGAGGGCGAGTCCGGCGTGGTCTACGCGCTGTCGCGGGCACGCGTCGAGGAAACCGCCGAATTCCTCTGCAACCAGGGCATCGACGCCATGCCCTATCACGCCGGGCTCAGCCCCCAGGTGCGCGCCGCCAACCAGGCGCGCTTTCTGCGCGAGGACGGCGTGGTCATGGTCGCCACCATCGCCTTCGGCATGGGCATCGACAAGCCCGACGTGCGCTTCGTGGCGCACATCGACCTGCCCAAGTCGGTCGAGGGCTACTACCAGGAAACCGGCCGCGCCGGCCGCGACGGCCTGCCCGCCACCGCCTGGCTGGCCTACGGCCTGCAGGACGTGGTGCAGCAGCGCCGCATGATCGACGAATCCCCCGGCGACGACGCCTACCGCCGCCGCCTTGGCCAGCAACTGGACGCCATGCTGGGCCTGTGCGAAACCGTGGAATGCCGCCGCGTGCGGCTGCTGGCGTACTTCGGCCAGCACATCACGGCCTGCGGCAACTGCGACGTCTGCCTCGACCCGCCGCAGGCCTGGGACGGCACGGTGGCGGCGCAGAAGGTGCTGTCCGCCGTGTACCGGCTGTGGAAGGAACGCGGCCAGCGCTACGGCGCCGGCCACATCATTGACATCCTGCGCGGCAAGGTCACCGACCGCACCAAGCAGCACGGCCACGAAACGCTCAGCGTGTTCGGCGTGGGCGAAGACCTCAGCGATACCGCCTGGCGCGGCGTGCTGCGCCAGTTGCTGGCGCAGGGCCTGCTGACCGTCGACAACGAAGGCTACGGCACGCTGGCCCTGACCGAAGGCAGCCGCGCCGTGCTCAAGGGCGAGCGCCAACTGATGCTGCGGCGCGAATCCGAAAAGAAAGCCCGCTCCGGCAAGACCGGCGGCAGCCGCGCCAAGGCCGCCGCGATCGACCTGCCCGCCGAACTGCAACCGGTGTTCGAGGCGCTGCGCGCCTGGCGCGGCGAAGTGGCCAAGAGCCACGGCGTGCCGGCCTACGTCATCTTCCACGACGCCACGCTGCGCGAAATTGCGCTGGCCCAGCCCGACTCGATGGACGCGCTCAGCCACATCAGCGGCGTCGGCGCGCGCAAGCTGGAAGCCTACGGCGAGGAAATCCTGCAGCGGGTGGCGCGGCCGGTGCTGTAAGGCCGGGCTTGGCGCGGCATCCCCGGGAGCCGGGGCGGCCGACGGCGGCGGCGCGCCACAGTGGATGGCATGGCCATCCGCCGTCGCCTCACCCCCGGCGGCATCAAGGCGACGGCGGCGGCAACAGCGGCACGGGCGCGCGCTCCTTGCCGAACACCGAGCGATAGGCCAGGATGTTGAACACCAGCACCACCGGGATCCCCACCACCGCGCCGGCCATCACCAGGCGCATCGAGCCCAGCGCGCCAGCGCCGTCCCACAGCGTCATGTCGTCCAGGATCAGATAGGGGAACAGGCTGTAGGCCAGGCCGCTCAACATCAGCAGGAACAGCGCCACGCACAGCACGAACGGCAGCCAACTGAAGCGGTCGGCGCGGCCCGGCAGGCGCGCCAGCAGCATTTCGGCGGCAACGAAGCCCGCCAGCATCAGCACCCATACGGTGGCCGCGAGGCTCAGGTGGGCGATGTTGCTCCATTTGTAGAAGATGCCGGCGTTGGCCAGGCCCAGCGTGACGGCGATGGCGACCATGCCGACCGCGGTCCAGCGGATCGCGTGCCGCGCCCAGTTGGCCGCGCGGCGCTGCAGCTCGCCGTCGACCCGCATCACCAGCCACGACGCGCCCAGCAGCACATAGGCGGCCACGGCGCACAGGCCGACGAACAGCGCGAACCAGCCATAGCCGGCGTCGGATTGGTAGCCAGTGGCAATGCGCCCTAGCAGCATGCCCTGCCCAAAGGCGGTCATCAGCGAACCGGCCCAGAAGGCGAAGATCCAGCGCGGCTTGGCCTCGTTGCGGGCGCGGATGCGGAATTCGAAGGAGACGCTGCGCAGCACCACGCCCAGCACCATGAAGGTGAGCGGTCCGTAGAGTTTGCCCAGCACCGCGCCCCAGGCGAATGGAAAGGCGGAAGCGAACAGCCCCATGCCCAACAGCAGCCAGAATTCGTTGGCGTCGCGCCAGGGGCTCAGCAGGCTCATCATGCGGCCGCGTTCCTGCTCGGGCGCGAGCTGCAGCAGGATGCCCACGCCCAGGTCGAAGCCATCCAGCACCACGCCGGCGGCGACCACCACGAACAGCAGGCCCATGAACGCCAACGGCATCCAGAAGGAAGGATCATCGGGACTGAGCCCCTGCGAGGCGGCGAGCATGGCGATCATGGCGTTCCCCCGCCCAATTTGCGCACCGGCACCACGCCGTAGCGCGCCGCATGGAACAGCATGCCGGCGAAGGCGGCCAGCAGCAACGCGTACAGAAGGCCGTACCCGACAAGGCCGTACAGCACGGTGCTGGAAGACATGGGGCCCAGCACCTCGGTCTGGGTGATCGTGCCGTTGACCGCGAAGGGCTGCAGGCCGATGATGGACACCCACCAGGCGGCCACGACGGCGATACCGCCGGAAAACATCATGCCGCACAGCACGCGCTGCCACCATTGCGGGACCACCGCGACATCCATGCCGCGGCGCCAGGTCAACAGAAGCGTGACCCATGACACCGCCAGCATCAGCAGGCCCAGCCCCGCGGCCACCCGTAGCGACCAGAAGGTGAGCGCCACCGGCGGCAGCATGCCGGAATACTTGTCCAGCCCCTGGTAGGTGCCGTCTTCATTGCGGTGCAACCACATGCCGCCAGCGTTGTTCCAGGTCCAGTCGGCCACGTTGACATGGTTGCGGGCGTCCGGCCAGCCGAACAGCACCAGGCGCGGCTCGGCGCCGCTTTCCCAGTAGCCGGCGGCGGCGGCGGCCTTGGCGGGCTGGTACTGCGCCACCATCTGGCCGGCGCCCGAGGCCACCGGCAATTGCAGCACGGAAGCCAGCGCGGCGATCGCCAAGCCGGTCTTGAAGGTGCAGCGCTCGCCGTCGTCCAGCGGACGGCGCAGGGCCTGCAGGGCGGTCACGCCCATCATCAGGAAGGCGGCCGCCAGGGCCGAGCCCACCACCACCACGGCCATGCGCCAGCCGACCGAGGGGTTCAGCACCACCGCCACCCAGTCGTAGACCTGGTAGCGGCCATCGACCAGCACAGCGCCGTCCGGCGTCTGCATCCACGATTGCAGCGCCAGCACCCAGAACAGCGCCACCAGTTGCCCCACGGCCACCATCAGCACCGCCAGGGTGTGGGCGCCGTCGGACACGCGGCGCTGGCCGAACAGCATGACGCCCAGGAAACACGACTTGAGGATGAAGACCGACAGGATGCCGTAGCCCAGCAGCGGACCGGCGACGTTGCCGATCTTGTCCATCAGGCCGGCCCACAGGCTGCCGAGCTGGATCAGCACGGGCACGCAGGCGGCCAGTGTCAGCACGAAGGACAGGGCGAAAATGCGCACCCAGAAGCGGTAGGCGGCGGTCCAGCCGCCCTGCCCCGAGACGCGGGCGCGTATCTTGAAAAACAGCAGGACCCACGCAAGCGCCAGGGCCACGGCCAGGAACAGCGCCAGGAAGCTCAGGCTGGCCACGAATTGCGCGCGGGCCAGGGAAAGGGTGGAGATATCCATGATGGCCCGTAGTGTAGAGCCAGTTACACGACAATGGGGGCCAGTTTGAAACCGCTTGCAGCGAGCCAAAAATGGCTTGTCCCGGGAACGTGGCAAAATTGACGCTTTGTCGCTGCTTTTTCCTATTCTTTCAAGAATGACCTCCGCCACGACGCCGACCCCCGCCGCATCCAATTTCCTGCTCAACATCGTCGAAGACGACCTGCAAGCCAACCGCTTCCAGGGCAAGCGTTGGGCGGGCAAGCCTGGGCCGGCCTCCGTGCAGCAGCAGGGCGAACCCGATCCGGCGAAGATCCGCACCCGTTTTCCGCCGGAGCCGAACGGCTATCTGCACATCGGCCACGCCAAGAGCATCTGCGTGAACTTCGGCCTCGCCCGCGACTTCGGCGGCGTCTGTCACCTGCGCTTTGACGACACCAATCCCGAGAAGGA
Source organism: Achromobacter sp. SIMBA_011 (assembly GCF_046535435.1). Classification (NCBI taxonomy): domain Bacteria; kingdom Pseudomonadati; phylum Pseudomonadota; class Betaproteobacteria; order Burkholderiales; family Alcaligenaceae; genus Achromobacter; species Achromobacter sp. SIMBA_011. The sequence goes on along the minus strand of NZ_JAWRWN010000008.1, from coordinate 246,476 downwards.
AGACCAGGAGTACGTCGACGCCATCATCGAGGCCGTGCACTGGCTGGGCTTCGACTGGAAGGCCGACGGCCGCGACAACCTGTATTTCGCCAGCGACTACTTCGGCTATATGTATGAGTTCGCCGAGGCGCTGGTCGAGGCCGGCCACGCCTACGTCGATGAACAGAGCCCCGACGAGATCCGGGCCAACCGCGGCACCCTGACCGAACCCGGCGTCGACTCGCCCTGGCGCAACCGCCCGGCCGCCGAGTCGATCACGCTGCTACGCGAGATGCGCGACGGCAAGCATCCGGACGGCAGCCTGGTGCTGCGCGCCAAGATCAACATGGCGTCGCCCAACATCAACCTGCGCGACCCGGTCATGTACCGCGTGCGCCACGCCACTCACCACCGCACGGGCAACCAGTGGTGCATCTACCCGATGTACAGTTGGGCGCATCCGGTGGAGGACGCGCTGGAAGGCATCACCCATAGCGTCTGCACGCTGGAGTTCGAGGACCAGCGCCCGTTCTATGACTGGATCCTGGAACGCCTGGCCGAACTGGGCAAGCTGGCCCGGCCGCTGCCGCACCAATATGAGTTCTCCCGCCTGAACCTGAGCTACGTGGTCACCAGCAAGCGCAAGCTGCTGCAACTGGTGCGCGAAGGCCACGTGGATGGCTGGGACGATCCCCGCATGCCGACCATTTTCGGCCTGCGCCGCCGCGGCTACACGCCGGCCTCGATCCGCCTGTTCTGCGACCGCACGGCAGTGTCGAAGTCGGATTCGCGCATCGACTACAGCCTGCTGGAGCAGGCCGTGCGCGACGACCTGGACCCGATCGCGCCGCGCTCGGTGGCGGTGCTGGATCCGCTCAAGCTGGTCATCACCAATTACCCGGAAGGCCAGACCGAGATCTGCACGGCGCCGCGCAATCCGCACGATCCGGAGGCCGGACTGCGCGAGTTCCCCCTGTCGCGCGAACTGTGGATCGAGCGCGATGACTTCCGCGAGGAAGCGCCGAAGAAGTATTTCCGCCTGTTCCCGGGCAACCTCGTGCGCCTGAAGTATGGCTATGTGGTGCGCTGCACGGGCTTCACCAAGAACGAGGCCGGCGAAGTGGTCGAGGTGCAGGCCGAGTACCTGCCGGAGACGCGCAGCGGCACGCCGGGGGCGGACAGCGTCAAGGTCAAGGGCAATATCACCTGGGTCAGCGCGGCGCATGCGGTGCCGGCGCAGATCCACCTGTACGACCGCCTGTTCGCGGATCCGCGGCCGGACGGCGGCGACAAGGATTTCCTGGCCTGCCTGAATCCGAATTCGAAGGAGACGGTGACGGCGTGGCTGGAGCCGGGCACGGTGGCGACGCCGGGGGCGACGTGGCAGTTCGAGCGGCTGGGGTATTTCACGGCTGACTTGAAGGAGTCGACGGTGGAGAAGCCTGTGCTGAATCGGGTGGTGACGTTGCGGGATTCTTGGGCGCAGGGGTGAACGTGGGTTGCTCTGCCGAGTGATGCAAAAGGCGCCTTCGGGCGCCTTTTTTCATGGCCAGCAGGGAGGGTTCTTCGTAGGCCGCGCCTCGCGCGGCGGGTCGGGGGCGGGCGCGCCCACGATTGCGGTCCGGAGCGTTCGCTCCGGACTGCCCCTTCGTCATCTTCGTCCAGGCCTGTGGCCTTCCCTTCAGATTCCCTCGGGCGCATCGAGGTTGCGCCCGCCCCCGACCCGCCGCGCGAGGCGCTACCGGTGCAGAGACATGGAGTGCTGCTGGACCTTGGGGTTCCGGAGAGGGTTGCGGGGCCCGCCAAAATCGGCCGCGCGGGCGGCCGGTTTTGGCATACGTGGTGTCTGGCGTTGGGACGATGGGCGCTGCGTGGAGGGGGCGTGGTGGTTGCTTGGGGGCAGGGACGCCCCCCGCCCTCTTTCAGTCCAGTTTGATGTTGGCGGCCTTTACTACGTCGGCCCACTTGGCGGTTTCGCTTTTCATGTAGGCCTCGAAGTCGGCGGGGGTGCCGCCCAGGGGTTGGCTGCCTTCGTCTTCCAGGCGCTTGATGACGGCGGGTTCCTTGAGGACGGCCTGCATGCGGGCGTTGAGCTGGTTGACCATGTCGGCGGACATGCCGGCGGGGCCGACCAGGCCGGTCCAGGCGGAAGCTTCGAAGCCGGGGTAGCCGGATTCGGCCACGGTGGGGACGTCGGGCAAGGCGGCCAGGCGGGCGTTGGAGGTGACGGCCAGGGCGCGCAGCTTGTTGGCGGCGAGCAGGGGGAAGGCGGTCTGCGGGGTGATGAAGTAGAGGTCGGTCTGGCCGCCGACCAGGTCGGTGACGGCGGGGCCGGCGCCCTTGTAGGGGACGTGCAGGAACTCGACGCCGGCACGGCGCGCGAGCATGACGCCGGACATGTGGCCGATGGTGCCGTTGCCGGCGGAGGCCAGGCGCAGTGAAGCGGCGGGTTTTTTCCTGGCGTCATCGACAAGGTCGGCCAGGGTCTTGTAGGGCGAGTCGGCGCGCACCACCAGGACCACCGGCTGGGCCGCCACCAGGCCGACCAGGGTGAAGTCCTTCTTCGGGTCGAAGGGCATCTTCGGGTACAGCGCAGGGTTGATCGCGAGGTTGGCGGCCTGGCCCATGCCGACGGTGTAGCCGTCGGGCTGGGCGCGGGCCACGTAGTCCATGCCGATGTTGCCGGTGGCGCCGGGCTTGTTCTGCACCACCAGGTTCCAGCCGGTGGCCACGCCCAGGCGCTCGGCCAGCAGGCGGCTGACGACGTCGGTGCCGCCGCCCGGCGGCATCGGCACGACCAGGTTGATGGGGCGTTCAGGATAGGCGGCGATGGCGGGCGCGGCGCCGGCCAGGGTGGCGACGGCGATCGCGGCCGCGGCCAGGCGGCGCGGCATGAGGCGCGAAAGGACTTGCATGAGGTTGTCTCCAGATGGAATGCGTAGCGGAACGGCCGGGGCCGGCCGGGTCAGTTCACGGGCCCGACGACGCCCGCTTCGGTCAGGGCCGCGATCTGCGTCGCGCTCAGCCCCAGGGTTTCCAGCAATTGGGCTCCATGCGCGCCCAATGCCGGGGGATCGATACGTACGCCGGGGCGGCGGCCGCCCAGCGTGATGGGCAGCAGCGGCACCTTGGCATGCGCGTTGGCCGCGCCGCTGCCCGCACCGCTGCCCGCACCGTCTTGCGGCAGGGCGATCTCGGCCAGGCCGCCGGTGGCGGCCAGGTGCGGATCGTCGAACAGGTCCTGCGGCTTGGCGATGGGCGCGTAAGGCAGGCCGTGCGCCTCGAAGCGGGCGGCGATGGCGGCGGCCGGCTCGGACGCCAGGCGTTCGCGCAGGATCGGCATGAGCCAGGCGCGGGCCTCGACCCGGTCGTTGTTGCCCGCCAGGCGCGCGTCGGCGGCCAGGTCGGCAAAGCCGAAGGCGTCGCAGAACAGTTTCCACTGGGTATCGGACACCACGGCCAGGAAGATCTGCTCGCCGTCCTTGACGGTGAAGACGTCGTACACCGCCCACGCGGAGATGCGGCTGGGCATGGGCGCGGCCGGCTTGCCGGTGACGGCGTACTGCATCATGTGGTGGCCGACCAGGAACACGTTGTTCTCGAACAGCGCGCTCTGCACTTCCTGGCCGCGGCCGGTGCGCTGGCGCTCGAGCAGCGCGGCCATGGCGCCCATGGCGCCGAACATGCCGCCCATGATGTCGTTGACGGCCGCGCCCGCCCGCAGGGGGCGTCCTTCGGGGCCGGTCATGTAGGCCAGGCCGCCCATCATCTGCACCACTTCGTCGAGCGCGGTGCGGTGCTGGTAGGGACCGGGCAGGAAGCCCTTGTGCGAGACGTAGATCAGGCGCTCGTTCAGCTTCGACAGCGTGGCGTAGTCCAGCCCCAGCCGGGCCATGGTGCCGGCCTTGAAGTTCTCGCTGACGATGTCGGCGGTGGCGATCAGCTTGAGCACCAGTTCGATGCCGCGCGGATCCTGCAGATTGACTGGCAGGCTCTTCTTGTTGCGGTTGAACATGGTGAAGAAACCCGCGCCCGAGCCTTTCAGGCGGCGCGTGTTGTCGCCCTGCACCGGCTCGATCTTGATGACCTCGGCACCCAGGTCGGCCAGCATCATGCCGCAGGTGGGACCCATCACCATGTGGGTGAATTCGACCACCCGCACGCCTGTCAGCGGCAGCGCCGGTTCGTCGCTGGCTGGATGTGCGTCATGCGTGCTCATGCGGCCTCCCGCGCGTAGGTGAATCCTTTCGGCAGACCCGCGTCGGGCACGTGACCGTACAACGGTTCGCCCGGCAGCCCGTCGCGCAGCGCGGCGCGGGCCGCCATCAGCGCGTCGACGTCGATGCCGGTATCCAGCCCCATCGACTCCAGCAGGAACACCAGGTCCTCGGTGACGATGTTGCCGGTGGCGCCGGGCGCGTAGGGGCAGCCGCCCAGGCCGCCCTGGCTGGCGTCGAAGGTGTCGACGCCGGCTTCCAGCGCCGCCACCACGTTGGCCAGCCCCTGGCCGCGGGTGTTGTGGAAATGGGCGCCGCCGGCGCGCGCGCCGAGCTCGGCGCGCAGCGCCTTGAACAAGCGACGCACCTGCGCCGGATTGGCGTAGCCGGTGGTGTCCGACAGCCCGACCTCGTCAACGCCCAACTGCGCCATGGCCACCGCCATGCGCAGCGTGTCGGCTTCCGGCACCCGGCCGGCCAGGGTGCAGCCGAAGGCGGTGGACAGCCCCGCCTCCAGCGTCACGCCAGGAAAGCGGGCATCGCGCAGCGCCACCACCGCCGCGACTTCGTCACGCATCTGCGCGTGTGTCTTGCGCACGTTGGCCAGGGAGTGGGCCTCGCTCACCGACACCGGCAACGTGACCTTGGCCGCGCCGGCCTCGAAGGCGGCCTGCGCGCCGCGCAGGTTGGGGGCCAGCGCCGCGACGTGCAGGCCGGGCAGTTCGCGCGCGCCCGCCACCACTTCGGCGGCATCGGCCATCTGCGGCAGCAGCTTGGGCGGCACGAACGAGCAGACCTCGATTTCGCGCAGGCCGGCCGCCGCCAGCGCGCCGATCCAGCGCAGCTTGGCGGGCGTGGACATGACGGCGGCGATGCTCTGCAACCCATCCCGGGGGCCGACCTCGCTGACTAGAATCTGGGGCATTGACTTTCTCCTTATCGTTCTATAAGATAGAACGTCGTTCTATAAATTATTCCCCATCCGGATTCCGGGTGTCAACCCTGCCTGCCCGAAAGGCCGTTTCGCCATGCCGAGAAAAGCCAGCCAGCCCTCCCTCGCCGACCAGCACGCCGCGCCCGGCGGCGCCGCCGCGGTCGATCGCGCGCTGTCGGTGCTGTCCGCCTTCCGCGCGGGCGACGCCTCGCTGTCGCTGGCGGAACTGGCCGAACGCACCCAGCTCTACAAGAGCACCGTGCTGCGCCTGCTGGCCTCGCTGGAACATGGCCGCCTGGTGCAGCGCACGGCGGATGGCCAATACGCACTGGGCGCGGAGATCGCGCGGCTGCACGCCGTGTATGCGGCGTCGTTCTCGCTGGAAGGGGTGGTAATGCCGGTGCTGCGGGACCTGACCCGCGTGACCCGCGAAAGCGCCGCGTTCCACGTGCGCCAGGGCGACCATCGCCTGTGCCTGTATCGGGTGGATTCGCCGCAGCCGGTGCGCGACCACATCAAGGCCGGCGACCTGCTGCCGCTGGAACGGGGCGCGGGCGGACGCGTGCTGATGGCCTTCGCCGGCGCGGCCGGCGAGCCGTACGAAACCATCCGCCACAGCGGCGTGGTCGTGCTGGAGGGCGACCGCATGCCCGAGTTGTCCGGCATCTCGGCGCCGGTCTTCAATGAAACGGGCGCCCTGGCCGGCGCCGTCACGCTGACCATGCCGACGCCTCGGCTGCAACGCGAGCATGCGGCGCTGGTGGTGGCCGCCGCCGCCGAAGCCACCCGCAACCTGGGGGGTTTTTACCCTTGGCCGACCGATTGAACGGGGCCTGGGCGGGTTATCATGCCCGACATTCCGCAGACGGTTGCGCGCGCCCCTTCCCGGCGCCCCGAGCCGCCAGCCCCAACCAAGATGAACACTGAATCCCTAGCCCTGGACTTCAAGAGCGCCACCCTGTACGCGATCCGGGTGGTCCTGCACAGTGCCGACCCCGAACGCCTGAACGCCGCGCTGGCCAAGCGCATGGCCGACGCCGGCAGCTTCTTCGAGAATGAGCCCGTGGTGATCGACGCCAGCCGCGTCGAGGACGCCATCGACTGGGCCGCGCTGGTCGCCGCCTTGCGCGGGCACAACCTGCCCCCTATCGGCGTGGTGGCCGAAGGCGCCAACCTGGCCGCGGCCCGCGCCGCCGGCCTGACGCCGGTGGAGCTGTCGACCCCGGCCGCGCGTCCGGCACAGGTGATCGACACCGCGCCGCCCAACGACGTCGCCACGCCGGTGCCGTCGGTGCCGGCCGCCGCCGTCGAGATCGCGCCCGCCCCCACGCCCGCCGCCGAAGCGCCGGCCGATAAGGCAACGGCAAAGGCAACCGAAAAGACGGCCGATCAATCCGCGGACAAGACTGCCGGCAAACCCGCCGCCGAGCCGCTGCCCGAGCGCGCCGCCGCCAGCACCACGTCGGCGCCGAGCCCGACGCCGGCCGCGCCGCAATCGTCGTCGGCGCTGGTCATCACCCGGCCGCTGCGTTCCGGCCAGCGCGTCTACGCGCGCCACACCGACCTGGTCGTGATCGGCATGGTCAGCCAGGGCGCCGAGGTCATCGCCGATGGCAACGTGCATGTGTACGGACCGCTGCGCGGCAAGGCCATGGCCGGCGCGCGCGGCGACACGTCGGCACGCATCTTCACCACGCACCTGGATGCCGAGTTGCTGGCCGTGGCCGGCGTGTACCGCGTGGTCGAAGACAAGCTCGACCGCTCGCTGCACAACCAGCCGGCGCTGGTACGGCTGGATGGCGACACCCTGCGCATCGAGGCCCTGAAAGCCTGAGATGCCCTGCCCGGGATCCATGCCGGCCGGACTGGCGCAAGACCGCGCCAGCGCGAAACGGTCCTGCAACGCAATACTCTGTCAGTCTCGAACGGGCCGTGCCCGTTCAACACATTCTGTAAGAAGCCTTACACGGGCTTTTTGCTTTACGATAACGCGATTTATTCGAACATAAGGGTTTGATCGTCATGACACGCATTGTTGTGGTGACTTCCGGCAAAGGCGGCGTGGGTAAAACCACGACGAGCGCCAGTTTTTCCGCGGGCCTCGCGATGCGGGGCCACAAGACCGCTGTCATCGACTTCGACGTCGGCCTGCGCAACCTCGACCTCATCATGGGCTGCGAGCGTCGCGTGGTGTATGACTTCGTCAATGTGATCCAGGGCGAAGCCACGCTGAACCAGGCGCTGATCAAGGACAAGCAGCTTGAAAACCTGTTCATCCTGCCCGCCTCGCAGACGCGCGACAAGGACGCGCTGACGCAGGAAGGCGTGGAAAAGGTCATCAACGACCTGAAGGAAATGGGCTTCGACTACATCGTCTGCGATTCGCCCGCCGGCATCGAGACGGGCGCGCTGATGGCGGCCTATTTCGCCGACGACGCGCTGGTCGTGACCAACCCCGAAGTCTCGTCGGTGCGCGACTCCGACCGCATCCTGGGCATCCTGGCGGCCAAGTCCAAGCGCGCCGTCGAGGGCGGCGAGCCGGTCAAGGAATTCCTGCTGCTCACGCGCTACAACCCCAAGCGCGTGGTCGACGGCGAAATGCTGTCGCTGGGCGACATCGAGGACATCCTGCGCATCAAGCTGATCGGGGTCATCCCCGAGTCCGAAGCCGTGCTGCAGGCCTCGAACCAGGGCCTGCCCGCCATTCACCTGAAAGAAACCGACGTGTCCGAGGCCTACAAGGACGTCGTGGCCCGCTACCTGGGCGAAGACAAGGCCCTGCGCTTTACCGACTACGAAAAGCCGGGTTTCCTGAAACGCCTGTTCGGAGGCAAGTAAGCAATGTCCTTCCTGTCGTTTCTGCTTGGTCAAAAGAAAACATCCGCTTCCGTCGCCAAGGAACGGTTGCAGATCATCCTGGCCCACGAGCGGGGCCGTGGCGATTCGCCCGACTACCTGCCGCAGTTGCAGCAGGAACTGATCGCCGTGATCTCGAAATACGTGAAAATCAACCCCGAGGACATCAAGGTGCACCTGGAACGCCAGGACACCCTCGAAGTGCTCGAGGTCAAGATCGAGATGCCGCAAAGCGAGTCCTGACGCGTTCTCCGCGCGCCGCTGGCCGGCGCCGGATGCGCGCGCAACGCACGCAAAAAAACGCCCGGCGATGCCGGGCGTTTTTGCGTGTGGGCGCGGCACGCCAGCCGACGCTGGCGACTGCCTCGTCCGCGGCTTAGTGCTTGCCCACCTGATCGCCGATGACGCCACCGATGGCGGCGCCACCCACCGTCCCGAGAATGCCGCCGTTGGTGATGACGGCACCCGCCACACCGCCGAGCGCCGCACCGCCCACCGTGCTTTTCTGGCGATGGCTCATGCTGTCCCACGACGAGCAACCCGCCATGGCCGCGGCCATGGCAACAGCGACACAGATTTTGGAAAGAGATGCGATTTTCATGATGAGGCTCCTATTCTTGTCCCCGGGGTCGCACCAAGATCCAGACGCGAGCGCACGATGCCCCTTGTGGGTTTAGAGCCTTCAGGATCGCAAAATATCCCGCCCCGCGCTGTGAAGTTTGCCCAGGAATTGTGTCAAACGGCGAGGGAATCCTTGCGCTTCCCAGGGACAGTGTTGCTGGAACGGGCCGCTATTTGACCAGACGTAACACGTCGCGGAAGCGTGCATGCTCGCAAGTCTCCAGCCACTCGAAAATGGTCATTTCCGACGTGACGATCTCGGCGCCGTGGGCGCGCGCGCGGCGCAGCGCGGCATGATGGTCGGATGGCTTGCGCGAGCCCGCCGCGTCGGCCACCAGCACCGCCTTGTAGCCCAGCTCGGTCAAACCGATGACGGTCTGCAACACGCAGATGTGGGCTTCGCAGCCGGTCACCAGGACCGTCTTGCGCGCCGCCGGCAGCCAGGCCTCGAAGCCACGCTCGCGCGCGGCGGAGAAGTGCATCTTCTGGAACGTGGACTGCACCAGTTCGGCCAGCGGCGCCACCGTGACGCCCAGCATCTTGCTGTGATGTTCCGTCGCGACCACGGGCACATCCAGCAGCCGAGCGGCCCGCGCCAGCTTGGCGTTGGCCGCCAACACCGCGTCGCCGTCGTGGATCACGGGCATCAGGCGGCCCTGCATGTCGACGATGAGCAGCGTGGAATCGGAGGCTTGCAGCAGCATGGGAGGTCTCCTGAGGTTGAAGGCGGTATCGACGATACGGTATGACCATCACGCCAAACCGCTTCATTCAATGATATCTCGGGGGATCAACCGCCAGGCTCAAGGTGTTGGCGAGTGCCCGCAGCCGTTTGTCCCGGGTCCATAGCGCAGCGCCAGGTGTCAGTCGCGTGGACGCCAACAAGTGTAAATCCACATAGCCGATGCCCTTTCCAAACAATTTCTCGCTATGAAGAAAGTGCATGACTTCGTCATGACTCGCACGCACGACTTGAGGCAATAGCGACATCGCACCCAATACGACATCACGTCGGCCCAACGAACCCAGCGCCAATTCACCCGCGATGAAGGGGTGCATCAATACACTTTCTTCCTCGAGCAAGCGCACCAGATATGGCTCGCCGTCGGATAAATGGTCTATCCAGATGGAAGTGTCAACCAGGATCATTGCATTCCGTCTGCCGCCGCGGGATAGGCTTCAACTTGGGCGAACTACCACCAAGCTTGGCCAACCGCTTCGCGGCCTCTTTCTGCACGAGCTGGGTCAACGCTCGCGTTACGAGCGCCGATGTCTCCTGGACGCCCGTATAGGTACGGGCCAATTCGAGCAGGTCGTCATCGAGCGTCACAGTCGTACGCACACTGGCCTCCTTGCAATGATTGGAGCAAAAATTCGCATCAAATGATGAACTTTTTGATTCTATCATCCGAAAAAAATCCCGGCGCGCAATGGCCGGGATTTTCGGACCGCCTGGCAGGCCGGCTTACTTCAGTGCCTTGTAGCGCAGGCGCTTGGGCTTGGCGCCCTCTTCGCCCAGGCGGCGCTTCTTGTCGGCTTCATATTCCTGGTAGTTGCCATCGAAGAACACCACTTGCGAATCGCCCTCGAAAGCCAGGATGTGCGTGGCGATACGGTCCAGGAACCAGCGGTCGTGGCTGATGACCATGACGCTGCCGGGGAACTCCAGCAGCGCGTCTTCCAGCGCGCGCAGCGTTTCGACGTCGAGGTCGTTGGACGGTTCGTCCAGCAGCAGCACGTTGCCGCCGGCGATCAGCGTCTTGGCCATGTGCAGGCGGCCGCGTTCACCGCCCGACAGTTGGCCGACCACCTTGTTCTGGTCGCCGCCCTTGAAGTTGAAGCGGCCCAGGTAGGCGCGCGAGGACATCTCGAACTTGCCCACGGTGATCAGGTCGGCGCCGTCGGCGACCGCGTCGAACACGGTCTTCTTGTCTTCGAGCGCGTCGCGCGACTGGTCGACGTAGGCCAGCTTGACGGTCTGGCCGATCTTCACTTCGCCCGAATCCGGTTGCTCGCGGCCCGCGATCATGCGGAACAGCGTCGATTTACCGGCGCCGTTGGCGCCGATGATGCCGACGATGGCGCCAGCCGGAATCTTGAAGCTGAGGTTGTCGATCAACAAGCGGTCGCCGTAGGCCTTGCTGACGTTGTTGAACTCGATGACCTCGTTGCCCAGGCGCTCACCCACCGGAATGAAGATTTCCTGGGTCTCGTTGCGCTTCTGGTATTCGTAGGACGACAGTTCCTCGAAGCGGGCCAGGCGCGCCTTGGCCTTGGCCTGGCGGCCCTTCGGGTTCTGGCGCACCCACTCCAGTTCCTTCTTGATGGTCTTCTGGCGGGCCGATTCGGAAGCCTCTTCCTGCTTGAGGCGATCTTCCTTCTGCTCCAGCCACGAGCTGTAGTTGCCCTTCCAGGGAATGCCGTAGCCGCGGTCCAGTTCGAGGATCCATTCGGCGGCGTTGTCCAGGAAGTAGCGATCGTGGGTCACGCCCACGACGGTGCCCGGGAACTTGTGCAGGAACTGTTCCAGCCATTCGACGCTTTCGGCATCCAGGTGGTTGGTGGGTTCGTCCAGCAGCAGCATGTCGGGCTTGGACAGCAGCAGGCGGCACAGCGCCACGCGGCGCTTTTCACCGCCGGACAGGTTGCCGACGATGGCATCCCAGGGCGGCAGGCGCAGCGCGTCGGCGGCGATTTCCATCTGGTGTTCGATGTCGTCGGCGCCGCTGGAGGCGGCGGCCGCGATGATGGCTTCCAGCTCGGCCTGCTCGGCGGCCAGCGCGTCAAAGTCGGCGTCAGGCTCGGCGTAGGCCGCATAGACCTCGTCCAGGCGCTTCTTGGCGGTGACCACCGCGCCCAGGCCTTCCTCAACCGCCTGGCGCACCGTGTGCTCGGGGTTGAGCTGCGGTTCCTGCGGCAGGTAGCCGATGTTCAGGCCCGGCATGGGGATGGCTTCGCCTTCGATCTCGCGATCCACGCCCGCCATGATCTTCAGCAGCGTCGACTTGCCCGAGCCGTTCAGGCCCAGCACGCCGATCTTGGCGCCAGGAAAAAACGAAAGCGAGATGTCACGCAGGATCTGCCGCTTGGGCGGCACGATCTTGCCGACGCGGTTCATGGTGTAGACGTATTGGGCCATGGGCTCGTATAGGGAAAGAAAGCTGATGAATCGCTGATTGTAGGCCGGAACCCGGACAGGCGTGCGGGCGGGGTCCGCGCGCGGGTGGCAAGGCTATATTTACGGCTTGTGTCCGTTCCATGACGCCTTTCGCGGCGCCCTGCCCACCCCGATGACCGAAGCCGACCTGCTGGCCCGCACCCCGTTTCCCGCCACCCGCGACAGCCTCGCGGCGCAATTGCGCGAGGGCGGCCTGCGCCCCGGCGCCACGGTGCTCGTGCACACCTCGCTGCGCGCCCTGGGCTGGATCGCGGGCGGTCCCGTGGCGCTGATCCAGGCCTTGCTCGATTGCGTCGGTTCCGACGGCCTGGTGGCGATGCCGGCGCACTCCTCCGACCTGACCGATCCCGCGCAATGGCAGGCGCCGCCGGTGCCGGCCGCCTGGCTGGACACCCTGTGCGAGCACATGCCGGCCTACGATCCCGCCATCACGCCCACGCGTGGCATGGGCGCGGTGGCCGAACTGTTCCGCACCTGGCCCGGCGCCGTGCGCAGCCTGCATCCCACCTGTTCGTTCGCGGCCGTCGGCGCCGGCGCCGACGCGCTGACCGCCAACCACCGGCTGGACGACCCGCTGGGCGAAACCTCGCCGCTGGCAAAGCTGCTGCGTGCCGACGCCGAGATCCTGCTGCTGGGCGTCGGCTTTGACGTCTGCACCATGCTGCACCTGGCCGAACAACGCGCCTGGCCGACACGGCCGCGCCAGCCCGAGGCCTCGCCCATCATCGAGCACGGCCGGCGTGTCTGGAAGCGTTATGACCAGCCCGCCTTGCTCGACTCCGACCATTTCCTGCCGGTCGGCCAGTCGTTGATCGACGCCGGACTGGCGCGGCGCTTCGCGCTGGGCGCGGGCCACGGCCTGCGCGTGCCGGCCAGGGTGGCGGTGGAACACGCCCAGCGGTACTGGCACGGCAAGCCCGTGCCCGACTGAGGCGCGTGGCGCCCTACGAGGCTGCCCGCGCGCGGCGGGCCCCGGCGAAGGGCGCCCGCATCTGCGCCAGCATCACGCCGGCCAGCGCCATCGCGCCGCCGACAATGTGGAAGAGGTGCGGTTTCTCGTCCAGGAACAGCGCCGCGATCGCCACCGTGGCCACCGGCATCAGGTTCAGGAACACGCTGGCGCGGGCCGGCCCCAGGTGGCGCACGCCCTGCATCCACAGGAACGGCGCGAACAGCGACGGGAACAGGCCGGCATACAGCACCAGCGGCAGATTATCGCCATTGAGCGGCGAGGCGGGCGCCATCAGAAAGGCGGGCAACTGGAACAGCACGCCGAACGCCACCTGCACGTACAGCGACACCCATGGCCCGGCCGGCAAACCCCAGCGCCGCAGCAGCACGCCGTACAGCGCGTAGGCCAACGCCGCCACGCCCATCAGCACATCGCCATGGTTCGCGCCCACCGACAACAGGCGCGCCGGATCGCCTTCGCCGATCAGCAACGCCAGCCCCGCCAGCGACAGCAGGCCGCCCAGCAGCGCCATCAGGGAGGGACGCTCGCGCAACACCACGGCGCCGACCGCGATGGTCAGCAACGGAATCATCGCGGTGATGATGCCCATGTTGGTGGCAGTGGTGCTGCCGGCCGCGACGTAGGCCAGGCCCTGGTACAACGCCATGCCCAGGCCGCCCAGCACCGCGAACTTGGGCAGGTACGGCCACAGCGCGCGCCGCTGGCGCCAGGCGGCCGGCAGCGCGAACGGCGTCAGCAGCAGCCCCGCCAGCGCCCAGCGGTAAAAGCCGATGGCGGCCGGCGCGATCACGCCGGCCGCCATCTTGGTCACGATCATGTTGACCGACCAGATCAGCGCCGCCAGCAGCGGGAACAGCAGATAGCGGGCGGGAGTGGGCGAAACATCGACGCGCGTCATGGGGATAAAACCAAAAGCAGATAACGGCCGGCCAGTGTAGGACCTGTCCGACTCGCTGTATATAATGAAAAACCGACAACCACCAGCGAACTTCGGACATGGACCTCGCCGCCGCCCCGCCCAGCCTTGGCCCGGGCCGCCCCTATCCGCTGGCCTGCCGCATCCTGCACTTCCTGCCGCACTCGCGCATACAACGCCACAGCTCGCCCTGGGGCGAACTGAATTTCGCCCTGTCCGGCATCATGGAAATCGGCATCGAGGACAGCACCTACCTGTCGCCGCCCCACTACGCCATCTGGATACCGCCGCACGTCTCGCACTGCTGCCAGAACCAGGGGGAAGTGCACTACGCCTGCATCGACATCCCGGCCGCCGCCTGCGTCGACCTGCCCGCCAGGCCTTGCACGCTGGAGATCAGTCCCGTCATGCGCGCCATTCTGGCCGACTTCGAACGGCGCGGCATCGCCTATCCAGATACGCCGGACGACCGGCGCCTGGCGCAAGTGGTCATCGACCAGATCCGCGTCGCCCCGGTCTACGCCAGCTACCTGCCGTCCACGACCGAACCCGTGCTGGCCCCCATCCTGACCGCCCTGCAGCGCCAGCCCGGCGACAAGCGCGGCGCCGCCTACTGGGCCGCCACCGCCGGCATCACCGAACGCACCCTCCTGCGCCACTGCCAGCAACACCTGGGCATGTCGTTCAACGAGTGGCGCCAACGCTTGCGCGTGGTCAGCGCGCTGGAAATGCTCGACGCCGGCCAGTCAGTACAGGTGGTATCGCGCGAACTCGGCTACAGCACGCCGTCCGCCTTCATCGCCATGTTCCAGCGCCTGACCGGCCAGTCACCCGACAGCGCCCGCAAGCGCGCCCCGGCGGCCGCCTGAAGGCCGCGTAATCCAAGCGCCCGATGCAAGCCGCGCGCGATCGCGAGACAATAGCGTCTGCATTTTTTTCGTAACGCCGTCCCCGCGGCATCATCGCGCCAGGAACCCCCATGTCCGCCTCCGCCACGCCCCCGCCTTCCCTGACCCACTTCAGCGCGACCGAGCTGGACATGCTCGCCAAGACCGCCGACGCCCTCAGCGCCTACCTGGGCAAGCCCGTCCTGGCCGAAGTGGTGCTGGGCGAAGAAGGCACCGAATGGGTCACCTATGGCGTGCCCATTGACGAAAACGCCGAGCCCGACGAAGAACAGACCCACGTCCAGCTCGGCGGCCCCGGCGCCCGCCTGCTCGGCAACCGCGGCGGCCTGCCCCCGACCGGCGACGACACCTACGACTGCCTCTACCTCTGGGCCATCCAGATCTCGCTGAACGAAGGCGAACGCTTCATCAAGCTCGACCACGACGGCGAAGAGTCCGCCTGGTCCGACAACCTGGAAGACGTCCTGCCCTTCGCCCTGACCGAGGAACCCCTGCCCGACCCGGATGAGGAAGACGAGGAAGACGAGGAAGACGACGACGAGGACGAGGACGACGCCCACGACCACGCTCACGACCACAACGATCCGGGTCACCGCCACTGAACCGGAAGGCAGGCGGCAGGCCCCAATGAGCCGCCCGCCACCAAGCAAAAAGGGCTTCCCAAAAGAAGCCCTTTGCCAAAACCACTCTCCCGCGACACCGCCCCGCCAAAAAAGCGGGCAAGCGAGCAAGCCAGCACCACCTCGACGCCCCACCCCTCAGACGCTGCAACGGGCCGCCCGCGCGGCCCCGTTGCAGCAGCCCCGCAAGACCCTCTCCCCCCACGACGGTGCCGGCAAACACGCCAAGCACACCAGTCGCCCCAGCACCCGTCATGAGCCGCTGACGCAAGTCTGTCGCGGCGGGCGGCGGGGTGTGCGGGGCGTGTAGACGCGCCCAAGGGAATCCGTAGGGAGCCGAAGGCGGACGAGGATGACGCAGGGGCAGTCCGGAGCGAAGGCTCCGGACCGCAATCGTAGCCCCGCACACCCCGCCGACCGCCGCGACAGACGCCTCAAGAACCCAAACAACCCGCAGGACTAAGACAGCAAAAGATCACCCCGCAATCCGCCCCTCCTCCACCGCATGGCAAGCCACCACCGCCCCCCCCGCCATCCGCCCCACCGGCGCCTCCCCCCTGCACCGCTCATTCGCATGCGGACACCGAGGATGAAACGTGCACCCCGACGGCGGATTCAACGGATTCGGCACCTCCCCCGCCACCGCCGTGCGCGGCTTGCCGGCCCCATCGATATCCGGAATCGCCGCCAGCAGCATCCGCGTATACGGATGCCGCGGCCGCGCGAACAGCTCATCGCGCGGCGCCACCTCCACCATCCGCCCCAGGTACATCACCCCGACCCGATCGGCCACGTGATGCACCACCGCCAGATTGTGCGAGATGAACAGATAGGTCAGCCCCAGCTCGCGCTGCAGGTCCTTCATCAGGTTCAGCACCTGCGCCTGCACCGACACATCCAGCGCCGAGGTCGGCTCATCGCACACCAGGAACTCCGGATTCACCGCCAGCGCCCGCGCGATAGAAATGCGCTGGCGCTGCCCGCCCGAGAACTGGTGCGGATAGCGGCCCTGGTCGGCCGGATCCAGCCCCACCTGACGGAGCAGCTCGCCGACTCGCGCCGTGCGCTCGGCCGGCGTCATCTTCGTGTGCGTCAGCATCGGCTCGGCGATGATGCGGCCGACGCGCCAGCGCGGATTCAGGCTCGCGTACGGATCCTGGAAAATCATCTGCAGCCGCTTGCGCAGCTCGCGCCCGCCCGGCTCCGCCATGCGCGACAGCGGCTGGCCGTCGAAACGGATATCGCCGCGCGTCAGCCCATACAGCCCCACCAGCATGCGCGCCACCGTCGACTTGCCGCAGCCCGACTCGCCCACCAGCGCCAGGGTCTCGCCGCGATTGATCTCGAACGACACGCCATCGACCGCGCGCAGCATCACCCGCGGCTTGCCCGCCAGCTTGCGCTCCAGCCAGGGCGGCGACACATCGAACCATCGCGCCGCGTCTTTCACTTCCACCAACGGCGTGCTCATGTGGCCACCTCGACTTCGTTTTCATGCAACCAACAGGCCGCACGGGACGTGCCCGCCGGCATCAGCTCGGGCCGGTCCTGGCCGCAGCGCGGCAGGCGCCGCCCGCAACGCGGATTGAAGGCACAGCCCGGCGGAATCGCGTTCAGCCGCGGCATGCTGCCGTCGATCTGCACCAGCCGCTCGGCATGTCCCTGCAGCGACGGGATCGATCCCATCAGCCCCATCGTGTACGGATGGCGCGGCTGGTGGATGACGTCGCGCACGGGGCCGATCTCGGCCACGCGTCCCGCGTACATCACCGCCACCCGGTCCGCCGTTTCCGCGATCACGCCCATGTCGTGCGTGATCAGCATCACCGCCGTGCCCTGCTCGCGGCACAGGCGCTTGAGCAGCTCGATGATCTGCGCCTGGATCGACACGTCCAGCGCCGTGGTCGGCTCGTCCGCCACCACCAGCTTGGGCTCGGCCGCCAGCGCCAGCGCGATCACCACGCGCTGGCGCATGCCGCCCGAGAACTGGTGCGGGTAGTGATCGATGCGCTCGCGCGCCGCCGGGATGCCGGTGGCCGCCAGCAGCTCGACCGCGCGGTTGCGCGCCTGCGACCAGCTCATGTCCAGATGCGTCACGATGGTCTCGGCCAGTTGCCGACCGACCGTGTACAGCGGATTCAGGGAGGTCAGCGGGTCCTGGAACACCGCGCCGATCTCGCGGCCGCGCACGCGGCGCATCTGCTCGTCGGGCAGGTTGTCGATGCGCCGGCCCGCCAGCAGGATCTCACCGCCGGCGATGCGGCCAGGCGGTTCCAGCAGGCCGATGATGGACGCGCCGGTCAGCGACTTGCCGGCGCCCGATTCCCCCACCACGCCCAGGACTTCGCCCGCCTGGATCGAAAAGGACACGTCGTCCAGGGCCAGCAGCGTGCCGCGACGCGTGGGGAACTCCACGCGCAGGTTGCGGACTTCAAGTAATGCGCTCATAGGTATTTCTCAAATTCGTGTTCCACGTACAGCGCCCCCGAGGCCGATGAAATGCCGACGGGACCATCGGGATGCCGCGGAGCCGGCTTCGCCGGTCCGCCAGCATGCCCCCTTGAGGGGGAAGCGCGCAGCGCTTCGGGGGTGGGCCATCACCCTAAGCGCGGGTTGAGTGCGTCGCGCAGCCAGTCGCCCAGCAGGTTGACCGACAACACCAGCAGCACCAGCGCCGCGCCCGGGAAGATGGTGATCCACCATTCGCCGGAAAACAGGAAATCGTTGCCGATGCGGATCAGCGTGCCCAGCGACGGCGCCGTCGGCGGCACCCCCACTCCCAGGAACGACAGCGTCGCCTCGGTGATGATGGCGGTCGCCAGGTGCACGGTGGCCAGCACCAGCACCGGCCCCAGCACGTTGGGCAGCACGTGGCGGAACATGATCACGGGCGAGGCCACGCCGATCACGCGCGCCGCCTGCACGTATTCGCGGTTCTTCTCCACCAGGGTCGAGCCGCGCACCGTGCGCGCGTACTGCGGCCAGCCGGCCAGCGCGATGGCGCCGATCAGCACCGGGAACGCGATGATCTCGTGCAGCTCGCGCGGCACCGCGGCGCGCGCCACGCCGTCGATCAGCAGCGCGATCAGGATCGCCGGGAACGACAACTGCACGTCGGCGATGCGCATGATGAAAGCATCGATGCGCCCGCCCGCGTAGCCCGAGATCAGCCCCAGCACGATGCCGATCAGCATCGACAGCAGCACCGAGGCCAGGCCGATCAGCAGCGACACGCGGGTGCCATACAGGATCGCCGAATACAGATCGCGGCCCTGGCTGTCGGTGCCCAGCAGATAGGTCGACTGGCCATTGGGCGACCAGGCCGGCGGCAGCAGCGCGTCCAGCAGCTCGACCTTGGTCAGGTCGAACGGATTGTGCGGCGCCACCCAGCCGGCCCCGAAGGAGCCGATCAGCAGGGCCGCCAGCAGCACGGTGGCGACGATGGCCACGGGCGCCCGGCGCCAGGCCCAGGCAATGTCGCTGTCCCACCAGCGTTTCAGAACGGCACGCATCAGTGGCCACCTCCGCCGCGGGTCAACCCGGAGCGCAGGCGCGGGTCCACGACAAAATACAGAAGATCGACGATCAGGTTGATCACCACGAACACCAGCGCGATCAGGCACAGGTACGCGGCCATCACCGGCACGTCGGCGAATTGCACCGCCTGGATGAACAGCAGCCCCATGCCGGGCCACTGGAACACCGTCTCGGTCACGATGGCAAAAGCGATGATGCCGCCCAGTTGCAGGCCGGTGATGGTGATGACGGGCACCATGGTGTTCTTGAGCGCGTGGCCGAAATGGATGGCGCGCCGCTTCAGGCCGCGGGCGCGCGCGAACTTGATGTAATCCGAACGCAGCACCTCCAGCATTTCGGAGCGCACCAGCCGCAGCACCAGCGTCATCTGGAACAGCGACAGCGTGATCGACGGCAGGATCAGGTGCTTCCAGCCATTGGCGGTGAACAGGCCGGAGGTCCACCAGCCCAGCGCCACCGTATCGCCGCGGCCATAGCTGGGCAGCCAGCCCAGTTGCACCGAGAACACCAGGATCAGCAGGATGCCGATCAGGAAGGTCGGCAACGACACGCCCAGCAGCGAGCCGGCCAGCAGAAGCTGCGACAGCAGGCTGTTGCGCTTGAGCGCGGTGTACACGCCCAGCGGCACGCCCACCACCAGCGCCAGCAGGGCCGCCACCAGGGACAGCTCCAGCGTGGCCGGCAGGCGCGACTTGAGCAGGCTCGAAACGGGTTCGCTCTGGCGCAGCGAAATGCCGAAATTGCCCTGCGCGGCGTTGGCCACGAAGTGGCCGAACTGGACGATGGCGGGCTCGTTCAGCCCCAGGCGCTCACGCAGTTCGATGCGCTCGGCATCGGTGGCGTCCTGCCCCAGCATGATGGTGACAGGGTCGCCGACGTATTGAAAAAGCACGAAGGCCAGCAGCGCGACGGTGAGCATCACCGCTACGGCCTGCAACAGGCGACGCAGTATGAAAGCAAACATAGGCGGGAAAGGCAAAACGGCGAAGCCCCGCGGGGCTTCGCTGTCTGGTTAGCCGGAAGGGCGGGGTCAGTCGACCTTGACCCAGTCGGCAACGAGGCGGTTGTCCGCGCGGTGGATCACCGACACGTTCTTGCGCATGGCCCAGGGAATGACCTGGTCATGCAGCGGGATGTGGCCGAATTCCTGGGCGTGGACTTCCAGCACCTTGCGGATGTCGGCGTCGCGCTTGGCCGCGTCGGTTTCGGTCTTGATGCGGTCGATGATCGCATCCAGTTCCTTGTTGCTGTAGTTGCCCAGGTTGTACATGCCGTCCGCGCCCTCGCCCTTGGTGCGGATCAGGTTCTGCAGCGTGTACATGGCGTCGAACGTCGGCACGCCCCAGCCGAACAGGTAGGCGCTGGTGTCGGAGTTCTGCACCTTGGGGAAGTAGGTCGAACGCGGCATCGCGTTCATGGTCGCCTTCACGCCCACCTTGGCCCACATGCCGACCACCGCCTGGCAGATGGCCTCGTCGTTGATGTAGCGGTTGTTGGGACAGTCGAGCGTGAAGTTCAGCGTGCCGTCATAGCCGGCGTCCTTGAGCAGCGCGCGGGCCTTCTCGGGATCGTAGGGCACGCGCTTGTGCAGCGACTCGGCCCAGCCGTGGACCTGCGGCGCGATCATGGTGCCGGTCGGCGCCGACAGGCCGCGCATCACCGCGCGCTTGATGGCGTCGACGTCGATGGCGCGGTACAGCGCCTCGCGCACGCGGATGTCCTGGAACGGGTTCTTGCCCTTGATGTTGGAATACTGCAGCTCGGGACGCTTCTGGTCCAGGCCCAGGTAGATGGTGCGGTACTCGTTGCCCTCGACCACCTTGGCCGACTGGCGCAGGCGGTCCAGATCCTGCGCGGCCGGGTCGAGCACGAAGTCGATCTCGCCGGACAGCAGCGCGGCGGTGCGGGTGGCGTTCTGCTTGATCGGCGTGAACACCACTTCGGTCACGTTGCCGACCTTGCCGGCCTTGTTCCACCAGTCCTTGTTCTCTTCGAACACGGTGCGCACGTCGACTTCGCGCGACTTCAGCTTGTACGGGCCGGTGCCGTTGGTGTTGCGCGCGCCGAAGGTCTCTTCCTTGTTGACGAAGTCCTGCGGCTTGGCGATGTTGTTCTTCTCCGACCAGGCCTTGTTCATGATGAACACGTTGGGCAACTGGCGCAGCAGCACCGGGTTGGGCGCGGTGGTCTCGATCTCGACCGTCAGGTCGTCGATCTTGCGCGCTTCCTTGATGCCGGTGGTGTACGCCTTGTAGTTCGAGGTGGGCGCCATGGCGCGATGCACCGAGAACACCACGTCGTCGGCCGTGAAGGCGGCGCCATCGTGGAACTTGACGCCGGGGCGCAGCTTGAAGCGGTACAGCGTGGGCGAAACCTGCTCCCACTCGGTCGCCAGGCGCGGCACCACCTTGAAGTCCTTGTCGTAGTCCACCAGCGGTTCATAGACATAGCTGTTGGCGGCAATCGTCATGCCTTCGTTCTGCGAGTGCGGATCGAAGGTGAGGATGTCGCCCTGGGCGGCCCAACGGAAGGTCTTGGCCTGCCCGATCGAGGGCACGGCCACGGCGGCGGCGATCGCGATGGCAATCAAAGTGCGGCGCATAGGTTCAACTCCTGACTGTAGTCTGAATACCGGCGCGATATTGCCTAGCCCCAAGACCCGCGTCAATTAAGGGTTTATGCGTACCGGAGGGGGTTTTCAGAGGGAGAACATATTTAGGGACATATAAAAATATGACAAAAAAATCGCTGGCCCTGTATGTAAACAGCGTTCGGTCGGGGCACCCCATCCCGACACCCCGGATCGGGGCTCGTTTGCCGCCCTGCCCGCGCGCGCCGCCCTATTCGTCGGCGTCCAGCGGCAGGTCTAGCGGCACGTGCTCGGCCATCAGGCGGCGCAGCATGTCAATCAGCAGGACCGCCTGATCCTCGCCGAACGGCGCCAGCACCGCCTTCTGGTGCTGCATGGCCTGCTCGCATAGCGCGGCGATCAGATGGCGGCCCTTGGTGGTGATGACCACGCGCGTCTGGCGGCGGTCGGCGCGCACTTCCGTGCGCGTCACCAGCCCTTCGGTTTCCATGCGCTGCACCACCTTGCTCAAGGTCGGTTGCTTGGTGATGGCCAGCACCGCCAGGTCGCCGATGGTTTCGCCAGCGCTGCCTTCCAGGCTGGCGAGCACCCGCCATTCGGTCACCGACAGGCCGGCCGCTTTCACCTGCTGATGAAACTCCGCCGAGATGCGCTGGCTGGCCTGCGCCAGCAGATAGGCCAGGTAGTCATCGACGAACCGCGCACCGCCGTCCTGGGTACCGCCGCCGTGCTTGTCCGACCGCATGTTGTTCCGCTCCCACGCATCAATATTGAATAGGCGACCCGAGGCCGGCAGGCGCATTGCACCACGTTGGCGCGCGCCTGCGCCATGACACGGCGCAATGCTGTTGCGCAGCACAGGGTATACCCCGAATCGCGACCCGTTTTTGCACCATCAAAGCGCGTTTTCACGAGCACTCGGATAGAGAACAACCAGTATATACACCCTTGTTTTCGCATGATATTTTTTTGATTCCATGAAATTTCATCTTTTTTGTTGACAGCTAAAACGTTGACTCCTAAAGTATTTTTCAGAGCGAAATTTCGTGACATGGGCGTGCTGCGCGGCAGCATGACTTCGGGACCCGGATGCCGGTCCGCGTGGAGGAGTTCGAGATGGCTGAAAGGTCTTTCAAGAAAGAAGTCCAGCAGTTGCGCATCGGCGCGGGCGAAGAATTCCGCGGCGAGGGGATTCTCGCGGTCACCAAGGCGCTGCTGCAATCCGGCGTGGGCTATGTCGCGGGCTACCAGGGCTCGCCCATCTCGCACCTGATGGACGTGCTGGCCGACGCCAACGACATCCTGCAGGAACTCGGCGTGCACTTCGAGGCCAGCGCCTCGGAAGCCACCGCCGCCGCCACGCTGGCCGCCTCGGTCATGTACCCGATCCGCGGCGCGGTCACCTGGAAATCCACCGTCGGCACCAACGTCGCCTCCGACGCGCTGGCCAACCTGGCATCGGGCGGCGTCACCGGCGGCTCGCTCATCATCGTCGGCGAAGACTACGGCGAAGGCTCGTCCATCATGCAGGAACGCTCGCACGCGTTCGCCATGAAGTCGCAGATCTGGCTGCTCGATCCGCGCCCTAACCTGGAAAGCATGGTCAAGGCGGTGGAAGACGGCTTCGCGTTGTCGGAGGCCAGCAAGACGCCGGTGATGCTGCAACTGCGCATCCGCGGCTGCCACGTGCACGGCCGCTTCATCGCCAAGGACAACCAGCGGCCGGCGTTCTCGCTGGCCCAGGCGCTGGAAAGCCCGGCGCGCGACACCAGCCGCATCGTGCTGCCGCCCGCGTCGTTCCTGCACGAGCAGGAAAAGATCAAGGAACGCTGGCCCGCCGCCATCCGCTATATCAAGGAACACAAGCTCAACGAGCACTTCGACGGCGACCAGGACGATATCGGCCTGATCCTGCAGGGCGGCCTGTACAACGGCGTGATCCGCGCCCTGCAACTGCTGGGCCTGGCGGACAACTTCGGCAACAGCCGCATCCCGCTGTATGTGATGAACGTGGCCTACCCCGTGATCGAGGACGAGGTCATCGACTTCTGCCGCGGCAAGCGCGCCGTGCTGCTGCTGGAGGAAGGCCAGCCCGATTATCTGGAGCAGGCCCTGCACGCGGTGCTGCGCAAGGCCGGCGTCGATACGAAGCTGTCCGGCAAGGACGTGCTGCCGATGGCGGGCGAATACACCACTCAGGTGATGCGCGACGGCCTGCGCGCCTTCCTCAAGCGCGAACGCCCCGAATCGCTGCAGACCCATCCGGCCGTGGCCGCCGACGACGCCGCCAAAGCCACATTGCAGGTCACCGAGATCACGCGGCCCAAGCCCGCGCCGCGGCCGGCCGAGCAGCCCATCACCTTCCACAAGCACGTCGCGGAACTGACCGCCGTGGTGCCGCCGCGCCCGGCCGGCTTCTGTACCGGCTGTCCGGAACGGCCGATCTTCTCGGCCCTGACGCTGGCGCAGGAGAAGCTGGGCCAGCACCATATCTCCTGCGACATCGGCTGCCACCTGTTCTCGATCCTGCCGCCGTTCAACCTGGGCGCGACCACCATGGGCTACGGCCTGGGCGCATCCAGCGCCGCGGCCTTCAACGTGCCAGCGGCCAAGCGGCCCATCTCGATCATGGGCGACGGCGGCTTCTGGCACAACGGCCTGGCCTCGGGCATCGGCAACGCGGTGTTCAACAAGTACGACGGCGTCATCGTCATCGTCGACAACTTCTACGCCTCGGCCACCGGCGGGCAGGACATCCTGTCCTCGCGCGCCGAGAATCCGGACCGCTCCACCAACAATCCCATCGACCAGGCCGTGCGCGGCGTGGGCGTGAAGTGGGTGCGCACGCTGGACCGCACCTATGACGTGGCCAAGGTGCGCGCCACCATCGAGGAAGCGCTGACCACCGACATCAAGGGCCCCAAGGTCATCATCGCCCAGTCGGAATGCATGCTGAACAAGCAGCGCCGCATCAAGCCGCTGTTCAACCAGGCGGTCAAGGCCGGCAAGCGCGTGGTCAAGGAACGCTTCGGCGTCGACCCCGACGTCTGTACCGGCGACCATGCCTGTATCCGGCTGTCCGGCTGCCCGTCGCTGACGGTCAAGGACAGCGGCGATCCCCTCAAGGAAGATCCGGTCGCCCACGTCGAGAGCAGTTGCGTCGGCTGCGGCAACTGCGGCGAAGTGGCGCACGCCGCCGTGCTGTGTCCCTCCTTCTACCGCGCCGACATCGTCCACAACCCCAGCGGCCGCGACCGTTTCCTGGCGCGCCTGCGCCAGGGCGTGATCGGCTACCTGCAGCGCCGCCGCGAAGCGCGCCTGGCCAAATTCGCCCTGTGAGGACCCGCCCCATGAACCCGGTGGCATTGCAGCAAGGCACTCCCATCAAGATCGCCATCCTGGCCATGGGCGGCCAGGGTGGCGGCGTGCTGGCCGACTGGATCGTCGACATGGCCGAGCACGCCGGCTGGTGGGCCCAGACCACCTCGGTGCCAGGCGTGGCGCAGCGCACCGGCGCCACCATCTATTACCTGGAACTGCTGCCCGAGTCGGACGTGGCCCGCGCCGGCCGTCCGCCCGCCCTGGCGCTGATGCCCACGCCGGGCGACGTCGACCTGGTGGTGGCGGCCGAACTGATGGAAGGCGGCCGCGCCATCCAGCGCGGGCTGGTGACGCCCGACCGCAGCGTGCTGATCGCCTCTTCGCACCGCAGCTATGCGGTCAGCGAGAAATCGGCGCCCGGCAACGGCATTGCCGATCCCAACAAGGTGCTGGAGGCCGGCCGCGCGGCGGCCCGCCGCTTCCTCTGCTTCGACCTGCAGGACCTGGCCGACCGCGCCGGCAGCGTCATCAGCGCCAGCCTGTTCGGCGCCGTCGCCGGCAGCGGCGCGCTGCCGTTCTCGCGCGACGACTTCGAGGCCACCGTGCGCCGCGCCGGCGTCGGCGTGGACGCCAGCCTGCGCGCCTTCGCGCTGGGCTTCGAGGCCGCCGACCAGGCGCCCGCGCAACCGGCCGCGATCGATCTGGCGCGCCCGGTGCCCGTCGTGCCCGAGCGCGCCGCCAGCCCGAGAGCGCAAGCCTTGCTCGACCGCATCACCCGCGACTTTCCCGCCTGTGCGCAGCCGATGCTGACGGCCGGCGCGCGCCGCCAGATCGAATTCCAGGACCTGGCATACGCCGAGGACTACCTGGCCCGCATGGCCGCGATCCGCGAACTGGACGCGCGCCACGGTGGCGAATCGAAACAGTGGGCGCTGACGTGTGCCGCCGCGCGCTACCTGGCCACCGCCATGGCCTATGACGACGTGATCCGCGTGGCCGACCTGAAGACGCGCGGCAGCCGCTTCGAGCGGGTGCGCGCCGAAGTCGGCGCCAAACCGGATCAGCTGGTCTACACCACCGAATTCATGCACCCGCGGCTGGAAGAGATCTGCGGCACGTTGCCGGCCGGGCTGGGCCGCTGGCTGGAACGGTCGAAAGCCTTCGGCGGCTTCGTCGAACGCCGCCTGGGCAAGGGCCGTCGCATGCAGAGCGGCACGCTGGGCGGCTTCCTGATGCTGTACACGCTGGCCGGCATGCGCCGCTTTCGGCGCCGCACGCTGCGCCACCAGATCGAATCCGAAGGCCTGACGCAATGGCTCGACCTGATCGCCGACCTGGCGCCACGCGACTACGACCTGGCCGTCGAGACCGTCAACTGCCGCCGCCTGGTCAAGGGCTACAGCGACACCCACGCGCGCGGCGGCGGCAAGTACCGCCAGCTGATCGCGGCCGCCGCCAAGCTGGCGGGCCGGCCCGACGCGGCGGCCTCGCTGCGCGCCCTGCGCCAGGCCGCGCTGGCCGACGAGAAATGCGGCCCCATGGAACGCCAACTGGCCGAGAAACTGGCCGCCTGACATCGAGATAGAGACGAACGCCGTGCAAACCCTGAAACTCATCGTCCGTGAAGTCCGCCAGGAATCGCCGCTGATCCGCTCGCTGCGCCTGGCGCGCGAAGACGGCGGCGCCCTGCCCGCCTTCGGCCCCGGCGCCCACCTTAAGGTCAGCGTGCCGGGCCTGCGCGAACCGCGCTGCTACTCGCTGGTGCAACTGACGCCGGAAGCCGGCCGCTTCGCCGAACCCGTCGAATACCGCCTGGGAGTGCGGCTGGAAGAAGCCAGCGCGGGCGGCTCACGCCACATGCATCGCCTGGCGGTGGGCGACACGCTCAGCGTCGAAGGACCGAAGAACGATTTCCCGCTGCACGAGGGTCCGGCTGGCGACGAACCGGTGGTGCTGATCGCCGGCGGCATCGGCATCACGCCGGTGGCGTCGATGGCCGCGGCGCTCAAGTCCGCCGGCCGCGCCTTCGAACTGCATTACAGCGGCCGCAGCCGCGACCAACTGGCGTTCCTGCCGGAATTGCAGGCGCTGGCCGGCGACGCGCTGGTGCCGCATGCGGACGACGACGCTTCCTGCCGCTTCGACCTGAAGGCGCTGCTGGACGCCGCCAGCCCGCGCCAGCACCTGTACGTCTGCGGCCCCAAGGGCCTGATCGACGCCGTCATTCAGGAAGCGCGCGCCCGCCACTGGCCCGACGCCCACATCCATTTCGAGCTGTTCGCGACCGCCGCGCCGCAGGCCGGCGACCAGCCCTTCGAGGTCGAGCTGCGCCAGTCCGGCCGGGTGCTGACGATTCCCGCCGACAAGACCATCGTCGACGTCATGGAAGAAGAAGGCTGCGACCCGATGTACGACTGCAAGCGCGGCGAATGCGGCGTGTGCCAGGCCACCGTGCTGGAGGGCGAGCCGGACCACCGCGACTACTACCTGTCGGATACCGAGAAAGCCAGCGGCAAGATCATCCAGATCTGCATCTCGCGCGCCAAGTCGGCGCGCCTGGTGCTGGACCTGTAGGGCCGGGCGCGACAAGAGGAGACTCCCATGGCCAAATACCGCGACAACCCCGACGCCATCCGCGCCCTGCTGCGCGAGACCGAGGTGCACAAGGACCTGTTCATCGACGACGAACTGTTCGACCTGGAGATGGAACGGCTGTACGCCAACACCTGGGTCTACGTCGGCCACGACAGCCAGGTGCCCAACCCCGGCGACTACATCACCACCACCGTCGGCAACCAGCCGGTGGTGATGGTGCGCCACAGCGACCGTTCGGTGCGCGTGCTGCACAACCGCTGCCCGCACAAGGGCACCATGGTGGCGGGCGACGCCTGCGGCAACACCGGCAAGTTCTTCCGCTGTCCCTATCACGCCTGGACCTTCAAGACCGACGGCAGCCTGCTGTCGATCCCGCTGAAAAAAGGCTACGAAAACACCGGCCTGGAGCAGTGTGAGGCCAGCCAGGGCATGGCGGCGGTGAAAGACGTGCGCAACCATCGCGGCTTCGTGTTCTGCCGCCTGAACCCGAACGGCCAGTCGTTCGAGGACTTCTTCGGCGACGCGCTGTCGACGCTGGACAACATGGTCGACCGCTCGCCCGAGGGCCGGCTGGAAGTGGCCGGCGGCGTGCTGCGCTACATGCACCGCTGCAATTGGAAGATGCTGGTCGACAACCAGACCGACACCTGCCATCCGATGGTGGCGCACGAGTCGTCGGCCGGCACCGC
Organism: Achromobacter sp. SIMBA_011; assembly: GCF_046535435.1. NCBI lineage: Bacteria > Pseudomonadati > Pseudomonadota > Betaproteobacteria > Burkholderiales > Alcaligenaceae > Achromobacter > Achromobacter sp. SIMBA_011. The sequence continues at coordinate 218,542 of NZ_JAWRWN010000008.1, read as the reverse complement.
GGTCAAGGTCTGGGAACAAGCCCCGGCCGGCACGCCCAAGCCGATGGCGGTGGAACTGTTCGCGCCATTCATCTCGCCCTACGAGTTCTTCGAGAACATGGGCATCCGCGTCTGGGAAAACGGCCACGGACACACCGGCGTGTCCGATTCGATCCACGCCGCCTATTCGGGCATTCCGGGTTACTGGGAGTCGATGGTCGCCGCCTATGGCGAGGAACGCGCCCGCCAGATCCTGGGCGACGTGCGCCACAACACCGTGTACTTCCCCAACATCATGGTCAAGGGCCCGATCCAGACCCTGCGCGTGTTCAAGCCGATCGCCGCCGACCGCACCCTGGTGGAGTCGTGGACCTTCCGCCTGGTCGGCGCGCCCGACCTGCTGCTGGAACGCACCCTCATGTACAACCGCCTGATCAACGCGCCCACCTCGGTGGTCGGCCACGACGACCTGGAGATGTACGAGCGCGCGCAGGATGGCCTGCAATCGCGCGCCCGCGACTGGGTCAACGTCGGCCGCCTGTACGACCCCGCCGAAATCGGCCAGAAGAACGTCACCACCAACGGCACCAACGAATGGCAGATGCGCAACCAATACCGCGCATGGGGCCGCTACATGACGGAGCAGGCATGAGCTTGAGCGACCGCGACCTGATCGATTTCGTCTACGCCGAGGCGCGCCTGCTCGACGAGTTGCGCTTCGAGGACTGGCTGGATCTGTACACCGAGGACGGCCATTACTGGATGCCGCTGGCCCACGGCCAGACCGACGCCCGCCTGCACGCCTCGCTCATGTACGAGGACAAGCTGCTGCTGCGCGTGCGGGTCGAACGCCTGGCCGGCCAGCGCACCTTCTCGCAGCAGCCCAAGAGCCGCTGCCATCATCTGCTACAGGCGCCCACGGTCGAACACGACCATCCCGATTCGGCGCCGGACCAGGGCCGCCACGTGGTGCGCACCGCCTTCCATTACGTCGAGACGCGGCAGGACGCGCAGACGCTGTACGCCGGCTGGGCCACGCATCACCTGGTCGAGCAGGACGGCGCGCTGCGTATCCGCCTCAAGCGCGTCGACCTGGTGAACTGCGACGCCGCGTTCGGCAACATCCAATTGTTCATGTAGGAGCGGCTTGTGAGCACCACCGTCCACCAGGCTTTCCTGGACACCGCGGCCCGCCACGGCGCCCGGCCCTTCCTGTGCATCCTGCCGGAAACCGCCGGCATCTACGGCATCGGCGCCGGCGAACTGGGCTATGCGCAGGCTGCCGCCGCCATCGAGACGCTGCGCGCGGCCTATGCCCGCGCCGGCTACGGCCACGGCCACCGCGCCGGCCTGCTGCTGGAAAACCGTCCCGCCTTCTTCCTGCACTGGTTCGCGCTGAACGCGCTGGGCGTGTCGGTGGTGCCGATCAATCCCGACCTGCGCGCGGCCGAACTGGAGTACCTGACCGGCCATTCCGAAATCGCGCTGGCGGTGGCCCTGCCCGAGCGCCACGCCGACCTGCTGGCCGCCGCCGAGCGCGCCGGCCGGCCGCTGCGCGTGATGGGGCCGGACGACGCCCCGCCCGCCGCGCCCTTCCCCGCGCCGCTGGCGGGCGAGCCGGATGAACTGACCGAGTGCGCGCTGCTGTACACGTCCGGCACGACCGGCCGTCCCAAGGGCTGCATCCTGCCGAACCGCTATTTCCTGCACGCGGGCGGCTGGTACGCGCGCATCGGGGGCCTGGCCGAGCTGCGCCCCGGCGAGGAGCGCATGCTGACGCCGCTGCCGCTGGTGCACATGAACGCCATGGCCTATTCCGCCATGGCCATGGTGCTGACCGGCGGCTGCCTGATCCCGCTGGACCGCTTCCATCCCAAGACCTGGTGGGACAGCGTGCGCGAATCCGGCGCCACCGTGCTGCACTACCTGGGCGTGATGCCGGCGATCCTGATGAAGGCCGAACCGTCGGCGCGGGACAGGCAGCCAGCCATCCGATTCGGTTTCGGCGCGGGCGTCGACCGCAAGCTGCACCAGCCCTTTGAGGAACGCTTCGGTTTTCCGCTGCTGGAAGCCTGGGCCATGACCGAAACCGGCGCCGGGGCCGTCATCATCGCCAACCAGGAGCCGCGCCACATCGGCAGCAGTTGCTTCGGCCGCGAAGAGGACGACGTAGAGGTGCGCATCGTCGCCGACCACGGCGGCGAGGCCGCGGCCGGCGAGCCGGGCGAGCTGCTGGTGCGCCATGCCGGCGAGGACCCGCGCTACGGCTTCTTCGCCGGGTACCTGAAGGACGCCGAGGCCACTTCGCAGGCCTGGGAGGACGGCTGGTTCCACACCGGCGACATCGTGCGCCGCGAGGCCGACGGCGCGCTGCGCTTCGTCGACCGCAAGAAGAACGTGATCCGCCGCAGCGGCGAGAATATCTCCGCCGTGGAAGTCGAAAGCGTGCTGCTGCAGCATCCGCTGGTCAAGGCCGTGGCGGTGGCCGCCGTGCCCGACCCGGTGCGCGGCGACGAGGTGCTGGCCTGCGTGGTGGCGGAAACCGCGCCCGCCGACGCCGCCGCCCGCGCCGACGCGGCCCGCGACATCGTGCAGTGGAGCCTGCAACAACTGGCCTATTACAAGGCGCCCGGCTACGTCGCCTTCGTCGACAGCCTGCCGCTCACCACCACCAACAAGATCCAGCGCGGCGAAATGAAGGCGCTGGCGCCGACCTTGCCGGGCACGGCCAGCTGCGTCGACACCACCGCCATGAAGAAGCGTCAGGAGCCCGCCCGATGAGCCCGCCGCGCGCCCGCTACGACGGCGTGGTGGCGGCCCTGCCCGTCAGCATTCCGTATGAGCGCTATTCCACCCATGCCGCGCATTGGTGGCTCGGCCGCGCGCTGGGCGCGCTGATCCGCCAGGCCGGCATCGCCAAGACCGACGTCGACGGCCTGTGCGTGTCCAGCTTCACGCTGGCGCCGGACACCGCCGTGGGCCTGACGCAGCACCTGGGCATGAGCCCGCGCTGGCTCGACCACATCCCCATGGGCGGCGCCAGCGGCGTGGCCGCGCTGCGCCGCGCCGCGCGCGCGGTGCAGGCGGGCGACGCCGGCATCGTCGCCTGCATCGCGGGCGACACCAACCAGGTCGATTCGTTCCGCAACACCGTCAGCCAGTTCTCGCGCTTCGCCCAGGACGCGGTCTACCCCTATGGCGCGGGCGGCCCCAACGCCAGCTTCGCGCTGCTGACCGCGCACTACATGCGCAGCACCGGCGCCACTCGCGAGGACTTCGGCAAGGTTTGCGTGGCGCAGCGCGACAACGCGCTGCGCTATCCGCACGCGCTGATGAAGAAGCCGCTGACGCTCAAGCAATACCTGGACGCGCGCGTCATCACCGACCCGATCCACCTGTTCGACTGCGTCATGCCCTGCGCTGGCGCCGACGGCTTCCTGGTGATGAGCGAAGACCGGGCGCGGGCGCTGAACCTGCCCTACGCCCGCATCCTGTCCACCATCGAGCGCCACAACGCCTGGATCGAGGACCCGATCCAGACCCGCGGCGGCTGGACCATGGACATCGACGAACTCTACGGCATGGCGGACGCGGCGCCGGCCGACATGGACTTCCTGCAGGCCTACGACGACTACCCCGTCATCAACCTGATGCAGATGGAAGACCTGGGCTTCTGCGCCAAGGGCGAAGCGCCGCAATTCGTGCGCGCCAACACCTTCACCATCGACGGCAGCTTCCCCTTCAACACCAACGGCGGCCAGTTGTCGGTGGGCCAGGCCGGCGCCGCCGGCGGCTACCTCGGCATGGTCGAGGCGCTGCGCCAGTTGACCGGCACGGCCGGCGGCACGCAGGTGGCCGACGCGCGCCTGGGCCTGGTCAGCGGCTTCGGCATGATCAACTACGACCGCGGGCTGTGCACCGCCGCGGCCATCCTGGCCAGGAGCGACGCATGACCGAGCCGCTAGCCAAGCCGCCGCGCAAGAACCCCGTGGCGCGCACGCGCCAGCCGACCCTGCCGCCGGGCGCCCGCAGCCGCGCCGCCCTGGGCCTGACGGCCGCGGCCGCCGAAGGCCGCTTCGAGCTGCAGACGTGCGCCGACTGCGGCGCGGTGCAGTACCCGCCGCGCGAAGTCTGCGGCCATTGCCTGTCGGAACGCCTGCCGTGGCGGCCGGTGGATCCCAACGGCGTGCTGCTGGTCAGCACCACCCTGCACCACAGCAACGACCTCTATTTCCGTGAACGCCTGCCGTGGCGGGTGGGCACCGTGCGCATGGACGCCGGCCCGTCGGTGGTGGCGCACGTGCACCAGGATTGCGCCGACGGCGCCCGCGTGCGGCTGGCGCTCAAGCTCGACCGCGGCGGCCAGGCCGTGATGATCGCCCTGCCCGAAAGGAATACGCCCAATATGGAAGACGACAAGACCCTGCGCGAGACCTCGTGCGATCCGAAATTCCGCCGGGCGCTGGTCACCGACGGCAAGTCGGCGGTGGGCCAGGCGGTGGCGCGCGCCCTGCTCGACGCCGGCTGCCCGACCGTGTTCCTGGGCGATCCGCAGGCCTGGCGCCGCGACGCCGCCTTCGACGCGCTGGCGGCCGATCCACGGGTGCAGGCACTGGCGCTGGACGTGACCGACAGCGACTCGGTCGAACGCGCCGCCGCGTCGATCGGCGGCAAGGTCGAGATCCTGGTCAACACCGCCGACCTGGAACGCGAAGGCGGCCTGCTCGGCCGCAAGGACGTCAACACCGCGCGCGACGCGCTGGACGTCAATGTGCTGGGCCTGATGCGGCTGGCGCAGGGTTTCGGGCCTGCGCTGTGCGGCCGCGCCGCCGACGGCGTCAACAACGCCACGGCCTGGGTCAACGTGCTGTCGATCTACGCCCACCTCAACCTGCCGGCGCGCGGCATGTGGTCTGCCTCCAAGGCCGCCGCGCTGTCGCTGGCGCAATGCCTGCGCGCCGAAATGCGGCCGTCCGGCGTGCGGGTGGTGAACGTGTTCCCCGGCCCGGTTGACCACGAATGGGAGCAGCGCACGCCGCCCCCGCGCGTGGCGCCCGCGGCCATCGCGAGCGCCATCGTGCGTGCGCTGAAGGATGGCGTCGAGGACGTGTACGTCGGCGACGTGGCGCAGGAATTCCGCGCGCGGCTGGCGGAGAACCCCAAGGGACTGGAACGGGAACTGGGCGCCTGACGCCCCGACACGAAAACCAAAGGAGCAACAGATGAGCCAACCCATACTTGCCCAATTCATGACCGAACTGGTGTCGGGCCGCATCCGCCTGGTGGACCTGACCGAGACGCTGACGCCCGAATTCCCCACCATCGTGCTGCCGCCGGAATTCGGCCAGGCCTGGCCGTTCCGCATCGAGGAAATCTCGCGCTACGACGAGCGCGGCCCGGCCTGGTACTGGAACAATTTCTCGTGCTCCGAGCACACCGGCACCCACTTCGATGCGCCGGTGCACTGGGTCACCGGCAAAGACCAGCCCGACAACACCGTGGACACCATCCCGGTCGAGGCCTTCATCGCCGGCGCCTGCGTCATCGACTGTTCGGCCGAAGCGCGCGACAACCCGGACTTCCTGCTGACCATCGACTTCGTCAAGAAGTGGGAGGAACAGCATGGCCGCATCCCGGCCCGTTCCTGGGTGCTGATGCGCACCGACTGGTCCAAGCGCGCCAAGCCGGCCGAATACCTGAACATGCGGGAAGACGGCGCGCATTCGCCCGGCCCCGACGCCGAGGTGGTGCCGTGGCTGATCAAGGAACGCGACGTGCATGGCTTCGGCACGGAGTCGGTGGGCACCGACGCCGGCCAGGCCCATCACCTGAATCCGCCCTACCCCTGCCACTATTTCATGCACGGCAACAACCGCTACGGCCTGCAGTGCCTGACCAATCTGGACCAGTTGCCGCCCACCGGCGCGGTGATCTTCTCGGCGCCGCTCAAGATCCGCAGCGGCTCGGGCAGCCCGCTGCGGGTGCTGGCGCTGGCGCCGCGCGCCTGAGCGGCCGTCAAGAACAACAGAACACAGGGGGATTCACCATGACGCAAACCAACGTCGCCATCGTCACCGGCGGCAGCGCCGGCATCGGCGCCGAAATCTGCCGCAGCATGCTCGACTCGGGCTACGAAGTGATCTCGATGGCGCGCCGCGCCGCCGACTTCAGCCACCCGCGCCTGCACAACGTGCAGGTCGACCTGCTGGACGCCGACGCCACGGCCCAGGCCGGCGCCGAGATCGCGGCGCGCTTTCCGGTCAGCCATGTCATCCACAACGCCGGCGTCATCTGGCCCAACCTGCTGCCGCAGGTGACCCAGGAGGAACTGCACGGCCTGACCCAGATCCACCTGGGCGCGGCCATCAGCCTGGTGCAGGCGGCCTTGCCCGGCATGCAGGAACGCCATTTCGGCCGCATCGTCATGATGTCCTCGCGCGGCGCGCTGGGCCTGCCCACCCGCACCGCTTATTCCGCCACCAAGGCCGGCATGGTCGGCATGGCGCGCACCTGGTCGCTGGAACTGGCGCCCTTTGGCATCACCGTCAACGTGGTGGCGCCCGGCCCGATCCAGACCGACATGTTCTACGAAGTGATCGAACCCGGCAGCGAACGCGAAAAGCAGCTTGCCAACGGCATCCCGGTCAAGCGCCTGGGACGCTCGGACGACGTGGCGCGGGCGGTGATGTTCTTCGCCGACCCGGCCAACAGCTTCGTCACCGGCCAGACGCTGTTCGTCTGCGGCGGCGCCAGCGTCAGTTCCATCACCATCTGACCGGCGTCCCACGCATCCGCTTCGGGTTTTGACGGATAGGTAAGCACGCAGACCGCGTCTACAGTGCAGTGCCAGAAAGTTGAAACCAAAAGCAATTTCCGCGGTATCCGTTTTCTCCGTTTTCCAGCCGCACCCACTCTGCCCCCTATCCGGAGGTTTTGCCATGCTGTCGAAGAAACTCCCCCTGGCCGCCGCCGTGCTGGCCACGCTGGTCTCCCTGCCCGTCCTGGCCCAGGTCAAGGTCGGCGTGGTCACCTCGTCCACCGGCCCCACCGCGCTGGTTGGCATTCCGCAAAAGAACACCGTGCCGCTGCTGCCCAAGAAGATCGGCGACCTGACCGTGGAATACATCTCGCTGGACGACGCCAGCGATTCCACTAACTCGGTCACGGCCTTCAAGAAGCTCATCACCGAGCAGAACGTGGACGCCCTGATCGGGCCCTCGGGCTCGCCCAACGCCATGGGCGTGATCCAGTTCGCCGCCGAGGCCGGCGTGCCGATGCTGGCGCCGGTGGGCACCGCCGCCGTGGTGCTGCCGATGAACGAGCAGAAAAAATGGGTCTTCAAGACCACCCAGAACGACGACATCATCGCCCGCGCGCTGGTCGACCACATGGCCAGGACCGGCATCAAGACGGTCGGCTTCATCGGCCTGAACGATCCCTACGGCGAGAACTGGTACAAGGTGTTCTCCGGCCTGGCGGCCGAAAAGGGCATCAAGCTCACCGCCAACGAGCGCTACCTGCGCTTTGACAGCTCGGTCACCGGCCAGGCGCTGAAGATCCTGGCGGCCAAGCCCGACGCCGTGCTGGTGGCCGCCCCCGGCGCCGCCAGCGTGCTGCCGCAGACGACGCTGTTCGACCAGGGCTACAAGGGCAAGTTCTACCAGACCCACGGCGCCGCGCTGCCCGACTTCCTCAAGCTCGGCGGCAAGAAGGTCGAAGGCACCGTGCTGGCCGCCAGCCTGATGCTGGTGCTGCCGGAAATGCCCGACAGCAACCCGTCCAAGAAGGTCGCCAGCGACTACATCGCCGCCTACGAAAAACTCAACGGTTCCAAGCCCGCCACCTTCGGCGCCAACGTCTACGACGCCGGCCTGCTGCTGGAAAAGGCCATTCCGCTGGCCGAGAAGGCCGGCAAGCCGGGCACCAAGGAATTCCGCAGCGCGCTGCGCGACGCGCTGGAGCAGACCCGCGAACTGGTCGGCACCCAGGGCGTCTACAACATGAGCGCCGCCGACCACAGCGGCTTCGACGACCGCGGCCGCGAACTCATCACCGTCAAGGACGGCAACTGGACGCTAGTCAAGTAACCCCCCCTTGAACGCTGCCCCATCGAGATGCCGCGGAGCCGGCTTTGCCGGTCCGCAGGCATGCCCCCCGGGGGGAGGCGCGCAGCGCTTCGGGGGGATAAATCCGCTGCAGTGATTTTCCGTTTTATCCGGAAGTACCGATGAATGCTCAGATCGCCCTGATACTCGGGCAGGATGGCATCACCAACGGCGCCATTTACGCGCTGCTGGCCTTGTCCATCCTGCTGGTCTTTACCGTTACCCGCGTGCTGTTCATCCCCCAGGGCGAGTTCGTCGCCTTCGGCGCGCTCACCATGGCCGCGCTGCAGGCCGGCAAGCCGGTGCTGCTGGTGTGGCTGCTGCTGGCGTTCGCGCTGGCCGAGGCCGTGGCCGACCTGATGGCGCGCGCCAGGCGGCCGGGACGCCGCGCGCCGCTGTGGCGCATCATCGCCAAGGTGGTGTATCCCCTGCTGCTGGCCGCGCTGTTCTACCGCCTGCCGCTGGCGCAGTTGCCGATGGCCGTGCAGGCGCTGCTGACGCTGCTGCTGGTGGTGCCGATGGGTCCGCAGCTTTATCGCCTGTTCTACCAGCCGATCGCCTCGGCCTCGACGCTGGTGCTGCTGATCGTGTCGATCGCGGTGCACCTGGCGCTGGTGGGCCTGGGCCTGCTGGCCTTCGGCGCCGAAGGCGCGCGCACCGCGCCGTTCAGCGACGCCAGCCTGGCGCTGGGTCCGGTCAACGTCAACAGCCAGGCGCTGTGGGTGGTGGCGGTGTCGGCGCTGCTGATCGTGGTGCTGTACCAGTTCTTCGAGCGCTCGATGTACGGCAAGGCCCTGCGCGCCGCCGCCTTCAACCGGCTGGGCGCGCGCCTGATGGGCATTTCGCCGGTGTTCGCCGGCAAGGCCACGTTTTTCCTGGCGGCGCTGATCGGCACCGTCTCGGGCATCCTGATCGCGCCCATCACCACCATGTATTTCGATTCCGGCTTCATGGTCAGCCTGAAGGGCTTCGTCGGCGCCATCATCGGCGGCCTGGTGAGCTACCCGCTGGCCGCCGCCGGCGCCGTGCTGGTCGGCCTGATCGAGGCTTTCTCCTCGTTCTGGGCCAGCGCCTACAAGGAGATCATCGTCTTCACGCTGATCATTCCCGTGCTGCTCTGGCGTTCCCTGAAAAGCCACCACGTCGAGGAAGAAGAAGAATGACCCCGCGCCACCTCGTCCTCGTGTTCCTGGCGCTGCTGGCGGCCGCGCCGCTGGCGTTGCCGCCGTTCTACGTCACGCTGCTGAACTACATCGGCCTGTACGCCATGGTGGCGCTGGGGCTGGTGCTGCTGACCGGCGTGGGCGGCCTGACCAGCTTCGGCCAGGCGGCCTTCGTCGGCGTCGGCGCCTACACCACCGCGCTGCTCACCACCCGCGCCGACGCCCTGCCCGCCTGGCTGGCGTGGTTGGGCGCCTCGCCCTGGCTGACGCTGCTGGCAGGCCTGCTGCTGACCCTGGTGGTGGCCTACCTGCTGGGCGCCATCACGCTCAAGCTGTCCGGCCACTTCCTGCCGCTGGGGACCATCGCCTGGGGCCTGTCGCTGTACTTCGCCTTCGGCTCGGTCGAGGGCCTGGGCGGCCACACCGGCATCCCCGACGTGCCCGCCATCCACCTGTTCGGCTGGGCGCTGACGCAGGGCGATGAGATCTACTACCTGATCTGGGCCTTCCTGCTGGTGGCCATGTGGTCGACCAGCAACCTGCTCGATTCGCGCGAGGGTCGCGCCATCCGCGCCCTCAAGGGCGGCCGCGTCATGGCCGAATCGATGGGCGTGGACACGGCCCGCTCGCGCATGGTGATCTTCATCATCGCGGCGTTGCAGGCCTGCGCCTCGGGCTGGCTGTACGCGCACATGCAGCGTTTCGTCAATCCGAATCCGTTCGGCCTGCAGATGGGCATCGAGTACCTGTTCATGACCGTCATCGGCGGCGCCGGCCAGGTGTGGGGCGCGCTGGTCGGGGCGGGCGTGTTCACGGTGCTCAAGCAATGGCTGCAGGACTGGCTGCCCAAGCTGCTGGGCCAGACCGGCAACTTCGAGGTGATCGTGTTCGGCTTCGGCATGGTGCTGCTGCTGCACCGCTTCCGCGGCGGCCTGTGGCCGGTGCTGGCGCGCTGCGTGCCGGTGCGCAAGCGCCAGCGCCAGATCGACAGCACGGCCGAGCCGCTGCCGCGAAAGCCCATGCCGCCGCGCGGCGAAGTGGTGCTGAAAGCGGTCGACGTGACCCGCAAGTTCGGCGGCCTCGTCGCCAACAACGCCATGAACCTGGAGATCCGCGCGGGCGAGATCCTGGCGCTGATCGGCCCCAACGGCGCCGGCAAGAGCACCATGTTCAACCAGATCTCGGGCGTGGACACGCCCACCTCCGGCCAGGTCACGCTGCTGGGCCAGCAGGTGGCCGGCGCCGGCGCGCGCCGCATCGCCCGCCTGGGCCTGTCGCGCACCTTCCAGCACGTGCGGCTGCTGGGCCGCATGAGCGTGCTGGAGAACGTCGCCATCGGCGCCCACCTGCGCGGCCATCGCGGCGTGCTGCCGGCGGCCTGGCGCCTGGACCGCGCCGAGGAGGCCCGCCTGCTGGCCGAGGCCGCGCGCCAGGTCGAGCGCGTCGGCCTGGGCAAACACCTGCACGACGAAGCCGGCTCGCTGGCGCTGGGGCAGCAGCGCATCCTGGAGATCGCGCGGGCGCTGGCGTCGGATCCCTGCATCCTGCTGCTGGACGAACCGGCCGCCGGCCTGCGCTACCAGGAAAAATGCGAACTGGCCGAGTTGCTGAAGAAGCTGCGGGCCGAGGGCATGGCGATCCTGCTGGTCGAGCACGACATGGATTTCGTGATGGGCCTGGTCGATCGCGTGGTGGTGATGGACTTCGGCGAGAAGATCGCCGAGGGCCTGCCGGCGGAGATCCAGCACAACCCCGCGGTGCTGGAAGCCTATCTGGGCGGAGTGGAATGATGAGCGCGAAACTGCTGGAAGTGCGCGACCTGCGCGTGGCCTACGACAAGGTCGAGGCCGTCTCGGGCGTCAGCCTGTCGGTGGACGAAGGCAAGATCGTCACCGTCATCGGCCCCAACGGCGCCGGCAAGACCACCCTGCTGTCGGCCATCATGGGCGTGCTGCCCTCGCGCGGCGAAATCGTGTTCGGCGGCAAGCGCCAGGAACACGCCGAGATCGAGGAAATGGTGGCGGCCGGCATGAACCTGGTGCCGGAGAAACGCGAGCTGTTCGCCGAGATGTCGGTGGAAGACAACCTGATGCTGGGCGGCTTCGACCGCTTCCGCCGCGGCCTGCGCGACCAGGACCAGACGCTGGCCGAGGTCTACGACCTGTTCCCGCGCCTTCGCGAACGCCGCGCGCAGTTGTCGGGCACGCTGTCCGGCGGCGAACGTCAGATGCTGGCGGTGGGCCGCGCGCTGATGGCCAAGCCGCGCCTGTTGATGCTGGACGAACCCAGCCTGGGCCTGGCGCCGCGTATCGTGCGCGAGGTGTTCCGCATCGTCGAGCAGTTGCGCGGCATGGGCGTGTCGATCCTGCTGATCGAACAGAACGCGCGCGCCGCGCTGCAGGTGGCCGATTACGCCTACGTGCTGGAAACCGGCAGCCTCACGTTGGAAGGCCCCGCCGCGCAGGTCGCCGAAGACCCGCGCGTGGTCGAGGTCTACCTGGGCCTCGGCCACGCCGCGTCAGCCCCGGCATAGCCTCGCATGGCGGCCCGGGTGAACGCCCGGCCGCCCCTCATGCCACGCCGCGCCGCCGGTCGCGGCGGTACAGCGCATAGCCCAACGGCCACATCACGCCCACCATCAGGCGTGCCCATGGGTTTGTCAGGCGATAGGCCTGCAGCGCCGTGGGTACGCCGGAGTGCTTCAGATGCAGCCGGAAGCGCGTATAACGGGCCGCGGCCATGATGAATTCGCGCGGCCGAAAGCGGAAGAATTCCAGGTGGTGCTGCAGCATGTCCCAGGCCAGCAGGTACAGGCCCTGGGCGTTGTTGGCCACCGACGTCGTGCTCTGGCTCAGGCCGCCCGGCGTGTCGTGGTAGGTGCGCACCACTTGATTGATGAAGCGGCTGAGGTAACCGGCCCGCGCGATCGCCCACCACACCAGGCTCTCGGGCACGAACCCCGCCACGTTTTCCGGAAACGGATACTTCTTGAGGACGTCGGTGCGCATGCAACCGAATTTCTCGCCCTTGATGCGGTAGCGGAAATACACGTCCACCGCCGTGCTGTCGAACACGTCCTGCGGATAGCGGTCGCCCACGATGCTGCCGTCGGGCCGGGCGCACAGGCCGGTCACCGCCACGTAGGAATCGCGCCGCGCCGGCGGGATGGCCTCCCACGCCGCCTTGAACGTCGCCAGCGCCTCGGGCGGCATCTCGTCGTCGCTGTCGAGCGCCACGATCAACTGGCCATGCGCCTCGCGCACGCCCCGATTGAAGGCGGTTTTCTTATGCTGGTTGTTCTGCCAGATGTAGCGAATGGGGAAACGGGCCCGCTGCTGCCAGTCGAGCACGGCTTCGTGGGTATTGTCGGTGGAGCCATCGTCCACGATCACCCACTCGAAATCCCGGAATGTCTGGCGGGATAGGGATTCGTACACCCTGTGCAACGTCCCCGCCCGGTTGTAGGTGGGCGTCAGGACGGTGAAAAACGTCGGCGTATCGATCATGCGAACTGGGCCCCTTGGCGATTCCGGATAACCGCTGCGGTCTTGGTATGGTGTGTTCGCCTGAAGTTTAGGGGATATGCCCGCGGCAACTGATGGCATGGCATGCAAATTTGCAATCAAATCTGACAAGGCGCGGATTCTCGGACTGATTCTGGTCCGCGGCGCCGACGTTGGGACTCGCGCCGGAGTGGCGTAAACTCGGGCGGCCCACACCGGAACGCCTATGGAAGCCCCGACCGTCCAGCTCAACGACATCGCCCTGTTTGTAGAAGTGGCCAAGCGCAAGAGCTTCAGCCTGGCCGCCCGGGCGCTGAACATGCCCACCTCGACGCTGTCGCGCCGTATCAACGAGCTGGAACGCGCGATCGGCCTGCGCCTCATCAACCGCAACACCCGCCGCCTGGACCTGACGGAAGCCGGCGCGGCCTACATGAGCCGCTGCCAGGGCCTGATCGACGAGGCCCGCCTGGCGCACGAACAGTTGCAGGCGCTATCGGGCGGCCCCTCGGGCAATCTGCGGGTGTCTATGCCCTACAGTCTGGCGATCTGGCTGCTGCCGGAAACGATCAACGATTTCACGGACCGCTATCCCGAGGTGGAGTGCGAGTTCGACCTGAGCATGATGACGGCGTCGGACGCCCAGGGCACGCCGTTCGACATCGTGCTGCGTTTCGGCCGCAACAGCGACTATCCGGTGACGAACGCCGACCACGGCAATGGCAATGGCGCTGCGCCGGCGCCCCGCAGCGACGGCGCGGTGGTGCAGGAACTGGTGGCGCTGAACAACTATCTTTATGCGTCGGACCGCTATCTGGAACGTTTCGGGGAACCGAAGACGCCGTCGGACCTGACGCAGCATCAATGCCTGCGCACGACGATCGACGACGCCCATTCGCACTGGACGCTGCACAATGGGCGGGTGAGCGAGCAGGTGCCGGTGAAGGGGCATCTGGCGGCAAACAACATGAGCATCGCGGGGACGCTGGCGGGGCTGGATCTGGCGATCACGCGGATGCCGCATTGCCAGGCGCTGGATCCGATCATCAAGCGCAATTCGTTGCGGCGGGTGTTGCCGGGGTGGTCGGTGGATCCCATTTCGATCTACGTGGTGTATCCGTCGAGTATTCAACCGGCCAAGACGCGGGCGTTCATGGATTTCATTCGGCCTAAGTTGGGGCCGGCTGAGTAGTCGTTTTTTCTGGACGATGCGGGGTTCTTGCGCCGCGCGTGGCGGGATCGGCGGGGGATGGCGGGGCTACGATTGCGGTCCGGAGCCTTCGCTCCGGACTTGCCTAGGCGGCTCCCCCCTTCCTCATCTTCGTCCAGGCCTTCGGCCTTCCCTTCAGATTCCGTCGGGCGCATCTACACGCCCCGCCATCCCCCGCCGATCCCGCCACGCGCTCACGATGAGACTTGGCCTAGGGCGTTGGGGCGGTCGGCTTGCTTGGCGTGCTGGTGACTATCAGGGGTGGAGCGGAGGATCTTGCGGGGTCCGCCTCAAACTGGCCGCGCGGGCGGCCTTTTGAGGCTTACGCGGCGTCTTGCGTCGGGATGATGGCGCTCTCGCGTGTGCGAAGGGGCCAATTAGCTGGCCTGTCGATGCATGTCCTGCACACGGAGCGGACCGAAAGGGGGCTTACCAAGCTAAATGCGTCCCTATTTTTTTGTTCCCGGGTCTCCAGGCAAGCCCCCCAAATTGGCGTCCTCGCCACTTTCAGGCTAGAATGCCGAGTTACCCAATTTCCCCGCCAGCCCAGTTTCCGGTTGTGCGGCCGGGTCGAAGACACCCGCAAGCCAAGCTTGAAGGCGGCTTCGCCCCGCTAATTCGATTTCCGCAAATTCAACAGGAGAATCAACATGGCTGAACGCAAACGCGTGCGTCGCAACACCCTGGAACGCCGTTGCCTGGGCAAGGCCTTCAAGCGCTTGTTCGTCAAGTCGCCCAAGGGTGTGTTCAAGATGCTGGAAAAGATCAAGCGCGTCTAAATGACCCGCCGGCCGCGCCAGATTCCTGGCGTGCGGCCCGATCGAAAAAATCCCCGCTGGTGCGAACCAGCGGGGATTTTTGTTTGGGCGGCCGGGCACGCCAGCGGTAGACAAACGCGCCCGGGGAGACTGGCGGGTGGGCGACCCGTGCGTTGCCGACAGGCCATTGTCGACGGGCCGCCCGCGGCGCCGGCGGTGGGTGCCGGCCCCACTCGTTGGCGCCCCCTTCAGCCCCAGGCCTCAACCCCGCAGCTTCGCCAGCACCTGCTCGGCGCGGGGCAACGGGTCGACCGCGCCATAGCCCAGCGTCGACAGCGCCGCCGCCACGTTGGCGTAGCGCACCGCGGCGGCCCAGTCGTCGCCCTGGCAGCGGCGCGCCAGCAGGCTGCCAGCGAAGCAGTCGCCGGCGCCGGTGGCGTCCACCGCATTCACGCGCAATGCCGCCACCGGCGCGCGGGTCTTGCCGTCGTCGATGATGGAGCCGTCCTTGCCCAGCTTCAGCACCACCACGCCGGTCGCGCCGGCGTCGCGGATCCAGTCGAGGGTGCGTTCGGGGTCGTCGTTGCCGGTCAGGTGCTGCATGTCGTCCATGCTCGGCAGGAACAGGTCGGCGTGGCACAGCGCTTCGCGCAGCACGGCGCGGGCGCGATCCAGCGGCCACAGGCGCAGCCGCAGGTTCGAATCCAGGCTGACCTGCACGCCGGCCGCGCGGGCGCGCGCGATGGCGGCGAAGACGGTGTCGCAGGCGCTGGTGCTGATCGCCAGGCTGATGCCGGAGACGTGCAGGAACCGGGCGCGTTCGATCAGCCCGCCGTCGAGGCTGGCGGGCGTCATCAGGCTGGCGGCCGAGCCGCGGCGCAGGTAACTGAAGGCGTGGCCGTCGGGGCCGTGCTGCACGAAGTACAGGCCGGTGTGCGCAGTGGCGTCGACCTCGACGCCCGAGGTGTCCACGCCCTCGTCGCGCCACAAGGCCAGGAACTGCGCGCCGAAGGCGTCATCGCCGACGCGCGTCAGGTAGGCGCAGCGCGCGCCCTGGCGGGCGGCGGCGATGACGGCGTTGGAGGTGTCGCCACCAAAGCCTTGCAGGTATTGGCGCTGGTCCTGGCTGGTCTGGTTCAGTTCGACCAGCGGTTCGCCCAGCGCGACGATATCGAAATCAGCCATGGGCGGCCTCGCGGGTGCGGGTGATCTGGGCCACCAGCGCGGCGGTGTCGCGCGCGGCGAAGGCGGCCTTGTCGTAGAGGTTGCTGCCGATGCCGACCAGGCCCGCGCCGGCGGCGAAATACGCGGCCATGTTTTCGGCGGTGACGCCGCCGGTGGGGCAGAACACCGTGTCCGGATACACCGATTTCAGCGCCGCCAGATGCTTGGGGCCGCCGGTGTCGGCCGGGAACACCTTGACCACATCGACGCCAGCGCGGCGCGCGGCCAGCACCTCGGTGGGCGTGAAGGCGCCCAGCAGGCAGAGGGCGTCGGCGGCATGCGCCAGGTCGACGATCTCGGTGGCCAGTGCCGGCGACACCAGGAAGTCGGCGCCGGCCACCAGGGCCTCGCGCGCCTGGGTTTCATCCAGCACCGTGCCCACGCCCAGCAGCAGCGCGGGGCCGTGCTTGTCGCGCAGCGCGCGCACCAGGTCGGTCACGCCCGGAATGGTCCAGGTCAGTTCCAGCGTGGTGCAGCCGGCGGCCACGGCCACCTCGGCGGCGTAGGCCGCCGTGGCGGCATCCTGGTAGCGCAGCACGGGCACGACCCGGGCGGCGAGCAAGGCGTCGAGTTTCGAGGCACGGGGAGCAGCGGTCATGGCATTCCTTTCGGGATGGATCGTTCAGGCGCCGCCGGATGGCAGCACGGCGAGTTTGGCGGCGGCCGCATCGCGCAGCCGCAGCAGGGGTTCGATATAGGCCGATTGCGGATCGTCACTGCGCCGGAACATCAGCGTGCTGACGCTGACGCATGCGACCGGCTGGCCGCCGGCATCGCGCAGCGCCACGCCATAGCAGACGATGCCGGGCTCGTTTTCCTCGTTGTCCAGCGCGTAGCCGCGCGCCGCCGTCTCGGCCAGCGCCGCGCGCAGCGCGGGCAGGCTCGCCACGGTGCCGGGCATGCGCGATTCCAGCGGCAGGTCGCGCAGCAGATGTTCGCGCGCCGGCTCGTCCAGCGCGGCCAGGTAGGCCTTGCCGACCGCGCTCGAATGCAGCGCCACCGCCGCGCCCACGCGCGAGGCCATGCGCACCGGGCCCGGACTTTCAAGCTTGTCGATATAGATCATTTCGGTGCCGGCCGGCACCGCCAGGTGCACGGTCTCGCCGGTGGCGTCGCGCAGCGCCTGCAGGTCGGCCGCCAGCGCGGCGCGCAGGTCGAACTGCGACCAGGCGCGGCTGGCCAGGGCCAGGAGGCGCGGCCCGAGGCGATAGGCGCCGTCGGCTTCGGCCACCATGCCCTGCTCGGCCAGCGCCGCCACGATGCGATAGACGGTCGGCCGCGGATAGCCGCTGCTGCGCGCCAGCGCCGCCGCCGTGGGCGGCCGCGGCGCGTCCGCCACCGCCTGCAACACCGTCATGAACTTGGCGAACGCGGCCGCGCCCGCCACCTTGGATTCCGACACAACCGCCCCCACCTCGGGTAGATGCCCTGCGTTAACAACGCGCCCGCGGAAAGCACTCGGCAAACCGCGCTAATTTCAGACGAATCTGCGATACTGTTTATTTGTACAGCTTCGTCACGCATGTTTGACCACATTGTGGACACATGCCTCACGATATAGGCAATTATTCCATATCGCCGCGCCCGGAACCAGCCATTGGCCGTCGTCCGGGGCCGCCCCCTCCCTCAGGCTACGATACCGTCCATGAGCTCCCAAATCCGCATCGTTGGCGCCCGCCAGAACAATCTCAAGAACCTGGACCTGACCATCGCCACCGGCGAACTGGTGGTCGTGACCGGCGTGTCGGGGTCCGGCAAGAGTTCGCTGGCCTTCGACACCCTCTACGCCGAGGGCCAGCGCCGCTACGTGGAAACCTTCTCGCCCTATGCGCGCCAGTTCCTGGACCGCATGGACAAGCCGCAGGTGGATCGCATCGAAGGCATCCTGCCGGCCATCGCCATCGACCAGACCAATCCGGTGCGCAGTTCGCGCAGCACGGTCGGCACGATGACCGAGCTCAATGACCACATCAAGCTGCTGTTCGCGCGCGGCGCGCGCCTGCACTGCCGCGGCTGTGGCAAGGTCGTGCAGCGTGACACCCCCGAATCGATCCACCGCTCGCTGGCCGAACGCTCGGCCGCGGCCGGCGATCCGCGGCTGGTGGTGACCTTCCCCATCGCCGTGCCGGCCAACTTCACCGAAGACGAAGTGCGCGGCTTCCTCGAGCAGCAGGGCTACACCCGCGTGCACGCCGAGGAAACCGCCGTGCCGAACGCCACCGCGCCGGCCAAGGGCGCCAAGAAGGAAAAGGGCAAGGCCAAGACCGCCACCGAGGAACGCCGCATCCTGCACGTGATCCAGGATCGCTTCCGCTTCGCCGGCACCGAACGCGAACGCGTCATGGAAGCGCTGGATACGGCATTGCGCATGGGCGCCGGCCACCTGGCCGTGTACGTCATGGACGCCGAGGGCGCCGACGCGCACATCTGGAAGTACAGCGACCGCCTGCACTGCGCCGACTGCAACATCGAATACACCGACCCGCTGCCCAGCAGCTTTTCGTTCAACTCGCCGCTGGGCGCCTGCGAGGCCTGCCGCGGCTTCGGCCGCGTGATCGGCATCGACTTCGGCCTGGTCATCCCGGACGAGAACAAGACCTTGCTGGAAGGCGCCATCAAGCCCTGGACCACGCCCTCGTACAAGGAATGCCAGGACGATCTGCAGAAGTACGCGCCGCGCGCCGGCATCCCGCTGGGCGTGCCGTGGAAGAGCATGAGCGAGGAGCACAAGCGCTGGGTGCTGTACGGCACGCCCGACTGGAAGGGCGGCAACGACGCCTGGAAGCACCAGTGGTACGGCGTGCAGCGTTTCTTCGACTGGCTCGAGACCAAGTCGTACAAGATGCACGTGCGCGTGCTGCTGTCCAAGTACCGCAGCTACACCCCCTGCCCCACCTGCAACGGCGCGCGCCTCAAGCCCGATGCGCTGCTGTGGCGCCTGGGCACCAAGGCCGAGGCCGACAGCGTGCTGCCGCCGGAAGACGGCCGCTACAAGCGCTTCATGCCGGTCGGCGCCAACTGGAGCCGCGAGCAGCTCGACAACCTGGACGGCCTGTCGATCCATGACGTGATGCTGCTGCCCATCGAACGGGTGCGCGCGTTCTTCGACAAGCTGTCGTTCGAAGGCGCGCTCGACGCCGCCACCGACCTGCTCATGACCGAGGTGCGCGCGCGCCTGAAGTTCCTGTGCGACGTCGGCCTGGGCTACCTGACGCTGGACCGCCAGAGCCGCACGCTGTCCGGCGGCGAAGTGCAGCGCATCAATCTGACCACGGCGCTCGGCACCTCGCTGGTGAACACGCTGTTCGTGCTGGACGAGCCGTCCATCGGCCTGCACCCGCGCGACATGCACCGCGTGGTCGAGGTCATGCACCGGCTGCGCAACGCCGGCAATACGCTGGTGGTGGTGGAGCACGACCCGCAGGTCATGGTGGCCGCCGACCGCATCATCGACATCGGCCCCGGCCCCGGCGAACGCGGCGGCCAGATCGTGTTCGACGGGACGCCGGCGCAGTTGCGCGCGGCCCGCACGCTGACCGGCGACTATCTCGGCGGACGCCAGCGCGTCGAAGCGCCGCGCCCCATGCCGGTGGCGGCCAACACGCCGCGCCTGCTGCTCGAAGGCGTCAGCGCCCACAACCTGAAGAATGTCTCGGTCGAGCTGCCGCTGGGGCGGCTGGTGTGCGTGACCGGCGTGTCCGGCTCGGGCAAGTCGACGCTGGTGCAGGATGTGCTGTTCCCCGCCCTGCTCAAGCAGAAGGGCAAGCCGTCGGAAGCGCCGGGCGCCTTCGAGCGCCTGCTGGGCGCCGAGCAGATCGCCGACGTCGTCATGGTCGACCAGACCCCCATCGGCAAGACCGCGCGTTCCAACCCGGCCAGCTACGTGGGCGCGTTCGACGCGATCCGCAAGCTGTTCGCGCAGGCGCCGCTGGCGCGGGAACGCGCCTACACCGCCGGCACCTTCAGCTTCAACGGCGGCGACGGCCGCTGCCCCACCTGCGGCGGCACCGGCTTCGAACACGTCGAGATGCAGTTCCTGTCCGACGTCTACCTGCGCTGCCCCGATTGCGACGGCAAGCGCTTCCGCCCGGAAGTGCTGGAAGTGCGCGTCGAGCACCTGGGCAAGAGCGCCTCGATCGACGAGGTGCTGGAAATGACCGTGAGCGAGGCGCTGGAGTTCTTCAAGGGCCTGCGCGACGTGCAGACCGGCCTGGCGCCGCTGGCCGACGTCGGCCTGGAATACGTGCGGCTGGGCCAGCCGGTGCCGACCCTGTCGGGCGGCGAGGCGCAGCGCCTGAAGCTGGCCGGCCACTTGGCCGAGGCCGCGCGCAGCGGCATCTCCACCGCCAAGGTCGCCAAGAAGGGCAGCCTGTTCCTGTTCGACGAACCCACCACCGGCCTGCACTTCGACGACGTCGCGCGCCTGATGCGCGCCTTCCGCAAGCTGCTGGCCGCGGGCCACACGCTGCTGGTCATTGAGCACAACCTGGACGTGATCCGCGCGGCCGACTGGCTGATCGACCTGGGCCCCGAAGGCGGCGACGCCGGCGGCCTGGTGATCGGCGTCGGCACGCCGCGGGACCTGATGGCCAACCCCGCCTCGCACACCGGCGCGGCGCTGCGCGACTACGAGGTCAGCATCCTGCCGGCCGACGTGGTGGTCAGCAGCGACATCGACGCGCAGGAAGCCGAACAGGCCGGCCTGACGGCCCGCATCGCCGAGCCGACCGCCGCCTATGGCGCCGGCGAAGGCACGCCGCTGCAATCGGTCATGCGCAAGCGCCGCCAGGACAACATGGCGATCGAGATCCGCAATGCGCGCGAGCACAATCTGAAGAACGTCAGCGTCGAGATCCCGCGCGATAAGTTCACCGTGATCACCGGCGTGTCCGGCTCGGGCAAGTCGACCCTGGCCTTCGACATCCTGTTCAACGAAGGCCAGCGCCGCTATCTCGAATCGCTCAACGCCTACGCCCGCGCCATCGTGCAGCCGGCCGGCAAGCCGGATGTGGACGCCATCTTCGGCATCCCGCCGACCGTGGCCATCGAACAGCGCACCAGCCGCGGCGGCCGCAAGTCGACCGTGGCCACGATGACCGAGATCCACCACTTCCTGCGCCTGCTGTACGTGAAGCTGGGCACGCAATACTGCCCGGACTGCAACGTCGCGGTGGAGCCGCAGAACACCGACCAGATCGTGGCGCGCCTGCTGCGCGAGCGCAAGGGCGAGCACATCGGCCTGCTGGCGCCGCTGGTCACCGCGCGCAAGGGCTACTACACCGACCTGGCCAAGTGGGCCGGCTCCAAGGGCCACACGCACCTGCGGGTCGACGGCGAATTCATCCCGGTGGCGCCGTGGCCGCGCCTGGACCGCTACAAGGAACACACCATCGAACTGCCGGTGGCCGACGTGGTGGTCGACCCGGCCAACGAGGCTGACCTGCGCGCCGCGGTCAAGAGCGCGCTGGAAAACGGCCAGGGCGTGATGTCGGTGGTGTGGCCGGTGGACAAGCTGCACGAGGCGCTGAACAGCGAACTGCAGCAGCAGCACTTCTCGGTCAAGCGCGCCTGCCCCTCGTGCGGCACCAGCTTCCCCGAGCCCGACCCGCGCCTGTTCTCGTACAACTCCAAGCATGGCTGGTGCACCGGCTGCTTCGGCACCGGCCTGCAACTGCAGGGCTTCGACGAAGAACAGACCGGCGAGGAAACCGCCTGGAACGCCTGGTACGAAGGCGAGGCCAAGGTCTGCACGCAGTGCGACGGCCAGCGCCTGAACCGGGTCGCGCGCGCCGTGCGCTGGCGCGACAAGTCGATCGCCGAGCTGGCCTCGCTGCCGGTGTCGGACGCGCACACCTTCTTCACCGGACTGGTGGCGCGCGGCCGTGAAGGCGAGATCGCCCGCGACATCCTCACCGAGATCCGCGGGCGCCTGAACTTCATGCAGGAAGTCGGCCTGAACTACCTGGCGCTGGACCGCGCCGCCCCCACCCTGTCGGGCGGCGAGGCGCAGCGCATCCGGCTGGCGGCGCAGCTGGGCTCGAACCTGCAGGGCGTCTGCTACGTGCTGGACGAGCCCACCATCGGCCTGCACCCGCGCGACAACCGCATCCTGCTGGACGCGCTGGCGCGCCTGGAAGGCAACGGCAACACGCTGGTGGTGGTCGAGCATGACGACGACACCATCCGCCGCGCCTCGCACATCATCGACATCGGCCCCGGCGCCGGCATCCGCGGCGGCCGCGTGGTGGCGCAGGGCAGCGCACAGGACCTGATCGACGCGCCCGAATCCGTCACCGGCCGCTACCTGGCCAAGCCCTTGCAGCACCCCCTGCAGGGCCGCCGCCCGGTCGAGGCCGACACCCCCATGATCGAGATCAAGGGCGCGCGCCTGCACAACCTGCGCAGCGTCGACGCCAAGATCCCGGTGGGCCGCCTGAGCGTGGTCACCGGCGTGTCCGGCTCCGGCAAATCGACCCTGGCGCGCGAAGTGCTGCTGGACAACCTGATGCAGGCCGTCTCGCAGGGCAAGGCGCCCGGCTGGGCCGGCTGCGAGAGCATCAAGGGCTGGGAAGCGATCGACCGCGTGCTGGAAGTGGACCAGACCCCGATCGGCAAGACGCCGCGCTCGTGCCCGGCCACCTACGTCGGTTTCTGGGATGACGTGCGCAAGCAGTTCGCCGACACCCGCGAAGCGCGCATGCGCGGCTGGACCTCGGCGCGCTTCTCCTTCAACACCGGCGACGGCCGCTGCCCGATCTGCGAAGGCCAGGGCATGCGCACCATCGAAATGAACTTCCTGCCCGACGTGAAGGTGCCGTGCGACG
Organism: Achromobacter sp. SIMBA_011; assembly: GCF_046535435.1. NCBI lineage: Bacteria > Pseudomonadati > Pseudomonadota > Betaproteobacteria > Burkholderiales > Alcaligenaceae > Achromobacter > Achromobacter sp. SIMBA_011. The sequence continues at coordinate 195,776 of NZ_JAWRWN010000008.1, read as the reverse complement.
CCTGCAACGGCGCGCGCTTCAACAGCGACACGTTGAGCGTGCAGATGCGCGGCAAGAACGCCGGCGAATTGCTGGCCATGGAAGTCGATGACGCTATCGAGTACTTCGCCGCGCACCCCAAGATCCATCGGCCGCTGCAACTGATGCAGGACGTCGGCCTGGGCTACCTGACGCTGGGCCAGCCGTCGCCGACGCTATCCGGCGGCGAGGCGCAGCGCATCAAGCTCGTGACCGAGCTGTCCAAGGCGCGCCTGACCGACGGCCTGATCAAGACCGGCCGCGCCTCGCGCATCCCGCACACGCTGTACGTGCTGGACGAGCCGACCGTGGGCCTGTCGATGGCCGACGTGGAAAAGCTGATCCACGTGCTGCACCGCCTGGTGGAAGCCGGCAACACGGTGGTGGTGATCGAGCATAATCTCGACGTCATCGCCGAGGCCGACTGGCTGCTGGACCTGGGCCCCGAGGGCGGCACCGGCGGCGGCAAGCTGGTGGCGCAGGGGTCGCCGGAACACGTCATGACCTTGCGCGACCACTCCCACACGGGCCGGGTGCTGACGGAGTTCCTGGCGCAACAGTAAAGAGAGTCATGCATTGTCGTTTTGAAGACCGGCTGGCCGGCCGCGCGCTGCGGCTGGACGGCTTTCTGGCCCGCATCGAGGCGCGCGCGGCGGCCGAGCTCGGCCCCGCGCTGGCCGCCATCGACGCGGCGCGCCAGTGCGGCCACTGGGTCGCGCTGCTGCTGGACTACGAGCTCGGCGAATGGCTGTTGCCCGAAGCCACCCGGCCCGCGCCCGCCGGTCCCTGGACGCCGCCGCATGATGACGGCCGGGCGCGCCTGACGGCGTTGGTGTTCGAGCGCCAGATCGACGAAACGCCATGGGACGCGCCCGACGCCGACAGCCCGCCGGCCGCCCTCAGCATCCCCACGCCGCGCATGACCGAGGCCGGCTACGTGCGCCAGATCGACGCCATCCGCGAACTGATCGGCGCCGGCGAGCTGTACCAGGTCAACTACACCCAGCCGCTCGACGTGCAGTACCAGGGCGACGCGGCCACGCTGTACCGCCGCATCGCCGCCCGCAATCCGGTGGCGCACGGCGCCTATATCGAGGACGGCGCGCGCACGGTGCTGTCGTTCTCGCCAGAGCTGTTCGTGACCCGCCGCGGCGCGCAACTGACCACCCGGCCGATGAAGGGCACGGCGCCGCGCCACCCCGATCCGGCCGAGGACCAGCGCCTGGGCCAGGCGCTGCTGGCCAGCGACAAGAACCGCGCCGAGAACCTGATGATTGTCGACCTGCTGCGCAACGACCTGGGCCGGCTGGCCGAGCCCGGCTCGGTCAAGGTCGAGGCGCTGTTCTCGCTGGAACGCTATCCCACCGTCTGGACCATGACCTCGACCGTGTCCGCGCAGGCGCCGCACGCCACGCTCGAGGACGTGCTGCGCGCGCTGTTCCCGTGCGGCTCCATCACCGGCGCGCCCAAGGTCGCCGCCATGCGCCGCATCCGGCAAATGGAGGCCGCGCCGCGCGGCCTGTATTGCGGCAGCATCGGCTGGCTGGCGCCGGACGGCGACTTCTCGCTCAACGTGGCGATCCGCACGCTGGTGCTGGATGCGGCCGGCCCTGGCGTCTACAGCGTCGGCGGCGGCATCGTGCACGACTCCGATCCGGCCGAGGAATGGCAGGAATGCCACTGGAAGGCCCGCATCCTGCGCGCCTGAGTGCGCAATCCGTGTCCACGGGGTAGGATAGACCCCGGCCCCGCCCTCCTTCGCCCGCCGTTTACCAGGAGCCCGCATGCAACCCGAACTGATCGAGACCATCCTGGTCGACGCCGAGCGCCGCGTGCCGCTGCTGGCGCGCCACCTGCACCGCCTGGAGCATTCCTGCAAGGCGCTGGGCTACACCTGGGGCGGCAATGCGGTGCAAAGCGACATCATGATCGCCGCGCTCAGCCTGAACACCCCCGGCGCGCACCGCCTGCGCCTGTTGGTCGCGCGCGACGGCAGCCGCCACATCCAGACCGCCATGCTGCCGCCGTTGCCGGCGGCGCAGGAAATCATGCTGGCGCCCGAGGCGCTGCGCTCCTCCGAACCGCTGCTGCGCTACAAGACCACCTACCGGCCCTGGTACACCAAGACCATCGAATGGCTGCCGGCCCATCCGCACATCTTCGACCTGGTCTACCTGAACGAACGCGGCGAGCTGTGCGAAGGCAGCCGCAGCAACGTCTACCTGCGCCTGGATGGCGACTGGTATACGCCGCCGGTCGACAGCGGCTGCCTGCCCGGCGTGCAGCGCGCCGAACTGCTGGACACCGGCAACGTCAGCGAACGCGTGCTGACCCTGGCCGACCTGCACGCCGCTGACGAAATCCGGCTGTCTAACGCCCTGCGCGGCTGGTTCACGGTCACCCTGCGCGAAACCTGAACCCCGGCGCGCCGGGCGGTGAGTACGCGCCCCCTAATCCGCGAACTGCTCCACCACCACCTGCCGCAGCCACTGGTTGGCCGGCTCGCGGTGATTGCGGGCGTGCCAGAACACGTTGATGACGGACTCGGGGATCTTCACCGGACAGGGCGCGGTGGCCAGGCCGAACGGCTTGCAGGCGCAATCGGCGAAGCGCCGCGGCACCACCGCGATCATGTCGGTGGCCTGCAGCACCGGCCCCACCGCCATGAAATGCGGCACCGTCAGGCGCAGGCGCCGGCGGATGCCGGCCTGCTCGATCACCTGGTCCACCACGCCGTGGCCGGTGCCCTCGGACACGATGGCGACATGCTCGGCGGCGCGGAACTGCCGCGCCGACACGCCGGTGCGCGCCAGCGGATGATCCTCGCGGAAGATGCACACATAGGGCTGGCGGAACAGCCGGCGCTGGAAGAAACCGTGCTTCAGGCCCGGCAGGAAACCCATCGCCAGGTCGATGCGGCCGCGCTCCATCTCGTCCTTCACATCGATCGAGGTGGTGCGCACGGTGCGGATGGTGACGCCGGGCGCGGCGTCGTCCAGCGCCCGCATCAGGCGCGGCAGGAAGTAGGTCTCGCCGACGTCGTTGACGCCGATGACGAAGGCGCGCTCGCTGCGCGCCGGATCGAAGCTGGCGCGCGCGTTGAGCGTGCCGTGCAGCGCCGCCAGCGCATCGGCGATCGGCTGCGCCAGCGCCTCGGCATAGGGCGTGGGCACCATGCCGCGCGAGGTGCGCAGGAACAGCTCGTCGCCCAGCAGCTTGCGCAACCGCCCTAGCGCGTTGCTGACCCCCGGCTGCGAAATGCCCAGGTTCTGCGCCACCGCCGACACCCGGCCGTGCTTGCACAGCTCGTTGAACACGACCAGCAGGTTCAGGTCCATGTCTTGCAGGTTCATGCTTGTCTCCACCAATATTTATTTTGGTGATTGTTGTCATCATTCAGATTCTATTTATTTATTTCACACCCTGACCGATGATGCAACAAACGCCTGCGCCCAAGTCGCGCCGTTCCCGATGGATGAAGGAGACAACCATGCGCCATCCCCCCGTCACGCCCTGTAGGCGCGGCCGCCTCGCCGGAGGCCGCCGATGAACGCTCCCCTGGATACCGCGCCGGACACGATCGCCGGCGCCGCCGCCAACTCCGCCTGCCCCGCCAGCGCCGCCCCCGAACAGCCGCTGTCGTTCATGCCCCCCTGGCAGGGCGACGGCAGCCACCGCATTCCCTTCGGCGTCTACACCGACGCCGCCCTGCACCAGCGCGAGCTGGAGCGCTTTTTCTACCGCGGCCACTGGAGCTACGTCGGCCTGGAAGCGGAAATCCCCAATCCCGGCGACTTCAAGCGCACCGCCGTGGGCGAGCGCTCCGTCATCCTGCTGCGCGACAACGACGGCCAAGTGCGCGTGGTGGAAAACGTCTGCGCCCATCGCGGCGTGCAGTTCTGCCGCGAACGCTCCGGCAACCGCAGCGAGTTCGTCTGCCCCTACCACCAGTGGAACTACGACCTGCAGGGCAACCTGATCGGCGTGCCGTTCCGCCGCGGCGTCAAGCAGGACGGCCGCGTCAATGGCGGCATGCCGCCCGATTTCAAGCCGGAGGATCACGGCCTGACCAAGCTGGCCGCGGCCTGCCGCAACGGCGTGGTGTTCGCCTCGTTCGACCACGACGTCGAGCCGCTGGAAGACTACCTGGGCCCGGACATCCTGCACTACTTCGACCGCGTCTTCGACGGCCGCCAACTGGTCATCCACGGCTACAGCCGCCAGCGCATCCCGGGCAACTGGAAGCTGATGCAGGAGAACATCAAGGACCCCTACCACCCCGGACTGCTGCACACCTGGTTCGTCACTTTCGGCCTGTGGCGCGCCGACAACCGCTCCGAACTGAAGATGGACCGCCACTTCCGCCACGCAGCCATGATCTCGACCCGCGGCCAGGGCGGCAAGGGCAGCGTCACCAGCGGCGTGTCCAGCTTCAAGGAACAGATGACGCTGAACGACGACCGCTTCCTGGACATCGTGCCGGAACCTTGGTGGAACGGCCCCACCGCCGTGCTGATGACGCTGTTCCCCAGCGTCATCATCCAGCAGCAGGTCAACTCGCTGTCCACGCGCCACATCCAGCCGGTCGGCCACGACGCCTTCGACTTCGTCTGGACCCACTTCGGCTTCGCCGACGACACGCCCGAGATGACGCAGCGCCGCCTGCGCCAGGCCAACCTGTTCGGCCCGGCCGGCTTCGTCTCGGCGGACGATGGCGAGGTCATCGAGTTCTCGCAATCGGGCTTCGCGCAGAAGCCCTGGCACCACAGCGTGGCCGAACTGGGCGGCAAGACCGCCGAGAACACCGACCACATGGTGACCGAAACCCTGATCCGCGGGATGTACGCCTACTGGCGCCGCGTGATGGAAGCGGAGGCGTGAACATGCTGGACTTTCCCCTCTACTACCAGTTGACCCGGCTGTACGCCGACTACGCCGCCGCGCTCGACGCCGAGCAATGGGAGCAATGGCCGGAGTTCTTCCTTGAGGACTGCGTCTACAAGGTGCTGCCGCGCGAGAACCACGAACGCAGCTATCCGCTGGCGACCATGTCGTTCGAGAGCCGCGCCATGCTCAAGGACCGCATCTACGGCGCCACCGACACCATCTTCCACGACCCCTACTACCAGCGTCACGTGGTCGGCGCCCCGCGCGTGCTGTCGGTGCAGGGCGACCGGATCGAATCGGAAGCCAACTACGCGGTGTTCCGCACCAAGCCGAACCAACTGACCACGGTCTACAACGTCGGCCGCTACCTGGACGTGATCCGGCGGACGCCCGACGGGCTGAAGTTCGAGTCGCGCCTGTGCATCTTCGACAGCGAGCTGATCCCGAATTCGCTGATCTACCCCATCTGACCAGGACACCAAGACATGAGTACGAACTGGATCAAGGCCATCGCGCTGGCCGACGTGCCGGACGAAGACGTGATCGCCGTGCAGGCGGGCGACCGCGAGATCGCGCTGTACGGCGTGGAAGGCAACGTCTACGCCACCGACAACCTCTGTACGCACGGCAATGCGCGCCTGTGCGACGGCTTCCTGACGGGCCACGAGATCGAGTGCCCGCTGCACCAGGGCCGCTTCGACGTGCGCGACGGCCGCGCGCTCTGTTCGCCGCTACGCGACAACCTGGCGACCTACCCGGTCAGGATCGAGCACGGCGTGGTGTTCGTGGCGCTGTGACCCGGGCGCGGCGGCGTTCCGTGACGGGCCGTCGCCGCCCAGCTAGCCTTGCAACGCCAGCCGCAAGGCCTCGTTGGCGGCCGCCATGCCCATGGCGGCGGTCACGGTGACCACCGAGCCATAGCCGGCGCAGGACAACCCCTGCGGCGCCACGGCCTGCGCCGAGGCGCCCATATCGTCCTCGGCCTCGGCCTGCCGCGTCCATTCATCGGGCAGGATGGCGGGCTGATCGAACCACAGGGCATGAATCCCCATCTTCGGCACGCGCTTGAGCGCCTTGCCGTTCTTGTCCGCCGCCCGCGGAAACCCATGCTCGCGCCGCAGCTTGTTGCGCAGCTTGGACAGCAAGGCGTCATTGACCGCGGCCGACAGGTCGCCGGCGCGCAACGCCAGCGGATCGGTCTTGCCGCCGGCGCCGCCGCACAGCAGCATCGGAATCCCCAGCGCCCGCGCATGCAGGATCATGGCGATCTTGGCGGCGGCCTGGTCGGTGCAGTCGATGATGGCGCTGTAGGGGCCGGGCAGCACTTGCGCGACGTTTTCCGGAGAAACGAAATCGTCCACACGGGTCAGGCGACATTCGGGATTGATGGCCAGGATGCGTTCGGCCATGGCATCCACCTTGGACTGCCCCAGGGTCTGCGTCAGGGCGTGGATCTGCCGGTTGACGTTGGATTCGGCGATGTGGTCCAGGTCGATCAGCGTCAGGGCGCCGACGCCGCAGCGGGCCAGCGCTTCGACCGTCCACGAGCCTACGCCGCCCAGCCCGGCGACGGCGATGTGGGCATTCTGGAGGCGGGCGGGAGCCTCGGGGCCGTAGAGGCGGGACAGGCTGCCGAAGCGGCGGGCGATGTCGGCTTTTTCTTCTGGGGCGGTCATGGGGGGTATTTTATATGGACGCGCGTCGGGCGATCCCCCCGGGTCTTTTCACGGCGAAGGTTGCCATGCATCCCGGACATAACCCGGTGCAAGACCCGTCACGACCACCCCGTCCGGCGTGGCAGGCCCGGCCGAGACCACGATCGACCGCTCGGTGGAGCTTGCCGATTCACGAAACCGGACAAGGCTCTTTCCCGCGTCAGTACGAATCGCCGTGGCCGGCACCACCATCGCCTGCTCATCATGAAATATCACGATCGAGGCGCTCGCCGTCATTCCCAGCCGCACCACCGCCTGTTGCGCCGCCGTCAGCGGCGGCAATGCAATCACTACCCGATACATCGTGCCCGCCTGCGAGTCTCCCTCGAGTCCCTGCACCCCGATCGATTCCAATTCGCCGGAAAGCGCCAGGTCCCTGAATCCTTCGCCACGTATTTCCACCGGCTGGCCTGGACGCAGCCGATTCAGATCCGTCTCGTCGACCTTGGCCACGACATGGACCCGCGCGACGTTGGCAATGGCCAACAGGCCCTGGCCCTGCCCAACCTTGGCGCCCGCCAACAATGGCTCTCCGGCGGCGTCCCGCCTGCCATCGCCGTTGCCCGGGACCCGGATCACGACACCCGAAAACGGCGCCACCACCACGCCGGAGGCCTCATCGGCCAGCGCATTGAGCCGGGCCGTGGCATTGGCCACCTCCATTTCCGCGAGTTGCCGCGATTGCCCCTTGCCGCGTTCCCGGGCGTCCGCGAGTTCCGCCTCTGCCGAGGCCACCGACAGGGATTGCATCTTTTCCTGCTGGATCAACGCATCCAGCTCCATGCGGGGCACGATTCCGCGCTCATAGAGCTGCCTGGTCTCAACCAGCTTCTGATGCGTGTCGCTCAGACTGAGACGCGCGCTCGACAGGGTTTGACGAGCGCGGGCGACGTCAGGGCCAGACTCCCAGTGGTCGATGTCGCTCAGGAGCTTGCGCGCCTTGATCTGTTCGCTCAGCGCCTGGCGTCGCTGTATGTCGAGTTCGGTCACATCCATCTCGAGCAGGCGCTGGCCCGCCTCCACCCGCTGCCCTTCCGACACCTCAAGCGACTTGATATTGCCATCGAAGGGCGCTGTGATTGTGACGATCTGCGCCGAAACGATCTTTCCCGCCACGCCCAGACGAATCTCGACCGGCCGAGGAGAAACCAATGTCCAGGGCGAGGGTTTATCTTGCGCCCTGCCGCCAGGCGGCCGATGCCATGCAAAGGCGATCGCCGCGACGGCAAGCACGGCCACGCCCGCTGCCATCAGGCCGGATTTATAGGCAAAGCGCTTAGTCATTCAGCGAGATACCCCAACTTTGCAATGTCATGCCAAGCTTCAGGTCCAACTGCGCCTGTGCATCCAGATAGCCGATCAAGGCATTGAGTCGGGCGTTCTCCGCCCCGCGTAGATCGGTTTCAAAGGCCAGCACCTGAAAATTGCTCGATCGTCCTGCCTGCAGTTTCTGGCGTTCGATCTCGAGCTTCTTGCGTGAAAGATCGCGAACGCGTCCCGCGATTTCGTACTGGCGCCATCGAGAGGCCAGTTCCCGCACCGCGTTATTCACGTCCAGCGCCAACTGCTGTTCGGCGTCTTCGAGCAGCAGCGCCTGGTTGTCCGCGTCGGCTTTTGCATGGACGGCAGCCTGTCGCGCGCTCAGGTCCCCGATCGGTATCTGGACCTGGACACCCACATACCCGTCCCAATGGCGATCGGACACCGCCTCCGAATGGCTCGATCGCCTTGTCCGCCCCTGGCTGGCGCCGCCCATCAGGGAAACATCCCACAGGCGGTTGTCGCGCGCGACCGCAAGATTGATATCGGCCTGTTCCCGGGCGATCACCTGCTGCAAATACCGCGGTTGGTGCGTCAACGCGATGCGCTGGGCATCCTGCACGCTGAGCGTCGAGGGCATTTTCCCGGGCGTGTCGCTGGCCCGGATCCGGCTGCGCAGATCCAAGGCCAGCAGTTGCAGCAACATCAATCGGCTGGCGTTGAGATCGTTATCGGCATTCTCGACATTGAACTCCTGGGCGGCCACATCGGCCTCCGTCTGCACCAGGTCGACCCGCGCCATGCGTCCGGCCGCGATCAGCGCCTGGTTGATCTCCAGAAGCGCTTGGGAACGCTGCAATGCCGCCTTGGCAATGGTGACTTGCTCTTGCGCCCGCATCAATTGCCAGTAGGCCTGGACGATCTGCGTAACGGTCAGGGAAACCGAATCCTGCAAAGTCAGCCGATTGCTTTGCTCGATCAAGCGCGCCATGCGCAAGGGCGCGGTTGCCACCTCGCGGCCCGCGCCGCGCAGCAAGGGTTGGATGATCGCGAGCGTGACGCCGTCGTCGCGGAACCCTCCCGCCCGGTTGGCCTTGCTCAATTGGCTGGTCCAACCCAGGCTGAAACGCGTGCCGAATTCGCCTACCATCGTCGCCGCGGGCGAAAGCACCCCCTGCCGCGAACGATCGTCCTGATTGCCGTTGCCGGTGATCTGCCCGGTAACGAGAAGCTTGGGCGAAAAGAAATCCTCGGCCACGCGCAGGTCGAACTTCTGCGCCACGCGGGTCAGGTAGGCGCTGCGTATGCCGCGATTGGCGCGCAAGCCGAGAAAGACGGCATCTGTCAAAGTCAGATCGACGACGCCTTCGCCCAACACGGCCGGCGCCTGATACCGCATGGTCGGGCGAGACGGCAACGGGTCATCACCCGCGCGTGCCACGGGTGACAGCGCCACCAACCCAAGCGCCACGATGAGCATCCGCGCCGCACTACGCATCGCGCAAGGCCTGGACAGGCTCCAGCCGCGAAGCCGCGACGGCCGGATACCAACCGAAGAACAAGCCCGTCAGCAGCGCCGTGCCCATTCCCAAGGGCAAGGACGCGGGCGCCAGCACGAAATCCCAACCGGAGAAGCGCGCAAAAGCGTAGGCCGCGCCAACGCCGAACACTGCGCCCAGCGCCGCGCCCACAATGGCCAACAGACCCGCCTCGGCGAGGAACAACAGGCGGATGTCGCGCCGGGTCGCCCCGAGCGCCAAGCGAACGCCGATCTCGCGCCGCCTTTCGGAAACACTCATCAGCATCACGTTCATCACGCCCACACCGCCCACCAGCAATGAGATCGCGCCCAGTCCCGCGAGCAGATATGAAAAGGTTCGGGACTGACGCTCGAGACCATCAATCAACTGCCGGGGAATATCCACCTGGACCTCCCTGCCGGGCACCTGCGTGCCGACATACCCGCGCAGCGCGCTGGCCGTTTCCACAAGGTCGGCCATAGGCGTCGCCCTGGCCAGGATGGCGCCGAGTTCAGGCTTGGGAAACAATCGGTGCAGCCCTTCAATGGGAACGATCACCGATCGGTCCGCATCGACCGGAATCAGCGGATTCCCCTTCATGCTGCGCGTGACGCCGATGACCTGATAGAAGTAGCCGCCAATTTGCAGCGAGGCACCCAGGGCGAGCGGATGCGCCGGACTGCCCAGTTCACGCGCGATTTCCGCACCGACGACGGCAAACGTGGCATGACGATCGAACGGCGACAGGAAACGGCCGCGCTCCATGCGCAGATTCATCGCGGCGGCAAGATCCGGCGTCGTGCCTACGATCCTGGGAACCATCGTACGTCCCGGGAAACGCAGCGGCACGTTGTAGACCGACAGGGGCGCCGCATGGCGGATGCCCGGCACGGCTTGCGCCAACGCGCCGGCATCCAACGCGCGGGGCAGCGCGCGCGGCTTGGCGCCCGTCACCGGGAAAGTCACCACCAGGACGTCCGTACCCATGTCCTTGAACATGCGCATCACCTGTTCGGCGGCGCTATGCCCGATGTTCAGGAGCGCGATGATGGCGGTGCTGCCGACCATGATGCCGAGCAAAGCCAACAAGGCCCTGCGACCCATTTGGCGCAGGCTGTCAGCCGCTTGCAGCGCAGTTTGCGTCAGCGATGGACCGCGCATGCACCGGAACACCGGAAATCAACGTCTTTCATCGCAGTGGCAGGGTTCATGCAACACACCGTCGCGCACATGAAGCTGGCGCGAGAAGCGGCCAGCCAGGTTGGCATCATGCGTCACCATCACGATCGTGACCGCCCGCTCGCGATTCAGCCCCATGAGCAAGGCCATGATGCTCTCGGCTGAAGCTTGATCCAGATTACCGGTCGGTTCGTCCGCAAGAATGACGGAGGGATTGCCGACCAAGGCGCGGGCAATGGCGACCCGCTGGCGCTGCCCGCCGGAGAGATCGGCAGGGAGATGCCCGCCGCGATCGGCCAATCCAACTTGACGAAGCCAATCCGTGGCCGTGGCCCGCGCCTGGGCTCGCGGGATACCACGATAGAACAGTGGCAAGGCAACGTTATCGAGGGCGTTCATACGGGGCAACAGGTTGAAGGACTGAAAAACGAACCCGATCTCTCGATTGCGAACCCAGGCGCGAGCGTTCTCGTCCATATCCAGCATGTCGCGTCCGCGAAACAGGAACTGGCCGGCCGACGGCCGGTCGAGCAAGCCCAGGATATTGAGCAAGGTGCTCTTGCCGGAACCGGACGCCCCAAGCAGCGCGCAGGTTTCGCCGGGGTGGATCCCGAGCGTCACGTCCCGTAGCACGGATACGGATTGGCTGCTCATGCGATAGGCATGGCTGACATGTGTGACGTGAATGAGCGGATGGTGCAGCATCTTGCAAGCCGCATCAGTCAAAAGGTCCAAATCGATTCAAATGTATTCGATAGCGGGTTATAGCCAAACCGGCAATGACCCACTATCGATCGGAACTTGCTTAGTCGTTGTAATACACCACCATCGAGGAAATTATGTACCTGGGGTACGGCCCGGCACCCGTACCGGTATATTTGACATAGAACGTATTATCGGCAGGACTGCCAACAAAATATTGGTAAATTCTCCCATCGTAGGATATCGGAAGGCAATTAACTGTATTACCGTAGCAAACCTGCATCGATACATCCGCCTGGGCGCTATCTCGAAGCTGCACTTGCACACCCTTTATTTTTTACCCGAGGGTGAGACGAGAAAATTAGCCGGCCGATACATAACAATTGTTGTCGCCCCCTTCCTTGACACGGAGTCGCTACCATTATCAGCGGACCAAACATAATCCCCGGCGAATGCGCTGCCGGAGAACAGCAGCGAAGCAGCCATCAACGCATTCAGCAATCCATTCTTCATAAAATCTCTTCCAAAAAAAGGTGAACTTCGTATCGATCATCGGCTGATGCTGAACTTCCCCGGCTTTTGCTGGCGAGGCCCGATCAACATACAGGACGACAGGTTGATAACCTGCAACTCAATTTGAGCGCCACAATGGGATTGCATGTTGTTATTTTTGGAACACGCGCGACCGAATTGGTCAGACCATGAAAAATCCCATCATTGCTTAGCGGACCGTCGCTACATCAAAGAGAAAAATCAGATTGAGCCACGATCATAAAAAAACCCGATGGAACGCATCGGGTTTTTTTCGGAAAGGCACATAAGAGCGTGCCACTCTGAAATTAATAATCTATACCGAGCGATTGGATGCCTTCGACGTATGACCCAATTTTCCATAAAGCAAATCCATCAGCAGGTATTGCCTGTCCCGTTCCATAGCATGCACTTTGTGCTGCAACACGCTTCGGGAAATTTCATCCTTTGTCTGCGTAGGCGTCCCAGCGTCTGATTCATCTGGTGGGACATACGTGATGGACGTAATACCATTAACGAACGGATTCCCGTGACCTCCCCACGGATCCATTGACTCTACCGCTTCACGATACTTGACACTCAATCCGAATCTGTAGGCGAAATCGTTCGGCTGAGACAAAATCACATGCCCCATTTTTTTATAGATATCCATTGCTGAACTGCCCTTTGCCTTCTCGGCGGCATACATGGCTTTCAATTCGGCATTGCACGCATCGGCTTGTCGTTTATCGATCATTTTACTTTCAGGAGTGATCGGAATTCTCGTAGTCGCGTAGTAATCCGGCCCCCCATAAATTGCGTCGCTGCAGTCACATGCGGCCCCATCGCCGAAGAAAGCCCAAGTCTCGAGCCGTTGATACCGTTCCTCCTCGGTATAGTTGTTAGCAAAGCGAGCCAACTCTTCAGGTGTCCAGGCCGTCAACAAGCTGAGATCTGCATCCTTATCTTCCGACTCCTTATTTGACAGCGCCACCGCCTTATCAGACAGGGTCACGGCCTTCGATGCGGGGGGGCTTTCGATATATTTTTGCTTCGCAGAACCCATGACTTCGGTGAAGCGGGCTTCCCCATTCGCGTCCGTAGTGAACCGCGTGGACGAATAGTTGAATCCGAGCGGGCCGCTCGGACCTGACAGCGTTGAATTGGATACTTGCACAAGCAGCTCCTGATTGATTCCAGCAATTGACACCCCTGACTTCTTTTCCAAAAGCGCTACAAAGGCAGGGAATTGGATCTTTCAATCTAGAACGGCGAAAGGCCTATCACGTTGCCTTATGGGCAACGTGATAGGCCCAAAAGGTAACGTGTGGATGTGATCGAGCCAGGCTCACGCGCCGATAGTGGCCGTTTACCGCGCGCGGGAAGGTGGAGAGGTGTCTTCGCGCATGGCAATCACCCGCTCAACGAAGCGCGTCACGTTCTGGCGTGCGACGCGGGTTGAGCGCAGGAGCCAGGTCGTCAACGCCGCCGGCTCGGCCAGCGGACGGCTGAGGATGCCGAGTTCCCAGCTTGAAAGGGCCTGGGAAGCGCCCACCAGTGCGAGGCCGACGCCAGCGGCCACCATCGAAAGCATGAGATAGGTCGATTGCACCTGCGCCGCCACGAGAGGTTGGGCCGAACCCTTACTGATCAAGCGGTCGATTTGCCGGCGGCATCCCTCGCAATACTTGGGATCGCCAAGTACCAGGGGATGCCTGAGAACCTCGCTCAATGGAATCACTTCCATCGCCAGCAGCGGGTGGCCGGTGGGGAGAATCACATGGATCGGGTCTTGCCAGGCTCGTTCAGCCACGATGCCGCGGCCCACGTGGTCGGATGGCGCGAAACCCAGGTCGTAAAGGCCTTGGTCCAGGCCTGCGAGCTGCTGGGCGAACGGCACCTCCGAAAAATGAATGACCACGCGCGGCTCGTCCGCGCGGCAACCGGCCATCAACGTGGCCAGTCGCGTCGGGTTCATTCCTTCTGACAGGGCAATATGTAGCGCGCCGCGATTGCCAACGGCCACGCCTAGGACGCTGTCGCGCGCCTGACCGATTGCGCTGAATATGGCCGGAATGTGCTCCCGTAGCGCTTCCCCCTCCGGCGTGAGCAGGGTGCCACGGTTGGACCGCACAAAAAGAGACACCCCCAAGGTGGTTTCCAGCGATTGAATCGCCCGAGACAACGGCGAGATTTCAATATGCAGCCGTTCGGCGGCGCGGCGATAGTTCAACTCGTCGGCCAACACAGCGAAGTACTTCAGCAGTCGCAAGTTCATTCTGAGTATTTCGGTGACGGTGATCGTACGTTGCGGTGAACGTGATCAGTCTGGCGGGGTATTGCGCGGTCAATAGATTGTAGCGACGGCCTTCATGATTCAGCGTCGGCTGACGCTGCTTTCCGTCTTCTATTGCATCAGGTGAAACCGTCCGAATCTGACGGCATAGGCGACGATTCGGGAACAGGCCGAAGCGCTGCGGGTCAGCTTGCGAACTGCCCGAGCCAATATCGAAGTTGACGCGGCCAGGAGGATCGGACGCGATCGGATTTCAGCGCTGGCGCCGGCGATATCGCGCGCCGACGCCGGGGCTTTTTTCAACGCGCTATGGGCGCGATCCGCTCATCGGCCGTCCACCGCGCCAGCACCGGCCATGACGACGGCATCGTCCCCTCCCAGCGCCTGATAGACCTTCACCTGATTCACCAACCGATTCAGGGCATTCTCGTCCCGCGCGATCTCGGCTGCGCGCCGTTTCTCTTGCGCATCCAGCCAGAACCGCAACGACACCGATCCCGCTCGGTAGCGCACCTCGTACAGGCGCTCCGCCTCGCGCGCCGCCTTCAGCGACGCGTCCAACTGCTCCGCCTGCAGGCGCAACTGCGTCCGGTTCGACAACGCGTTTTCCACATCCGCCATGGCCTGGTACAAGGCCTGCCGGAAGCTCACCACCCGTTCGTCGAAATCCGCGCGCGAGACCTTCAGGTTCAGGTTCAGGCGGTTGAACTGCAGGAACGGCAGCGTCAGCGCCCCCGTCAGCGTGCCCACGGGGTTCTGCAGCACATTCGACAGCGTCGGGCTGGAGCTGCCCAGCGCGCCGGTCAGGTTCAGGGTCGGATAGAAACTGGCGCGGGCCGCGTCGATGTTGGACAACGACTCCCGCAGGCGCAGTTCGGCGGCGCGCAGGTCCGGACGGCGGCCCAGCAGTTCGGCCGGCACGCCTTCGCGCGCCTGCGGCAGCGGGTACTGCGGCAGGCGTTGCGGGTCGGCCATGGTGCGGTCGGGCGGGCCGTCGAACAGGATCGCCAGCGCGTTCACGTATTCCACCCGTTGCTGCACCAGCAGCGCGTGCGCCGCCTGCTGGCTGGCCACGGTCTGTTCGGCCTCGGCCACTTCCAGCGCCGAGGCGCCGCCGGCGGCGTATTGCGCGCGCACCAGTTCCTGCGTCTTGCGGGCGTAGGCGATGCTCTCCAGGCTGCTGGCGATGCGCTGGTTGATGAAGGCGGTCTGCCAATACAGCGTGGCGGTCGTGCCCACCAGCGACAGCGCGGAGCTTTGGCGGTCCTGCTCGCTGGCGAGCGCTTCCCACTCGGCGGCGTCGAGCTGGCGCGACAGCTTGCCCCACAGGTCGACCTCGTAGCCGATCGACAATTCGGCGCTGTTGGTGCGCGTGATTTCGCGTTCGCCGCGCAGGTTGCGCGCGCGCGTCACGTTGCCGGTGCCGGACAGTTGCGGGATCAGTTGGTCCTGCGCCAGCCCGGCCTGCAATTGCGCGCGGCGCACGCGGATGGCGGCGGCGGCCAGGTCGTTGTTGCGCGCCAGCGCGCCATCGACCAGGCCGTCCAGCACCGGGTCGTTGAAATTGCGCCACCAGGCGCCGCCAGCGGCCAGCGCGTTGGCCGGCGCGTCGGCGCCCGTGCCGTGGAGCCAGGCGGCCGGCGACTGCGTCCGCGGCGTTTCGTATTCGCTCTTGAGCAGGCCGCCGCAGCCGGCCAGGGCCAGCACCAGAGCCAGGGCGGCGGGTTTGCGGATCAGGGAAACAGCTTTCATCGTTCTCATTCCCGGGCCAGGGCCTCGACGGGATCCAGGCGCGCCGCGTTGCGCGCCGGGAGATAACCAAACAGCACACCGATCAGGGTCGAGCAGGTGAATGCCGCCACCATCGACGCGGTGGAATAGATCATGCGGAAGGACCCGCCGGTCGCTTTCGAGACCAGCACGCCCAGGCCCAGCGACAGCGCGATACCCACGGCGCCGCCGATCAGGCAGACCAGCACGGCTTCGATCAGGAACTGCTGCATGATGTCGCTGCGCCGCGCGCCCACCGCCATGCGCACGCCGATCTCGCGGGTACGCTCGGTGACCGACACCAGCATGATGTTCATGACGCCGATACCGCCCACCATCAGCGAGATCAGCGCGATCAGCGATACCAGCAGCGTCATGGTGGCCGTGGTGCGCTCGATGGTCTTGCGGATGGCGTCGGTGTTGAACACGAAGAAATCCTTCACCACGTGGCGCCGCAGCAGCACCTTGGTGATGGCCTGCTCGGCCGCCGCCGGCGGCGCGGCGTCGTTGACGCGCACGGTGATGCTTTTGAGGTGCTGCTGCCCCAGCACGCGCGACAGCGCCGTGGTGTAGGGAATCCACACGTTCAAGGTCTCGTTGTTGCCGAACACCGTGTCGTTCTTCTTGGTGACGCCGATCACCCGCGCCGGCATCGACCCCAGGAACACCACCTGACCGATCGGGTCGGTGTACGAACCGAACAGGGTCTTGCGGGTGCTCTCGTCGATCACCACTTCCTGGGCGCGCCGCGCCACGCTGGTGGCGTCGAAGAACTTGCCCTGCGCCAGCTTGACGGCGCGCACCCGGAAATACTGCTCGCCCACGCCCTGGATCGAGCCATTCACCGCCACGTTGCGATAGCGCAGCGTGTTGCTGGTGGAAACCTCGGGCGTGACGCTGTCCACGTAGGACTCGCGTGACAGGGCCTCGGCATCGGCCGGCACCAGGGTGCGGATGGTCAGGGCCTTTTCGTCGCCGAAGTCCTTGCCGGGAAACACTTCGACGGTATTGGTGCCGATCTCGCTGATGTCTTCGAGGATCTTCTGGCGCGAACCCTCGCCCAGCGCCACCACTGACACCACCGCGGCGATGCCGATGATGATGCCCAGCATGGTCAGGGAGGTGCGCAGGCGGTGCGCGTTCATGGCCAGCAGCGCCATGCGCAGCGCTTCGCCGCAGCGGTCCAGGTAGGCCTGCCAGGCCGGCCGCGGCGGCAGCGGCGCCGCCTCCTCGCGCTTGACCTCGATGCGCGGCGCGTCGGGGTTGCGCTGGTCCGAGATGATCTCGCCGTCGCTGATCTCGATGATGCGCTGCGCGTGCCGCGCCACGTTCATGTCGTGGGTGACCAGGATGATGGTGTGGCCGGCGGCGTTCAGTTCCTCCAGGATGCGCAGCACTTCCTGGCCGGTGTGCGTGTCCAGCGCGCCGGTCGGCTCGTCGGCCAGGATGATGTCGCCGCCATTCATCAGCGCGCGGGCGATGCTCACACGCTGCTGCTGGCCGCCGGACAACTGGCCGGGCCGGTGGCCGGTGCGTTCGCCGAGCCCCAGGCGCTCGAGCAGGTCGGCGGCGCGTTTCAGCCGGGCCTCGCGACGCTTGCCGGCGTAGACGGCCGGCACTTCGACGTTGCCCTGCGCCGTCAGGTCGGACAGCAGGTGGTAGCGCTGGAAGATGAAGCCGAAATGCTCGCGGCGCAGCTCGGCCAGCTCGTCCGGATCCAGTTCGCCCGTGCTGCGGCCGCTGACGCGGTAGTCGCCGCTGGTGGCGCGGTCCAGGCAGCCCAGGATGTTCATCAGGGTCGACTTGCCCGAACCGGACGCGCCGACGATGGCCACCATTTCCCCGGCCTCGATGGTCAGGTTGATGTCCTTGAGAACGGCGATGGTCTGCTCGCCAGCGGGGAATTCGCGCCGGACGCCGGACAGCGAAATCAACGGTTCGGCCATGTCAGCGTCCCGCCGCGGCGGCCACCGGCGCGGCGTCGGCCGACACCACGCGCTCGCCCACCTCCAGGCCTTCCAGCACCTGCGCCTGCACGTTGTTGTTCATGCCGATCTTGACCTTGCGGGTCTCGGTCTGGTTGTCCTTGCCGACCACCCGCACCTCGTAGCGCCCGTCCTCGCCGCGCTTGCCCAGGGCCGAGGCCGGCACCACCACGGCGTCGCGCGCCTCGCCCAGCACGATGGAAACCTGCGCGGTCATGGAGATGCGCAGCTTCTCGTCGGGGTTGGGCACGTCGAACAGCCCGTTGTAATAGACGGCCGCGCTGGTGGATGTGGAGCTGGACGAGGTCAGCGACGTGGCGGCGTCGTCCTTCTGGATCGAATCCGGCGCCGGCTCCACCGCGCGCAGCGTGGCGTGATAGCGGTGGTCCGGCTCGCCCAGGATGGTGAAGTACACGGGCAGGCCCGGCTTGACGCGGGTCACGTCGGCCTCGGAGATTTGCGCCTTGATGGTCATGGTGGCCACCTGGGCCACCTTGATGATGGTGGGCGCGCTCTGGATCGCGTTGACGGTCTGGCCTTCCTTGGTGACCACCGCCACCACCACGCCGTCGATGGGCGACACGATGCGGGTGTAGCCCAGGTTGACCTTGGCCTTGTCGACCTCGATCTCGGCCTGGACGATCTGGGCGTCGAGCGCGGCGATCTCCGCCCGCGTCACGCTCAGCGTGGCCTCGGCAGATTCATACGCCTCGCGTGAACTGGCGTCGGCCGCCAGCATCTGGCGCTGGCGGCGAAACGCCAGCTCGGCCTGCTTCAGGGTGGCGACCTTGGCGGCGCGCTCGGCGCGGCGCGTCTGCAGCGCGGCCTGTGTATTACGCAATTCATTCTGCTGGGTCAGGTCGTCGATCTCGGCGACCAACTGGCCTCGGGTCACCCGATCGCCCAGCGCCACCTTGAGCGACTTCAACTGGCCGGTGGCTTGCGCGCCGACGCTGACACGCTCGATGGCATCCATGGTGCCGCTGGCCAGCACACTGTCTTCGAGGTTGCCGCGGACGACCTCGGCCACGGCGAAAGTAGGCGGCGGCGGCGACGAGAAGAAGGCGGCGCGGACGCCAAAGGCGATGATCAGGAGAACGACGGCGATCAGGACGTAACGCTGGACTTTGCTACGAGGCTTTTTCATTGAACCAGTTCGGAGGAGGCGGCGGAGGCATCGTCCACCGCTCGAATAACTCGATACGGATCGGGCCGGCTGTGCGTACCCATACTGCCCGCTCATCCTAAACGGGGGGCTGCGTCAAAGCATGGCCAATCTGTGGCGAAAGGGTGAAAAACGGTAAAGGCCCCGGCATTGGGTCCGGGGCGGGCAAAATTGTTCCGTTGCACGAACGATACATCTGTTGCGGCGCATTAGCGTTTCCATTCTATGGAACCGTGCCGCCAACATGGTGCCATCTTGCCGCATCCCTATCCCAGATGGGCCATAGATGGCGCCTATCTTGTCGCCACTGGCGATCGCGGAATGCGGCGGCGCAAAAAAACCACGCCTCGACATAGGGCGACGATAGGGACAGAATGAATGCAGTTAAGCCGTATCCGTGTCCAATCCGCCCCCCTCCCCCTCTTCAAACAGCGCCGCCCCGGAATTTTCCGGGGCGGCGCTGTTGTGCGTGCTGGCCATGCTGAACCACGTGGCGCTGACCGGAGGACGCATCACCGTGTCCCTGACAGCGCTGCAGATGGGCTTGTCGACCTTCAAGGTCGGCACCCTGGTGGCCGTGTTCGCGGTGCTGCCCATGCTGTTCTCGGTGCGCGCCGGCCGCTGGGTGGACCGGGTCGGCATCGTCCGGCCGCTGGTCATCGGCACCACGCTGGTGGCGGTCGGCACGGCGCTGCCGTTCCTGTCGCAGACCCAGTTCGCGCTGCTGGTGGCGTCCTGTTGCATCGGCATCGGCTTCATGCTGCACCAGGTGGCCACGCAGGACCTGCTGGGCCATGCCGAGCCGACCCAGCGCCTGCGCAATTTCTCGCTGATGTCGCTGGCGCTGGCCGGTTCGGGTTTCTCGGGTCCGCTGATCGCCGGACTGGCGATCGACCATCTCGGCACCCGGCTGGCCTTCGGCCTGCTGACGCTGGGCCCGCTGCTGTCGGCCGCCGGCCTGTACGCGCTGCGGCACCAATTGAAGGCGGTGGATTCGCAACTGGCCGGCGCCAAGGAAGCGCAGCGCCGCCGCGTGACCGAGCTGCTGGCGGTGCCCGCGCTGCGCCGCATCCTGATGGTCAACACCATCCTGTCCGGGGCCTGGGACACGCATCTGTTCGTGGTGCCCATCTTCGGCGTCGCCATCGGCCTGTCCGCCACCACCATCGGCGTCATTCTTGCGTCCTTCGCGGCGGCAACGTTCATCATCCGCCTGGTTCTGCCCCTGATCCAGCGCCGGGTGCGTTCCTGGACGCTGGTGCGGGTGGCGATGGCCACCGCCGCCATCGACTTCATGCTTTACCCGCTGTTCACCGACGTTGGCGTCCTGATCGTGCTGTCCTTCATCCTGGGGCTTGCGCTGGGATGCTGCCAACCGAGTATGCTTTCACTACTGCACCAGCATTCGCCGCCGGGCCGCGCCGCTGAAGCCGTGGGGCTGCGGATGGCGCTGATCAACGGTTCCCAGGTGTCCCTGCCGCTGACCTTCGGCGCGCTGGGTGCGGTCATTGGCGTCGCTCCCCTGTTCTGGGCCTATTCCGTGGCCCTGATGGCCGGGGGGTGGGCCAATCGCAACCCCCCGCTCGAGCCTGACCGGAAACCGTAGTCGTGAACATGCAGTCCTCTCCTCCCGTGGCCGGCGCCAGCCTGCCTTTCCGCCTCTGGACCCCTGAAGAACGGCAGGCATCGTTGCAGGATGCCTTGCGCCATTGGCGCGACGGCGAGGACGTCTGGGTATATGGGTACGGGTCACTGATCTGGCGCCCCGACTTCGATTTCGAAGAGCGCCGCCTGGCCACCCTGCGCGGCCACCACCGCGCGCTGTGCCTGTGGTCGCGGGTCAACCGCGGCACGCCGGAATGCCCCGGGCTGGTGTTCGGCCTGGATCGCGGCGGCTCCTGCCGCGGCGTGGTCTACCGCCTGGCCGGCCGCCAGGTGCCGACCTATTTCCCCGCCCTGTGGGACCGGGAAATGTCCACCGGCGCCTACCTGCCCCGCTGGATCAATTGCAGCACGGAGGCCGGCCCGGTCCGCGCCCTGGTCTTCATCATGAACCGGGACAACCCGGCCTACATCCGCGCGCTGCCCGAGGCCGAGCTGCTGGCCATCGTGCGGCGGGCCGCCGGCCGCTACGGCCCCTGCACCGACTACGTGGTGCAGACCGCCCAGGCCCTGCGCGCCGCCGGCATCCACGATGCCCGCCTGGACGCCATCGCCCGGCGCCTGGAACAGGACAGCCACACCCTGCCCGAGGGCGCCTGAAGCGAGCCCGGCGCGGGGCCGCCAGGCCTGGCCGAAAGGCGCCAGAGGCCCTCGCGGCGCAAAAACTTGTCCGGCCCCTGCGCGGGGTCAATGAGGGGAGCGTTTCTTCGGCGGTATAAACTGCTTGTTATCAACGCTGAATCAAACGTCCCATGTCTGTCTCCGATCTGCGTCAAAGCTACGAAAAGAACGTGCTGCTGGAAAGCGAGGCCGCCGCGTCCCCGTTCGAGCAGTTCACCCGCTGGTTCGACGAGGCCCTGGCCGCCAAGGTGCCCGAGCCCAACGCCATGACCCTGGCCACCGTCGACGCCGCCGGCCAGCCCAGCGCCCGCATCGTCCTGATCAAGGGTTTCGACGAACACGGCTTCACGTTCTTCACCAACTACGAGTCGCGCAAGGGCGCCGACCTGCTGGCCGAGCCGCGCGCCTGCCTGCTGTTCTTCTGGCAACCGCTCGAGCGCCAGGTGCGCATCGAGGGCGTGGTGGAAAAAGTGCCGGCCGAGGAATCGGACGCCTACTACCACAGCCGCCCGGCCGGTTCGCGCATCGGCGCCTGGGCCTCGCGCCAGAGCCAGCCCATCACCCGCGCCGAACTCGAAGCCCGCGAGCAGGAATTCCGCGCCCGCTACGGCGACCAGCCGCCGCGCCCGCCGCACTGGGGCGGCTACCGCCTCAAGCCCACCTCGATGGAATTCTGGCAAGGCCGGCCCTCGCGCCTGCACGACCGCCTGCGCTACGTCGCCGACGGCCAGGGCTGGAAGATCGAGCGCCTGTCGCCCTGACGCCGCCGGGCGCCGGCCACGGCGCCCGCCCCATTTCTCAATTGCATGCCAGCCTCCTCCCCTGATTTCGACGCTGCCTTCTTCCGCACCGCGCTCGGCCGCTACGCCACCGGCGTCACGGTCGTGACCACCGCCGACCTCGATGGCGCCCCCATTGGCCTGACGGTCAGCTCGTTCAATTCGGTGTCCCTGAATCCGCCGCTGGTGCTGTGGAGCCTGTCGCGCAATTCCTCGTCGCTGGCCGCCTTCGAGCAGTGCCAGCGCTACGTGGTCAATGTATTGAGCGCCGACCAGATTGCGCTGGCGCGGCGCTTCGCCACCGGCAAGACGCCGGACCGTTATGCCGGCCTGACCGTGCACCACGCGCCGGGCGGCACGCCGATGCTGGACGGCCATTGCGCCGCCTGGTTCGAATGCCACAACCGCAGCCGCTATGTCGAGGGAGATCACGTCATCATGGTGGGAGAAGTCGAACGTTGCGGCCATAGCGGCGAACCGCCGCTGGTCTTCCACGCGGGCGGTTTCGACCTGACGCCCGCCGGCGCCCGTGCGGAAGGCGGGAAGCCATGAGCGCCGACATCGATTGCGTCGTCATCGGCGCGGGCGTGGTCGGCCTGGCCATCGCCCGCGCCCTGGCCCAGTCGGGCCGCGAGGTGCTGGTGGCCGAGGCCACCGAGGCGATCGGCACCGGCACCAGCTCGCGCAATTCCGAAGTCATCCACGCCGGCATCTATTACCCGGCGGGCAGCCTCAAGGCCCGCCTGTGCGTGCGCGGCAAGCATCTGCTGTACGCCTATTGCGCCGAGCGCGGCATTCCGCACAAGCGGCTGGGCAAGCTGATCGTGGCCACCAGCGCCGAGCAGGCCGCCCAGCTCGAAGGCATCGCGCAGCGCGCCCGCGCCAACGGCGTGGACGATCTGCAGTTCATTTCCGGCGAAGACGCCATGCGGCTGGAACCGGCGCTGCGCTGCACGGCGGCGCTGGTGTCGCCGTCCACCGGCATCGTCGACAGCCACGCGCTGATGCTGGCCTACCAGGGCGATGCCGAGAACGCCGGCGCCCAGTGCGTGTTCCACACCCCGCTGGTGTCCGGCCGGGTGCGCCCCGAAGGCGGCTTCGATCTGCAGTTCGGCGGCGATGACGCCATGAGCCTGAGCTGCAACGTGTTGATCAATTCGGCCGGCCTGCAGGCGCCGGCGCTGGCGCGCCGCATCGAGGGCGTGCCGGCCGCCAGCATCCCCACCGATTACCTGTGCAAGGGCAGCTATTTCACGCTGTCCGGCCGCGCGCCGTTCTCGCGCCTGATCTACCCCGTGCCGCAACACGCCGGCCTGGGCGTGCACCTGACGCTCGACATGGGCGGCCAGGCCAAGTTCGGCCCCGACACCGAGTGGGTCGGCACCGAGGACTACACCATCGACCCGGCCCGCGCCGAGGTCTTCTACGCCGCCGTGCGCAGCTACTGGCCGGCCCTGCCGGACGACGCCCTGGCGCCGGGCTATACCGGCATCCGCCCCAAGATCTCCGGTCCGCACGAGCCGGCCGCCGATTTCGTCATCGCCGGCCCGGCCGCCCATGGCGTGCCCGGCCTGGTGAACCTGTTTGGCATAGAATCGCCCGGGCTGACTTCCAGCCTGGCACTGGCCGAGGAAACCCTGGCGCGCCTGGCGGACGACGCTTCTTCTCATTCTTCCCACTGAATCATGCAGCACAACGACTACATCCTGACCCTGTCCTGCCCCGACCGCACCGGCATCGTCTTCCGCGTCAGCGGCCTGTTGTTCGAATCGGGTTGCAACATCCTCGATTCGCAGCAGTTCGGTGACGAAGAGACCGGCCGCTTCTTCCTGCGGGTGCACTTCGACCTGCCGGCCGGCGCGGCCCCGGACGCGCTGCGCGCCCGGCTGGACGAGATGGCGGCCGAGTACGGCATGGATTTGCAGCTTCATGACGCGCGTCGCAAGGAACGCCTGCTGATCATGGTCAGCAAGCAGGGCCACTGCCTGAACGACCTGCTGTTCCGCGTGCACAGCGGCCAGTTGCATGCCGAAGTGGCCGCCATCGTCTCGAACCACAACGACTACGCCAGCCTGGCGGCGTCCTACGGCATCCCGTTCCACCACCTGCCCGTCACGCCCGACACCAAGGCGGAACAGGAACGCCAGGTGCTGGCGCTGGTGGACCGCTACGAGATCGACCTGGTGGTGCTAGCGCGCTACATGCAGATCCTGTCGGCCGACATGTGCCGCGCGCTCAATGGCCGCGCCATCAACATCCACCACAGCTTCCTGCCCAGCTTCAAGGGCGCCCGCCCGTACCACCAGGCGCATGCGCGCGGCGTCAAGATCATCGGCGCCACCGCCCACTTCGTCACCTCGGACCTGGACGAAGGCCCGATCATCGACCAGGACATCGAGCGCGTCGACCACACCATGACGGCGCAGGACCTGACCCAGGTCGGCAGCGACATCGAGTCGCTGGTGCTGTCGCGCGCCGTGCGCAGCCACGTCGAGCACCGCATCCTGCTGAACCGCAACAAGACCGTGGTGTTCCGCTAGGACAGTGCCGGCGCCCGCATTCCTTGGCGGGGCGCCGCCCGCCTCATGAACGCCGGCCCCCGTGCCGGCGTTTTGCTTGACCCGCCTCGGCTGCGGGAAACTGGCGCTCGACCAGCGCCAGCGCCTTTTCCTGCAGCGGCGAACGATCCTCGTCCGGCCAGATCACCTGGCTGACCGAGCGCGCCTCGTGCTCGAACGCGATGAACCGGGTGCCCGCCAGGCCGCTGCGCGACAGGCACGACGGCACGATCGACACGCCCAGCCCCTGCGACACCAGCGAGGCCACGCTGAGCCAGTGGCGCACCTCGTGCCGGACCACGGGCATGAAGCCCGCCGCCACGCACAGCGACAGCACGGTCTCGTAATAGCTGGGTGAAGCGGCGCGTGCGAAGAATACGAAATCGTCGCCGGCCAGGTCCGCCAACGCCAACGAACGCCGCC
Organism: Achromobacter sp. SIMBA_011; assembly: GCF_046535435.1. Lineage (NCBI taxonomy): Bacteria > Pseudomonadati > Pseudomonadota > Betaproteobacteria > Burkholderiales > Alcaligenaceae > Achromobacter > Achromobacter sp. SIMBA_011. The sequence continues at coordinate 170,726 of NZ_JAWRWN010000008.1, read as the reverse complement.
CGGCCAGCGCATGGCTTTGCGGCAGGCACACCACGAAGGGTTCGGCCAGCAGGTCGCGCGCCGCCACCCCGGCCGGCACGGGGTTGGCATGGATGAAGCCCAGGTCCTGCTCGCCGCGCCGCACCGCCTCGATCTGGTCGTGCGAATTCAATTCGGTCAGCACATGTTCCACGTCCGGCAGTTCGGCCCGCATCGACGCCAGCAGCGCCGGCAGGCCGCGGTACAGCATCGAGCCCACGAAGCCGATGCGCAGCCGGCCGCGCAGGCCTGCGTCGACCCGCTGCACCAGCATGCGCACGTCCTCGGCCTGGCGCAGCAGCGTCAGGGCCTCGCGGTACAGCACCTGGCCGGCGGCGGTCAGTTCGACGTGCCGGCTGGTGCGCGCCAGCAGGCGCGCGCCGACGTTGTCCTCGAGCTGGCGGATGGCGTAGCTCAAGGGCGGCTGGGAGATGTGCAGGCGCGCGGCGGCGCGGCTGAAATGGCGTTCTTCGGCCACGGCGATGAAATAGCGCAACAAGCGCGGATCCAGGTCCATCGGTCTCCTCCCGGGGCGCGCCTGCCGACGGCGCCCGAGATCCATATTTTTATTGGATAGGTCTACACCAAAACGGTATTTGTATAGATTAATCCATCATCGCACCATTCCGGAAACTCCCCTTTTGCGCAGGATGCCGCCATGGATACCCCCGCCCAGCCCCCCGTCGCCCCCGCCCACGCCGCCACGCCCGTCCCGGACGCGCGCGGCCTGAACCTGTTCCGCGCCGATCCGTACGCCGCGCCGCTGGCCCGGCGCTACCTGCCGGCCGCGCTGCACGCGCACCTGCTGCCGCACCTGGACCGCCTGGGCGGACTGGCCGGCGGCCTGATGGACGAGCTGGCGGCCACCGCCGACAAGCATCCCCCCACTCTGTCGGTGCGCAGCCGCGCCGGCGCCGACGAGTCGCGCATCGACAAGCATCCGGCCTATATCGAGCTGGAACGCCTGGCCTACAGCGAATTCGGCCTGGCGGCGCTGTCGCATCGCGGCGGCGTGCTGGGTTGGCCCGAACCGATGCCGGCCGCCGCCAAGTACGCGCTCAGCCATCTGTTCGTGCAGGCCGAGTTCGGCCTGTGCTGCCCGGTCAGCATGACCGACTCGCTGGCGCGCACGCTGCGCAAGTTCGGCGACCCGGCGCTGGTCGAGCGGGTGCTGCCGCAGGTCACCAGCCAGGACTTCGACGCCCTGCGCCAGGGCGCCATGTTCATGACCGAACAGGGCGCCGGCTCGGACGTCAGCGCCACCGAGGTCACGGCCACGCGCCAGGACGACGGAAGTTGGCGCATCCACGGCGACAAGTGGTTCTGCTCCAATCCCGACGCCGGCTTCGCCATGGTGCTGGCGCGCAGCGAAAGCGAGCCCGGCCTGAAGGGCGTGTCGCTGTTCCTGCTGCCGCGCGACCTGGCCGACGGCACGCACAACCACTACCGCATCCTGCGCCTGAAGGACAAGCTCGGCACCCGTTCCATGGCCAGCGGCGAAATCCGCCTGGAAGGCGCGCTGGCGTGGCTGGTGGGCGAGCGTGGCAAGGGCTTCAAGCACATGGCCGACATGATCAACAACTCGCGCCTGTCCAACGGCATGCGCGCGGCCGGCCTGATGCGCCGCGCCGTCACCGAGGCCACGTACGTCTCGCAGCACCGCCGCGCGTTCGGCAAGCGCCTGATCGACATGCCGCTGATGCAACGCCAGCTCGTGAAAATGACGGTATGGGCCGAACAGGCCCGCAGCGTCATGTTCCAGACCGCCCGCGCGCTGGCCGACGCCGACCAGGACCAGGGCGATGCGGCGCTGGCGCGCATCCTGACTCCCCTGATCAAGTTCCGCGCCTGCCGCGATGCGCGCAAGGTCACCGGCGACGCCATGGAAGTGCGCGGCGGCTGCGGCTATATCGAGGAATGGACCGAGCCGCGCCTGGTGCGCGACGCGCACCTGGGCTCGATCTGGGAAGGCACCAGCAACATCGTGGCGCTGGACGTGCTGCGCGCCATCAAGAAGGAAGGCTCGCTGCCCGCGCTACGCCGCCATATCGACCAGTTGCTGGCCGACGGCCTGCCCTGCCCGCCCGCGCTCGCCGCCACCCAGGCCGATGCGCTGGAGCGGACCTATGCGCTGGCCGAACACGCCGCGCAGGGCGACCACGCCGAACTGGCGCGCCAGGCCGCATCGCTGCTGTACCACGCGGTGTCGATGGCGGCGCTGCGCTGGGAAGCCGCCGGCGAGGGCCTGGCCAGCCGCGCGCTGCTGGCCGACCAGGTGCTGCAGCACCGCCTGGCGCCGCGCGATCCCTATGCCATTCCCGCCGACGAAAGCGCCGCCTGCCGCGGCATCCTGCAACACGCGCTGTAGCCTGGCGCCCCCGACGCCGACGGCACAGCCGGCGCGCCCACCACTGGAGACAACCATGAAACGCCTGTTCACCCCCTTGCTGCTGGCGGCCGCCGCCATCGCAGCCGTCCCTCCCGCGCTGGCGGCCGACGCCTATCCGTCGCGCCCCGTCACGCTGGTGGTGCCGTTCCCGCCCGGCGGCCCGACCGACGCGCTGGCGCGCCGCCTGGCCGAAAAGCTCAAGCAGCCGCTGGGCCAGACCGTCATCGTCGAGAACCGCGCCGGCGCCGGCGGCAACATCGGTTCCGAATACGTAGCCGCCGCCAAGCCGGACGGCTACACCATCCTGTTCGGCACCTCGGGACCGCTGGCCATCAACGTCAGCCTGTACAAGAACCAGGGCTACAACCCCGAGACCAGCTTCGCGCCCATCATCCGCATCGGCCACCTGCCCAACATCCTGGTGGTGAACCCGTCGGTGCCCGCCAACAACGCGCAGGAACTGATCGCCTACGCCAAAAAGAACCCGGACAAGCTCAGCTATGCCTCGTCCGGCAACGGCGCGTCCTCGCACCTGGCCGGCATCCTGTTCAACCAGATGGCCGGCACCCGCATCATGCACATTCCCTACAAGGGCACCGGGCCGGCGCTCAACGACCTGCTGGGCGGCCAGGTGTCGATGTCGTTCACCGACATCCTGACGGCGCTGCCATACATCAAGGCCGGCAAGCTGCGCGCCATCGGCCTGGCCAGCGCGCAACGCTCGGACGCGCTGCCGGACCTGCCGACGCTGTCCGAACAGGGCCTGTCGGGCTATGACGTCAGCGTGTTCTTCGGCATCGTCGCGCCCAAGGCCACCCCGCCCGAGACCGTGGCCAAACTGAACCAGGCATTCCAGGCCGCGCTGTCGGACCCCGCGATCGAACAGACGCTGCGCAGCCAGGGCATCGTGCGCGCCCAGGACCAGACGCCGCAGGGACTGTCCCGCTTCATCACGACCGAAGTGCCCAAGTGGCGCACGCTCATCAAGAGCGCCAACGTTTCCATCGACTGACCGCAGAGGCTCCATGGCTCCCAAGCTTCCCGATGCCGGCGCCCTCGCCGGCTGCAAAGTGATCGACCTGTCGCGCGTGCTGGGCGGTCCTTATTGCACCCAGATCCTGGCCGACCACGGCGCCGACGTGCTCAAGATCGAGCCGCCCGGCGGCGACGAGACGCGCGGCTGGGGCCCGCCGTTCCTGGGCGATACCGCGTCGTACTTCGTCGGCGTCAACCGCAACAAGCGCGGCATGACGTTGGACCTGTCGCAGGCGGCCGGACAGGAACTGCTGCGCCACCTGCTGGCCGACGCCGACGTGCTGGTCGAGAACTTCAAGCCAGGCACGCTGGAGAAATGGGGGCTGGGTTACGACACCTTGAAAGAACGCTTCCCGAAACTGATCCACTGCCGCGTCAGCGGCTTCGGCGCCGATGGCCCGCTGGGCGGCCTGCCGGGCTACGACGCCTGCGCGCAGGCCATGTGCGGACTGATGAGCGTGAACGGCGAGGCCGATGGCGACGCCACCCGCGTCGGCCTGCCGGTGGTGGACATGGTGACGGGCCTGAACGCGGCAGTGGCGATCCTGCTGGCGCTGAACGAACGCGTGCGCAGCGGCCTGGGCCAGTTCCTCGACATCACGCTGTACGACTGCGCGCTGTCGCTGCTGCATCCGCACGCGCCCAATTACTTCTACAGCGGCAAGACGCCGGGCCGCAGCGGCAACGCGCATCCGAACATCGCGCCCTACGAAACCCTGCCCACGGCCAGCGGCCCGATCTTCCTGGCGGTCGGCAACAACCGCCAGTTCGCGCAGTTGGCGCAGGTGCTGGAGGCGCCGGCGCTGGCGACGGACCCGCGCTATGCCGCCAACGCCGACCGGCTGGCGCACCGCCAGGCCCTGCGCGACGACCTGTCCGCGCTGCTCGCGCAGCACGATGCCGCGGCGCTGGCGGACCGCCTGCTGCGCGCCGGCGTGCCAGCCGCGGCGGTGCAGACCGTGGACCAGGCGCTGGCCCATCCGCACACGAAGCATCGCGGCATGGTGCTGGAACAGGGCGACTACCGCGGCGTCGGTTCGCCGATCAAGCTGTCGCGCACGCCCGCCACGCTGCGCCGCCTGCCGCCCGACCTGGCGCCGTCCCAGCCATAGCGGCCAGGGCAGCGCCCCCCCTCCGAGCGCCTTCCCGCCCGCCTCGCGCGGGCATTTTCATGCCCGCCCAAGCAGCCATCGCACCCGGGATTGCCGCCTTTCCCTACACGCGCTTGCATGTCTTGCATGCACAGACAATTCGTTGCATGACTGTTGCACTGCCGCGCGCGCGGCCGATTTAGACTTTTCCCCATCACACCGGCCCGCCCCTCCCGGCGGGCTCCGGGGGAGCGACGCGCGGCGACATCCGCGCAGCATGCCCGCTCCCTCGACGTTGCCCTGGCGCGACTCCCCCATCGAACGAGAACAAGGAGAAAGACTATGGCCACGAACGCCTCCAGCGGCGAGCCGCAACAGAACGCCCCGCTCAAGCGGGTGATGGGCCCCAAGCTGCTGCTGCTTTTCATCGTCGGCGACATCCTGGGCACCGGCGTCTACGCCCTGACCGGACAGGTCGCCAAGGAAGTCGGCGGCGCGGCCTGGCTGCCATTCCTGGTGGCGTTCGGCGTGGCGCTGCTGACCGCGCTGTCGTACCTGGAACTGGTCACCAAGTACCCGAAAGCGGCGGGCGCCGCGCTTTACGTGCACAAGGCGTTCGGCCTGCACTTCCTGACCTTCATCGTCTGCTTCACCGTGATGTGCTCGGGCCTGACCTCGGCCGCGACGGCGTCGCAGGCTTTCGCGGCCAACCTGTTCGCGGCCTTCGGCGTCGAGGCCAGCAAGACCTGGATCACCGTGGGCGCGCTGGGATTCATGGCGCTGGTGATGCTGGTGAACCTGCGCGGCGCGTCCGAAAGCGTGCGGGCCAATGTGGTCCTGACCCTGATCGAGCTGTCGGGCCTGCTGATGGTCATTCTGCTTGGCTTCTATGCCATGTCGGAAGGCCAGGCCGATTTCTCGCGCGTCATCGCTTTCGACACACCGGAAGACAAGAGCGTATTCCTGGCCGTCACTTCGGCCACGGCGCTGGCGTTCTTCGCCATGGTCGGCTTCGAGGACTCCGTCAACATGGCTGAGGAAACGCACAATCCCAGCCGCATCTTCCCCAAGGTGATGCTGACCGGATTGGGCCTGACGGCAGTGATCTACGTACTGGTGTCGATCTGCGCGGTGGCGCTGGTGCCGGTGGGCGAACTGGCCAGCAGCAGCACGCCGCTGGTGCTGGTGGTCAAGCGCGCCGCGCCCGGCCTGCCGGTGGAATACATCATGCCGGTGATCTCGATGTTCGCCGTGGCCAACTCGGCCCTGATCAACATGATGATGGCCAGCCGCCTGCTGTACGGCATGTCGCGCCAGGGCGTGCTGCCGGCCTTCCTGGCGCACGTGCATCGCCGCAACCAGACCCCGTGGACGGCCATCCTGTTCACCACCGCGCTGGCCTTCGGCCTGATCATCCTGGTGGCGCTGGCCGATTCCGAGGCCATCCGCGCCCTGGGCGGCACCACGGCGCTGCTGCTATTGGGCGTGTTCGCCTTCGTCAACGTGGCGGTGCTGGTGCTGCGCCGCGACCAGGTCAAGCACGAGCATTTCCGCATCAACCGCATCGTGCCGTGGCTGGGCGCGGCGGCCTGCCTGTTCCTGGTCACGCCGCTGACCGGGCGCGACCTGATCCAGTACCAGGTGGCGGGCTGGCTGCTGTTGCTGGGCGTGGCGATGTGGGGCGTGACCTACCTGGCGCGCAGCCGCGAGGAAAAGATGCGGCTGGATCCTTCGGCGCTGGAATGAGCCGTTGCGCCCGGCCCCGCCCTTGCGGGGCCGGGCGCCTCGAACGCCGAGCGGCCTGTCACGACTGAAAACCCTCAACCGCCCTTGGCCAACCCCTCACGGCGCGGATCGACCCCGCCCTGCAAGCCATCGGCATCGATCACGATGCCGTGGATGCCGCTGGGGAACTCGGTGATCTTCACCGGATGCCCCATGCGCTCGAGGGCCGGCGCCAGCGCTTCCAGCGCGGTGCCCTTCTCCAGCTCGGTCTCCTTGTTGCGGCTGCCCAGGTTCGGCAGGGCCGCCGCGGCCTGGATGTCGAGCTTCCAGTCGAGCACCGCCAAGATGGTCTTGGCGACGTAGTTGATGATGGCGCTGCCGCCTGGCGATCCCACCAGCAGGTAAGGCTTGCCGTCGCGCAGCACGATCATCGGCGCCATCGCGCTGCGCGGGCGCTTGCCGGGTTCGACGCGGTTGGCCACCAGCCGCCCTTCGGGATCCTTGAACGACGACGAAAAATCCGTCATCTCGTTGTTCAGCAGGAAGCCGCGCACGAAGATCTTGCTGCCGAATTCGTTCTCGATGGTGGTGGTCATCGACAACGCATTGCCGTCCGCGTCCACCGCCACCAGATGACTGGTGGAGGGTTGCTCCAGGGCGTTGTCCCGGCCCAGCGACAGCAGCTTGCCTTCGGGGTCGCCGGGCAGCGCGACCTTCATGCTGCGGTCGGGCCGGATCAGCGCGCCGCGCGCGCGCAGGTACGCCGGATCCAGCATCGCGCGCACCGGCACACGGACGAAATCCGGGTCGGCCACGTAGAAGTCGCGGTCGGCAAACGCCAGCCGGCCGGCCTCGGCGAAATAATGCACCGCCTCGACGCTGCCGGGCGCGAAATCGCCGATCGGATATTGCTCCAGTTCGCCCAGCATCTGCAGCACCGCGATCGGGCCGCTACTGGGCGGCCCCATGCCGCACAGCTCGTAGCCGCGATAGGCGCCGCAGACCGGCTCGCGCTGCCGCGCCTGATAGCCCGCCAGGTCGGCCAGCGCCAGGTCGCCCGGCTTGGGATGCGCATGCACCGCGGCCACGATGTCGCGGGCGATATCGCCCTGGTAGAAGGCGTCCGCGCCGCCCTGCGCCACGGCCCGCAGCGTGGCGGCGAAGGCGGGATTCTTCAGCACGTGGCCAACCGGCCAGGCGCTGCCGTCCGGCGCATAGAAATAGGCCGCGGCGGCCGGTTGGCGCGGCAATTCCTTGTTGCCCGCCAGCAGTTTGTGCAGGCGCGGAGACACCGCGAAGCCCTGCTCGGCCAGCCGGATGGCGGGCTGGAACAGGTCGGCCCACGGCAGCTTGCCCTGGCGCTTGTGCGCCATCTCCAGGCCGCGCAGCAGGCCCGGCACGCCCACGGCCATGCCGTTGTTGACCGCCTGCGCGAACGGCAGCGGCTTGCCCTCGGCATCCAGGAAGCGATCGGGCCGCGCCGCCGCCGGCGCGGTCTCGCGGCTGTCGTAAGTGACGATGGCGCGGTCCTTGGCCGAATACACCACCATGAAGGCGCCGCCGCCGATGCCGGAGGATTGCGGCTCGACCAGGTTCAGCACCAACTGTGTGGCGATGGCGGCATCCACCACGCTGCCGCCGCGCTTGAGCATTTCATCGCCGGCCGCGGTCGCCAGCGGATTGGCCGACACCATCATGAAGTGCGCTGCGCGCACCAGCGTGCGCGCCTGGCTGCCGCTGGCGGCTTCCGGATTCAGGTCCTCGGCCGCGGTCGGCGTACGCGCCCAGGCCGAGGGCGCCACGGCCAGGACGGCGGCGATCAGGAAAGCGGCGGGGGAACGGCACACACGCATGGGACGGGCTCCAGGATGACGCCGGACGCCCGGCTTGGATGTCCATGATAGACAAGACCCGCGCCGCTGTCGCACGCGCGCCGCCGCGCCGTAGAATGCGGCATTGCGCCGATATCCCCCATTGCTCCATGCGCCTGCGCCACATCGAGATCTTCGAAGCCATCCGCCGCACCGGCTCCCTGACCCAGGCCGCCGCGGCGCTGCACATCACCCAGCCCGCCGCCAGCAAGCTGCTGGCGAGCGCCGAGTCGCAGTTGGGCTTCAAGCTGTTCGAACGCGTCAAGGGCCGCCTGGTGGCCACGCGCGAGGCCGACATCCTGACGCCCGAAGTGGCGCGCCTGAACCAGGACCTGGACAGCGTGCGCCGGCTGGCCGCCAGCCTGCGCGACCGGCCCCATGCGCACCTGCGGCTGGGCTGCGCCCCGGCGCTGGGCCTGGGCCTGCTGCCCGGCGTGGTGCGCGACAGCCGCGATGCGCAACCGGGCCTGACCTTCGATATCCACACCTATCACAGCAGCGAGCTGGTGCGCGGCATGCTGACACGCGAGCTGGACCTGGCGGTGACCTTCGACACCGGCGAGACGCCGGGCCTGACGCGCACCGAACTGGGCCAGACCGAACTGGTCCACCTGGGCCGCGGCCCCGGCGGCGGCCCGCTGGCGCTGGCCGACATCGCCGGCGACAGCCTGATCCTGCTGGACGCCAGCGACGCCGCCGGCGCGTTGCTGCGGATGGCCCTGGACGCGCAAGGCGTGGACCCGCCCGCCGCGATCCGCGTGCAGACTCACTACGTCGCCTGCGCGCTGGCGCAGGCCGGCGCCGGTGATGCCATCGTCGACGCCATCACCGCCCAGGCGATGCTGCGGCCCGACATGCGCCTGCGGCGCCTGTCACCCACGCTGGGCGTGCCGATCAGTGTGCTGACGCGCAGCCAGGACCCGCTGACGGCGGTGCATCGCGACCTGATCGATCGATTGCGCGCGGCCTGCGAAGCAAGCCAGGCGGCGCTGGAACGCTGACCGCGCCGGCGCGGGTCCCTCGCGCCACAAAGCAAGAGGCGCCCCGCAGGGCGCCTCTTGCTCAGGCCGGTGGCGGACGGCGGGCAAAAAAGCCGCGCCGTTGCCCCATCAATCCAGCTTGATGTTCTGCTTCTTCACGACGTCCTTCGCCCAGTCGTACTGTTCCTTGATTTCCTTGGCGAACTCTTCCGGCGTGTTGCCCGACGGGGCCGAGCCCTGGTCGTCCAGCGCCTTGATGACCTTGGGGTCCTTCAGGGCCACGACGGCGGCGTCACGCAGCTTGTTGACGACGTCCATCGGGGTGCCCTTGGGCGCCAGCAGGCCGTACCAGACCGGCTGGTTCAGCACCGGGAAGCCAGCTTCCTTGAAGTTGGGCACGCCCTTGAGCGAGGCGATGTTGTCGGGCCAGGCGATGGCCATGGCGTTCAGCTTGCCCGCCTGGATCTGCGGCATCGAGGACGGCAGGTTGTCGAAGATGATTTCGATCTGGCCGCCGACGGCGTCAGCCACGGCCGGGCCCGACCCCTTGTAGGGCACGTGCACGATGTCGGTGCCGGTGGCCATCTTGAACGATTCGCCCATCAGGTGCAGCACGCCGCAGGTGCCCGAGCTGCCGTACGAGTACTTGCCGGGGTTCTTCTTCAGTTCTTCGACGAAGCCCTTGAAGTCCTTGGCCGGGAACTTCGGGTTCACGGCGACCACGTTGGCGGTGTTGGCGAAGTTGGTGACGGCCTGGAAGTCCTTGATCGGATCGTAGGGCAGGTCATTGGGGCGGCACGCCGGGTTGACGGCCATCGTCGAGACGGTGGCGATCGACAGCGTGTAGCCATCCGGCGCGGCGCGCGCGGCTTCGGCCGCGCCGATGGCGCCGCCGGCGCCGCCCTTGTTCTCGACGACCATCGGCTGGCCCAGTTCCTGGCTCATGCGCTGCGTCACGAGGCGCGCGATGATGTCGGTGGAGCCGCCGGGCGCGAACGGGACGATGACGCGAATCGGCTTGTTGGGGTAGTTGTCGGCGGCATGCGCGGCCGAAGCGCCGATCGTGCCGGCGGCCAACGCGACAGCGATAGCCAGGGAGCGAACTTTATTCATGTGTGTGTTTCCTCCTAATGTGCGAGCCCGCATGTGAACGGACCGTTTTGTGGCGCGCCCGTCTGTAGACGAGTCAGCAGTTAACGGTGGGGGCGCATCGCTTGGTATGCAGGGCAGAAAGCCGTGCTGTTTTGAGTTGCTTGTGGCACACGCGCCCGCCAGAATGACGGAGAATAGCAGCAAATGCTTACGATCGCATAGCGAGCCGATCCCCGGCCGACGCGCTCGAAAAACACATTATCGACATGTCGGTCGCACTGCTGGTTTTCCCTGATTTCATGCTGGTCGCGCTGGGTTGGGCGTTGCGGCACAAACTCAATTTCTCGCGCGAATTCTTCGCTGGCGCCGAGCGCCTCGTGTACTTCGTGCTGTTCCCCGCCCTGCTGTTCCAATCCATCCTGCGCACGCCGATCAGCGCGGGCAATGCCGCAACACTGTTGCAGGCGACGGCGGCGGTGCTCCTCTCTGGCGTGGCGCTGTCGTGGCTGGCGGGCCTCGTCCTCAAGCCCTCCTCGCTCGGCCTGGCATCTTCGGCGCAATGCGGCTTCCGCTTCAACACGTATATCGGACTGGCCCTATCGGCCAGCCTGGGCGGCACGCCCGGACAGACCGTGATGGCGCTGATCATCGGCTTCGCGGTGCCGATGGCCAACGTGGCGGCGGTGTACGGGTTGGCGCGCCACAACGGCGGCAACCTGCTGCGCGAGCTGGCGCGCAATCCGCTGGTGGTGTCGACCCTGGCGGGGCTGGCGTGCAATCTCGCGGGGCTGCATCTGCCGGGGCCGGTGGACACGGTGCTGGCGCGGCTGGGCGCGGCGGCGATCGCGCTGGGGATCCTGTGCGTGGGCGCCAGCCTGGCGTGGGAAGGGGGCAAGGGCTATGGCGGGTTGATCGCGTGGATGCTGGCGGTGAAGCTGGTGGCGTTGCCGCTGGTGGCGCTGGGCGTGGCCAGGTTGCTGGGGCTGGCGCCGCTGGAGGCGCGGATGCTGTTGTTGTTCGCGGCGTTGCCGACGGCTTCGGCGGCTTATGTGCTGGCGATGCGGATGGGGGGAGATGGGCGGATGGTGGCTGTGCTCATTTCCCTGGGGACGTTGTTTTCTGCTGTGACGATTCCTGCTTGGGTGTTGTTGGTGGGGAGCGCTTAGGGGCTTTCTTGGTTGCGCGGCTCGGGGGGTTTTGCGGCGGTTGCTTTCTTCGTAGGTCGCCCCTCGCGGCGGCGTTGGGCCGAGTGAGCGCCCACGATTGCGGTCCGGAGCGTTCGCTCCGGACTGCCCCGTTGTCATCCTCGTCTTCGCCTTCGGCGACTCCTTCGGATTCCCTCGGGCGCATCGAGGTTGCTCACTCGGCCCAACGCCGCCGCGAGGGGCTACGGGGTTTGAGAAATGTCGCGCTGCTGGGCCGAGGGACAGGGAAGGGAGTGCGTTGCCCGCCAGGGCCGGCCGCGCGGGCGGCCGGACCTGGCATACGTGGTTGTGGGTGTCGGGGCGGTGTGCGCTGCGCGTTTGCGCGGACGGCGCGCAATGGCAGCGATGACAGCGCGCGCAGTGCGTCGTGATGAGAGATTGGGGCGACGCAGAGGGGTCACATCCTCCTGTAGGTGGCGAGGTAGTCGGTCAGTGGCGGGGTGCGGCCGCGCCATCAAGCGCGGCGCGCAAAAAAAAGCCGCCCCAGTCGGGGCGGCTTTTTTTTGCGGCGGGATTACTTGCCGGCGTTGGTCATGCTGCCGGGCACGACCCATTCGGCGAATTGGGCTTCGGTGACGTAGCCCAGGGCCAGGGCCGATTCCTTCAGCGACAGGCCTTCCTTGTGCGCCTTCTTGGCGATCTGGGCGGCCTTGTCGTAGCCGATGTGGGGGTTCAGGGCGGTGACCAGCATCAGCGAGCGGTCGACCAGTTCGGCGATGCGTTCGCGGTTGGGTTGGATACCGGCGGCGCAGTGCTTGTCGAAGCTGGCCATGCCGTCGGTCAGGAGGCGCACGGACTGCAGGAAGTTGTGGATCACCAGGGGCTTGTAGACGTTCAGCTCGAAGTTGCCGCTGGCGCCGCCGATGTTGATGGCGACGTCGTTGCCCATGACCTGGGCCGCCAGCATGGTGATGGCTTCGCACTGGGTCGGGTTGACCTTGCCCGGCATGATGGAGCTGCCGGGTTCGTTTTCGGGGATGCTGATTTCTCCCAGGCCGGAGCGCGGGCCGCTGGACAGCCAGCGCACGTCGTTGGCGATCTTCATGAGGCCGGCGGCGAGCGACTTGAGGGCGCCGTGGGCGAACAGCAGGGCTTCGTGCGAGGCCAGGGCCTGGAACTTGTTGGGCGCGGAGACGAAGGCGGTTTCGGTGGCGTGGGCCAGTTCGGCCGAGACCTTGGCGGAAAACTGCGGGTGCGCGTTCAGGCCGGTGCCGACGGCGGTGCCGCCGATGGCCAACTGGTGCAGGCCCGGCAGCGTGGCGCGGATCTGCTGTTCGGCCAGGTCGAGCTGGGCGACGTAGCCGGACAGTTCCTGGCCCAGTGTCAGCGGGGTGGCGTCCTGCAGGTGGGTGCGGCCGATCTTGACGATGTCGTAGAACTCGGCGCTCTTGGCGGCGAAGGTGGCGCGCAGGGTCTTCAGCGCCGGCAGCAGGTGGTGCTCGACCTGGACGGCGGCGGCCACGTGCATGGCGGTGGGGAAGGTATCGTTGGACGACTGGCCGCGGTTGACGTGGTCGTTGGGGTGCACCTTGCGTTCTTCGCCGCGCACGCCGCCCAGCAGTTCCGAGGCGCGGTTGGCCAGCACCTCGTTCATGTTCATGTTGCTCTGCGTGCCCGAGCCGGTCTGCCACACGGACAGCGGGAATTCGTTGGGCCACTTGCCCGCGATGACTTCATCGGCGGCGCGGATGATGCCGTCGGCGATCTTGGGATCGAGTTCGCCCAGGTCGGCGTTGACCTTGGCGGCCGCGCGCTTCAGGCGCGCCATCGCAATGACCAGCGGCTCGGGCATCTTTTCGGTGGAGATCGCGAAAAAATGCAGCGAACGCTGCGTCTGCGCGCCCCAGAGATGATCCTCGGGGACCTCGATGGGGCCAAAAGTGTCTTTTTCGATGCGGGTCTTCATGGCGCTTACTGCTCCGTGGCGGCGTCCGTCACGGCCGGCGGAACCCGCCTGGCCGGACGTATTTGAGAATAGCAATCACTTATAAGATTAGCAGAAACCCGAATTCCTATAATTGCGTTCGAACCGTGTTCCCATCCTGACCTTTTACCACTCGCCCCGCGACCCGCGCCATGTCCGCTCCCCTTCGCAGCCTGACCCTGCACCTGCCCGACGAAGCCGCCACCGAGGCGCTGGCGCGACAGCTCGCCCCGCTTGTCTCCGGCCGCGAAACCGGGCTGGCAGGCGCATGTATCCATCTTCAGGGAGACCTGGGGGCAGGAAAAACGGCCTTCTCCAGGGCATTGTTGCGGGAATGCGGCATCACAGGCCGAATCAAGAGTCCCAGCTACGCGCTGCTTGAATCCTATAAAGTTTCTAACTTATACTTCTATCACCTTGATTTTTATAGATTTAGTGATTCGCGCGAATGGCTGGACGCCGGATTCCGGGATTTGCTGCGTGAGGATGCGGTCGTTTTGATTGAATGGCCGGAACGGGCCGAGGGCCTTTTGCCCCCTCCCGACCTGCAGATTTCCCTGTCGTACGCCGGCCAAGGACGCGATGTCACGCTGACCGCGCACACCGCTCGAGGACAAACATGGTTGAACGCGATTGTCCCCCCGCCCGACACGGCGCCCTCCCTGCGGCAGGCGCCACCCGACGTCGCCTGATCAGCGTCGCCGCCACCCTGCTCGTCCTGCCGGTGGTGCCGCGGCTGGCGCAGGCCGCCACCATCCTGGCCGTGCGCACCTGGCCGGCCGACGAATACACCCGCGTCACGCTGGAGCTGGACAGCGAGCTCAAGGCTGAACAGTTCACTCTGGAAAATCCCCACCGCCTGGTGGTCGATATCGAGGGACTGACCCTGAGCGCAGCGCTCAACGACCTGGTGTCCAAGGTCCGCCCCGACGATCCCTATATCCAGAGCCTGCGCGTGGCGCAGAACCGGCCCAACGTGGTGCGGCTGGTGTTCGACCTGAAGCAGGCCGTGGCGCCCCAGGTTTTCACGCTCAAGCCGGTGGCGGACTACCAGTACCGCCTGGTGCTCGACCTGTATCCCAAGATCGCGCAGGACCCGCTGGTCGCCATCCTGAACAAGAGCGGTCCCGACGCCGACGATCCACTGGCGCGCATCCTCGAGGACATCCAGCGCAATCCGGCCACCCGCGCCGACCCGCCCGAACCGCCCCGCGTGCGCGGCCAGCAGCCGGCCGCGCCGCTGCCGGTGCCGAAGTCGCCGCCCGCCTCTGCCGGCCGTGGCAAGCAACGCATGCTGACCATCGCGCTGGATCCCGGCCACGGCGGCGAGGACCCGGGCGCCATCGGCGGCAGCGGCCTGCGCGAGAAAGACGTGGTGCTGCGCATCGCCCGGCGCCTGAAGGCGCTGATCGACGCCCAGCCCTACATGCGCGCCTACCTCACGCGCGACGACGACTTCTTCGTGCCGCTGCACGTGCGCGTACAGAAGGCGCGCCGGGTGCACGCCGACTTGTTCGTGTCGATCCACGCCGACGCCTGGATCAAGCCCTCGGCCAACGGTTCCTCGGTGTTCGCGCTGTCGCAGCGCGGCGCCAGCAGCGCCCAGGCGCGCTGGATGGCCGACAAGGAAAACGCGGCCGACCTGATCGGCGGCGTCAACCTGGGCAGCCATGACCGCCAGGTGGCCAAGGTGCTGCTGGACCTGTCCACCACCGCACAGATCAATGACTCGCTCAAGGTCGGCAACGCCTTCCTGGACGAGATCAAGAAGATCAACCGGTTGCACAAGAACAGCGTCGAGCAGGCCGGCTTCGCCGTGTTGAAGGCGCCGGACATCCCGTCGGTGCTGGTCGAAACCGCCTTCATCAGCAACCCGCAGGAAGAGGCGCTGCTCAAGACCACGGCGCACCAGGAGAAACTGGCGCAGGCCATGTTGACGGGCATCCAGCGCTACTTCACCGCCAACCCGCCGCTGGCGCGGCTCGGCGACGTCAGCTAAGACCATGCCGGATACGAATTGGGCCATGCCTGCGCATGGCCCTTTTCTTTTGCGGCGCGCCATCATTGCCTTCGGATGACCTGGCTGCGGCTTGAATACGGTGCGGCTATCAACAGCGTCGGGTTACACCATCCTATATGCCGGCAAGCGCGAGACTTGTCGCCGGAGTTTCAGACGGATCCATACAGATACCGGAAAGCGACCCCGGTAGATTAGCGGCCATCTTTTGGAAAGACCCATGGCCGTCCGCCTGCTATCCGCTCCGCCTTGCGTTCCAGCGCAATCCTGTATTCATCATGCAGGGATTCTGGAACATGAAACGCACGAAAATATCGCTGGCGGCAGCCCTCCTGTTGTCCACAAGCTCTTATGGCCAGACCGTCCCGAACGAGGCCACGCCCGGCGAGGCCAGGCACGACGCTCGTGATGGGCTGAAGATTTTTTCGCCGATCACTGTTAGCGCAACCATCAGGCCGGAAGATGTCACCACGCAATCCATTTCCGCCGATGAGCTGAAAAGGACGGGTGGCAACAACTTTGGCACCATCATGCGCTACCAACCGCTGATCAGCGCATCGGGCGTGAACAGCGGGTCCCGCAACGGCAAATCGGGTTTTGACCGTGGCGGTTACAGCAGCTACAACATTCGCGGCCTGGACGGCAACCGGGTGGCGCTGGATGTCAATGGCATCCCCTTGCCGGACGCCACCGGGCGCAGTTACGCGGTCTCCAGCGGTGAAGACACTTTTGGCATTGGCCGCGATTACATCGATCCCTATCTGTACGGCCAGGTGAACATCGCTTCCGGATCGCGCCAGAACACGGTCAAGAACGTGGTCGGCGGCTCTGTGTCATTCGTCAGCAAATCACCGGACGCCTATCTCACGGACGGTAAACGCAGCTACCTGGAATACACCGGCGAGTTCGACACCTCCGATCATGGCTGGCACAACGGCGTGACCACCGCGTTCGGCAATGACAGCGCCAGGGCATTGTTCGCCTACAGCCGACGTGATGGCAGGCAGACGCGGAACAACAGCGGCTATCTGGATACTTATCCGATGCGCTGGCATTCCGATGCCGCGCTGATCAACGGCGTGATCGACACCGGCGGCAGCGGCCGGATCATAGGCACCCTGGATTTCTATCGCAAGTCCAGCCGCGAAAGCGCGCCCATGTATAAAAAGCTGAACAGCCGCGCCCCCCAGGAAAGCGTTGTCGGCGCAAGCAGGCAACGGAATTCCACGCAACGCGACTCGATCAGCCTGGCGCACGTTTTCACGCCGCGAAACAACTCGCTCATGGATACGATGGAAAGCAAGGTCTTCTATCAGCAAACGCGCGTTGGCGATGACACCGTTTCAGCGCAGGACACCGTCACTTCATCCAGGTCGTGGTCGACCGGAATGGAGACGGAGAACCCCTTGGAGAATGTTTCGACTTTCTCCAACATGAACACCAAGACTTATGGCCTGCAAAGCGAAATCACCAAGGACTATGGCGCCCAGGCATTGAATTACGGCGTGAATTTCTCGATAACGGATTTTTCCCGGCCGTTTGACCAAGTCGGCGCGGACTATCCCACCTTGCAGCCGCAGGGCAACAACAGAACCTATGACACGAATGTATGGCTGAGCGACACCATCACCATCGGCGCGTTTTCGGTGATGCCGGGACTGAAATACTCGCGGCACAAAATCAACCCGCAGGGCTTTGAGGCCCCGTCCGACGACAACGCGCTGGGCGCATTGACGCTGGCGGAAATCAACGAGATACATGGCAAGACGTTTACGGACGGGAAGCTATTGCCTTCGTTGACCGTCATGTATGCGTCCAAGCAGGGGTTCAATACCTACCTGCAGTACAAACGCGGAGTCTCCTACCCCACCAGCAGCCAGATAGCGGGAATCTGGCTGCACCCCAGGATTGGGCGCGCCTCGCCCGCCATGGTGGGCAATTCCGACCTCAAGTCCGAAACCAGCAACCAGTTTGAATTAGGGGTGGTTGGCAAGGCAGCCCGTGGCCTTACGGTGCGCGGCAATGTCTTCTACAACAGCTACGACAATTTCATCTATAACCGGAAATACGCCTTGAGGGACTACCAGACAGGCGCGCCGAAACCGGGCGTGCAAAGCCTGCTGGCCAGGCTTCCGGCCTCGATCTCCAGCCTCACCATCGCGGAGAACCGCGACAAGGCATACATCTATGGCGCAGAGGTCGTCACCCGGATCGATTATGGCGCGCTGTTCGGCGCCGCCCACGGATTGAGCAGCACTTTTGCCGTGGGATACAACCAGGGCAAATCGAAATCATCGTATTCGGGTGATGGCTGGGTGGAGCTGGACAGCGTGTTGCCTGTCAAGGCCATTGCATCATTGGCCTGGGATGACCCCCAAAACCGCTACGGCGCGAGCCTTACCGCCACCTTCGTCAAGGGCAAGCAAGCCGTCGACCCTGTCCGCCAGAATTTCCCGAACAATGGCAGCCTCTCATTCGAGGAATATTCCGAAAAATACGAAAAGAACTACCTGCGCGTACCCGGATACAGCATTTTCGATCTGACGGCCTACTACAACGTGAAGAAACACCTGACAGTGGCGATGGGAGTCTACAACCTCACCAACCGCAGATACTGGGAATACGCCAGCAATAGAAAAATGACGACGACCTCGGAGCAGGATCTGCGTGATATCGCCTTGGGCACCGCGCCTGGCAGGACCTACCAGCTAAGCGTCACCGCGATGTTCTGATTCCGTCGTTTTTCCATTTCCGGGGTGGCCAGGCTCGGTTTGCCGCGGTCAGCCGCCCCGGCGCGCGCGCAGCAGCTTGAACAGGGCCGCGCCGACCACCGGCACGATGGCCGCGGCCAGGCCGATCAGGACGATGGTGTTCAGGTGCTCTTTCACCAGCGGGATATTGCCGAAGAAATAGCCCGCCGCCACCAGGCTGACCACCCACAGCAGTGCGCCCAGCACATTGAAAAGCTGGAAGCGCGACAACGGCATGTCGGCCACGCCGGCCACGAACGGCGCGAACGTGCGCACCACCGGAATGAAGCGCGACATGACGATGGTCTTGCCGCCATGCTTCTCGTAGAACGCATGCGTGCGCATCAGCGCCCCACGATCCAGGAAGCGCAGGTTCATCGAGAACACGCGCGGCCCGATGTAGCGGCCGATGGCGTAGTTCACGCTGTTGCCGGTGATGGCGGCCACGATCAGCAGCGCCCCCAGCAACACCGGATCGAGGCTGCCCGTGGCGCCGAAGGCGCCAGCGATGAACAGCAGCGAATCGCCCGGCAGGAACGGCAGCACCACCAATCCGGTCTCCGCGAAAACGATCAGGAACAGCACCAGATAGACCCACACGCCATACTGCTGGACCCAGACCCCGAGAGTCTGGTCGATGTGGAGCACCATTTGGAAAAATTCAAGCATCAATACGTCCCTGAAGGCGGAAGGGGAATCAGGCCACGACTATAGCCCACCGTATCCAGAGGCTAAAATCCTCCCTATGGCTACACCGGAACCCCCCATGACAGAACGCCGCTCCATTCTTGCGCTGCCCGATCTGCTGATCAGCCAGATCGCCGCGGGCGAAGTGATCGAGAGACCCGCCTCGGTGCTCAAGGAAATCCTCGAGAACGCCATCGACGCCGGCGCCCGCGCGATCGAGGTGCGCCTGGAGGGCGGCGGCATCCGCCGCATTGCCGTGACCGACGATGGCGGCGGCATTCCACCGGATGAGCTGCCGCTGGCGCTGGCGCGCCACGCCACCAGCAAGATCCGCAACCTCCACGAGCTGGAATCGGTCGCGTCCATGGGGTTCCGCGGCGAGGCGCTGGCCTCGATTGCCTCGGTGGCGCAGGTCTCCATTATTTCGCGCACGCGCGATGGCGAGCATGCCTGGCAGATCCAGGCCGGCAGCATGCAGGTCACCCCCGCCTCGGGCCCGCCGGGCACCACCGTGGACGTGCGCCAGTTGTTCGACGCGGTGCCGGCGCGGCGCAAGTTCCTGCGCTCGGAAGCCACCGAATTCGGCCACTGCGTCGACGCCATGGAGCGCATCGCGCTGGCCCATCCGCAGATCGCCTTCCGCCTGTTCCACCACGACCGCGCGCAGCGCCAGTGGCTGCCGGCCGAACCGCCGCAGCGCATCCGCGACGTGCTGGGCACGGAATTCGCCGAACACGGCCTGCTGCTGTCGCACAGCGTCGGCACGGTCAGCCTGGCCGGCATGATCACCCGCCCCACCGCGGCCCGCGCCCGCGCCGACCGGCAGTACCTGTACGTCAACGGCCGCTACGTGCGCGACCGCACCGTCAGCCACGCGCTGCGCGCCGCCTACGCCGACGTGCTGCATGGCGACCGCCAGCCGGCCTATGTGCTGTTCCTGGACATCGACCCGGCCGCGGTCGACGTCAACGTGCATCCGGCCAAGCACGAGGTGCGCTTTCGCGACAGTGGCGCGGTGCACCGCTTCGTCAACCACGCGGTCAGCCAGACGCTGGCGCAGACGGGCGGATCGTCGGCGGTGGCGCCGGCCGCGGCGACGCGCGATGACGATGACGGATTCGAGACCGTGGCGCCATCAGCGCCCACGGCGCCCGGCGGCTTGCCCGCCTCCGCGCCGGCCGACACGCCTCGCCCCGGCTATACCGGCGCCAGCCCGGGCGCCGCGCCCGCCTACGGCCTGCGGCCCTCGCCGGCGCCGCAGCGCCCGCACACGCAGGTGCCGTTCCGGCTGCACGCCGAGCCGGCCGGGATTCCCGCCGCCGACTGGCAATCGCTGTATCGCCCGCTGACCGAAGACACCGCCGCGCGCGTCGAACCGCTGCGCGACGTGGCGGCGCTGGCGCCGCAGGCCGCCCCCGCGCCGACGCTGCCGGCCGACGAGGAACACCCGCTCGGCATGGCGCTGGGCCAGTTGCACGGCATCTACATCCTGGCGCAGAACCGCCGCGGCATGGTGCTGGTGGACATGCACGCGGCCCATGAGCGCGTGGTCTACGAACAACTCAAGCAGGCGCTGGACGCGCGCAGCCTGCCGCGCCAGGACCTGCTGGTGCCGGTGGTGTTCCACGCCCAGGAAAAGGATGTGGCGGTGGTCGAGGAATTCGAGGAACAGCTCGAAGACCTCGGCTTCCAGATGCGCCCCTCGGGCCCCACGTCGATCGCGGTGCGCTCGGTGCCCGCCATCCTGGCGCGCGGCGACATCGAGACGCTGGCGCGCGCCGTGCTGCGCGACCTGGCCGGCGTGGGCGTGTCGCGCCTGCTGACCGAACAGCGCAACGAACTGTTGTCGACCATGGCCTGCCATGGCTCGGTGCGCGCCAACCGCAAGCTCACGATCGAAGAGATGAACGGCCTGCTGCGGCAGATGGAGGCCACCGAGCGCGCCGACCAGTGCAACCACGGCCGGCCGACCTGGGTGCAATGGTCGGTGTCCGACCTGGACAAGCTGTTCCTGCGCGGGCAATAGGTCTTGTCCGTGTCCGCCCCTCCCCTCGTCATCTGCCTGGCCGGCCCCACCGCGGCCGGCAAGAGCGCCTCCACCCTGGCGCTGGCCGAACGCTGGCCGCTGGAAATCGTCAACGTCGATTCGGCCACCATCTACCGCGGCATGGACATCGGCACCGCCAAGCCCTCGCCGGCCGAACAAGCGCAGGTGCCCCAGCACCTGCTGGATATCCGGGATCCGGCGCAGTCGTATTCGGCGGCCGAATTCCGCGCCGACGCGCTGCGCCTGATCGACGCGATCCGCGCGCGCGGCCGCATTCCGCTTCTGGCCGGCGGCACCATGATGTACTACAAGGCGCTGCGCGACGGCCTGGACGACCTGCCGCAGGCCGATCCGGCCTTGCGCGCCGAGCTGGAAGCGCGCGCCGCCCGCGACGGCTGGCCGGCGCTGCACGCCGAGCTGGCGCGGCTGGATCCCGTCACCGCCGCGCGCCTGGCGCCCAACGACAGCCAGCGGATCCAGCGCGCGCTGGAAATCTGCCGGTTGTCGGGCCAGCCCATGTCGGCGCTGCTCGGCCGCCAGCGCGCCGCCGCCGGCGACGACCACCGCTACCTGACCATCAGCCTGGAACCCTCGGCGCGCGCCGCGCTGCACGCGCGCATCGAACAACGCTTCGACGCGATGCTGGCCAGCGGCCTGTTGGAAGAAGTGCGCGGCCTGCATGCACGCGCCGACCTGCACCCGGGCCTGCCGTCGGTGCGCTGCGTCGGCTACCGCCAGATGTGGGCCCATCTCGACGGCGAGATCAGCCTGGAAGAAGCCCGCGAACAGGGCATCGCCGCCACCCGCCAGTTGGCCAAGCGCCAGATCACCTGGCTGCGCGCCCAGCCCGAGCGCGTCATCGTCGACTGCCTGGCGGCCGATGCGGTGGCGCGGACCATCGACGCGGTGGCCACGGCGCTGGACGATGCATCCTGACGCAAGAGGCTGCCCGCCTTCGCGCCTGACCTTTTCGCCGCAGCCGGCCCTTGCGGCAGCGCCTGACCACGGGATATCGAACGGATGGAAATCAACGAAGCGAACCAGTCTTTTGCCGCCGGGCTGCGCAGGCAGAACGAGGCCTTGATCGGCGAAATCCAGCGGTTGCTCCGCGAACGCCCGTTCACGCTGGACCAGGGCGTTTCCAGGGAAACCGTGGACGCCATCCACTTCGAGTACGACTGGGAGTCGTTCACTCCCGTCGCGATTCCCTTGAACACGCGTTCCGGCTACTGTGGACGGGGCCTGCGGTTGGCATTGCAGTACCCGTTGATTCCGCCCGATGTCGACGCCGCGTTGACCGAAGCCATGGACAACGAGGACGACGATTTCGGCGATGAACTGCGCGAAATGATGACGGAGACCTACCTCGCCTGGTTCCAGGGGGCCTGGCGCGACGCGCGGGACGCCAACCGGGAGGTGCGTGGCTTTCTGTCCGTTCACGACACCATCTGGCGCACGGACCTGGATACGGGAGAAGCATTCCGCGAGGACGCGGGCCGGGTCAAGTTCTTCTAGCCGGACTGCGAAAGAAAAACCCGCCACCAGGGCGGGTTGTTCATTGCAAGGCCAGCCGGCTCAGACCACCACGGTCTGCGGCATGCCTTCGGTCTGCGCGACGATCTCGCCCAGCTTGCTGACGGTTTCGCCCTGCTCGCGCAGCGTGGCGGCGATCGCGTCGGCCTGGGCCGGATCCACCACCAGCACCATGCCGATGCCGCAGTTGAAGACGCGGTACATCTCGGTGTCCTCGACGCCGCCCTGCTCCTGCAGCCACTGGAACAGCTTGGGCATTTCCCAACTGTCGCGCCGCAGGCGGGCCGACAGGCCGTCCTGCAGGATGCGCGGCACGTTGTCGAGCAGGCCGCCGCCGGTGATGTGGGCCAGGCCCTTGATGGCGGCGCCGTGCTTGGCCAGCGCGGCCAGCACCTGCTTGACGTAGATGCGGGTGGGGGCCATGACCACGTCGACCAGCGGCTGGCCGTGGAAGTCGTCGTCGGGCTTGGCGCCGGCGCGCTCGAGGATCTTGCGCAGCAGCGAATAGCCGTTCGAGTGCGCGCCGCTGGACGCCAGGCCCAGCACCACGTCGCCGACCTTGATCGACTTGCCGTCGATGATGGCCGACTTCTCGACCGCGCCCACCGCGAACCCAGCCAGGTCGTATTCGCCGTCGGGGTACATGCCCGGCATTTCGGCGGTTTCGCCGCCGATCAGGGCGCAGCCCGACAGTTCGCAGCCCTTGGCGATGCCGCCCACCACCGACGCCGCCGTGTCCACCGAAAGCTTGCCGCAACCGAAGTAATCCAGGAAGAACAGCGGCTCGGCGCCCTGCACCAGGATGTCGTTGACGCTCATCGCCACCAGGTCGATGCCGACGGTGTCGTGGCGGTTCCAGTCGAACGCCAGGCGCAGCTTGGTGCCGACGCCGTCGGTGCCGGAAACGAGCACCGGCTCCTTGTAGTGCTTGGGCACTTCGAACAGGCCGCCAAAGCCGCCGATACCGGCCAGCACCCCGGGACGCATGGTGCGCGCCGCAAGCGGTTTGATACGGTCGACCAGGGCGTCGCCCGCGTCGATGTCGACACCGGCGTCACGGTAGGTCAGGGGAGCTTTGGGTTGATTCGTCATGAGAAATGCCGTGGGATATGTAACAATTGCTGGGAATTGGGGTGGAACGCCCTGCATTTTACGATGTTGCGGCCCGGTCCTGGCCAGCGCCCGGCGAAAGCCGCCGGCGGCGGGAGGGACGGCTCCGGCCCGGCGCGGCGCCATTTTGGCGCAAACCCAAGCCAGGCAAAGGGCTTGGACGCGACACCGGCGCCCCGGGTGGTTTAAAGTGTAGGGTTGGCCGATAGCGATTTTGCCAGTTTCTGGCGGGCAACGCCGCCGCCGGCCATGGGCTCACCCCGGAGCCTGGCTCTACCCGCCTGATCGATAACCTCTCATGAACCGCCAGCTGCTGCTCGACGTTCTTCCCGCGCCAGCGCCCTCGCTGAACAATTTCATCGCCGGTCCCAACGGAGAGGCGCTGGCGGCCGTGCGCACGCTCGCTCCCGGCCGCGCGCTGTACATCTGGGGCTCGGCCGGCTGCGGCCGCAGCCACCTGCTGCGCGCGCTGACCGCGCGCCCCGACGCCGTCTACATCGAAGCGGCCAACAGCGCCAACATCCTGCGCGTGCTGGCCGAGGCCGACTCCAAGTCGCCCATGCCCAAGTTCGTGGCGGTGGACGACGTGCACCTCATGGACGAGCACCGCCAGGCGGGCCTCTTTGCCCTGTACAACCGCTGGCGCGAATCGGCCGCCACCGGCCGCGCCTTCGCGCTGGCCGTGGCGGGCGACCGCTCGACGCTATCGATGCCGCTGCGCGAGGACCTGCGCACCCGGCTGGGCTGGGACCTGGTGTTCCGCCTCGACCCGCTGTCAGACGCCGACAAGCTGGCGGCGCTGGCGGCCCAGGCGGCCGAACGCGGCCTGCACCTGGCGCCCGAAATCATCAACTGGATGTTGACGCATCACGAGCGCGACATCCGCAAGCTGGCGGCGTTGCTGGACGCGCTGGACCGATACTCGCTGGCCACCGGCCGTCCCATCACCCTGCCCCTGCTGCGCGCCATGCTCGCAGACCCGGATTCACAACGCACATGACCTCCCGACGTCTCGCCCTGTTCGACCTGGATCACACCCTGCTGCCGCTGGACAGCGACTACCAATGGGCCGACTACCTGGCGCGCACCGGCCGCGCCGGCGATCCGGACGAGGCCCGTCGCCAGAACGACGACCTGATGGACCGCTACAACCGCGGCGAACTCACCGCCGAACAGGCCGCCGAGTTCATGCTGGGCCTGCTGGCGGCGCACGCGCCGTTCGACCTGGCCGCCTGGCACGAGGCCTTCATGGCCGAGGTCATCCGCCCGTCGATCACCCCCGCCGCGCGCGCGCTGGTCGAATCGCACCTGGAAGCCGGCGACCTGTGCGCCGTGGTCACCGCCACCAACAGTTTCGTCACCGCCCCCATCGCCCGCGCCTTCGGCATCCCCCACCTGGTGGCCACCGACGCCGAAGTCCAGCGCGGCCGCTACACCGGCCGCATCCTCGGCATCCCCAGCTTCAAGGAAGGCAAGGTGGTGCGCGTGAACGACTGGCTGGCCGCCATGGGCCTGGGGCTTGCGGATTTCCCCGAATCGTTTTTCTATAGCGATTCGGTCAATGATGTCCCGCTGCTCGAAAAGGTGACCCGCCCGATCGCCGCCAACCCCAGCCCCACCCTGCGCGCCATCGCCCAGGAACGCGGCTGGCAAGTGATCGATCTGTTCGACCACGTCATAGATGCCAAGTCCTAAATGATCACCGAAACCATAAAAAAATTCGTCGGCCGACTGTTCGCGCCGGCAGCCCGGGGGCCTTTGCGCATCGGACGCGACAAGCACGGCATCGACCGCCGCAATGTCTCGCGCCACGCCATCAAGGTATGCGAGGTGTTGCGCCAGCATGGCTATGAAGCCTATATCGTCGGCGGCGCGGTGCGCGACCTGATCGTCGGCCTGGAACCCAAGGACTTCGACGTCGCCACCAACGCCACGCCCGAACAGATCCGCCCGCTGTTCCGCCGCGCCCGCATCATCGGCCGCCGCTTCCAACTGGTGCACGTGGTGTTCGGCCAGGAAATCATCGAGACCTCCACCTTCCGCGCCCCCGCCTCGGAAGACCAGGAAACCGACGCGCACGGCCGCATCCTGCGCGACAACGTGTTCGGCACGCACGAGGAAGACGCGGCGCGCCGCGACTTCACCATGAACGCGCTGTACTACGACCCGCACAACGAGGAAGTGATCGACTTCCACAACGGCGTGGCCGACCTGAAGAAGCGCCAGATCCGCATGATCGGCGACCCGGCCAAGCGCTACCGCGAAGATCCGGTGCGCATGCTGCGCGCGGTGCGTTTCGCCGCCAAGCTGAACGGCACGATCGACCCGGCCACGCGCCAGCCGATCCGCACCATGGCCGACCTGATCGAGAACGTGCCGGCCTCGCGCCTGTTCGACGAGATGCTCAAGCTGCTGACCTGCGGCCACGCCATGGACTGCCTGCGCCAGTTGCGCGCCGACGGCCTGCACAACGGCCTGCTGCCGCTGCTGGACGTGGTGCTGGAACAGCCGGGCGGCGAACACTTCGTGGAACTGGCGCTGGAACGCACCGACGCCCGCGTGCGCGCCGGCAAGACCATCAGCCCCAGCTTCCTGTTCGCCGCGCTGCTGTGGCAGCAGGTGGAAGTGCGCTGGAAGCAGTTGCGCGCCCAGGGCGAACACACCATCCCGGCGCTGTCGCAGGCCGCCGACTCGGTGCTCGACGAGCAGACCGAGAAGCTCGCGATCCAGCGCCGCTTCTCGTCGGACATGCGCGAGATCTGGTTCATGCAGCCGCGCTTCGAGCGCCGCATGGGCAAGACCATCTTCCGCATGATCGAGCAGCCGCGCTTTCGCGCCGCCTGCGACTTCCTGCAACTGCGCGCCGCCGCCGGCGAGTTCGACAGCGTGCTGGCGCAGTGGTGGATGGACCTGGCCAACGCCGATGACGCCACCCGCGCCGACATGATCGAGGAAGTCTCGCGCCTGCCGCGCGACGCCAGCGACGGCCCGGCGCCGGCCGCGCGCAAGCGCCGGCCGCGCCGTCGCCCCTCCTCGCGCGGCCCCGCCGCCGGCAATGCCAGCAGCGCCGAATAAGGCCATGGCCGCCCCCGTGCGCGCCTACATCGGGCTGGGCGCCAACCTGGGCGACAGCGCGGCAACAATACGCAGCGTGCTGGCCGAGCTGGCCGCCACCGACGGCATCATCGCGGTGACGGCCTCGCCCTTCTATCGCACGGCGCCGGTGGACGCCACCGGCCCGGACTTCGTCAACGCGGTCGCCGCGCTGGACACCACGCTGGCGCCTCTCGACCTGCTGGATCTGCTGCAGGCGCTGGAATTGCGCCATGGCCGTGAGCGGCCCTACCGCAACGCGCCGCGCACCCTCGACCTGGACCTGCTGCTGCATGGCGACGCCGCCATGGCGCATGAGCGCCTGATCCTGCCGCACCCCCGCATGCAGTTGCGCGCCTTCGTGCTGCGTCCGCTGCGCGACCTGGCGCCAACGCTGACGCTGGCCGGCCGCGGCCTCGACGCCTGGCTCGGCGACATCACCGACCAGCCGATCGAACGACTGGACTGAACCGCGCCGGGCGGCGCGGTTGCCGCCCCCTTCCTGATTACCGTGAAGATCGGCCCTGCGGCCGCGTCACGCCTTGGGCGCGAACGCCAGCATGGCGCGTTCGACGTCGTCCACGCCGGGCAGTCCGGCCTCGTTGCCCAGGTGCTGGATCTTGTGCGCCGAAGCGGCGCGGGCGAAGGTGAAGTGCTCCTTCCAGGCCAGCTCGGGCCGGTTGACGTACGACCAGACATAGGCGCCGTGGAACACGTCGCCCGCGCCGGAGGTATCGATGATGCGGTCGGCCGGCACGTCCAGCGACGGCAGCGTGTCGACCGCGCCGGTTTCGTCGTACCAGAGCATGCCGCGCTCGCCCAGCGTCACCGCCCCGATGCGGCAGCCTCGCTGTTTCAGCAGGTCCAGCAAGCCATGCGGGGACAGGTCCAACTGCTCGCACATGCGTTCGGCGCAGACGGCCACGTCGATGTGGCGCAGCAGTTCGTCGGTGTTCTCGCGCACGCCGCCGCCATCGAGGGAGGTCAGGATGCCGGCCTGACGGCAGGCGCGCGCATAGTGCAGCGCGGCGTCGGGCTGGTGGCCGTCCAGATGCAGCGCGCGGTAGCCGCTGACGTCCAGGCGCGGGAAATCGTTCAGGTAGTCGGCATCGCGCGCCCGCACGATGGCGCGCTTGCCATGGTTGGGCATGATGAACGACAGCGACGAGCGCCGCACCTGGCGCCCGTGCAGCGTGACGCCGTGCGCGGCCGCCATGTCGGTGTACATGTGGCCGAGCCAGTCCGGCGCCAGCGAGCAGATCAGGTCGGGCTTCGTGCCCAGCTTGCCGCAGGCGAACGCCGCGGTGACGGCATTGCCGCCGAACGACACGGCGTAGTCGCGCGCCACGCTTTTCTCGTCGCCGGTGGGCCATTCGTCGGCCAGCACGGTGACGTCGATGTAGGTATGCCCGATGAAAAGCGCTGCACTCATGAGACCGTCCGCGGAAAGATTTGCCGGATTGTAGGCCGGACACCGCCGGACGGGATCAAGCGGCGCTGGCTTCGCCGGCCTGCGCCAGCACGCGGCGGGCGCGGGTGATGACGGGCGCGTCCACCATCTTGCCGTCCAGCATGAAGGTGCCGGCGGCCTTGTCGCGGTGCGCGTCAACCACGCGGCGGGCCCAGGCCAGCTCGGCCGGATCGGGCGCGAAGGCGGCGTGGATCACCGGCACCTGCGCGGGATGTATGCACAGCATGCCGCCGAACCCCATCTGCTGGGCGCGCGCGGCGGCGGCGGACAGCCCGGCGTGGTCCTCGACCCCCGGGAACACGCCGTCCAGCGCCGGCGCCAGCCCGGCGGCGCGGGTCTGCAGCAGCACCTGCACGCGGGCGTGGTCCAGCACGGCTTCGGCGCCGGCGGTGTCCGGCGCCAGGCCCAGGTCCAGGCCGTAGTCGAGGCTGCCGAACGCCAGCCGCGCCACGCCGGGCGTGCCGGCGACCTCGGCGGCGTTGAGGATGCCACGCGCGGTTTCCAGGATCGGAATGACCGGCAGCCCCGCCTGCGCCACATGGCGCACCTGCGCCAGGCTTTCGGCCTTGGGCAGCAGGATCCCGGCCACCGCGGGCTTGCCGCGGCAGGCCTTCAGGTCGTCGTCGTGCCACGAGGTGGAGGCGTCGTTGATCCGCACCCACACCCGCGCCTGCGGCTGGGTGCCGAGGAAGTCGCAGAGCGCTTCGCGGGCCGAGGCCTTGGCCAGGTGCTCGACCGCGTCTTCCAGGTCGACGATGACGGCATCGGCGCCGCTGGCCAGGGCCTTGGGGATGCGTTCGGCACGGGAGGCCGGCACGAACAGCGCGGTACGAACGACGGAATGCATCACACCACCTCCGAAGTATGGAATCGCGCCACCTGTTCGGGCGCGTATCCCAGTGATGCTAGCACCGCATCCGTGTTCTGGCCCACGGCGGGCACCGCCGCCATGCGCGGCGCGAAGGCGTTGCTGCTGGCCGGCGGCAGCAGCGCCGGCAGCGCGCCGGCCGGACTGTCGACCTGGCTCCAGCGGTCGCGCGCCCGCAATTGCGGGTGGGCCCAGACCCCGGCCATGTCGTTGACCCGGGCGTTGGCGATCTGCGCGTCTTCCAGCCGGTCGGTGACCTGCTGCACGCTGAGGTCGGCGAAGGCCGCGACGATCAGCGCGCGCAGGGCCTCGCGGTTGGCGGTGCGCAGCGAGTTGGTGGCGAAACGCGGGTCCTCGGCCAGCTCGGCCTGGCGCAGCACCTGGGCGCAGAACACGCGCCATTCGCGTTCGTTCTGCAGGCCCAGCATGATGGTATTGCCGTCGCCGGTGGGGAACGGCCCGTAGGGATAGATCGAGGCGTGGGCCGCGCCGGCGCGCACCGGCGGCGCCGCGCCCTCGAACGCGTAGTACATCGGGAAGCCCATCCACTCGACCATGCTCTCGAGCATGGAGACGTCCAGGCGGCTGCCCAGGCCGGTCTTCTGGCGCAGCAGCAGCGCGTTGAGAATGGCGGAATAAGCGTACATGCCGGCCGAGATGTCGGCGATGGAGCAGCCGGCCTTGACCGGGTCGTCGGCGGTGCCGGTGACCGACAGGAAGCCGCTTTCGCTCTGGATCAGCAGGTCGTAGGCCTTCTTGTCCTGGTAGGGGCCGCCTTCGCCATAGCCGGAGATGTCGCAGACGATCAGGCGCGGGTGCCTGGCGTGCAGCGCCTCGAACGACAGGCCCAGGCGCGCGGCGGCGCCGGGCGCCAGGTTCTGCACCAGCACGTCGGCCTGTTGCAGCAGGCGTTCCATGATGTCGCCGGCTTCGTCGCGCTTGAGGTCCAGCGTCAGGCTTTCCTTGGAACGGTTGGTCCAGACGAAGTGCGAAGACAGGCCGCGCACGCGCTCGTCGTAGCCGCGGGCGAAGTCGCCCGCGCCGGGGCGTTCGATCTTGATGACGCGCGCGCCCATGTCCGCGAGCTGGCGGGTGCAGAACGGGGCGGCGATGGCGTGTTCGAGGCTGACGACGGTGATGCCGTCCAGCGGGCGGGGGGCTGGCGTGCTCATGCGGTGAACCTCAGTTCGGCCTGGTGGGCCAGCGTGCCGTCCTGCTCGGCCCAGAGCCGGGCCAGACCCGGCTCGTCGATGCGGCCGGCGACCTGGAAGGGCGTGGGCGCGATCAGCGGCCGCAGGCCGCGATACGACAGGTGCGTGGGGCGCGCGCCGGGGTGGGCGCGCAGGAAGGCGGCGACCATCTCGGTGGCGATCAGCGGGCCGTGCACCACCAGGCCCGGATAGCCTTCGGTGGCGGTGACGTAGGGATGGTCGTAATGGATGCGGTGGCCGTTGAAGGTCACGGCCGAATAGCGGAACAGCAGCACCGAGGTCGGCTCGATGGTGTCGCGCCACTGGGCCTGCGGCGCCGGCTCGGTGCCGGCGAGCTTGGGCGGCGTGGGCTGGCGGTAGACGATGTCCTGCTCTTCCAGGATGGCCACCTCGCCGTCCTGGCGGTATTCGTGGCGCACCGTCACGAACAGCAGCGCGCCGGTGCGGCCGGCCTTTTCCTTGACGTCGGCCACCACCGAAACCCGTTCGGCCGGCACGCCCACCCTAAGCGGCTGGCGGAATTCGACGCGGCCGCCGGCCCACATGCGGTTGCGGTCCTGCGCCGGCGGCAGGAAGCCGCCGCGGGCCGGGTGCCCATCCGTCCCCAAGCCATCGGCCGCGACCGTGCTGATGAAGAACGCCCATTGCCACAAGGGGGGCAAGGGGTCGCCCACGGCGGGCGCGGGGCCGCCCAGCGTGGCGGCGATGCGCGCCGCATGGCCGGGGTCCAGCGCGTCCGCCTGGCGCTCGCCGCTGCCGATCCAGCCGGCCGGGTCTGTCGATGTCATGCCGATATTCCTCTGATGATTGATCTGGTGGCTAGCATCCCGCATGGCGGGGACACTGTGAATTCATTTTTCCTCAAGGCCGGCTTTGGGGCGCCTGAATCGTGCGCCCGGCGCCCGCCGCCGTAATATAGGCGCCATGCACTTCGATCTCGCCGACCTCCGCCTGTTCATCCACATCGCCGAATCCCCCAGCCTGACGCAGGCCGCCAAGCGCGCCCACCTGTCGCTGGCCGCGGTCAGCGTGCGCATCAAGGCGCTGGAGAACCAGCTCAACACCCGCCTGTTGTACCGCGACAGCCGCGGCGTGGAAATCACCCCGGCCGGCCAGCGGCTGTTGCAGCACGCGCGGGTCATCATGCGCCAGGTCGATCACCTGAAGCACGACTTCCAGGAGCAGGCCGACGGCGATGCCGGCCACATCCGCATCTTCGCCAACACCACGGCGGTCACCGAATTCATGCCGGACATCCTGGCGCGGTTCCTGGCGGGCCATCCCGGCGTCACCGTCGACCTGCAGGAACGCCTGACGCGCGACATCGTGCGCGGCGTGCTGGACGGCACCACCGACCTGGGCATCGTCGCCGGGCCGGTCGACGCGCCCGAACTGCAGACCATCCACTTCAGCACCGACCGGCTGGTGCTGGTGGTGCCCAATGGCCATCCGCTGCAGGAGCAGGACAAGGTCAAGCTGGCCGACGCGGTGCGCTATCCGTTCATCACCATGCATGAGGGCTCGACCCTGGTGGCGTTCCTGCGCGACCAGCTCGAGCGCATCGGCCAGCGCCTGCCGCAACGCATCCAGCTCTACAGCTTCGATTCCATCTGCCGGATGGTGCAGGCGGGCGTCGGCGTCGGCGTGATCCCGGATTCGGCCGCGCGCCGCTACGGCGCGGAGATGAAGCTGCGCGTGGTGGAGCTGGACGAGCCCTGGGTGGTGCGCGAACGCAAGCTGCTGGTGCGCGACATCGACGCCCTGCCCGGCTGCGCGCGTGAACTGATCGAGCAGATCCGGCAGCCGGCGGCGGCCTGACGCAGGCCCTAGCGCCCCGTGAACGCCGGCGCGCGCTTCTGCGCGAAGGCGCGCATGCCCTCCAGGTAGTCGTCGGTGTAGCCCAGCTCGCGCTGCAAGGCGCATTCCAGGTCGAACTGCTGCGCCAGCGTGTTGCCGCTGGACGCATGCAGCGCCTGCTTGGTGGCGGCGTAGGCGCGCGTCGGCCCGTCCGCCAGGGTGGCGCGGACCTCGGCCAGCGTCGCGGCCAGGTCCGCATCCGGCACCACGCGCCAGATCAGCCCCCAGGCCTCGGCCTGGCGCGCGCTGACGGCCTCGCCGAACAAGGCCGCGCCCATGGCGCGCGCCGAGCCCACCAGGCGCGGCAGGAACCAGGTGCCGCCGGCGTCCGGCAGCAGGCCGATCTTGCTGAAGGCCTGGATGAAGCGCGCCGACTCCACCGCGAACACCACGTCGCAGGCCAGCACCAGGCTGGCGCCAGCGCCGGCCGCCACGCCGTTCATGACGCACACCACCGGCGCCGGCAGCGCGCGCAGCCGCAGGATGAGCGGCTTGTACAGTTTTTCCAGGTTCTCGCTCAGGTCGCGGCGCGAACCGTCCTCGGCCGGCTTGCGCTCGCCCAGGTCCTGGCCGGCGCAGAAGCCGCGGCCGGCGCCAGTCAGGATCACGCCGCGCAAGCCGGCGTGCGCCTCCAGCGCATCCAGCGCCCGCGCCAGCTCGGCGTGCATGACGGCGGTAAAGCTGTTCAGGCGCTCGGGGCGGTTGAGGGTGATGAGGCCGACGCCCTGCTCCAGCGTGAACGTGATCTCGGTGTAGCGGTCATGGCTCATGCCAGTTCCTCCAGCACCGCCAGTTGCTCGGCGCTGTCGCCCAGCAACAGGTCCGCCACCGTCAGGCGCTTGAAGTAGTCGCCCACCTCCAGCTCGTCCGTCATGCCCATGCCGCCATGCAATTGCACCGCCATCTGCGCCACCAGCCGGCCCGCGCGCGCGATTTCGAGCTTGGCCGAGGCCAGCATGCGGCGGCGCTGCGCCGGGTCGGGTTCGGTCAGCGCGGCCACCGCCACGTAGGCCATCGATAGCGCCAGTTCCTTGGCCACCAGCATTTCCGCCAGGCGGTGCTGCAAGGCCTGGAACGCGGCCAGCGGCTGGCCGAACTGCTTGCGCGTCTTGAGATAGTCGACGGTGATCTCCAGCAACCGCTCCATCGCGCCCGCAGCGTGGGCGCATAGCGCCGCCGTCCCCCATTGCAGCGCCTGCGCCAGGGCCGCGTCGGCCGCCTCGCCCCGCGCCAGCAGTGCGTCCGCGCCAAGCGATGCCGCGTCGAAATCCAGGCGGGCGCAACGCGCGCCGTCCAGCGTCGGCGTGTCGGTGACGCGTACCCCAGTGACATCCGCCGGCACCGCCAGCAGCAGCGTGGCGCCGTCGTCGGCCCGTGCGCTCACCAACCAGGCATGGGCCGCGGCGCCATGCCACACCAGGTGCTTGGCGCCGTCCAAACGCCAGCCGTTGCCGTCGCGCGTTGCGCGGCAGTCATTCGGATCGGCCTGGTAGCGGCGTCCGGGTTCCTGGTACGCCACGCTGACCACCTGCTCGCCCGAGGCGATGGCGGGCAACCAGCGCTCACGCGCGGCGGCGTCGCAGGCGCCGATCAGGGCCGCGCCCATCACGGCGCTCGGGATCACCGGCTCGGCCACCAGCCCGCGCCCCAGTTCCAGGTGCACCGGCAGCAGGCTGGCCGGCACTTCGCCGAAGCCGCCCGCTTCCTGCGGAATGTTCAGCCCCAGCACGCCCAGCTCGGCCAGCGCGCTCCAGGCCGCCGGATCGAGCCGGCCGGCGGCCTCGCGGGCCCGGCGCCGAGGCCGGGTCCATGCCTGGTCCACCAGGCGGCGCAGGCTGTCGGCCAGCATGCGCTGTTCTTCGGTATAGAGGAAATCCATGTGTCGTGCTCCTTGCGGCGCGCGCCTGTCTTGCAATCCAGGCGGGCGTCCGGATTGGCGGATTACAGGCCCAGCACCAGGCGGGCGATGATGCCCTTCTGCACTTCGGTGGTGCCGCCGTAGATCGAGGTCTTGCGCATGTCGGCATAGCCCGCGCCCGACGCCGCCGCCATCTCCGGGCCGGGGCCGTGATAGGCGGCATCGGCCAGCATCCATTCGGGGTCGTAGGGCCAGGCGTCGGGACCGGCGATTTCCATCTGCAGCATGGCCAGGTCCTGCTGGATCTCGGAACCCCGGATCTTGAGCACCGAAGCCTCCGGGCCGGGCGTGCCGCCGTTGCTGGCGGCCACGCGCAGCAGCAGCATTTCCAGCGCCATGATGTCGACCTCGATGCGCGAGATGCGGTCCCGCATGCGGCTGTCGGCCAGCAGCGGCCGGCCGCGCGAGGTGGCGCGGGCCACCATGTCCTTGAGGATGCCGAGTTCGCGATGGCAATGGCCGAGGCCGGCGATGCCGGTGCGTTCGTGTCCCAGCAGGTACTTGGCGTACGTCCAGCCCTGGTTCTCCTCGCCCACCAGGTTGGCGACCGGCACCCGCACGTTCTCCAGCCACACTTCGTTGACATCATGGCCGCCGTCGAGCGTGCGGATCGGACGCACGGTCACGCCCGGCGCGCGCATGTCCAGCAGCAGCATCGAGATGCCGCGCTGGGCGCGCGCGTCGGGATCGGTGCGCGCCAGGCAGAACATCCAGTCGGCGTACTGCGCCAGCGTGGTCCAGGTCTTCTGGCCGTTGACCACGTATTCATTCCCATCGCGCACCGCGCGGGTCTTGAGCGAGGCCAGGTCCGACCCCGAACCCGGTTCGGAATAACCCTGGCACCACCAGTCCTGCACCCGGGGAATACGCGGCAGGAAGCGCGCCTGCTGCTCGACGCTGGCGTACTTCATCAGCACCGGGCCGATCATGGACAGGCCGAACGGCAACAGGCGCGGCGCGCCGGCCTTGAAGCATTCCACTTCGAAGATCAGCCGTTCCAGCGCGTTCCAGCCGGTGCCGCCGTGCTCGACGGGCCAGTTCGGCGCGCCCCAGCCCTGGTCGGCCAGGATGTTGTGCCAGCGCACGTAGTCGTCGCGCTCCAGCCGCTGGTGCCGGCGCACCTTGTCGCG
The DNA here is from genome assembly GCF_046535435.1 of Achromobacter sp. SIMBA_011. Lineage (NCBI taxonomy): Bacteria > Pseudomonadati > Pseudomonadota > Betaproteobacteria > Burkholderiales > Alcaligenaceae > Achromobacter > Achromobacter sp. SIMBA_011. The sequence continues at coordinate 135,704 of NZ_JAWRWN010000008.1, read as the reverse complement.
GATGTCCCGCGGCAGCCGGTCGGCGGCGAACGCGCGCACCATTTCGCGGAACCGGATCTCTTCCGGCGTCCAGGTCAGATTCATGGCCTACCTCCTTTGGCGGCTATCTAGCCATGCCGACCCGGCGCCGGACAATCTGCGGTTGCCGAAGGCGGGCTTTTGCCTCGGTGTAGGGCCATCGCGAACGGGCACTACGGGCCGGCAAAAGGCCTGCTTCAGCAATGAAGAATGGCACCTGCCGGCGCCAGCCCCGACACTGGCGGCTCATCCATCCGAAACCGTATGCCATGACCGCAACCGACCCACGCGCCACCGAAGGCGTCGAGGCGCAATACCGCCAGGCGCTCGATCAGGGACGCTTCCAGATCCAGCATTGCGACGCCTGCGACCGCGCCGTGTTCTATCCCCGCATGATCTGCCCGCATTGCGGCGCGCAGCAGTTGTCCTGGCGCACGCCGGACGGGCGCGGCACGGTCTATTCCACCACCACCGTGCGGCGCAAGCCCGAGGCGGGCGGCGACTACAACGTGGCGCTGGTCGACCTGCTCGAAGGCGTGCGCCTGATGAGCCGGGTCGAGGGCGTGGCGCCCGACGCCGTGCGCATCGGCATGGCGGTGCGAGCCCAGGTGGCCGTGACGGAAGGCCGCGGCCTGCTGGTCTTTGTTCCCGACAAGGAGGCGCAATGACGCTGAACGATCTGCGCGGCGCCGTCGCGGTGGCGGGGGTCGGCCATGCCGGCCTGGGCCAGGCCCACGGCTACACCGAAATGGAAATCCTGGTGCAGGCGGCGCAGCGCGCGGTGGCCGACGCCGGCCTGTCGATGCGCGACATCGACGGCCTCTGCACCGCCAGCGTGGCGGCGCCGATGTGGGCGATGCCGGTCATCGAGCACCTGGGCATCCGCCCCAGCTTCATCGACAGCACCATGCTGGGCGGTTCCAGCTTCGTGGCGCACCTGCTGCCGGCGCTGCACGCGCTGGCCTCGGGCCAATGCAACGCGGTGCTGGTCTGCTATGGCAGCACGCAGCGCACCTCGACGCTGAGCCGCGCCGAGATCGGCCGCGTGCGCAAGCAGTTCGATCCGCAACCCTACGAGACGCCGTACGACCCGTTGAGCCCGCTGTCGTCGTATGCGCTGGCCGCGGCGCGCCACATGCACCAGTACGGCACCCGCCGCGAACACCTGGCACAGGTCGCGCTGGCCGCCAATCAATGGGCCCAGCTCAATCCCGAGGCGCAGTTGCGCGAGCCGGCCACGCTGGAACAGATCCTGGCCGCGCGCATGGTGTCCGACCCGTTGAGCGTGCGCGATTGCTGCCTGGTCACCGACGGCGCCGGCGCCTATGTGCTGGTGCGCGCCGACCGCGCCCGCGACCTGCCGCGCCCGCCGGTCTACGTGCTGGGCAACGCCACCGCCGTGTGGAACCGGCAGATCTCGTCGATGGAGGACCTGACCGTCACCGCCGCCAGCGAATCGGGCCGCCGCGCCTATGCCATGGCGGGCGTCTCGGCCCACGACATCGACGTGGTCGAGCTGTACGACGCCTTCACCATCAACACCCTGCTGTTCCTGGAAGACCTTGGCTTCTGCGCCAAGGGCGAAAGCAAGGACTTCATCGCCGACGGCGCCATCGCGCCCGGCGGGCGGCTGCCCGTCAACACCAACGGCGGCGGCCTGTGCTGCGTGCATCCCGGCATGTACGGCGTCTTCATCATGATCGAGGCCGTGCGGCAACTGCGCGGCGAGGCCGGCGCGCGCCAGGTGACCGGCGCCGAACTGGCACTGGTGCACGGCAACGGCGGCACGCTGTCCAGCCAGGCCACCGCCATCCTCGGCACCGCCGCCACCCTCTGACCCCGATCGCAGCAACCATGTCGCACGCTGAACCGCTCACCCGCATCCACCAGTTGCTGGCCCGCCAGGCCGGCAGCCAGCCCGACGCCATCTGCCTGTACGAGGAAGGCGGCGGCATCCTGACCTACGCGCAACTGTGGCAACGCGCCGAGGACGCGGCGCGCTGGCTGACGGCGGCGGGCGTGAAGCCGGGCCACCGGGTGCTGATGGTCGGCGAGAACTGCGCCGCCATGATCGCCGCGTTGTTCGGCTGCGGCATCATCGGGGCCTGGCCGGTTGGCGTGAACGCGCGCTTGTCGGCGCGGGAAATCGCCGCCATCAGCGCCCACGCCCAACCCGAGATCACGCTCTACACCAGCGGGGTTTCCGGCGCCGCCGCCGCCCATGCCGACGCGGCCGGCGCGCAACCCGCCGATGCCGCCGCCTGGGGGCCAGGCGTGCGGGCACGGCGCGCGGATTCTCCGACCCAACCCGAAACCGATGCCCAGGCCGCCGAGGTCGCCACCGTGATCTACACGTCCGGCACCACGGGCGCGCCCAAGGGCGTCATGGTGCCGCATCGCGGCCTGCTGCATTTCGCCGGCGTCTCGGCCGCGTCGCGCCGCCTGACGCCGCGCGACATCGGCTACGCCGCCCTGCCGCTGTCGCACATCTTCGGCATCGCCACCGTGCTGATGGCGACGCTGCACGCCGGCGCCAGCCTGGTGCTGCGCAGCCGCTTCGATCCCGAGGACGCCTTCAAGGCGCTGGCCCACCCCGGCATCAGCATCCTGCAGGGCGTGCCGACCATGTTCAACCGCATGCTGGCGGCCGCGCCGCCGCGCGCTGAACTGCGCGCGCCGGCGCTGCGCTACGTCTACACCGGCGGCGCGGCGCTCGACCCGACGCTCAAGCGCGACGCCGAACGCTACTTCGGCGTCGCCATGCATCACGGCTATGGCATCACCGAATACGCCGGCTCCATGTTCATCACCGACATCGACGCCCCGCCGACCGATTGCAGCGCCGGCTACGCGGTGGACGGCGTGCAATTGCGCATCGGCCGTCCCGACGCCGACGCGCCGCGCCCCGGCGAACGCGGCGACATCCTGATCCGCGGCCCCGGCGTGATGCTGGGCTACTACCGCGACCCGGCGCAGACCGCGCAGGCCCTGCTGCCCGGCGGCTGGCTCAACACCGGCGACATCGGCTACCTGGACGACCGCGGCGCGCTGTACATCGCCGGCCGCTCCAAGGACCTCATCATCCGGTCCGGCTTCAACGTCTACCCGATCGAGGTGGAGGCGGTCATCAACGCCTTTCCCGGCGTGCGCCTGTCGGCGGTGGTGGGCCGCCCCACGGAGGACCACAACGAGGAAGTCATCGCCTTCGTCGAGCCGCTGCCCGGCGCGCGGCTGGACACCCACCTGCTGATGCTGCACCTGCGCGCCCAGCTGGCGCCGTACAAGCGGCCGGCGCGGATCCACTGCATCGACACGATTCCCACCACCGTCAGCGGCAAGATCCTCAAGCAGCCGCTGAAAGAAAGGCTGGCGTAGGCGCGGCCCCGCTGTTCCGCTCCGCGACCGGCTCATTCCACAAGGAGACATGAGCGTGAACATCAAGACCCTGCTCGCCGCGGCCGCCGCCGTGGCGGCCATGGCGACCGGCGCCAGCGCCGCCGCCGACAGCGCCTACCCCGACCGCCCCATCCGCCTGCTGGTGGGCTACGCCCCCGGCGGCCCCGTGGACACCACCGCGCGCGTCTTCGCCAAGTACCTGGGCGACAAACTGGGCCAGGCGGTCGTGGTCGAGAACCGCGCCGGCGCCAGCGGCATGATCGCCTCCGACGCCACCGCCAAGGCGCCGCCCGACGGCTACCTGCTGGGCTTTGCCGCCAGCCCCACGCTGACCATGTCGCCGCTGGTCCAGCGCAGCACCCTGTTCGATCCGCGCAAGGACTTCTCGCTGATCGGCCTGGTCGTCGACTACGCCAACGTGCTGCTGATCGGCCCGCAGGCCCCGGCCAAGAGCGTGGGCGAGCTGGTCGACTACGCCCGCGCCCATCCCGATGCCGTGTCGTTCGGCTCGGCCGGCATCGGGGCGTCGAACCACCTGTCGGCCGAACTGCTGAAGAAGCAGGCCAGCGTGCCGATGCTGCACGTGCCGTATCGCGGCAACTCGCCGGCGATGATGGACGTGGTCAGCGGCAAGATCACTTTCATGTTCGACATCACCAGCACCGCGATTCCGTTCATCAAGAGCGGCAAGGCGCGCGCGCTGGCCGTCACCTCGCGCACCCGCAACCCCGAGCTGCCGGACGTGCCCACCATGATCGAGGCCGGCATGAAGGACTACGAGGTGGTCGGCTGGTACGCGCTGGTCGGCCCGCGCAAGCTGCCCGATGCGGTGCAGGCGCGCCTGACCCGCGCCCTGTCCGAGGTGTCGAAGGACCCCACCTTCCGCCGCGCCATGACCGACGGCGGCTACACCATCAACACCGGCGACGGCGCCGCGCTGCAACAGCGCATCGACCGTGAATATGCGCTGTGGGCCGATGTGATCCAGAGCGCCAACATTCAGGCCAACTGACTTTCAGGGAACACCGCCTATGACGCCAACCGCATTGCGCACGCAGACCCGATTGCCCATCATCGGCGCCCCCATGTTCCTGGTCTCCGGCCCGGACCTGGTGGCGGCGCAATGCGGCGCCGGCATCATCGGCACCTTCCCTGCGCTCAACGCCAGGCCGCAGGAACAGCTTCACGAGTGGATCACGCGCATCGAGGACAGGCTGGCGCGCGCGCGCCGGGCGGCGCCGCACGCTGTGATCGCGCCCTATGGCGTCAATCTCATCGTCCATCCCAGCAACGCCCGCTGGCAGGGCGACCTGGCCATCTGCGCCGAGCGCCGCGTGCCGCTCGTCATCACCTCGCTGCATCCACCCGAAGCGGTGGTGCGCGCCGTCCACGCCTACGGCGGCCAGGTCTACCACGACGTCACCACGGTGCGCCACGCCCGCCGCGCCCTGGAGGCGGGCGTCGACGGCCTGATCCTGGTCTCCGCCGGCGCCGGCGGCCATGCCGGCCGGCTCAACCCGATCGCCCTCGTCAACGAAATCCGTGCCTTTTACGCTGGTCCCCTGGCCCTGTCCGGCTGCATCAGCCACGGCAAGGACATCCTCGCCGCCCAGGCCCTGGGCTGCGACTTCGCCTACATGGGCACCCGCTTCATCGCCACCCGCGAATCCCTGGCCAACGACGCCTACCGCGAAATGATCCTGCGCGCCCAGGCCGCCGACGTCACCTACACCCCGTACTTCTCGGGGGTGCCCGCCAACTACCTGAGCGAGAGCATCCGCGCCGTGGGACTGGACCCCGCCCGGCTTCCCGACTACGACGCCCCGCCCCCGAACCTGGACAAGAACACTCGCCCCAAAGCCTGGAAAGACGTCTGGAGCGCCGGCCAGGGCGTGGGCGCCGCGCAGGAAGTGCTGGCGGTACACGAGCTGGTGAATCTGCTCGAAGCGGAATACCAGGCAGCCAGGCAAGCGCTGCTGCGCTGACAGTCAGAAGCGATAGCTCATCCTGACACTGCCCGCCTGCGACGACGCGCGGGACGTGTTCACGAGCGCATCATAGGCAAGAGACACGTCCAGTTGCCGCGTCAGCGGCAAGCCGACGCTCGCGCCGAACGTCAGGAATCCGCGCGACAGATCGGCGCCCGGCGCGGCGAAGCGCGTGCCGTCCTGCGACACGACCGTCATCGCGCGGCCGGTATCAAGCAGTTCGTGGGCGTAGGCCACACGGAACTGGAGATTCAACGGCCGCTGCGCGCTATCGAACGCCGTGTCGAAGGTCATGCCGACGTAGGGCTGCAGGCTGCGGGCGGTGTCCGAGCCGACATGCAGGTTCTGGCCCCTCGCGCCGCCTTCGTCAAAGCTGTTGGCGTAGAAATAGGCATAACGCAATCCCAGCCGGGGCGTCATGACCAGTCCGCCAAGCGCCAGGGGCTTGCTGACTTGCGCCGCCGCCGTGAATTCCTGCCCGATATGATCGCCCTTGGCCGTGCCGACATTCTCGAAGGGCCGCTTCTGCGACAGGAAATGCAGGCCGTAGCCGAGCATGCCCGTCACATCGACCGGCCCCAGGTCGCGGCTGGCATAGGTGGCCAGGCGCACCGTGTCGCGCGTGCCGGCGCTTTCCGTGCTCTCTTCCGACAGCTCGGCATGCGAATAGCCCATCGCCAGGCCGAAGGTGTTGCGATCCACCCGCTTGTCGGCGCCGGCGAGAAAGCCGTACTGGTTTTCCTGGAAGCCCGGCAGCCCTCCCGAGCCGGACAGCCGGCCATGCCGTCCCGTGGCGTTCGCCCAGACCGAAACGGTATCCGTCGCGTCGGCTGGCCCGGACGCGACGGCGCGCCGCGTCGCGCGTTCGAGCACCGCCGCCGTGGCCGACTGCGCGCTCATCAACGCGGCACTGCCAAGCGCCGTATAGATGCTGGTGCGGGTCGGCGCGATGATCACCGGCGTGTCGCCCGGCATGCCCGCGGCCGGATTGCTCAGCAGCAACGCGACCTCGTTGGCGCCATAGGCCACCGACGAGCGCAGGCCGTTCAGGTCCGCGCCGGAGGCCAGCGAACCCGTTACCGACGAGAAGCGCCCGCTGATGCCATTGGCCGCGCTCACCACGTTGTAGCGCGTGGCCGAATAGGTGCCCGGCGCGTATGTGATCGCCAGCGTCCCGTTCAATGTGGCGCTGCCACCGACCTTCAGCAACGATGCCTCGGTCGGACTGACTTCGATGGCCAAGGTCGCATTCGACGCCTGGGTGTAATTGCCGCCCACGTTCAGCGTGCCGATGGATCCACCGGGCGACACCATGCCGCCGTTCGTCACATCGCCGAGAATCGTGCCGTGCCCGCCGAGCGTGCCTTGCGCCCCGACCGCCACGTCGCCGCCCAGCACCGCGCCGCCATGGCCGGCATCGCCCACCTGGAGCCTGCCCTGAGCGACAGTCGTCGCGCCCGTGAATCCGGCATTCGAACCATTGAGCACGAGCATGCCGGTCCCTTGTTTGACCAACGCGCCGCTGCCCGTGAGCTCGCCTTCATAGACGCTGTCGGTGGCCGCGCCGAGCGTCAGCGTGCTGGCGCCGGCCAGCAGGCGCGAACCGGCCACCCCGTACACGCCGGCCAGCGTCTGGCCCGATGCCGCCGACAGGTCGAGCGTCGCGCCGCTGCCCATGAGCGAGACGGCCGAGGCCGCGGACAGCCGTCCCGCGCCGGTGAGCACCAGCGTGCCGCCGTTGATCGTGGTCGCGCCGGTGTAGGTGTTTACCCCCGAAAGCGTCTGCGTGCCACTGCTGAGCACCAGTCCGCCGGCGCCGTCGATGACGCCCGAAAACACGCCCGACGCGTTCGTCAGGGTCAGGGTGCGGCCGCCGAGCGCGACTCTCCCGCCGCCCGCAAGGCTGGCCACGGACGCGCCGCTCGTCGTCGCCGAAATGTCCAGCGTTCCGTTGCTCGTCACCCCGCTGGATGCCGCCACGCTGCCGCCGCCAGTAAGCGCGAGCGTCGCGCCGCTGTCGACGGTGGTGGTTCCCGTGTAGGTGTTGACGCCCGTCATCGTCAGGACCCTGCTGCCCTGGACGCTTACCGAGCCCGCGCCGGAGATGACGCCCGCAAACGTCAGGCCGCTTGTGGCCGAAGAGAACGCGACGCCGGACGCGGCATCGGTCAGGATCACGTCGTTGCCCAGCGTCAGCCCGGCGTGGCTCGCGGAAATGGTGGCGGTCGCCCCCGCATCGAACAACAGGCCGCCTACGATGTTGGAGCCCGTCAGCAGCGTCAACGTGTTGCCCGTGCCGCCGAACTGGATGGCCGCCGCGCGGGTGCCCGCGGGGCCATTGAGCGCGCCGGTGATGGTGCCCGCATTGACGATCGTGTCCATGCCGCGCGTCACGATACCGACCCCGCCGCCATTGCCGGCGCCGCCGGCGATGGTGCCGACATTGAGGATCACATTGCGCGAGCCGGCAAGATTGATGCCGGCCCCGCCTGCCCCGTCCGCCCCCGCGCCGGAATTACCCGCTCCCCCGCTGCCGCCCGCGCCTCCAGTGATGCTGCCGGTATTGGTGATGGTGGCGTTGCCGCCAACCGCGAGCAGGCCGTCGCCGCCGGCGCCTCCCCCGCCGCCAAAGCCGCCGCTGCCGCCGTTGCCGCCAGCGCCACCGGTGATCGTTCCGTTATTGTTGACCGAAGCCACCACCCCGGCCGACGTCAAGCCGCTGCCGCCCCCGCCGCCGCCGCCGCCGTTGCCGCTGCCCGTGTTGAAGACATTGCCGCCATTGCCGCCCGCGCCGCCCACGGCCGCCGCCGAATTGTTGATGGTGATATCGTTGCCCAGGTACTGAAGCGCGGTATTGCCGCCATTGCCACCGCCGCCGAAATTGGTGCCGTCGCGGCCGGCATTGCCGGCGTCGCCCGCGATCGGCGCGTTGATGGCCAATCCAGACCCCGGGAACATTTGTGCCGGTGCGTTGGCGGTCGCGTTGCCTGCGTCGCCGGCAGCCCCCGCGCCACCCGTTCCCGAGCCGCCCCAGCTTCCCGGCACCTGCACGGTCACGTTGCCCGGGCCGAGCTCGCTGGCGCCGCCCCCCTGGCCATTGCCATTGCCGCCAGCGCCGCCGCGACCGGGATAACCCGCTCCGCCGGGCGCGCCGCAACCCGTCGTGTCGCTGGCGGAACAGGCGGCCAAGGCGGGCGCCGCCGCGGTCGAAAGGGCCAGCGCCAGGGCGGCGCTGCCGGCCGCGAGCATGACGCTTGCGGCCGACCGCAAGCTGGCCACCGCAGGCGCGAAATCGTAGCGGTCTGACGTCGGAACGGTCGAAGACGCCGGCGCGTCACAGTGGGCCACAAGCCCGGATTTGCCTTGGAGCACGAATTTCCCCTTGCTTCCGCCCTGCCCAGTACCAGGATGACCCGGAGGGGACAACCGCCAGAATCCCGCGGCACGGCAATCATATGGAAGCCAGCGCCCGGGGAAGACCAAGCGTGTTCAACTGCCGAACGCTGGAGCGTTGCGCCGTCTGAGCGCGCATCGGCAGCAAATGTAATGCAAAGTTTCGTGGTTCGCCATGCTGGCGTTCCCGGCGGGGGGACGCGCCACCGGACCGCGCGGGGACGGGAACCCCTGCGCAGCGTGCTACGGCGCCTATTCCAGCTTGATGCCCGCCTTGTTGATCACTTCCCGCCATTTCAGGACTTCGCCGCGCACGAACGCGCCAAACGCCTCCGGGCTGCCGGGCTTGGGTTCCGCCCCCGCCGCCACCATCGCCTTGGCCGTCGCGGGATCCGACAACACCTTCACCATGTCCGCATTGACCCGCGCCACTATGTCGGCGGGCGTCCCCTTCGGCGCCAGCACCCCGCTCCACGAATACGCCTCGTACCCCGGCACGCCGGACTCGGCAATCGTAGGCACGTCCGGCAGCATGCTCGACCGCGTCGGATTCCCCACCCCCAACGCGCGCACCTTGCCCGTCTTCAGATGCGGCACCGCCGACGGCCCGTCCGCGAACATCACCTGCACCTGGCCGCCCAGCAGATCCTGCATCGCCGGCGCGCTGCCCCGGTAAGGAATGTGCTGGATCTTCACGCCCGCCATCGCATTGAACAGCTCGCCCGCCAGATGCGTGCCGCCGCCCGTTCCGGAGGAGCTGAACGACAGCTTGCCCGGATTCGCCTTGGCATAGGCAATGAGTTCGCTCACCGTATTCACCGGCAGCGACGGATTCACCACCAGCACGATGGGGAACACCGCCGCCATGCCCACCGGCACGAAATCGCGCGTGATGTCGTAGGTCAGGTCGCCGCGCAGGCTCGGCAGCACCGCATGGTGGATGGAAGCGAAAAAGAAGTTGTAGCCGTCCGGCTCGGCCTTGGCGGCGAACTGCGCGCCAACGATGCCGCCGGCGCCCGAGCGGTTGTCCACCACCGTCGGCACCGACCACAGGTGGCCCAGCGGCTGCGCCGTGAAGCGCGCGGTGGTGTCCACCGGACCGCCGGCCGGAAACGGCACGATGAAGGTCACGGCGTGCCCGGGCCAGGCGGCGGCGCGGGCGAAGGTGGGCAGCAACGTCGTGGCGCACGCAGCGCCCAGCCCCGCGATCACGCGGCGGCGTTGAGGATCTAGCAAGGCAGTCTCCTGAGTCTCGTTCTTGTCGGTGGCGCGGCCGCAAACCACACCGGAACAACGCGGTGCCTTGCCGCCTGCCGGCCCCATTTTTCTACTGCCTGCGCGTCAGGCGCGGCCGGGGCTTTTTTTATTATTTGCCGCGCGGCCGCTTTTGCCGCTACACATTTTCAAAAGCCCCTCTTTCGCCGCGATGCCGTGTTCGCTGAACGGACAATATCGCGCATCCGATGTCGCGCCACGGCGACGGCCATGCGGCCCGTCAAGCCGTCAACCCGGGCGGAGCGCCACGCTCGCCGCGGCACGACACCGCCCCCGCCGCGGCTACTGTCCTCGCGCCGCGCGCTGCACGTGTTCGATGAAGCACTCGGCGAAGCTGGGCAGGTCGCGGCCGCGCTGGCGGCACAGCAGGCGGTCGCGCAGGGCCCAGGGATCTTCCAGTTTCAACACGTGCAAGGCATCGGGCCGGCTGTAGCGCGCCGCGCAGGCGCGCGGCACCACGGCGATGCCGGCGCCGGCCTCGACCATGCGGCACACGGCCTCGAAACTGCCCACGTGCACACGCTGGCAGATGCGCTTGCCCAGGCCGCTGGCGATGTCCTCCAGGAAGGTCTGGATGGCGCTGTCGGGATGGATGCCGACGAACTGATAGGCATCGATCAGGTCGGCAAAATGGGCGGACTTCGACGCCGCCAGCGGATGGTTCAGCGCCGTGACCACGGTGAGCTCATCGCGGAACAGCGGCGTCACATCCAGGCCCTCGACGTCGATGTTGCCGGCCACCAGCCCCAGGTCGCCGGCGCCCGCGCGGATCGCGATGACGATGTCGCCGGAGATCTTCTCTTCCAGCTCGACGTCCACGTCGGGGTTCTCGGCCAGGAAGGTCGACAGCGCATCCGCCAGGAAGGAATTGGTGGCGGTGGTGTTGGCCAGCAGCCGCAGCCGCCCTTTCAGGCCGCTGGCGTAGGGCTGCAGGTCGGCGTTCAGGCATTCGAGCTGGCGAAACACCGCGTTGGCGTGCTTGAGCAGCACCTCGCCAGCCGGCGTCAGCGCCACGCCCGTCGCCATGCGCACCAGCAGCCGCGCCTTGAAGGCCTCTTCCATGTGCTTGACGCGCGCGCTGGCGGCGGGCAGCGACAGGAAGGTGCGTTCGGCCGCGCGGGTCAGATTGAGCGTTTCCCCCACGTTCACGAAGAGCCGCAGGTCAGTCAGATCATGTCTCATGTTCCACCACACAGAAGGGGGGCATTTCTAATTTTGAATTCTTCGAATGCCGTGACGACCATACCATGGGGCAACCCCGTAAACCATACGGTTTGACGCGGAACTGTTTCCCACGCGGCGCGCGCCGCGGCATCTGGAGTAAGCCCCAATGAGCGGTATTGTTTCCGGCAAGGTAGTGGTCGTTACAGGCGCGGGCGGCGGCATCGGCCGCGGCATCGCGCTGGCCATGGCGCAGGCGGGCGCCAAGGTCGTGGTCAACGACATCGGCGTCTCGCTCACCGGCGAGGGCGGCGGCGAAGGCCCCGCGCAGGCCGTGGCAAGCGAGATCGTCGCGGCGGGCGGACAGGCCGTCGCCAACACCGACAGCGTGGCCGCGTACGACAGCGCCAGCCGCGTCATCCAGACCGCCATCGACGCCTTCGGGCGCATCGATGCGGTGGTCAACAACGCCGGCAACCTGCGCGACCGCGTATTCCACAAGATGAGCGAGGAGGAGTGGCGCCAGGTCATCGACGTGCACCTGAACGGCTCGTTCTTCATGAGCCGCGCCGCCGCGCCCTATTTCCGCGAGCAGGAATCCGGCGCCTTCGTGCACATGACGTCCACGTCCGGGCTGATCGGCAATTTCGGCCAGGCCAACTATGCCGCCGCCAAGCTCGGCATCGTCGCGCTGTCCAAGTCGATCGCGCTCGACATGGCGCGCTACAACGTGCGCTCGAACTGCATCGCGCCGTTCGCCTGGAGCCGCATGACCAGCTCCATTCCCGCCGAGACCGACGAGGAGAAGGCGCGCGTCGAAAAGCTGAAGAAGATGGAGGCCAACAAGGTCGCGCCCATGGCGGTGTACCTGGCCAGCGACGCGGCCAGCGCCATCACCGCGCAGGTGTTCGCGGTGCGCGCCAACGAGATCATGCTGATGAGCCAGCCGCGGCCGCTGCGCAGCGTGCACCACGGCGAAGGCTGGACGCCCGAGCTGATCGGCGAGATCGCCGTGCCCGCCATGCGCAAGCATTTCTACGCGTTGGAGCGCTCGCCCGACGTGATCGACTGGGATCCCATCTGAGGCCGCCATGCCACTCGATTACGCAACCGTGAAGCACTGGCGCTTCGACGACGTGCGCCAGCACTACGACGACAAGGACACAATGCTGTATGCCCTGGGCATCGGCCTGGGACAGGATCCCGAGGACGCCCGGCAACTGCGCTACGTGTACGAGAAAGACCTGCGCGCCTTTCCCACCATGAGCGTGGTGCTGGGCTATCCGGGCTTCTGGATGAGTGACCCGCGCGCCGGCATCGACTGGGTCCGGCTGGTGCATGGCGAGCAGCGCCTGGCGGTGCACGCGCCCCTGCCCACGTCCGGCACCGTGATCGGCAGGAGCCGCGTCACCCACGTGATCGACAAGGGCGCGGACAAGGGTGCGATCGTGGTCACCGAACGCACGCTGCACGACAGCGCCGGCACGCACCTGGCCACCTTGCGGCAAAGCACCTTCTGCCGTGGCGACGGCGGCTTCGGCCAGGGCGACGCCAGCCCCGAGCCGCTGCCCGCCGCGCCGCAGGGCGAGCCGGAGCGCCGCTGCGAACTGCGCATTCCGCCGCAGGCGGCGCTGCTGTACCGCCTGAACGCCGATCGCAATCCGCTGCATGCCGACCCCGAGGTCGCGCATCAGGCGGGTTATCCCAAGCCGATCCTGCATGGCCTGTGCTCCTACGGCATCGCCGCGCATGCGCTGGTCAAGACCTGGTGCGACTACGATGCCTCCCGCCTGACCCGGCTGGATGCGCGCTTCTCGGCGCCGGTCTATCCGGGCGAGACCTTGCAATGCGATATGTGGCGCATGCCGGACGGCCAGATCCGCTTCATCGCCCGCGCCGTCGAACGCGACGTCGTCGTCATGAGCCATGGCGCCGCCGAGGTGCAATCATGACGCGCCCGCCCGCATTGGACGGCATCCGGGTGCTGGACCTGTCGCGCATCCTGGCAGGCCCGTGGTGCACGCAGAACCTGGCCGACCTGGGCGCCGACGTCATCAAGATCGAGCGCCCCGGCGTCGGCGACGACACCCGCGCCTGGGGCCCGCCCTTCCTGAAAGACGGCAATGGCGTCGACACCAACGAATCCGCCTATTACCTCAGCGCCAACCGCAACAAGCGCTCGGTCGAGGCCGACATGGCCACGCCGCAAGGCGCGGCGCTGATCCGCGAACTGGCGGCGGTCAGCGATATCCTGGTCGAGAACTTCAAGGTCGGCGGGCTGGCCAAGTACGGCCTGGACTATGCCAGCCTGAAGGCCATCAATCCGCGCCTGATCTATTGCTCCATCACCGGCTTCGGCCAGGACGGTCCGTTCGCGCAACGTCCCGGCTATGACTTCATGATCCAGGGCATGGGCGGGCTGATGAGCATCACCGGCGAACGCGACGACCTGCCCGGCGGCGGACCGCAAAAGGCAGGCGTGGCAGTCACCGATATCGTCACCGGCATGTATGCGACGGTGGCGATCCTGGCGGCGCTGCAGGAACGCCACCGCAGCGGCCTCGGCCAGCACCTGGACATCGCGCTGCTCGACAGCCACGTGGCGCTGCTGGCCAACCAGAATTCCAACTATTTCAATTCCGGCGTGGCGCCGACGCGCGCCGGCAACGCGCACCAGAACGTGGTGCCCTACCAGGTCTTCGCCGCCAGCGACGGCCATCTGATCGTGGCCACCGGCAACGAATCGCAGTACCGCGCCTATTGCAAGGCCATCGGCGCGCCGGAGCTGGGGGACGATCCGCGCTTTGCCACCAACCGGCTGCGCGTGGCCAATCGCGAGCTGCTGGTAGAGCTGCTGGCCGACATCATGCGCCAGGGCCGGCGCGATGACTGGATCGCCAAACTGGAGGCCGTGGGCGTGCCCTGCGGCCCGATCAACAATATCGCCCAGGCCTTCGCCCACCCGCAGACGCAGGCGCGGCAATTGCGCCGCGACCTGCCGCACCCGGGGGGTGGCGCGGCGCCGGTGACGGCCAGCCCGCTGCGGTTCTCGGACTCCCCCGTGGTGTACCGACGCGCGCCGCCGCTGCTGGGCCAGCACACCGAGGAGGTGCTGCGCGAGGTGCTGGGAAAATCGCCACGGGCCATCGCGGAATTCGTGTCGACGCGGATCCGCTAACGTGATTGAGGATCTCACTTATCAGACGATATAACGAATGAAGGCTCACATTCGGCCAGGGTTTTGACCTTATGATTTCGGCCACCGTCCGATCCACTCCCTATTGCGCCGAGCGAGCCACCATGCCAGTGACCAGACCCTTGAGGCGCGTGTTCCGGCGCCTGTTTCGGCGCACGCGCGACACACGGAATGCGGATCTTCTCGGGCAGATCGCGGCCATCCACAAGGCGCAGGCGGTCATCGAGTTCGACCTGGACGGCCATGTGCTCATGGCCAACCAGAATTTCCTCGATGCCATGGGTTACACGCTCGACGAACTGCTGGGGCAGCACCATCGCATCTTCGTCGCAGCCGATCGACGCGACTGCCCGCAATACCAGGCCTTCTGGGCCAAGCTCAAGCGCGGCGAGTACGACGCGGGCCGCTACCGCCGCATCCACAAGGACGGCAGCGACGTCTGGCTGCAGGCCAGCTACAACCCGATCCTCGACGCCTCCGGCCGGCCCTTCAAGGTGGTCAAGTACGCCACCGACGTGACCGAGCAGCAGCGCCGCCAGGCCGACACCGAGGGCCAGCTTGCCGCCATCTCCAAGGTGCAGGGCATCATCGAATTCGAGCTGGATGGCACCATCATCCGCGCCAACGACCTGTTCCTGGACGCCATGGGCTACCGCGAAGACGAACTGCGCGGCCGCCACCACAGCACGCTGGTGCTGCCCGAGGAAGTCCGCGGCCCCGCCTACAAGGAATTCTGGCGCAAGCTGCGCGGCGGCGAATACGACACCGGCCAATACCTGCGCATCGGCAAGGGCGGCCGCCGCGTCTGGATCGAGGCCAGCTACAACCCGATCTTCGATGCCGAGGGCCGGCCCTTCAAGGTGGTGAAGTTCGCCACCGACATCACCAAGCGCTTCACCGCCGCGCAGACGCTGCGGGTGGCGGTGCAGGGCCTGACCGAGAACGCCGAGCGCGCCAGCCAGGCCAACACGCTGGCCCGCGACGCCTGCCAGGTCGCCGAGGAAGGCGGCAAGACCGTGGCCGGCGTGGTGGCCACCATGGGCGCCATCACCGATAGCTCCAAGCGCATTTCGGAGATCATCGGCGTGATGGACGGCATCGCGTTCCAGACCAATATCCTGGCGCTCAATGCCGCGGTCGAGGCGGCGCGCGCCGGCCCGCACGGCAAGGGCTTCGCGGTGGTGGCGGCGGAAGTGCGCAGCCTGGCCCAGAACAGCGCATCCGCGGCCAAGGAGATCAAGGACCTGATCACCACCTCGGTCCAGCAGATCGGCAACGGCGCCGAACAGGTGCAGTCCGCCGGCGCCACCATGGAGAACATCGTGACCTCGTCGCGGCGGGTCACCGAGATCATGGGCGAAGTGGTGGAGGTCTCGCTGGCGCAATCGGCCAAGCTGGGCGAAGTCACCGAGGACATCACCCAGATGACGGCCGAGGCGGCGCACGAACTGCAGAGCGCTTATGAGGCCCAGGACCGACCCGAGGCGGCGCGCGAAGCGGCATCGGCGCGGGCCGCGGCGCCCCGCGCGCCGGCGTCCTCGCAATCGGCGCTGGAGTACGTGCGCTACTGACCGGCCCTGATCGGGCGACCACGGGCGCCCGCGCCGACGGCAGGCCGCGAATCGTCCCGGGGAAAAAAAGGGCGCCGTCACCGGCGCCCTTTTCGCGTTCCTGTCGCCCGTTTACGCGGCGGCGACCGGGATCTTGCCGATCCGGGCCTGCCATTCCTTCGGCCCGGTGGTGTGGACCGAAGTGCCCTGGGCGTCAACCGCCACGGTCACCGGCATGTCCTTCACGTCGAACTCATAGATGGCTTCCATGCCCAGGTCGGCGAACCCCAGCACCTTGGCGCCGCGGATCGCCTTGGACACCAGGTAGGCCGCGCCGCCCACGGCCATCAGGTAGGCCGAGCCGTGCTTCTTGATCGACTCGATCGCGACGGGGCCGCGCTCGGACTTGCCGATCATGGCGATCAGGCCGGTCTGCTCCAGCATCATGTCGGTGAACTTGTCCATGCGGGTGGCGGTGGTCGGACCGGCCGGGCCCACCACTTCGTCGCGCACCGGATCGACCGGGCCGACGTAGTAGATGACGCGGTTGGTGAAGTCCACCGGCAGCGGCTCGCCCTTGGCCAGCATGTCCTGGATGCGCTTGTGCGCGGCGTCGCGGCCGGTCAGCATCTTGCCCGACAGCAGCAGGGTCTGGCCCGGCTTCCAGCTGGCGACCTCTTCCTTGGTCAGCGTGTTCAGGTCGACCTGCTTGGACTTGTTGTAGTCCGGCGCCCAGTGCACTTCCGGCCATTCCGACAGCGACGGCGGGTCCAGGCGCGCCGGGCCCGAGCCGTCCAGCTCGAAGTGGGCGTGGCGGGTGGCCGCGCAGTTCGGGATCATGGCGACGGGCTTGGAGGCCGCGTGCGTCGGGAAGGTGTTGATCTTGACGTCCAGCACGGTGGTCAGGCCGCCCAGGCCCTGCGCGCCGATGCCCAGCGCGTTGACCTTTTCGTACAGCTCGATGCGCAGCTCTTCGAGCTTGTTCTGCGGGCCGCGGGCCAGCAGTTCGTACATGTCGATGTCTTCCATCAGCGACTGCTTGGCCATCAGCATGGCCTTTTCGGCGGTGCCGCCGACGCCGATGCCCAGCATGCCCGGCGGGCACCAGCCGGCGCCCATGGTCGGGACCGTCTTGAGCACCCAGTCCACCAGCGAATCGCTGGGGTTGAGCATGGCGAACTTCGACTTGTTTTCCGAACCGCCGCCCTTCGAAGCCAGTTGCACGTCGACCTTGTCACCCGGGACAAGCTCGACGTGCAGGATACAGGGCGTGTTGTCGCGAGTGTTCTTGCGGGCGAACAGCGGATCGTCCAGCACCGAGGCGCGCAGGGGATTATCCGGGTTCAGGTAGCCGCGGCGCACGCCTTCGTCGCACAGTTCCTGCAGGGTGCGCTTGGTGTCGAAGCGCACGCCCATGCCGACCTTCAGGAACACGTTGACGATGCCGGTGTCCTGGCACAGCGGGCGCTTGCCCTCGGCGCACATGCGCGAGTTGGTCAGGATCTGCGCCATCGCGTCGCGCGCGGCCGGGCTTTCCTCGCGCTCGTAGGCGCGGGCCAGGTGGCGGATGTAGTCGACGGGGTGGTAATAGCTGATGAACTGAATGCCATCGGCTATCGACTGGATGAAGTCTTCTTCTTTGATGAGGACGGACATGGCGATATGCGATTAACGAAGGGAAACGTGAAAACGCGGCCGACCTACCGGCCAGCCGCGCTGGTGAAAGGAATACTTTTGCCGCCGGGCCGCCCCAAGGCAAAAGAGCCCCCGCGGGGGGCAGCTAGCTCGCATGGCGAGCGCGGCGTGGGGGCACCCATTTATTTTCCTTGCCAGACGGGCTTGCGCTTCTCGGCGAAAGCCGTGGCGCCTTCCTTGGCGTCGGCCGACGAGAAGATGTGGGCGATCAACGGACGCTGGCGGCTGAACATCTCTTCCTGGGTCCAGTCGCCGGACTGCGCCACGATGCTCTTGGCGGTCTGCACCGACAGCGGGCCGTTCTCGACAATGGCGCGGGCCAGTTCCAGCGCGCCGGCCAGGGCGCCGCCCGGCTCGGTCAGGCGGTTCACCAGGCCGAAGCCGTAGGCGCGCTCGGCGCCCAGCATGTCGCCGGTCAGGATCACTTCCATGGCGATGTGGTACGGCAGGCGGCGCGGCAGGCGCAGCATGCCGCCGGCGCCGGCCACCAGGCCGCGCTTGACTTCGGGCAGGCCGAACTTGGCGTTGCTGGCGGCCACGATCAGGTCGGACGCCAGCGCCATCTCGCAGCCCCCGGCCAGCGCATAGCCTTCGACCGCGGCGATCAGCGGCTTTTTCGGCGGCGCTTCGTTCAGGCCGGCGAAACCGCGGCCCTCCACGTACGGACGCTGGCCCGACTTGGCGAAGGCCTTCAGATCCATGCCCGACGAGAACGTGCCGCCCGCGCCCGTCAGGATGCCGATGCGCACGTCGTCGCGGCTGTCCAGTTGATCCAGCGCGGCGGCCATGGCCTGGGCGGTTTCCAGGTTGATGGCGTTCTTGGCCTCGGGGCGATTGATGGTGATGATCTGGATGCCGTCGGCGACTTCCACCTTGATCAGGTCAGACATGCGGATGCTCCTTCCGGGGTTTTGGGGATGTTGGTTTTATATAAGACTGGTCAACCTGGAATGATACGACCAATGCCGGACAGCCGCAGGGCGCCGCGCCGCCGGTGTCCGCCTGGAGCACGCCTCGTCCGAGATGTAACGGCCAGGATGTAACCGCAATCCCGGGGTCCGCCCCCGGGGCCGCCCCGGGCCAGTTAAAATGCCCGGTTTCCCGCGCCCACGGCAGACGTCGCCCGGCGATCGAATTCCAAGAATCCTATGCTCACCTTTCAGCAAATCATCCTTACGCTCCAGGAATACTGGGACAAGCAGGGTTGCGCCCTGCTGCAGCCCTACGACATGGAAGTCGGCGCCGGCACCTCGCACACCGCCACGTTCCTGCGGGCGATCGGCCCGGAGCCCTGGCGCGCGGCCTACGTGCAGCCCTCGCGCCGCCCCAAGGATGGCCGCTACGGCGAGAACCCCAACCGCCTGCAGCACTACTACCAGTACCAGGTGGTGCTGAAACCCGCGCCCCCGGAAATCCTGGACCTGTACATCGGCTCGCTCAAGGCGCTGGGCATCGACCCGACCCAGCACGACGTCCGCTTCGTCGAGGACGACTGGGAAAACCCGACGCTGGGCGCGTGGGGCCTGGGCTGGGAAGTGTGGCTCAACGGCATGGAAGTGACCCAGTTCACCTACTTCCAGCAGGTCGGCGGCCTGGATTGCACCCCGACCACGGGTGAGATCACCTACGGCCTGGAACGCCTGGCCATGTACCTGCAGGACGTGCAGAGCGTGTACGACCTGGTCTGGACCGAAGGCGCCAACGGCCGCCGCGTGCTGTACCGCGACGTGTTCCACCAGAACGAAGTGGAACAATCCACCTACAACTTCGAATACTCGTCGGCCGAGATGCTGTTCGCGCACTTCAACGACTACGAAGCCGAGGCCAAGCGCCTGATGGACGTGCCGCTGGCGCTGCCGGCCTATGAAGCCACGCTCAAGGCCGCGCACACCTTCAACATGCTGGACGCGCGCGGCGCGATCAGCGTGACCGAGCGCGCCGCCTATATCGGCCGCATCCGCAACCTGTCGCGCGCCGTCGCGCAGGCCTACTACGATTCCCGCGAACGACTGGGCTTTCCCATGCTGGGCCGCGACAAGGCCGCCGGGGAGGCTGCATAAATGACGACGAACATCCGCCCCCTGCTGGTCGAGCTGCTGACCGAAGAACTCCCGCCCAAGGCCCTGCAGAAGCTGGGCCAGGCTTTCGCCGAGGGCGTGCGCGCCACGCTGGCGCGCCACGGCCTGCTGGCCGACGGCTGCGCCGTCGAGCCCTACGCCACGCCGCGCCGCCTGGCGGTGCGCCTGTCGGCCGTGCTGGCCCAGGCGCCCGACCAGGCCTACGCCGAAAAGCTGATGCCGGTAAAGATCGGCCTGACCGAAGACGGCAAGGCCACCCCGGCGCTGCAGAAGAAGCTGGCCGCCAAGGGCCTGGAAAACATCGACCTGGCCACCCTGGAACGGGAATCCGACGGCAAGCAGGATTACCTGGTCGCCCGCGGCACCGCCCCCGGCGCCGCGCTGGCCGCCGGCCTGCAGGAAGGCATCGACGCGGCCATCGATGGCCTGCCGATCCCCAAGGTCATGCGCTACCAACTGGCCGACGGCGAGACCACGGTCAAGTTCGTGCGCCCGGCGCACGGCCTGATCGCGCTGTTCGGCGCCGACGTGGTCCCCGTGACCGCCCTCGGCCTGACCGCCGGCCGCGAGACGCTGGGCCACCGCTACATGAGCAGCGGCGCCATCGCCATCGCCGATGCCGACGCCTACGCCGCCACCCTGGCCGAAAAGGGCCGCGTGGTGGCCTCGTTCGAAGGCCGCCGCGACGAGATCCAGCGCCAGTTGCTGGACCACGCCGGCCGCCTGTCGGCCACGCTGGGCGACGACCCCGAAGTGGCCGCCCTGCTCGATGAAGTCACCGCCCTGGTCGAACACCCCACCGTCTACGTCGGCGAGTTCGAGGAACAGTTCCTGCAAGTGCCGCAGGAATGCCTGATCCTGACCATGCGCCTGAACCAGAAGTACTTCCCGCTGTTCGACCCGGCCAGCGGCCGCCTGACGCACCGCTTCCTGATCGTGAGCAACATGCGCACGGACAACCCGGTGAACATCGTCGAAGGCAACCAGCGCGTGGTGCGCCCGCGCCTGGCCGACGCCCAGTTCTTCTTCGAGACCGACCGCAAGACGCCGCTGGCCGCGCGCGTCGAGCAACTGGGCTCGATCGTCTACCACAACAAGCTGGGCACCCAGCTCGAACGCGTCGAGCGCGTGCGCGCCATCGCCCGCGACGTGGCCGGCAAGCTGGGCGGCGACGTCGCCGCCGCCGACCGCGCCGCGCTGCTGGCCAAGGCCGACCTGGGCTCGAACATGGTGGGCGAGTTCCCCGAGCTGCAAGGCATCATGGGCGCCTACTATGCCGCCGGCGACGGCGAGCCGGACAGCGTCGTGCAGGCGCTGCGCACCCAGTACCGCAACCGTTACGACACGCCGGTCTCGCAGGACGACCTGACCGCCGCCACGCTGTTCATCGCCGAACGCGCCGAGACCCTGGTCGGCATCTGGGCCATTGGCCTGGCGCCCACCGGCGAACGCGACCCCTTCGGCCTGCGCCGCGCCGCGCTGGGCCTGATCAGCGCCTTCGAGCAACTGGCCGCCGGCGGCTGGCTCAAGCTCAACCAGGACGGCCCGCTGTCGCTGGACGGCCTGCTGGCCGCCACCGCCGCCACCTTCCCGGCCGGCAAGATCCCCGCCGACACGCTGGCGGAAGTGCGCGCCTTCATCTACGAACGCTACCGCAACCAGTTGATCAACGAGCACGACCGCAATGCGGTCGAGGCCGTCATCGCCCTGGCGCCGCCGCTGCACCAGGTGGCCGAGCGCGTGCGCGCCGCGGCCGCTTTCGCGCAGATGCCCGAGGCCGCCAGCCTGGCGGCCGCCAACAAGCGCATCGGCAACCTGCTCAAGAAGGCCGAGGGTGAGATCGGCGCGGTCAATGACGCCGCCCTGGTCGAGCCCGCCGAAAAGGCGCTGGCCGCCGCCATCGCCGCGCTGCGTCCGCAGGCCGAGGCGCAACTGGCCGCCGGCGACTTCGCCGCCAACCTGCGCACGCTGGCGCAGGCGCGCGAGCCGGTGGACGCTTTCTTCGCCGACATCATGGTCATGGCCGAAGACCCCGCGGTGCGCGCCAACCGGCTGGCGCTGCTGGGCCAGTTGCACACCCTGATGAACCAGGTCGCTGACATTTCCAGGCTGGCACAGTGAAGCTCATCATCCTCGACCGCGACGGCGTCATCAACCAGGACAGCGACGCATTCGTCAAAAGTCCCGACGAATGGATCGCCCTGCCCGGCAGCCTGCAGGCCATCGCCCGCCTGACGCAGGCGGACTGGACGGTGGTGGTCGCCACCAACCAGTCCGGCCTGGCGCGCGGCCTGTTCGACATGGACACGCTGACCGCCATCCACACCAAGATGCGGCGCGAGCTGGCCGCCGTCGGCGGCAGCGTGGACGCCGTCTTCATGTGCCCGCACGGCCCGGACGATGACTGCACCTGCCGCAAGCCGCGTCCCGGCATGTTCGAGCAGATCGGCCACCGCTATGACGTCGACCTGGCCGGCGTGCCGGCCGTGGGCGACTCGCTGCGCGACCTGCAGGCCTCCACCGCGGCCGGCTGCGCGCCGTGGCTGGTGCTGACCGGCAACGGCAAGAAGACGCTGGCCAAGGGCGGCCTGCCCGAGAACACGCGGGTCTGCGACGACCTGTCGGCCGTGGTCGACGCCTTGCTCCAGGACAACTGATGGCCCGGCTGCGCTCGCTCCTTTATTTCCTGTTCCTGGCCATCACGGTCATCCCCTATGCCTTCGCCTGCGTGCTGTGGGCGCCGCTGCCGCTGCACCTGCGCTACAAGCTCACGGTGGGCTGGCCGCGCCTGGCGATCTGGGGCGCCAAGGTGTTCTGCGGCATCCGCTGGCAGGTCAAGGGCTGGGAAAACCTGCCTGACGGCCCGGCGGTGCTGCTGTCCAAGCACCAGTCGGCCTGGGAAACGCTGTTCTTCCCGGCCTACATGCCGCGCGAAGTGTGCTTCGTCTACAAGAAGGAACTGCACATGGTGCCGTTCTTCGGCTGGGGCCTGGCGCTGCTGCGCATGATCGCCATCGACCGTTCCAAGGGCCGCGACGCCTTCGAACAGGTGGTCAAGCAGGGACAGGTCCGGCTGGACGAAGGCCGCTGGCCGCTGCTGTTCCCGGAAGGCACGCGCGTGCCGCCAGGCAAGACCGCGCGCTTCAAGATGGGCGGCGCGCTGCTGGCCTCGCGCACCGGCGCGGTGGTCATCCCGGTGGCGCACAATGCCGGCGAATGCTGGCGCCGCAACGCCTTCATCAAATATCCGGGCATGGTTACGCTGTCCATCGGTCCCGCGATAGAATCGAAGGGAATCTCCCCCGAGGAACTGAACCAGAAAGTGCAGGACTGGATCGAAGGGGAAATGCGGCGTCTCAATCCAGAAAGGTATGCCCAGCACTGACCAGCTCGAACTCCTGTTCGACGTGCAAGACTCCGACGCGTCTGCTGACGCGTCGCCCTTGAGCGCGTCTCCCGCGCCGCCCAAGGCGCCGGTGGCCACGCCGCCCGCGCCGCTGTTCCCTCCTCCTGCCTCTTCCGCGCCCAAGCCGGCCGGCGAACCGCTGCTGACGCTCTCGCCCAACGCCGCCGCGCGCGTGCCCACCCCCTGCCCCGATCCGCTGCCGCCCGGCGCGCGCTGGCGCGAGGTGGACACCGATCCGCAACCCATCGGCTTCGTGCTGCTGCGCTCGCGCCGCCGCAGCATCGGCTTCGTCATCACCGACGACGGCCTGCGCGTCACGGCGCCCAACTGGGTCACGCTGGCGCAGATCGACGACGCGGTGCGCGAGAAATCCCGCTGGATCGTCGCCAAGCTGCGCGAATGGCACACCCGCAAGCAGCAGCTCGCCATGGCCCACACGCGCTGGCAGGCGGGCGGCGAGCTGCCCTACCTGGGCAAGCGCATCGTGCTGGGCGTGGGCGGCGACAGCCGCCAGACCCGCCTGTCCGGCGATGCCGACGCCCCGGCCGACGGCGACACGCTGTGGCTGGCGCTGCCGGCCGACGCCGACCAGGGCCGCATCCGCGACGCCGCCCAGGCCTGGCTGCAGCAGCGCGCCGGCGCCTGGTTCGGCGCCCGGCTGGCGCACTTCCTGCAGATCAGCGGCCTGAAGATCCGCCGCTGGCGCCTGTCGTCGGCGGCCACGCGCTGGGGTTCGTGCACCAGCGACGGCAACATCATGCTGAACTGGCGCCTGATCCATTTCGCGCCGGCCATCATCGACTACGTCATCGCGCACGAACTGGCGCACCTGCGCGAAATGAACCACAGCCAGGATTTCTGGCGCGAGGTCGGCCAGATCCTGCCCGACTTCGAGGAAGCCAAGAACGTGCTGCGGCGCCACGACCCCGCCTCGCTGCCGCAATTCTAGGGTCGGTGCGAGAGACGCCCGCGCAACCGGCCCAGGGGCGTGTTCCCACTAAAAGAAGCCTCGCATGAGCACCCACGGAGACACACCATGCTTCTGCTGATTCCCGGCCCGGTCACGACCGATGCGCGGGTGAAGGCCGCCATGGCGCAGGACTATGCGCCCTGGGACAACGAATTCCGCGCGCTGTACCGCCAGGTCTGCGCCGACGTGCTGCGCGTGGCCGAGGCCGACGCGGACACGCACGTGGCGCTGGCGCTGCCGGGCTGCGGCCACTTCGCGGTGGAAGCCGCCATCCGCACCCTGGTGCCACCCGGCGGCCGCCTGCTGGTGCCGTCCACCGGCGCCTACGCCGGCCGCCTGCAGAAGCTGGCCGCCGAGGCCGGCCGCGTCGCCGTGCCGCTGTACGTGGGCGCGCGTGACCGCGTCGACCCGCAGGCCGTGGCACAGGCGCTGGAGCAGGACCCGAGCCTGACGCACGTCGCGCTGGTCTACAGCGAGACCGGCAGCGGCATCTGCCACGACGTGCCGGAACTGGCCCGCATCGCCCACGCGCTGGGTCGCCGCGTCATCGTCGACGCGGTCTCGGCGTTCGGCGCATTGCCGCTCGACATGCGCGCCCTGCCCGCCGTGGACGCCGTGGTGCTGACGGCCAACAAATGCCTGGAAGGCCTGCCCGGCGCCGCCTTCGTGGTGGGCCGCCGCGACAGCCTGGAGGCCGCGCGCGGCAACGCCGGCAGTTGGTCTCTGGACCTGGCCGACATCTACCAGCACACCCTGGCGCCCAACGCCGGCCCGCGCTTCACCCCGCCAGCGCCGACGCTTGCGGCGCTGGCCGTGGCGCTGGAGCTGTATCATCATGAAGGCCGCGAAGCCCGGCTGGCGCGCTACACCGCCAACATGCGCACCCTCTACGACGGCGTGGCCGGCCTGGGGCTCCGCCCCTACCTGCCGCCCGCGCTGCAGGGCCCGATCGTCGTCAACGTGCATGCGCCCGACGCGCCGACCTGGAACCTGCAACTGTTCGTGGACGCGCTCAAGCAGCGCGGCTTCGTGCTCAGCAATTTCACCAACACCGAACTGCCCACTTTCCGGGTCGGTTGCATCGGCGCCTTCGGGCCCGACCAGATGCGGCTTGCGGTCGACGCCATGGGCGGCGCGCTGCAAGACCTCGGCATAACCCGGGAGTCCGCCGGACACGTCCACGGCTTCCCGCCACCCCTCATCGCTTAAGGAATTCCACCATGCGTATGCTCCACACCATGCTGCGAGTCGGCAATCTCGACAAGTCCATCGACTTCTACACCAACGTGCTCGGCATGCGCGTCCTGCGCCGCAACGACTACCCGGACGGCAAGTTCACGCTGGCCTTCGTCGGCTACCAGGACGAATCGGAAGGCGCGGTGATCGAACTGACCCACAATTGGGACACCGACAAGTACGACCTGGGCAACGGCTATGGCCACATCGCCCTGGAAGTCGACAACGCCTACGAAGCCTGTGACAAGGTCAAGGAACGCGGCGGCAAGGTCACCCGCGAGGCCGGCCCGATGAAGCACGGCACCACCGTGATCGCCTTCGTCGAGGACCCGGACGGCTACAAGATCGAGTTCATCCAGAAGAAAGGACGAGTGGACTGAACCCACCCGCCATCGCCATGATCCACACCATCCTCAAAATGGGCGATCCCCGGCTGCTGCGCGTCGCGCCGCCGGTCGAGCGCTTCGATACCCCCGAGCTGCACGCCCTGATCGAAGACATGTTCGAGACCATGGCGGCGGCGCAAGGGGTGGGCCTGGCCGCGCCGCAGATCGGCGTCGACCTGCAACTGGTCATCTTCGGCTTTGACCGCAACGAGCGCTATCCCGACGCGCCGGCGGTGCCGCAGACGATCCTGTGCAATCCGGTCATCACGCCGCTGTCCGACGACATGGAAGACGGCTGGGAAGGCTGCCTGTCGGTGCCGGGGCTGCGCGGCCTGGTGCCGCGCTACCGCCACATCCGCTACCAGGGCAAGGATCCCTACGGCCGCGACATCGACCGCGAGGCCGAGGGCTTCCACGCCCGCGTGGTGCAGCACGAGTGCGACCACCTGATCGGCCGGCTCTATCCTTCCCGGATCCAGGATTTCTCGAAGTTCGGCTTCACCGAAATCCTGTTCCCGGGCATGGATCCGAATCAGGACGACTGATCGTCCTTCGGGGCGGGAGCCGGGCCCGGCGCCTGCCCCGACGCCAGTTCCTCCGGCGCGAAATCATCCACCTGCAGCACCCGCGCGACGATCGCCTCGGCCTCTTCCAACTGCGCCGCCTGCGTCGCCGTGATGGCGCCGTGCCGGTGCGCCTCGCGCCAATCGCGCACGCCCGACTGGCGCAGCCGGTCACGGATCGGTTGCACCGCGTCGACCAGGGCGAAGGCGCGGGTCAGCAGCGCCAGCGGATCCTCATCGCCCTGGGCGCCCGCTGAACGTTGCAGGTCGGCCGCCAGCCGCGCATGGGTCGGCGACGGCTTGAGCAGCAGCTCCGCGCATTCACGGCTGAGCGCGTCGTCCGGCCCCTTGGCCAGCCGCAACGGCAGGATGGCGGCGCGCAATGCCCAGGCCAACGGCCGGCCAGGCAGGTTCGACAACACCTGGTCCATGCGTTTCTCGATCTCGGCATAGCCCTGCGCCATGCACCAGCGCACCAGCGGCAGGTCGTCGTGCTTGCGCCCCTCGTCTTCCCAGCGCTTGAGCACCGCCGACAACAGGTAGAGTTCGGCCAGGATGTCGCCCAGCCGCGCCGAGATCATCTCGCGGCGCTTGAGGCCGCCGCCCAGGCGCGCCAGCGCGGCGTCGGCCAGCAGCGCGAAGCCGGCCGCATAGCGGCCCAGCCGACGGTAGTGGCCGGCGGTGGGGCCGGATACCGGCGACGGCGCCAGCAGGCCGCCGGTCCAGGCGCGGCCGATGGCGCGCAGCGTGTTCATGCCGGTATGGCGCAGGTGGCGCCAGAACACGTCGTGGAACACTTCCATGCCGCGCTCTTCATCGGGATTGCCCAGCGCCAGGATCTCCGGCATCAGGTAGGGGTGGGCGCGGATCGCGCCCTGGCCGAAGATGATCAGGTTGCGCGTCAGGATGTTGGCGCCCTCGACCGTGATGGCGATGGGCACCGCCCGGTACAGCGCGCCCAGGTAGTTGCTGGGTCCGTCGATCACCGCGCGGCCGGCATGCACGTCCATGGCGTCGTTGACCGACACCCGCATGCGCTCGGTGGCGTGGTATTTCATGATGCCCGACACCACCGCCGGCTTCACGCCCTGGTTCAGCGCGGCGCAGGTCAGGCGCCGGGCCGCTTCCACCAGGTAGGCGTTGGCCGCCAGGCTGGCCAGCTTTTCCTGCACGCCCTCGAACTTGCCAACGGGGATGCCGAACTGCTCGCGCACCCGGGCGTACATGCCGGTGGCGTGCGCGCTCATCACGCACGCCGCCGCCGACAGCGACGGCAAGGAAATGCCGCGCCCCGCCGCCAACGCGCTCATCAGCATCTGCCAGCCGTGCCCGGCGCGCTCGACGCCGCCGATCAGCGCGTCCAGCGGCACGAACACGTCGCGGCCGCGATTGGGTCCGTTCTGGAACACCTGCATCGCCGGCAGGTGGCGGCGACCGATCTCGACGCCGGGCGCGTCGGTCGGCACCAGCGCCACCGAGATGCCGATATCGCGCGCGCCGCCCAGGATGCCGTCGGGATCCGACATCTTGAACGCCAGCCCCAGCACCGTGGCCACCGGCCCCAGCGTGATGTAGCGCTTGTGCCAGTTCAGGCGCACGCCGATCAGCTCGCGACCGTCCACCACCTGGCGACAGACCACGCCGGTATCCACCATGGACGCGGCATCCGAGCCGGCCTCGGGGCTGGTGAGGCCGAAGCACGGCACCTCGCGGCCGTCGGCCAGCCGCGGCAGCCAGTAATCGCGCTGGGCCTGGGTGCCGAACTGCATCAGCAGCTCGCCCGGCCCCAGCGAATTGGGCACCATGACCGTGACGCCGGCGGTGATGGAATAGGCGGAAATGCGCCGCACGATCTCGGAGTGGGCGTAGGGCGAGAAGCCCAGGCCGCCGTGGCGCTTGGGGATGATCATGCCGAAGAAGCGCTGCGCCTTCAGGAAGGCCCAGACCTCGGGCGGCAGGTCGCGCCGATGCCAGGTGATGTCCCATTCGTCCAGCATGGCGCACAACTGCGCCACCGGGCCGTCGATGAAGCGTTGCTCATCCGGCGTCAGGGCGGCGGCGGGCACGTCCAGCAGCTTGCGCCAGTCGGGATTGCCGGTGAACAGGTCGGCTTCCCACCAGGTGTCGCCGGCCTCGATGGCCTCGCGTTCGGTGGCCGAGAGCGGCGGCATCGCGTTGCGGGCCCAACGGTATGCGGGTTCGGAGATGCGGCGCCGGCGCCAGGCGTTGAAATCCATGTGCTCTCTCTCGTTCGATGCCACTGGGCATATCAGGGCAAAGTACCAGAATTGGGCCGTCGGGGACAAACCCCATGGGTCCGACTCTGCGACAATGGGCCTCCCCGCGCTGGTGCGCATTCCCTTCGCTATCCGGGCACACACCGCATGCTGAACAAACTCTGGCTGGGCTTCTTCCTGACTGCCGCCGCGGCCGCGCTGTACCGCTGGCTGGCCATCGGCGACCCGGACGTGTTCCGCGCCATGGTCGCCAGCCTGTTCGACATGGCGCGGGTGTCGGTCGAGGTGATGGTGCTGCTGTTCGGCACGCTGACGCTGTGGCTGGGATTCCTGCGCATCGCCGAAAGCGCCGGGCTGGTGGAACGGCTGGCGCGGCTGCTGGGGCCGCTGTTCGCGCGCCTGATGCCCGAGGTGCCGCGCAACCACCCCGCGATCGGCTTGATCACGCTCAACTTCGCCGCCAACGGCTTGGGCCTGGACAATGCCGCCACGCCCATCGGCTTGCGCGCGATGCGCGAACTGCAAGCGCTCAATCCCAAGCCCGACACCGCCAGCAACGCCCAGATCCTGTTCCTGGTGCTCAACGCCTCGTCGCTGAC
Organism: Achromobacter sp. SIMBA_011; assembly: GCF_046535435.1. NCBI lineage: Bacteria > Pseudomonadati > Pseudomonadota > Betaproteobacteria > Burkholderiales > Alcaligenaceae > Achromobacter > Achromobacter sp. SIMBA_011. The sequence goes on along the minus strand of NZ_JAWRWN010000008.1, from coordinate 106,557 downwards.
GCTGCTGCCGGTGACGCTGTTCATGTTCCGCGCGCAGCAGGGCGCGGCCGACCCGACCCTGGTGTTCCTGCCCATCCTGCTGGCCACCAGCGCCTCGACGCTGGCCGGCTTCCTGGCGGTGGCGGCGTGCCAGCGCCTGCGGCTGCTCGATCCCGTCGTGATGCTGTGGCTGGGCGGCGCGGCGCTGCTGCTGGGCGGCTTCATGGCGCTGCTGGCCAGCATGTCGGCCAGCGCCATCGCCGCGCTGTCGTCGCTGATGGGCAACCTGGCGCTGTTCGGCATCCTGCTGGCCTTTCTCATCGTCGGCGCGTGCAAGAAGGTGCCGGTCTACGAGGCCTTCATCGAAGGCGCCAAGGAAGGCTTCGACATCGCCAAGAGCCTGCTGCCCTACCTGGTGGCGATGCTGTGCGCGGTCGGCGTGTTGCGGGCCTCGGGCGCGCTCGACTTCCTGCTCGACGGCATCCGCTGGCTGGCCGCCAATGCCGGCTGGGACACGCGCTTCGTCGACGCGCTGCCGACCGCGCTGGTCAAGCCGTTCTCGGGCAGCGCGGCGCGCGCCATGATGCTCGAAACCATGACGCACTTCGGCGTGGACAGCTTCCCCGCGCTGCTGGCGGCGGTGGTGCAAGGCAGTACCGAAACCACCTTCTACGTGCTGGCGGTGTATTTCGGTTCGGTCGGCATCCTGCGCGCGCGCCATGCGGTGGGTTGCGCGCTGGTCGCCGATCTGGCCGGCGTGCTGGCGGCCATCGGCGTGTGCTACTGGTTCTTCGGCTGAACGGCGCCGGCCGCCAGCCACGCTGCCGCGACGGCGCGCCGGGCCTGCCTACAGGCGCCGCGGGCCGCGAGACCGCTCAATCCACCAGCAGGATCTTCATGCCGTTGGTGCCGCCGCTGTCGCGGTAGAAGTCGCCCTTGGTCAGGATCACCCAGTCACCCGCTTTCACCAGATTGCGCTTCTTCAGCTCGTCGATGGCGGCGTTGCTCAGATCCGCCGGCTCGTAGTCCGACGGCGCGAACGGGATGGTGTAGACGCCGCGGAACATGGTCACGCGGTTCTGCGTGATGCTGTGCGGGCTGTAGCAGTAGATCGGCACGCCCGAGCGGATGCGCGACATGATCAGCGGCGTGTGGCCGCTTTCGGTCAGCGCGATGATGGCCTTGACGCCCGGGAAATGGTTGGCCGCGTACATGGCCGCCAGCGCGATGGTTTCGTCGCAGCGCGTGAAGGTCTCGCCCAGGCGGTGATGCGACTGCGTGCTGGTGGGATGCTTTTCCGCGCCCAGGCAGACGCGCGCCATGGCTTGCACCGTCTCGACCGGATACGAACCCGAGGCGCTTTCGGCCGACAGCATCACCGCATCGGTGTAGTCCAGCACCGCGTTGGCCACGTCCGAGACTTCGGCGCGCGTGGGCATCGGGCTGGAGATCATCGACTCCATCATCTGGGTCGCGGTGATCACCACCTTGTTCAGGGTGCGGGCATGCTGGATGATGCGCTTCTGGATGCCGACCAGTTCGGCGTCGCCCACTTCCACGCCCAGGTCGCCGCGCGCCACCATCACGCCGTCGCTGGCGCGGATCAGCGCGTCCAGCGCCTCGTCGTCGGCCACCGCTTCGGCGCGCTCGATCTTCGCGATGATCCAGGCTTCGCTGCCGGCGGCGCGCAGCAGTTCGCGCGCCTCGTCGATGTCGCTGCCATAGCGCGGGAACGACACCGCCACGTAGTCGAGCTGCATCTCGGCCGCCAGCTTGATATCGACGCGGTCCTTGTCGGTCAGGCTCGGCGCCGACAGGCCGCCGCCGCGCCGGTTGATGCCCTTGTTGTTGGACAGCGGGCCGCCCACCGTGACGGTGGTGCGGACTTCGTCGCCCTCGACGCGGTCGACCACCAGCACCACGCGGCCGTCATCGAGCAGCAGCTCGTCGCCGACGCGGCAGTCCGTCACCAGCTCGGGATAGTCGATGCCGACGATGCTGGCCGTGCCGGCGTCCTTCGGATGCACCCGAGACAGCGTGAACGGCTGGCCCACCTGCAACTGCACCAGCTTGTCGGTGAAACGCGCGATGCGGATCTTGGGGCCCTGCAGGTCGCCCATGATGGCGACGAAGCGGCCCTGCCGCGCGGCGCTCTCGCGCACCAGGCGGGCGCGCTCGCGGTGGTCGTCGGCGCTGCCGTGCGAGAAGTTCAGCCGCGCCACGTCCAGGCCGGCCTTGATCATGGCGTCGATGCGTTCCGGCGTCGACGTCGAGGGGCCCAGGGTGGCGACAATTTTGGTGCGGCGCAATACAGGCATGGCGATCCACTCTCACATGAACAACGAAAGCGCTATGGTACGACGGCGGCGGACACGCGGGTATCATGATCGACATCCCGACCCTCAACGCACCGTGGCCGACCTCGTGAAAATCGTCATCGCACCCGACTCCTTCAAGGAAAGCGTCTCCGCCCCCGACGCGGCCGCGGCCATCGCGCGCGGCGTCAAGGCCGCCTGTCCCGGCGCGCAGACGGTCTGCATTCCGATGGCGGACGGCGGCGAGGGCACGGTCGAGGCGGTGCTGGCGGCGGCAGGCGGCCAGGCGCGCGAGCGCACGGTCAACGATGCCCTGGGTCACAAGGTCGACGCCGTATGGGGCCTGCTCGAGGACGGCACCGCCATCATCGAGATGGCCGCGGCCGCCGGCCTCGAACTGATCGCGCCGTCCAAGCGCGATCCGATGCGCGCCAGCAGCCATGGCGTGGGCGAATTGATCCTGGCGGCGCTGGATGCCGGCGCCGAACGCATCATCCTGGGCCTGGGCGGCTCCGCCACCAACGACGGCGGCGCCGGCATGCTGACCGCGCTGGGCCTGCGCCTGCTCGATCAGGACGGCCGCAGCCTGCCGCCGGGCGGCGGCGCGCTGGGTCAACTGGCCAGCATCGACATGCGCGGCCTCGATCCGCGGCTGGCGAAGACAAGCATCGTCATCGCCTCCGACGTCGACAATCCCTTGTGCGGCCCGCAGGGCGCCTCGCACGTCTTCGGTCCGCAGAAAGGCGCCACGCCCGAACAGGTGCAGACGCTGGACGCCATGCTCGGCCACTTCGCCGACATCTGCGCGCGCCAGTTGGGCAGCGACCGCCGCCACGATGCCGGCGCGGGCGCCGCGGGCGGCCTCGGCTTCGCCGCCAAGACGTTCCTGAACGCGCACTTCCGGCCCGGCGTCGAGATCGTCGCCGAACTCGGCGGCCTGGCGCAGGCCATGGAAGGCGCTACGCTCGCCTTCACTGGCGAAGGCCGCATGGACGCGCAGACCCTGCGCGGCAAGACGCCGGCGGGCGTGGCCCGCATTGCACACCAGGCCGGCGTGCCGGTGGTGGCGCTGGCCGGCTCCCTCGGTGAAGGCTACGAAGCGCTGCACGCCGGCGGCATCAGCGCCGCCTTCAGCCTGGCGCCCGGCCCCATCACTTTGCAGCAAGCCCTGGCCGATGCCGAACGCCTGCTGCATGACCGCGCCCGTGACGTGATGCAATTGTGGATGGCGGCGCAGAAGCGCATGCTGTAGCGGCCACCGCGCGTCATCACGAAAAAAAGCCCGCTGTACGCGGGCTTTTGCTTGCCTGGCGGCGGTACGGCATCAACCGCCCTGCAGCACGCCGGCCTCGACCAGCGCATCCGACAGGCGGATGTAGCGATCCACCGAGATATCCTCGGCGCGCGCGGTGGGCGCGATGTCCAGCGCTTCCCAAGGCACCTGCGGCGCCCAGTCGGCCAGCACCCGGCGCAACATCTTGCGGCGCTGCGAGAAGGCGCGGGCCACCACGGTCTCGAAGGCGCGCGCGCTGACCGGGCGCAGGCGCTCGGCCGGCAACGGCACCATGCGCACGATGGCCGACACCACCTTGGGCGGCGGATCGAAGGCCTCGGGCGGCACGTCGAACAGCTTGTGCATGCGATAGCGCGACTGCAGCATCACCGACAGGCGGCTGAAATCGCCGCTGCCGGGCTGCGCGACCATGCGGTCGATCACTTCCCGCTGCAGCATGAAATGCTGGTCGCGGACATGGTCGGCCCAGGTCATCAGATGAAACAGCAGCGGACTGGAGATGTTGTAGGGCAGGTTGCCCACCACCCGCAGCCCCGCGCCGAACTGCGAGAAATCCACCGTCAGCGCGTCGGCCTCGACCACGGTCAGGCGACCTTCCTCGAACTGCTTGCGCAGGCGCGCCGCCAGGTCACGGTCGATCTCGACCGCGGTCAGGTGATCGAGCCGCTCGAGCAGCGGCCGCGTCAGCGCCGACAGGCCCGGCCCGATCTCGACCACGGTGTCGGTGCGAGCGGGACTGACCGCGCGCACGATCGACTCGACCACGCTCTCGTCGGTCAGGAAGTTCTGGCCAAAGCGCTTGCGCGCCTGGTGTTGAGACATGAAAAACCCGGGCTGCGATCAGCGGTTGTTCTGGTTGATACGGTCCTGCTTTTCCAGCCGGTTGTCGATGTACGCCTGGGCGCGCAACTGATCCAGCCAATCTTCGAAAGCGGGTTGGGCACGGCGCTCGAACAGCGTCTGGCGGGCGCGCATGCGGGCCAGGTCGTCGGTGGCGTCGTGCTGGCGGCGCTCTTCGACCTGGATCAGGTGCCAGCCGAACGGCGTCTGGATCGGTTGGCTGATCTCGCCCGGCTTCAGCGCATTCATCGCTGCCTCGAAGGTCGGCACGGTCTCGCCCGGATTGAGCCAGCCGAGGTCGCCGCCCTGCGGCGCGGTCGCGTCCTGTGAGTATTGACGCGCCATGTCCGAGAACTTGGCATCGCCCGCCACCAGGCGCTGGCGCACCTGTTCAAGGCGCTGGCGGGCCTGCTCGTCGCTCATGACGGTCGAGGTCTTGATCAGGATGTGGCGCGCATGCGTCTGCATCACCTCGACCGGACCTTGCGGCGCCTGGGCCTGGGGTTGCGGACGCGGCTGCGGTGCCGGCGCGGGAGCGGGGGCGCGGGCGGTGCGGCTGGGCGCCGGTTGCGCGGTGCCGCGGTCCATCACCTTGAGGATGTGGAAGCCGTTGCCGCTCTGGAGCAGCGTCGACACCTGGCCCTTCTGCAGATTGCCGAGGGCCTTGGCGAACAGGTCGGGCCAGCCGTCCAGCGGACGCACGCCCATCACGCCGCCTTGCAGGGCTTCGGGGCCGTCCGAATTGGCGGCCGCCAGGCTGGCGAAGTCATCGCCGCGCTTGGCGCGGGCCAGCAGGTCCTCGGCCTTCTTGCGCAACGCGGCGACCTGATCGGGCGACGAGCCTTCCGGCACGCGCACCAGGATCTGCGCCACGGCGTAGAGCATCGGACCGGCCGGCGCGGCGGCCTGCTCGGGCGCGGCTTCCGGCGCCGGTTGCGGCTGGGCCTGCTGCGCCGACGGGGGCGCGGCGCCGAACGCCGGATTGCGGCGCTGGTCCCTCAGGAACGCATCGACCTCGGCATCGGAAATGACGATGGTGGAGTCGACCGCGCGCTGGCGCAGGCGATCGGAGCGGATCTCGTCCTTCAGGGACTTGCGATAACTGTCCCAGGAGGTGCCGGACTTCTCGATTTCCTGGCGCAACTGGGCCGGGCTGATCTTGTTGCGGTCGGCAATGGTCTTGATGGCCTGGTCGACCTGGGCATCATCGACGCGGATGCCGAGACGGTCGGCCTCGTGGCGCTGCACCCGTTCCATGATAAGGCGCTGCAATACCTGGTGCTGCAGGGTCTTGTCGTCGGGCACCTGGATGCCGCGGGCCTTCAGTTCGCCGGCAATGCGCAGCGACGCATCGCGCAATTCGCGCAGGGTGATCACGTCCTTGTCGACCACGGCGGCGATGCCGTCGACGAACTGCTCCCCGGCGGGCGGCGCGCTTTTCTGCGTGGTCGGCGCATTCTTGGCGCCCTTGGCGTTCGGCTCGGCCGCGTGCGCGGCGGAGAAAGCGGCGCAAACGGCCAGCAACAGCGCGTTGCCGGAGAAGCGACGCAAAGAGTGCAACCTACGCATCATTCATACCTTTCAAATGTGGTCCCGGTGGGCGCAGGCGGGGTGATGCGCGAGTAACCGGGGATACTTCTGTTCAGCAGGTTCATCGGATCGGTTCCCAGGGAACCCAGTCCGGTCAACTCCAACTGGAAAAACAGCGCCGTGTTGGCGTCGGTGGCGGACACGGCGTAGCGTTGGAACACCATCCGGCCAACCCAGCAGCAATCGCCCTTGTATTCGAGGCCGGCGATGGCCTGCGTGATACGCGGGGAGTCGTTGGTACCGCTGACCGTGCTGGACGGACCGTTGCGCAGCGAATAGTCAACGCGGCCCACGCCGTACCAGCGCTTGGTGAACGGCCATTGCACTGCCAGGCTGATCTGGTTCTGCCCTTGCGGCTGATAAGCCACGCCGGGCTGCGGATCACGCTGGTAGCGATAGGCCAAGGCCACCGTCGTCAGGCGCTGCGGCGACCAACGGCCGCTGAGCAATGCGCGCGACCAGCGGTTGTCATAGGGGTTGTACTGCGCCGCCACGTCGGTCGAGAACGTATCGGTCAAAGCGGCGCTGGCGCCCACCAGGAAGTCGGAGCGCACGTTCTCGCGCGGCGTCTCGCCGGGCAACGTCACTTGCTGGTCGGCGAAATACAGTCGCTGCGCCACGGCCAGCGACGCGCGTTCGAAACCGGTGGAGGCGTCGAGCCAGCGCGTGGTCAGCGCGGCGGTCAACTGATTGGCGTTGGAAATGCGATCCCAGCCACCGGTATAGATATTCTCCTCGAAGGCCTGCGAGAAGCTGAAGTCGGACAGCGACGTGTCGTAGACCGGAATCTTGGATTGGTCACGGTACGGCACGCGCAGGTAGTACAAGCGCGGCTCCAGGGTCTGGATCGAATCCTTGCCGAACAACGTGGTGTCGCGCTCGAAGATCAGGCCGGCGTCCAGCGACATGATGGGCACCGTGCGCGACTGCGAGCGCGGGTAGCCAAACGAGGTGCCTTCGTTGGCGGTGCCAGAATTCAGGCGCAGCCAGTCGCCGTTATACCAGCTCGTCTGGTATTGCGTGTAATTGACGCCGACCTTGGGCACCACGAACCAGCCCGGGCGGACGATAGGATAGGACACGGTCGGGTAGGTCTGGAGACGGTCGCCATTGGGGCCATTGCGTCTGTCGAGCAACAGCGGCTGACTGAAGCGTACGGCCGTCGAAGTCCAGTCGACGTCGAAACCACCCCAATCGTACCGGGCACCACGCAGGTACAGCTCCGGCTCCTTGTCGTAGGGCGGGACCAGCAGCGCATTCGGATCCTGCAACGTCTGATACTTGTAGACCTGCGCGTAGGCGCTCCAATAGGTCGAAGCCCATCCGACACGGGCGCGTTGCGGCAGGTAGGTGGTCGACGCCTGGTTCAGACCCAATTGGGAAATGTCACGGAAGTAGTCGTTATCCGAGACTTTGGCCACATCCCAGTCCGCGTAAAAACCATTGCCAAGCAATTGCTGGTGCCGCCACCAGTACATCCAGCGGTCATTGCCGGTGACATGATCATCGGGCAGATAGGCACCGTAGGCCAGGCCGGAATAGGTAGCGCCGAGATAACGAAATTCTCCGCCCAACTGCAACCCGCGCTTGGAAAAGTAGCGCGGCTGGATCGTCGCGTCATAGTTCGGCGCGATGTTCAGGTAGTACGGCAGAGAAAAGTCGAAACCGCCCTTGCTGGTGGTGCCATAAGTCGGCATCAGGAAACCCGACTTGCGTTCCTTCTTGACCGGGAAGGTCATGTAGGGCGACGCCAGGATCGGCACGTCCTTGAAATACAGCACGCCATTGCGGGCCACGCCTTCGTTTTCATCGAAGTCGATGTCGACCGTATTGGCCTTGATGTACCACGACGGCGTCTCGCACGAGCAGCCGCTGTAGGTGACCGTATGCAGCCGCATCTGCGACTTGCTGAAGATGTCGGCGTGTTCCGCCACGGCGAAGCCGCCGGTGGCGCCCAGCCAGAAATTCGGTTTCTCGACTTCGCCGGAGTACTTGTCGACGTTGAACTTGGCGTTGGGCCCCGTCACCAGGGTGCCGTCGCGCATCATGCGCGCGTTGCCCTGCACGTCCACCTCGCCGGTATCCTTGCGGTAGTTGATCCGATCGCCCTTGATGACGCCGTCGATGCGGCGGACCTGGGCCGCGCCGGTCAGGGTCAGGTCGGAATCCGGATCACCCTCGATGGTGTCCGCTTCCATATAGGCCGGGATGTTCCCGTCCGGCAGGCGGTGCACCCGCAGCCCGGGGGAAGTGCGCAGCTCAGGAGCCGCCGTGATCGACGTCGACGCGGGAGCCGAGCCTTGGCTGCCCTGGGCCTGAACGGCCCCGGCGACGCTGATAGCAGATAGGATCAACCACCGAACCTTGCGCACGAGTGAAAACAGCCCTTTTTGACGATGGGGGAACCAGGCGATGGCGCCCGGCAGGGGCCCATGCTAACGGAAACGAGCCGGTATTATAGAGAAGCCGCGCCAGACGCCCAGCCTTATGTGCGCGCAACCCAATTTTCCGCAATATTGCCCTTCTGACACGGATCTTCCTTGAAAAACGATCATGACCCCCGCCTGGAGCAGATCCGCGCCTGGCTGCAAGGCTTGCCCGCCGCCCTGGGACTGGCGGTGGACAGCCTGCGCCCCGCCTCCGCCGACGCCAGTTTCCGCCGCTATTTCCGCCTGGACGCCGCCGGCCGCACCCTGATCGTGATGGACGCGCCGCCCCAGCATGAGGACTGCCGCCCGTTCCTGCACGTGGACCAGTTGCTGCGCGACGCCGGCCTGAACGTGCCCGACGTGATCGCGCAGGACCTCGACCAGGGCCTGCTGCTGCTGTCCGACCTGGGCGAGCAGACCTATTACCAGCGCATCCAGGACGGCGTGGACGACGCCCGCCTGCAATCGATGTACCGCGACGCCCTGGCGGCGCTGGTGCGCCTGCAGCAGGCCCAAACCACCGGCCTGGCCCGTTACGATACCGGGCGGCTGGCCGACGAACTCAAGCTGTTCCCCGAGTGGTACGTGCAGAAGCACCATGGCGCCACGCTCGACGACAAGACCGCGCAGGCCCTGGAAAAAATCTTCGCCCTGCTCTCGGCCAGCAACGGCAACCAGCCCACTGTGCTGGTGCACCGCGATTACCACTCGCCCAACCTGATGCTCTGCGAACAGCCGCAATACGGCCCCAATCCCGGCGTCATCGACTTCCAGGACGCCCTGGCCGGCCCCATCACCTACGACCTGGCGTCGCTGGTGACCGACGCCCGCACCACCTGGGAAGAACCGCAGCAGCTCGACTGGGCCATCCGCTACTGGGAAATGGCGCGCGCCGCCGGCCTGCCGGTCGACGCCGACTTCGCCGAATTCCACCGCGCCTATGAATGGATGGGCCTGCAGCGCAACCTGCGGATCCTGGGCGTCTTCGCCCGCCTGAACCACCGCGACGGCAAGGCCCACTACCTGGCCCACATGCCGCGGGTGAACGGCTACGTTCGCCAGGTGGCGCAGCGCTACGGCGTCTTCACGCCCCTGCTGCGCCTGCTGGACAAGCTCGACGACCGCCAGGTCAGCGTCGGATACACCTTCTGATGCGCGCCATGATCCTTGCCGCCGGCCGCGGCGAACGCATGCGCCCGCTGACCGACCGCCTGCCCAAGCCGCTGCTGCCGGTCGGCGGCAAGCCCCTGATCGCCTGGCACCTCGAACGGCTGGCCGCGGCCGGCTTCCAGGACGTGGTCATCAACCACGCCTGGCTCGGCCACGAGATCGAACGCGCGCTGGGCGACGGCGCGGCCTTCGGCCTGCGGATCCGCTACTCGCCCGAGGCCAGCGCCCTGGAGACCGCCGGCGGCATCGCCCAGGCCCTGCCGCTGCTGGGGCCGGACCCGTTCCTGGTGATCAACGGCGACATCTGGTGCGACTGGGATCCCGCCGCCGCGCCGGCCCTGGCGACCGCGCTCCCGCCCGCCGGCGCCTGGCTGCTGATGGCCGACAATCCGCCGCAACACCCGGCCGGCGATTTCACCCTCACGGCCGACGGCCGGGTCGAGGACGGCGGCGAGGCCCGTTTGACCTTTTCCGGCATCGGCGTCTACCATCCCATGCTATTCGCGGGGATTGCCCGCGGCACGGCCGCGCGGCTCGCGCCCCTGCTCCGGCAAGCCATGGAACAGGGCCGCGTCCGTGGCGCCCGCCACGCCGGCCGATGGGCCGACATCGGCACCCCCCAGCGGCTGGCCGACCTGGACGCCGAACTCCGCCGCGGCGCGCCGTGAGTCCGGCCAATGCCCACATATTTCACAATATCAAGGTGCGCAACGAGGCTTGTCCGCGCGCCCATCGCCCCGGCTTAACCGGGTATTCTCTGACGCTTTGACTGGTGCGCGCGGCGCAGGGTCAGGCAACACACAGGACGTTTTCTAGGAATGGGGATGTTTGGAAGATCGCAACGGGCCGTATTCAAGCCCTCCGTTTACCAACCGGGCCAACGCACGCGCCGCATGCCGCGCTGGCTGGTCCTGCTGCTGGTGGGCATTGCCCTGGGCGCGGGCGGCGTGCTCTTCCTGCAGACCAACTACGGCCCGCAGCGGCTGACCGTCGAGCAATCCGAACAACTGCACAGCGAACTGAGCGCCTCCAAGCTCGAGAACCAGCGCCTGCAAAGCCAACTTGAAGAGGCCACGCAGCAACGCGACGCCAACAAGTCCGGCCATGAAAAACTCACCGCCGACCTTGCCGACGCCCGCGCCAGGCTGGAAACGCTGAACAAGGAACTGGTGCTGTTCCAGGACGCCATGCCGCCCGACCCCCGCGGCGGCAACCTGGGCATCCGCTCGGCCACTTTCAAGCGCCAGCCCGGCCAGCTCGACTACCAGGTGCTGGTGATGCGCGAAGAGCGCAATGGCGCGCCATTCAAGGGGACGCTCACCTTCTCCATCGACGGCAGCTACCCCAACGGCCGCGCCGCCACCATCACGCCGGAAGGCCCCACGCTCAACGTCGACCGCTACGACTACGCGCTGGGCCAGTTGAAGCTGCCCGACGGCTTCACTCCCAAGGTCGTGGTGCTGCGCGTCATGGACGGCAGCCAGAAGCAACAGGCCATGCGCATCTACTACGTGCGCAACTGAGCGCTGTCGCGCGCCGACAAGACCCGCCCGCCCCGGCGGGTTTTTTTTGCCGCGACCGAATGGTTGCGCACACAACCAATCCGACGATATAGTTGCGCAAACAACTAATATCCTGGAGACAGCATGGCACTCCCAGCCCACGTGCCCGTCCTGATCGTCGGTGGCGGTCCGGTCGGGCTCACCCTGGCCGCGCTGCTGGCGCATTACGGCATCGCCTCGCTCACGCTCGAGGCCGACGACGGCTATTGCAGTGGCAGCCGCGCCATCTGCATCTCGCGCCGTTCGCAGGAAATCCTGGGCTGGGCTGGCGCCGACGCGGCGCTGACAGCCACCGGCCTGCCCTGGAGCGGCGGCCGCAGCTACTACCGCGACCGCGAAGTGCTGCACTTCGAAATGCCGCACGACCCGACACAGCGCTTCGCGCCGATGGTCAACATCCAGCAGTACTTCGTCGAGGAATACGCGCACCTGGCCATGCTGCGCCAGCCCGGCCAGGCCGTGCTGCAGTGGTCGGCCCGGGCCGTCTCGGTGCGTCCGGGCCCGGACGGCGTCGACGTCGAGGCCGAGATCGACGGCCAGCATCACACCGTGCGCGCCAACTGGCTGGTGGCCTGCGACGGCGGTCGCAGCAGCGTGCGCGACGCGCTGGGCCTGAAGCTGGAGGGCATGCAGTACGACGGCCGCTACGTCATTGTCGATATCGAACAGGCGTCCGACCGCCCCGTCGAACGACTGGCCTGGTTCGATCCGCCGTCCAATCCCGGCTCCACCCTGTTGATGCACCGCCAGCCCGGCAACGTCTGGCGCGTCGACTACCAGATCCGCGACGACGAGGATGCCGCCGAGGCGGTCAAGCCAGAGAACGTGCTGCCGCGGGTGCAGAGCCATCTGGACATGATCGGCGAGACCGCGCCATGGAAGCCGCTCTGGATCTCGCTCTACAACGCCAAATGCCTGACGCTGGAACGCTACCGTCACGGCCGCGTGCTGTTCGCCGGCGACGCCGCCCACCTGGTGCCGATCTTCGGCGTGCGCGGCCTGAACTCCGGCCTGGACGATGCCGGCAATCTTGCCTGGAAGCTGGCCTGGGTGCTGCGCGGCCAGGCTTGCGAGGACCTGCTCGACAGCTACAGCGGCGAGCGCGTCCACGCCACCCGCCAGAATCTGGCCTACGGCGCCAAGAGCACCGAGTTCATGGCGCCGCCGGATTTCGGCTTCCGCCTGATGCGTGAGGCCGCTCTGCGGCTGGCCCTGACCGACGAACGCGCCCGGCCGCTGATCAATCCGCGTCAATCCGCCCCCATCTCGTATGACGGCTCGCCGCTGAACCTGCCTGACGGCGCGCAAGGCCAGCCACTCGCCGCGGCCCCCGGCCAGCCCGCGCCCGACCTGCTGCTGGCCGACGCCGACGCGTCGCCGCGCTACCTCAGCGCCTGTTTCGGCCAGGGTTTCGTGCTGCTGGCCTGCGCCGCGGACGCCCGCGCCGCCCAGACCCTGCGCACGCTCGCGGCCATCACCCGGCACAGCGCCAGTCCGTTGCAGGCCATCGTCGTCGACGGACCGGCGCCTGACGCCTGGCGCGACCCGCACCGCCACCTGCGCGAGCGCTTCGGCGCGCAGCCCGGCACGGTCTGGCTGCTGCGGCCGGACGGCTATGTGCTCGGCCGCTGGGCCACGGCGGACGAGCGCGTCCTGCGCGCCGCGCTGGCCCCCTACTATCCGATGATCGCCCCCTCGCCCCGGGAGCCACAAGCATGAGCAATGATGAACTGGACCGGGTGTACACCCTGATGGCGCAGGCCCTGACTCGCGTCGGCCCCGCGCAGGCGCCGCTGTTCCTGTCGATCCTCGGCCTGTCGGCGCTGGCGCGCCTGCCGGACGCCGAGGCCGCAACCGCCCTGCTGGCGCAGGCCGAGGCGGCCAGCGCCGCCCCTGTGGCACACTATCCCGCCGCCACCGCCGATCGCCCGACGTGACCACGCCCGCCCTCGAACGATTCCTGACCTACCGCCTGCACGTGATCAACAAGATCACCGACCGCGACACGAATCGTGCTTATCTGGAAGACTGCGGCATCCCGCTGGGCGAGGCGCGCTGCCTGGCCGCGATCGGCCGCTACGCGCCGCTCTCGGTCAACGACCTGGCGCTGGCCGCCAACCTGAACAAGGGCCAGGCGAGCCGTTCGGCGCAGGCCCTGGTCGAACGCGGACTGATCAGGAAAAAGGACTCGGCGGCCGACGGCCGCGGCGTGGTGCTGTCGCTGACGGCCGCGGGCGATACCCACTACCGGCGCATCATCGATCTGATCGCGCGCCGCAACCAGGAGATCTTCGGCTGCCTCAGCGCCGACGAACAGCGCCAGCTCGGCGACATGCTCGACCGCCTGATCGCGCATCAGCGCGACCCCTCCGGCACGCGCGAAGGCTGATCCGTCTAAGCGGCCGCTTTCGGCGCGGTCGCGCCCATCTGCGCGGCGGCCTCGTCCATGAACTGCGCCATGCGCACGTCCAGCTCGGTCACGCCGCCGGCATCGTGCGTGGTCAGCATCACGTCGACCCGGTTGTAGACGTTGGTCCATTCGGGGTGGTGGTTCAGCTTCTCGGCGAACATCGCCACTCGCGCCATGAAACCGAAGGCGGCGTTGAAATTGGCGAAACGGAAGCGCTTTTCGATCGCGTCGCGCATCGCGACGGCCTGCCAACCGGACAGGGCCGCGATCGCGATATCGGTGCCGATGCGGGCAGGGGGAAACATGCTCATGGCGAACTCCAGGAAAAGCCAGGGAAGAGCGCCGCGCCGTTCGCGTCGGCGACGGCCCGGCGCCATCACGGCCGTCGGCATGCCGTCGGCGCATGATGGGCGCGGCGCCCGCATGCTACTACTGCTTGACTGCGTACAGGTAGATCTCGACCCGGCGGTTCAGCGCCCGGCCGTCGGCGGTGGCGTTGTCGCCGATCGGGTCGTTGGGCCCGCGCCCTTCGATCGTCAGCCGCGTCGCCGCCACGCCCTGCCGCGACAGATATTCCGTGACGCTGCGCGCCCGGTTCACGGACAAGGTCTGGTTGTGCGCCAGCGCGCCCGTGCTGTCCGTATGGCCCACCACCTTGGCGCGCAATTCGGGATGCTGGTTGAGCGAGCGCGCCACGCTGTCCAGCACCGGCAGCAACGCCGGCTTGAGGTCGGTCTTGTCGGTATCGAACGACACGTTGCTCGGGATGTTGACCTTCAGGCTGCCATCCGGCATTTCGACCACGTCGATGCCCAGCGAGGTCGCGCCGGACTTCTGCACGTCTTCCTTCACCACCTTCCAGTTGTAGCCGATCAGGCCGCCGGCCACGGCGCCGATGCCGGCCCCGACCGCCGCGCCGGTGCCATGGCCGATCAGGGCGCCGATGCCGGCCCCCACGGCCGCGCCCGCCCCGGTCCCCACCGCGGTGTTGGTCTGCTGTTGCGTGGCACACCCCGCCACCAGCACACCCATTGCCGCGACTACAGCGATACGCTTGAGCATTGTTCTTGATTGCATGACAACCTCCACGATCCTGTCGGTGCGCCGGCGGATGCCGGCAGGGACCATGTTAAGGCCTGTCCCGCCCGCTGCGGGAATCGCGAGCGCGCAACAGTTTGTACCGCCCCCGGCTAGCGCACCGCCGCGCCCGCGCCGAACCCGGCCAGCCACGGCAACGCGTCATCCAGTCGCGGCGACTGCGCCTCGGGCGCCGGCGCGCCTTCAGGCAAGGCCAGGCCCACGCGGTTGTGCCAATAGGTGCGCAGCCCCACCTTGCTGGTGCCGAACAGGTCGTAGCCTGAGCCGGCCACGAACGCCGCCTGCGTGGCCGGCACCTCCAGCCGCGCCAGCGCCAGTTCGTAGGGCCGGGGATCCGGCTTGTAAAAGCCCGCTTCTTCCGAGGTCACCACCACGTCCCAGTCCACTCCGAGCAGACCCGCCGCGCGATGTCCCAAGCGTCGCGAACAGTTGGTGACCACGCCCAATCGGCAGTGCGGACGCAGCGCCCGCAGCAGCTCGCGCGCGCCGTCCCAGACCGGCAGCCGGTCCCACTCCGCCTCCAGCGCCGCCGGCGCGCTGGCCGGCAGCCCCACCGCCGCGGCGGCGGTCTCGACCAATTGCTCATAGGGCTGGTAGGCGCCACAGCCATACGTCAGGCGCAGATACTCTGCGCGCCAGGCGCGGCCGCGCGCCTCGGCGCCGGCCGCGGCATTCCACACCGTCCAGGAATCCAGCAGCGCGGTCAACAGATCGAACAGCACCGCGCGGGGATAGGCGGCGGACGGGGCAATTACAGGCATGGGGGCACTCCTTGGATTCGATGCCCTCACTATAGAGAGGACATCGCTCGCGGTGATTTAGCCAGGATGCAATCACCATTCAGTCTAGGCTTAATCCTGTCTGCCCGCCGATGGCGTACTTCGCGGCGCCCGGACCCGGCGGTGCGCCGTGACACCGCCCCACGGGCCGCCCCACAGGCCGTCCCGCGATGGCGTTTGCAATTCCATCGGGCAACGATACAATTGCCCGCCTAACGATTGCATTTGCAATCGTATTTCCCCTGGCGGGCCGACTGGCAACCAAACTTACGACGCTCGCCCCATCCGGACTTTGCAGCATGCGTCTCTTGAACATCGAATCTTCCCCCCGTGGCGCCCGCTCGGCGTCGATCGCCATCGCCCAGTCGTTCCTGGCCGCCTGTCGCCAGGCTCACCCCGAACTCGAGGTCGACACCCTGAACGTGTGGGAAGAAGACCTGCCCGACTTCGACAGCCGGGCGATCGGCGCCAAGTACAAGGGCGTCGCCAAAGCCCCGCTGGACGATGCCGAGGCCACGATCTGGGCCCGCATCACCGAACTCGCCCGGCGCTTTCAGCAGGCCGACCGGATCGTGCTTGGCGTGCCGATGTGGAATTTCGACTATCCGTACAAGCTCAAGCAACTGATCGACCTGGTCAGCCAGCGCGGCATGCTGTTCAGCTTCGACGGGCGGGCATACGGCCCGATGCTGAGCATCCCGCGCGCCCTGGTCATCCACGTCCGCGGCCAGGGCCACGACCCCATCGCCTATCCCGCCAGCCCCGGCTTCGCGCACCAGGCCGACTACCTCGACTTCTGGCTGAAGTTCATCGGCGTCAAGGAAGTGCGGCGCCTGATGGTCGAACACACCTGGGACGCCCTGGCCACGGACACCATCGCGCAGGCCAGGATCAGCGCGAGCGCGATCGCGCAGGATTTCTAGCGCGACGCCAGCGGCAGCGGCCGGCCCCGAATCATGGGGGGGGGCAAGCCCGCGGGCGCCCACAGGCCTGGAAAGTCACCGACGCGCGGAAAATGAAAAAGGCCGTCGACGTGAAAAAGGCCGTCGACGATTAACGTCGACGGCCTTCGAAATTTTGGTGGGCTGTGAGTGGCTCGAACACTCGACCTACGGATTAAGAGTCCGCTGCTCTACCAACTGAGCTAACAGCCCTGCATGTTCAATCACAACCACTACTCGGTAAACGCCGCTTTCGCGTTGTCGCCGCTGCGTTTGTTGTGTTTGACCAGCGAAGAAGCGAGATTATAGGGACCTTTTTTTAATTGTGCAAGTCCATTGCAGATAGACCCCAAAAAAAGACGCGGGCCCTTCGACGCGGGCGCCCTCGCCCTGGCCTCATGCCGCGCAGGGAGCGCCGGATCAGGCTGCGTACCCGCCGTCCACCGCCAGGCTCGCGCCCGTCACGTAGCGCCCGTCGGGACCGGCCAGGAACGCCACCATGCCGGCGATGTCGCGCACTTCGCCGTAGTGCGGCAACGACAACACCGCCACCAGGTCGCCCGCACGCTCGCCATCGGCCGGATTCATATCGGTGTCGATCGGACCCGGATGCACCACGTTGGCGGTGATGCCGCGCGCGCCCAGGTCTCGCGCCAGGCCGCGCGTCATGCCCAGCAGCGCCGACTTGCTGGCCGAGTACAGTGTCACGCCGGCGCGGCCCGAGCGTTCGGCCAGGCAACTGCCGATGTTGATGATGCGGCCGCCGTCCGGCATCGAGGCCTGCGCCGCCTGGATCGCGACAAACGGCGCGCGCACGTTGATGTTCATCGTGCGGTCATAGTCCTCCAGCGTGACCTCGTCCAGCGGACCGGCCAGGAAGATGCCGGCGTTGTTCACCAGCACATCCACCGGGCCCAGTTCGCCGATGGCCTGCTCCACCGCCCGCCGCACTTGCGCCGGATCGGCCGAGTCGGCCTGGATGGCTCGCGCGCGTCGTCCATCCGCCTCGAGTTCGCGCGCCAGCGCCTGCGCCGTGTCGCGCGACGAGGCGCTGACGTAGGTAAAAGCCACGTCCGCGCCTTCCGACGCCAGGCGGCGCACGATTGCCGCGCCGATGCCACGGCTGCCGCCGCTCACGAAAGCCACTTTTCCGATCAGGTTGTGCATGGGTTCACCATAATTTGTAGTGTTCAGTACAAATATCATCGACTGCCGCCAAGCGGCCGTCAACGATTTTTTTATCAATCAACACAAAATAACTCTCGCGAGTAAAATCCGGGTCATGGCAGAACGTGGGCGTCCCAGGAACTTCGACCGGGCCCAGGCCTTGCGCAAGGCCATGGAAGTCTTCTGGTCGAAGGGATATGAAGGAGCATCGCTAACCGATCTGACGGCCGCGATGGGCATCAACTCGCCCAGTCTCTATGGCGCATTCGGCTCAAAAGAGGGACTATTTCGCGAAGCGGTGCAGCTTTACCGCGACACCGACGGCGCCGCATCGCGCCGCGCGCTGACCGACGCCCCCACCGCCCGCGCGGGCATCTGCGGCATGCTGCTGGCGGCTGCCGAACGCTTCACCACCCCCGGCGCTCCGCCGGGCTGCCTGATCGTGCTGGGCGCGCCGGCCGGCGCCGACACCGACGCCGGCGTGGGCGTGTTCCTGGGCGACAATCGGCGCGAAATGCAAGGCCGCATCCTGGCCCGCCTGACCGCCGGCGCCGCCGCCGGCGAATTGCCCGCCGGCACCGACCTGAAAGGCTTGGCCGCGTTCTACACCACCATCCTGCACGGAATGTCGATCCAGGCGCGCGACGGCGCCAGCCGCAAGACCTTGCAAGCGGTCGCGCGCCAGGCGATGTGCGCCTGGGATGCGCTCGCCGGCCCGCCCCCAGGCCGCGCCCACGCCTGACGGTCCTACCTTCCATGCTCCGCCTCGACCTCCGGCGTCTCATCCTATGGATCAGCCTGCTGTCGATCTTCCTGGTGCTGGCCGCGGGTCTGCATGCCAGCTACCTGGTGCAACGCGACCTGCTGTTGCACAACGCGCTCGAAAGCAACCGTGTCTATGCCGCCAAGCTCGCCGCCACCACGGAATATTTCCTTGCTGACCTGCGGCGTCACCTGGCCTACAGCGCCGACATGCTGGCCGACATGGAGACCCACCCGGAACTGATGTCGTCGGAGACGCGGCGCCAGGAAGAGCAACTGGGCCATTTCAATTCCAGTTTCGTGGTGTCGGCGCAGGGCAAAGTGCTGGCGGTGTCGACCTCCTACCCGCAACTGATGGGCCAGCAGATGACCAGCGACGCCGCCCGGACCGCCCTGAGCACGCGCCGGCCGTTCATCAGCGAACCCTTCCGCGCCAGCACCGGCCGCTGGCTGATCCTGTACACCCATCCGATCTTCTCGCGCGACTACCGCTATCTCGGCTATATCGCCGGCACGCTCTACCTGCACGAAGACAACGTGCTGGATCGCCTGCTCGGCCAGCATTTCAACCGCGACGACTCGCTGCTGTATGTGCTGGCGCGTGACGGCACCCTGATCTATCACCCCGACCGCAGCCGCCTGGGCAGCATGTCCGCGAACAAGACCGCCTTGGCCGCGGCGCTGCGCGGGGAAACCGGCGAAGCGCGCTTCACCGACGCGACGGGCACCGAGATCCTGGCCGGCTTCGCGCCGGTGCCCAGCACCGGCTGGACCATCGTCGCGCAGCGGCCGGTGGCCAGCACCCTGCTGCCCCTGAACGACCTGCTGATGGCGACCGCGCGCAACACCCTGCCGCTGCTGCTGATCTCGATCCTGCTGATCTGGCTGCTGTCGCGCTGGATCGCCCGCCCGCTCGGGGAACTGGCCAGCATCGCCAAGCACATGCAGGACCCCGACTCGGCCGAGCGCATCCGCAAAGTGCGTTCGTGGTATTTCGAAGCCTCGCAGCTCAAGCGCGCGCTGCTGATGGGATTGAACTCGATCCAGCACAAGATCCGCGACCTGCGCCGCGCCTCCACCACAGACACCCTGACGTCGCTGCTGAACCGCCGCGGCCTGAACGAAGCCATGGCGCTGCTGCAGGCCGCCGAGACGCCGCTGGCCATCGTGGCGCTGGACATCGATCACTTCAAGAACGTCAACGATCTGTACGGCCATGCCGCCGGCGACCGCGCGCTGCAGGTGCTGGCGGCGTTGCTGATCGAGGGGTCGCGCAGCGGCGACACGGTCGCGCGCAGCGGCGGCGAGGAGTTCGTGATGCTGATGCCGGGTGCGCCGCTGGCGGCCGCGGTGGCCACGGCCGAGCGACTGCGCCAGAAGCTGGAGGCGCTCGGCACCGAAACCGGCCTGCCCGCGCCGATCACGCTGTCGGCCGGCGTGGCCTGCTACCCGGAGCACGGCGCCACGCTGGACGAGGTGATCCAGCGCGCCGACCGCGCCCTCTACTACGCCAAGAACCACGGCCGCAACGCGGTCTGCGTCGCCGACAACCAGGCGCGCGACGGCGCCCGCATGGCGTTGCCGCGCTGACGCCGCCTACTTGCCCTTGGGCGCCGGCGCCTTGGGCGGGGTGCGCATCTGCTTGAGCAGCGTGCCGCAGGAGTTGTCGTCGGAGGTGCTGGGCGCGATCAGCGCCAGCAGACCCGCCGCCGGCGTCAGGATCACGCCCAGCGCCACCATGCCCGCGCCGCGCGCCGCCAGCGGCCCCACGTGCACGCCCACGTCCGGCTTGCCGAAGGTGCCGCGCACATACAGCGGCGAACGCAGCGAGAAAATGCGGAAGCCCTTACTGTCGGGCGTGATGTCCAGGTCGAGCTTCTCGTTCTTGAAGTCGGTGGTGCCGGTGATGTTGATCAGCGCGTTCTCGGTGTCGAACACGAACACGCGCGGCGTCATCACGCCGCTCTTCATCTCCAGGTCGGCCGCGCCGCAGTTGATCTTGACCTCGTCGTCGCCGAACAGCTTCGAGACGACGTAGTTGCCGACGTTCAGGCCGGCAATCTCCATCAGGCTGCGGCTGATGACGCCATCGTTGACCAGCATCTTCACATCGCCGCTGGCCGAGCCGAGCAACGCGGCCACGGAATTGCCCGTGCCCGACAGCGCCAGGTCGCCGTTCAATTCGCCCAGCGCGCTCTGCATCGACTCCGCCGACGGGAACAGTTGCTTGAGCCGCAATCTCCGCGCGTGCATCTCGACTCGCCCCGTCAGCGGCGCCTTGGATCCGTCCAGCCGCACGGTCGCCGCCATGTTGCCGCCGGCCATGCCGAAGCGCAGCGGATCGAGCGTGAGCTGGCCGTCCTGCAGGATCAAGTGCACCGTCAGGTCCGTCAACGGCAGCTTGGCATCGTGCACGATGCGGCCGGCCTCCAGCGCCACATCGGCGTCCATGTCGCGCCAACGGTCGGTGCGGAACGCCTGGGTCGGCAGCACCTTGCCGTTGGGCGGCTTGGCGGGGGCGTCCTTGGCTTTGTCCTGGGCCGGGGCGGGCTTACCGGACTGCACGCCGATCAGCGGCCCCAGGTCGGCCATGCGCAACTGCTTGGACGACAGCTTGCCGGTCAGTTTCGGACGCGGGGCCGCCAGCGAGAACGTCACGTCGCCATGCAGGTCGCTGTTGCCGACGCGGCCATTGAAATCACGGTATTCGAACACCGCGCCGCCGGCGTGGCGCAGCCTGGCCACCAGGTGGCCATCGGTGGAATACGGCGGGGTGTCGGGCAGCGTCACGCCGGTCAGCGGATACAGTTGCGCCATCGAGCCGCCCGACAGCTTCAGACGCAGGTCCAGCGCGCCCAGGTTGGCCGGGTCGGTCAGGGTGCCGGTGATGGCCACCTTGGTGCCGCCGATCGACACGTCGGCCTGCACCGGGAACGGTTGCTTGGGATCCTGCAACGCCAGCATGCCGCCGACCTTGCCTTCGCCCTTGGTGGGAAGGTTCTTGAATTTACCGTCGACCTTCCAGCCGAAGACATAGTCGCGCGGCGCCGCGGCGGCGGCGTCTTCGGGCACGAAGGCCGCGCCGGCCACGTCGGCGAACGGCACGGGCTTGCCCAGCGGATCGACCAGCACGGTCAGGTCCGCCTGCAGGATCGCATCGGACAGGCCGACGCTGCCTTTGTCGAAGCCGATTTCATTGATGTCCAGCACCCACGGCGAAGGCTCGCCGGTCTCGGGCAGGGTGAAGACCCAGTTCGCGCGACCGTCGGCCAGGCGCTCGAGGTCGGCGGCGGGCTCGGTCAACTGGATGCGCCGGATCACGACCCGGTGGGCCAGCAGCGGCAGCGGCGACAGGCTGAACTCACCGCGCTTGAGGGTGGCGAACTCCGGCACCCTGGCCCATTCGGTATTGGCGACGCTGATGTCGTTGGCCACGATGTGCGGCCATGGCACCCATGCGCGCCACCCGCTCTCGTCCGATTCGCGCGACCATGTCACGGTCAGGTCGCCATTGATGGCGAACGGCCGTCCGATGGCCGCGCTGACGCGTTCGTTGATCATCGGCCGGGCGCGGTTCCAGTCGAAGGTGGCGACCAGCACGACCAGCACCGCCACCAGGACGACGAGGCTGCCCACAATCCCGACCGCTATTTTTGTTTTGCGCGTCATCGTTATTATCCTTGCCGTTGCCGCCGGAGCGCCGATGCACCGGCCCTATTTACCCTAAAGGGTAGCGCGCCGCGCGCGGCGGGTTAAGCTTGCGGGCCCCATAATGTGTACGGATTTTTCCGTGTCATAGAGCGCGGTCGGCAAAAGTTACAAAGCCGCCCCCACGGGATCCCCGCCGTTTGCCCCCGCACGGAAGGATTTCCACCGTTTTTTTGACGCTCGCCCTGTTCAAATGCGCGGCGATCGACCGGCAACCGTCCTGGCGGCGGCGCAGTAGTATTACCTGGAGGCCCGATGCGGCATTCGAGCTTGATTTTCGTGGTGGCGGCCTTCGCGCTACTGACCCTCAGCCGCCTGGCCCTGGCCGCCTGGCAATGGCAGCGCGTGCGCAACGCCGGCGGCCTGGCTCCCCTGCTGCTGGGCGGGCTGCGCATCGACGCGCACCAGATCGGCGTGCTGGGCGCGCTGCCGATCGTGCTGTCGCCGTGGCTCGGCCACCTGCCGTTCGCCGCCACCGCCGCCGGCATCTGGTATCTGGTCGCGTTCATCCTGCTGGCGTTCCTGGAAGTCGCCACGCCGCCCTTCATTCTCGAATACGACACCCGTCCCAACCGGTTGTTCGTCGAATACCTGAAGCACCCGCGCGAAGTCTCGGGCATGCTGTGGCGCGGCTACAAGGGCGCGCTGCTGGGCGGCTTTGGCGCCCTCGGGCTGATTGGCTGGGGCGGCTATGCGCTGTTCGGCCACGCCGAGCCCGACGCGCAACTGGCCTGGTGGCAGATGCCGCTGGCCAGCCTGGCGCTCCTGGCGGTGGTGATCCTGGCGATCCGCGGCACCCTCGGCCACCGGCCGATCAACCCGTCGTCGGTGGCCTACAGTTCCGACGGCATGCTCAACACCCTGGCCCTGAACTCGCTCTATAACGTGTTCTACGCCGTCTACAGCATGAAAAACGAAAAGTCGGCCTCGGCTGTGTACGGCGGCATGGACGACGATGACATGCAGCGCCGCGTACTGACGGGGGCTGGCCTGCCCTATCCGCCGGCCAACGCGGAATACCCCAGCCTGCATCGCCAGCCCGCCAGCCGCAAGACCGCGCGGCCGTTCAACCTGGTCATCATTCTGGAAGAGAGCCTGGGCGCGCAGTACAGCGCCGGCCTGGGCGGCATGGATCTGACGCCCGAACTGGACGCGCTGGCGCGCGACGCCTGGACCTTCACCCGCGCCTACGCCACCGGCACGCGCTCGGTGCGCGGCCTGGAGGCGGTGGTGACCGGCTTCCTGCCCACGCCGGCGCAGGCCGTGCTCAAGCTGCCGCGCTCGCAACGCGGCTTCTTCTCGCTGGCCGACCTGCTGGGCCGCCACGACTACCACTCGCGCTTCATCTACGGCGGCGAATCGCACTTCGACAACATGAAGGGCTTCTTCCTGGGCAACGGCTTTCGCCAGATCGTCGACCGCGAGGACTTTGTCGATCCCGCCTTCGTCGGCACCTGGGGCGCGTCCGATGAGGACATGTTCAACCAGCTCGACCGGCTGCTGCGCGAGGACGGCGACCAGCCCACCTTCACGCTGGCCTTCAGCGTCTCGAACCATTCGCCCTGGGAATACCCGGCGGGCCGCATTCAGACCGAAGGCAACCCGGCCACGGTGGAAAACACCGTGCGCTACGCCGACTGGGCCCTGGGCCGCTTCTTTGAACGCGCCAAGGCGGCACCGTACTGGGAAAACACGGTCTTCCTGATCGCCGCCGACCACGACTCGCGCGTGTTCGGCGCCAGCCTGGTGCCGGTGCGCCACTTCCATATTCCCGCCGTGATCCTGGGCGCCGGCATCGAACCGCGGCGCGACGACCGCCTGATCAGCCAGATCGACCTGGCGCCGACGCTGCTGTCGCTGATCGGCGTCGATACCGAACACCCGATGCTCGGCCATGACCTGACCCGCAGCACGCCGGGCCGCGCCATCATGCAGTACGACAACACCTATGGCTACCTGAAGGAAAACGACCTGCTGGTGCTGGCGCCGAACAAGACCCCGGTGCAGTACCGCTACACCGCGCCGGAAGACTATGCCCCGGCGCCGCTGGACCCGGCGCTGGCCGACGAGGCGCTGGCGCACGCGCTTTGGCCCAGTTGGGCCTACCGCGAAGGGCGCTACTGCATCCCGGGCGCGGCCGCCGTGGCGCAGGATGCAAAGGCGCCGGCCGCTGCCGGATAGGCGCCGCAGGAGACCGGCGATGCGTGCCGGCCCGCCGCCACGTTATGCACAGGCGCCTAGCCAACGGGCCGCCTCGTGCCAGCCCCCTTGTGTCGGCCGCCTTGGACCAGCCACCTTACGCCAGCCACCTTACGCCGGCCGCCGGTTCGCCGGCCGCCGGAACGCCTTGCGCGCCTGCTCGCTGAGACCGTGGCAGTGGCAGTCGGGATGATGGTCGTTGACCATGCCGACCGACTGCATGAAGGCATACACCGTGGTCGGGCCAACGAACTTCCACCCCAGCTTCTTGAGGGCCTTGGACAAGGCCTCGGATTGCGCCGAGGTCGACGCGCCGCGCGTGGACGGGGATCCCGGCGGCGCCTCGAAACGCCAGAAGAACGCCCCCAGCGACCCTTCGCGCTGGATCATCTCCAGCGCCCGCTGGGCGTTGTTGATGACGGCTTCGATCTTGCCGCGATGGCGCACGATGCCGGCGTCGGCCAGCAGCGCCAGCACCTGCTTTTCGCCAAACCGCGCGACCTTGGCCGGCTCGAACGCGGCAAAGCCGCGCCGGAAGGCCTCGCGCTTGTTCAGGATGGTGCGCCAGCTCAGGCCCGACTGGAATCCTTCCAGGCACAATTGCTCGAACAGGGCGCGGTCGTCGCCTTGCGGACGGCCCCATTCGTTGTCGTGGTACGCCATGTATTCGGCGGACGTGTCGACCCAGGCGCAACGGGCGAGGCCGTCGGAAAAGTCGGAGTTGGCGGTCATGGGAAAGGGTCCTGGCGGCTATCGGGTTTCCGATGCTACCGCAGCAACGTCCCCAAAAAAAGTCGTAGCGGCCACAAGCCGAATCCAGCTACTATTTCCCACCCTGATCCCGCGCCGGCCGTGCCCGAGCGCGTCCCGGATCGGCCAGGCGGGCTTGCGGCATGCAAGCCCGTTTTGCGTCATGCCGGGACCGGACAGGCTTTCGGATCCCCGCCATGTCCCTGCTCGAGACAGCCGCCCTGACCCTGGTGTCGCCCGCCCTGCTGGCCGGCGACAGCAACCCCGCCACCAATCCCTGTCTGGACTGCGGCGCCTGTTGCTCGCATTTCCGGGTGTCGTTCTATATCGGCGAGCTGGCCGGCGAAAACGGCGGCCAGGTGCCGCTCGACCTCGTGACGCAGATGAGCCCGCTGCGCGCCTGCATGAAGGGCACTGAAATGGGCGGCGGCCGCTGCATCTCGCTGCGCGGCGAACTGGGCCGACCCGGCATCCACTGCGCCATCTACGAGAACCGCCCGACGCCCTGCCGCGAGTTCGACATCTGGATGCCCGACGGCTCGCCCAATCCCGACTGCCAGCGACTGCGGCTGGCGCTGGGCCTGCCCGCGGTGCCGCCGCGGCCCGACGCGGAAAACGATCCCCAAGGCCCGTCGCACCCCAACCAGCCCGACCAGCCGGCCGCGGCCTGATTCGCCTGCCGCCCTAGCGGGCGGCGACCAGCATGCCCTCGGCGCCCGCCTGCGCCTCCTGCCCCCGCGCGAGCCGCGGCGCATTGTCGCGACGCCGCACGCGCACGATGCCCGGGTCCTTGCCCAGGAAACTCAGGACGTTCTGCATCACGCGCTCGCGCTCGTGATCGACGCAGATCATGTGATAGCTGTCCTGCAGCAGCACCACCGACGCGCCGGGAATGCGCGCCCCCAGCAGCCGCGCCGACCGCGGGCTGGTCAGCTCATCCTCGACTGCGTGCATCACCAGCGTCGGGCAGCGCATCCGCTCCAGGCCGCGCTTGACCATGCCGCGCAGGCGATCGACCTGGCGCACGCAGGCCAGCGGCACCCATTGGTAGTGAAAGCCGTCGCCGCGCGCAAAGCCCGCCTTGATGAAGGCCCGCACCAGTTCGCTCTTGACGCCGTAGGGGTCTTCTTCCTCGACCCGGATGCGTCGCGGCACACCCGGCACGTGATACAGCAGATAGCGCAGGCCGCGGTACCAGGGCGTGCTCCAGCCATCCAGGAAAACCGGCGCCGACAGCGACACCAGCGCGCCGCGGGTGTGCGACTCGCGCTTGCACAGTTCGACCGCCAGCAGGGCGCCCAGGCACATGCCGATGACGTGCACCACCTCGTACTGCTCGCACAGCTCGCGATAGCGCCGGGTGACGACGTCCATCCAGTCCTCGACCCGCACGTCCAGCAGGTCTTCGGGCCGCCCCGCGTGCCCGGGCAGCGTGACGCCATGGGTTTGCACCCCGGCGCGCGCCAGCACCTTGTGAAGCGAGCCCATGTCGAATTCCGTGCCGCCCAGGCCGTGGATCAGCAGCGCGCCGGTACGCGGGGTCGTCACGGCGTGCTCCCGGCGGCGGCGTCGAGCTGCCAGGCGGCGCGCGTGGCCGCCAGCAGGCGCGCCAGGACGTGGGCGAAGGCGAGGACAGCCGTCGGAGCCGCGGCGGCGCCGGCGCTCCCGGCCGGCGGGAAAGCGAGGAAAGGTTGGCAAGTCATGGAACACCCTTGATGCATGGCGGGCAGGACGAGAAGACCTGTCCTACCCTGCCGCCATGGTAGGCAAAGGGCATCCGCGAAGATCCGCAAATCTGTCGGGAAAAAGTGAAGATCCGTAAAGGCTGGCCAGGGCTGGACGGCAGCCAGCGGCGCGACGGCTCCCCCTGCCTGGCGGCTTACTCCCGGCCGGCGAGGTAGCGCGTGGGCGTCATGCCGAAGGCGGCGCGGAAGCTGCCGATGAAGGCGCTGGTGCTCTCGTAGCCGACCGACAGCGCGGCTTCGGTGACCGAGCCGCCGCGGCACAGCATCTCCAGTCCGCGCAACAGGCGCGCCTGCTGGCGCCACTGGCCCAGCGTGACGCCGGTTTCCTGGCGGAAGCGGCGCATCAGGGTGCGCGTCGACATGTTCAGCCGCTGCGCCCATTCGTCGATGCCGGAGGGGTCTTCGGGGGTGCCCAGCAGGGTGTGGGCCAGGTCCTGCAGGCGCGGATCGTCCGGCATCGGCAGCAGCACCGGGGCATGCTCGCGCTGCTTGACCTCGACCAGCAACACCTCGAACAGTTGTTCGAGATAGGCCTCGGACAGCTCGCCGGGCGCACTGGTGGTAAAGCGCTCCATCAGCGCGTCGATCAGGCGCGAAGACGGCCACGAGCGGCAATGATCCGGCAGCCGGGCGCAGGCGTCGGGCCGCACGTACAGGAACGAACCGCGCGCCTCGCCGAACCAGCGCGCCGCGTGCGAGACCCCGGGCGGAATCCAGCCCAGGCTGCCCGGCAGCACCGTCCAGACCTCGGCGCCCGACTGCACCATCACCAGACCCTCATGCACCAGCACCAGCATGCCCTCGTTGTGCACGTGGTCGGGCACCGACAGCCCCTTGGATGCGCGCGGATGCCGCATGCTGAACGGGGTCAGCAGGACATCGGGCAAGGCGTTGTGGACCACGGTCACGCGCATGGTTGGCAGATTTGAGCTACAGGTTGACGGAATTCCGTTAGCGGGGCCACTTGAAAATGTACATCATTCTCATCATTCGGGCATCGCCCCCGGCATGGAGAATCTACATGGACCATACCCGCCTGCGCGTGGCCGGCATCAAAGCCACCTTCCCGCGCCTGAAGATCCTGGACATCTTCCACCAGCACGCGGACCAGCACATGAGCGCGGCGGACATCTACCGCAACCTCATCTCGGAACACAGCAGCATCGGCCTGGCCACGGTTTATCGCGTCATCACGCAACTCGAAGACGCCGGACTGCTCAAACGAACTCAGCTCGACTCGCACTGCACCGTGTACGAGTTGAATGACAAGGGACACCACGACCACCTGGTCTGCCGCCATTGCGGCCGGATCCTGGAGTCCAGCGACCCCGAAATGGCGCAACTGGTGCGTGATATCGCCAGGCAACGCGGTTTCGCGCTGGACTCCTACAGCCTGGTGCTTTACGGCGGCTGCGGCTGCCGCAAGGCCGCGCCCGCCCTTTCCATCGGAGAATTCGAATGAACCGCGACCAGTTTTTCTTCCACGACCTATCCCACTTCCCCATCGTCACCGCCAAGCACGGCGGCGCCCCGGCCGGCTATTCCGCCAGTTGGATCCGCGAGATGGAGATGCTGGTCGACAACCCCGAGACCTTCGTCATGGTGGTGCCCGACATGCGCACCGAGGCCAGCCACGGCGACCGCAAGGCGATGATCGACTGGCAGACCGCCAACATGCCGAGGCTGAAGGCCCGCTGCCGCGCGTTCATCGCCGTCGAACGCGACGCCGACGCGCTCGACAAGATCCGCAAACGCGGCGAAAAGATGGCGCGCGCCTTCGGCATGCCGTTCCTGGCCGTGGCCACGCCGCATGAAGCGGTGCAGTGCGCGCGCGAATTGCTCGGCCAGGCCGGCCCCGGCGGCTTCGTGATCGACTGACGCGCCACAACGCTTGCACGCTGCTTTCAAGCGCGCCTTCGGGCGCGCTTTTTTTGCGTCTGGGGCCTGCGCAGGGCCGTAAATCGCTGTGCCAGGGCTTATTGCCGAAATTAGAATGCAATATTGATAAATTTGCGATTGTGGCAAAAGGTGTTGCTGGAATAAATTCCACCACTGGCCCAATCGCCTGGCCCACAGGCCCCGGGGCTGGCATTGCAGCGCGCCGGGCTCCCGGAAAGCGCTCTTTCCGCGGCGCAACCCACCCTCGCTTGCGTGGTCCGACGCCGTTGGCCGTGGCGTTCACAAGACGGCACGGCGCGCGGCCATCCCAAGGACCGCCGCCTCCCGCGCCGTTCATAGCGGTTGCCAGCCGCCCGGACTCGACATTGAGATTTACGGCACGCACATCAATGAAGCGATTCCAATTCGACAGCACCGCGCTTCGTTACTTTCTCACTGTCGTCGACACAGGGTCCGTCAATGGCGCCGCCGCGCGGCTCAATGTCGTCAGCTCGGCCGTCAGCCGCCAGATCGCCGGCCTGGAGCAACGCCTGCACAACCAATTGTTCGAACGCCACCCAAAGGGCATGCGGGTCACCGAAGTCGGCCGCATCCTGGCCGACCACGCGCGCCGCGTCGAGGCGGATGCCGCCCGCACCTATGCCGAAATCGATGGCCAGAACGGCCGCTACACCCAGACCGTGAAGATCGCCGGCGCGCCCGGCTTCGCCGCCTACGCCCTGCCGCGCAAGTTCGCCGCCTTCCAGGCCGAACACCCGACCATCCGCTTCAAGCTGCACATCCTCGACGCCGGCCTGGTGTCCGAGCGGGTCCGCTCGGCGCAGGCCGACATCGGCGTCACCTACAGCCACACGGCGGAAAAGGACATCGCCGTGATCTATTCGCATCCCGCCGAGATCGTCGCGGTGATGCGCCCCGGCCACCCGCTGGCCGCCTGCGAATCGCTGCACATCACGCAGCTTTCGGCCTATCCGCTGGCGCTGCCGGATGGCGGCAGCGCCTTGCGGCAGGTGCTGGACATGGCCTGCAGCCTGTACAACGTCACGCTGTCACCGGCCTTCACTTCGAATCTGCCGGGCGCGGCCTACCACTACGTCCTGGCCAGCGACGCGGTCACCCTGTGCGCCCGCCTGACCGCCGTCGAGCACCTCGAAAGCGGGCGGCTGATCTGCCGGCCCATCAACGACGCGCTGCTCAACGCCGGCCAACTGCAGTTCCAGACGCACGCCTCGCGCCCCCTGTCGGACGCCGCGCACCGCTTCCTGCGCTTCATCCGCAGCGACGCCCCTCAACTGTTCTGACCCTGCTGCGACGCCCGCCAACGCGCGGGAAAGCCAGGCCGTACCGCAGCGTTGCCGAAAGCAGAATGCCGGGATGAAAAATGATCAATTGTTAAATTTGTAATTCAAATTTACAGTCTGCCGGATTTTCCGCGACCACGCTTTGACGGGTCAGCCCCAAGACAGACACAGGAGCCCCCCACCATGCTTAAGAACCTGAAGATACGCACCGGCCTGCTGGCCGTGATGGCCATCTTCCTCCTGGCGCTGACAACGGCCACAAGCATGGGCTGGATCTATGCGCGGGACGCCGACGTCGCGGTGGACGACCTGAACTCGGTCGCCGCCGAGCAGACCCGGCCGCTGTACGAAACGCAGACGCTGTTGCTGCGCAGCCGGCTGATGCTGGTCGCCGCCTACCTGGACATCGTGTCCGGCAAGGGCAGCCAGGCCCAGGGCAGCGTCGACCAGGCCACGCAGTACCTGCAGGAAGCGCGCAAGCACTTCGCCATCTACCAGCGCGTGCCCAAGAGCACCGAGGCCGGCCTGAAGCTGGCCAGCGAACTGGACACCGTCTTCACCGCCTATGTGCGCAGCATCGAGGCGCTGGAGCAGGCGCTGCAGAAACAATCCGCCGATGGCTATGCCGCCGCCGTGGTGGACACCCGCGGCGCCGACGCCCGCTTCGCCGAACGCGTGACCGCCTTCCTGGCGCACACCGAACGCCGCAGCGCCGAGATCAATACCGCGTCCGACCTGCGCTACGAACGGGCCGAGCTGTCCACCATCATCATGCTGGCGCTGGCCGCCGCGCTGGCGCTGGGCTGCTGGCGCTTCATCGGCCGCCAGGTGCTGCAACCGCTCAGGGACGCCGCGGTGCATTTCGACCGCATCGCCTCCGGCGACCTGACCCAGCGCGTCACGGTCAATTCCAAGAATGAGATCGGCGTGCTGTTCACGGCGCTCAAGCGCATGCAGGAGAGCCTGACCCGCACCGTCAGCGAAGTGCGCCGCAGCGTCACCGAGATCAACACCGGCGCGGCCGAAATCGCCTCGGGCAACACCAACCTGTCGGCCCGCACCGAGGAACAGGCCGCGTCGCTGGAAGAGACCGCCGCGTCCATGGAAGAATTGGCCACGGCCGTCAAGCAGAACACCGAGCACGCGCACCAAGCCAACACCCTGGCGGCCGAGAGCCGCGCCATCGCCCTGCGCGGCGGCGAGGCGGTCGGCCAGGTGGTCCAGACCATGGCCCGCATCTCGGAAAGCTCGCGCCGCATCTCGGAGATCGTGTCGGTGATCGACGGCATCGCCTTCCAGACCAACATCCTGGCCCTGAATGCGGCGGTCGAGGCCGCCCGCGCCGGCGAGCAGGGCAAGGGCTTCGCTGTGGTCGCCGGCGAGGTGCGCACGCTGGCCCAGCGCAGCGCCCAGGCCGCCCGCGAAGTGAAGGACCTGATCGAACAGTCCTCCAGCAACGTCGAAAGCGGCGCCGACCAGGTCCGCGCCGCCGGCGACACCATGCAGGAAATCGTGGCGTCGGTGCAGCGCGTCACCCAGATCATGGCGGAAATCACCGAGGCCTCGACCGAGCAGTCCGTCGGCATCGACCAGATCAACGGCGCCGTGACGCAGATGGACGACGTCACCCAGCAGAACGCCGCCCTGGTCGAGGAAGCCGCGGCGGCGGCCTCGTCGCTGGAGGAACAGGCCAAGCGCCTGGCCGCCAGCGCCGCGTTCTTCAAGCTGCCGGCCGGGACGGTGATCGACGTCACGCCCCAGGCCATCTCCGCGCCATTGAGCCCTGCCTACGTGAACTGAAAGGGTCGGTAACGCGGACGCGCCGATTTAAGACTGCGCCCGATCGGCCGTTGTCCAGAAGGTCAGGCCCCGCTCCCCCTGCGGCCGGCCTTCCCCCGACCACGAGCCCCCCCCGCATGAGCCGCGCCCTCGCCTGTCATTTTTGCCTCTCGACGCTGGCGCAAGGCGCCCCGCTGCTGGAACGGAACGGCACGGCCATCTGCAAGGCCTGTGTCGACGCCTTCTCCGTCGAATTCACCGAGCGGGCCTGGGCCATGGCGTCATCGCTGGACGAACAGCTCGACGTGCTGCTGCTCGAAAGCAAGCGGGCGCTGGAACAAAGCGCCACCCTGGCCGAGCGCGCCCGGGGCTGCGGCCTGAGCCTGGCCGACCTGTCGGCGATGCCGCCGCGCACCCTGTCCTGATCCGTCGGCCCGGCCGACAAGTGATGGCGGCGGCCGCCGCCTTGACCTCAACCACGGTTGAGGTTTGATACTGCGGCTTCGTCAATACGCTTGTCCACGGAGCCTTCGCATGTCGTCCCGCATCACCCCAGCCCTGTCCTCGCTCGCCTTCATCAACCCGCCCGGCCTGTACGACCCCCGCCCCAATGGCTACTCGCACGTCGCAGTGGCCGACACGCCCGCCCGGTTGGTGTTCGCCGCCGGCCAGGGCGGCGAAAACACCCGGGGCGAGCTGTCGCCCGACTTCCTGGCCCAGGTGCGCCAGGCGCTGGACAACGTCCAGACCGCCCTGCAGGCGGCTGGCGCCACCCTGTTCGACGTCGCCAAGCTGACCGTGCTGGTGGTCGACCACAGCCAGGAGCGCCTGGCGCTCTTCTCAAACGAGATCAAGTCACGCTGGGGCGTGCACCTGGCGCCTGCCTGCACCCTGATCCCGGTGCCGCGGCTGGCGTTGGATGGCATGCTGGTGGAAATCGAGGCAACGGCGCTGCTGCCGCTCTGATCCACGCCGCCCCAGGCGGCGTGGACGCGCCGGCAATCAGGCGCCGCCGACCGGGCTGCGCTCCAGCAACGCCCGGATCATCTGCAACTGCGTCTCGAACCCCTGCAGGCGCGCATCCTGGTGCGCATTCACCGCCTGATTCCAGGCCTGCAGCGTTTCCAGTATCCGCGGCGCCTGGGCCAGCCCCTGCGCGCATTGATCCAGCACCTGGCTCTGCGCCTTCTGGGCGTCGCCCAGCTCCGCCAGCACGCCGGCGGCGCGGCGCAGCTCGGCCGACTCCTCGGTTGACGCATCCGCCAACGCCCGTACCGCGCCGACCACGGCGCCACCGCGCTCGATCAGCAGCGTCAGCGCCTCGTCGATCGAGTCCGAGCGCGCCTTGACGGTGTTCACCTGCGCGATCGCCGCGTCCTGCCAGTCGCCGATCTGCTCGAAGCGCGCCTCGATCTGCGCCTGCACACGCTCGTCGCGTTCGCGCGCCTGCGCCAATTGCCGCTGCAAGGCCTCGTGCGACTGCAGCGTCTCGGCCTGGCGCTGCGCCAGCCGCTCGACCAGTTCGCCCAGGTGGTGCACCTGGCGCGCCAGCATCTGCTCGTTCACCACGTCGCCAGGCATGATGCTCAGGCGCTGGTTGCGAACGTCCAGGCACTCCAGCATGAACTTGCGGACGGCGCGGATGTAATCCTCGATCTGCCCCCGCAGCAGCACCATCATCAGGCCCAGCAGGATCGAGCCCACCAGGCCGAAGAGCGATGCCGCGAAGGCCGTGCCCATGGCGGTCAGCGGACTCTGCAACTGCGCCACC
Organism: Achromobacter sp. SIMBA_011; assembly: GCF_046535435.1. NCBI lineage: Bacteria > Pseudomonadati > Pseudomonadota > Betaproteobacteria > Burkholderiales > Alcaligenaceae > Achromobacter > Achromobacter sp. SIMBA_011. Next base: position 73,069 of record NZ_JAWRWN010000008.1, on the reverse strand, counting down.
AGGCGCCCGAAGACCTGCTCGACCTGGGACCCATCGACGGAGTTCGTGTTGAGTTCCGCCAGCATCCCGCCGACATCGCCCAGCGTATAGATCAGGCCGATGAACGTGCCGACCAGGCCCAGCGCCACCATCAGGCCGACCAGGAAATCCGGCAATATCTGGGCCTGATAGACGCGCACCCGCAGGTCCTGTACGTCCTTTTCCAGGGCCTCCTGCCCCAGCGCCAGCGTTTCCTGGCGCAGCAGCACCTTGCCCAGGGTGGTCTTGACATAAGGCAGCGTGCGCCAGTCCTTGCCCTGGCCCTCGACCTCGGCGATGAATCGCCTCAGGGCATCCCATCGCGTGTTGATCCGCAGGCTCTGGTTGACGATGAGCAGGGTGCCCACCGCGATACCCGTCAGGATCACGAAGGTGATGGCATGGCCTGATCCCAGCGCCAGCTTGATCAGGTCCGGCCAGATGGCTGACGCCACCGCCGCGCAGATCAGCGGCGACAGCACCTTCGCCACTTGCCAGCGTATCGATCGGAAACGAATCATGATCGGCTCCTCAAGGCTCGACGGACATGGAGACCGTCATGTCTTTCTGCCCGGCGGGCGCCGGGGTCATGTGCATCCGGATCTGCCCGGGCGCCACTTTCCGCTTCATCAAATAGTCCTTGATAGAAATGAGATAGAACAAAGCCGTGCGCTTGTTTTCGGTAAGCGCGTAATTCGGCACATAGATCACCACGTCGATGCTGGCGCCGCTGTCGCGCCGCGCCTCGAACTCCTTGAGCGTGCGTTGCAGGTCGTCCTCGATCTGCTGGCGGAAACGGCGGTCTTCCTGCGGCATCGTCGGCCCGAACTTGTCGACCGGTTTCTGTTTGCCCGCTCCCGCCTCGTTGCGACCCGCCCCGTTCCCCGCCCCATGCTCCAGCGCAGCCTGCTTCTTGCGCAAGGCAGCCAGTTCCTGCCGCAGGGCATCGTTCTCGCGGCGCAAGGTCGCATGCTCCAGGGCATCCTCCTCCCTGGCGGCGGCAGCGCTTGCCTGCGCCTCCCGCATGGGGGAGGCATCGTCCCGCGCCGCGCCTTCGCGCCCACCGGACACGGCCCTGACATCGGCGCTGGAAGCGGGCTCGGCGTGAACGGCGGCCGGCATGCCCGGCGCGTCACCGCCTGCCTCCGCCGTCTGTTCAGGCCGCGGGTCGCTGCCAGGCGGCGCCGATGCCGGCTGCGCGGGCGGCGAGGCCTGCGCCTTTACATCGTCGGCGCTATCGGAGGCATCCATCGCCTCCTCCGCAGGTGCGTCCTGCGCCTGATCGCCCCCGTCGCGCGCCTGCGGCTGCGCGACAGCCCGCGCGGCGGGATCCTTGCCGCCCGCCGACGCTCCGCCCGTGCCATCCCCCGCCAGGGAGGCCGAGGCCGCCCGCGATTCATCCAGGCGCTGCTCGACCAGCGCCCGCTGGATCGCCATCTTGGCCATGATGCCGCTGAACATCCCCAGCGACATGGCCAGGATCACGATCACGAAGACCAGCGCCAGCACCAGGTTGGAGAAGGCGTCCACGAAGCCCGGCCAGTAGTTGATGTTTGACGAAGATTGACTTTGCATCACAACCCTCTCAGATGACCGGATGGGCGCTGGAATGCAGCGCGCTGTCCAGCGCAAGCGCGACGTGGGTGTCCACGATCACCTGCAGCGCCAGTGAGGATTCGGTGAACACCGTGTAATCGGCTCCGTCGTTCCCTTTGATCTGGCCGCTTTCCGTCCAGAACCGCGCGCCACCCAGTTGGCCGAACTGCAGCACATCGTGCTCGCCTCCCTGTACCACCAACTGGCGGAAAGCGCCGTTCAACAAGCCGTCGTTGCTCAGGGACATGGCCGACCCAACATCCGACATCAGCCGCACATCGGTAGAGTCCATGACCAGGGTGTTGCCCTGCTCATGGGCCGCCTTGTCGGCGTCCAGATCCACCGCGTTGATCGTGCCGTGGCTGCGCGCGAAATCGACCAACTGCCCGTCGCCCGTGACCTCGACTTTCTTGTCAACGATGCCGAAGGCGCCATTGGCCAGGAACACCATGCCGGGCTCGCCATGCGTCATCGGGTCGGACACCGGCCCGTCCGCGCCGGCCGGGGTCACGGTCGCCAACAAGGTATGACTCTGGCCATCGTCGACCTGGGCCTGGAAGGAGAAGGCGGTGGGGTCCCCGGCCTCGTTGACCGCGTTGCCCAACACGGCGGACTCGAACTGCGCGAATCCGGTCAGCGGCGCGAAGGCGGTCTCTCCAGGCTTGATGACGCTGACATGCCAGTCATCTCTCAGGACCCCCTGCTGGAACAGCGTGGAATCCAGGTAGTGCCATCCCGCCTCCAGGTGCAGGGAGGCATACTGCCCGTGGGGCATTCCCCTGTCGGGCGACAGCAGGGTGTAGCCGTCGATTTTGAGCTGAACCTGATCGTCCCGGGTCGTGCTGCGGATCAGCCAGGTGCCGGCCTCCGCCTGCGCGACATGGAACCAACCCGTCGCCCGCCCGATCAGCGAAGCGTCGGACATGGTCACGCCGCTGTCGAACGCGTGCCGCCAATCGTAGGGCAGGTTGTCGGCCATGCGGGACACCACCGGCGCCACGGTCGCGGTCAACGCCAATGCGTCCGGGAAGCTGCGGTTGGCATCTTGGGGCAGGTTCCAGAACTGCACGCGCAGCCCCTCTGCCGTTCGATGCGCCGTCAAGTCGACCACCTGCAGCGTCTCGCCCTTGCCCAGGGGCGCGCTCAACGTATAGTCCAGCTTCACGTGGTGCGCCGTGTCCTTCGCCCCCAGGGCCACGCCCTGCTCGGTCGGACCGGTTTGCACGTCGCGGATCACGCTGAACTCGGATTCGCCTGGGCGGCGCCATTGCATCACCCAAGACCCCACCCCGCCGGTGTTGCCGGTATCGACCCGCAGGTAGTGCCAGCCCGCATCCAGGCTGACGTCGCCTTGGATGCCATTTCGCAGATACTCGCGGCCGACCATCACCCGGTCGCCATCGACGCTGACGATCTCGAAATCGTCCACCACCGGCGATCGGAATGTCCAGATGCCGGCCTGTTCGGGGCTGACGTGGAACCAGCCGCTGCCAACGTAGTTGGCGATGGTGGCATACGGCACACCCGGCAGCAGCGCGCTGTTGTACCCCCTGAAGTTAAGCTCCGGCAACTGCCCCTGGCCAGCGGGATTGGCCGTGGAAGTCGCCCAGATGTTGTTGATATTGGTCGCCTGCGCACTCCCCATATTCCACGCGAATACCGAGAACCCGCCGGTATCGAGCTGCACCGCGCTGCCCAGCGCCGCGTCGCCGTTCTGAACGCTGACCGGCGTGACGACCTGGCCCGGCGCAGGGGCGGCGATGGTCAACGCGAACGGCTGCGAGGTTGCCCCCTTGACGCCCGGTTCGTTCTCCACCGCCACGGTCAACGTGTGCGAGCCATTGTTCAGCCCTGGCGACACGTAGGTCCAGTTGCGGCCATTGGCATGGACGCTGGCGTAGCCCATCCGGGTATCGCCGTCATACAGGACGACCCGCTCGCTGCCCAGCAGACCGCGGTCCAGCGCCCCGCTCACCACCAGCGCGGCGCTGGCGATCGTCGCGCCAGACTCCACGCCGGACAATCCGCTGGCTTGGGGCGTCGACACGGACAATATCGTCGCCGCTGTCGCAATGGCAGCCTCGTCGATGAGCACGGGCAGCGCCTGCGCCGCGGCAACGCGCGTGTGCGTCGGCCCCTCGACCTGCACGGTCAGGGTCTGTGCGCCCACGCCCAGCCCCATGCCCGCGGCAGGGGTGAACGACCACGCGAAGCGGCCGTCCTTGTCCGCGGCGCCCTGTACCGTGGCATCGCCCAGCCGCACGGTTTCGCCGTTCAGCGTGCGGTACACGCCCAGGACCTCGTCCCGTCCCAAGCCGTGAGACAACGATCCGTTCAAGGCTTGCGCCGGATCCACGCGGCTGGCGAGCGCATCGATGCGGATGGCGTCGTCACCCAGCACCACGACCGGATAGGCAGCGGCATGGACCGGATCCGGCGCGGGCACCGGCTGCTCGTTGATGCGCAGCGAGAACGTGTGTTCGCCCTCGGACAAGGGCGGCGCGTTGAAACGCCAGCGCGTGCCGACAACCGCGGCTGCGCCCAGCAGCACGTCGTTGTCGAAGACCTGCACCAGGTCGCCGGCGCGCGGCTCCCGCGCCAGCGTGCCGAAGATCCCGACCCGCTTGCCATCCAGGCTCTGGCCAGGCCGGACACTTTGCGCCGCAAGCGTGTCGAAACGGCTGTCGGCCGACAGCACCTGCCCGGTCGACAGGGCGATCACGGCCTCGATCAACCCCGCCTGCAAGGGGTCCTGCGCGGCGTCATGCACGTTGACGGGCAGCGACTCGAACACCAACGGCGTCGTGGGGCTGTTGCCGGCGCCGCCGATCGAGATCTTGAAGTCGTGCCGGCCATTGCCCAGCGGCACCTCGATGTCGAAATGCCACTGCTGCTCCTGAACGCTGGCGTGTCCCAGGACCTGGGCGCCATCGCGGATTTCCACGTACTCGCCATCGGCCAGCGGCGCGGCCAGCGCTCCGCTGATCGTGAACTGCCGCTCACTGGTGTTCTGCCCCACCACGACGCCCTTGGCGTCCCTGGCCTCGATGCCCTCCAGCCCTTGCAGGTGGAAGCTGAAGGTGGGCGAAGGCCTGCCATGGATCGCGCTATCCTGCGCGGTATAGGTGGTACCCGCCCGCGCCGCGTTGTCCACTGTCGCGAACAGATTGACGGTGCCGAGCGCCATGTCCACGTCGCTGCGCCATTGCCAATTGGTTCCGGTGACCTTGGCGTCACCCAGGTAGCTGACGTTGCCCTGGCCGTCATCCTGCCAGAGGCGCAACACCTGCGCGTTCGACAACGCCGCGCTGAGCCTGCCGGAAACCAGCGGACGCCGGAAGTCGATGTCCCCACCCATCGGCACATTGCCCACGACCGGGCCGTCATCGTCGCGCACGGTCACGATCGACACGGTCTGGGCGGGCGTGCTGCTGTCCTTGCGGAAGGACACGCTGTCCCCGGTCTCGGCAATGGCGGTGGTGGCCCCCACCACTTCCACCGACAGGACGTGCCGGCCGTCCAGCAGCGGCGCATCCGGCCGGAAGGACCATTTCAGCGGGTCGGCCCTGTCGATCACGGCCTGGCCCAGCTCGGAGGTGGCGCCATTGAAGGTATCCGACACGCGCAGGCGTTGCCCGAACTCGGCCAGCGGCGCGCTCAATGTGCCTTTGATGAGCGGAGTGGCCTCGTCGGTCAGGCGCGAGCCTGGATCTTGATCCAGCAGGTTGCCCTGCAAGGCCCCCGTCTGGTCGTTCAGCTCGGTGATGGTGAGATGCTGGACCTGGAAATTGGCTATCGCCGCGGCGATGTCGTTGCCGATCCCCGTCAACCGGTTCTCGGGAATCGCGCTCAGCGTGTAGGAGCCCGACGGCAGGGCCTCGCCTATCCGGAACTCCCAGGTCGTGTCGGTCAACATCCGGGCCACGCCCAGCCGCTGCCGCTCGCCGTCCTGCGGTTGTCCGTAGACCACGATCTGATCCTGTCCACCCAAAGCGGTGCTGACGGTGCCGCGCAATGTCGCGATCTGGCCCTCGATGGTGGAATTGGCGCTCAACTGGCCCGGCCGCTGGCCGTCTATCAGCCCCGTGATCGACGCGAACAGATCCGGACTCGGCCCGCTTCCGGCCGCCACCAGCGTCAACGCCGTCTGCGCCGACAACGCGGGCGCCACGCTGGCATCCCCGGCATCCACGCCCGCTGGCAGCGCCACCACGCTGTACTGATGATCCCCCGCCAACTGATCGGAAGACGTCAGCGCATAGCTCCATTTCTTGCCTTCCAGCGTCGCGCTTCCCAATGCCACGCCATCGCGCCGTACCTGCAGCGTGGTCCCGGCCGGCAACTCGCTCGCCAGGTGGCCGGACAACATCAGGTCGCCGCTGCCGATCAACGCCACCAGTCCGCCGTCCGCCAGGAGCTGCGCGTTGTCAGGCGCGTCGATCGTGATCGCATTCTGGTAGACGGTGGTCCGCGCCTCGCTGTCCGGGGCCGGCGCCAGCGTCGCCAGATTGACCGGTCTGACAGCCACTTGGTGGGCGCCCGGCGACTGCGCCCACAGCGTGTAGGACCAATTGGTACCCGAGGCATCGAACCCGGCCACCCCCACGTCCTTGCCATCGATGGACACCATGACGCCCATGCCCGGCGTCACCGCCTCGGTGGTGGTGCCGGTCAGCATCGTCAAGCCGCGGTCGGTGAAGATGGGCTCGGCGCCTGTCGTCAACGTGACGCCGAACGCGGGCGCATCGGCGCCGCTCACCATGACATTAACGGGCGCCAGGCTCCGTACCGCCTCGACCGGCACGCCGCCATCGAGCAACACGTATTCGACCCGGTGCATGCCCGTCGCCAGGTCCGCGCGCAGTTGGAACGTCCACGCGCCGTCCGCGCCGACGGACGCCTCGCCTGCCACGTCACCATCGACCAGCACGCGCACCGACAGTCCCTGCGTTCTATCCGTATTCACCCTGGCCCGCAGGATCGGACGCAGCGTTTCGACAGCGCCCTGCGCCGACAGGTCCTGCACCGATATCGGCGAGAGCGACAGCACGTTGACATCGACCGCATCCGACCGCACCGCGCCGAAGCTATCCCCTCTGTTCTCGATGGCCGCGTAAATATGGCTTGCGCCGGCCGGCAGCGATACCGGCGGCCGCAACGACCAGGTCAGGCCGTCGGTATTGGCCGTGCCCAGCAGTTGGACAACACCGTCATGCTCGGCGTAGACCCGCAGCACCTCGAAGGCGTTCAGCGCCTGCCCCACGGTGCCCGACAAGCGCGGACGCGTATCGTCGAGCACCGCCGTCGTCACCACCTCGCGCCGCGGCACCTCCTGCCCGCGCGCGGTCCGGTCCCACGTACCCAGCAGATTGTTCGAATCCAGCACCGACGTGATGGCCACCGCATGACCCGGCCGCAGCGTCGACACCGTGATTTCCGGGGTTTGCGCCGACATGCGCGACACCCCGTCGGACGTCAGCAGCACGGCGCTGAAGCGCTGGCTGCCCGCCTCCACGTCCGCCTGCGGCGTGAAGGACCACGACACTCCGTCGGCGTCCATCTGGGCCTCGCCGAGCCTGTTGCTGCCTCGGAAGATCGCCAGCACCTCGCCACTGCCGAGCGGCTGGGCCAGATGGCCCTTCAAGGTCGGACGCGCGTCGTCGGTGCGCATGAGGACCGGGCGTCCGTTTGCCCCGAGGGATTCAAGCGCGAACAGATCTCCGCGGACATCCCCCTGGTCATCGATCAGCGCCGTGATGCTCACGGACTGCTGGTGCACGACGAAGTCCGACGAAAGCGGGCCTTGCAGGGTCTGAGGATCCGCCCGGTTGACCACGCGGGCATTGAATACCGTGTCGCCGAAGGGAAGCTCCCGGTCGACCTGGAACGTCCATTCGGCATTCGCATCCACGGTGGCATAGCCCAGGAGGACCTGATCGGCCTGCCCGGGCAAGCGGCCGTACACCGCCACGCTCAGCCCGCCGGCCAGCCGCGCGGAAACGGTGCCCTTGAGCTGTGGCAGCGCGTCGTCGGACGGCACCCCGGTGGCGTTGGCGCCCGTGAATGAGGATCCCGCCCCGTATATGTCGCGGGCCTGGCTGATCGTCGCGGTCTCGGTGGGCGCGCCACCGTCGATGTAGACCGTATGCGATGCCGACACCGCCCGCAGTTCGGCGCCGTCATGGTCCGTGACCTGGACCGCGATGACATGGGCGCCATCCCCGAGGACTTCGTCATCGGCCAGCGTGCCCGACCACGTCAGGCTGGCCTGATCGAACGTGACATGGCCATCGCGAGGCACATCGTCGATAACCAGCTTGAGGACTTCGCCCTCTCCCAGCGGCGCGCCCAGGTGACCGCCAAAAACGAACTTCCCCTGTTTCGAGGCGCCATCGACCCCGGGCAGCAGGATGTTCTGGTCCAGGTGCGCCGGATCCGCGATGGAGTCCAGGGTTACCTGTTGCACATGGATGGTGAATTCCGACGAGGCATCGCCCTCCTTGCCCAATACGATATTCTCGACTCGCGCCAGGAACGTATGGACACCAGCCCCAAGCGGTTCCCGGTTCTGGAAAGTCCACTCGGTGTCCGTGGCCAAGGCTTCTCCCAGCCGCACCATCTGACCGTCGATACGGTCATACAACACCACGCGGCGGGTATCGGCGTTGATCGGTTTGTCGAGCTTGCCGCGCACGATGCCGCGAGTGTCATCGGTGCTGACGCCCGCCTGCGTCAACAGGGCCTGCAGCGGCCCGGCGTGGTCTTCGTAGCCGACGATTTCCGCGTGTTCCTGGGGAACCTGGGTGTCGACCGTGAAGCCCACCTTCGTCACCGCCCGCACCGCGCGCGTGGAGGCATCCTCGATACGCGCCGACACCTCGTAGCGTCCCTCCTGCCAGACTCGCGGCGCGCCATTGCTTTGCGGCAGGCTGAAAGTCCAGTCGGTGCCGTTCGCCTCGAACTTCGCCACGCCAACCGGCGTGAACAGCGCGGCGCCCTCGCCCTTCACGTAGATCGTCACCCGCTCCGACGGCAGCAGCAGCGGCGCCCCGAGCTGGCCACGCAGCGTCACTTGGTTGTCGGCGGTGCCATGGCCATCCCGGCCCAGCACATTGACGCCCGTGGTCGGTTCGACCACTTCGGACACCTGGATGCTGTTCACGTTCACCGAGGTCGCCAGCGTATTGCTGGTCAGCCCCGAATTGACCGCCACCACTCGCGCGTGAAGCGTCGCGAGCCCATCCGGCAATGCTTCGGTCAGGGTGTAGGTCCAGTTGACGCCGTTCAGGGTTGCCGCGCCCAGGCGGCGCATGGCGCCGTCCTCGCGCGACAGGAACACCTGCACTTGCTGGCTCGCCCCCACCGCCTCGCTCAGAGTGCCGCTGACGACCGGCCTCCGGTCGTCGGTGCTGGCGCGAAAGCCGACCGGCCCCACCTGCGAGCCATCGGCGCCCACGCGATCGGTTACGTTCACCGTCAGCACCACCGCCGTCACCGGCTGGGCGACGGCGTCGATCGTGATGGGAACCGTCGAATCCGACAGCAGGACCTGAGGCCTTGCACCGGCGACGATCCGCTCCACCCTGACCTGGAACCCGTGCGCGCCGTTGCTCAAACCCGCGGTTGGCTGGAAGCTCCAGGTGGTGTCCGCCACGGTCGCCACGCCCAGCAGGACCGCAGCGGTGCCATCGACCGAATCATAGACCGCGACGCGCTCATTCGGCCCCAGCGGCATGCCCAGCCTGCCCGACAACTGCGGGCGCACGTCGTCGGTGAAGGGCGGCTGGGCGAACAGCTTCGCATCCAGCAGATTGCCCTGCAGCGCACCGACACTGTCCTGGACCGCGTTGATGGTCAGTTGGCTTTCCCTGGCGGTGAATGTCTGGCCCACCGGTCCCAATTGCCCGTTGGCCCGGTTGACGATCCGGGCCGAGAACGTATGGTCACCCAGTTCCAGGCCTCCGGGCGGCGTGAAGCGCCAACTGCCGTCGGCGGCGTCGGCATTGAGCGTGGCCAGGCCCAGTACGTTCTCGACCACCCTGCCATCGGGCTGTCTCACGGAGTCTACGATCTGCACTGCGCGCGATGCCGGCAGCGTATTCCCGTCCAGCAGCACGCCCGAGATCAGCGGCCGGCGATCATCGGTGCTCTGACCGGGAGCCAGCGCGCCGACGAAGCCGCTGTTGCCCGGAATCTGGTCACGAACCTCAGTGATGTTGACGACCCCCGTGGGCGTGCCATCATCGAAGTCAATTTCCCGGTCCACCGCCAGACGAATCTGCCCGCTGGCCGTGTCCACCACTCGCACCGACAAGGTGGAATGCCCTTCCGGCAACTCACCCGCGCCGCCTTGCGACGCGCCCAGCTCCAGTTGCCAGGTGAATCCGCCCTGCGGGCGCTCGATCAGCGAAGCCTGGCCCAGCACCGTCTCCTTCCCTTCTTGCGCCGCCACGATCTGCAACGCCTCGCCCTCTCCCAGCGCGGTGCCCAGTTGGCCGCGCAGCACCGGCGCATGGTCGTCGGTCAGGAACGGACCGTCGCCGTCGAACACATTGCCCCTGATGGGGCCGGCGGCGTCATCCAGCTCGCTGAAGGTCAGGCTGTTGATACGCAGATCGAATTCGGCATGCCGCGGTCCCATGGCGTCGCCGCCGTTCACCACGCCCGCCATCAGGCGATAGTTGCCCTCGGCCAGCGGGGGATCGATCCGCAGCGACCAGGCAAGGCCCGTTTCATCGATCTGCGGCTGGTAGGAGAAGGACCGGCCGGGATTGTTGACGTCCTCCACGCGGACTTGCAGGCGTTGTCCGGCGAGCAACGGGCCTGACAGCGTCCCGGACAGCGAAGGTTGCGTGTCGTCGGTGGAAGCGCCGCTGACGATCAGGCCCGTGTAGACGCCCACGTCATCCATGACCTGGTCGATCACCACCTGCTGCTCGGGCAGCTCGGTGCTTACGATGACGGCAGGCGGAGCCGCGCTGAGCAGGGCCTGTGGCGCCCCATCCTCCGGCCCGGCGCGCTCGACCACGGCGCGCAGCCGGTGGACGCCATCCCTTAGTTCGCCGTCAGCGGGGAATTCGTAGCGCCACGTCGCTCCCGAGCCTTCGCTGGCAGGCGTGACGTCCGCCTTGCCCACCAGTGTCGGCGCGCCGCCATTGAGGGCGTCGTAGATGGCCACGTACTCGCCTGGCGCGGGCAGGCTGCCCAGCGCGCCCGTCAGGATGGGCTGGGTGTAGTCCGTCACGGGACTCGTGGTCTCCAACAGGTTGACTTCGGTCACGCCCGGAACGATCACGCCGTCGAACGTCAGCGACTGCACGTTGACGTCCCAGGAGCCCCAGTTGGACGTTGCGTCCGGCGCGTCGGCATCGACGCCCTCGGGATAGACCGGCGCGTACGCATCCAGGCCCGGCGAGAACACCTTGACCACGACGTGATGGCTGCCAAACGCCATGTCCGACACCGGCGTGAAGGACCATTGCGGCAGTTGCCCCTCGCTGGCCGGCGCCACGTTGGCGTAACCCAGCAAGCGTTCGGCCCCGCCGTTCAGGCTATCGGCCAGCACCAGCACCTGGTCGCCTTCCAGCGCCGCGCTGAGCGTGCCGCTGAAGGAAGGCCGCCGATCGTCGGTGCTCATGTTGGAACTGAGCGCGCCCACGAAATCGTAGGGATCGGTGGATGGATCGCCGACGTCGTCGGCCACCATGACGATCTGCGCGGCCTGGGTCGGCTGTATGCCGACCAGCGTGGGCTCGGTGTACTGGTACGGGTGCGACACGGTTTCCGTCGTGTTGCCGGCCACGTCGCTGATGCGCGCCAGGATATCGCCCGCGCCGTACCTGGAGAATCCCACCGCGACGCTCCATGACGCGCCGTCGGCCGACAGCTCGCCCACGGTCCACGTGGCGCCGCCGTCGATCGACACCATGATCCGGTCGTCACTGGTCACCGTGCCAAGCACCTTGCCGCGGATCGTCTGCGCCGGCTGCGTGAACAGGAAGCCGCCCGGCAGCACCGCGCCCGCGAACGGCGTGCTGATGCTGTCGATGGAAGCCACGCGGGCGTCCGGCGGCGTGACGTCCAGCACGAATGCATGCGAGGCGCCGGGCAGCGTCAACGGCTGCTCGCCGTCGACACCAGACACCGCCACACGCGTCAGCAGCCGCGCGTCCTCGCCTTCGCCGTCCAGCCGCAGGAAGCCGGAGACCCAGGTGCCGCCGCTCGCGCCATCAGCGGCGGGCGTCGCCTCGGCCTCCACCCAGGTCTTGCCGCCATCGGCCGACACCTCGATATGGGTGTTGGGCCCCAACGTGCCGAGATAGTGGCCGGACACGGCCTGCACCGGCTGATTGGTGATGAAGTCGCTGGGCGAAACGCCGGTATCGGCGCTCAGGCCGGTGATCTCATCGACCTCCACGCTGACCAACCCATAGGTCCGCAGGTCGGATCCGGCGATCAACTCGCCCTGGTCGTCGACGATTGCCGCGAACAAGCGCTTGGCGCCGTCCTCGCCCAATGTGTTCTCGCCGTAGTCCCCGGCCCGCAGCACCACGCTGCCGGCGGCCACGTCCTCCGCCGTCAACACGCGCGACAGGATGGTGCGGCCATCGAGCAGATGCAGCTCGACGCGCTGGCCGGCGCTGATGCGGTCGGCGCTGCCGGTCCATGACACCGTCACCGACGGCTGCGCATCCTTGCCCAGCGCATCGAGCGCGGGGAGGGGCGACGCCTCCGCGTCCGTGAACGTCGCCGCCACGGACGCCCAGGGCATCTGCGGCAATGTGAAGGTATCGAACAGGGCGGGATCGACCAGCCTGCCGAGCAGCACATTGGCTTCCTGCATGGCCGCCAGCAGGACCGCGCCCTCGATCGTCGGCGCGATCCGCAAGGCGCCATCGGCATCCGGCGCCAGGCCGCCGGCCAGAAGCTGCAGGGTGTTGCCCAGCGCGCCCGACACCGAATCCATGCCGGCCAGGGCCGCCAGCACCTTGCCATAAGCCTGCGCCGCGACCGACGCCTGCGCGAACGTGTCGGCATTGATGGCCACCACCGGCCCCAGGATGTCGACGAGCTGCGCATCGCTGGTGAACTGCGACATGAGCTTGGTCACCGCGGCCGCCATCGCGTTGACCTGCTCGACCGACACCCAGTCAAGCGGCGTGGAGGGATCGGCCGGCGCGCCCACCAGGCGCGTGACGAGTTCGGTCAGCGGCGTCACCGAGATCGACAGTTCGGTCTGCCCCTCGGCGCGGTAGCCGATTGCGCTCAGCGTGGGGAAATCCGTCGCGGCGAATTGCGCCGCCTGCTCCGCCGTCATCCCCTGGGCCAGCGCCAAGGCCTGGCGATATTCATCGATATAGCCCTGGCCGTCGCGCGCCTTGTCGGACACCACCACGCGCACCAGGCCGACATAGTCGGACGGCAGTTCGGCGCGGTAGGACAGCACCTGGCCGCCGGGTCCCAGCACCAGGTCGCCCTCGCCCAGCGACTGCCCCTGGCCGTCGTACAGCGAAATCGACAGCGTCTGCGCATGGTTGAACACCCCGGCCGCGAGGCCCCCCGTGACCGTGACGGCCGGCTTTGCCGGCGTGTCCCCGTCAGGGTCCGGCGTCGGCGACGGCGTGCTCCCGCCAGCCTCCGGCTGCTCCCCGGCGTCTGGCGCGGGCGCCGGCGCGGCCGGCCTGTCTTCTTCCTTGCCCTTGCTCTTGCCCTTCTGGCTGGACAGCCCCAGCGCCAGGCCAACGAGGCCGACCACGCCGAACATCCAGCCGTACTCCTGGTACCAGGCCAAGGGTTCCCCCGTGCCTTTGCCATCCTCCTTGGGCGCGCCCTGCGCGCTGTCCGACGGCACGGCCGCCGCCTCCTCGGCGAAGCCGAGCGTCTCTTGCGTCGTGGGTTCGGAGATCGGCACCTGCAGCGCCTCGGCGGCGTCCTTGAGCGCGGTGCTGTCGATATCCACCTTGGAGAACAGCTCCGCACCCGACAGCGATTGGTCATCGAACTGCAATTCGGGCGAGGGGCGCTCCAGGATCTTCACTGCCAGGCCGGGCAACAGCACTCGGCTGCCATCCTTCATCAGCGCGACCACGTCGACACCGACGATCGCCATGGCCTTGACGTCGGAGAGCTTGAAGTTCAGCGGAATGCGGCCGTCTTTGGCAAAGGTGGAGAGCGTCCTGAATCGATTTTTCATGGCGGTGGTTTCACAAAAGGAGAATCAAAATCCCGGGCCTGTCACGCCCGGCAAGACAAGGCAGGTCAGCGTTCACCCAGCGATTGCTGCAACCCCTTGGTGATGGGCTTGGCGAGGTACTGAAGCACCGTGCGCTCGCGCGCCTTGATGTCCACGGTGGCGGTCATGCCCGGCCGCAGTTGGATCTGTTCGGAGGAATGGCGCTTGAACTCCGCTTCCCGGATCAGGATGCGGACGCGGTAGTAATGCGAAGGCCCCTGGCGCGTCTCTTCCTGGAGCACGTCGGGGCTGATGTAGCTCACCTCGCCCGACATGACGCCGAAGATGGACGAGTCATAGGCATCGATGCGCACGTTGGCGCTCTGGCCCACCTGGACAAAGGCGATGTCGGCGGGTCCGACCCGCGCCTCGGCCAGCAGGTCGCCGCCGGTCGGCAGGATTTCCATGACCGTCTCGCCGGGACGCACCACGCCCCCTATCGTGTTGACGCGGATGTTGTTGACGATGCCATCGGCCGTGGCGATCAGCCGCGTCTGTTCCAGCACCTGGTTGCGGTCGCGCAACTGCTCGGTCTGGCTGGTCAGGTCTTCCTGCGCCTTGGTCATTTCCGCCTGCGCGTCCTGGAAATACTTGTTGCGCCGGCTGGTCATCTGCGCCTCGATGTCGGCGACCGCGCGTTGCAGCCGCAGGATCTCCGCCTGGCTGACGTCGCCCGTGGCCACCAGCTTGCGGTTGATCGACAGTTCCTGGCGCGCGAGCGACAGCATGTTGCGCAGCGCCGCCAGGTCTTCCTTGATCGCGGTGCGGCGCTTCTGGTACAGGTCGCGCTGATTGCGCATGTAGTCCTTGTAATCCTGCAGATCCGAGGGGAACGCCAGCGGGGTGCCATAGACCTCGGCATGCAGGCGCGCCAGCGTGATCCGCAGCGCCGCCACCTTGGCGTTGCTGTCGCTGACGGCGGCGCGGGCCCGCTCTTCCTGCAGCGTCGCCAGCACGTCGCCGGCATGGACCACGTCGCCCTCGCTGACATGCAGTTGGGTGATGATGCCGCCATCGGGCGACTGGATCACCTGGGTGCGCGCGGCGGCGATGATCTGGGCGGGCGCCCGCGTGACCTGGTCGATCTTGCCCACCGCGGCCCAGGCCAGCAACGCGCACAGGCCGGCGAACATGGCGCGCATGCACCAGCGCGCCCGGCGCGGCGGCATGGCCAGCGAGACCCCATCCGATCCGTCCGCGGGCAACATCGGCGCCAGGGCATTCCCCTTGCCGCGCGAGCGGGAATCAATGATCAGCCGGCTCATGCCTGCGCTCCGGCCACGCCCAGCGAGGCCCCGGCGGCGCGCCGGGCATCATCATCGCGCCGGGCGGCCTCCAGGTCTTTCAATACCGCATCGCGCGGGCCGTCCCTGACGATGCCGTTGCCGATCATGACCACGACGCGCTCGACCAACGGCAGCACATTGGGCTTGTGGGTCACGACCACCAGCGTCGCGCCGGCCCGCGCCTCTTCGGCCAACACGCCGAGGCAACGGCGCTCCTGGTCGTCGTCCATCGACGCGGTGGGCTCGTCCAGCAGGATGATCCGCGGCCGGCACAGCACCAGGCGGGTGAACGCCACCAGTTGCCGCTGCCCGCCGCTCAATCCCCGCCCGCCTTCGACGATGGGCCGGTCCAGGCCCTTCGGATGCGCGGCCACGATGCGATCCATGCCGGTGCGGCGCATGGCGCGCAGGATCTCTTCGTCGCCGGGATCGGGCAGCCCGATCAGGAGGTTCTCGCGCAGGGTTCCCTGGAACAGGCGATGGTCCTGCTGCAGGTAGCCGATCTGCCGGCTCAACGCCAGCCGGCTGATGTGCGACAGATCCAGGTCGTCCAGCAGCACGCGCCCGGATTGCGGCACGTACATGCCGGTCAGTACGCGCAGCAGTGTCGACTTGCCCGACCCGATCGGCCCGACCACCGCGATTCTTTCACCCGGCTGGATACGCAGGTTCGGCACGCGCAGGGCCACGGGATTGTCGCCATAGGCGAACGACACGTCTTCGAGCGCGAAGCGTCCTTCGATCCGCTCCGGCGCCAGCGGACGCCGCACGCCGTGGTTGTCGGTCTTGAGTTGATAGAGTTTTTCCAGGCCGTCCTCGGCGGCCAGCGCATGCGCGCGCTGGATCATCAAGCCCGGCACCGCCAGGATCGGATTCAGGATCCGGCCGCTCAGGATGGAGCAGGCGATCAGGGCGCCGGTGGTCATCTCGCCGTGCATCACCGTCAGGGCGCCCACGACGATCAACGAGGCATAGCTGAGTTGCTGGATGGAGCCGCCCAGATACCCCACGTTTTCGCTCAAGTGGCGCATCTTGAGATCATTGGCGATGGTCCGCGCGCTGACATCGAGCCAGCGCGACAGGAAGCGCCATCCGCCCGCGCCGGCCTTGATGGTCTCGGCCCCTTCGACGGCCTCCACCAGCAGGCCCGTCTTGAGATTGGCATACGCCGCGCCCTCCTTGGCCTGGCGCGCGATCCGGCGCTGCGATGCCAGGCCGATGAACAGCGCGACCAGCGCGAACCCCAGCAACACCAGGCCCACCGCCGGCGTAGCCAGCGCCATCACGATCGCCACGAACACCAGTGCCATCGGCAAGTCGACCAGCGCGAACAACGAAGACGCGGTGTAGAACGCGCGAACCTGTTCGTAGCCGCGGATCTGCGCCGCCAGCGAACCGACGGAAGCCGGCACCTGATCGATGCGCAGCGACATCAGGCGATGGAAGATGTCGCGCGAAAGCATGCCGTCGACCCCGACCACCACGTGATCCATCACGCGGGCCCGGGCGATCTTGACGGCGAGTTCGATCAGGACGCTGATCAATACCCCGGTCGCCAGCACGAACAGGGTGTACTCGCCACGCGTGGGGATGACACGGTCATACACCTGCATCGAGAACATGGAGGTGGCCAGCGCCAGCAGGCCGACCATCACGGAGCCGACGCACGCCTCGATCAACGCGCCGCGGTACGGCCGGATGGCCGCGTTGCGACGCGAGCGGAAGGTCTCGGCCGGTGCCGGCCCGACCGGATGGCCGCTGACCGCGGAAGAGCCCGCCGGCGCCAGTTGCATCCGCGTGCAGCGGTCTTGCAGCGCGGCGCTCGCGAACGCCTGGGTGACGGTGCCGCATGCCACCATCCAGTCGCCCGTGGGCGCCAGGTCGGTCACGATGCCCCACTGGCCGTCCGGCAGATGGCACAGCAGCGGCAAATGCGCCGCATCGGGACGCCGCAGCCGCTGCGGCGCCCCCACCCCCAGCAGGCGGCACAACAGGGCAAGCAACTCGGCAGGCTGCTGGACGCCGGCGCATTGGCGCAGGCCGGACCGCAATTGCAGCGGATCCAGCACCGAACCCTGCAACGTGGCCAACCGGTTCAAGGCCCAGGCCAACGTGTCCAGCGGTTCCATCTTGGGGACGGCGCTCACGGCGCCAGCTCCGTCGCGCCCAGGCGCACCTGCAGGCGATAGGCGGCCGCGGCCAGCGCGGCCTGCGAGTCGGCCCGGGCGTACTGGTTCTGCGCCAGTTCCCGCACGGCATTCAACAGGTCGATCCAGGTCTTGCGTCCGGCGGTGAACTGACGGGAATAGGAGTCGAGCACGTGCTGCGAGCCGGTGACGGCGCTCTCCAGCGCCGCCAACTGATTCTCGGCCGCCGCGATCTGATCGATATCGCCGAGCATCGCCTCGCGCTGTTCGAGCCAGGCCGCGTCCACGGCCATGCTTGCCGCCGACACGCGCTCGCGCAGGGCATCGGCCTCGACACCGGTCGAGAACCCTGCGCCCGGCGTATAGCGCAGGCCCACGAACACGGATACGCCACGGTCGGTGCGCGCGCCCGGATAGGCATCGCCCAATGGGCGGTTGACGCGCAGGTAGGCCGTCGGCCAACGTTGCGCCGACTTGGCGTCGAGCTGGGCCCGCATGACGGCCACATCGCCCTGGGCCATTTTCACGGCCGCGCTGTCCCATGCCTGGGCGCCGACGTCTTCCGCCAGCAAGCGGGCCGAAACGTCTTTGACCTGCTGCGCGTCGGGCCACGCGGCCAGCGTGTCGGCCTCAGCGTCCAGCCCGGCCACGCCCGACAATTGCTCGATCCGTTGTGCCGCCAGCCGCAGGGCGGAACGCGCCGTCGTCAGGTCGACTTCCGTCTGCCGCAGGCGCGACAGCGCCAATTCGATGTCGACCGCCGGCGAAGCATCGGCCGCCACCCGGCGGCGCATCTGGGCTTCGTAGCCGCGCAGCCGGGTCATGGTTGCCTCGGAAATGGCAATCCGGTCTCGGGCGCTGATCAGCGACTGCCAGGCGCCGATGACCTGCAGCGCCAGTTGCTGGCGCTGCCATGTGACCCGCGCCTCGCTCTTGCTCACATCCGCGCGCGCCCGGTCGATATTGGCATTGATCTGGCCGCCATCCCATAGCGTCTGCTCGAGTTGGGCGCCCCGCGATGCGGGCGAGTTGACGGAAGTCGAGTGCGACTCCATGACCAGGGACGCCGAAGGCCACCAGCGCCGCCGGGCCGCGTCCACGTCGACCTTGGCCGCGTCCAGCTCTTGCTGCGCGCCACGCGCGAGCGGATGGCCGCGCATCGCCGCCTCGACCAGGGCCTGCAATGTGATTGGAGCCTCCCCGGGCCCGGAGGCACCCGCGGGCGCGCCAACCGACGCTGTCTTGCCGCCGGTCACACCGGCCCCGGCCGTGCCGCCCGTCGCGACCAGGGCCATCGCGACGACGGCGCCCGCGCACCAGCGCATTGCTACCCATGACCGGGATCGGCCCGCCCCGGACATCAGGACGACCATGACGTACCCGCATCCATTACGGACACGACAATCGTTGCGCATCGGTGCATTTGCCAATCGGCATTGCAACCCGCCTGCATTTCAGTTTTATATTTTTTCATTATTACGACGACAAAAAAACGGCCCTGCAAGCCATTATTTCCACCTGGATGAAATCCAGCGATTCCAATTGAAATCGCTTCGTGCATTCAGCAAGGAAATAACCCCGCCGGCACGATTCCTTCGCGAGAATCGAGGCGATTTGGCTAATGAATTAGAGCACTTGCGGCACACGCGTCATGCGTAACGCCATAGGTATTAATTTCGATGGAGCAATCGAATGTCAATGCGCACGCCGCACCCTAATAATTATTATTGCGGGAAGCAGGACAAATAAAACACATAGATATTTATAAAACCGCGGCTTGGTCTTATATTATCCGAAGCCATTTCCAATAATGGTATTTTCAGCTCGAATTATTTCCGTCGAGCTGCTCAGATGGCGTGATATTCGGATAAAAGGAAACCGCTCTTTCCCGGGAATCTGATTCATCCGCAAGAAAGTGGCCGATCAACAACGGCTGCGGAATCGGCCCGCACACCACGATGGCCATTGCGGCCAGATCGGTCGATCGGCGGGAGACGGCTCGATCAGAGCCCAAGGGTCGGTCGCGAATCCTGAAGCGGCGCGCCGCGCAGCGGCCCGCCGGGGAGCACCGGTACTCGGATACCGGCGCGGCTCCAGGCGAGGAGCCGCGCAAAAAAAAACGCCGCTTCGAAAGCGGCGTTTTTGGGTGCCATGGCATCAAGCTCCCCGGGGATGGAGAGCTTGGGCTCAAGCGAGAATTCGGGGTGGTGGGCTGAGCGAGACTCGAACTCGCGACCAACGGATTAAAAGTCCGCTGCTCTACCGACTGAGCTATCAGCCCGACCGAAGCCCGAAATTATGGCTGATTTCGTGGACCTTGTCAAAAAATAGAGGCCAGGATGCCTTCACGCCGGAACTGGCGATCGCTGTCCGCCAGCGGCGCCGGTGCACGCACCCCGCCGCGCGCCGCGGCGGGACCGTGAAACGGCCGTTCGGCCCGCCTCAATGGAAAACGGCCGCTTGCGCGGCCGTTCTGCATCGGGGAGGCGAACCTGGCTTACCAGGCAGCCACCACCGCGCCCTTGAACTTGGTCTCGATGAATTGCTTCACGGCCGGGCTGTGGTAGATGCTGACCAGCTTGGCGAACTCGGGACGGTCCTTGTCCTTTTCACGCACCACCAGCACGTTGGCGTACGGCGAGTTGGGCGATTCCTGGGCGATGGCGTCGGTGGCCGGGTTCAGGCCCGCTTCCAGCGCGAAGTTGGTGTTCACGGCGGAGGCGTCGGTGTCGTCCAGCGAACGCGGCAACTGGGCGGCGTCCAGTTCGATGAAGCGCAGCTTCTTCGGGTTCTCGATGACGTCGATCGGGGTGGCCTTCAGGCCGGCTTCCGGACGCAGCTTGATCAGGCCATTGGCCTGCAGCAGCAACAGGGCGCGGCCGCCGTTGGTCGGGTCGTTCGGCAGCGCGATGCGGGCGCCTTCCTTCAGCTCGGACAGCGACTTGATCTTCTTGCTGTAGATGCCGATCGGGAAGATCACGGTCTTGGCGATGCTGACCAGCTTGTAGCCGCGGTCGGCGTTGGCGTTGTCCAGGTACGGCTGGTGCTGGTAGCTGTTCAGATCCAGGTCGCCCGAGGCCAGCGCGACGTTGGGCTGCACGTAGTCGGTGAACTCGATCACCTGGATGTTCAGGCCCTGCTTGGCGGCTTCCTGCTTGACCACGTCGAAGATCTGGGCGTGCGGGCCGGCGGTGACGCCAACCTTCAGGGGCTTGTCCTGGGCCAGCGCGGGCTGGGCGAATACGGCGGCGCCGAGGGCGAACGCGGCCAGCGACTTCAAAACCTTGATGCTCATGTTGCGAATTTCCCGGATGTCGGAAGGAGGAGAAGAATGTTCGGTGTGCTCAACGATGCGAGATGCGGCGCACGTAGCGGTCGCCCAGGCTCTGGATCAGTTGCACCAGCACGATCAGCACGATGACCACCGCGGCCATCACGTCGGACTGGAAGCGCTGGTAGCCGTAGCGGATCGCCAGGTCGCCCAGGCCGCCGCCGCCGATGGCGCCGGCCATAGCCGAGTAGCCGATCAGGCTGACCACGGTGACGATGGTGGCGGCGATCAGGCCGGGCAGCGCCTCGGGCAGCAGCACCTTCATGATGATCTGCATCGGCGAGGCGCCCATGGCGCGCGCGGCCGTGATCAGGCCCGGATCGACTTCGCGCATGGCGTTCTCGGCGATGCGCGCCATGAACGGGATCGCGGCCACCGACAGCGGCACGATGGCGGCGGTGGTGCCGATCGAGGTCTGCGCCACCAGGCGCGTGAACGGAATGATGGCGACCATCAGGATCACGAACGGCACCGAGCGGGTGGCGTTGATGACCGCGCCCAGCGCGTGGTTGACGGCCTGGTTCTCCAGCATGTTGCCGCGCGCGGTGACGGTCAGGATCACGCCCAGCGGAATGCCGACCAGCACCGCGATGGCGCTGGCCACGCCCACCATCAGCAGGGTGTCAAGCAGCGACGTAATAAGCAGGTCGATCAGTTGCGGGCTCATGAGCGATTTCTTCAACGGTGATGTCACGGGCGGTCAACGCGGCGATGGCGTCCTTGACCGCGACGGGCGTGCCCTGGGCCAGCACGAACATCGTGCCGACGGCCACGCCCTGGATGTCTTCGACGCGCGCCTGCACCAGGCCCACGTCCAGCGAATACTGCGTCGACAGGTCGGACAGGAACGAGCCCGACGCGTCGGTGCCGGTCAGCGACAGGCGCAGCAGGCGCACGGCCTGGCCCGGCTTGGCGGCGGCCAGCGCCTCGATGCGCTGCTTGACGGCGGCCAGCGTGGCGTCGGTCAGGTCCGACGCGGTCGCGGCCGACACCATGGCGCGGGTCACTTCGTGGCGCGGCTGCGCGAACACTTCGCGGGTGCTGCCCATCTCGACCACTTCGCCCTGCGACAGCACGGCCACGCGGTCGCAGACCTCGCGCACCACTTCCATCTGGTGCGTGATCATGACCACGGTCACGCCGGTCTTGCGGTTGATGTCGCGCAGCAGCGCCAGGATGTTGTGGGTGGTCTCGGGATCGAGCGCGGAGGTGGCCTCGTCGCTAAGCAGCACGTCCGGATTGTTGGCCAGGGCGCGCGCGATGCCGACGCGCTGCTTCTGGCCTCCGCTGATCTGGCTGGGATAACGGTCGCGCAGGTGCTCCAGGCCCACCAGGGCCAGCAGGCGTTCGACGCGGGCCGGAATCTCGCTCTTGGCGACGCCGGCGATTTCCAGCGGCAGCGCCACGTTGCCGTACACCGTGCGGCGCGACAGCAGGTTGAAGCCCTGGAACACCATGCCGATGCGGCGGCGCTGCGCGCGCAGTTGCGCCTCGCTCAGCCCGGTCAGCGCCTGGCCGCCGATGGCGATGGAGCCCTCGTTGGGACGCTCCAGCAGGTTGATGCACTGGACCAGCGTGCTTTTACCGGCCCCGCTGGGGCCGATGATGCCGAAGACCTCGCCCTGCTGGATGTGCAGGTTGATGCCACGCAGCGCCTGGAACTGGCCGTGCGGCGTGGCGTAGGTCTTGGATAGGTTCTCGATCTGAATCATGGCAAGCGATTTTGTATCTTTTCTCTTCTAAAGAGAACGACCGTTTTTTCCATTTTTAATAACTAACAGTAATATAAGATGCGTCCGCGCAAAGACGTAAAGGGCAGTCGGGAAGGAAAGCCTTCCTGACTGCCCTTTTTCATCGGCGGCCGGCGAACCGGCCCCGCCTGGCTCAGCGAGCGCGCGAAATACGGACTTCCGCGCCGCGGCGCTTGACCTCCAGGCCCTCGGACGGCGAAATGCGCAGGCCTTCCAGCCCCTTGATGTAGCTGGAGCCCTGCATCTGCATGACGCGGATCTTGTTGCGCATGACCACCGGGTTGTGCACCGGCATGCCGAACATCCAGACCTCGTCCAGGATGCGGGCCGAATTGAATTCACCGGTGTGCTGCGCGGCCGGGCCGAGACAGAGCATGTGCCCTTCGCGGCCGAACACCGGGAACTGGCCCAGCTCGCAATCGATGGTCCAGGTGGTGCCGCCTTCGTAGCGATGGCCGGTGTTCAGGTCCCACCAGGCCTCGCCCTTGGGCAGGTACACCCGCACCTGCTTGCCCGGCGCGGTGATCGGCGCCACCAGCAGGGCCGGGCCGAGCAGGTACTGCAGGTCCCATTCGTGGGCATGCGGGTCGTTGGGGAACGACAGCGCCATGGAGCGCTGCACCGGCAGCCCGGTGCGGGCCGCGTCCTCGATGGCGCCCAGCACGTAGGGCACCAGGCGGTAGCGCCACTGCATCCAGGTCTTGACGTGCGCCAGGGTCTCGTCACCGAAGTCCCACGGCAGCAGGCCGGCGACGCCCTGGAACGAGAAATTGGCCGAGAACACGCCGGCGGTCAGCCAGCGCAGGTACAGCTCGGGCGTCATGTCGGCCGTGCCGCGCGAACCGGTGCCAATGCCGTGCACCTGGACCGGCAGGCCCGAGGCGCCGATCGACAGCGCGGTGCGCAGGGTATGGCGCAGGCCTTCCCAGGTGTTGTCGACCTGCGGGCCAACCTGCCACGGCAGGCGCTGCGCGGCCGGGAACAGGTCGGTGCTGGGCACCACGCCCTCGGGCGGCACTTTCAGGCCGGCGACGGCGTCGAACAACGCGCGGCGCACCAGCAGCGGATACATGCTGCGCAGCGCGGGGCCGGTCTCGCCGTTGCGGGCGGAGACGCCATCGGGAATGGCGATCTGGGCGTCGCAGGCCGGCGCGTCCAGGCCGTCCTCGACCAGTTGGCGATGGCGCTCGACCCAGAGGTTGTAAATGTCGCGGTAGGTCAGGTCCAGCAGACCGTAGGGCTGGCCCGAGGTGGCGGCATTGCCGTCGAACACCTGCGCCGAGCCATCTTCGCGCGTCAGCAGCCAGCCGCGGTCTTCGAGTTCCTCGAACAGCGGGCTGGTCTTGATGACACCCGGGAAACCCGACGCCGCCACATGCACGTTGTGCTTGTGGAACAGCGCCAGCATCTGCTTGGCATCGGGGAAGCGCTGGGCGTCCCATTCGAACACGGTCTTGTCGGCCTGGAAGCCCCAGGCCGCCGGCTGCGCCAGGGTCACGGCATCCACCGGAATCTGGTTTTCGCGCATGCGGCCCAGCAGGGCCACGGTCTGTGTCGGCATCTCGCCGCTGGCCTGCTGCAGCCACGCGCCCATCGCCCACAGCACCGGCTGGCCGGCGCGGCCGGTCAGGGCGGTGTACTGGTTGAGGATTTCGGCGGGCTCGCCGGCGAACAGGAACACATCCAGCACCACGTCGTCGACGCTGACGACGTAGGCCGAATCGGCCGGCGCCGTGCCAACCGCGTGCTCGACGCGGCGCATCGTGTTGACGTACAGCCCCCAGCCGCGCGGGCTCCATGCCAGCGGCAGGGCGCGATGCTCGGGATCGTCGGAGACCACGGATTCTTCGCGGCGGTTCAGATCGCCCGGGGTTTCGCCCAGACCGTACACGCGCTCGCCCGGCAGCAAGGTAAAGCCCGCCGTCCAGGCCGCGGCGTCGGCCTGGTCCAGCGCGTTGTGCCCGAATGCGGGCGTATGCGCGGAAACCTCGGACTCGAACACCCGCTCTTCATTGCGGTAGAGCGCAAAGCGCACCGGGTTGGATTGGAGCTCCAGGGCCACGTCGCCCTGGGTGATGCGCCAACCGTCCCCGCCTTCGCGCGGGGCGATGGCGGCCTCGCCCACCGCCTCCTGGCGCGCGAGCAGCATCTCGGCCACGGCGCGCGCGCGCGCGCCGGGTTTGTCATCGGTAAGGTGGTTCGCCTCGCCGCAGCGCAGGCGGAACACACCAGGCGCATGCGCCTCGACTACCAGGTGCAACCCATCGCCCGCGTCGAAATCGATGCGACTGGGGCGGGACGTCAGCAGCTCGATGTTGTCGAGCTGGGTAGTATGGGCAAAGTCGAACTTGGGCGGCACAGAGCATCCCCCGGCTTAAGCCAAAAACCATCAAAAGACGCTATTTTGACGGATTTGAGCTTTGAAATAAACTCAGTCCCTCTTTTGGATGGCGATATCATCCGAAAAAAGGGGTCGCAAAGCCCCGGCTGGCCCCCCGCACGTCATCGCCAGGGCGCCACCGGAACACCAAACCTGCGCCCAACGCGGGTTCATTTGGCGCCAAATCCTGGCATTTGCCACAATTCTACGCCACCCCGCTCCGGGTTCTGCACGCCCCGGAAGTTTTTTTCAGCGTGGGGCGATCAACCGGGACAGATCGGTTTCAAGAGGTGACGGCTCGCCGCAAAGCCGGGCCGCAACCAGGTCCCCCATCAACGCGGACCAGGACAACCCGCGCGACGCGTAGCCCGCCGCCAACCACAACCCCGGCGCATGGGCCAGCTCGCCCACGGCGGGCAGGCGCCCCGGCAACACCGCCCGCCACCCCGCCCAGCCCGGCAGCGTGCCAGGCACGAGCGCGTCGAAGGCGGGAAAGTCGCCGCTGCTGAGCAATCCCGCCGCCTTGTCCAACGTCACGCGCTGGCCTTCGGCGCCGATACACGCCTCGCTGGCGCCATGCACGTACGTACTGCCCGCCACACAACCCGCGCCAGTGTCCGGCAACAGGTAGCCCTCGCCCCCGACCACGCAACGCGGACCGCCGCCCAGCGCCGCGGCCGGTATCAGTGTGACCTCGCCTGCCAGCGCATGCATCTGCGCTACCCGCGGCAGCGGCGCCAGCAGGCCACTGGCCGCCAGCACACCCTGGGCGCCGAAGGCGTTGGCCAGGATCACGACATCGGCCCGCGCCAGCTCCGCATCGGCGACGTCGAGCGCGCGCCAACCCGTGCCGTCCGGCGCCACCCGCGCCACCGTCCCCGCCGCCACGCGCACGCCGGGCGTCGCCAGCAAGGCCGGAATCAACTGGGCGGGCTGCACCAGCATGCCCTGCCCGAAGAAAATACCGCCGCGCGCCAGCGGCAATCCGGCCAGCGCGCTGGCCTCGTCGCGGCTGACCGCGCGCACCCAGTCACGCGGAAACGCCAGCACCGACAGGGTTTCCTCCAGCGCGGCGGCGCGCCCGGCGTCACGTTCCAATTGCACGGTCCCGCACCGGATCGGCGCGGCGCCGCCGGCCAGCCCGGCCCAACGCGCCCGGGCGCGTGCACTGCCGGCGCGCGACAGGCGCGCGCGCGCATTGTCGTCGCGCGCCAGCACCGGCGTCAGCGCAGCCGCGGTGTGGCCGGCATGGGCCAGCGCGCCCCCCGCCAGCGCCGCATCCAGCACTGTTACCCGCCAGCCCCGCAGCGCCAGGGACTGCGCAATGCCCGCCCCCGCCAGGCCCGCCCCCACCACCAGCGCATGGCGGCCAGGGTCGGCCGTGGCGGCCGGCGCGGCGTCGGCGCCGACCGCCACCGCGCCTACCGTCATGTGCCATTTGCCGCCATAGCCCGGCGCCCGCCGCACGTCGAACCCCGCATCGCGCAGGGCCTGGCGCAGTTCACCCGTGCAGGCCCAGGTGGCCACCGTGGCCTGCGGCGCGGCCAGCCGCGCCAGGTCCTTGAGCAAGGCGGCCTGCCACATGCGCGGGTTGCGTTCGGGTGCGAAACCGTCGAGGAAATACGCATCGACTCGCGCGGCGAGCCGCGGCGCCAACACCTGCGCGTCGCCGAAACCCAGCGTCAGCGTCACCGCGCCGCCCTCGAATTCCAGCCGGTGCAGGCCGGGCAGCAAGGCCGGCCACTGGGCCGCCAGTTGCGTCGCCAGCGCAGCCACGGGCTCGGGCGCATGGCGCGCCAGCAAGGCTCGCAGGTCTTCGCCGCCGAATGGATGCGCCTCCAGCGACACCACGTGCAGGGTGCGCGAACGCTGTGGATCGTCGCGCCAGGCGCGCCACAACGCCAGGAAATTGAGACCCAGGCCGAAACCGGTCTCGCAGACGGTGAAGGCGCCGCGACCGCGCCAGCGTTCCGGCAGGCCGTTGCCCCGCAGGAAAACGTGTTCCGCCTGGCCCAACGCGCCCGACGGCGAGTGATAGACGTCGCCATAGACCGGGCTGTACAGCCGGCCCTGGGCATCGAATTCAGCGACGGCGGGGGTCAGGGGCGCATAGGACGAGGACATGAAAACGGCGGCGATCGGAAAAGAAGGATTATCGGCTGGCGCAGCCGGCTGCGTTGGATATGCGCCACGGGCACGCGGGCTTTTGCCGCGTCGCCACGGATTTGACGCATGGCTGGGCTTACACTGGTTTCATGGAAACCTATGACCCGCCCCGCTCGCTCGCCTCGCCCGTAGACCTGTGCGCCGCGCTTGACGCCGCGGTCACGGCAGCCCACGCCGGCGCGGCCATCCTGCAATCCTACGCGCATCATCGCGCCGACCTCGTGATCGATCGCAAGGCGCGCAACGATCTCGTGTCCCAGGCCGATCGCGAGGCCGAGGCCGCGATCATCGAACAATTGCAGGCGCGCACGCCCAAGTTCGGCATCGTCGCCGAAGAGACCGGCGGCCAGGCGCAGGGCGCCGCCACCTGGTATATCGACCCGCTCGACGGCACCACCAATTTCCTGCACGACATTCCGCACTACGCCGTCTCGATCGCGCTCATCGCGCATGCCGGCACGGCGGTGTCCCCCACCGAACGCCTGGCGCACGACACGCCCGTGGCGGGCGTGGTCTACGATCCCTGCCGCGAAGAACTGTTCACCGCCGTGTACGGCCTGGGCGCCTGGCTCAATGGCCGGCGCATCAGTTGCTCGCGCACCCGCACGCTGGACGACGCCGTGCTGGCGACGGGCTTTCCCTTCCGTGATTTTTCCTTCGCCAGCCAATACATGCCGATGCTGCATGACGCCATCAACCGAGCCCGCGGCGTGCGGCGCATGGGCGCGGCCGCGCTGGATCTGGCATGGACCGCCTGCGGCCGCTATGACGGCTATTGGGAAATGGGATTGGCGCCCTGGGACGTGGCCGCGGGCACGCTGATCGTGCGCGAAGCCGGCGGCGCCTGCAGCGACATGCACCAGCAGGACTCCTGGCCCATCGGCGGACGCGTCGTGGCCGGCAACCCCGACATCGAGCGCGCCCTGCACGAGATGATCGCCCCCCACCTGGACCAGCCGGGCTGAGGCCCGGCCGTCCCCACGCCGCGCGCGCTCAGGCCGCCTGGCCCTGCGGCGCCGCGGCCTCGGCGTCCGGACGCAGTTCGCGCCGCAGGATCTTGCCGACGTTGCTCTTGGGCAACTCGTCGCGAAACTCGACGAAGCGCGGCCGCTTGTAGCCGGTCAGCTTGTCCTTGCACCACTGCTGCACCTGGGCCTCGGTCAGCGAGGCATCCTTCTTCACCACGAAGACCTTGACGGCCTCGCCCGAATGCCCGTCCGGCACCCCGATGGCGGCGCATTCGAGCACGCCCGGCATCTGCGACACCGCCGCCTCGACCTCGTTCGGATAGACCTTGAAACCCGACACGGTGATCATGTCCTTCTTGCGGTCGACGATGCGCGTATAGCCCTTGTCGTCCATGATGCCGATATCGCCGGTGCGGAAGAAGCCGTCGGCGGTCATCGCCTGGCGGGTCTCTTCCGGCTTCTGCCAGTAGCCCGCCATGACCTGCGGCCCGCGGATGGAGACCTCGCCGCGCTCGCCCAGCGCCACCTCGTGGCCCTCGTCATCCAGGATGGCGACGTCGGTGGAGGGCAGCGGCAGCCCGATCGAGCCCGAATACGCATCGGTATCGGTCGGATTGACCGTGGCCACCGGCGAGGTTTCGGACAGGCCATAGCCTTCGACCAGCGGCCTCCCGGTGACCTTGAGCCAGCGCTCGGCCACCGCCTGCTGCACCGCCATGCCCCCGCCCAGCGTCAGCCGCAGGCCGGAGAAATCCAGCTTGGCGAAGTCCTCGTTGTGGACCAGCGCATTGAACAGCGTATTGACGCCCGGGAACACGTTGATGGGCGTTTTGCGCCACGCGCCGATCAGCGACGGCTGGTCGCGCGGATTGATGATGAGCACGTTGCGCATGCCGGCGTGCAGCCCGTACAGGCCGCAGACCGTCATGGCGAACACGTGATACAGCGGCAACGCGCTCAGGATCGTGACCTGCCGCGCCGCCAGGTCATGCAGCGCGGGCGAGGCCACCGCTTCCATCTGCATCACATTGGAGGTCAGGTTGCGATGCGTCAGCATCGCGCCCTTGGGCACGCCGGTGGTGCCGCCGGTGTACTGCAGCACGGCCAGATCGTCCATCGAAATGGCCGGCGCGGTGAACGGCAGGCCCGCCCCCGAGGCCAGCACCTTCGACAGCATCTGCGCGCCCTCGATGTGCCACGCCGGCACCAGTTTCTTGATGTAGCGCGCCGCCAGGTTCACCAGCGGCGCCTTCAGGCCGCCCAGCAGGTCGCCCGGCCCGGTCACCACCACGTGCTTGAGCTGGCCGCGGTCCGACACGCTCTGCAGCGTGTGGGCAAAATTCTCAAGGATGACGATGACCGCCGCGCCGCTGTCCTGCAACTGTCGTTGCAGTTCATCGGGGGTATACAGCGGATTGACGTTGACCACCGCGTGTCCGGCTCGCAGCGTGCCCAGCAGCGCCACCAGGTAGGCCGGCACGTTGGGCATCATCAACGCGACCCGCGACCCCTTGGGCAGCCCCAGGCTTTGCAGCCAGGCGGCGAACCCGCGGCCGTGCGCGTCCAGCTCCGCATAGGTGATGTCGCTGCCCATGGCGGTGCAGGCGATGCGGGTCGCGTACTGCTTGCAGGCCCGGTCCAGCAGGTCGGTCAGCGAGGTGTAGCCGTCGATGGAGATATCGGCGGGCACGCCTTTCGGGTAATGGGCAAGCCACGGACGGGTCATGGTGTTTGTCTCCATTAAATTGGTTTTTGATTGATGATAACCTTGTTGCGTTCCCATATTCCGCCTGATTCTTTCCATGAAACTGCTCGATCCCATCGTTGCCTGGCGCGACGATATCTCCCAGATCCGACGCGACATCCACGCGCATCCCGAATTGGCGTTCGAGGAATTCCGCACCGCCGACGTGGTCGCGGCCAAGCTCGAAGAATGGGGCATTGAAATCCATCGCGGCCTGGGCGGCACCGGCGTGGTCGGCATCATCCGCGGCGACCGTCCCGGCGAACGCGCCGTCGGCCTGCGCGCCGACATGGACGCCCTGCCGATGCAGGAAGCCAACACCTTCGCCCACGCCAGCAAGCACGCCGGCAAGATGCACGCCTGCGGCCACGACGGTCATACCGCCATGCTCCTGGCCGCCGCTCGCTACCTGTCGCAGCACCGCGACTTCGCCGGCACGGTGTATGTGATCTTCCAGCCCGCCGAGGAAGGCGGCGGCGGCGCCAAGCGCATGATCGACGACGGCCTGTTCACCCGCTTCCCGATGGAAGCCGTGTTCGGCATGCACAACTGGCCCGGCATGGCGCCCGGCCAGTTCGGCGTGACCGCCGGCCCCATCATGGCCTCCAGCAACGAATTCTCCATCGTGGTCAAGGGCAAGGGCACCCATGCAGGCATGCCCAACCTGGGCATCGACCCGGTGATGGCGGCGGTGCAACTGGCGCAATCGCTGCAGACCATCATCACGCGCAACCGCAATCCGCTCGACGCCGCGGTCCTCAGCATCACGCAGATCCACGCCGGCAGCGCCGACAACGTGGTGCCCAATCACGCCG
The DNA here is from genome assembly GCF_046535435.1 of Achromobacter sp. SIMBA_011. Taxonomy (NCBI): domain Bacteria; kingdom Pseudomonadati; phylum Pseudomonadota; class Betaproteobacteria; order Burkholderiales; family Alcaligenaceae; genus Achromobacter; species Achromobacter sp. SIMBA_011. The sequence goes on along the minus strand of NZ_JAWRWN010000008.1, from coordinate 42,635 downwards.
AGCTGCGCGGCACCGTGCGCACCTTCACGCTGGAGGTGCTGGACCTGATCGAACGCCGTATGGAAGAGATCGCGCGCCACACCTGTGCCGCCATGGACTGCGAGGTGGAGTTCACCTTCCAGCGCAACTACCCGCCCACCATCAACCATCCCGACGAAGCCGCGTTCTGTGCCGAGGTCATGCGCGACATCGTCGGCGCCGACAAGGTCAACGACCACGTGCAGCCCACCATGGGCGCCGAGGACTTCGCCTTCATGCTGCAGGAACTGCCCGGCTGCTACGTCTGGATCGGCAACGGCGTCGGCGACCACCGCGCCGCCGGCCATGGCCTGGGCCCCTGCATGCTGCATAACGGCAGCTACGACTTCAACGACGACCTACTGCCGCTGGGCGGCACCTACTGGGTGCAACTGGCGCTCAAGCGCCTGGCCAAGGCCTGACGCGCCGCTAGAAGTCGCCCGCCTGCGCCGTCCGCACCGCCTGGCACATCGCCAGGAAGCGCTGGGCGGCGCGGGCGGCGGCATCCGCGTGCGGCACCAGGATGCTCAGCGTGCGCGTCAGCGGACGCGGCAACAGCCGCAAGGCCGCCAACGCGCCATCCTCGTGCCGCATCGACATGGCCGACACGAAGCCCACGCCGAGCCCGGCGCGCACCGCCTGCTTCACCCCCTCCACCCCCGCCAGTTCCAGCCCGATCGACGGCGCGAGGCCGGCGTCGGCGAACGCGCGCTCGACCAGCCGCCGCACGCCTGAGCCCGGTTCCCGCATCACCAGCGCCGACTGCGCCAGGTCGCGCAGCGTCACCGCGCCCTTGCCGGCCAGCGCGTGATCGGCCCGCACGATCGCCACCACCTCGTCCTGCCGCCACGCGTGCACCGCGGTATCGGCCGGCAGGCCCGTCGGCACGTCGCCCTCGATGAACGCCAGGTCCAGCGCGGGCAGGCGCTCCACGATCTCGCGCGTGTTGCCATCGGACAGGTGCAGGCTGACCGCCGGAAACGCCTGGCGGAAATCCGCCACCAGGGCGGGCAACAGGTAGCTGGCGGGCGTGGTGCTGGCCCCCAGGCGCAGCGCGCCGGTCTCCAGGCCGCGCCAGGACTCCCGCACCGCCTGGGCCTGGCGGTACACCTGGCGCAATTGCCGCGCCTGCTCGGCAAGGCGCTCGCCCGCTTCGGTCAGGGCGATGCCGTGGCCGCTGCGGCGGTACAGCGGCTCGCCGAACCATTCCTGCAAGGCGCGCAACTGGCCCGACACGGCCGGCTGTGACAGGTGCAGTTGCTGCGCCGCGCGGCTGATATTGCCGGCATCGGCCACCGTGGCGAAGGTAAGCAATTGATCGGGGGTCATGGGCGGTCCGGGCGGCGGCAGCCGTATTATCAGAATTTCCGATATTTCATATCAAAAATGAAAATTTTCCAAATAACGACCATGAAATTAATATTTCGCCTAGTTATTTAGATATGCACGAAGGCCCGCCATGAGCACCGCCAGCACCACCGCCCCCCACCATGCCGCCCCTGCCGCGCCGCCCGCCGCGGCCGCCGCGGCCACGCCCTGGCGCGACAAGCTCAACGGCGTGCTGTTCGTCGGCCTGATGTCGGCCGCGGTGATGCAACTGGCGGACCTGCCCGCCATCCGCCAGCTCGGTTTCTCGCCGCTGGTGGTCGGTATCGTGTGCGGCATGCTGTACGGCAACTTCCTGCGCGGCACCATGCCGGTCGATTGGGGCGTGGGCGTCAACTTCACCGCGCGCCGCCTGCTGCGCATCGCCGTGGCCTTCTATGGCCTGAACATCAGCATCCAGCAGATCGCCGCCGTCGGCCTGCCGGGCCTGGCGGTCTCGGTGGCGGTGGTGGTCGGCACGCTGCTGATCGGCACCTGGGTCGGCCAGCGCCTGCTCGGGCTGGACCGCGACACCGCCATGCTGACGGCCGCCGGCAGCGCCATCTGTGGCGCGGCCGCCGTGCTGGCCTTCGAGCCGACCCTGCGGGCGCAGCCGCACAAGAGCGCCGTGGCGGTGGCCACGGTGGTGCTGTTCGGCACGCTGTCGATGTTCCTATACCCGGTGCTATACCACGCCGGCTGGCTGCCTTTCGACACCCAGGCGCTGGGCATCTACATCGGCGGCACCATCCACGAAGTGGCGCAGGTGGTCGGCGCGGCCAGCAACATCGACCCCGCCACCACGGAAGTCGCCACCATCGTCAAGATGACCCGCGTCGCGCTGCTGGTGCCGGTGCTGCTGATCCTCGGCCTGTACCTGCGCAGCGCCGCCAGCCACGCCGGCGGCAACGCCAAGGGCGCCAAGCTGCCCATTCCCTGGTTCGCGGTCGGCTTCCTGGCCCTGGCCATCATCAACTCGCTGAACATCATCCCGGCCGACGTCGTCGCCGCCATCCGCCGCCTGGACGTCTTCGCCCTGACCATGGCCATGACCGCGCTGGGCATCGAAACGCGCTTCGCCAACATCCGCAAGGCCGGTCCGCGCGTGATGGCGCTGGGCCTGATCCTGTACGTCTGGCTGCTGGTCGGCGGCTACGGCATCGTCAAGCTGGCGTCCTGATCCGCGGGCGCTTCGAGAAAGCGTCCCGACGTGTCGCCGGCCCGCGCCGGCGCCACGTTTTTCCTGCATAATCGGCTGGTTGCCTTGCATTGGAGCCGGCCGCATGACCTCCAGCACCAAAACCCCCTTCACGACTTTGCCCGCCAATCGCGACGCGGTATTGCGCGTCATGCCAATGCCGGCGGACGCCAACATCCACGGGGACGTTTTCGGCGGCTGGATCATGTCCCAGGTCGACATCGCCGGCTCGATTCCCGCTGCCCGCCGCGCGGCCGGCCGGGTCGCCACCGTCGCCGTCAATGCGTTCCAGTTCAAGCAACCCGTGTTCGTGGGCGACCTGCTCAGCTTCTATGCCTCCATCGTCAAGACCGGCAAGACCTCCATCACCGTCTCGGTCGAGGTCTACGCGGAGCGCCAGCGCCTGGATGCCGAAGTCGTCAAGGTCACCGAAGCCACGCTGACCTACGTCGCCACCGACGAAGCGCGGCGCAGCCGCCCTCTCCCCATTCTTTGAGCCGTATCGCATGACGCAGTCCGCCGCCGCGCAGAAACCGCCCGCGACGCCCCGCCGCCTCGACCCGGAAGACGCGCAGCACGCCCTGGCGGAAGTCCAGGAGCGCCTGCGCCGCCAACAGTTGGTGGCCGACCTGGTGCATCGCCAGGAAGAAGGCGACGCCAAGGCCAACCTGGTCGAAGACCTGGTGCACCGCCAGCACGAGGCCGAGCTCAAGACCCTGCTGGACGGCCTGCATCCCGCGGACATCGCCTTCATCCTCGAATCGCTGCCCAAGGATGAACGCCAGGCGATCTGGAAGCTGGTCAGCCCCGAGCACGACGCCGACGTGCTGCTCGAGGTCGAGGACTGGGTGCGCGAGTCGCTGATCGAGGCGATGGACCGCCAGGACCTGGTGGCCGCCACCGGCAACATGGACGCCGACGAACTGGCGGACCTGGCGCCCGACCTGCCGCCGGACGTGGTGGCCGAGGTCCAGAAAGGCCTGACCGAGGAAGAGCGCGCGCAACTGCTGGAAGCGATGGGCTATCCGGAGGACAGCGTCGGCGCCATCATGGACTTCGAAATGGTCCGGGTGCGCGAGGACGTCACGCTCGAAGTGGTGCTGCGCTACCTGCGCCGCCTGCACGAACTGCCCGACCACACCGACCAGATCTTCGTGGTCGACCGCCAGGACAAGCTGCAAGGCATCCTGCCGCTGTCGCGCCTGCTGGTCAGCGAACCCGAAACCGAAGTGCGCGCGGTCATGAACGCCGACTTCCTGACCCTCAACCCGCTCGACTCCGACGCCGACGCCGCCGGCGCATTCGAACGCTACGACCTGGTGTCGGCGCCCGTGATGGACGACCAGGGCCGCCTGATCGGCCGCGTCACCATTGCGGACGTGGTCGACGTGATGCGCGAAGACTCACAGGAGCAGGCCCTGTCGCGCGCCGGTCTGCAGGAAGAGGACATCTTCGCCCCGGTCAGCACCGCGCTGCGCAACCGCGCGCCCTGGCTGCTGTTCAATCTCTGTACCGCCGCCACGGCCTCGTTCGTGGCCTCGCAATTCGAGGGCACGGTCAGTCAGATCGTGATCCTGGCGTTTCTGATGTCCATCGTCGCCGGCATCGGTGGCAACTCGGGCAACCAGACCATGACGCTGATCATCCGCGCCCTGGCGATGGGCCGGATCACTGGCCGCAACCTGTGGCAACTGGTCAAGCGTGAACTGTTCGTGACCCTCATGGTGGGCCTGTGCGGCAGCCTGGTTGCGGCCCTGTTCGCCTGGGTGATTTCGCACTCCCTGTCGATCGCGCTGGTGATGATGGCCGCCATGGTCTGCAACATGCTGGTCGGCGCGTCGGTCGGGGTGCTGGTGCCGATGGTGCGGGCCCGTTTCGGCAAGGATCCGGCCATGGGATCCTCGGTCCTGCTGACCTTCGCGACAGACTCGCTGGGCTTTTTCATCTTCCTGGGCCTGGCCACGATTTTCCTGCTGTAGCGCGTCCGCAACGGACCCGCGCACGAATGTTTCACCGGATGTCCTGAACACTCGTTTGACAGCGACATGACAGTCAATATGACGGCCGCTCCGTTACAGTAACGGGGTTGTCATCATTTTCTGTCCCCGCAATGACCGCCCGTTTCCGGGCAGCACTTTTTTGCCTGCTGCTCTCCACTTTCAGCGCCGCCGCGCACGCCTGCGATAACCTTCCCTCGTGGGCCCAATCCGCCTGTCAACGCCTCGACCAGATCTGGACCGAAGGCGGCAACGACCTCTATTTCAGCGGCTACGCGTGGCACAACCGCGCCATGTACAGCCGCGAAAAGATCAACAGCTTCAACGAGCTGGCCTGGGGCGGCGGCTATGGCCGCAGCATCTACGACGAAGACGGCGACTGGCAGGGCCTGTACGCCATGGCCTTCCTGGACTCGCACAGCAAGGTCGAGCCGATCGCCGGCTATGGTTTCCTGAAGATCGGACGGGTCAGCGAGAACTTCCGGCTGGGCGCCGGCTATACGGTCTTCCTGACCGCGCGCCACGACATCATGAGCTACGTGCCCTTCCCCGGCGTGCTGCCGCTGGTCTCGGCCGGCTACAAGGACACGATGCTGTACGCCACCTACATCCCCGGCTCGCGCGGCGCGGGCAACGTGCTGTTCATGTTCGGCCGCTGGGCATTCTGACGGTCCGGCGCGCCGCCGCGGAACGGCCCCGGGCGCCCGCCGCAAGGCGCTTCAGCGGCCTCGGGCGAGCGGCCCTTCAGCAGGGCTGCATGCCCAGGCGGCGCACCAGCTCGCCCAGGCGCCAATCGTCAATGCCGTGGGCGCGCAGCGCCTTTTCCGTTTCCACCACGTAATCCAGGCAGGGGCCTGAATGCCCAACCGCGTTGCGCACCGATGCCAGCAGGCGGTCGTCGCTCAGGTCGGCGGCGTATTCCTGGCAGGCGCGGTTCAAGAGGAAAACCAGTCCGCGCACGGGCGCCTGTTCGGTGTGGCAGGCCAGCCAGCGCGGCGTGTAGGCGCCGGTGACCATCTCGCGGCGCCATAGCGCCTCGAACACCTCCGGCACGTCGCAGGCGGCAATCTGGAATGCCACGCCGCGGCAGCAGCCGCCGCGATCCAGGCCGAACACCAGCCCAGGGTTGTCGGGCGAGCCGCGGTGGTCGTGCGACCAAAGGCAAAGCGAGCGGTGATAGCCGCGCACCGTGGCCAGGCGCCGTTCGCGCCAGGCAAAACCGGGATGCCAGATGAGGGAACCATAGGCGAACACCCACAGGTCGTCGGTGCCGTTCCATCCCACCAAAAGATCTTCCACCGACGCGGGTTGCGTCTTCGCCAGTCCGGCGCAGCCGGCGGGTACTGCCAACGACATAGGGTCCTCTGATATCCCGGGTTCATTCCCATGGCGGGAATGACGGATATGCTACGCCGCCTGGCGCGCAAAAGAATTGCGAGATGGGCCGCGCGCAACACCCCGAAAGAAATTTGTATTCGCCGGAGGGCGGCGCCAGGGAAAAAAATTGCGCATCGGCGCCGGGGCCCGATTGCCACCGGCCGCCCCCCTGGGGACGGTCCCGCACGGAGCGCGTCGGCCGCCCGCGCCTAGAGCGCGTCCAGCGGCAATTCCGTGGTGCTCTTGATCACTTCCATCGAGAAACTGGCGCTGACGTCCAGCAGGTCGACCGCGCCGATCAGGCGGCGGTAGAAGCGGTCGTAGGCCGCCATGTCCTCGACCACCACCTTGAGCAGGTAGTCGATGTCGCCGGCCATGCGGTGGAACTCGACCACGTTCGGCAGCGCCATGACCGCATTGATCAGGCTCTGGGTCCATTTCTCGTTGTGCTGGCTGGTCTTGATCGACACGAACACGGTCAGGTTCAGCCCCAGCGCGCGCGGATCCAGCAGGATCGCGTTGCGGGCGATGACGCCATCGTCCTTGAGCTTCTGGATGCGGCGCCAGCAGGGGGTGACGGACAGATTGACCTGCTCGGCGATCTCGGCGACCGAGCAGGTGGCGTCCTTCTGCAGCAACGCCAAGATCTTGATGTCCGTCTGGTCCATGGGGGTTCCTCAAGCGATATCGCCGCAATCTTGCCCTGACGCCCCGACCGCGTCCAGCCGTGGAACACCCTAAGCGGCCGTGGCTTCAGTACGTGCCGGGGTAGCCACCGCCGTCAAGCAGGATGTTCTGCGCCGTCATGTAGCCAGCGTGCGCCGAGCAGACGTAGGCGCACAGCGCTCCCAGTTCCTCGGGCTGGCCATAGCGGCCGGCCGGGCTGGCACGGCCCCGCTCGTCCCAAAGCTGTTCGAAGGTCTTGCCCCCCTCTTCCAGCATGCCGCGGATATGGCGCGCCTGCGCGTCGGTGGCGAAGGCGCCCGGCAGCAGGTTGTTGATGGTGACGTTGTGGCGCACGGTCTGACGCGCCAGGCCGCTGACAAAGCCGATCAGGCCGGCGCGGGCGCCGTTGGACAGTCCCAGCTCGGCGTGCGGCGCCTTGACGCTGCGCGAGACGATGTTGACGATGCGCCCGAAGCGCCGTTCGATCATGCCGTCGACCACGCGGCGGATCATGTCGATGGGGCCCAACATCATGGAATCGAGCGCCGCGATCCAGTCTTCATGGCTCCAATCGCGGAAATCGCCAGGCATGGGGCCGTCGGCGTTGTTGATGAGGATGTCGGGGTGCGGACACGCGGCCAGCGCGGCGTCGCGGCCCTTGTCCAGCGTCAGGTCGGCCGAGACCCAGCCCACGCCGATGCCCGCGACGCGGGCGATCTCGGCGGCCGCCTGCTCCAGCGTCTGCGGGTTGCGGGCCGCGATCGTCACCGCCACGCCCTCGCGCGCCAACTGCAGGGCGCAGGCACGGCCCATGCCGCGGCTGCCGCCAAATACCAATGCCGTCTTGCCGCTGATCCCCAGATCCATGCCTGACTCTCCAGAGTGATGCCGTGAAGCGGATCAGTATAGGAGCGGCAGGCCGCGGCAGGGGTGGAATTTTTTTCTAATGTTCGGGCCCCGGCGGCCGAATTTGGCAAAGGCATTCCAGCGCAAATCCCTAAGATGAAACCTCGTCATTCAGGGGCCCGCCCATGACCTCCGTCCAACTTGCCGCCGCAGACCTGCGCTCGCTGTGCGAATCGGTGCAGGTCGCCCAGATGAACGCGGCCCGCGGCCTGCTGCGCGAGCTGGCCAGCAGCGTCGCCAATGCCGGCGACATGCTGCGCGGCCTGCCCGAAGACCTGCGCGCCGGCCGCGCCGACACCTACACCCGCCATATCGCCTACGCCGATCCGCATGGCGCCTTCACCGTCGCCTACCTGATCTGGCGCCCGGGGCAGTTCAGCCCGGTGCACGGCCACAAGACCTGGTGCACCTACCAGGTCCTGCAAGGCGAACTGGCCGAAACCCACTACCGCTGGGACCCTGCCGCCGCCGCGGCCATTGCCTGCGGCGAGATCAGTCGCCGGCCGGGCGATGTCGGCACCGCCGCCCCGGGCCTGCATCAGATCCACCGCCTCGGCAACGCTGGCCCGGGCGTCGCCGTGTCCCTGCATATCTACGGGGTCGACCAGGCCGACCTCTGCACCGGCGTCAACCATCTGGTGCCCACGCCCGCGCCGCACTGACGCCGTCCGCCGCAACCGGCATCCCGAAAAAAAGCGGGGCCTTCCAAGGCCCCGCTGCATATTTCCCGGCCGGGTTCTCAGCCCATCCACTGGCTGACCGGCGCTGCCGCGTCCTGCAGCGGCTGCGCCACCACGTCGATCAGCGCCGGGCCGTCATGCTCCATCGCCGCCTTGATCGCCGCGTCCAGCTTGGCCGGATCCTCGACCCGCCAGGCCTTCACGCCATAGGCTTCCGCGATGCGGGCGTGGTCGGTGCGGTCGAAGTCCACACTGTAGTAGCGCTTGTCGTAGCCGGCCTTCTGGCTGGCCTTGATCCAGCCATAGACCGAGTTCGAAAACACGATCATCAGCAGCGGCGCCTTGTGGCGCACGATGGTCTCGAGCTCGCCGACCGTGAAGCCGAAGCTGCCGTCGCCCATCACCGAGACGCACTTGGCGTTCGGCCGGCCGACCCAGGCGCCCAGCGCCGCCGACATCGAAAAGCCCAAGGCGCCATGGGCGCGGTTGGTGATGAAGTGCCGGCCGGGCCGCGACACGTCGTAGTAAGCCGAGAAATACGGGCACGGCGTGCCGGGATCCGCGCACACCACGGCATCGTCGGGCAGCAGGCGATTGAGTGACTGCACCACGCGTTCGGGGCGGATCGGCGCCTCCAGGCTGCTCGCCAGCGGCTCCAGTTGCGCGCGCCGCGCGGCCTTGGCGCGGCCCGCCAGCACCGCGCCATCAACGGCGTCGGACGGCCGGTGCGCCAGGCGCGCCTGCACCTCGGCGCCCAGCGCCTGCAGGGCGAGCTTGGCGTCGCCCACCATGCCGACTTCGGTCAGGTAGTTGGCGCCGATCACCATCGGATCGATGTCGATGTGCAGGATCGGCACGTCGCGGTTCGGGAAGCGCCAGTGCTCGGTCGAGGTCGAACCCGCGCGGCAGCCGACGAACAGCACCACGTCGGCCGCGGCCACCACGTCGCGCGTGGCCATCACGCCGCCGTTCGAACCCACCACGCCCGCGTTCAGCGGATGGGTGTCGGCCAGGCTGCCCTGGCCGCTGACGGTCACGCAGACCGCCGCCTTCAGGCTCTCGGCCAGTTCCTGCAGCGCGCCGCTGGCGCCGGCGATCACCACGCCGCCGCCGCAGATGATGACCGGCGAACGCGCGCCCACCAGGCGCTGCGCCGCGCGCGCCACGTCCGACGGATCCGGCGCGTAGCGCAGCGACGGAAACTGCGCATGCTCGGGCTGGGCCCAGACGTCGGCGCCATCGACCTGCTGCTTCATCACGTCATACGGAAAGCACAGGTGCGCCGCGCCGGGCTTGCCGGTGGTCATGGCGCGGAACGCCGCGCGCACCATGCCGGGGATCTGGTCGGCGCGATCGATGGTGCGGTTCCACTTGGTCAACGGCCGGTACAGTGCCTCCTGGTCCAGTTCGGTCAGCGGGTACTTGCCGCGCGAGCCCACCGCCACGTCGGAGGTGATGCCCAGCACCGGAATGGACGATTCGTTGGCCTCCACCAACCCCGGCAGCAGATAGGTCGCGCCGCCGCCGCTGGGCCCTTCGCACACGCCCACCTTGCCGGTCACGCGGGCATAGGCGTCGGCCATGTAGCCGGCGCTGCGCTCGTCACGGGTCAGGATGTGTCGCATGCCATGATCCAGCCGGTAGAGCGCGTCGTAGAACGGCAGGCTGGTATCGCCGCACAGGCCGAAAATATGTTTGACGCCGTTGTGTTGCAGCATCCGCACCATTGCTTCGGCGCCAGTCAAGGTATCCATGTCTTCTCCACGCGATGCGCGGACCGGGCGGCGCGCGAGGGTGCGCCGCCGCCGGCCGCTCAGTTATCCAGGTTGATGTTGCTGCTCTTGATGAACTTGCTCCAGCGGTCGTATTCCGCCTTCACGTAGGCATCCAGGGCCGGGCCGTTCGAGGCCACGATCTCGAAGCCGGCCTCTTCCAGCTTCTTCTTGACGTCCGGATCGGCCAGCACCGTGTTGAACGCCTGCGTCAGCTTTTTGACGGTCGCCTGCGGCGTGCCCTTGGGCGCGAACATGCCGCTCCACGAATAGGCGACGAAGCCCGGAAAACCGGACTCCGCCACCGTCGGCACGTTGGGCAGGTCCGGCAGGCGCTTCTCGCCGGCCACCGCTAGCGGCTTGATCTTGCCGGCCTGGATCTGGCCGCGCAGCGCGGCGAAGCTCAACCAGGTCATGTTGGCCTGGCCGCCCACCACGGCCTGGATGGCCGGTCCGCCGCCGCCATATGGCACGTGCAGTAGCTCCACCTTGGACAGGCGCTTGAGTTCTTCGGGCGCCAGGTGGTTCAGCGATCCCACGCCGGTGGAGGCATAGTTGAACTTGTTGGGCGGCTGCTTGGCCGCGGCCGCCAGGAATTCCTTCAGGTTGTCGCCCGGCACGCCCGGATTGGCGCCCAGCACCAGCGGAAAGCGCACGGTCTGGGTGATGGCGACGAAGTCCTTGAAGGTGTCGTAGGGCAGCTTGGGCTTCACCGCCGGGTTGATGCCGTGGTTGTCGAAGCTGACCAGCAGCGTGCTGCCGTCGGGCTCGGCCCGCGCCACGAAGGCGGTGGCGATCTGGCTGGCGGCGCCCGGGCGGTTTTCCACCACCACGGCGCGGCCGCCCAGCTCCTTGGACAGCCGCGGCTGCAGGATGCGGGCCAGGATGTCGGTGCTGCCGCCGGGCGGATACGGCACCACCAGGATCAGCGGCTTTTCTTCCGCCCGGGCGGGCGCGGCGGCCAGCCCGCCCCCCAGCGCGGCGAGCGCGCAGACGGCCGCCAAGGCGCGCCGCATCGTTGTGTAGGTCATGTGTTTTCCCCTGCTGTTGTGGTGTTGGCCGGCGCTGCGACAGCGGGTTCGGCCTGGTCCCGCATGTAAATCGTGGAAAAGCCGGTGCGGATGACATCGGTGATCTGGTCCAGCCGCCGGCCGATGTGGCTGCGCATCATGTCCGGCAGGGCATCCATGTCGCGCCGCTCCAGCGCCTGGACGATGCGCAAGTGTTCGCCCTGGGTGTGGCTGCGACGGCCCTGCTGCATGTCGATCCAGCGCACGAAATGGATGCGGGCGTTGACGCTCTCCAGCGCGCGCACGAATTCCTCGTTGCGCGAATAGCGCGCCAGCGTCAGGTGAAACGCCTCGTCCAATTCCAGCAGGCGGGTCGCGTCACTGTCCTCGGGCACGTCGCGCGAGCGTTCGACAAACGCGCGCAGCGCCACCAGTTCCTCATCGGTGGCGCGTTCGCAGGCGGCGCGCACAATGCCGGCCTCGAGCACCGCGCGGTATTCATAGAGGCTATGGATCTGCTTGGCGTCGAGCAGCCGCGCGATGAAACCGCGGTTCACCGAACGGGTCAGGAAGCCCTCCACCATCAGTTGGTTGAGCACCTCGCGCAGCGGCGTGCGGCTCACGTTCAGGCGTCTGGCCAGTTCGACTTCGTTGATGCGCTCGCCCGGCTTGAACTCGAAACTCACCGCCATCGCCTTGACGGCGTTGTACAGCTCGGCCTGGCCGGCCATGGTGCGGGCTGCGGGTCGGGATGAGTTCATGAGGGTGTCGGCCGCCGGGGCGCTCCGGGTTGGGGTTGAAGTGCATACTAAAGTGCATACACTTTGCCCCACAACCCGGGTTTGCCCGAAAGACGCACGTCAGCGTTCCGTCCCCGGAAAGACGGGGAGGAAAGTTGGACGAAGGGAAAGACCCGCGCGGCGACCGCGCGCGGGAGGTTGGATCAGACGCCGGTGTCGAGCGTGTAGTGAGCGCCGTCGCGGTTTTCCAACGTCAGCGTGGACAGCACCGGGGTCACGGCCGTGGCGTCTTCCCGCACGTGGATGCGCAGGTTGGCCAGCGGCACGTCCCAACCGCCGGCGGCGGCCTCGGCCGTCACCCCTGCCACCAGGGCCAGCCGTTCGGCCACCTGGCGCGGCTGGGCCGCGCGGGCGTCAATGCGCAGCAGGCTGCGGACGCCGTTGGGATGGGCCATCAATTCAGGCGACCAGACGCACTCGGGCGTCAGGTGACGGCAGAAATACATGCGGATCCCGGGCAGCGGCTGCTCGGCGAAACGCACGGTATGGAAACGGGCCTCGACTTCCCGGCCGTCCAGCATGGCGGGACGGGACAGCTCCTGCATCGGATTGACGGCGAAGCCAGCGGCGAGCAGGCGCTCGCGCGTGGCCTCGGCGTCGTAGGTGCGGAACACCAGCGCCTCGAGCCCGAAGGGCGAATCGGCGATTTCCTTGCGCGCCGGCGGCGCGCCGGGCGGCCAGCCCAGCAGTTCGACGTAGGTGCCTTCGAGCACGATCAGGCGGTTGCACGAACCCAGGTTGTGCACCGCCTTGTCGCTCAGGTGGAAGCCCTGGCGCTCGAAGTGCGGCGCCAGCGCATCCAGGCGGTCCCGCACCATGACCACGGCGTGGTCGAACTCGGTCTGGCCGACGGCATGCAGCATGGCGTTATCCGCTCAGACCAGCTTGCCGTGGCACTGCTTGTACTTCTTGCCGCTGCCGCACGGGCACGGATCGTTGCGGCCCACCTTGGGCAGCACGTTGCGCACCGGCTGGGCGCCCGCGTCGTCGGCCGACTGGGCCAGGGCCTCGTCGTAGTCGGAGTGGTGGTACTGCACGTTCTGCACGTGCGGCTGGGCCGCTTCGGCCTCGGCCTGCTCGACCTGCTCGGACGACTGCACGCGCACCGTCATCAGCACGCGCACCACGTCGTCGCGGATGCGGTCCAGCATGCCCGAGAACAGTTCGAAGGCTTCGCGCTTGTATTCCTGCTTGGGGTTCTTCTGCGCGTAGCCGCGCAGATGGATGCCCTGGCGCAGATAGTCCAGCGCCGACAGGTGCTCGCGCCAGTGCGTGTCGATCGCCTGCAGCATGATCGAACGCTCGAACTGCGACCACGATTCGGCGCCGACCTGGTCGACCTTGCCCTGGTAGACGTCGCGCGCCGCCGCGATCACGCGCTCGCGCAGATCCTCGTCGGTCAGGTTGGCTTCCTTCTCGAGCATCTCGGTCAACGGCAGGTGGATCTGCCAATCAGCCTCCAGCGCCTTCTGCAAGGCCGGGATGTCCCACTGCTCTTCCACCGATTCCGGCGGCACGTAGGTGTTGAACAGGTCGACCACCGCGGCGTCGCGCAGGTTCTCGACCGTGGCGCTGACGCTGGCCGCTTCCAGCACTTCGTTGCGCTGCGCGTACAGCACCTTGCGCTGGTCGTTGGCGACGTCGTCGTATTCCAGCAGTTGCTTGCGGATGTCGAAGTTGCGACCTTCGACCTTGCGCTGCGCGGTCTCGATGGAACGCGTCACCATGCCGGCCTCGATCGGCTCGCCCTCGGGCAGCTTCAGGCGCTCCATGATGGCGCGCACGCGGTCGCCCGCGAAGATGCGCATCAGCGAATCTTCCAGCGACAGGTAGAAGCGCGACGAACCCGGGTCGCCCTGGCGGCCGGCGCGGCCGCGCAGTTGGTTGTCGATACGGCGCGATTCGTGGCGCTCGGTGCCGATGATGCGCAGGCCGCCCGCAGCCTTGACCTGCTCGTTGAGCGGCTTCCAGTCGGCACGCACCTTTTCGATGCGGGCGGTCTTTTCGGCTTCGGACAGCGACTCGTCGGCGCGGATCAGGTCGACCTGCTTGTCGACGCTGCCGCCCAGCACGATGTCGGTGCCGCGGCCCGCCATGTTGGTGGCGATGGTGATGTGGCCCGGCTTGCCGGCCTCGGCGACGATCTCGGCTTCACGCGCGTGCTGCTTGGCGTTCAGCACCTCGTGCGGCAGCTTGGCCTTTTTCAGCAGGCCCGACAGCAGTTCGGAGTTTTCGATGCTGGTGGTGCCCACCAGCACCGGCTGGCCGCGCTCGTGGCAATCGCGGATGTCTTCGAGGATGGCGTTGTACTTTTCGCCGTCCGTCTTGAAGACCTGGTCGTTCTGGTCCTTGCGGATCATGGGCTTGTTGGTCGGGATGATGACCGTCTCGAGCCCGTAGATCTCCTGGAATTCGTACGCTTCCGTGTCGGCCGTGCCGGTCATGCCGGACAACTTCTCGTACATGCGGAAGTAGTTCTGGAAGGTGATCGACGCCAGCGTCTGGTTCTCGTGCTGGATCTTCACGCCTTCCTTGGCCTCGACCGCCTGGTGCAGGCCGTCGGACCAGCGGCGGCCCACCATCAGGCGGCCCGTGAATTCGTCGACGATGATGACTTCGCCGTCCTGCACCACGTATTGCTGGTCGCGGAAGAACAGCGTGTTGGCGCGCAGCGCCACCATCAGGTGATGCATCAGCGCGATGTGGCGCGGGTCGTACAGCGACTCGCCCTCGGGCAGGATGCCCAGGCGCGCCAGGATGCCTTCGGCGTTGACGTGGCCGGCTTCCGACAGGTAGACCTGCTGGCTCTTTTCATCGACCCAGTAGTCGCCCTCGGGTTCCGGCTCCTGCGGCTTGGGCTCGCTGGCCATGCGGGTCAGCAGCGGCGGCACCGCGTTCATGCGGATGTAGAGTTCGGTGTGGTCCTCGGCCTGGCCGGAGATGATCAGCGGCGTGCGCGCCTCGTCGATGAGGATCGAGTCCACTTCGTCGACGATGGCGTAGAACAGGCCGCGCTGGCGCCGGTCCTCAACACGGTATTCCATGTTGTCGCGCAGGTAGTCGAAACCGAATTCGTTGTTGGTGCCGTAAGTGATGTCGGCGGCGTAGGCGGCCTTCTTTTCCTCGTTCGGCTGCTGCGGCACCACCACGCCCGTGGACAGGCCCAGGAAGTGATACAGGCGTCCCATCCATTCGGCGTCGCGGCGGGCCAGGTAGTCGTTCACCGTGACCACGTGCACGCCCTTGGCGGCGATCGCGTTCAGGTAGACCGGCAGCGTGGCCATCAGCGTCTTGCCTTCGCCCGTGCGCATTTCGGCGATCTTGCCGCTGTGCAGGGCGATGCCGCCCAGCAACTGCGCGTCGAAGTGGCGCATGCCGAACACCCGCTTGCCCGCTTCGCGCACCACGGCGAAGGCTTCGGGCAGCAGGTCGTCGAGCGACGTGCCCTGGGAATGGCGGGAACGGAATTCCGCGGTCTTGGCCGCCAGCTCCGCATCGGAGAGCGCGGAGATCTTGGGCTCCAGCCCATTGATCTGGGTTACCAGCTTGCGATACTGCTTAAGCAGCCGGTCGTTGCGGCTGCCTATGAGTTTTTTGAGCAGAGAAACCATGCGTATGTCGGCCGCACGAGCCCCGCCGCGCCCGCATGGGGCCAGGGCGGCGTCACCCGTGACTTGATTTATTTGGTTGAGCGGGGGTCCGCTGGGAAACGAACCAGTTTAACGCACCTGGCGCGCAAGAGCCTGAACCGATGGCCAGGGTGGCACTGTAGCCCGGATCGGACGTCAGCGCGCGGCGCTGTCCGCGCCGGCCTGCGCCACCGTCGGCGGAGCGTTCTGCTGCGGGCCGAGGAACAGGCGCGGATCCAGCGGCTGGCCGGCCAGCCGCACTTCGAAATGCAGGTGCGGTCCGGTGGATCGCCCCGACGAGCCCACCCGGGCGATCTGCTGGCCGCGGTCGACCAGTTGACCCTGTTTGACCATCAGCGAGGAAGCATGCGCGTAGCGTGTGATAAGGCCATCGCCATGATCGATTTCGACCATGTTGCCATAGCCGGGATGGAATCTTGCTTCCAGCACCACGCCACCGGAGGCCGCCAGGATGGGCGTGCCCGGCGGCGCGGCGAAGTCCAGCCCCTCGTGCATGGCCGAACGACCGGTCACGGGGTTGCGGCGCCAGCCGTAGGAAGAACTGAGATAGGGGTAATCGGTGATCGGCATCGCCGTCGGCATGCGGGCCTGGTCGGCCGAGCGCCGGGTCAGCGCCGCGTCCAGCAGCTTGAGATTGTCGGTCTGCAGGGCCAGCCGTTCCTGGATCTCGTCCAACTGACGGCCCAGGGCCTCGGCCGAGGCGGCGCTGGGCGGCGTGCCCTCGGTGAACAGGTCGTCCATCACCTGGGTGGCCTCGGGGGCATGCTGGGCGTCGGCGGGGGCCGATGCCAGTTGCTTGGCGACCTCGGGATCGGTGTAGGCCACGCCAGCCACCTTGGCCACCCGTTGGCCCAGGCCGTCGATGCTGGCCAGCTTGGCCTGCAGCGCGCCCACCTTGGCGGCCAGCAGGTTCATGTTGCCCCGCAGGAAGTCCGCATCGCGTCCCGGTTGTTCGGACAGCGGCCAGCCAACGGTGTGTACGGCGGGCAGGATGGGTGTAATGTAGCGCTGAAGGGCGGCGCCGAAGATGGCGGCCGTCATCAGCGCGCCCCCCAGAAACAACGCCAAATGCGCGCCTCCCAGGGTGAAATGCCCGTCCCGCCCGTCGCGGGCGTGCATAATCACGATTTTCAAGGTTTGCTTCCTAATTCTCAGAGCCGGGATGAATAGACCCACTTCATACCGTCAACGTTCCAGTTCCAGCCGGCGAGGGGAAAATACCGCCCTGGGATGGCTGGGTCATGACATGCGGGGCGCCGGCGTACTGGCAACCGCCCGCAAGCACTTGCAAATCCAATATGCGGTGGCGGCGATCCTGCCCGCCCCGTTGGGCTCCGTCTGCCAGGTCGGCAAGCTGGAAAACCAGCGCCTTCAACTGGTGGTGCCCAGCGCCGCGCACGCGGCGAAGATGCGCCAACTTGCCCCGCGCATCGCGCAGGCTTTGGCGGACCAAGGCTGGAACCTTAACGAAATTGCGGTGAAGGTACAAGCCGGCCTGCCCAAGCCCGGGGCCCGCAAGCCGCTGCCGCCGAAAGAGGCGCAGCCGCTGGGGGATGCCGCCCTGGGCGCCTTCGAAACCCTGCATGACAACCTGCGTCCCGGCCCGCTGGCCGACGCGGTGGCCAGGCTATTGAAGCACCACAAGAGTAGCTGAGATAGCCGGGCTTGTCCGGATGCCCGCCTTTCGGGTGACATCGATGGCCACATTGCCGGACGGGATGACCCTGCGGCGGGCGCGGGGATGGCGCCAGCGGGACGAGGCGTGCCCCCTTGGGATGCCATCCAAATGAAATTGGCCGGCTGCCAGCCGGGGACAGCCCCCCGGCGCACCGGCCATCAGCAGTCGACCGGCCTCAGGCCAGTTGCCATTCGTGCCGGAACGCCTGCGGCGCCTCGGCTTGCGATTCGTAGGTGACCATTTCCCAGGCATCGCGCTGCGCCAGCAGCGCGCGCGCCAACTGGTTGTTCAGCGCGTGGCCCGATTTGCATGCCACATAGCGCGCGACCAGCGGCTTGCCCAGCAGATACAGGTCGCCGATGGCGTCCAGGATCTTGTGCTTCACGAATTCGTCATCGTAGCGCAGGCCGTCGCTGTTCAGCACCCGGTATTCGTCCATGACGATGGCGTTATCCAGGCTGCCGCCGCGGGCCAGGCCCATCGAACGCAGCGCCTCGACTTCGTTGACGAAGCCGAAGGTGCGCGCGCGCGCGATCTCGCGCACGTACGAATGGGTGGCGAAATCGATTTCGGCGAAATTCGCGGTCGAGTCGATGGCAGGGTGGCGGAAGTCGATCGAGAAGGCCAGCGCGTACCCTTCATGGGGTTCGAGCCGGGCCCACTTCTCGTTGCGGCCTTCGCCCTCGCGCACTTCCACCGTCTTCAACACGCGGATGAACTGCTTCGGCGCGTTCTGCTCGACGATGCCCGCCGAGCGCAACAGGTACACGAAGGTTGCCGCACTGCCGTCCATGATGGGGACTTCTTCGGCAGTGAGGTCGATATGCAGGTTGTCGATGCCCAAGCCGGCCAGCGCCGACATGAGATGCTCCACCGTGGAAACGCGGACGTTGCCCTGCTGCAGGACGGACGCCATGCGCGTATCGCCCACGCCAGTGGCCTGCGCGGGCAGGTCGACGACTTCGGGCAGATCGACGCGGTGGAACACGATGCCCGTATTGGGCGCCGCCGGACGCAGAGTGAGCTCGACCCGCCGTCCGGAGTGGACGCCGACGCCTGTCGTGCGGACGAGATTCTGAATGCTGCGCTGTCGGAACATGAGACTAAGGTATTTTGAGCCAGGAAGCCGGCAAGATGACAAGAGATTGCCGGCGTAACTGACGTATTGTAACTCTGTCCGGTTCTCAACGCCATCAAAGCGTCAGGACCGACCGATAAAACCGTCCCCGATTCACGTCACACAATCAAAACACGGACCGCTCCGCCTCCGGCCTGCCCGCGGGGACAGGCAAGCCGGAGATGAGGGAGTGCATATAGAGCCTGAAACCAGGCTCCAGGTTCAATCCGCCTGCTTACGCAGGAAAGCGGGGATGTCGAAATGATCCATGCCCGAGCTTTCCAGCGCGCGCACCTGGGCCGACGCCTGGCTGCGCGGGTTGCGCATGACAGACGGCATGTCCAGATTGCGGTAATCACCCTGACCGGCGGCCGGCATCGTGCCCATGGGCATGTTGTCGGTGCCGGTGCGCAGCACTTCAGCGGTGCTCTGCACCAGTTGCGGACGCGCCTGCGCACGGCCCAGGCCGGTCGCAACCACGGTCACGCGCAGGTTTTCACCCATCGATTCGTCGTAGGCGGTGCCGAAGATCACGGTCGCGTCGTCCGAAGCGTAGCTGCGGATCGTTTCCATGATTTCGCGCGTTTCGCGCATCTTCAGCGAGCGGCTGGCGGTGATGTTGACCAGCACGCCGCGCGCGCCGTTCAGGTCCACGCCTTCCAGCAGCGGGCAGGCGATGGCGTGCTCGGCGGCGACGCGGGCGCGGTCAGCGCCCGAAGCCGATGCCGTGCCCATCATGGCCTGGCCCTGCTCGCCCATGATCGTCTTGACGTCTTCGAAGTCGACGTTGACGTTGCCTTCGACGTTGATGATTTCGGCGATACCCGCGCACGCGTTGTGCAGGATGTCGTCGGCCGAACGGAAGCAGTCTTCCTGCGTCGCGTCCTCGTCCATCAGTTCATACAGGTTCTCGTTGAGCACCACGATGAGCGAATGCACGTGCTTGGCCAGTTCGGCAATGCCGTCTTCGGCCATCTTCAGGCGCTTGTTACCTTCGAACGAGAAGGGCTTGGTGACCACGCCCACCGTCAGAATGCCCAGCTCCTTGGCGACTTCGGCCACGACCGGACCTGCGCCCGTGCCGGTGCCGCCGCCCATGCCCGCGGTGATGAAGACCATGTGCGCGCCGTTCAGGGCGGCACGGATCTCTTCACGCGCGGTTTCGGCCGACGCGCGGCCTTGCTCGGGCTTGGCGCCCGCGCCCAGGCCGGTGCGGCCCAGGCGGATCTGCACCGGGGCGTTGGTCGCCGCCAGTGCCTGCGCATCGGTGTTGGCGCAGATGAAATCCACGCCGTGCACGCCGCTGCGAATCATGTGCGCGACGGCATTGCCGCCCGCACCGCCCACACCAACGACCTTGATTACGGTCCCTTTGGTGTTGTTCTCAAGCATCTCAAAGTTCATCATGATGACTCCCTCACAAGTCCGATTTTGCAAATCACAAAAATTCCCCAACAACCTATATTTTGTGAATCGCCTCAAAGCCGAAGCCGACTGCTTTGGTCCGCAACGGGTTTGAGACGCCTCCCCTTTCTGGCCCGGCCCGCCCTACCGCCGCGGATCGTGCCAAGGAGCAGGCCCCAACCTGCCCCCCTCTTCAATTCATGAACCATTCCTTCATGCGCGCCAGCAGGCTCTTGAAATTGCCGGTCTGCGCGGCGACCTTGCGGCCGCGCACGCGTTGCATACGCGCCTCCTGCAACAGCCCCATCACGGTCGAGAAGCGCGGATTGCGCATCACGTCGGCCAGGCTGCCTTCGTATTCGGGCACCGCCACGCGGACCGGCTTGAGGAACACGTCCTCGGCCAGTTCGATCATGCCGGGCAATTGCGCCGAGCCGCCGGTCAGCACCACGCCGGAAGCCAGCAGGTCCTCGTAGCCGGAGTCGCGCACCACCTGCTGCACCAGCGTGAACAGTTCTTCGACGCGCGGCTCGATCACGGCGCCCAGCGCCTGGCGCTTGACCTGGCGCGGGCCGCGGTCACCCAGGCCCGGCACTTCCACGGACTCGTCCGGGCTCGCCAGCACCTGCTTGGCCACGCCATAGCGAAGCTTGATTTCCTCGGCATCGGGCGTCGGCGTGCGCAGCATGGCCGCGATGTCGTTGGTGATCTGGTCGCCGGCGATCGGCAGCACGGCGGTGTGGCGGATCGCGCCGCCGGTGAAGATCGCCACGTCGGTGGTGCCGCCGCCGATGTCCACCAGGACGACGCCCAGCTCCTTTTCGTCGGCGGTCAGCACGGCCAGGCTGGAGGCCAGCGGCTGCAGGATCAGGTCCTGCACTTCCAGGCCGCAGCGGCGCACGCACTTGACGATGTTCTGCGCGGCGCTGACGGCGCCGGTCACGATGTGCACGCGCACTTCCAGCCGCAAACCGCTCATGCCGATGGGTTCGCGGATGTCTTCCTGGCCGTCGACGATGAACTCCTGGGTCAGCACGTGCAGCACCTGCTGGTCGGTCGGGATGTTCACCGCCTTGGCGGTCTCGATGACGCGGGCGACGTCGGTGGCGGTGACTTCCTTGTCCTTGACGGCGACCATGCCGCTGGAATTGAAGCTGCGGATATGGCTGCCGGCAATGCCGGTGTAGACGTCTCGGATCTTGCAATCTGCCATCAGCTCGGCTTCTTCAAGCGCGCGCTGAATCGAATTCACAGTGGTCTCGATATTGACGACCACGCCCTTGCGCATGCCGCGCGATTCGTGCTGGCCGAGGCCAAGCACTTCGAATCGCCCTTCGGGCAGGATTTCAGCCACCACAGCCACCACCTTGCTGGTGCCGATATCGAGGGCGACGATAAGGTCCTTGATGTCACGGGTCATGGCGTTAGCGTTTCTTGGGAGGTTTCGGTGTGGATTTGGGTTTGTTTGCCGACGCGGGCAACGGGGCCAGCGCCAGGGCGAAACCATTGGGATAGCGCAGGTCGGCCTGCGTGATGGTGCGCCCTTCCAGGCGCCCCGCCACGGCCGGCCAGGCCTGAACAAAACGTTGAATGCGCGCCGCGAACGGCAGCGCGCCGGGCAGGCCGTGCGGATCCGGCGCATCGGCGCCCGGATCTCGGCCCAGGTCCAGCAGCATGCCGTTGGACAGCACCACGCGCCAGGCGTAGCGCGGACTCAGCTCCAGCTGCTTGACATGCATATCGAGCGGCGCGAACCAGCGCGCCAGCTCGGCGTAGCGTTGCACCACCAGCGACTCGGTGCCCTCGGGCCCGGAGAACTGCGGCAGCACCGTCTCGTCGTCCACTTCGCCCGTGTTGGCCGTGAACGCCTCGCCCCAGGTGTTGATCATCTGGTTCTCGTTCCACAGCGCCAGCGGCTGCTGCTCCTCGATGCGCACGCGCAGCACATTCGGCCAGATCCGCCGCACGGTGGCGTGGCGCACCCATGGCACCGACTCGAAGATCTCGCGCGCGTCGTCCAGGTCCACCGTGAAGAAGTTGCCCTTGAAGCGCCCCGCGATCGCCGCGCGCACCGCGCCCGGCGAGACATAGTGCAGCTCGGAGTCCGGCGTGGACTCCAGCTCGATGGCCGACAGCGTGAAATACGGACGCTGCGCCACCCACACCACGCCCGCCAGGAGCATGGCGCAGACCGCCAGCACGGCAAGCGTGTTGGCGATCAGGTTGGTCGTGCGAGCGTCGTTCCACACAGAATGTCCGGGTCAAGTATTGCGAGCGGCGCTGTGCAACTTGCACGAGGCGTCGGCCAGGATCGCCACGCACAGCTCGGCATAGCTCATGCCGGTGGCGCGGGCCGCCATCGGCACCAGCGAATGGCTGGTCATGCCGGGCGAGGTATTCATTTCAAGCAGCCAGGGGCGGTTGTCGGCATCCAGCATGAAGTCGGCGCGGCCCCAGCCTTCGCAGCCCAGCGCGCGATAGGCGCGCACCGCGATGTCGGCGACCTCCTCGGCCACGGCCGGCGGCAACGCGGCCGGGCAGAAGTACTGCGTGTCATCGGAGAAGTACTTGTGCTCGTAGTCGTAGTTGCCGCCGGGCGCGGCGATCTCGATCACCGGCAGCGCGCGCGCGGTCTTGCCGCCGCCCAGCACCGCCACGGTCAGCTCGCGGCCCTGGATGAACTGCTCGGCCAGCACCTCGGCATCGAACCTGGCGGCCAGCGCGTAGGCTTCCTTCATGTCGGAATAGCCCACCACCTTGGTGATGCCCACGGTCGAGCCCTCGTGCGGCGGCTTGATGATGAGCGGCAGGCTCAGGCGGTCCGGCACCAGGCGCAGTTCCGTGTCGGCGTCCAGCAATTCGAATTCCGGCGTGGGCAGGCCATGCTGCAGCCACACGCGCTTGGTCATGGTCTTGTCCATGGCCAGGGCCGAGGCCAGCGGGCCGCTGCCGGTATAGGGGATGCCCAGCAATTCGAGCGCGCCCTGGATCGAGCCGTCTTCGCCGAAGCGGCCATGCAGGGCGATGAACACGCGCTCGAAGCCCTCGGCGGCCAGCTCGGCCAGGCTGCGCTCGCCCGTGTCGAACAGGTGCGCGTCGACGCCGGCGCTGAGCAGCGCCTGGTGCACGCCAGCCCCGGACATCAGGGACACTTCGCGTTCGGCGGAACGGCCGCCGTACAACACACCCACCTTGCCGAATTTCGCGCTCATGCCAATTCTCCAACTTGGGCCGGGACCTTGCTGATCGAGCCCGCCCCCATGACGATCACCACGTCGCCGTCGCGCACGAAATCGACCACCGCCTGCGGCAGGTCGGCCACGTCCTCGACGAACACCGGCTCGACCTTGCCGGCCACGCGCAGGGCGCGCGACAGGGCGCGGCCGTCGGCGGCCACCAGCGGCGGCTCCCCGGCGGCATAGACCTCTGTCAGCAGCACCGCGTCGGCCGTGCCCAGCACGCGCACGAAATCCTCGAAACAGTCGCGGGTGCGCGTGTAGCGATGCGGCTGGAATGCCAGCACGATGCGGCGGTCGGGCCAGGCGCCGCGGGCGGCGGCCAGCGTGGCGGCCATTTCCACGGGGTGGTGGCCGTAGTCGTCGATCACCGTGAAGGTGCCGCCGCCATGCGCGGCCGGCACCGGGAATTCGCCCGTCTGCGTGAAGCGGCGGCCCACGCCCTTGAACGAGGCCAGCGCGTCGCGGATGGCTTCATCGGCCACGCCCAGCTCGGTTGCCACGGCGATCGCCGCCAGCGCGTTGCGCACGTTGTGCAGGCCCGGCAGGTTCAGCTCCACCTGCAGCGGCGGCAGCAGCGTGTCGCGGTGGCTGCGCTGCACGTTGAAGCGCATGCGCGTGCCGTCGGCCTGCACTTCGTAGCCGCGCACCATCGCGTCTTCGTTCAGGCCATACGAGGTGATGGGGCGCGACACGAACGGCATGATCTCGCGCACGTTGGCGTCGTCGGTGCACAGCACCGCGCTGCCGTAGAACGGCAGGCGCTGGGTGAATTCGATGAACGCGCTCTTGAGGCGGGCCACGTCGTGGCCATAGGTGTCCATGTGGTCCGCGTCGATGTTGGTCACGATGGCCATCACCGGCAGCAGGTTCAGGAACGAAGCGTCGGATTCGTCGGCCTCGACCACGATGTAGTCCCCCTGCCCCAGGCGCGCATTGGCCCCGGCGGAATTCAGGCGCCCGCCGATCACGAAGGTCGGATCCAGATCGCCGGCGGCCAGGATGCTGGCCACCAGGCTGGTGGTGGTGGTCTTGCCATGCGTGCCGGCCACCGCGATGCCGCGCTTCAGGCGCATCAGCTCGGCCAGCATGATGGCGCGCGGCACCACCGGGATGCGGGCGGCGCGGGCCGCGATGACTTCGGGGTTGTCGCCCGCCACCGCGGTCGACGTGACGATGGCGTCGGCGCCGGTGACATTGCTGGCGACGTGGCCGATGGCGATATTCACGCCAAGGCCGGCCAGGCGGCGCGTCACGGCCGACTCGTTCAGGTCGGAACCGCTTATGGTGTAGCCCAGGTTGAGCAGCACCTCGGCGATGCCGCTCATGCCGGAACCGCCGACGCCTACGAAATGGATATGCTGGATTCTGTGTTTCATGATGAACGCCCCGCTGCTTGTTCACAGACGTCGGCGATATGCGCCGCCGCTTCCGGGCGCGCGTGCGCGCGGGCCCGTTCTGCGACGGCTTGCAGTTCTTGGCGGGAACGCTGGCCCAGCCAGTCCGCCAGCCACTCGGGGCTGAAGGCGTTCTGCGGCTGCAGCCACGCGGCCTGCGCGTCGCTCAGGAAGCGCGCGTTGGCGGTTTGGTGATCATCGATGGCATGGGGCAGCGGCACGAACAGCGCCGCGACGCCGACGGCGGCCACTTCGGACACCGTCATGGCGCCCGCGCGGCAGACCAGCAGGTCGGCCTCGCCCATGGCGCCGGCCATGTCGTCGATGAAGGCGCGGCAGTCGGCCGTCACGCCCGCCTGGGCGTAGGCCTGCTGCAGCGCCGGCAAATGTTGCTCGCCGGCCTGGTGCACCACCACCGGACGGTCCGCCTGCGGAAGTCGAGCCAGCGCTTGCGGCACGGTGGTATTGAGCGCCTGGGCGCCCAAGCTGCCACCCACCACCAGCAGCCGCAACGGGCCGCTGCGGGCGGCATAGCGCCGCGCCGGATCGGGCAAGGCGCACAGGTCGACGCGCACCGGGTTGCCCATGACCTCGCCCTTGGGCAGCACGCCGGGGAACCCGCTCAGCACGCGGCGCGCCATCCTGGCCAGCCACTTGTTGGCGGTGCCGGCCACCGCGTTCTGCTCGTGCACCACCAGCGGCGTGCCACGCAACGTCGCGATGACGCCGCCCGGAAAGGCGACATAGCCGCCCATGCCCAGCACCACGTCCGGACGCACGGACGACAGTCGCGCCCAGGCCTGGGCGAAGGCGCGCACCAGCAGGAACGGCAGCTTCAGCAGCGCCGTCACGCCCTTGCCGCGCACGCCGGCGAAACGCAGCGGCACCAGTTCGATGCCGCGCGGCGGCACCAGCTTGCCTTCCATCTTGTCCGGGTTGCCCAGCCACAGTACGCGCCAGCCGCGCTGGCGCAGCACGTCGGCCACGGCCAGGCCGGGCATGATGTGGCCGCCGGTGCCGCCGGCCATGATCAGGATGGTGCGCGACGACGCGGTCATACCCGTCCTCCGCGCATCATGATGCGGTTTTCCACGTCCACCCGGATCAGCATGGCCAGGGCGCACAGGTTCATCACCACGCCCGAACCGCCATAGCTCATCAGCGGCAGCGTCAGGCCCTTGGTCGGCAACAGCCCGAGGCACACGCCCATGTTGATGAAGGCCTGCACCCCGAACCACATCGCCACGCCGTGCGCCACCAGGCCCGCGAACGTGCGTTCCATGGCAATGGCCTGGCGGCCGATGTCGAAACCGCGGTAGACGATGATGGCGAACAGCGTGATCACCAGCATCACGCCGGCGAAACCCAGTTCCTCTCCCACCACCGCCATCAGGAAGTCGGTATGGGCCTCGGGCAGGTAGTGCAATTTCTCGACGCTGGCGCCCAGCCCCACGCCCAGCCATTCGCCGCGCCCCAGGGCGATCAGGGAATGCGAAAGCTGGTAGGCGCTGCCGTAGGCGTTGTCTTCGTTCCAGGGATCCAGGTAGGCGAAAAGGCGCGCGCGGCGCCACGGCGACAGCCAGATCAGCATCAGGAAGGTGCCGACCAGCACCGCCAGCAGGCTGCTGAAGTATTTGCCGTTGATGCCGCCCAGGAACAGGATGCCGATCGCGATCGCCACGATCACCATGAAGGCGCCCAGGTCGGGCTCGAGCAGCAGCAGCATGCCGACGCCGGCCAGCGCGAACGCCATCGGCAGGAAGCCGCGGGCAAAGGCCTGCATGTGTTCCTGCTTGCGCACGGTGTAGTCGGCGGCGTAGAGCAGCGCGGCCAGCTTCATCAGTTCCGACGGCTGGAAATTCAGCGGACCCAGCGGGATCCAGCGGTGCGCGCCGTTGACCTCGCGGCCGATGCCGGGCACCAGCACCGCCACCAGCAGCACCATTGCCACCACGAACAGCGGCACCGCCAGGCGTTGCCACACGCGGATCGGAATCGCCAGCACGACGGCGCCCGCCACCAGGCCGGCAGTGACGAACAGGCCATGGCGAATGACAAAGTAATAGCGGCCATAGGAGGCATAGCGCGGGCCGTCGGCCAGCGCGATCGACGCCGAATACACCATCAGCAGGCCGAGCAGCAGCAAGGTCGACGCCGCAATCGCGAGCGGCATGTCGAAATTGCGCATGCGGGTACGGCCGGGCCGTACGGCGTTGACGCTGGCGGTGAGATCGGCGATCAGGCTCATGCCACCTCTCCCCGGTCGCGGGCCAGGTCTTCGACCTCTTCCACGAACACTTGCCCGCGGTGCGGGTAATTGCGGAACATGTCCAGGCTGGCGCAGGCCGGCGACAGCAGCACCACGTCGCCGGCCTGCGCCAGGTCGGCGGCGCGGCGCACGGCGTCGCGCAGCGATTCGACGGCGATGCAGTCGACGCCGGTGGCGCCCAGCACCCGACCGATCTCGGGGCCGTCCTGGCCAATCAGCAACACGGCGCGCGCGTGGCGCGACACCACCGGGATCAGCGGCGAGAAGTCCTGGCCCTTGCCCTGGCCGCCGGCGATCAGCACCACCGGCTGGCCCATGCCTTCCAGCGCGGCCACGGTGGCGCCAACGTTGGTGCCCTTGCTGTCGTTGATGTAGTCCACGCCGCCGATACTGCGCACGAAGGCGGCGCGATGCGGTTCGCCGGCGTATTCGCGCAGGGCCCGCAGCATCGGGCCCCAGCCCAGATCCAGGCAACGCGCCAACTGCAACGCGGCCAGTGCGTTCAAGGCATTGTGGATGCCGCGGATACGCAAGGCATCGACCGGCATCAGGCGGCTCATGCGGCCCTTGGCACGCGTCGGCTCCGGCGCGTCCTTCTTGCGGCGCACCGGCGCGACGGGCTCATCGAAGTCGACCGGCTCGGCCGCCACCAGCCAGGCCACGCCCTGGCCCAGCTCCAGGCCCATGTCGCCGACCAGTTCCGGCACGTCGCGGCCAAAGCTGCGCACCGGCATGGCAGCCAGCGACGGCACCATGTCCACGGTATGGGGGTCATCGCGGTTGACGATGGCGATGCGCGTCATCTTCAACAGGCGCGCCTTGGCGCGCGCATAGGCGTCCATGCCGCCATGCCAGTCCAGATGGTCCTGCGTCACGTTGAGCACGACGGCCGCGTCGGCCATCAGCGTATGCGTGGTCTCGAGTTGGAAGCTCGACAGCTCCAGCACCCACACCTGCGGCAGATCGTCGGCATCCAGCGCCTGCATCAGCGCGGTCAGCGCCGCCGGGCTGATGTTGCCGGCGGCCAGCACCGACAGGCCACTGGCCGCGACCAGATCGCGCGTCAGCGCGGTGACGGTGGTCTTGCCATTGGTGCCGGTCACGGCCAGCACGCGTGGGCGATATTCGCGGGTCTCGGCCAATTCGGCCAGCGCCCGCGCGAACAATTCGATCTCGCCGATGATCTCGATGCCGCGCGCCTTGGCCTCGCGCAGCAGATCGCCGGCCGGCGCGCCTTCGGGCGCCAGTCCCGGGCTGACGACGATCTGGCTCACGCCGTCCAGCAACGCGACGTCGAAAGACGTATCGCAGCCCAGGCGGTACTCGACCTCGGCCTGCGCCAGCGCATCACGCAACGCGTCCAGTCCACCCGGCTCCGCGCGCGTGTCGGCCACCCGCAGGCGGGCGCCCTGGCGGGCGCTCCAGCGTGCGGCGGCCACGCCCGACTCGCCCAATCCAAGGATCAGGACAAGCGGCGCGTCGGCGCGGGAGGTTTCCATCGTATTCATCGCAACTTCAGGGTAGAGAGGCCAATCAGCACCAGCATCATGCTGATGATCCAGAAACGCACGACCACCTGGGTTTCCTTCCAGCCGCCCACTTCGAAGTGATGATGCAGCGGAGCCATGCGGAATATGCGTCGACCTGTTCCATAACGTCGCTTGGTGTACTTGAACCACGTCACCTGGATCATCACCGACAGGGTCTCGACCACGAACACGCCGCCCATGATGAACAGCACGATCTCCTGGCGCACGATGACCGCGATGGTGCCCAGCGCGCCGCCCAGCGCCAGCGCGCCGACGTCGCCCATGAAGACCTGCGCCGGATACGCGTTGAACCACAAAAATGCCAGCCCCGCGCCCCCGATCGCCGCGCACAGCACCATCAATTCCGAGGCGCCGGGGATGTAGGGGAACAGCAGGTACTTCGAATAGTCGACGCGGCCGACCACGTAGGCAAAGATGCCGAGCGCGCTGCCAACCATCACGGTAGGCATGATCGCCAGGCCATCCAGGCCGTCGGTCAGGTTGACGGCATTGCTGGTGCCGACGATCACGGCCCACGTCAACGCCACGAAGCCGAGCACGCCCAGCGGATAGCTGACGGTCTTGAAGAACGGCACGATCAGGTCGGCGCGCGTCGGCAGCGACATCGTGAAGCCGCTTCCGACCCAGGCCTTGAACAGCGGCCACAGTTCGGTGTTGGCCGGCGCCGACACGGCGAACGCCAGGTAGACCGCGGCCACCAGCCCGATGGTCGCCTGCCAGAAGAACTTCTGACGCGCCGGCATACCCTCGGGATCGCGATAGACCACCTTGCGGTAATCGTCCATCCAGCCGATCCAGCCAAAGCCGAACGTCACCAGCAGCACCACCCAGACGAAGCGGTTGGTCCAGTCGGCCCAGAGCAACGTGCTGATGGCGATGGAAATCAGGATCAGCACGCCGCCCATGGTCGGGGTGCCGGTCTTGACCAGGTGGCTTTCCGGGCCATACGAACGCACGGCCTGGCCGATTTTCATCTCGGTCAGCTTGCGGATCACGCGCGGGCCGGCCACCAGGCCGATCAGCAGCGCCGTGGCGCACGCCAGCACCGCGCGCAGCGTGATGTACTCGAACACGCCCAGCGCGCGCACATCATCGGAAAGCAGACGGGCGATCTCAAGCAGCATGGTTGTCCCCCTGCCCCTTGGACGCTTGCCCGTCATTCGAAATAAAAGCCGTCACTACCCGCTCCATGCGCATAAAGCGCGATCCCTTTATCAATACGCAGGACGCGCGCAGGCCGCGCAATGCGGCAACGACTTCGTCTACCGATGCGCAGGCGTGCGCGCCCGTGCCGTAGGCGGCCGCGGCCGCCCGGCTGGCATCGCCTAGCGTGATAAGCGCGTCGAGGCCAAGCTCGCGCGCGTAATTGCCCACCTCTTCATGCATGGCGGGGCCGTTGTCCCCGACTTCGCCCATGTCGCCCAGAACCAGGACACGCGTGCCGGCCATGCGGGCCAACACATCGATGGCCGCGCGAACCGAGTCGGGGTTGGCATTGTAGGTGTCATCGATGAGCAACGTTCCGTCACTCAATTTCTTGTGCTGCATCCGGCCCGCGACCGGGCTGAAGCCAGCCAGCGCGCGCACGGCGGCATCCAGCGGCGCGCCGGCGGCGATGGCGCTGGCGATTGCCGCCAGCGCATTGCGCAGGTTGTGCACGCCGGGCACCGGCAGCGTCAAGTCGGCGCTGCCCATCGGGGTCACCACGCGGCAGCGCGTCGAATCGACGTCCGCCAGGATCTGCTCGGCATAGACGTCCAGACCGGGCTGCAGGCCAAAGCGCAAGACCCGGCGTGGAGCGGCCAGCTTGTCCCAGATGGTCGAGTAAGCCTCGTCGCCCGGATAGACGGCCACGCCGTCCGCCGGCAGCGCCGAGATGGCGGCGCCGTTTTCCAGCGCGACCGCTTCCACGGAGTGCATGAATTCCTGGTGCTCGCGCTGGGCATTGGTCACCAGCGCCACGCTGGGCGCCGCGATGGCAGCCAGTTGGGCGATTTCGCCCGGATGATTCATGCCGAGTTCGAACACGGCCGCGCGATGCTCCGGACGCAGGCGCAGCAGCGTCAGCGGCACGCCGATGTCGTTGTTCAGGTTGCCGGCCGTGGCCAGCCGACCTGTCTCGCCGCGCCAGACCGCCAGCATGGCCGAGATCATTTCCTTGGTGGTGGTTTTGCCGTTGCTGCCCGTCACAGCCACCACCGGCAGCGTGAAGCGGGCGCGCCAGGCCGCGCCGATGCGCGTCAGTGCCACGCGGGTATCGCCCAGCACCAGTTGCGGCAGGTTCGATTCCGGCACGGCGTGCGCCACCACCGCGGCGCAGGCGCCGCGTTCGGCGGCCTGGTCCAGGTAGTTGTGCGCGTCGAAGTTCTCGCCCACCAGCGCCACGAACAGCTCGCCAGCGCCGATGCGCCGCGTATCCGTGGAAACGCCCTTGACCAGCGGCAGCAGCAGCGCCAGCCGCGCCCATTCGCGATCGTCGAACGGCAGCTTCTCGCCGGCGATCTCCTGATAGGTTTCGTGGCCCTTGCCAGCCAGCAGCACCACGTCCTCGGGCGCGCTGGCCCAGATGGCCCGCATGATGGCGCGGGCGCGGTCGACCTGCACCTCGACCGCCGCCGACGCCGGAATGCCGGCCAGGATCTGCGCCACGATCGCTTCGGGCGACTCGCTGCGCGGGTTGTCGCTGGACACCACCACGTGGTCCGCGAGTTCGGCGGCGATGCGGCCCATCTCGGGGCGCTTGCCGGCGTCGCGGTCGCCGCCGCAACCGAACACGCACACCAGGCGGCCGGCGCGCGCCTGCGCCACCGGGCGCAATGCCATCAACGCGCGCGCCAGCGAATCTGGGGTGTGGGAGTAATCCACCACCACCAGCGCGCCACGACCCGAGTGGGCCTGCGTGCTGGCGGCAACCGGTTCCACGGTCTGCAGGCGGCCATCGACCGGATCGGTCGCGGCCAGCTCGCGCGCGATCTGCGCGAATGGCAGGCCCAGCTTGTACAGCACGCCCGCCACCAGCAGCAGGTTGGAAACATTGTGCGCCCCCAGCAGGCGCGTCACGATCTGGGCCTCGCCATGCGGCGACACCAGCGTGAAGATCTGGCCTTGCGCGGTGGCCTGCAGGTCGCGCGCGCGCATCGCGGCGGGAATCGCCGGGTCCGCGCTCAGGCTGTAGCCCATCACCGACAGGTCCGCCGGCAGCGAGGCGATCAGGCGGCGCCCGGCTTCATCGTCGGCGTTCACCACCGCCGCGCTCAGGCCCGGCCAGCGGAACAGGCTGGCCTTGGCCGCCTCGTAACGTTCCATCGTGCCGTGATAGTCGAGGTGATCGCGCGTCAGGTTGGTGTAGGCGGCCAGCGCCACCCGCACGCCATCCATGCGGCCCTGCTCGATGCCGATCGAAGACGCTTCCATCGCCACCGCCTTGGCGCCGGCGTCGCGCATGGCGGCCAGCAGGCGGTGCACGGTCAGCACGTCCGGGGTCGTGAGATGGCCGCCCAGCGTCTGCCCGTCGGGCAGCACGGCGCCCAAGGTGCCAATGGTGCCGCAGGGCTTGTCGTTGCGGCCCAGCGCGTGGGCGATCCATTGCACCGACGAAGTCTTGCCATTGGTGCCGGTCACGGCCACCACGGCCAGGGTCGACGACGGCCGGCCGTACCAGGTGTCGCCCAGCTCGCCCAGCAGGGCGCGCAAGCCGGTCACCGGCAGCATCGGCGTATCGCCGGCGGCGGCCGCGGCCTCGATGGCCTCGGTCGCGGGCGCCTCGAACAGCACTGCGCTGGCGCCCAGCGCCAACGCCTTCTCTATATATAGACGGCCGTCGCTGGACAGGCCCGGGCAGGCGACGAACACGTCGCCCGGCTCGATCTCGCGGGAGTCCAGCTTCAGGTGCGCGGTCAACGACACGCGCGAATGCAACCACGCCACGGCTTGTTCGACCGTGGCGGCGGGGGATGAGAGGAAGCCTTTGGCGCTCATCTGCCTGGCTCCTTGATACCAGCAACAATTGTCGATTCGAAGGGCGCGTCCGGCCGCACCCCCATCAGCCGCAGACTCCCGCCGACAATGTGGGAGAACACGGGCGCGGCGATCGCGCCGCCGTAATAACCACCGACCGTGGGCTCGTCGATCGAGACGGCCACCACGATCTTGGGATCGGACACCGGCGCAAAGCCCACATACGAACTGCGATACCGCTGCGTGCTGTACTTGCCGTCGACAATCTTGCGCGCGGTGCCGCTCTTGCCGGCCACACGGTAACCCTGGACCTGGGCGGCTTTGGTGCCGTCCGGCCCGGTGGCGGCCTCCAGCATCCCGCGCACCAGCGCGGTGGTCTTGGGCGTATAGATCTTGACGCTGGTCGGATCGCTGTCGCGCTTGACCAGGGTCAGCGACACCATGTCGCCATTGCGGGCGAAGACGGTGTAGGCGCGCGCCACTTGCAGCAGCGACACCGACAGGCCATAGCCATAGGCCATGGTGGCCTTCTCGATCAGGCGCCAGCGGTCCCACGGACGCAGGCGGCCGGGGGCCGCGCCGGGGAATCCCACTTGAGGGGCCTGGCCCAGGCCCAGTTCGGTGAAGCGGTCCCACATCTCGCGCGATTCCAGCTTCTCGGAGATCATCGTCATGCCGATGTTGCTGGACTTGCGCAGCACGCCGGCCACGTCCAGCGTGCCGTTGCGGCTGACGTCGCTGATCGTGCTGCCTTGATACGTAAAGCGGCCGTTGCCGGTCTCGAACAGGGTCGAGGTGGTGATGCGGCCCAGGTCCAGCGCCAGCGCGGCGGTGAACGGCTTCATGATCGAGCCGGGCTCGAACGTATCGGTGATGGCCTGGTTGCGCAGGTTGGCGCCGTGGAAGGTCTCGCGCTTGTTCGGGTCGAACGTCGGCACGTTGGCCAGCGCCAGGATCTCGCCGGTATGGACGTCCACGACCACGGCGGTGGCGCCCTTGGCCTGGTGCTTGTCCATCGCGTCCTTCAGTTCCTTGAACACCAGGTACTGCAGGCGGGTGTCGATCGACAGCCGCAGGTCGCGGCCATCCACCGGCAGCGTCACGGCCTGCACGTCCTCGATGACGCGGCCCAGCCGGTCCTTGATGACGCGGCGGCTGCCCGGGCGTCCCGACAATTGCTGGTTGAAGGTCAGTTCGACGCCTTCCTGGCCCTGGTCCTCGACGCTGTTGAAACCCACCACGTGGGCCATCACGTCGCCGTCCGGGTAGTAGCGGCGGGTCTCGGGCTGCTGGTGCACGCCCGGCAGGCCGAGCTGCTTGATCTTGTCGGCCACGTCCATCGAGACCTGGCGCTTCAGGTAGACGAAGTTCTTGTCTTCCTCGACCCGGCGGCGCAAGTCGGCGATCGGCGTTTCCAGCAATTTGGCCAGCGAGTCCAGCTGGCTCGGGGTCGCCTGCTTCAGATCCTCGGGAATGGCCCAGATGGCGCGCGCCGGCACGCTGGAGGCCAGCACCGCGCCGTTGCGGTCCATGATCTTGCCGCGGGTGGCGGACAGCGTCAGGGTGCGCTCATAGCGACGCTCGCCTTGCTGCTGCAGGAATTCGGTAGACAACCCTTGCAGAAACAACGCGCGGCCGGCCAGCACGGTGAAACCGCCAAACAGCAGGATCAGCACAAGACGCGCGCGCCAGGTCGGCAGTTGCCCGCGCAGCACCGGATTGTCGAAGAACGGAACGCGCTTCATTGGGCACCTCCGCTGGCCGGCACCGGCGCCTGATTCAGATAGAGCGTGCGGTCAGGCACGATGGGAATCATCTTCAGGCTGTCGCGCGCGATCACGTCAACCCGGGCGTTGCGCGCCAGCTCGGCGCGCTCCAACTGCAGACGCCGCCAGTTGGTTTCCAGGTCGCGCTCCTGCGCCTGATCGCGGCCCAGCTCGACGAAGAGCTGGCGCGACTGATACCGGCTGGTGACCAGGGAAATGGCCGACAGCATCAGCAAAGCCGCAACGATCAGGTTGACGCGACCCATCAGCGGCGCCCTCCCTTGCCGCCGCGGCGAGGCGGCGGAGCCAGATCGCTGCCCGGCAGCGACCCGATTTTCACGAACGCCATGCCGCCCTCGGCGGGCAAGGGCGTGGCGGTGCGTTCGGCCACGCGCAGCACGGCCGAACGGGCGCGCGCATTGGCCGAGACCTCATCGTCTTCGGCCAGCACGCGCCCCAGGGAACGCAGCACCGGCTGGGGCATTTCGCTTTCGCGCAGGGGCAGGCGCGCATGCGCGGCTGCCGGACGAGCCGCCGCCGCGATGCACTGCTTGACCATACGGTCTTCAAGCGAATGAAAGCTGATCACCGCCAACCTCCCCCCCGGGGCAAGCAGGTCTAGAGCTGACGCGAGGGTGCGCGCGAGCTCTTCGAGTTCCCGATTGATGTAAATCCGTAGAGCTTGAAAGGTGCGTGTGGCCGGATGCTGCCCCTTTTCGCGCGTGCGGACGGCGCTGGCGACGCACTCGGCAAGCTCGAGCGTGGTGCGCAGCGGCCTTGTTGCGCGGCGAGCAGCAATCGCCTTTGCAACCTGAAAAGCAAACCGTTCTTCGCCATAATCCGCTATGACCTCCCGCATCTCATCCACACTGGCTTGCGCCAGCCAATCCGCCACCGTGGGTCCACGAGTGGTGTCCATCCGCATGTCGAGCGGGCCGTCCCGCATGAACGAGAAACCGCGCTCGGCATCGTCGATCTGAGGCGACGACACCCCCAGATCCAGCATCACGCCATCGACCTTGTCGATGCCGAGCTGCCGCAACTCTTCGGCCATGGTGGCAAAGCCCCCATGCACCACCGTCACCCGGGAATCCGCCGCCGCCAACGCATTGGCCACCGCGATCGCCTCGGGATCCTTGTCGAACACCACCAGGCGGGCCGCCGGACCGAGGCGGCCGAGCAGCTCGCGGCTGTGGCCACCGCGCCCAAAGGTGCCGTCCACGAAGACACCCCGTTCCGCTCGCGTAGCCGCGGCCGGCTCGTCCTGGACGTGCGACCGTGCCGCGCCCTTGCCGCCGAAATCGGCCAGCAACAGCGCGTCCACCGTCGGCTCCAGCAGGACGGGCCGATGTTCGAATTCCATAACTCTTTCAGAACGAAAACTGATTCAACACATCCGGCATACCCTTGGCCAGGTCCTCAGCCTCGCGGCTGGCCAGGGTAGCGGCATCCCACAGCTCGAAGTGGGCGCCCAGACCGAGCAGCATCACATCGCGCGTCATACCGGAAGCGTTGCGCAGTTCAGGCGCGATCAGGACGCGGCCGGAGCCGTCCAGTTCCACGTCCTGAGCGTTGCCCAGCAACAGCCGCTGCAACGCGCGCGCCGTCATGGGAAAGGCGGCAATCTGCTCGCGCTTCTTTTCCCACTCGGGCCGCGGGTACACCAGCAGGCAGCCGTCTGGGTGGCGGGTCAGGGTCAGGCGGCCTTCGGCCTGCGCCATCAGCGCGTCACGATGCCGGGTCGGAATCGAGATCCGTCCCTTGGCATCCAGCGTGAGCGCGCTGCTTCCCTGAAACACCACTTTTACCCCACTTAATTGCACAATTTCCTACTATTTCCCACTCTACGGTATGGCAATGGGGCGGTCAAGCGCGCGGTTGCAATTTTTTCAATCACAACAAGGACTTAGAGCAACTTGTAAATACGCAAAAAGAAAAACCTCCCAATAAATCAGGAGGTTGCGTCACTATCTAAAAGTGCTTCTTAAGAAGTGGCGGCTAACAATGCCTTTGCATTGTTTTACCCGGCCCGCTTGCCGAAGACTGGCGGGCGTTGCGCGCCAGGTGGCGGATATCGCGGCGAGAAAAAAGCGCCGCGGCGCCACGCGTCGATCGGAAATCCAATGCAAGACGGGTCTATAGGCCGGATTCTGTACACCAGGTTTCCCTGGCGGACGATCATTCCTCTGCGCGGATCATTGCTGAGCCGCTGTAGCCATCTACCCGCATGCTCGGACGGAGCCGCCCTTCGCGACCCGAAAGCCGCACGCATGCCTATTTGATGTTGCTCCGGGTAGAGGTTGCCGCGTTTCACCCTGCGATGCCGCCGGCCGTTGCCGACCGGCGCGATACGGAGATGGCCGTATCGGTGCGCGACTGGCGCGCCCGCCCCGCAGACTCGTCTCTGTGGCCCTGTTCCTCGACCGCGTCCGAAGACGCGACCGGACGGCCGTTAGCCGCTACCCTGCCCTGTGGAGTCCGGACCTTCCTCGATGGACTCGCATCCACCGCGATCGCCCGACCCGCCTTGCGGTGCGTATTCTAGTACAGGTCGCCGCTCCGTCCCCGAACAGCGGCGCGGGTTCCTGCGACAATACCGGTCTGATCCGCTTATCCGCCGCAAGAACGACCCGACCCACATGGCCCTCGCAACGCTCATCACCCTGACCGACATCCAGCTGGCCTATGGCCACCACCCGCTGCTGGACCACGCCGACTTCGCCATTCAGGCCGGCGAGCGCATCGGCCTCATCGGCCGCAACGGCGCCGGCAAGTCCTCGCTGCTGCGGCTGCTGGACGGCCGCACCGTGCCGGACGATGGCGACATCGCCCGCAGCTCGGGCCTGCGCGTGGCCACGGTCGAACAGGAACCGGAACTGGACGAGAACGCCACCGTGTTCGACGTGGTCTGCAATGTCGACGGCGACCATGAAGACTGGCAGCGCCCCTCGCGCGTGCGCGCCGTGCTGGAAAAGCTCGGCCTGCCTGCGGACGTCCAGATCGCCGGCCTGTCGGGCGGCACCCGCAAGCGCGTCGCGCTGGCCCGCGCGCTGGTCGAAGAACCCGATCTGCTGCTGCTGGACGAACCCACCAACCACCTCGACTTCGACGGCATCGCTTGGCTCGAAGAAATGCTGCGCACCTGGAAGGGCGCCGCCGTCATCATCACCCACGACCGCCGCTTCCTGGATTCCGTGGCCACCCGCATCGTCGAGCTGGACCGCGGCCGGCTGCTCAGCTTCCCCGGCAACTTCTCGCAATGGCAGGAGCGCAAGGCCCAGTGGCTGGAGTCCGAACGCCTCGAACAGGCCCGCTTCGACAAGCTGCTGGCCCAGGAGGAAGTCTGGATCCGCAAGGGTGTGGAGGCACGCCGTACCCGCAATGAAGGCCGCGTGCGCCGCCTGGAACGCCTGCGCGTCGAACGCGCCGAGCGTCGCGAACGGGTCGGCGACGTGTCGCTGGCGCTGGCCGAGGGCCAGCGCTCGGGCAAGCTCGTGGCCGAACTCGACCATGTCGGCAAACGCTTCGGCGACAAGATCGTGGTGGACGACTACTCCACCACCATCCTGCGCGGCGACCGCATCGGCATCATCGGCCCCAATGGCGCCGGCAAGACCACGCTGCTAAAGCTGATCCTGGGCGAGATGCAGCCGGACAGCGGCACGACCCGCCTGGGCACCAACGTGTCGGTGGCCTACTTCGACCAGATGCGCGCCCAGCTCGACGAGAACGCGACGCTGGTCGACATCATCAGTCCGGGCAGCGAGTGGGTCGAGATCGGCGGCACCCGCAAGCACGTCATGAGCTATCTCGGCGACTTCCTGTTCTCGCCCGCCCGCGCCGGTTCGCCGGTGCGCAGCCTGTCGGGTGGCGAACGCGCCCGTCTGCTGCTGGCGCGCCTGTTCGCGCGTCCGGCCAACGTGCTGGTGCTGGACGAACCGACCAACGACCTCGATATCGAAACGCTGGAACTGCTTGAAGAACTGCTGCAGGAATACTCGGGCACCGTGCTGCTGGTCAGCCACGACCGGGCCTTCCTGAACAACGTCGTCACGCAGACCATCGCCTACGAAGGCAACGGCCACTGGCGCGACTACGTCGGTGGCTATGACGAATGGGTAGCCCAGCGCCCCGCGCCGGCGCCGGTCGCCGCGGCGCAGGAAGACGCAGCCAAGGCGGCGCGCGCGGCCGACGAAGCCGCGGCCCGCGCCAAGGCCGCCAAGCCCAAGCCGGCCCGCGCCGCCAAGATGAATTCGTGGGAGCTGCGCGAACTCGAAGGCCTGCCCGAAGCCATCGCCGCGCTCGAAGCGCAGCAAGCCGAACTGGCCGGCAAGCTCGCCGACGGCAGCCTTTACCGCGATGCGCCCGCCGAAGTCGAACGCATCAACAGCGAGCTGTCCAAGCTGGAAAGCGAACTCGAGGAAAAGTTCGCGCGCTGGGAATTGCTCGAGGCGCGCCGCGAAAGCGCCCTCTGATCCAGTCCCGTTACCGCAGCGCCCGCGGCGCTTCCCGCACCGCCCTCTATATATAGTCGGAGGGCGGTCGCCGCGCTCAGACCGACGCGCGCCAGGCCAGCGTCTCGCCAGCGGCCAGCGGGACCAGCGCGGTGTTGCCGAACGGCACCTCGTCCGGAATCTGGAAGCTTTCGCGCACCAGCGTCAGCTTGCCAGTGTTGCGCGGCAGCCCATAGAAATCAGGGCCGTGGAAGCTGGCGAATCCTTCCAGCTTATCCAGCTTGCCGACCGCATCGAACGCGGTCGCGTACAGTTCCATCGCATGCAGGGCGGTATAGCAACCGGCACAGCCGCAGGCATGCTCCTTCAGGCCGCGGGCATGCGGCGCACTGTCGGTGCCCAGGAAGAAGCGCGGGCTGCCGCTGGTCGCGGCCTCCACCAGCGCCAAGCGGTGCGTCTCACGCTTCAGGATCGGCAGGCAGTACCAATGCGGTCGCACGCCGCCCTGGAAAATCGCATTGCGGTTGTACAGCATGTGCTGCGGCGTGATCGTGGCCGCGATAGGCCCTTCGGCATCGCGCACGTATTCGGCGCCTTCCTTGGTGGTGATGTGCTCGAACACCACCTTCAAGGCCGGAAACGCGCGGCGCAGCGGCTTCATCACGCGCTCCACGAAGATCGCCTCGCGGTCGAACACGTCGATCGACGGATCCGTCACTTCGCCATGCACCAACAGCGGCATGCCGCACTTTTCCAGCGCTTCCAGCGCCTTGGCGCACTTGCCCAGCAAGTCGGTCACGCCGGCGTCGGAATTGGTGGTCGCGCCCGCGGGATACAGCTTGACCGCGTAGACCTGGCCCGACTCGTGCGCGCGGAAGATCTCCTCGGCCGAGGTATTGTCGGTCAGGTACAGCGTCATCAGCGGCGTGAAGGCGCCCGCATCGCCGCCCGCCTTGGTCAACGCCGCCAGGATGCGGCCGCGATAGGCCAGCGCCTGCTCGGTGGTGGTCACCGGCGGCTTCAGGTTGGGCATGATGATGGCGCGGGCGAACTGCCGCGCCGTATCCGCAACGACCGCTTCCAGCGCCGCGCCGTCGCGCAGATGCAGGTGCCAGTCGTCGGGGCGGGTGATGATCAGTTGATTGGTGTTTTGCGTGGACATGTAGAGGCTTCTTAATCTGCCAGGGGCATGCCCCGTTCGGCCAGCGCGCAGAACATCGCGCTGCCCAGGGGAATGACGGCATCGTTGAAATCGAAATGCGAGTTGTGCAGCACGCAGCCGGATTCGGCGCCGCCCTGCCCCAGGCGGAAGTAGGCGCCGGGCTTGCTCTGCAGCATGAAGGAGAAATCCTCCGACCCCATCGACGGCACCAGATCGCGCACCACGTTTTCCTTGCCGATCATCTCGGTGGCGATGTCGGCGACCAGGTTGGCATGCTGTGGCGTGTTCAGGGTCGCGGGATAGATGCGTTCGTAAGTCAGTTCGGCCGTGCCGCCGAAGGCGCCGGCGATCGCCGTCACCAGTTCGCGCATGCGCGTCTCGACCATCTCCTGCACCGACTTGCGGAATGTGCGCACCGTGCCCACCAGCCGCGCCTCGCGCGGGATCACGCTCATCGCGCCAGGGTGGCCCGCCTGCAGGGACCCGATCGACACCACCGCGGAATCCAGCGGATTGACGTTGCGCGACACGATGGTCTGCAATGCCGTGATGACCTGGCCGGCGATCGTGACCGGGTCAATCGTCTGATAAGGATGCGCGCCGTGGCCGCCACGGCCTGTGATCAGGATCTCGAAGCGGTCTGCCGCGGCCATCATCGGCCCCGGATTGATGCCGATGGTGCCGGGCCTCAAGCCCGGCCAGTTGTGCAAGGCATAGATGGCATCGCACGGAAAGGTATCGAATAACCCGTCCTCCATCATGGCCTTGGCGCCACCGCGTCCTTCCTCGGCCGGCTGGAAGATGAGCACGGCCGTGCCATCGAAATTGCGCGTCTGCGCCAGATACTTCGCCGCCCCGATCAACACAGCAGTATGGCCGTCGTGGCCGCAACCGTGCATCAGGCCCGGCTTGGTCGACTTGTGCCCGAATTCGTTGTCCTCCGTCATCGGCAGCGCATCCATGTCGGCACGCAGGCCGATCATGCGGCCGCTGTCGCAGCGTTTGCCGCGGATGACGCCCACCACGCCGGTCTTGCCAATTCCGCGATGCACCTCGATTCCAAGCGCCTCAAGCGCACCTGCGACGATCCCGGACGTCCGGACCTCTTCGAAGCCAAGCTCGGGATGGGCATGCAAGTCGCGCCGCAGCGCCGTCAATTCGTCATGGAACAGGCGAATTGATTCCAAAGGAGAACGTGCGTACATAGGAGGTTACAGAATGACGTGAGAGGGGGGACAGTGGGGATATTTTAGTTGCTACAGAGGATAAATGCCTTTGTCTTTACGGGAGAGACACGTTATGCTCCGGCCGCAGGACAATTTTTCCAACAGCCAGAGAAGGAGCGCCGCATTATGGCCACAACCTCCAAACCCGCGACCGCGCGCAAGCCGAACGCTGCATTCATGAAGCCCCTGACTCCCAGCGCCGAACTGGCCGCTGTGATCGGTTCGGAAGCCGTGCCGCGCACCGAGGTCACCAAGAAGATCTGGGAATACATCAAGAAGCACAACCTGCAAGATGCGAGCAACAAGCGCAACATCAACGCCGATGCCAAGCTGCGCCCGATCTTTGGCAAGGATCAGGTCACGATGTTCGAACTGACCAAACTGGTCAACGCACATCTGAAGTAAGCAGGCAAAGGGCGTACCCTGTACGT
Source organism: Achromobacter sp. SIMBA_011 (assembly GCF_046535435.1). Taxonomy (NCBI): domain Bacteria; kingdom Pseudomonadati; phylum Pseudomonadota; class Betaproteobacteria; order Burkholderiales; family Alcaligenaceae; genus Achromobacter; species Achromobacter sp. SIMBA_011. Next base: position 1,549 of record NZ_JAWRWN010000008.1, on the reverse strand, counting down.
CCCTGCCTCGATACTGTCGCGACGCCCTGGCTAGAACGCCGGGCGGACCCGACTTCCGAAGATCCCCGCCGCCACAGGCTTTGCGCCTTGTCCAGCCAGTCCCATACCCGCGATGGGCACGGCCTTCCTCCCCACCTCATCCGTCTTGCATGCGAACGCTGTCGCGTCGAATCGCGTGGGCAACATCATTGCGGTCTCGATCGAGATGCATGAGCACCCTCACGCTGTCGTGGCAGCCGCGCGTACGGGTCGGCGTCCTGAACGCAATGCTGCTCAGCAAAGGTCCGCGATCTCTCATGACTCGCCATGCTCGGCACGCGACGATCTGCGCTTCATCGAGCAAGCAGGCGCGAAACGTCAAGGCCGCCGATCGCTGTGCGGCCATACGCGAAGATACCAGCGAGTAGATATACGGTCGTGGGGCGGCGCCCGATCGAACAGGCGAAGCAACTCGCCAGCGCGCTGGTCATCGGCCGCAACATCAAGCGCGGCATTGCTGAACTGCGGCCCTTGCGCCAGGTCCAGCAACACCTGCGCCATCCGCACCAACGCCGCCAAGCCGCGCGGTTCATCGTGCAGCAACATGACGCTCGCCACTACCTCCAAAAGGCCCCTCGCGGCGTTCGCGCCTTACCCTGTGATGGCCGCGAGACAGTCAATGGCGAGCGATCGCCCATCCAGATAGTTCCGCCGCCAGCGCGTCAACGCCACGGCGTGGTCCCGAACGAAAAAAAGCCGGCGTCAGCCGGCTTTTTAGTGCGAGCGCCCGGAATCAGGCGTAGGAGGTCGGCGCAGCGCCTTCCAGCAGGGCCAGCCAGCCCTTGATCAGGCGATACAAGCCCCACACTACCGTCGCGACTACACCGATCCAGCCAATGTAGATGATCAGCGCCAGGCTGCTGATGGCCAGCCAGAGCAACGCCCACCAGAAGGTGCGCAACAGCCAGTCGAAATGGGTGGCATAAACGGTGCCGGCGACGTCCGAGCGCTTCAGGTACATCAGCACGACAGCCGCCAGGGTGGCGATGCCCAGGAAACCACTGGTCAGAAAGCCCAGGGCGAACAAACCATAGGCGACATGGGTCAGCGTGCGCAGGTCTAATGCCGTACCGGGCGCGGGGGTCTGGGTATCACTCACGATTACGCTCCAACAATTGACTCGGTCAATCTTACCGCACAAAGCCAGCCGCCCCACGAGCGTTGTTATTTGGGCACATTCAATGCTGGCGCGGGTTGCAGGCTCGCTGCGGGGGCTTATCGCAAGCGATTTTCAGGAGTCGAAACCACAACGATCAATGACAGGATCGCCCTGGAATTCCGTCGCGGGCGCTATGTGGAAAACAAAAACCCCCGTGCGGCGCAAGCCGCACGGGGGTTTCTTTTCGGGGTTTCTTTTCAGGGTGTGGCGCGCCCCAAAAGACAAAACCCCACAGGCGTTAGCCTGCGGGGTTTTGAGCAATAAAAGCCTGACAATGACCTACTTTCACAGACGTCCGTCCACTATCATCGGCGCAAAGGCGTTTCACTGTCCTGTTCGGGATGGGAAGGA
>NZ_JAWRWN010000007.1:0-284165 GCF_046535435.1 Achromobacter sp. SIMBA_011 | reverse complement strand
CGGACGAGTTCTTCGACCACCCGCAGAACGAGCGCACCAAGCTGTTCCTGAGCCAGATCCTGCATTGAGGCCGGGCGCCGCCGGGCGCCGCGACCCGAACCGAAGCCGCCTTCCCTGGAAGGCGGCTTTTCTTTGGGCGCCGGCCGTTGGCGAAGCGGCGCGAAAGGAAAGGCGCCGAGCACGCCGGGGTGGCCGGCGCACGTTGTTTCCAGTCGGCCGGGGCGCGCCGTTCACGGGAAAAGCGCGTGGTTCTCCCGGTATCCCTTTGTTACGCCGTTCACCCCGCTGCGGTATGCTACCGACCGCCATCGATGCAATGAGAGGAGCAAACCAAATGAAACAGACCCCCCGCGGCGCCATGCGCCGCGTCCTGCTGGGCGGCGCCGCGGCCCTGGCCGCCACGCTGGCCCTGGGCGCGCCCGCGCTGGCCCAGAACACCGATTTCCCCACCAAGCCGCTGCGCTTCGTGGTGCCTTACCCGCCCGGCGGCCCGCTCGACACCATGGCCCGCATGCTGGCCGAGAAGGTGCGCGGCTCGCTCGGCCAACCCGTCGTGGTGGAAAACCGCTCGGGCGCCGGCGGCAACATCGGCGCCGACCTGGTGGCCAAGGCCCCGGCCGACGGCTACACCCTGGTGATGGGCGCCGTCGCGACCCACGCCATCAATCCCTGGCTGTTCGCCAACCTGCCCTATGACCCGGTGAAGGACTTCGCCCCGGTCACCATCGTGGCGTCGGTGCCGAACGTGCTGGTGATGAACGTCGAGTTCGCCGCCAAGAACAAGATCGAGAAGCTGTCGGACCTGATCGAGTATGCCAAGAAGAACCCGGGCAAGCTGAACTACGGTTCCGGCGGCAACGGCAGCGCCGGCCACCTGTCGGGCGAACTGCTCAAGGCGCGCGCCGGCATCAACGTCGAGCACATTCCCTACCAGGGCGCGGCCCCGGCGCAACTGGCGCTGCTGTCCGGCCAGTCGGACTTCATGTTCGACAACCTGGCGGCCTCGGCTCCGCTGATCAAGGACGGCAAGGTCAAGGCGCTGGCCGTGACCACGGCCAAGCGCTCGTCGCTGCTGGCCGACGTGCCGACGGTGGAAGAGTCGGGCATCAAGGGCTTCGACCTGGGCACCTGGTTCGGCGTCTTCACGACCGGCGGCACGCCGGCGCCGGTGGTGGCCAAGCTGAACAAGGCCTACGCCGAAGCGATGCAGCAGCCCGACGTCAAGCAGCGCCTGCTGACGATGGGTTCGGAAGCGCCGCCCATGACGCCCGAAGCCTTCGCCGAGTTCGTCAAGAACGAGAAGGCCAAGTACCAGGAGATCGTGAAGATTTCCGGCGCCAGCCTGAACTGAGGCCGGCGCGCCTGGCGCGTTTCGTCGGGAACGCGCCGGGCCTGAAGCCGCCCCTGTCCGTCGGGGCGGCGTATCCGCCGGGCGCCGCGATCGCGGCGCCCGCGCTTCATCCCCACGCTTCGGTCATCCCCGCCGTTCGATCATTCGCGCGGCGCGGCCAGCAGGCCGTCGACCAACCGCGCCAGCAGCCTGCGGTCGGTGTCCAGGTCGGTGCAGCCGTACTGGTCGGCCTCGCGGTTCACCCACGCCTCATGCGCGCGCCACTGGTCGCCCGCGGCCTCCAGCCGCAGCGCGTAGATCCAGATGCCGGTCCAACTGCGATGAAAGCGCAACACGCCCTCGTCGAGATAGATGAACCACTTGTCTTCCATTTCGCGCGGGATGCGGCCTTGCCGCAGGCGGGCGTACTGGTCGGCCGTGTAGGTGGCGTCAAAGGGCAGCGCCGCGCGCTTCTTCGGCGCGGGCAGGTGTTTCCAGGATGCGGCTTGGGCGTCGGGCATGGCAACCGGTTTGATTTATGCTGGCGAGATGCGCGCACGCTCGGTAGTGGGCGGGCGCGATCCCTCGCATACTAAGGCCTGATCATGCATTTGTCCCCCGCCATTCCCATCCTGCGCATCTTTTCGGTCGAGAAGGCGCGCGAGTTCTACCTGGATTTCCTCGGCTTCGAGTGGGACTGGGAACATCGCTTCGAACCGGGCCTGCCGCTGTACGCGCAGGTGCATCGCGGCGAGCTGGTGCTGCACCTGAGCGAGCACTACGGCGATGCCACGCCGGGCGCGGCCATCTTCGTGCGCACCACCGGCGTCGACGATTACCAGGCCGAACTGATCGGCAAGCAGTACGGCTACGCGCGGCCCGGCGTCGAGGACGCGCCCTGGGGCCGGCTGCTGCGGGTGACCGACCCGTTCGGCAACCGCCTGACGTTCTGCGAATCGCAAGACTGAGGCCATGAGCCGCGCTACCCGGGCGCGCGCGCGCACGCCCAGGTAGCGCCGCGCGCGCTCCAGCGTTCCCGGCGGATCCGCGACGCCAGGTCCTCGGCGGCTACATCTTGCAGTCGGCCGCGTGCACGTCGGTGTGGTCGCGGGCGATGACCTTGAGATTCCTGTAGACCAGCTTGCCGTCCGCGCCGGCCTCGATGTGCAGCAGATACCAGTCCTGCACGGGGTGCTGGTTGGGGCCGAACTTGAACTTGCCGCGCACGCTGGGGAAGTCAGCACGGCGCAGCGCGTCGCGGAACGCGTCGGCCTTGCCGGTGATGTCGCCGTCCACGGCCTTCAGGCCCGAGGCGATCAGGTTGGCGGTGTCGTAGGCCTGCGCCGCATAGGCGGTGGGCGCGCGGTTGTAGGCCTTGGTGAAGGCTTGGACGAAGTGCCTGTTCTGCGGGTTGTCCAGGTCCGCGCTCCACAGCGAACTCAGGTAGAAGCCCTTGCCGGCGGTGCCGGTGGCGGCCAGCATGCGTTCGTCCATCGAGTAGATGGGCGTGATCATCTTGATCTTGTCGGCCAGGCCGGAGTTGGCGTATTGCTTGGTCAGGTTGATGCCGGCGCCGCCCGGGTGGAACTGGAAGATGGCGTCCGGGTTGAGCGCGCGGATGCGCGCCAGCTCGACCGAGAAGTCGGCCTGTTCCAGCTTGGTGTAGATCTCCTCGGCGATCTCGCCCTTGTAGGTGCGCTTGAAACCGGCGACGGCGTCGCGGCCGGCCTGGTAGTTCGGCGCCATGACGACGACGCGCTTGGCGCCCAGCTCGTTGGCGGCGATGCCGGCGGTGTCGGCGTACGAGTCGTTCTGGAAGGCGACGGCGAAGTAGTTGGGATTGCAGGCCTTGCCGGCGTAGTTGGAGGGGCCGGCGTTCAGGCTGACGTAGAAGCCGCCGGCGTTGAGCACCGTCGGCCCGACCGCCGCCATGACGTTGGAGAAGTTCACGCCGGTGAACAGGCGCACGCCGCCCTGCACCATCTTGTCGGCGATCTGCTTGGCGTTGGCCGGCTTGAGCGCGTCGTCCTCCACGCGCACGTTGACCGGCACGCCGCCGAGCTTGCCGCCGCCTTCCTTGACCGCCAGCATGAAGGCGTCGCGCTCGTCCTCGCCGATGTAGCCGGCGGGCGTGGACAGCGTGCCGATGAAGCCGATGTCCACGGGTTTCTGCTGGGCCTGGACGCCGCCGGCGGCCAGCGCCAGCAGCAGCGCGGCGCCGCCGCGGGTGATGCGTGTCGTCATGGTTGTCTCCTCCTGTGCCTGCTTTTTTTTATGGCTGGATGGGTCCCGCGAGACAGTTCTCCACCTTCCAGCCGTAGAGCCACTGCAACGCGTCGTAGAACTGCGACTGGCCGCGGCCGGTCCACAGCATGTTGCGCACGGTGCGTTCGACACCGCGCGCGTGATAGAGCCTGCCCATCTCGCGGGTCGACCAGACCACGCGCGCGCTGCGCGGAATGCGCACCGATTCGTACAGCCGGAAGGCGGCCTCCAGATCGTGGTCGCAACGCTTGACGGCCTCGCCCAAGGTCACCGCGTCTTCCAGCGCCATGCAGGCGCCCTGGGCCATGTATTGGGTCATGGGGTGGGCGGCGTCGCCCAGGATCGTCATTCGGCCCTGGCCCCACTGTTCGACCGGCTCGCGATCGGCGGTGGCCCAGCGCTTCCACGACGTGGGGCGGTCCAGCATCTGGTGCGGGCGCGGGTGGATGCCCTGGAAATACGACAGCACTTCCTCCTTGCTGCCTTCGCGTACGCCCCATTGTTCCTGCTCGCGGCTGTGGAAGGTCACCACCAGGTTGTATTGCTGGCCGCCGCGCAGCGGGTAGTGCACCAGGTGGCAGTGCGGGCCGGCCCACAGCACCGGCGCGTTGATGCGCAGTTCCTCGGGCATGTTGTCGCGCTCGACCACGGCGCGATAGACCACGTGGCCGGTCACGCGCGGCGGATCGCCGATCAGGTGTTCGCGGATCACGGACTTGACGCCGTCGGCGCCCACCACGGCGTCGGCCTGGTAGCGGTTGCCTTCGGTGTCGGTGACCTCCACGCGCTTGCCGTCCTGCGCCACGCCGGCGATCTGCGTCGAGGTGCGAAAGCGGATCAGTGGGTTCTGCTGCACCGCCTCAAGGATGGACAGATGGATGTCGGCGCGGTGGATCACGGCGTAGGGGCCGCCGAAGCGCTCGCGGAAGGCCTCGCCGGTGTCGATGCGCACCACTTCGCGCGCGTCGACCGCGTCCATCATGATGATGTGGTCGGTGAAGACGGAGCGCTGGCGCGCCGTGGCGCCCACGCCCAGCGCGTCGAGCGCGGCGAAGGCGTTGGGGCCGAGCTGGATGCCGGCGCCGATCTCGCCGATGTGCGCGGCCTGTTCCAGCAGTTGCACCGCGATGCCCTGGCGCGTCAGCGCCAGCGCCGCGGCCAGGCCGCCGATGCCGCCGCCCACGACGATGACGGATTGGGGCGGGTTCTTTGCGGGAGTTGCATTCATTGCCAGGTTCCTTGCGTATTCATTCTTGACGGCCGAGGAAGGCGCCTTGCCGTTGCAGTTGCGCCTGCAGCGCCGCCACCGGCACGTCGGCGGGCGCATGGCCGTCGCGCAGCGCCATGGCGGCCGCGGTGCCGGCGGCCTCGCCCATGACGAAGCAACTGCCGCTGACGCGGGCGGCCGACTGGCCTTCGTGCGTCATCGAGGCGCAGCGTCCGGCCACCAGCACGTTGGCGGCGACGCCGGGACCGCGGCGCGGCACCATCATGCGGAAAGGGAGCTGGTTGTAGCCGCGCGATTCCGGAATCGGCGGCCACAGCCATTGCACGTCGCCGGCGGTGTGCATTTCCAGCGGCCAGCCGTTCACGCCGATGCTGTCCTCGAAGTCGGCGCAGCCCAGCACGTCTTCCTTGGTCAGCATGGCCTCGCCGACGATGCGGCGGGTTTCGCGGATGCCGAGCTGCGGCGCGATGTCGAGCACATAGGCGTTTTCGAAGCCCGGCACCTTGGCGCGCAGGAACTTCAGGTATTCGGTGATCTGGCGGCGGCCTTCCAGCTCGCCGGCCGAGAGCGAGGCGGCGTCGGTGCCGTCGGCCGCGCTGCCGTCGGCGTTGGCCAGTTGCGTGACGTTGACGCGCCACTCGTAGTCATGCTTTTGCGGCCGCACGATGGCGCCGCGCCGCGGGAAGGTGAATTCGCCGCTGGCGGCGGCCTGGTCCATCAGTTGGGGAATGGTCTTCCAGGCCTCCTGGGCGCGGCCGCCGTCGACGTTGCCGACCTTGAACATCAGCGTGGGGTAGAGCATGTGGCCGTGCGCGTCGCCCTTTTCGAACGGCAGGCCGCCCCATTGCGCGATGTCGGCGTCGCCCGAGCAGTCGATGAAGACCTTGCCGCGCACCGCGCAGCGGCCGGACTTGGTCTCCAGGAACAGCGCGTCGACATTGCCGGCGGCGTCGCGCGCCAGGCCGGTGGCCAATGCGTGGAACAGGATTTTTGCGCCGCTGTCCTGCACCATGCCGTCGGCGGCGCACTTGAAGGCCGAGATGTCGTAGGCCTGGGCGTGGATCTTGCCCAGGATCAGGTGCGGGTCGTTCAGGCCGTCCAGCGCGCGCATGCGGTCCAGCAGCTCGTCCGTCATGCCGTGCACCACCTGGCGGATGGCGCCGCGCACGTTGGCGTGCAGGCCGCAGAAGTTGGAGACGCCCGCCGCCGTGCCCATGCCGCCGAGAAAGCCATAGCGTTCCACCAGCAGCACGCTGGCGCCGTTGCGGGCGGCGCTGGCAGCCGCCAGGATGCCGGCGGGGCCGCCGCCCAGCACGACAACGTCGTATTCGCCATAGAGCGGCACCTGGCGGGCGGGTTCGGTGAGGGTCATGCTTGTCTCCTTGCTGTCCTGCTTGACTGTCTGGTGGTGCGAAAATGCCGGGCGGCGAGGCCGCCCGTTCACAGGCCTTCTTATTGGCCCTTGATGCCGAGCTTGGTGATGAGCGGTTCCCAGCGCTTGAGCTCATCGTCCATGTAGGCGCGGAACTCGGCCGGGGTGCTGCCCACCGGATCCATGAACTGCGCCTGCAGGCGCTTGACCACCTCGGGGTCGCGGATCGCCTGGATCAGCGCGTCCGACAGCTTCTTCTGGATGTCGGCGGGCACCTTGGACGAAATCACGAAACCGATCCAGGCCGAGCCCTCGATGCCGGGCACGCCGACTTCGGCCAGCGTGGGGATCTCGGGCAGCAGGGTGGAACGCCTGGACGAGGTCACGGCCAGCGCCTTCAGGCGGCCGTCCTTGACCATGCTCATGACCGCGATCGGCGGCAGCGCGGCGAACTGCGTGTCGCCCGACAGCAGCGAAGTCAGCGCGGCCGGCGACGACGGATACGGCACGTGCGTGGCGCGCGCGCCGATCCGCTGCAGCAGCAGTTCCACTGCCAGGTGCGAAACGGTGCCGGCGCCGGGCGAGGGGAAGTTGTACTTGTCCGGGTTCTTCTTGAGCGCCTCCAGCAACTGGCCGACGTTGTCGATGCCGGAGTTGGCCGGCACCACCAGCACGTTGGGCTGGTGCACCGCCAGCGTCAGCGGCGCCAGGTCGGTGGCCGGCGCGTAGGGCAGCTTGTCGAACAGCAGCGTGTTGTTCACCAGCGGGCCGGTGATCGAGACGCCGAAGGTGTAGCCGTCGGGCTTGGCGTTGGCGATGGCGAAGGTGCCGATGTTGCCGCTGGCGCCCGGTTTGTTCTCCACCACCACGGTCTGGCCGAGGATGGCGCCGGCCTTCTCGCCGACAATGCGCGCCACCTGGTCGGGGCTGGAGCCCGGACCGAACGGCACCAGCGCCTTGAGCGGCTGCGACGGCCAGGCGTCGGCGGCCTGCGCCGCGCCCAGCGGCGCCAGGGCCACCAGTCCCAGCGCCAGCGCGCGCGCCGTCAAAGCGCGCGCCCGCGCCAGGGTTGAGGGCTTATGCATGCTTGTCTCCCGCGATCTTCATATTGTTGAAATAGGTCTGCTCATTGGCGATGAAGGCCGCAACCATGGCGCGGTAGGCGGCGTCCACCACCTGGTCCAGGTTTTCGAAGCCCTGGTTGTGGCGCTCGGCCAGGCGCCGCGCTTTTTCGAACACCTCGGCCTGGCGCGCCGGCGCGCTGACCTGGAAGGCGTCGCGCTTGAAGCGCGCGGCGTCCTTGACGTACATGGCGCGTTCGGCGATCAGGCGCACGATCTCGTCGTCCAGGCGGTCGATGTTGGCGCGCACTTCGGCCAGGTTGGCGCACAGCGGGCGGTAGTCCGGGTCGGTGTATTCGCGCAGCGGCGCGCCCTGGGTGTCGGGCTCCTGGCCCGGGGAAACTTGCGAGGTCACTTGATGTAGTCCGGTTGGTTGGCGGGCGCGGCCTGCTGGAAGGCGGGTTGCGCGAGGCAATGTTCGTAGACGCCTACAAGGCGCGGGTAGGCCGACAGGTCGCAGCCCATGCGCTGGGCGTTGGCGACCTGCGGCACGACGCAGCAGTCCGCCAGCGTCGGCGCGTCGCCGAAGCAATAGGCGCCGCCGCCATGGCGCGCCAGCAGCGCCTCGACCGCGGTCAGGCCTTCGCGGATCCAGTGGTGATACCAGGCATTCTTCTGCGCGTCGGTGGCGCCCAGCTCTTCCTGCAGGTAGCGCAGGATGCGCATGTTGTTGACCGGGTGGATGTCGCAGGCGATGGCGTTGGAAAGCTCCAGCACGCGGGCGCGTTCGCGCGGCGCGGCCGGGATCAGGCGCGGCTCGGGGTGCGTGGCGTCCAGATAGTCGATGATGGCGAGCGATTGCGACAGTTGGAAATCGCCGTCGGTCAGCAGCGGCACGCCGGCCGACGGATTCCGCGCCATGTAGTCGGCGGCGCGCTGTTCCTGCTTGCGCAGGTTCACCGGGGTGATGTCGACCGGCAGGCCCTTGAGCGCCAGCGCGATGCGCACGCGATACGAGGTGGAGCTGTTGAAGAAGCTGTGCAGTTGCATGGGCGGGCTTCCTCAGGCGATCCGCACGCTCAGCGTGCCCAGGCCGTCGACGCCGCCGACCATCGTGTCGCCGCGCACCACCGGGCCCACGCCTTCGGGCGTGCCGGTATAGATCAGATCGCCGGCTTCCAGGCGGAAGTACCGGGACAGGTAGGCGATGGTCTCGGCCACCGACCAGATCAGCTTGCCGATGTCGCTGCGCTGCTTGTCGGCGCCGTTGACCTGCAGCCAGATGCCGGCGCGGTGGATGTCGCGGGCCTGTGCGGCGGGCACCAGTGGACCGATCGGCGCGCTCTGGTCGAAGGCCTTGCCCAGTTCCCACGGGCGGCCGGCCTCGCGCATTTTCATCTGCAGGTCGCGGCGCGTCATGTCCAGGCCGACGGCGTAGCCCCAGACGTGTTGCAGCGCCTGGTCGACGGCTATGTTGGCGCCGCCCTTGCCGATGGCCGCGACCAGCTCGATCTCGTAATGCAGGTTGGCGGTCTCGGGCGGGTAGGGCAGCGACAGCGTGCTGCCCTCGGCCACCGGCACCACGGCGTCGGCCGGCTTGCAGAAGAAGAAGGGCGGTTCGCGGTCGGGATCGAAGCCCATTTCGCGGGCGTGGGCGGCGTAGTTGCGGCCGACGCAATAGACGCGGCGCACCGGGAAGCTGTCCTGGCTGCCGGCGACGGGCACGGCAACGGGGGCGGCGGGATCAAACACAAAAGACATGGGTCACCTTTCTGGAATGCGGCGCCGGAGCCCGCGCGGGCCCCGGCCGGAATTGAAATGATGGGAGGGAGCCGCCTCAGGCGGTGCGTTCTTCGCGCCAGAGGCCCAGCGCGTCCTGCACCGGGCGGTCGGAATAGCTGAACAGGGTGGCGTCTTCCAGCGCCGCCAACTGCACCGGCTGCCACGACGGCGCCACGAACACGTCGCGCGGGCCGAAATGGAATTCGGCGTCGCCGATGCGGGCGATGCCGCGGCCTTCCACCACGCTGTAGACGGTGGAGTCGGTGCTGCGATAGGGCTTGCCCTGGAAGCCGGCCGGCAGAAGCTGCATGAAGGTGGCCATGGTGGGCATGGGGTAGCCGCCCGTGGCCGGGTTCAGGTAGCGCAGCTTGACGCCGTCCCAGGGGTCGAGCTCGCCGTGGCGGTAGAGCGCGTCCAGCGCCTCGCGGCTGCGCTCGTAGGGATAGTTGAAGATCGGCGAGGTGCCGCCGGTGGCGCGATGCCGCACCGGCGCCATGTTGTGGCCGTAGCGCGCCATGCTGTCGCCTTCGGGACGCGTGACCGGCTGGGTGGCGGACGGATAGTTCTCGGCGAAGCCGGCGTCCAGGAAGCGCAGCAGCGGGATGTCCAGGCCGTCCAGCCAGACCACCGGTTCGCCGCCGTCGACGGTCTCGGCGTTGCCGTGGTCGTGCCAGGTCCAGGACGGCGTGATGATGAAGTCGCCCGGATGCATGGTGGTGCGCTCGCCGTTGACGGCGGTGTAGGCGCCGCGGCCCTCGACGATGAAGCGCAGGGCCGACTGGGTGTGGCGGTGGCTGGGCGCGATCTCGCCCGGCAGGATCAGTTGCAGGCCCGCGTACAGGCTCTGCGTGATGCTGGCCTGGCCGGGCAGGCCCGGGTTCTCCAGGATCAGCACGCGCCGCACGGCTTCCTCGGCGCTGATGAGCGAGCCGGAGGCCAGCACGTCGTCGCGCACCTCGTCGTATTTCCAGATGGCGGGCACGCAGCGCGGCGCGGGCTGGCGCGGCACCAGGTTGTGCAGCGACTCCCACAGGGGGGCCATGTGCTTCTGGGCGATGCGGGTGTAATAGGCGGCGCGATCCGCGCCGGGGGGGTGACCGTCGGGCATGTCTGTCTCCTGGGGCCGGCGTCGGGGCCGGCTTCTGTGGGCCCGTCGCGGCGGGCGCGGCGGGGCCTGATATGGAGACGATTATGCGTAACGAGCTATGTGTTTTGAAATGAAATTATCTTATTATCCATATCAATAACTATATGGATAAGAGACCAAAGGGGACTCCATGGACTGGACTCACCGGTTGCGCCTGCGCAATCTGAAAATGCTGCTCAGCCTGGCCCAGACCCGCAACATCAGCCACTCGGCCGCGATGCTCAACACGACCCAGCCGGGGTTGTCGAAGTGGTTGAAGGATCTGGAGGACGACATCGGCCTGCCGCTGTTCGAGCGCCATGCGCGCGGCCTGCGGCCGACGCCGCACGGCGACGTGCTGATCGCGCACGCGCAGCGGGTCGAGGCGCAACTGGACCGCGCCAGCGCCGACATGGCCGCCTTGCGCGAAGGGGGCGGCGGGCGGGTGGTGATCGGCGCGTCCGGCGCCTCGGCGTCGGATACCGTGCCGCTGGCGGTGATGAAGCTGCTCGAACGCATGCCGCAGGCCCGCGTGAAACTGGTGGAAGGCACCACCGACCGCCTGCTGGCGCAACTGGCGCAGGGCGACCTGGACATCGTGGTGGGCCGCTCGGCGCCCGAGCATCACGATCCGGCCATCCGCTTCGAGGCCCTCTACCTGGAGCCGATCCACCTGGTGGCGCGGCCGCGCCATCCGCTGTTCGCGCGGGAGCAGCCGGGCTGGCCGGAGCTGCTGTCATACCGCTGGATCCTGTGGCCCAAGGGCACGCCGATCCGCAACGCGGTCGACGCCGCGCTGGCCGCGGCCGGCCAGGCGCCGCCGGCCGATCACATCGAATCCAATTCGGTCACCATCAACCTCACGCTGATCAACAACAGCGACATGATCGGCGTCGCTTCGCATCGCGCCGCGCTGCGCTTCACGCAGATGAAGGCGATGCGCATCATTCCGATGCGCCTGTCGGGCTTCGGCTCGGTGGCCATGTACTGGCGCGAGGATGCGTTCCGGCCGACCGCCGTGCAGGAGGCGATGGCCGCGCTGCGCAACACGGTGGCCGAGCACGCGCCGGGCGTGACGAGGCTGTGATGGCGCCGTCCGGCCCCGGGCTGAATGCGCTGATCGCGCAATGCCGCCGCCTGGAGGCGGCGCTGCGCGACGAGGCGGGCGCGCCGGACGCGTCCGCGGCCATGCACCGCTTCGTTGCCGAGATGGATGCGCGCGCCGCGCCGCCGGGGCTGTGGTCGCCGCTGGCGCTGGCGGTGCTGACCATGGTTGGCGGCATCGGCGTCGGCATCGGCCTGCTGAGCCTGCTGCTGCGGCCGGCCGGACCGGCGCTGGCGGCCTTCGCGCTGGTGCTGGCCTGCGCCGTCACGGCCCTGGCGCTGGCGATCGGCGTGGTGGCCTTCATGGGCGGCTACAGCCTGGGGCTGGTGCTGCTCAAGCGCACCGAGCTGGCGTTGGCCTCTGCCGGCGTGCTGGGCCTGATCGCCTGGTCGCAGGGCGACATGCGCGCGGTCGGCCCGGTGGTCGCGCTGCTGGGCGGCGCGGGCGCGTGGCTGCTGATGAACAGCAATGCGTTCTATGTGTTCGCCGGCTATCGCGTGGCGCTGCGGGTGATGCAGGCGCAGGCGCGGCGGCCGTAAGCGGCCGGCTGCGTGCGCGTGATGGGTGGCGGGGGAGGGGCCGAGGCCGCCGATGCCTCGCGGCGATCCGCGCGCAGGCAGCCGGCGCGTGTCAGCGGCGCGCCGGGCGGCCGCCGTTCACTTCGCGGTGTTGGACCAGCCCTTGGACAGTTCCACCGCCTGGCGCCAGCGCCGCATGCGGGCCTCGCGCACCGAGTCCGGCCAGGCCGGTTCGAAGGTGCGTTCGGCCTGCCACTTGGAGGCGAATTCGTCCTGATCCGACCAGAAGCCGACCGCCAGGCCGGCAAGGCCGGCCGCGCCCAGCGCGGTCGATTCGGGCACCCGCGGGCGCACCACCGGCACGCCCAGCAGGTCGGCCTGCATCTGCATCAGCAGGTCGTTGCGGGCGGCGCCGCCGTCCACCCGCAGCTCGGTCAGCGCGATACCGCTGTCGCCGTTCATGCAGGTCAGCAGTTCGGCGCTCTGCAGCGCGATGGATTCGAGCGTGGCGCGGGCGATGTGGGCGCGGGTGGTGCCGCGCGTCAGGCCCACCAGGGTGCCGCGGGCGTAGGGGTCCCAGTGCGGCGCGCCCAGGCCGGCGAAGGCCGGCACCATGAAGACGTCATCGGTGTCGGCCACGCTGGCGGCCAGCGATTCGATTTCCTCGGAACGCTGGATGATGCCCAGGCCGTCGCGCAGCCATTGCACCGCGGCGCCGGCGACGAACACGCCGCCTTCCAGCATGTAGGCCGGACGCCATCCTGGCTGGCTTTGCGCCGGCAGGCCCCAGCCGACGGTCGACAGCAGGTGGTTGTGCGACTGCACCGGCTTGTCGCCCACGTTCATCAGCATGAAGCAGCCGGTGCCGTAGGTGTTCTTGGCCATGCCCGGCTTGAAGCAGGCCTGGCCGAAGGTGGCGGCCTGCTGGTCGCCGGCCACGCCGGCGATGGGAATCGAGCCGCCCAGCCATTCGGGCAGGGACTCGCCCACCACCGCGCTGCTGGGCGCGATGGAGGGCAGCACGCTGCGCGGAATGTTGAGCAGCGCCAGGATCTCGTCGTTCCAGTCCTGCGTGTGCAGGTCGAACAGCATGGTGCGCGAGGCGTTGCTGGGGTCGGTGCTGTGCACCGCGCCGCCGGTCAGCTGCCAGATCAGCCAGGTGTCGACGGTGCCGAAGGCCAGTTCGCCGCGCTCGGCCTTCTGGCGCGCGCCGGGCACGTGATCCAGCAGCCAGGCCAGCTTGGTGCCCGAGAAATAGGCGTCCAGCACCAGCCCGGTGCGCGATTGCAGGAAGTCGGCGTGGCCGTCCTGGCGCAACTGGTCGCACATCGGCGCGGTGCGGCGGTCCTGCCAGACGATGGCGCGGGCCAGGGGGCGGCCGCTGGCGCGGTCCCAGATCAGGGTGGTTTCGCGCTGGTTGGTGATGCCGATGGCGGCCACGTCGGCGGCGCTGGCGGCGGCGTTGCGCAGGGCCTCGCGCGCCACGTCCAACTGGCTGTGCCAGATCTCGCCGGGGTCATGTTCGACCCAGCCCGGCCGCGGATAGTGCTGGCGGAATTCACGTTGGCCGATGCCGCGCACCACGCCATCGCGATCGAACACGATGGCGCGGGAGCTGGTGGTGCCCTGGTCCAGGGCTAGGACAAATTCATTCGTCGTCACTGTTCTTGGCGCCGTTCAGGTGTGCCCCGGCCAGCGGGTCGAGGCGTCTAAAGGAAAAGACCGAAGCCGCGCACAGCAGGCCGATGACGATGAAGCCGACGATCACGTCGCCCACCACCAGGCTTTCCGCCCCGCGCAGGGTCATGCTGATGTTCAGGGTCACCGCGGCCACGCCCACGCCCAGGCTGATGCCGAGCTGCTGCGCCATGGCGGCGAAACTGCTGGCGCGGCTCATCTTGGCCGGGGGAATGTCGGCATAGGTTAGCGTATTTACGCCGGTGAACTGCAGCGAGCGGAAGAAGCCGCCGACCAGCAGGATGGCGATCATCAGCCAGACCGGGGTGGTGGGGGTGAACGTGGCGCAGACCACGATGAAGGCGCCGGTCAGCACCGCGTTCACGGTCAGCACGCGGCGAAAGCCGAAATGCCTGACGATGGGCGTGGCGACGAATTTCATCAGCAGCGCGCCGGCGGCGCTGGCGAAGGTGATCAGGCCGGCCGAGAAGGGCGACAGGCCGAAGCCCACCTGCAGCAGCATGGCCAGCAGGAAGGGCGTGGCGCCGACCGCGAAGCGGCACAGGTTGCCGCCCAGCGTCGAGATGGCGAAGGTCGGGATGCGCATCAGCGCCAGATCGATGATCGGGTGTTCGGTGCGGCGCGCATGCCAGCCGTAGAGCAGGCCGCAGACGATGCCGACCGCGATCAGGCCCAGCAGCATCGGCAGCGGCATGACGTCGCGGCCGATGGCCTCGAAGCCGCTGACCAGCGTGGCCAGGCACACGGCGCTGAGCAGAAAGCCGAGCCAGTCCAGGCGCGGCGCCGATTCTTCCTTGATCTCGGCCACGTAGCGCAGCACCAGCGCGATGCCGAGCACGCCGATGGGGATGTTAATCAGGAAGATCCAGTGCCACGACATGTACGTGACCATGAAACCGCCCAGCGGCGGCCCGATCACCGGCCCCAGCAGCGCCGGGATCGACAGGAACGACATGGCTTTCAGCAGGTCCTGCTTGGGCACCGTGCGCAGCAGGATGATGCGGCCCACCGGCACCATCATGGCCCCGGCCATGCCCTGCACCACCCGGGCGATGACCAGTTGCGGCAGGTCCTGCGACAGGGCGCAGGCCACGGAACTGAGGGTGAACAGGCCGATGGCGGCGATGAAGACGCGGCGCGCGCCGTAGCGGTCGGCGGCCCAGCCGCTGACCGGCACGAACACGGCCACCGACAGCAGGTAGGAGGTGATGGCGACGTTCAACCGCACCGGGGTCGATCCCAGGGCCCGCGCCATGGCTGGCAGGGCGGTGGCGACCACCGTGGCGTCCAGCATCTGCATGAACAGCGCACAGCCGACGATGAAGGGAATCATGCGCGCCGCGCGCACCGCGTCCGGGGTCGAGGGAGGAGCGGGATTGGCTGCGGCTGCGGATTCGGCTGACATGGCGGAGGGGGGCGGTGGGACCCGGAAGATTGTAACGCCGGCTCCCGGCCCCGCGTGCAGTAAACTCCGGGTATCCGAAACCCACTGAAATTGGTGCCATGGCAACCAACTACGAATCCGAGATCACCAAGTTCCTCAAAGACTACAAGCAGTCGCACCCTGGCACCGAAGAGCGCCAGCGCGAAGGCCGTGCGCGTCTGTGGGACAAGCCGCAGGACGCGGAGCTGCTGGAAGGCTTCCGCGCCGCCCGCGTGCCGCAAAAGCCGTACGTGTATCAGGCCGACTGATACCGTTGCGGCAGCCATGGCCCACACCCCCTCCGTCCCGGGCGATGCCCTGGCCGCGCTAGTGGAACCGTCCGTCGACAGCACGCCCGACACCGTTGACAGCGTCGCGTTCGCGCGCCTGTACGGCGAGCCGCTGTTCCAGATGCCGACGGACCTGTACATCCCGCCGGATGCGCTGGAGGTGTTCCTCGAAGCCTTCGAGGGGCCGCTGGACCTGCTGCTCTACCTGATCCGCAAGCAGAACTTCAACGTGCTGGACATCCCCATGGCGGATGTCACGCGGCAGTATCTGTCCTATGTGGAACAGATCCGCATCCACAACCTGGAGCTGGCCGCCGAGTATCTGCTGATGGCGGCCATGCTCATCGAGATCAAGTCGCGCATGCTGCTGCCGGTCAAGAAGACCGACACCGGCGAAGAGCCCGAGGATCCGCGCGCCGAGCTGGTGCGCCGCCTGCTCGAGTACGAGCAGATGAAGCTGGCCGCGCAGAAGCTCGACGCGCTGCCCCAGTTGGGCCGCGACTTCGTCACCAGCCATGCGGTCGCCGACCTGAGCGTCGAGCGCATGCTGCCCGAGGTCAGCGTCGACGACCTGCGCGCCGCGTGGGCCGACATCATGAAGCGCGCCAAGCTCAACCAGCACCATCACATCACCCGCGAACAGCTTTCGGTGCGCGACCACATGACGCACATCCTGCGGCGCCTGAACGACGTGCGCTTCATGGAGTTCGGCGACCTGTTCATGGAACGGGTGCGCGAGGGCGCGCCGGCCGCCGTGGTGGTGGTGCACTTCATCGCCATGCTGGAACTGGCGCGCGAATCGCTGCTGGAAATCACCCAGGCCGAGCCTTACGCGCCCATCTACGTGCGCCTGGCCTACACCAGCGTCGCGGCGGTCGCGGCCTGATCCGATTCCCCCCGGGCTGTGCGCCCAACCCCGGAGATCCCCCTTGAAAGTCGTCCACACCATCCAGGAATTGCGCGACCACCTGCGCGGCCAGAACCGCGTCTCGTTCGTGCCCACCATGGGCAACCTGCACGAAGGCCACCTGGCGCTGATGAAGCTGGCGCGCCAGCACGGCGACCCGGTGGTCGCCAGCATCTTCGTGAACCGCCTGCAGTTCGGGCCGAACGAGGATTTCGACCAATACCCGCGCACCCTGGCCGCCGACATCGAGAAGCTCGAACGCGAGCGCGACGTGTACGTGCTGTTCGCGCCCAACGAGCGCGAGATGTACCCCGAACCGCAGAATTTCCGCGTGCAGCCGCCGGACGACCTGGGCGACATCCTCGAAGGCGAATTCCGCCCCGGCTTCTTCGCCGGCGTCAGCACCGTGGTGCTCAAGCTGTTCTCCTGTGTCCAGCCGCGGGTCGCCGTGTTCGGCAAGAAGGACTACCAGCAACTGATGGTGGTGCGCAACATGTGCCGCCAGTTCCAACTGCCGGTGGAAGTGCTGGCGCACGAGACCGTGCGCGCCGACGACGGCCTGGCGCTGTCGTCGCGCAACCGCTACCTGAGCGAGGCCGAGCGCGCCGAGGCCCCGGCCCTGTACGCCGCCCTGCACAACGTCGGCCAGCGCCTGGCCGCCGGCGAGCGCGACGCCGCGAGGCTGGAGCGCGAGGCCACTCAGCAACTGACCGATCGCGGCTGGAAGGTCGACTACATCGCCCTGCGCCGCCAGCGCGACCTCAAGCGTCCGGAAGCTGCCGACCTCCAGGCGGGCGAGCCGGTGGTGGTGCTGGCCGCCGCCAAGCTGGGCGCGACCCGCCTGATCGACAACCTGGAGCTGGCCTACACGGCCTGAGCCGGTTGCGCCGCGGCCGGCTCAGGCCGGGCCGCGCACCCCTGGCAAAATTGCCAGCTTATGTCGCCGGCGAGGGCGGGGCAGACTCTCTGCAAGTCATCATTGCAGAGCCATTCCATGCACGTTCCCCGCGCCGACCTCGATCGCCTCCTGTCCGCCCTGACGCCGCGCGAGCGCCAGATCGTCGCCTATGTCGCGGCTGGCCGTCCGAACAAGGTCATCGCGATTGACCTGGACATTTCCCTGCGCACCGCCGAGGCCCACCGCGCCCGGATCTTCGCCAAGCTGGGCGTGCGCAACGCCATGCAACTGGCCTGCCGGCTGTGCGCCTTTGGGCAACCGGGCGTGTCGCCGGTGCTGGGAGCGCCATTGCCGTGCGGGTCGGAGGCTGCGGCGCCGGTCGCCCCGCCGCCCGAGCCCGCTGCGGATACGCCCGCGTCAGACACGCGCTATGCGCTGCGGGCGGAGCGGGTCGATGCCATCCTCGCGGATTGCTGCGCGGCACTTATCAATAAAGGATACTGGAGTAAGTAGGCACTTACTTTTCGAGGGTGGCCAGCCGCCCCTCGGCTTTCATCGGTCCAGGAGGCCGCCCCAAAAACCAAGGGCCTGGCGGATACGTCATCCGGCAGGCCCTGCGGGGGATGGTCAGGCCGGGCTGGATACCCGGCCCGCCGCGCTCAGGGGCATTGAGGCGCCTGGGCCTTGGCCAGTTCGTCGATCGGATCCAGGTCCGGCTGGCGGGTCAGGTTGTAGTTCAGGTTGGGCGACTGGCCGCCGATGGAGCGCACGCGCAGCACGTTGTTGGCGGCGACCACGAATTCGACCCGCATGTTGCCCTTGCTGTCGAGCAGCAGGACGCGCGGCGGGCGCTCGTCGGTGGCGTCCCAGCAGCCTTGCTCGACGATCGGCGCGGCCTTCTGGGGATCGTTTTCCAGGTAGGCGGTGCGGCCGCGCCAGCGGCCGTTGGGCGCCAGGGTCAGGGTGACGCGCTGCGCCGTGCACTGCATGGCGGGCGAGAAACACGGCAGCGTACCCATGTAGGTCTGCGGCTGCGGCACCAGGCTGTTGGCGGCGGCGCTCTGCGTCGCGGCGGGCGCCGGGGCGGGCGCCGCGCCGGCGCTGGCGCCGCTGCTCGCGCCTTCCGGCACGGGCTGGCCATCCTCGGTGGTGGCGCCCTGGGCCGCGGCGGCCTGGGTCGGGGTCTTCTTCTGGTCGGGCTTCAGCGCGATCTGCACCTGCGACGGCGCCCGCAGCACGGTGC
The DNA here is from genome assembly GCF_046535435.1 of Achromobacter sp. SIMBA_011. NCBI lineage: Bacteria > Pseudomonadati > Pseudomonadota > Betaproteobacteria > Burkholderiales > Alcaligenaceae > Achromobacter > Achromobacter sp. SIMBA_011. The sequence goes on along the minus strand of NZ_JAWRWN010000007.1, from coordinate 265,919 downwards.
GGTAGCCGGCGCCGGAACCCTGGTACTGGGCGTCGGTGACGGTGCTTTCGACCGGGGGATCGTAATAGCCTTCGGTGCGTTGCTGGGCGCAGCCCGCGGCTGCCAGCGCCGTGCCCGCTAACAGCAGCCCCATCATGCTGAGTTTGCGGGGGCGGGTAAGGATTTCGACGCGCGCGGCCATGGCAGCTGATCCGTAAGTTGAGTCTGTCTCCGATTTTACGCACTTATGCGAAGATTCGATACGTTCCCCACCATCCTGAAAGGCGTTGCCGGCACTTTATGCACAAATTACGACACGGCTCCTGGCAGCCCGCCCGCCGTCCTGCCGTCCGCGCTCGTCCGCCGGCGCGGCGGACCGCGCCGCGAGGGCGCGCATGACGCTGTGGCATGTCTTGCCGGTGCCCCTGGCGGCGTTTGTCGCGCTGGCCGCGCTGGCCGGCCTGCTGGTCGGCGGCTGGCTGACGCAGGTCACCTACCGCCTGCCGCGCATGATGGAACGCGAGTGGCAGGCGCAGTGCCAGGAAGCGGCGGGCAATGCCCGGCCGGCGATCGACTCCGACCTGCGGGCGCCGGCCGCGCATTGTCCGAGCTGCGAGGCGCCGGTGACGGGCTGGCGCCGCCTGCCGCTGCTGGGCTGGCTGGCGCTGCGCGGCCGTTGCGCCGCGTGCGGCGCCCCGATCGGTTGGCGCTATCCCGCCATCGAGGCGATCACCTGCATCCTGTTCGCCGCCTGCGCCTGGCGTTTCGGCGCCACGCCCATCGCGTTGTGCGCCATGGGCTTGTCGGCGGCGCTGGTGGCGCTGGCCTGGATCGATCTGGAATCGACCCTGCTGCCGGACGCGATCACGCTGCCGCTGACCTGGGCCGGCCTGCTCGTGAATCTGTTCGACGCCTTCACGCCGCTACCGATGGCGGTAGTGGGCGCGGTGGCCGGCTACCTGTTCCTGTGGGTTATCTTTCATGCATTCCGCCTGCTGACCGGCCGCGAAGGCATGGGCTACGGCGATTTCAAGCTGCTGGCGGCGCTGGGGGCCTGGTTCGGTGTCGGCGCCTTGCCAATGCTGCTGCTGGGCGCCTCGGTGGTCGGCGTGGTGGTAGGCGGCGCCCTGACGCTCGGCGGCCGGGCACGCCGCGGCCAGGCCTTGCCGTTCGGCCCATACCTGGCGCTGGCGGGCGTGGCCGTGCTGCTGTTGGGCGGCGAGCAAGGCCTGGGATGGTTGCTGCATTGAACGCGCGTCCGCCCCGCGGCGGCGCGCGCCCGGTGGGGCGCAGGGGCGGCGGGGAGCAGGGCGCACACGAAGGACGAACATGTTCAAGATCGGTCTGACAGGGGGCATCGGCTCGGGCAAATCGCGCGTGGCCGACTTGCTGGGCGAATGGGGCGCATCGGTGGTCGATACCGATGAGATCGCGCGCGCGCTGACCGCGGCCGGCGGCGCGGCGATGCCCGCCATCGAACGCGAGTTCGGGCCCGACGCGTTGACGCCGGCAGGCGCTCTCGATCGCGACTGGATGCGCGAGCGCGCGTTTGCCGACCCGCAGGTCCGCCTGCGCCTGGAAGCCATCCTGCATCCGGCCATCGGCCACGAAACCGAACGCCAGGCCGAGGCCGCGCGCGGCGTCTATCTGGTGTTCGTGGTGCCGTTGCTGGTCGAGTCCATCGGGCGCTGGCGCGGCCGCGTCGACCGCATCTGCGTGGTCGATTGCGATCCCGACACCCAGGTGGCCCGGGTGCGCTCGCGCAGCGGGCTGACGGACTCAGCCATCCGGCGTATCATGGCGGCACAGGCTGCGCGGGCGGACCGGCTCGAGGTCGCGGACGACGTCATCGACAATGGCGGCGCGACATCGCCGGAGCAATTGCGCGCGCAGGCGAAGACCCTGCATGATCGCTGGCTCAAGCTGGCGGCCACCACGGGCCGGCAAGCTTCGGGCTTGGCCGGCACCCCTGAATAATCTCGGCCCGCCGGCCGACCTCTGATGGGCCTGTTTACAAGCGTGATTGTTTACGAATATCCCTTCAACGAGCGCATCCGCGCCTACCTGCGGCTCGAATACCTGTTCGACAGGCTGTTCTTCTTTGCGCGCGAGGGGGATTCACGCCAGCACCAGGTTGCCGTCACCTCGCTGTTCGATCTGCTCGATGTCTGCGAACGCACCGACGTGAAAGGCTCGGTGCTGCAGGACCTCGAACGCCAGCGCGTCGCGCTGGTTGGGTTGCGCGACCACCCCGGGGTGGCGCAGGACGCGCTCGAAGGCATGCTGCGCGAACTCGAAAAGGTGGCTTCGGCCCTGGCGGCGCCCGGCAAGACCGGCCAGTCGCTGCGCGAGAACGAATGGCTCACCAGCCTGCGCGGGCGCCTGGCGGTGCCCGGCGGCGCGACTCAGGTCGACATGCCGTCGTACTACGCCTGGCAGCATAAGTCCGAAGCCGCGCGCTGCGCGGACCTGCAGGCCTGGCTGGCGCCCTTCACCGCCCTGAACGACGGCCTGACCCTGGCGCTGCGCCTGTTGCGCGAGTCAGGCCGCAAGATCGACATCGTGGCCGAACAGGGCGCTTACCAGGAGATGCTGGGCGGCAAGCAGTACCAACTGCTGCGCGTCTGGGTCGATCCGGCGCAGGGGGTTTTTCCCGAGATCAGCGCGAATAAGTACATGATCTGGATCCGCTTTTCGACGCAGGACGGCGAATTCAAGCCACAGCAGGTGGCGCGCAGCATCCCCTTCCAGATCACGCTCTGCAATTCGTAGCCCGTCGGGCGCGAGCGGGGGGGCATCCCGCCCCGATTCCTGTTGCGGCCGATTTCAGCGGTAACGGACAATGGCTGAAATGTCGGTCGTCTAGGTCACAATACGGCTTTCTCCGTCAGTGCCGGAACCGTATCCCATGTCCGATAGCCGTCCCGTTTCGTCGCCTTCCCGCTGGACCCGCCGCAGAATCATCGGGTTGGCGGTGCTTTTGCTGGTGGTCGCCGGCATCGCCTGGCTGGCGCTGCGGCCGGCCGCCAAGCCGGGTGGCGCGGGCGGCGGGCGTCCGGGCGCGGGCGGACGGCCCAACATGGCCGCGGCCATGGCCAACCTGGCCGTGCCGGTGCGCGTGGCCAGCGCCGTCACGCAGGACATCGATATCTACCTGAAGTCCCTGGGCACCGTCACGGCCTACAACACCGTCACCGTGCGCAGCCGCGTCAGCGGCGAACTGGTCGACGTGCCGTTCCAGGAAGGCCAGCAGGTCAAGGCCGGCGACCTGCTGGCGCAGGTCGACCCGCGCGCCTTCCAGGTGGCCCTGGACCAGGCCCGCGGCACCCAGATGCAGAACCTGGCGCTGCTGGAGAACGCGCGCCGCGACCTGCAGCGCTATCAGGCCCTGTTCAAGCAGGACTCGATCGCCAAGCAGCAAGTCGACACCCAGGCGGCGCTGGTGCGGCAATACGAAGGCACCATCAAGAGCGACCAGGCCAATGTCGACAATGCCCGCCTGCAACTGGACTACGCCCGCATCACGGCGCCGATCAGCGGCCGCCTCGGCCTGCGCCAGGTCGACCGCGGCAACCTGGTGTCCAGCTCGGACACCAACGGCCTGGTGGTGATCACGCAGACCCAGCCGATCTCGGTGGTGTTCACGCTGCCCGAGACGCAATTGCCCGAAGTGCGCGCCGAACTGGCCCAGGGCCGCACCCTGGCGGTGGAGGCCTATGACCGCGCCGACACCCGCCGCATCGCGTCCGGCACGCTGGAGACGCTGGACAATCAGATCGACGTCACCACCGGCACCCTCAAGCTCAAGGCAAAGTTCGACAACCAGGACGACGCGCTGTTTCCCAACCAGTTCGTCAACGTGCGCCTGCACGTGCTGACGCGCAAGGGCGTGACCGCGATTCCGACGGCGGCGGTGCAGCAGGGCTCGGCCGGCGCCTTCGTGTTCCTGGTGCAGCCGGACAATACCGTGCAGGTCAGGCAGGTCAAGCTGGGCGCCATCAACAATGGCATGGTCGCCGTCAACGAGGGCCTGCAGCCGGGCGACCGTGTCGTCACCGAGGGCACCGACCGCCTGCGCGCCGGCGCCAAGGTCGAGGTCGTGGGCGGGGGCGAGGTGATCCCCGCCGCCAAGGACAAGTCGCTGGGCGGGGGCGCGCCGGCGGGCACCACGCCCGCCACGCGCTGATCGAGGGGCCGCCCCGTGAGCCCGTCGCGCCTGTTCATCCTGCGGCCCGTGGCCACCACGCTGTCGATGGTGGCCATCCTGATCGCGGGCTTCATCGCCTACCGCATGTTGCCGGTGTCGGCGCTGCCCGAGGTCGACTACCCCACCATCCAGGTGACCACGCTGTATCCGGGCGCCAGCCCGGACGTGATGACGTCGCTGGTGACTTCGCCGCTGGAACGGCAGTTCGGCCAGATGCCGGGCCTGAACCAGATGTCGTCGACCAGTTCGGGCGGCGCCTCGGTCATCACCATGCAGTTCAACCTGACGCTGCCGCTGGACGTGGCCGAGCAGCAGGTGCAGGCCGCCATCAACGCGGCATCCAACCTGCTGCCCAGCGACCTGCCGGTGCCGCCGACCTACAACAAGGTCAATCCGGCCGACGCGGCGGTGCTGACGCTGGCCATCACCTCGCCCACCATGCCCTTGCCGCAGGTGCGCGATCTGGTCGATACGCGGGTGGCGCAGAAGCTGTCGCAGATTCCGGGCGTGGGCCTGGTGAGCGTGGCGGGCGGGCAGCGCCCGGCCGTGCGGGTGCAGGTCAATCCGCAGGCGCTGGCGGCCAACGGCCTGGGGCTGACCGACCTGCGCACCGCGGTGGTGGGCGCCAACGTCAACCAGCCCAAGGGCAACCTGGACGGGCCGCTGCGCTCGACCACCATCAACGCCAATGACCAGCTCAAGTCGCCGACCGACTACAACGACCTGATCATCGCCTACAAGAACAACGCGCCGCTGCGCCTGTCGGACGTGGCGCGCGCGGTCGAGGGCGCCGAGGACACGCGCCAGGCGGCCTGGGCCGGCGACAAGCCGGCCATCCTGCTGAACATCCAGCGCCAGCCCGGCGCCAACGTCATCGACGTGGTCAACCGCATCCAGGCGCTGCTGCCGCAATTGCGCGCCGCGCTGCCGGCCACGCTGGACGTGACGGTGGTGTCGGACCGCACCCAGACCATCCGCGATTCGGTGGCCGACGTGCAGTTCGAGATGCTGCTGGCGGTGGCGCTGGTGGTGATGGTGACCTTCGTGTTCCTGCGCAGCCTGACCGCGACGCTGATCCCCAGCGTGGTGGTGCCGCTGTCGCTGGTGGGCACCTTCGGCATCATGTACCTGGCCGGATTCTCCATCAACAACCTGACGCTGATGGCGCTGACCATCGCCACCGGCTTCGTGGTGGACGACGCCATCGTCATGATCGAGAACATCGCCCGCCACATCGAAGAGGGCGAGACGCCGTTGCAGGCCGCGCTCAAGGGCGCGCAGCAGATCGGTTTCACGCTGATCTCGCTGACCTTCTCGCTGATCGCGGTGCTGATTCCGCTGCTGTTCATGACCGAGGTGGTGGGGCGGCTGTTCCGCGAGTTCGCCATCACGCTGGCGGTGTCGATCCTGATTTCGCTGGTGGTGTCGCTGACGCTGACGCCGATGATGTGCGCGCGCCTGCTGCGTGCCGAATCCGAGCAGAAGCACGGGCGCTTTCACCAGGTCACCGGCGCCTTTATCGACCGCACCATTGCCGCCTACGACCGCATGCTGCAGAAGGTGCTGCGGCACCAGCCGTTGACGCTGCTGGTGGCCCTGGCCACCTTCGCGCTGACGGTGCTGCTGTACATCCTGGTTCCCAAGGGCTTTTTCCCGCAGCAGGACACGGGACTGATCCAGGCCATCACACAGACGCCGCAGTCCATTTCGTTCACCGCCATGGCCGAGCGCCAGCAGGCGGCGGCGCGGCTGGCGCTGGAGGATCCGGACGTGCAGGCGGTGTCGTCCTTCATCGGCGTGGACGGCAGCAACGCCACCCTCAGCGCCGGGCGCATGCAGATCGCGCTCAAGCCGCAGGCCGAGCGCAACGGCGACCTGCGCACGGTCATGGCGCGGCTGCAGGAAGCCTTCGGCAAGCAGGACGGCCTGACCGTCTACATGCAGCCGGTGCAGGACCTGACCATCGAGGACCGCGTCAGCCGCACCCAGTACCAGATGACCCTGTCCAATCCGGACCTGAAGGTGCTGAGCGAATGGACGCCCAAGCTGATCGACCGGCTGCGCCAGGTGCCGGGCCTGAAGGACGTGACCGATGACCTGCAGGACGACGGCCTGCAGACCTGGGTCGAAATCGACCGCGACGCGGCCTCGCGCCTGGGCATCACAGCGGCGGTGGTGGACGAGGCGCTGTACGACGCCTTCGGCCAGCGCCTGATCTCGACCATCTTCACCCAGTCCAACCAGTACCGCGTGGTGCTGGAGGTGCAGCCGCAGTTCCAGATGAATCCGGCCTCGCTCGGCCAGATCCACGTCCCGACCTCGACCGGCGCGCAGGTGCCGCTGTCGTCGATTGCCCGCATCACCGAGGGCAAGACGGTGCTGGCGGTGAACCGGCTGGACCAGTTCCCGATGGTCACGGTGTCGTTCAATCTGGCGCAGGGCGCATCGCTGTCGGCCGCGGTCGAGGCAATCACCGCGGCCGAGGCCGAGATCGGCATGCCGGCCAGCGTCGAGACGCGCTTCCAGGGCGCGGCGCTGGCGTTCCAGAATTCGCTGTCGAGCACGCTGTGGCTGATCCTGGCGGCCATCGTCACCATGTACATCGTGCTGGGCGTGCTGTACGAAAGCTACATCCACCCGATCACCATTCTGTCGACGCTGCCGTCGGCCGGCGTGGGGGCGTTGCTGGCGCTGCTGATCAGCGGCACCGAGCTCGACATGATCGGCATCATTGGCATCATCCTGCTGATCGGCATCGTCAAGAAGAACGCCATCATGATGATCGACTTCGCGCTCGACGCCGAGCGCAAGCGCGGCCTGTCGCCGCGCGCGGCGATCCATGAGGCGGCGCTGCTGCGTTTCCGGCCGATCCTGATGACCACGCTGGCGGCGTTGTTCGGCGCGCTGCCGCTGATGCTGTCCACGGGCACGGGCGCCGAGCTGCGCCAGCCGCTGGGCCTGGTGATGGTGGGCGGGCTGCTGCTGAGCCAGGTGCTGACGCTGTTCACCACGCCGGTGATCTACCTGATGTTCGACCGCATGTCGCGGCGCTGGCGCGGCACGCGCCAGGCGCGCGCCGGGAGCGCGCCGTGATCCTGTCGGCGCCCTTCATCGTCCGGCCGGTGGCGACCACGCTGCTGTCGCTGGCGGTCGTGCTGGCGGGCATGCTGTCGTTCTTCCTGTTGCCGGTGGCGCCGCTGCCGCAGATGGATATTCCCACCATCTCGGTGTCGGCCAGCCTGCCCGGCGCCAGCCCGGAGACCATGGCGTCCAGCGTCGCCACGCCGCTGGAGCGCTCGCTGGGCAGCATCGCCGGCGTGACCGAGATGACTTCCAGCAGCACGCAGGGCTCGACCCGCGTGACGCTGCAGTTCGACCTGTCGCGCGACATCAACGGCGCCGCGCGCGACGTGCAGGCGGCCATCAACGCCGCCCGCTCGCTGCTGCCGACCAGCCTGCGCAGCAACCCCACGTACCACAAGTCCAATCCCTCGGACGCGCCCATCATGACGCTGGCGATGACGTCCGACACCCTGAGCCAGGGCCAGATGTACGACCTGGCCTCGACCATCGTGGCGCAGAAGCTGGCGCAGGTCGATGGCGTGGGCGAGGTCACGGTGGGCGGCAGTTCGCTGCCGGCGGTGCGCGTGACGGTGCTGCCGGGCGCGCTGGCCAATCGCGGGGTGTCGCTGGACGAAGTGCGCACGGCGCTGGCCAATGCCAATGCCAACCGGCCCAAGGGCGTGCTGGAGAACGACCAGTACCACTGGCAGATCATGGTCAACGACCAGCTCAGCCGCGCCGAACAGTACCGGCCGCTGATCGTGGCCTGGCGCGACGGCGCGCCGGTGCGGGTGTCGGACGTGGCCAGGGTCGAGGACTCGGTCGAGGACCTGTACCAGACCGGCTTCTACAACCAGCGCAACGCGATCCTGATGATCGTGCGGCGCCAGGCCGACGCCAACATCATCGAAACCGTGGACGCGGTGCGCGCGCAACTGCCGACGCTGCTGGCGCTGATGCCGGCCGACGTGCAACTGACCGTGGCGCAGGACCGCACCCCCAGCATCCGCGCCTCGCTGCACGAGGCCGAGCTGACGCTGATCATCGCGGTGGGCCTGGTGGTGCTGGTGGTGCTGCTGTTCCTGCGGCGCTGGCGCGCGGCCATCATTCCCAGCGTCGCGGTGCCGGTATCGCTGATCGGCACCTTCTGCGTCATGTATCTGTGCGGCTTCACGCTCAACACCATCTCGCTGATGGCGCTGATCGTGGCCACCGGCTTCGTGGTGGACGATGCCATCGTGGTGCTGGAGAACATCATGCGGCACGTCGAGAACGGCATGTCGCCGATGCGGGCGGCGCTGCGCGGCTCGCGCGAGGTGGGCTTCACGGTGCTGTCGATGAGCCTGTCGCTGGTGGCGGTGTTCATTCCGATCCTGCTGATGGGCGGGGTGGCGGGGCGCCTGTTCCGGGAATTCGCGGTGACGCTGTCGGCATCCATCATGGTGTCGCTGGTGGTGTCGCTGACGCTGACGCCGATGATGTGCGCGCGCCTGCTCAAGGCGGAGCCCAAGGAACCGAAGCCGCCCGGCCGGCTGGCGCGCTGGGCCGAGGGCGGCTTTGCCTGGATGCAGGACGGCTACCGCCGCAGCCTGGCGTGGGCGCTGGCCCATGGCCGGCTGATGATGCTGGTCCTGGCGGCGGCGGTGGGCCTGAACGTGTACCTGTACACCGTCGTGCCCAAGGGCTTCTTCCCGCAGCAGGACACCGGCCAGTTGCTGGGCTTTTTCCGGGTGGACCAGGGCACGTCGTTCCAGGCCACGGTGCCCAAGCTGGAGGCCTTGCGCAAGGTGGTGCTGTCCGATCCGGCGGTGCAGAGCATGACCGGCTACGCCGGCGGGCGCGGCGGCAGCAACAGCAGCTTCATGCAGATCCAGCTCAAACCGCTGGGCGAGCGCAATGTCTCGGCCGAGCAGGTCATCAACCGCCTGCGGGCGCGGCTGCAGAACATGCCGGGCGCGCGCATGTTCCTGGTGGCGCAGCAGGACATCCGCGTCGGCGGCCGCCAGAGCCAGGGTTCCTATGACTACACGCTGATGTCCGGCGACCTGCAACTGCTGCGTTCGTGGATGCCCAAGGTGCAGCAGGCCATGGCGAAGGTGCCCGAGATCACCGACGTCGATACCGACGTCGAGGACAAGGGCCGCGAGATCAACCTGGTGATCGACCGCGACGCCGCCACCCGGCTGGGCGTGAGCATGGCGACGATCTCGACCGTGCTGAACAATTCCTTCAGCCAGCGCCAGGTGTCGGTGATGTACGGGCCGCTGAACCAGTACCACGTGGTGCTGGGGGTGGACCCGAAGTTCGCGCAGGACATCGAGTCGCTCAAGCAGGTCGAGGTCATCACCGCCAGCGGGGCGCGGGTGCCGATGGCGGCCTTCGCTCGCTTCGAGAACGCGAATGCGCCGCTGAGCGTGCAGCACCAGGGCCTGTTCGTCGCCGATACGGTGTCGTTCAGCCTGGCGCCGGGCGTGTCGCTGGGCCAGGCCACCGCCGCCATCGATGCGGCGGTGGCGCGCATCGGCCTGCCGTCGGACCAGATTCAGGCCGGCTTTCAGGGCACGGCGGCGGTGCTGCAGCAGACGCTGGCGCAGCAGCCGTGGCTGATCCTGGCGGCGCTGGTCACCATGTATATCGTGCTGGGCATCCTGTACGAGAGCTTCGTGCATCCGCTGACGATCCTGTCGACGCTGCCGTCGGCCGGGCTGGGCGCGTTGCTGGCCTTGCTGCTGGTGCGCATGGACTTCACGCTGATCGCGCTGATCGGGGTGTTCCTGCTGATCGGCATCGTCAAGAAGAATGCCATCATGATGGTCGATTTCGCGCTGGAGGCCGAGCGCAACCAGCACATGGCGCCGCGCGAAGCCATCTTCCAGGCCTGCCTGACGCGCTTCCGGCCGATCATGATGACCACCATGGCCGCCATCTTTGGCGCGTTGCCGCTGGTGTTGGCCACGGGGGCCGGCGTCGAGATGCGCCAGCCGCTGGGCATTACCATCGTGGGCGGACTGGTGCTGAGCCAGATCCTGACGCTGTACACCACGCCGGTGGTCTATCTTTACCTTGACCGTTTCCGCCTCTGGGCCGCGCGCGGGCGCGCCCGGCGCGGCGGGGCCGCTTCGATAGAACAACTATGATCCGCAACGCCAAGCCTTTCCCTTCCGCCTTCCTGCCGCGCGCCGGCATCACCCTGGCGCTGTGCGCGGCGCTGGCCGCTTGCGCCGTCGGTCCCGACTACCAGCGGCCGGCGCTGGACGTGGGCGCGGCCTACAAGGAAGGCCAGGACGAGGTGCCGGGCTGGAAGCGGGCCGAGCCGCGCGACGACGCCGACCGCGGCCAATGGTGGCGCGTCTATGACGACGCCACGCTCAATGGCCTGGTGGACAACCTCAATGCCTCCAACCAGACCATTGCCCAGGCCGAGGCGAACTACCGCCAGGCGCTTGGCCTGGTGCGCGGCGCCCGCGCCGGCTTCTTCCCCACCGTGGGGGCGGGCGCCGGCCTGACCCGTTCGGGCAGTGGCGGCGGCAGCGGCGGTTCGTCGTCCGCCTCGTCGGGCGGCGGCGGCAACGTGTCCAACCAGTATTCGCTGACCGGCAGCGTCAGTTGGGAGCTGGATGTGTGGGGCCGGGTGCGCCGCAGCGTCGAATCGTCCGAGGCCAGCGCCGCGGCCAGCCTGGCCGACCTGGCCGCGACCCGCCTGAGCGCGCAGGCCGCGCTGGTGCAGGCCTATCTGCAACTGCGCGTGCTGGACGAACAGAAGCGCCTGCTGGACGCCACGGTGGCGGCCTATGAAAAGTCGCTGCAACTGACGCAGAACCGCTACAACGTTGGCGTGGCGGGGCAGTCGGACGTGGCGGTGGCGCGCACCCAGGTCGAAAGCACGCGCGCGCAGTCGATCGACCTGGACTGGCAGCGCGGCCAGTACGAACATGCCATCGCGGTGCTGATGGGCCAGGCGCCGTCGCACTTCAGCCTGCCGCCGGCGCCGTTCTCGCTGCAGTTGCCGCGGATTCCGGTGGGCCTGCCGTCCGAGCTGCTGGAGCGCCGTCCCGACGTGGCCGCCGCCGAGCGCCGCGCCGCCGCCGCCAATGCGCAGATCGGCGTGGCGCAGGCGGCCTGGTTCCCCAGCCTGACCCTGTCGGCCGACGGAGGCTTCCGCAACGGCCAGTTCGCCGAACTGCTGACCGCGCCGGCGCGCTTCTGGTCACTGGGCCCGGCGCTGGCGTTGACGATTTTCGATGGCGGCGCGCGCCAGGCGCAGGTCGAGCAGGCGCGCGCGTCCTACGATGCCCAGGCGGCGGCCTACCGCCAGGCGGCGCTGACCGGGCTGCGCGAGGTCGAGGACTACCTGATCCAGTTGCGCGTGATGGAGAACGAACAGACCGTGCAGCGCCGCGCGCTGGAGTCGGCGCGCGAATCGCTGCGGCTGATCCAGAACCAGTACAAGGCCGGGCTGGTCGATTACCTGAGCGTAGCGGTGGTGGATGCCACCGCGCTCAGCAACGAACGCAGCGCGCTCAGCCTGTACGGCAATCGCCTGGTGGCCAGCGTCAACCTGATCGTCGCTTTGGGCGGCGGCTGGAACGGGCTGCCCGCGGCGCAAGGCGTGGAGCGCGCCGCCGCGCCGGCCGCTGGCGCCACGTCGGGGGCCGCGCCGGCCCCTGCCGCCGTCAGGTAGGGATAACGCCTAACTCCTCCTCTCCCCGATTGACAAGCCGCAGGCCCGGGTTCCTAATGCGACAAAAGTGACCGAATGGTCACGTCAGGCCCAGGCCCGGTCGTGGCGCCGTCCACGGCCCGGCTGCCGCGCCGAATCGCGACGCGCCGACGCACCGGATTCCGTTTGATCGATCGAACACTTCTGACGAAGGGGAAAGAGGATGGACAGGTTTTTTCGTGCGGGAAAGGGCGTCGCCATGGCGCTCGCGGGCGGGATCGCGTTGACAGGTGCATTGGCCGCCCCGGCGGCGGCGGCCTGGCCGGAACGCCCCATCACCCTGATCGTGCCGTTTCCGCCGGGTGGCACCACCGACATTTTCGCTCGCACCATCGCCGAGCACATGCGCCCGGCGCTGGGCCAGTCCATCGTGGTCGAGAACAAGCCGGGCGCGGCCGGCAACCTGGGCGTGGCGGCGGCCGCGCGGGCCCAACCCGACGGCTACACCATCGTGCTGGGTTCGGTGGGCACGCAGAGCGTCAATCAGTTCCTGTACAAGAACATCGGCTTCAACCCCGCGACCGACCTGGCGCCGCTGGGCATGATCGCCTCCACGCCGAACGTGATGGCGGTGGCGGCCGCCTCGCCATGGCACACGTTGCAGGATGTCATGCGGGCGGTGAAGAAGGACCCGGGCAGGTATTCCTATGCCTCGCCCGGCATCGGATCTTCGGTGCACCTGACAGGCGCCTACTTCGAGTCGATGGCGGGTCTGCAGATGCTGCATGTGCCATTCAAGGGATCGTCGGCTGCGATCCCCGCGGTGATCGGCGGGCAGGTGGACATACTGATGGACAACCTGCCGAGCTCGATGGCGGCGCTCAAGGCCGGCGACCGGCTGCGCGGCATCGCCGTCACGTCGGCCGAGCGCAGTCCGGCCGCGCCGGACCTGCCCACCATGGCCGAAGCGGGCCTGCCGGGTTTCGAAGTGACCGCCTGGTCGGGTCTCTATGCGCCGCGCGGCACGCCCGCGCCGGTGGTGGATAAGCTGATCGCGGCGATGAAGCAGGCGCTGCAATCGCCGGCTCTGCGGCAGTCGCTGGCGCAAGGCGGCGCCACGCCCGGCAACCTGTTCGGCGCCGACCTGGCCGCCTTCGAGGTCAAGGAGCGCGACAAGTGGGGCAAGCTGATCCAGGGCCGCGGCATCAAGGCCGAATGAGGCCGGCCCGCCGCTGAACCCGGCGCGGCGCGCCGTCAGGCGGCGAGCGCGAAGCTCGCGGCTTGCACGGCGGGCGGTTGTCCGCGCATCAGATCGACCAGCATGCGCGCGCTGCCGGCGGCCAGGGTGAAGCCCAGGCCGCCATGGCCGGCGTTGAGCCACAGGTTGCGCCACGGCGTGGCGCCGATCAACGGCTTGCCGTCGGGACGCGCCGGCCGCAGGCCGGCCCAGGGTTGCGGCGCGCCGGCGGCGTTCAGGCGCGGGAACAGGCGCGCCACGTCGCGTTCCAGGCTGCGCGTGCGGCGCGGGTCAATGGCGCCGCCTGCCGCGCCGATGTCGACCATGCCCGCCACCCGCAGGCGCTGGCCCAGCCGCGCATACACCACCTTGCGGCCGATGTCGCTGATGCTGGCGCGCGGCGCGATGCTGTCGGGCGTCAGGTCGTAGGTCAGGCTGTAGCCTTTGAGCGGATAGATGCGCAGGTCCATGCCGATGCGGCGCGCCAGCGCCTGCGCGCCGATGCCGCCAGCCAGCACGTACTGGTCGGCCTGCAGGTCGCCGGCGGGCGTGGCCAGCGCCACGATGCGGCCGCCTTCGGTGCGCAGCGCCGACACCGGCGTGTCGAAATGGAATTGCGCCGCGCCGGGCGAGGCCCGCAGGATGCGTTCCAGCTCGGTGCACAGGCGCAGGCAGTCGCCGGCGTCCTCGGTCGGCGTGTGGATGGCGCCGGCGATGCTGTCGCCGATGTCGGCCAGCGCCGGCTCCAGCGCCAGGCAGGCCTGGCGGTCCAGGGCGCGTTGCTCGCAACCCAGCGAGGCCTGGTAGTCCATCTGCGCGAGCGCGCGGCCATAGGCCGCCGCGTCCTGGTAGACCAGCAGCTTGCCGCCCGAACTGAAGTCGAACGCCGGCCGCTCATGGCCGACCAACTGGTGCACGCAATGGCGGCTGTACAGCCCCAGCGCCAGCAGTTCACGGGTCGTGGCGCGGCTGCGGCCGCGGGTGCAGGCCCGAAGGAAGTCCAGGCACCAGCGCCATTGCGCGGGGTCGAGCCTTGGCCGCCAGCGCAGCGGCGTGTCGCGCCCCAGCAGCCACGCGGGCAGCTTGGGCAGCACCGCCGGGTCGGCCAGCGGCGCGACGAAGCTGTAGCTGAGTTGGGCGCCATTGGCGCGGCTGGTGACCAGGCCAGGGCCGGGGCCGGCTTCCACCACGCTGACGCGGTGGCCTTCGCGATGCAGATAGTAGGCGGTGGTCATGCCGACCACGCCCGCGCCGATGACGATTGTGTGCATGATGCTCCGGGAACGATGCGGCGCTCGCGTCAGGGCGCCGGATGACGGGGATTCAGGCGGCCCAGGCCGGTGTTTCGAAACCGGGGGCGGCGCGGTCGGCATCGCGCAGCAGGCGGCCGGGGCGGGCGCCGGTGGCCACGCCATGCGCCTCGACCAGCTCGCCGTTGACCAGCACCGCCTGGATGCCGGCGGACGGACGCAGCGGCTCGGCGAAGGTGGCCAGGTCGGTCACCGCGGCCGGATCGAACACCACCACGTCGGCATAGCAGCCGGGGCGCAGCACGCCGCGGTCGCGCAGGCCGAACTGGGCCGCCGTCAGGCTGGTCATGCGTCGGATCGCCTCTTCCATGCCCAGCACGCGCATTTCGCGCACGTAGCGTCCCAGCACCCGCGAGAACGCGCCCCACAGGCGCGGATGCGGCCGCTGGTCGTGCGGCAGGCCGTCCGAGCCGATCATCACGCTGCCGTGGCCGATGACGCGCTTGACGTCGTCTTCGTCCATCGAGAAATAGATGGCGCCGCCGGGCGACAGTTCCTCGGCCAGGCGCTGCGGGTCCTTGCCTTCGCGCGCCGCCAGCTCGCGCAGATCCACGCCCTGGATCTCGGGCCGCGTCTGTGACCAGGTGACGATGATTCTTTCGCCGGCCGGCACGCGGCGCGGCTCCAGGATGGTGGAAGAGGCAGAGTAGGGATAGACATCCATGCCCAGCGGCTGGTCGGCGCGGGCGCGGTCGAACAGCGCCAGCGTTTCGGCGGTGCGGCCGTGGTTGTGCTTGCCCGTGACCTTGTGGTGCGACAGAATCGCCGGCACGTCGGCGGCGCGGCCGATCAGGAAGGCTTCCTCCATGGCGTCGCAGACGTGGTCGGCCTCGTCCCGCAGGTGGGTGGTGTACAGGCCCTGCCACGATGACAGCGGCGCGGCCACGCCGATGACCTCTTCGGTGCTGGCGTGCATGGCGGTGGGGTAGTACAGGCCAGTCGACAGGCCTGCGGCGCCGGCCGCCATGGCCTGGTCGAGCGCGTGCCGCATGACCGCGATTTCCTTCTTGTCGGCGGGCCTGTCCAGGCGGTCCATCGCCGACACCCGCAGGCTGGAATGGCCCACCAGCGCCAGGCTGTTGACCGCGGCCGGGCTGGCTTGGAGCGCGGCGGCGTAGTCCTGCATCCGCGCATACAGTTCGCCGGTGTGCTGGGCCAGCAGGTTCAAGGGCGGCGGCACGACGTCGCCGGGCGCGTGCACCGGGGCCAGGCTGATGCCGCAGTTGCCGGTCACCACCGTGGTGACGCCCTGGCTGACCTTGGGCCGCATCAGCGGCGCGGCCAGCAGCGCGCGGTCGTCATGGGTATGGCAGTCGATGAAGCCGGGCGCCACCACCTTGCCGGTGGCGTCGATGCGGTGCAGGGCATGCCAGGCCGCGCCGTCGCCGATGGCCGCGATGCGCTGGCCCGAGATGGCCAGGTCGGCGCGGTGGGCGGGGGCGCCCAGGCCGTCGGCGATCAGGCCGCCGGTGATGATGAGGTCGTATTCCTGCAAAGCGGATTGCGCGGGCATGGGATGGGGTCAGGGTCCGGGGTCGGCGGGCGGCCGCGTTTGCTTGCGGCGCGTCTCCAGGTGGGCGAGGGATTGCTGGTTGAGCGCGTCCGGGAAGCCCTGTTTCACCAGGTGCTCCAGCGCGCCGTTGATGCGCGCCCAGCCTTCCGGGGTGCGCAGCGGCACGCCCAGGAAATGGCTTTCGGTCTTGGCGCGCAGCATCAGGTACAGCACGCCCGCCAGCATCACGCTGACGACGGCGGGCACGTCCATGTCGGGGGTAAGGCCGTCGACGCGGTCGATGAAACCGCGCGCGGCGCGTTCGCGGCGATCCGCCAGCGGCGCGGACACCTCATTGCGTTCGATCAGTTCCCAGCGTCGTACTTCGCGCAGCGTCTCGTTGCCGGACAGCGCGTCGATCTGCGCGCGCAGCATCGACAGCACCAGGTCGCCGGGGCTGCGCTGGCTCGATTCGTCCGCCGCCAGCAGGTCGGGATTGCGGGTCCAGAAATCCTGTTCCTGCATCCAGGCCAGCATCAGGCCGGGCATGCCGTCGAAATAGCGGTAGATGAGTTCCTTGCTGACGCCGGCGCGCTTGGCGATGGCGTTGATGCCTACGCCTCCCATGCCGGTTTCCTTGATCTGGTCTTCGAGGGCCTGCAGGATCTGGCGCTCGGTATTCTCACGTCGGGACATTGGCCGGTTCCTTCTTGGTGAGGGGAGGGTGTCATCTTGCCAGACTTCGCCGTCCGGGAACCGCGGCCGCGCGGCAAGGTGTCGGCCCCAAGCCATCCCTTGTTGTGACCGTATGGTCACAACAATGCTCAAGATAGGGCGCGGGCGCCCCGCGCGGCAAGGGGGGAGTTTCCCTAGGCGCAGGGAAAGGCGCCGGCGCGGCCGCGCGGGCCTGCCGCGCCCCGCGGCCACGGCCTCAGATCAGGCCGCGGATGCCGGCGATGCCGTGCGCGCCATGGCGCAGGGCGTGCGAGACCGTCTGGGTGGATTGCCCGCCGAGCGCGAACACCGGGATGCCAGCGTCGCGGTTGCCTTCGACGAAGCCGTCCCAGCCGAGCGTCGGCGCGCCGGGGTGGCTGGGCGTGTCCAGCACGGGGCCCAGCACGGCGAAGTCCGCGCCCAGCTCGCGCGCGTGCACCACCTGGGCGTTGTCATGCGCCGAGACGCCGACCAGCGCCCCGGCCGGCAGGTCGGGCCGGGCGGCCAGGCGCGCGGCATCGGCGCCGCGCAGGTGCACGCCGTCGGCCTCGCGCCACCAGGCGGCCGGATGGGCGCTGTTGACCAGCACGCGGGCGCCAGCGGCGTGGCAGCGCTTGACGATCTGCTGCAGCGCCTCGTGCAGCGAGGCCGAGGCCGGGCCGTCGGGCCACTGCGGTTCACGCAGTTGCACCAGCCTGACGCCGCGCGCCAGCGCCGCGTCCAGCCGGCCCAGGAACGCCGACAGGCCGGCGCGCGAGCCGATCGAACTGATGCCATAGGCGGTCGGCAGTTGCAGCCAGCGCAGCGGCGGCAGGGTGGCGGGCAGCAGGTCGCCGACGGACGCGGCGTTGGCAGGGTCGACCCATTCCAGGCGCTGGTTCTCCAGGCTGCGCGGCTCGCCTTCCCAGCCGGTGACGTGGCAGAACGCCAGGCGCACCGTGGTGTGGGGGTAGGCGTGCACGTAGGTCACCCAGGGCCGCGACTGCGTCACGCGGATGCCGATCTCTTCCTGCAGCTCGCGCGCCAGCGCCTGCAGCACGGTTTCGCCGGGTTCGAGCTTGCCGCCGGGCAGCTCCCACCAGCCCGACCAGGGCTTGCCTTCGGGGCGTTGCCCCAGCAACAGCATGCCGTCCGGACGCAGGATCAGGCCGGCGGCGACATCGATGATTTTGTCAGACATGGCGGGCAGCCCAGTCACGGGCGAATTGGTAGGCGACGCGGCCCGAGCGCGAGCCGCGCTCGATGGTCCATTGCAGCGCCTCGGTGCGGGACGGTTCGATCTGGTCTTCCGGGCAGCCCAGCTCGCGCAGCCAGTGGTAGACGATGTCGAGGTAGTCGTCCTGCTTGAAGGGATAGAACGACAGCCACAGGCCGAAGCGCTCGGACAGCGAGATCTTTTCCTCGACGGTTTCGCCGGGGTGGATCTCGCCGTCGGGCTGGTGCTTGGCCTGCAGGTTCTCGCTCATGTATTCCGGCATCAGGTGGCGCCGGTTGGAGGTGGCGTAGATCAGCACGTTGTCGCCCGAGGCGGCCACCGAGCCGTCCAGCACGGACTTGAGCGCCTTGTAGCCGGCCTCGCCTTCCTCGAACGACAGGTCGTCGCAGAACACGATGAAACGCTCGGGGCGCGAGGCCACCAGCTCGACGATGTCGGCCAGGTCGCCCAGGTCGGATTTGTCGACTTCGATCAGGCGCAGCCCCCGGTCGCCGTAGGCGGCCAGCATGGCCTTGACCAGCGAGCTCTTGCCGGTGCCGCGCGCGCCGGTCATGAGCACGTTGTTGGCGGGCTTCTTCTCGATGAACTGCACGGTGTTGCGGTCGATGATGCCTTTCTGGCGCTCGATGTGCTGCAGGTCTTCGAGGTCGATGCGGGCCACGTGGCGCACGGCGTCGAGCCAGCCGCGCGAGCCGCGTTTGCGCCAGCGGAACGCGTGGGCGCTCCAGTCGATATCGGGGGGCGCGGGGGGCAGCCAGGCTTCAAGCTGGGCCAGGACGCGCTCGGCGCGCTGGATGAGGGTGGTGAATTCGTTCGCGGTCACGGTGTGATCCTGGAAGAGCGAACGGGCGGGCCCGGCACCGGGCCCGCGTCGCGTTCGCGGGCATCGTCGGAAGAAGAGGGCGCGTGTCCCGCCGCAAAGGCGTCGTGGGGGCGCGCGCCGCTCAACGGCTGTCACCTGCCGGGGACCGCGGTGATGCCACGGATTCCCCGGGGGCAGTGACCGGCGATGGGTAAGGCGCAGCCACTGGATTTCATTGCTGCCGCCATCCCGCGAGGCCCGGCGCGCAACTGAACGCCGTCGCTTCGCGCCCGGGGTCAGCCGGGCGGATGGCGGGTCTTGATCAGGAACGGTAGTCGGCGTTGATCGACACGTACTCGTGCGAGAAATCGCAGGTGTAGACGGTGTCGCTGACCTGGCCGCGGCCCAGCGCGATGCGCACGGCGATCTCGGCCTGCTTCATCACGCGCTGGCCGTCGGCTTCCTGGTAGGCCGGGTTGCGGCCGCCGTCCTTGGCCACCAGCACGTCGTCCAGCCACAGGCGGATCTTCGACACGTCCAGGTCGTCGATGCCGGCATAGCCAACCGCGGCCAGGATGCGGCCCAGGTTGGGGTCCGAGGCGAAGAAGGCCGTCTTGACCAGCGGCGAGTGGGCCACGGCGTAGGCCACCTTGAGGGCTTCCTCGGTGGTGCCGGCTTCCTCGACGCGGATGGTCATGAACTTGGTGGCGCCTTCGGCGTCGCGCACGATCTTCTGCGCCAGTTCCAGCGCGGCGGCGGTCAGGGCCTCGCGCACGGCGGCGTAGGCGGTGTCGGACTCGGCGTTGACCTCGACCCCGGACTTGCCGGTGGCGACGATGATGAACGAGTCATTGGTGGAGGTGTCGCCGTCCACGGTGATGCGGTTGAACGAGGCGTCGGCGATCTCGACCGCCAGCTTGCGCAGGAGCGGCTGGGCGATGCCGGCGTCGGTGGCCAGGAAGCTCAGCATGGTCGCCATGTTGGGGCGGATCATGCCGGCGCCCTTGCTGATGCCGGTGAAGGTGACGGTCTTGCCGCCGATCTGGGAGCGGCGCGACGAGATCTTGGGCAGCGTGTCGGTGGTCATGATGCCGTGCGCGGCGCTCGACCAGTGATCGGCGCCCAGGTTGGCGATGGCGCCCGGCAGGCCGGCGAACAGGCGGTCCAGCGGCAGCGGCTCCAGGATCACCCCGGTCGAGAACGGCAGCACCTGGGCGGCGGGCACGCCGAGCAGGCGGCCGAGCTCGGCGCAGGTGTCCTGGGCCTTCTTCAGGCCCTCGGCGCCGGTGCCGGCGTTGGCGTTGCCGGTGTTGATGACCAGCGCGCGGATCGGGCCGCCGTCGGCCAGGTGGGCCTGGCACACCTGCACGGGGGCGGCGCAGAAGCGGTTGCGGGTGAACACGCCGGCCACGCTGCTGCCTTC
This sequence comes from Achromobacter sp. SIMBA_011, assembly GCF_046535435.1. Lineage (NCBI taxonomy): Bacteria > Pseudomonadati > Pseudomonadota > Betaproteobacteria > Burkholderiales > Alcaligenaceae > Achromobacter > Achromobacter sp. SIMBA_011. The sequence continues at coordinate 245,816 of NZ_JAWRWN010000007.1, read as the reverse complement.
GGCCAGGCGGAATACCGTCAGGTCGCGTCGGTTGGCTTTGCGGATGCCGGCCTCGGTGACGCCGATTTCAACGCCGGCAACAGGGAAAATTTCGGACTCGGAGGGGATCTGCAGGTTAACGGCCATGACTTCGTCTCATGAATGAGCAGGACGGAAATCGCCGCCAGGGCAAGGCGGCGCGCGGGGGAAAGCTTCGTATTATCCCACTGCTTTGCGACAGCCGGCGGCGGCGGCCGGAAGGTCGGCTGTCAGGGGGCGGTCCGCATGGCGGCCACGTCCAGCACGCCGGCCTCGCGGTTGGACAGCACGCGGCGCACGGTGCCGTCGGGCGCCTGCAGCACCGACATGCCGGCGGCGACCTCCTTGCCGTCCGCCTGCCGCGCCGCGCGGCCTCGCGATGGCGAGAACAGCAGGTCGCCGGGCTGCATGCCGGGCACCCGCGGGCCGGCCGTCAGCATGCGCGTGCCGGTGGGGTAGGTGATGCCGCCGAAGGCGCTTTCGCGCCCCAACAGGCCCTCGAATGCCAGCAGGCGGCGCTGGGCGTCCAGCGTCATGTCCACTTTCAGCAGCGGCAGGCCGTCCACGGACAAGGGCTCGCTGCCCTCGGCGCGCAGCAGCCAGCGCGGCGCCGCGCTGGCCGGGTCGGGGGCGCTGGCGCGGGCCGCCTCGTCGACCTTGAGCCAGGCGCCGGGCGGGATGGGTTGCTGGTTGAGGGTGTTGCCGATCGCCAGGTGGCAACTGGCAAAGCGCGGCTGGCCGCCCAGCATGACGAATTCGACCCGGTGGCCGTGGGCGCAGAGCCAGCCGTCCAGGGCCTGATCGCGGGCGATCTCGGCCGATAGGGTCTCGGGTTGTCGGCTGGTGGCCGGGTAGTGGAACAGGCGGGTGGCGCTGATGCCCTGCACGCTGGCTGGGTGGCCCTCGGGGAAGGTGGCGCGGTCGAATGAGGCCGGATCGCCGGCGCTGGTCAGGCGCAATACCGTGCCGGCCGGCATGTCGACGCCGGCCAGGCGGGTGGGCTGGTCCAGCACCCGTTCGAGGCTGGCGCCCAGGCGCGCGTCGCGCTGGGCGACCAGCCATTGGCTCAGTTGCTGGTAAGGGAAGATGCCGCCGACCAGGGCCAGCAGCGTCATCAGGATCGTGCCGCGGCGGCGATGGTCGCCCAGCCACAGCCGGGCGCCGCGGCTGGTGGCCAGGACGGCCAGCCAGGTCAGCAGCGTGGAGAGGCAGGCCAGCGACACTGCCATCAGCACGTAGTAATTACCGCCAGGAAGAGATACCGGAATCATGGCGGCAATTATGCGCCAAACCGTTGTCATTTTCCGTCCGCCCGAGGGGCCGGCGGCCGGTGCGCCGCGGCTCCCCGGGCCGGGCGGCGCGCAGGAGGCGGCTCAGTCCGCGGCGGCGGCCGAGCGGGTGGCGATCACCTGCAGCTTCAGTTCGCCCAGCGCCTGGAACAGCGCGTTGCGGCTGGCCTCGGGCAGCTCGCCGAACATCGACTTGACCCACGATTCGTGGGCCCGCGCCATCTTGGCGAAACTCTTCCTGCCCTGCGGGGTCAGCTTGATGAGCGAACTGCGGCGGTCGGACTCGACCTTGGTGCGCACCACCAGGCCTTCTTTTTCGAGTTGGTCGGTGATACCGGTAATATTGCCGTTGGTCACCATCATGTGGCGCGACAATTCGCCCATCTTCATGCCCTTGGGGGCGCGCTGCAATTGCGCCATCAGGTCGAAACGGGGCAGGGTGGTGTCGAATTCGTTGCGCAGCCGGCTGCGGATCTCGCCTTCGATGAGATTGGCGCAGGTCAGCATGCGCAGCCACAGGCGCAGCGCATGGTGATCGTCGGGGGCGGCGCGGGATTCCAGGTCGGGGGCGTCTGTCATGGTCGGGAGGTTACCGGGAATGCGTGGATCGGTCTGTATTCGTGAGTCACTGGTAAAAACCCTAGACTTGTTTTGCCGGATACTTTAAACCTAAACTATGAACCACGCCAGTTCTCCCCTTGCCGCACCACGGGATCGGCTGCTGCGGGCGCCGGTCTGACGCGCCGCCTGAACGGGTCGGCAGGCCGGGCATAGAAGTCCTTCGAATCGCAATCCCAGAAAAACACCCTCTGCGCGGCTCGCGCACGGAGCACACCGCCATGCGTTTCATCACTTCCCTCGTTGCCGCCGCCGCGTTGGTTCCGGCACTGGCGCACGCCGACCCGGTCAAGGTCGGCATCGCGAATGACATTTCCGGCCCGTTCTCGGCCCTGGGCGCCGAAGCCCGCGACGGCTTCAACCTGGCCATCAAACAACTGGGCAGCAAGCTGGGCGGCCAGCCCGCCGAGTTCCTGCAGACCGACATGGGCGGCAACCCGGACCAGGCCCGCCAACTGGTGACGCGCTACATCCAGCGCGACAAGGTCGATTTCTTCACCGGCCCGATCGGCTCGAACGTGGCGCTGGCCGTCGGCCCCGCGCTGTTCGCCGCCAAGGTGCCGTACCTGTCGAACAACCCGGGCCCCAGCCAGTTCGCCGGCGCCCAATGCAACAACTACTGGTTCGGTTCGTCCTACCAGAACGACGCCTTCCACGAAGCCGCCGGCAAGGTCGCGGCCGACCGCGGCTTCAAGAAGATGTTCATCATGGCCCCGGACTACCCGGCCGGCAAGGATGCGTTGGCCGGCTTCAAGCGTGGCTACAAGACCGCCCCGGGCGACGAGGTCTACACTAAGCTCGGCCAGATCGACTACGCCGCCGAAATCGCCCAGATCCGCGCCGCCAAGCCGGACGCGGTCTATATCTTCCTGCCGGGCGGCATGGGCATCAACTTCGTCAAGCAGTTCGTGTCGGCCGGCCTGTCGCAGAGCGTCAAGCTGATCGGCCCGGGCTTCTCGGCCGACGAGGACGTGATCCAGGCCGTGGGCGAGCCGATGCTGGGCATGTACAACACGGCGCAGTGGGCGCATGACCTGGACGTGCCGCAGAACAAGGCCTTCGTCGAGGCCTTCCGCAAGGAATACAACGGCCGCTACCCGTCGGTCTACGCCGCCCAGGCCTACGACGTCATCATGGCCATGGACGCCGCCGTCAAGCAGGCCGGCGGCAAGGCCTCCGACCGCGAGGCCATCGTCAAGGCGCTGGCCAAGGCCGACTATCCCTCGGTGCGCGGCAGCTACACCTACGGCAAGAACCACTACCCGATCCAGGCCTACTACCTGCGCGTGGTCGACAAGGACGCCAACGGCCGCATCACCAACAAGCTGGTGGGCAAGGTGTTCGACAAGTACCAGGACGTCTACGTCGGCGACTGCAAACTATAAAAGGCGGCGGGACGCGTAAAGCGTCGCGGCTACACAATGTAGCCTGGCCCCGCGGGGTCGCACGGATCCGGCTTCGCCGGTCCGTCGCGACGCCCCCTTGAGGGGGAGGCGCGCAGCGCTCCGGGGGTGGGCCCACCAGGGGATTTTTCATGACGTTCACGCTCATCGTCGAGCAATTGCTGAACGGTCTGCAGTTTGGGTTGATGTTGTTTCTGATCGCGGCCGGGCTGACCCTGGTGTTCGGCATCATGGACATCATGAATCTGGCGCACGGCTCGCTCTATATGGCAGGCGCCTATGTCGCCGCCGAAACCATGCAGCGCACGGGTTCCTTCACCGCCGCCGTGCTGGTGGCCGCCGTCGCCACCGGCCTGGTCGGGGTGGCGCTGGAACTGACGCTGATCCGCCGCCTGGCGCTGCGCGACCATCTGGCACAGGTGCTGGGCACCTACGCCGTCATCCTCATCGCCAATGACCTGGTCAAGATGATCTGGGGTCCGGCCCCGGTCATGCTGAACATGCCGGCGCTGCTGTCCGGGCCGGTGCGCCTGCTGCCCGACCTGCTGTATCCGGCCTACCGCCTGATGATCATCGTCTTCGGCGTGGCCTCGGCCGTGGGGCTGTACTGGTTCGTGACGCGCACCCGTGCCGGCGTGCTGGTGCGGGCCGGCGCCTCGAACCGGCAGATGGCCACCCTGATGGGCGTGCGCGTGCCGCTGCTGTTCCTGGGCGTGTTCGTGCTGGGCGCGATGCTGGCTGCCGTGGCCGGCGCGCTGCTGGGGCCGATCACCTCGGTGCAGGTCGGCATGGGCGAGGAAATCCTGATCCTGGTGCTGGTGTGCATCGTCATCGGCGGCATCGGCTCGATCCGCGGCGCCTTCGTCGGCGCGCTGCTGGTGGGCATGGTCGATACGGCCGGGCGGGCCTTCCTGCCGATGCTGCTGCGCCAGGTGTTCTCGCCCGCGGTCGCCTCCAGCGTCGGCCCGACGCTGGCGGCCATCGCCATCTACGTGCTGATGGCGGCGGTCCTGGTGTTCCGGCCTTCCGGCCTGTTTCCGGCGCGAGGCTGATGATGCGGACCTCTTCGATGCTCTGGACCCTGGCCCTGCTGGCCGCGCTGGCGGCGTTCCCGCTGGTGGCGCCCGCGCTGGGCCTGGATTTCTATATCTCCTTCGTGCGGCGCGTGCTGATCTACGCGCTGGCCGCCACCAGCCTGAACCTGATCCTGGGCTACGGCGGCATGGTGGCGCTGGGCCACGCGGCTTTCTTCGGCGCCGGCGCCTACGCGGTCGGCATCCTGGCGATGTCGGGCGTGACCTCGGCGCTGGTGTCGTGGCCGGTGGCGATGCTGCTGGCGGCGCTGCTGGCCTTCGTCACGGGCGCGATCTCGCTGCGCACGCGCGGCGTGTACTTCATCATGATCACGCTGGCGTTCGCGCAGATGCTGTTCTACATCTTCATCTCGCTGCGCCAGTACGGCGGCGAGGACGGGCTGAACCTGCCGGGCTACTCGACGCTGCCGGGCATCGACCTGGCCAACGACGTGGCGTTCTATTACCTGGTGCTGGCGATCTTCGCCGTGATGATGTGGCTGTTCGGGCGGGTGACGCTGTCGCGCTTCGGCACCGCGCTGCAAGGCATCCGTGAAAACGAGTCGCGCATGGAATCCATGGGCTACCCGGTCTACCGCATCAAGCTCACCGCCTTCACGCTGAGCGGCGCGGCGGCGGGGCTGGCCGGCGCGCTGCTGGCCAACCACAACCTGTTCATCTCGCCCAGCCTGATGCACTGGACCCAGTCGGCCAACCTGCTGATCATGGTGCTGGTGGGCGGCATCGGCCTGCGCTATGGCGGCGTGGCCGGCGCGGTGGTGATGCTGGTGCTGGAAGAAGTGCTGCGCCAGTGGACCGAATACTGGCACCTGCCCCTGGGCGTGCTGCTGCTGGGCGTGGTGTTCGGCGCGCCGCGCGGCCTGGTGGGCCTGTTCGGCCCGCTGTTCGGCGGCCGTGCCGCGCAAACCGGCAAGGCGGGATCATGAACCAGACCCATACCCCCACGCAGGCCCCCGCGCTGCAGGCCAGCAACCTGGTGCGCCGCTTTGGCGCGCTGGTGGCCACCGACAATGTCTCGATCTCGCTGAACCCGGGCGAGATCCACGCCTTGATCGGCCCCAACGGCGCCGGCAAATCCACCCTGATCCACCTGCTGTCCGGCACGCTGGCGGCCGATTCCGGGTCGCTGGCCGTGGACGGCCGCGACGTCACCGCCATGAACGCGCACCAGCGCGTGGCGGCGGGCCTGTCGCGCTCGTACCAGATCACCAACATCTTCAAGCAGTCCAGCGTGCTGGACAACCTGGTGCTGGCGGTGCAGGCCCACGCCGGCAGCAGCTTCCGCTTCTGGCGGCCGCGCGCGGCCGAGCCGGCCCTGTACGAGCAGGCCCGCGAGCTGGCGCGCGAATGCGCCATCGACGCCAGCCTGCTGGACCGCGCCGCCGGCACCCTGCCGCACGGCGAACAGCGCAAGGTGGAGTTCGCGCTGGCCCTGGCCGCGCGGCCGCGCGTGCTGCTGCTGGACGAACCCATGGCCGGCATGGGGCCCGACGAGACCCTGCGCCTGACCGACCTGATCGAATCCCTGCGCGGCCGCGCCGCCATGCTGCTGGTCGAGCACGACATGCAGGCGGTGTTCCGGCTGGCCGACCGCATCTCGGTGCTGGTCTACGGCCGCGTGATCGCCACCGGCACGCCGGACGAGATCCGCGCCAACCCGGATGTGCGCCAGGCCTACCTCGGCGATGACGAAACGGCGCCCGCGCGCCAGGAGCTTGCCTGATGCTCAGCATTGAATCGGCCCAGAGCGGCTACGGCGCCAGCCAGGTGTTGTTCGGCGTGGACCTGCAGATCGGCGCGGGCCAGGTGGTGACGCTGCTGGGCCGCAACGGCATGGGCAAGACCACGCTGCTGCGCACGCTGTTCGGCCAGTTGCCGCTGCGCGGCGGCAGGATCCATTTCGCCGAGCAGGACATCAGCGGCTGGAGCCCGGACCGCATCGCCCGCACCGGCATGGCCATCGTTCCCGAAGGGCGCCAGTGCTTTCCCAACCTGACGGTGCGCGAGCACCTGACCGCCTTCGTGGCCGCGCGCAATCCCGCCATCGGCGAGCCGTGGACGCCCGAACGCGTGTTCGAGCTGTTCCCGCGCCTGGGCGAACGCGCCCGCAACATGGGCAACCAGTTGTCCGGCGGCGAGCAGCAGATGCTGGCCATCGGCCGCGCGCTGGTCACCAACCCGCGCCTCTTGATTCTGGATGAGGCCACCGAGGGCCTGGCGCCCAAGATCCGCGAGGAGATCTGGAACTGCCTGGCGCGCCTGCGCCAGGCCGGCCAGACCATCCTGGTGATCGACAAGTACGTCGAGCGCCTGCTGAGCCTGGCCGACCGCCACGTCATCCTGGAACGCGGCAAGGTGGTCTGGACGGGCGACTCCGCCGCGCTCGATGCCGATCGCGGATTGTGGGAACGCTACCTGGGCGTGTAGCGCGAAAGCCGCAATCCCGGCGCGGAGCGCGGATTTTCTTTCAATATAAAACGCAACAAACACGCGGTTTGCGGGGCAGGGCCTGAATTAGGCTGACCTTTGGCAAATCCGCGTGTTTACGCCTGTTTCAATTCATCTCGTGGTTCTCTACACTTAGCGCGCCGTGCGTACCGCGTGGATGCGTCACGTCTTATCAAGCTGTCAGGGAAGACTTCGCATGGCGAAATGGGGTTTGCGCAAAAAATCATTGATGGCGCTGTTGCTGGCGTGCCTGGTCGCGCTGGCGCCAGCCGCGCTGATCGGCTGGCAGGTGCTGGACGGGGTTCGCGACCACTTTGGCCGCGCCTTCGCCGACAACTTCACGCAATTGAACCGCCAGCGCATCCTGGCGCCGGTGTCGCGCGAGCTGGCGCTGTCGCAGCGGCTGGCCGACAGCGAGGTCACGCGCCGCTGGCTGCGCAACGAAAGCGACCCGGCCGCGCGCGAACTGTTCTTCCGCGAGGCCGACGGCTACCGACGCGACCTGCTGGGCCGCGCCTATTTCATCGCCAGCGCCGCCACCGGCCACTATTACTTCAATGACGACCAGCCGCTGTCGGAAGCGCCACGCTACACGCTCAGCCGCGACGCGGCCGACGATGGCTGGTTCTACAACTCGCTCAAGGCGAGCGCGCGCTACAACATCAACGTCAACCCGGACCTCAAGCTCAAGACCACCCGGGTCTGGATCAACGTGCAGGTGCGCGACGGCGACAAGGTCATCGGCCTGACCGGCGCGGGCCTGGACGTGGGCGGTTTCCTGCGCGACTTCGTCAACAGCGGCCAGCCGGGCGTCACCCCCATCATCGTCGACGAGGAAGGCGCCATCCAGGCGCACATGGATGCGGCGCTGATCGCCTACAACTCCGGAGCCAGCGGCACGGAAGGGGCCAACGGTCGCGGCATGGTGTTCAACCTGTTCGACGCCGGCAGCGGCCGCGACGAGCTGCGCTCGGCGCTGCACGCCGCCCAGGCCGATCCCCAATCGGTGCAGACCGCCTGGGTCGCGATCGACGGCGTGCGCCAACTGGTGTCGGTGGCCTACATGCCCGAACTGCACTGGCACGTGCTGACGGTGGTCGACTTGGGCGCGGCCCGGGTGCTGGACACCGACTGGCTGTGGCCGGCCGCGATTGGCCTGGTGCTGCTGTTTGCGGCCCTGCTGCTGTGTTTCGGCTACGCCATCGAGCGCCTGATGCTGCGGCCGCTGCGCCGCCTGCAGCAATCGGCCCGCGCCATCGCCAACGGCAGCTACGACGTGCGCCTGCCGCCGGGCGGCCAGGACGAGATCGGCGACCTGAGCCGCGCCTTCGGCGTCATGGCCGACAAGGTGCGCCAGCACACCGCCGAACTGGAAAGCAAGGTGCGCGAGCGCACCTCCGAGCTGGAGGATGCCAACCGCGCGATGGCCGCCGCGCACAAGAAGATCGGCGATTCCATCGACTACGCCAGCCTGATCCAGCGCGCCATCCTGCCAGACCGCCAGTTGACCCAGTCGCTCGGCGCCCACCACTTCGTGCTGTGGAAGCCGCGCGACGTGGTCGGCGGCGATTTCTACGTGTTCCGCTCGGACGGCCCGAACTGCCTGCTGGGGATCATGGACTGCGCCGGCCACGGCGTGCCGGGCGCCCTGATGACCATGCTGGCGCGCGCCGCCATCGACCTGGCCATCACCGAAGCCGGCCCTGCCGACCCCGCCGGGATCCTGGCGCGCACCGACGGCGCCATCCGCGCCATGCTTGCCGATGCGCAACTGCCGCGGGCTCTGGCAACCAATACCGACGCGGGGCTGGTATATATTGACCGCCAATCCGGCATGTTGCGTTATGCCGGGGCCAAGATCAGCCTGTTTGCCAGCAACGGCGAAACCCTGCGCGAGGTGCCCGGGGGCAAGCGCGCGCTGGGCGACAAGCGGACCGGGGCCTACCAGAATATCGAGTTGCGCATGGAGCCGGGCTGGACTTACTACCTGGCGACCGACGGCTTCCTGGACCAGGCCGGCGGCGAGCATGGTTTCGGCTTTGGCAACACGCGTTTCGCCGAAATGCTCAAGAGACACGCGCGGCGGCCGTTAACTGACCAGGCGGCCGCGTTTACCGAGGCCCTGGCTCGCTACCAGGGCGAACGGCCGCAGCGCGACGACATTACCTTGCTGTCTTTCCGTTTCGAATAATCGTTATCAGGGCGGTAACTCCCATGAATGCCTCCGATCTCTACGCATTGGGCGAGCGGTTCGACCAGAATCGCACGCTGTTGTGCTTCAACGGGCCGATCTCCCGCAGCCTGATCGAGGAAATCGGCAACGCGCTGAAGAACTACCTGAATGCCGAGCATGCCCGGCCGGCGGAGGCCATGGACGTGTTCTCGGTCTACATCGAGATGATCCAGAACATCCGCCAGTACGCCGCGCAGAACGGCGACACGGACGCCGCTGCCACCGTGGTCATCGGGCGCCGCGACGAGAGCCGCTACGTGGTGTCGGCCGGCAACCTGGTCAAGGCCGAGGATGGCCGCAGCCTGGTGGCCCGCATCCAGCGGCTGGCCGGGCTGGACAAGGCCGCCCTGAAGGCGGAGTACAAGACCCAGTTGCACAAGCCCCGCACCCCCGGCGTGGCCTCCGGCGCCGGCCTGGGACTGATCGATATCGCGCGTCGGGCCGGCGCGCCGCTGGAGGCCAGCCTGACGCCCGCCGCGGGCGAGGGCCGGGCGTTCTTCAGCCTGAGCGTCGTGATCTGACCGCCGCCCCTGAGCCTTAGACCTTTTCGGAGTTACTGATGAAAGACCTGAATATCGCGGGGACCCAGTCCACGCCCGCCATCACCGCGGACGCCGCCGCCGGCGTGCTGGCGATGCGCGGCGACTCCTACCCCGAGAATTCGTTCGAGCTGTTCGGTCCGGTGATCGAGTGGGTCGAGGCCTACCTGCTCAGCAGCGCCGCGCCGCTGAACCTGGAACTCGAATTGCTCTACCTGAACACCAGCAGCATCAAGTCCGTCATGGACATCTTCGACTTGCTGGAGGCCGCCCACGGCAAGGGCCGCAGCGTCAGCGTCACCTGGTTCTACGACATGCGCAACGAGCGCGTCGGCGAGCTGGCCGAGGAATTCAAGGAAGACTGCACCTTCCCGTTCTCGGTCGTCGGCCGCCAATGAAGGCCGGCAACGCCGAGCTGGATGACCGCATCGCCGGCCTGCTGGCGGATCCGGCGTACGCCGGGCATCCGTTGCGCGAGGCGTTGCAGGATCTGTGGCGGCACACCGCCGAACAGATGGCGCGGATCGAGCGCGTCACGCACTTGTCGGACGCCTACCAGTCCATGGCGCACCAACGCGAAATGGGCCTGTGCGAGCAGTTCGACCGCCAACTGCGGCGGCTGGCGCGCATCGCGCGCATCTCGGATCACTACCAGAGCATGATGCGCGACCTCAATGCCACGCTGGAGGAAACCTCGCGCCGCGATCCGCTGACCGGCCTGCTCAACCGCCGCGCCCTGATGGAAATGATCAAGCAGGAAGTCCAGCGCGCCGCCCGCGGCGGCCAGGCCTTTGTGGTGGCCATGCTCGACGTCGACCATTTCAAGTCCGTCAACGACCGCTACGGTCACGAGATCGGCGACCGCGCCCTGGTCGAGCTGGCTGGCGCCATGCGCCGCAGCGTGCGCGAGTACGACCTGTGCGGCCGTTGGGGCGGCGAAGAGTTCCTGGTGCTGCTGCCCGCGACCCCGCCGGAAACGGCGCAGGGCGTGATGGACCGGCTGGTCGGCGCGGTGCGCGGCCTGGCCCTGGATGTCGGCGCCGACGTGTTGCGCCTGACCGTCAGCATCGGCATGGCCTGTCACCAGCTCGGAGAAACCTTTTCAGAAACGCTCAGCAGGGCGGACCAGGCGTTGTACCTGGCCAAACAGGATGGACGCGACCGTGTCGCACTTGGTTTCCCCCGGCCCTGAAATGAACCCGGAATCGCTGTTTTTCCGGTATGGAGCCCCTTATGCTTGATTCTCATCCAGGCGGTTCGAGCGCGGCCCCGCAGGGCGCCGCGTGGCAGGTGAGCAACTATCTGGCGTCGATGGACCGGGCACTGCTGCTGTTCGATTTCGATGCCGCCGGCTCCCTTATCAACGCCAACGACAACTTCCTGGCGGCGCTGGACTACACCCGCGCCCACATCCCCGGGCTGCGCCATGACCTGCTGTGCGACAGCATGGACGAGGGCAAGGGCATCGCCAGCGCCGAACATCTCTGGGCGCGGCTGCGCCGCGGCGAGTTCTTTTCAGGCACCTGCCGTTACCGCACGCGCAGCGGCGCGTCCGTGTGGATCGAGGCGACTTACCTGCCGATGCGCGACGAAAGCGGCGAAGTGCGCCGCATCGCGGTGATCTCGCGCAAGTCGATCGCCGACGCCGAGCGCCAGGAGGAAATCCGCCTGCTGCTGCTGGGCATCAACGAAACCGGCAACGCCGTGGCCGTATCGGGCCGCGACGGCCGCATCGTCTACGTCAACGACGGGTTCCAGCGCATGCTGGGCTTCTCGCGCGCCGACGCGCTCGAGCAGGAGCTGGGCGAACTGCTGGCCGGCACCCGCCACGACGGCGGCACCCGCGAGGAACTGGACCGCCGCATCGCCTGCCGCGAGGGCTACCACAAGGACGTGCTGGTCTACGACCGCAGCGGCAAGCCGCTGTGGGTGTCGGTCATGGCCAATTCGGTGTTCGACGAGCGCGGTTCGCTGGTGAACGTCGTCGACGTGCTGACCGACATCACGCCCACCAAGGTGCACGAGGTGCTGCAGCGGCGAGTGCTGCAGGCCATGGTCAACGAGGCCTCGGTGGTGGAAGTGATGAATATGGTGTGCCGCGAGGTCGAGCGCCTGGCGCCCGAGGTCGCGGCAACGGTGCTGCGGGTGGACGAGGCCGGCAAGCTGCGGCCGCTGGCCGCCCCGAGCATGCCGACGGCCTACACCGAGGCGCTGGACGGCGAGGCCATCGGCCCGCAGTCGGGCGCCTGCGGCACCTCGGCCTTCCTGGGCCGGCCGGTTATCGTGCCCGACATCGCCACCGACCCGCTGTGGGATGACTACCGCCACCTGCCGTTGCCGGACGATATCAAGGCCTGCTGGTCCTCGCCCATCAAGTCGAGCGACGGACGTGTCATCGGCACCTTCGGCTTCTATTTCCGCGAACGCCGCCTGCCGGACGACTTTCACCATCGCCTGGTGGACGTCTGCGTCTATCTGTGCGCGCTGGCGCTGGAACGCGAAGAGGCCCGCGCCCGCATCCGCCAACTGGCGTTCTACGACGAACTGACCGGCCTGCCGAACCGCAACCTGCTGCTGGCCCAGGCCGAGCAGGCCATCGCCCGCGCCGAGCCGGAGCGCAAGCGCGTGGCGGTGCTGTTCCTGGACCTGGACCGCTTCAAGCAGGTCAATGACACGCTCGGCCACCCCATCGGCGACGCGCTGCTGCGCGATATCGCCCAGCGCCTGCGCCGCCTGGCGCGCGCCAGCGACATCGTCGGCCGCCTGTCGGGCGACGAGTTCGTGATGCTCATGCCCGATTTCGAGCATGGCCGCCTGACCGCCGCCGCCGAACACATCCTGGTGTCGCTGTCGCACCCGTTCGTGGTGGGCGGGATCACGCTCAATCCGTCGGTGAGCATCGGCATCAGCGTGTTCCCCGAGAATGGCCGCGACATGGACACGCTGCTGCGCCACGCCGACATGGCCATGTACCAGGCCAAGACGGCGGGCCGCAACCGCATCTCCTTCTTCAGCGCCGAGATGAACCGCCAGGCCCAGGAACGCCTGGCGCTGGAAGCGGCGCTGCGCGACGCGTTGGAAGGGCGCGCGCTGCGACTGCATTACCAACCGCAGGTGGGCTTGAAGAACGGCAGCCTGTATGGGGTCGAGGCGCTGGCGCGTTGGCGCCATCCGACGCTGGGCGAGATCTCTCCGGCGCGCTTCGTGCCGCTGGCCGAGGAATGCGGCCTGATCGGCGACCTGGGCGACTGGGCGGTGCGCGAGGCCTGCTCGCAGCTCTCCATCTGGCGCAACAACGGCCTGCGCGTGCCGTCGGTGTCGGTGAATCTGTCGGCCACCAATTTCCACAACCTGAACTTGCCGCGCATGATCGCCGCGACCCTGGCCGAGTTCGGGCTGGCGGCGTCGGACCTGATGCTGGAGATCACCGAGGGCGTGGTGCTGGACGCGACGGCGGGCACGCTGCGCACGATCGCCGAGCTGCATCGTCTGGGCGTGCGCCTGTCGATGGACGATTTCGGCACGGGCTATTCCAGTCTGGGCCACCTGCGACGCCTGATCGTCGATGAACTGAAGCTCGACCGCAGTTTCGTCCAGGGTCTGGAGAACGACGACGCGGCGCGGGCGCTGACCAGCGCCGTCATCCGCATCGGCGAAAGTCTCAGCCTGCCGGTGGTGGCGGAGGGGATCGAGAATGAGGAGCAGCGGCGCTTCCTGATCGAGCAGGGGTGCGCGGCGGGGCAGGGGTTTCTGTTTTCGCCGCCGTTGCCGGCTGGGGATCTTGAGGAGTGGTTGCGGGCGCGGGGGTGAGCGGGGGTTTGCTTGATTGCTGCTTCTGCGGTGACGTGGGTTCTTAAGGCGCGCGTGGTGGGGTCGGTGGGGGATGGCGGGGCTACGATTGCGGTCCGGAGCGTTCGCTCCGGACTTCCCCGTCGTCAACCTCGTCCGCCTTCGGCTCCCTACGGTTTCCCTCGGGCGCATCTACACGCCCCGCCATCCCCCACCGACCCCACCACGCGCTCGCGATGAGACTTAGCCCCGGGCGTCGGGACGGTCTGTGTGCTTGGCGTGTTGGCGCACATCGGAGCTGGAGAGGAGAGTCTTGCGGGGCCCGCCGCAAGCCGGCCGCGCGGGCGGCCTTTTGCGGCTTACGCGATGTCTTGCGTCGGAATGATGACGCTCTCGCGTGTGGGGACGGCGGAACCGTTTGCTATTGATAGTCTGTTGGCATCCCGACGGCTTGTGGTCGGCGGGAGGGGGCGTCATGCGTAACATGCCGCCGAGTCAGCACGAGCAGCCTGGCGACGTGGGCACATCGTAATCATGCGCCAATGAAACACCGCCCGCACCACGCCTGTTTGTGGTCGGCGCGAGAGGTCGTCCCGCGCAAAATGCTTGACGCCGCGCCGACCACCACCGCCCCTCCCCCTGACGTGCGGAATCATTAGAAAACCGCTCGCCGCCAGCGCGCAGCGCATCCGCAACACGTTCAAATGCACAGACGCCCATCGTGGCCGCCCGCGCGGCCGCGATGGGCAGCCCCGCAGATTCCATTCCCCGCACACAGGTCTAGCAGCGCGACAAGCCTAGACGCACGTAGCCTCTCGGGCGGGCGGACCCGGTGGCGGGCAACCTCGATGCGCCCGAGGGAATCCGTAGGGAGCCGAAGGCGTACGAGGATGACGATGGGGCAGTCCGGAGCGAACGCTCCGGACCGCAATCGTGGGCGCCCGCCATCGGGTCCGCCCGCCCGAGGGGCGACCTACGAAGATCAACCGACGCCCCAAACCTCCCCTGCACCCCCCCTGCCAATCCCCTCAGCACCCCAAGCCCGTCCCCAAAATCCACCCCCCACGTTTCCCCCATTTGCGATCCTCCCATTCCAGGTATATATTTCAAGCCTAAACTATCAAGGCCTAAAAATAGCAGCGACCCGCCCCAAGCTTCCGGGCCGCACTTCTTGGAGCGTTACGGCAATGAAAATCGTATGCATTGGTGGTGGTCCCGCCGGCCTGTATTTCGGTCTGCTCATGAAGCTGCAAGACCCGGCCAACGAAGTCACGGTGATCGAGCGCAACCGCCCCTACGACACCTTCGGCTGGGGCGTGGTGTTCTCGGACGCCACCATGCAGAACCTGCGCGAAGCCGATCCGGTTTCCGCCCAGACCATCGGTGACGCCTTCAACCATTGGGACGACATCGACATCCATTTCAAGGGCCGCAGCATCCGCAGCGGCGGCCATGGCTTCATCGGCATCGGCCGCAAGAAGCTGCTCAACATCCTGCAGGCGCGCTGCGAAGACGTTGGCGTCAAACTGGTGTTCGAGAACTTCGTCCAGGACGACCAGGCCATCGCCCGCGAATACGACGCCGACCTGGTCATCGCCTCCGACGGCATCAACAGCCAGGTCCGCACCCGCTACGCCGACACCTTTCACCCCGATATCGACCAGCGCCGCTGCCGCTTCGTCTGGCTCGGCACCAAGAAGGTCTTCGATGCCTTCACCTTCGCCTTCGTGCAGACCGAGCATGGCTGGTTCCAGGCGCACGCCTACCGCTACGAAGACGGCATGTCGACCTTCATCGTCGAGACGCCCGAGGAAGCCTGGCAGGCCGCCGGCATCGAGCAGATGAGCCAGGAAGAGGGCATCGCCTACTGCGAGAAGCTGTTCGCGCCGTGGCTGGACGGCAACGCGCTCATCAGCAACGCCTCGCACCTGCGCGGCTCGGCCATCTGGATCCGCTTCCCGCGCGTCATCTGCAACACCTGGGTCCACTGGAACCAACTGGAAACCAGCCGCGGCAAGCGCGCCGTGCCTGTGGTGCTGATGGGCGACGCGGCGCATACCGCGCACTTTTCGATTGGCTCGGGCACCAAGCTGGCGCTGGAAGACGCCATCGAACTGGCGCGCTGCCTGAGCGGCGCCGAAGGCAGCGTCGAGCGCGGCTTGAAGCATTACGAGGAAGTGCGCAGCGTCGAAGTGCTGAAGATCCAGAACGCCGCCCGCAACTCCACCGAGTGGTTCGAGAACGTGGCGCGCTACGCCGAACTCGAACCTGAACAATTCGCCTATTCGCTGCTGACCCGTTCGCAGCGCATTTCGCACGAAAACCTGCGGCTGCGCGACCCGGCCTGGCTGGAAGGCTTCGAGCGCTGGATCGCCGAGCATGCCGGCGCCCAGGCGCCGGCGGGCCAGCGGCCGCCGCTGCCCATGCTGACGCCGTACCAGGCGCGTGGCGTCAAGCTGAAGAACCGCATCCTGGTGTCGCCGATGGCCATGTATTCCTGCACCGATGGCGTGCCGGGCGACTTCCATCTGGTGCACCTGGGCGCCCGCGCCATGGGCGGCGCCGGGCTGGTGATGGTGGAAATGACCTGCGTCTCGCCCGACGGCCGCATCACCCCGGGGTGCCCGGGCCTGTGGAACGACGAGCAGCAGCAGGCCTTCGCCCGCATCGTCGGCTTCGTGCACGGCAACAGCGACGCCCGCATCGGGGTGCAGTTGGGCCATGCCGGCCGCAAGGGCTCGACGCAGTTGGGCTGGCAGAAGATCGACCATCCGCTGGCCGAAGGCAACTGGCCGCTGCTGTCGGCCTCGGCCCTGCCGTACATCGAGGGCGTGTCGCAGACGCCGCGCGCCATGACGCGCGCCGACATGGACGACGTGCGCGACAACTTCGTGGCCGCGGCCCGCCGCGCCCAGGCCGCCGGCTTCGACTGGCTCGAACTGCACTGCGCCCACGGCTATCTGCTGTCCAGCTTCATCTCGCCGCTGACCAACCATCGCGACGACGAATACGGCGGCAGCCTCGAAAACCGCCTGCGCTTCCCGCTGGAAGTGTTCCGCGCGGTGCGCGCCGTCTGGCCCGAGGACAAGCCGATGTCGGTGCGGATCTCGGCCAGCGACTGGGTCGAGGGCGGCATCACCCCCGATGACGCCGTCGAGATCGCGCGCCACTTCAAGGCCGCCGGCGCCGACATGATCGACTGCTCGTCGGGCCAGGTCAGCAAGGAAGAAAAGCCGGTCTACGGCCGCATGTTCCAGACGCCGTTCGCCGACCGCGTGCGCAACGAGGCAGGCATCCCCACCATCGCGGTGGGCGCCATCTTCGAGGCCGACCACGCCAACGGCATCATCGCCTCGGGCCGCGCCGATCTCTGCGCGCTGGCGCGTCCCCATCTGGCCGACGCCTCCTGGACACTGCGCGAAGCGGCCCGCGTGGGCTATCGTGATGTGGCCTGGCCGAGCCAGTACTTCGCCGGCAAGCGCCAGTTGGAAACCAATTTCGAACGCGCCGCCGCCATGGCGCAACTGGACATCAAATGAGCACGTCCTCCCTTCCCCTGGCCGGCCGCCACGCGCTGGTGACGGGCGGCGCCCGCGGCATCGGCCTGGCCAGCGCCCGCGCGCTGCTGGAACGCGGCGCCCGCGTCACGCTGCTGGGCCGCGATGGCGGCGCGCTGGAGGCGGCCGTCGACAGCCTGGCCAGCCTGGGCCAGGTGCAGGCGGTCAGCGCCGACATCGCCGACGAGGCCTCGGTGCGCCAGGCCTTCGTCCAGGCCGAGGCCGAACTGGGCCCGGTGCTGGTGCTGGTCAACAACGCCGGTCAGGCCGTCAGCCAGCGCTTTGACCGCACCGACGCGGCGCTGTGGCAGTCGATGCTGGCGGTCAACCTGACCGGCACCTTCCATTGCATCCAGGCCGCCTTGCCCGGCATGCTGGCGGCCAAGTGGGGCCGCGTCATCAACGTGGCCAGCACCGCCGGCCTGATCGGCTATGCCTACGTCAGCGCCTACTGCGCGGCCAAGCACGGCGTGATCGGCCTGACCCGCTCGCTGGCGCTGGAGACGGCGCAGAAGGGCGTCACCGTCAACGCCGTGTGCCCGGGCTACACCGAGACCGACATCGTGCGCGGCGCGGTCGCCAATATCGTCGAGAAGACCGGCATGACGCCGGACGCCGCCCGCGCCAAGCTGGCCGAGCGCAACCCGCAGGGCCGCCTGGTGCAGCCCGATGAAGTGGCCGAGACGGTCGCCTGGCTGGCGCTGCCGGCCTCGTCGTCCATCAACGGCCAGGCCATCGCCGTCGACGGCGGCGAAGTGATGACCGGCTGAGCCGGCGCCCACCCCTACGATTCCAGAACGGAGACACCATGAGCACGCAGCCCGAAGAGCACACCATGAAGCACCACAAGCGCCCGCTGGCCGGCTACCAGGCCCGGACGTTCCTGTGGCAGGTGTCGGCCGACGGCAAGGTCGCCACCATCACGCTCAACCGTCCCGAGCGCAAGAACCCGCTGACCTTCGATTCCTACGCCGAACTGCGCGACCTGTTCCGCGCGCTGGTGTACGCGACCGACATCAAGGTGGTGGTGGTGACGGGCGCCGGCGGCAACTTCTGCTCCGGCGGCGACGTGCATGAAATCATCGGGCCGCTGACCAAGATGAGCATGCCCGAACTGCTGGACTTCACCCGCATGACGGGCGACCTGGTCAAGGCCATGCGCGCCTGCCCGCAGCCGATCGTGGCGGCGGTGGACGGCGTCTGCGCCGGCGCCGGCGCGATGGTGGCGCTGGCCTCCGACATGCGCCTGGGCACGCCGGCCGCGCGCACCGCCTTCCTGTTCACGCGGGTGGGCCTGGCGGGGGCCGACATGGGCGCCTGCACGCTGCTGCCGCGCATGATCGGCCAGGGCCGAGCCTCCGAACTGCTGTACACCGGCCGCGCCATGACGGCCGAGGAAGGCGCAAGCTGGGGATTCTTCAACGCGCTGCACGAGTCGGACGCCCTGATGGACGCGACGGCCAAGCTGGCCGCGCAGTTGGCCGCGGGCCCCACCTTCGCCCACGGCGTGACCAAGAAACTGCTGCACCAGGAATGGAACATGGGCGTGGACGAGGCCATCGAGGCCGAAGCCGAGGCCCAGGCCATCTGCATGCAGACGCGCGATTTCCATCGCGCCTACGAGGCCTTCGTGGCCAAACAGAAGCCGGTCTTCGAGGGGAACTGATGATGCGCGACGCAAGCTGGCTGGACTGGCCGTTCTTCGACGACGCCCATCGCAAACTGGCGCATGATGTCGACGGCTGGTGCGAGAGCGCCCTGGGCCACGTCGACCACCACGACGCCGATGCGGCCTGCCGCAAGCTGGTCAAGGCCATGGGCCAGGCCGGCTGGCTGCGCTACGCGGTCGCCGGCGGCCCCGGTGGCGCCTGGGGCGGCGCGCTGCCCGAGGTGGATTCGCGTTCGGTCTGCATCCTGCGCGAAACGTTCGCGCGCCACGAGGGCCTGGCCGACTTCGCCTTCGCCATGCAGGGCCTGGGCAGCGGCGCGATCTCGCTGATGGGTTCGGACGCGCTGCGCCAGCGCTACCTGCCGCGCGTGGCCAGCGGCGAGGCCATCGCGGCGTTCGCGCTGTCCGAGCCGGATGCCGGCTCGGATGTAGCGGCGCTGGCCTGCGAGGCCCGGCTGGAGGGCGACCACTACGTGCTCAACGGCGCCAAGACCTGGATTTCCAACGGCGGCATCGCCGACTTCTATTGCGTGTTCGCCCGCACCGGCGAGGCGCCGGGCGCGCGCGGCATCAGCGCCTTCGTGGTGGATGCCGACACCCCGGGCTTCGAGATCTCGGAGCGCATCGAGCTGATCGCGCCGCACCCGCTGGCCACCATCACCTTCGACAACTGCCGCATCCCGGTGTCGCAGCGGCTGGGCGAGGCGGGGCAGGGCTTCAAGCTGGCGATGATGACGCTGGACATCTTCCGCGCCTCGGTGGCGGCCGCCGCGCTGGGCTTTGCCCGCCGCGCGCTGGACGAAGGCCTGGCGCGCGCCAGGTCGCGCCGCATGTTCGGCCAGACCCTGGCCGACCTGCAACTGACGCAGGCCGCGCTGGGCGACATGGCCACGGCCATCGACGCCTCGGCGCTGCTGACCTATCGCGCCGCGTGGATGCGCGACGTGCAGAAACAACGCACCACGCGCGAAGCGGCCATGGCCAAGATGACGGCCACCGAATCGGCGCAGACCGTGATCGACCGCGCGCTGCAGATGTTCGGCGGCGCGGGCGTGGTGTCGGGGATGCCGGTGGAGAAGCTTTACAGGGAAATCAGAGCGCTGCGTATCTACGAAGGCGCCACCGAAGTGCAGAAGTTGATCATCGCCCGGGAACTGCTGAAGGCCTGAAGAAACCATCGAGTTTCCGCTTTCGGCAGTCAACTACACCGCATCAGCAAGGGGAATTTCATGGAAGTATCCGCCCACATCGACACTTTTGCCCGGGACAATCTGCCCCCGGGCGAACAATGGCCCGAGTTCCTGCTGGACGGCCCCGACGTGGCCTATCCCAAGCGCTTCAATTGCGCGGTTGAGCTGGTGGACGCCATGGTCGACCGTGGCCACGGCGAGCGCGTCGCGCTGCGCTGGGCGCAGGACGGCAAGCCGGCCACCATGACCTATCGCGAACTGGCGGCGCTGACCAACCGCATCGCGCGCGTGCTGGTCGAGGACATGAAGCTGGTGCCCGGCAACCGCCTGCTGCTGCGCGGCCCCAACAACCCGATGATGGCGGCGTCCTGGCTGGCCGCCATCAAGGCCGGCCTGGTGACGGTGCCGACCATGCCGCTGCTGCGCGCCAAGGAACTCAAGCAGATCATCGACAAGGCGCAGATCCAGGCAGTGCTGTGCGATGTGCGCCTGAAGGACGAGGCGCAGTTCTGCGCCCAGCCGGATCACGAACACCATTGCCCGGGGCTGGCGCAGATCGTGTATTTCAACGACACGGCGCCCGAGGCGCTGGACACGCTGGCAGCGGCCAAGCCGGATGATTTCGCGGCCTGCGATACCGCCGCCGACGACGTCTGCCTGATCGCCTTCACCAGCGGCACCACCGGCGCGCCCAAGGGCTGCATGCATTTCCATCGCGATGTGCTGGCGATGTGCGACCTGTTTCCCAAGCATGTCATCAAGCCGGGCCCGGACGACATTTTCTGCGGCACGCCGCCGCTGGCGTTCACCTTCGGCCTGGGCGGGTTGCTGTGCTTCCCGCTGCGGGTCGGCGCCAGCACCGTGCTGGCCGAGCGCCTGACGCCGGAAAGCCTGCTGCAACTGATCCAGGACTTCCGCGCCACCATCGTCTTCACCGCTCCGACGTTCTACCGCCAGATGGCGGCGCTGGTGGGCAAGTTCGACCTGTCCTCGCTCAAGAAGAGCGTGTCGGCCGGCGAGGCGCTGCCCGACGCGACCCGTCAGTTGTGGAAGGAGGCCAGCGGCATCGAGATGATCGACGGCATCGGCGGCACCGAGATGATCCACGTGTTCGTGTCCAGCCCGCCCGAGTCGGTGCGGCGCGGCGCCATCGGCCGCGTGGTGCCCGGTTACATCGCGCAGATCGTGGACGATGACATGAATCCGGTGCCCAACGGCACGGTGGGCCGCCTGGCGATCAAGGGGCCGACCGGCTGCCGCTACCTGGCCGACGAGCGCCAGCGCCGCTTCGTGCAGAAGGGTTGGAACCTGCCCGGCGATACGTTCGTGCAGGACGACGACGGCTATCTCTTCTACCAGGCGCGCAATGACGACATGATCGTCTCGGCCGGCTACAACATCGCCGGGCCGGAGGTCGAGGACGCGCTGCTGCGCCATGAAGCGGTGGCCGAATGCGGCGTGGTCGGCGCGCCCGATGACGAGCGCGGCCAGTTGGTCAAGGCCTTCGTGGTGCTCAAGCCCGGCTTCGCGCCGAGCGAGGCGCTGGTGGCGGCCATGCAGCAATTCGTCAAGGCGACGATCGCGCCCTACAAGTATCCCCGCGCCATCGAGTTCGTGTCCGCGCTGCCGCGCACCGAGACGGGCAAGCTGCAGCGATTCGCGCTGCGCAAGATGGCGTGATTTTTTTGCATCAAGGAAATGCCATGGCAGCACCATTCATCAGTCAGGTAGAGGTCCGCTTCCGTCATTGCGATCCGGCGGGCATCGTTTTCTATCCGCGCTATTTCGAGATGATCAATGACTTTGTCGAGGAGTGGTTCGACAAGGGCATGGGGCTGCCATTCCACGCGCTGCACGTGGAGCGTCACATCGGCACGCCGATGGCGTCGGTGACGTGCGATTTCAGCGCGCCGAGCCGCTGGCACGAGAAACTGCGGCAGACGCTGCAGGTGCAGCGCATCGGCGGCGCGTCGTTCAAGGCGCTGGTGCGGTTCGAGGGGCCGGACGGGCAGTTGCGGCTGTCGGCGACGCTGACGATCGTGACGGTGGATCTGCGCACGATGAAGTCGATGCCGCTGCCGGCGGATCTGCGCCAGCGCATGCAGGATTATCTGGTTGCCGCCGAGTGAGTTCGGCGGGGCCGCCCTGGTGTTTGTTTTTTGAAAATAGGATGAGACGTTATGAAGATTCTGCAACCGCCGGATTGGATGGCGCCGAGGGGCTATTCGAATGGGATCCTGACCGAGATGACGGTGGGGAGCAAGCTGGTGTTCGTGGGCGGGCAGGTGGGCTGGAACGGGCAGCAGCAGTTCGAGTCGGATGATCTGGCCGATCAGGTGCGGCAGACGTTGGCCAACATCGTGGCGATTCTCGCCGAGGGCGGGGCCAGGCCTGAGCATATCGTGCGGATGACGTGGTATGTGACGGACAAGGATGCCTATGTGGCGGCTTATCCGGAGATCGGGAAGCACTATCGTGAATTGATCGGGAGGCATTTTCCGGCGATGACGGCGGTGGAGGTGGCGGATCTGGTGGAGGATCGGGCCAAGGTGGAGATTGAAGTTACGGCGGTGGTGCCGGCTTGATGGTGGGCCGGCCTTGACGTGTTGATGCGCGTCGAGGTGGGTTCTTGAGCCGCGGGTGAGGGGGCAGGCGGGGGGATGGCGGGGCTACGATTGCGGTCCGGAGCCTTCGCTCCGGACTGCCCCTTCGTCATCCTCGTCCTCGCCTTCGGCGACTCCTTCGGATTCCCTCGGGCGCATCTACACGCCCCGCCATCCCCCCGCCTGCCCCCTCACCCGCTCACGATAAGAATTAATGGCGGGGGCTGGGGCGATTGGGGTTCTTGGCGTTCTGATGGTCGGCGACGCGGGTTCAGAGCGATTTGCGGGGCCCGCTTCAAGGCGGCCGCGCGGACGGCCTTTTGGAGCTTACGTGGTGTCTTGCGGGGGCGGATGACGCTGCGCGCTCGCGGGCGGGGCGCTTTATCACATATGTATTGGTTTAACTACGTTTGTGATTCTTCGCTTGTGGCTGCGGGGGTTGGCGCATGGCGCCAGAATTGTCAGGTCTATCTGCTGGACTGGAAGGTTTCGCGGGGGAGTTCGCCGAAGCGGTCGCGGTAGTACTCGGAGAAGCGGCCCAGGTGGCTGATGCCTACGGAGACGGCCACCTCGGTCACGCTTTCGCAGGCGCCTTGCTGCAGCTTTTCGCGGGCGGCGTCCAGGCGCAGGACGCGTAGCGCCTGCATGGGGGTGGTCTCGCGGTGTTGCTGGAACAGGCGGGTGAGGGCGCTGGGGCTGGCGCCGGCGCCGCGGGCGATGTCGGTCAGGGTCAGGGGGGCGGCCAGGTGGGCGCGCATGTAGGCTTCGGCCTGGGCGACGCGGCGTGGCAGGGCGGGGGGCAGGCCGGCGTGGCGTTGCCAGGTGTTGGGCTGGTTGTAGAGCAGGTGCAGGACGAGGGTGTCTTCCAGGTGCTCCAGCCAGGCGGCGGGCGGTCTCGGCGCGCCGTCGTCCAGGGTGGGGAGCAGGTGGATCAGGCTGGTCATCATGCTGCGCCAGGCGGCGCCGACGGGGGTGTCCAGGCGTAGCGCGGGGCTGAAGTCCAGGGGGCGGGCGGCGGCGTCGCCGAAGATGCGGTGGCCGATGGCTTCGAGCTTGCCGCGCGGAATTTTCAGCAGCAGTTGTTCGCAACCGGCTTCCCAGTGCAGTTTCAGGGCGCGGTTGGGGGCGATGACGGCGGCGCAGTCGGGGTGGGCGTCGACGCAGTCGGTGCCGCATTCGATGCGGGCGCGGCCGCGCAGCGGCACCTGCACCAGCATGAAGTCCTGCAGGCGGTCGGGTTCGATGTGGACTTCGGCGCCGTAGCGCAGCGTACAGACGCTCAGGGCGCCGAAGCGGGCGCGGTTCAGTTCGGCGTCGACGCGGCCGCCCTTCCAGGTCAGGCGGTGATCCTTGAGCGCTTCGGAGACGCGTTCGCGCGTTTCGGCGGGCTGGGTGGAACTGAAGACGCGTCGTTTGAGCAATGGCGCCAGCTCGATGCGGGACCAGCCGTGCATGGATGCCTCCGGGACGGGAACGCTCCCGTATCGCCGTCGAGCGTAATGCAATCGTCAAGCGTTTGGAATTAAGTGAATCCCGGATAGGCGTGCGCCGATTCGGATAGAGCCGCGCGCCCGGCCGTCCTAAGCTGGGGGTTGTTGGAAGGCGGCGCCGTGGCGCGTAAGCTGGCAGTTTTCATCGTTGGCAGGGTGTACCGACGGCAGACGGATTCTGTCAGCATTGCGCCGGCGGCGCCGGCGGACACGAACGGGGTGGCTCATGAAGGGAAAGCTATGGGGCCGGCGCGCGCTGGCGGCGCTGGTGTCGGCGGGCTGTATGACGGCCGCGGCCGGGGCATCGGCGGCGGACAAGATCAAGGTAGGCCTGCTGACCACGCTGTCGGGGCCGGGCGCGGCGCTGGGCAACGAGATCCGCGACGGTTTCAATCTCGCGCTGCAGCATACCGGCGGCAAGCTGGGCGGGTTGCCGGCCGAGGTGGTGGTGGCCGATGACCAGCA
Organism: Achromobacter sp. SIMBA_011; assembly: GCF_046535435.1. Lineage (NCBI taxonomy): Bacteria > Pseudomonadati > Pseudomonadota > Betaproteobacteria > Burkholderiales > Alcaligenaceae > Achromobacter > Achromobacter sp. SIMBA_011. Next base: position 221,411 of record NZ_JAWRWN010000007.1, on the reverse strand, counting down.
GAAGGCCGATGCCGGACGCCAGGCAGTCGAGCGCCTGCTCAAGCGCGACAAGGTCGACGTAATGACGGGCATCGTGTTCTCGAATGTGCTGCTGCCGGTGATGCCGGCCATCCTGCAGTCGGGCACCATCTATCTGAGCACCAATACGGGGCCGGAGAACTATGCCGGCGCCGGCTGCAACCCGAATTTCTTCGCGGTGGCCTGGCAGAACGAGGACATCCCGGCGGCGATGGGCAAATACGCCGCCGACCAGGGCTTCAAGCGGGTGGCGCTGATCGCGCCCGATTATCCGGGCGGGCGCGAATCGCTCAACGGCTTCAAGCGCCTGTACAAGGGCGGGCTGTCGGAAGAGATCTATACCCAGCTCGGCCAGCTCGACTACGGCGTCGAGATCACGCGGCTGCGCGCCAGCAAGCCGGACGCGGTGTTCTTCTTCCTGCCGGGCGGCATGGGCGTGAACTTCATCAAGCAGTTCAACGGCGCCGGCCTGGGCAAGGAGATCGCGCTGCTGGCGCCGGGCTTCTCGGGCGACGAGGATACGATCGCCGCGGTGGGCGCGCCGATCGAAGGCCTGCACAACTCGTCGCAATGGGCGGCCGATCTGGACAACCCGGCCAACCGCAAGTTCGTCGAGGACTTCAGGAAAACCTACAACCGCACCCCCACGCTGTACGCCTCGCAGGGCTACGACGCCGCCATGCTGCTGGACAGCGCGGTCAGGCAGACCGGCGGCAAGCTGGGCGCCGACGCGCTGCGTCCGGCGCTGCGGCGCGCCGATTTCAAGTCGGTGCGCGGCGACTTCACCTTCAACCGCAACCAGTACCCGATCCAGAACTACTACCTGCGCACCATCGTCAAGGGCGCGGACGGCAAGCTGGCCAACAAGCTGTCGGGCACGGTGCTGACGCAGTATCACGACCCGTTCGCCGCCGCCTGCCAGATGAAGTAAGGCAGGCGACGCACGCATCAAGGAGAGAAGCATGACCGCAACCATCACGACGCGCGAGGTGACCATCGCCTCGCACGACGGCCAATCATTCAGCGCCTACCTGGCCGTGCCCGCCTCGGGCCACGGGCCGGGGCTGGTGCTGTGCCAGGAGATCTTCGGCATCAATGACTTCATGCGCCGCACCGCGCAGTCGCTGGCCGAGGAGGGCTACGTGGTGCTGGCGCCGGACCTGTTCTGGCGCCAGCAGCCCGGCATCCAGTTGACCGACGGCCCGGCCGACATGCCGCGCGCGTTCGAGCTGTACAAGGGCTTCGACGTCGATCTGGGCATCAAGGACATCGCCGCGACCCTGGCCGCGTTGCGCGCGCTGCCCGAGCAGCAGGGCGGCGCCGGCGTGCTGGGCTATTGCCTGGGCGGCAAGCTGGCCTATCTGGCCGCCTGCCGCACGGATGCCGACGTGGCCATCGGCTACTACGGCGTGGGCATCGAGGACAGCCTGGACGAAGCCGCCAAGCTGCGCGGCCGGCTGGTGCTGCACATCGCCGAGCAGGATGGCTTCTGTCCGCCGCCGGCGCGCCAGCGCATCCTGGAGGCGCTGGGCGGCAAGGCCAACGTCGAGCTGTATGTGTACCCCGGCATGGACCACGCCTTTGCCCGCACCGGCGGCGCGCACTATGACAAGCCGTCGGCGCTGATGGCGCACCAGCGCAGCATGGCCGCGCTGCAACGCGTGATCGGCCCGCAGTTCGACTATTCGGCCCTGTGGGAGAAGCACTGCGAATACGAATTCGGCACGCGCGACGTGGCCGCGACCATGGCCACGATGGTGGCCGAGCCCTACGTCAACCACATCCCCACCATGACGGGCGGCGTGGGCTACCGCGAGCTGTCGCGCTTCTACCAGCACCACTTCGTCAACAGCAATCCGCCCGACACCCGGCTGGTGCCGCTGTCGCGCACCGTGGGCGCGACGCAGATCGTCGACGAGTTGCTGTTCTGCTTCACCCACACCACCGAGATCGACTGGCTGCTGCCCGGCGTCGCGCCCACCGGCAAATACGTCGAGATTCCGCTGGTGGCCATCGTCAAGTTCCGCGGCGACAAGCTCTGCCACGAACACATCTACTGGGACCAGGCCAGCGTGCTGGTGCAGATCGGCGCGCTCGACCCCAATGGCCTGCCGGTGGCCGGCCGCGAGACCGCGCAGAAGCTGCTGGACGAGACCCTGCCTTCCAACACCTTGATGGCGCGCTGGAAAGACAGCGAGAACAAGTAGGAGACCGCCATGCCGTATAGCGATCAACAGTTGGGCGAGATGGTGCGCGGCGACAGCGTGCACCGCGCTCTGTACACCGACCCGGCGATCTTCGAGCTGGAGATGCAGCGCATCTACGGCCGAGCCTGGGTCTACGTCGGCCACGAAAGCCAGGTGCCCAGGACGGGCGACTATCACACCACGCGGCTGGGCGACCAGGACGTGCTGATGGTGCGCGCCAGCGACGGCCGCGTGCATGTGCTCTACAACCGCTGTCCGCACAAGGGCGCCAAGGTCGTGGCGGATGGCGACGGCTGTGTCGGCAAGTTCTTCCGCTGCCCCTACCACGCCTGGACCTTCAAGCTGGACGGCAGCCACCTGGGCGTGCCGCTCAAGCAGGGATTGGAGGGCACCTCGTACGATCCGACCGACCCCAGCTTCTCGATGCGGCGCCTGCCGCGCGTGGAAAGCTATCGCGGCTTCGTCTTCGCCAGCCAGGCCCGCGACGGCCAGGGCCTGGAGGAATTCCTGGGCGGCGTGCGCTCGTCCATCGACAACCTGTGCGACCGCTCGCCGGTGGGCGAGGTCGAGGTGGCCGGCGGCATCTTCCGCGTGATGCAGCGCTCCAACTGGAAGGTGTTCTACGAGAACCTGCACGACACCATGCATGCCCGTGTGACGCACGAATCGTCCTTTGCCGCCGCGCGCGACGAGGCCAAGGAAATCGGCGAGATGCCGTTCGAGCTGCACATCATGGACGGCAACGGCGAGCCCTACGAGTTCTGGGAAAAGCTGGAGCTGCGCGCCTACGACAACGGCCACGGCTACATGGAAGGCATCTTCAACCCGGGCGCGGCCGAACGCGATCCGGTGTCGCGCGCCCACTTCGAGGCGCTGACCGCGGCCTACGGCGCCGACCGCGCCCGCGAGATCCTCGGCATGAACCGCCACAACACCGTCATCTACGGCAGCGGCTCGCCGCACACGGTGTTCCAGCAGTTCCGCGTGATCCGGCCGATCGCCGTCGATCGCACCCTGATCGAGATCCAGACCTTCCGTTGCAAGGGCGCGCCGGACGGCGTGTTCAAGCGCGCCATGCTGTACGCCAACGTCATCAACTCGCCGTCGTCCAACGTCATGCCGGACGACATCGAGCTCTACAACCGCTGCCAGGAAGGCAACGCCACCCGTGGCGGCGAATGGGTCAGCATGCACCGCTACCACGGCACCGACCGCAGCGACGCGGACGGCATGGTGTCGGTCAACGGCACCAGCGAGCTGCCGATGCGCAACCAGTTCCGCGCCTGGAAGCGCTATATGGAGGCCGGTCCCGTGGCGTCCGCCCAAGGCCAAGGAGAAGGCGCATGCTGCTAGACCTCGAATTCGACGTATCCACCGCCAACCTGGCGCCGGCCGACGTGCCGGCCGAGGCCTACCACCGCATCGCCCAGTTCCTGTATCGCGAGGCGCGGCTGCTGGACGAGCGCCGCTACGGCGACTGGCAGTCGCTGTGGACCGACGACGGCATGTACTGGATGCCGCGCGAGCCGGGCCAGTCCAGCCCCTACGACCATATCTCGCTGTTCTGGGAAGACCGCATGCTGCGCGACGTGCGCATCCGCCGGCTGGAACATCCGCGCAACTGGTCGCAGCAGCCGCCCACGCGCAGCGCGCGGCTGGTGGGCGGGGTGCAGGTCGAGGGCTTGGACGCCGGCGGCAACCTGGTGGTGCACTCGGCGTTCCAGATGACCGAGTGGCGCAAGCGCCAGCCGCGCCAACTGGCGGGCCGCTACACCCACAAGCTGGCGGCCGATGGCGACAACTGGCGCATCCGCATGAAACGGGTGGACCTGGTGAACTGCGACGACGCGCACGATGTGTTCGAGGTGTTCGTGTGAGCGCGACCGACGCCGCGGTGCTGGCGCTGCACTACCAGAACGACGTGCTGCACCCCGAAGGCAAGATCCGCGTCGGGCTGGACGCCGATGGCGTGGTGCGCCAGCGTGTGCTGCGCGGCGCCGCCGACCTGCTCGACGGCGCCCGTAGCCATGGCCTGCCGATCGTGCACGTGCGCATCGCCTTCAGGCCCGACTATGCCGACCTGCTGCCCAACTGCGACATCTTTCGCAACGTCGCCAGCATCGGCGCCGTGGCCGAGGGGCAATGGGGCAGCGCCTTCTACGACGGCCTGCAACCGCTGGCGGGCAGCCCGCGCGAATTCGTGGTCAAGCACACCCGCATCAGCGCCTTCTACGGCACGCCGCTGGAAGAGACGCTGCGGCTGCTGGGCGCGCGCCGGCTGGTGGTGGCGGGCGTGGCCACCCACTCGGTGGTCGAGGGCACCGTGCGGCATGCGGCGGATATCGGTTTCAATGTCATGGTGGCCGAAGACGCCTGCGCTTCGGCCGATCCGGCGGTGCATGACGCTTCGCTGGCCAGCATGCGGCTGATCGCGCAGACCGGCTCGGTGGCGCAGGCCATGCACTGGGCCGCCGCGCCTCATTGATCAAGGACTGTTCATGGATTTCTCAGGCTTTCCCGGCTTGGCCGGCAAGACCGCCATCGTCACCGGCAGCACCCAGGGGCTGGGCGCCGACATCGCGTGCGGGCTGGCTGCGGCCCGCGCCAACGTGGTGCTGGTGGGACGCAACGCCCAGGCCGGCCAGGCGCTGGCGGGCGAGATCGGCGAGCGGGCGCTGTTCCACGAAACCGACATCGGCCAGGACGACCAGATCCGCCACTGCCTGAACGCCGCGCTGGCGCGCTTCGGGCGGGTCGACATCCTGGTGAACAACGCCTGCCAGTACAACGACCGCGGGCTGGCCTCCAGCCGCGCGGAGTGGCACGCGACGCTCGATACCAATCTGGTGTCCGCCGCCATCTTCACGCAGATGGCGGCGCCGCTGCTGCCGCGCGGCGGGGTGGTGGTCAACCTGGGCAGCACCGGCGGCAAGTTCGGCGCGGCCGGGCGGGCGTTGTATCCCGCTTCCAAGGCGGCCTTGCTGCAGATCACCAAGAATTTCGCGGTGGAGCTGGCGCCGGCCGGCATCCGCGTGCTGGCGGTGTCGCCGGCCTGGACCTGGTCGCCGTCGGTCGAACAACTGGCCGGCGGCTCGCGCGAAGCCGCCGACGCGGTCGGCGCGCACTTCCATCCGCTGGGCCGGGTCGGCTCGGGCGAGGAGATCGCGGCGGCGGTGTGTTTCGCCTGCTCCGACGCGGCCTCGTGGATGACGGGCGTGGATATCCCGGTGGACGGCGGTTTCTCGATCCTGGGGCCGGACCGCGGCATTTCGCCGCGCGCCTGGTTCAAGCAACTGGCGCCCTGAGCCGGCTGCGGTCCCGGCCGCCGGGCGAGCGTCAGCGGATGACGATCTCGCCTTCTTCCAGGCCGGCCTTGCCGCCCACCTGGTCTTCCAGGAACTCCTGCATGCGGTTGCCCACCTGGATCTTGGTGCCGCCGCAGAAGCGCCGCGCCGCGATGATGGTGGCGGTATGGAGGGGCTGCAGGTCGCGGATGAGCTGGGCTTCTTCTTCGTCCAGCTCGATCAGGTCGCGGCCCAGCTTGGTGTGGGTGTTGCGGGCGCGCTCGACCACGTCGCCGCCGGCCCGGCCGGGGTTGGCGTGCAGGAACAGCAGCAACTGCTCCAGCTTGGCCTTTTCCTCGTTCATCTTCAGGCGCTTGCGCGTGAGCGCCGAACGCTTGATGTCGGCATGGGGGTCCAGCCCGGCCTGTACCAGCGTCGGCACGCCGGCCGGCGAGCCGATGGTGCCGGCCCGCACCGAATGCAGGGCGCGGGTATGGCCGCCCGTGATGGCGGTCTGTTGGGTGTTGGGCGCGCCCACGTTGACGCTGCCGCCCGCCGCGATGCTGCTTTGGCGGATCTCGCGTTCCACTTCCACGTTCTGCCCCGCGCTGATGATGGCGTTGGCGATGAAGCGGGCCCGCACATCGCCGCCACAGACGATGTGGGCGGTGCGCGCGGCGGCATTGTTGGCCGACTCGCTGGCGCCGTCCTGCATGGCTTCGGCCATGCCGATGATGCCGCCCTTGACCGTGACGTTGCCCCCCGCTTCGACCAGGGCGGCTTCCATGGTGCCGTTGACGACCACGTCGCCGGTCACGCGCACTTCCATCGTGGCGCTGATATCGCCGCGCACTTGCAACGACCCCTGGAAGTTGATGTTGCCGGTGGACAGGTCGACCGCGTCGACCTCGACCACCGGATTGACCTGCGCGCCCTGATGGATGAGCTTGGGAGAGCCGGCGATGGCGGCGCGCAGCAGGTTGGGGTCTTCCGGATCGATCTCGACGCCGGACATTTCGGCGTTGAACGGGGTGTCCGGCAGTTCATCCGGCAGCACCGGCTGGCCCAGCACGTTGCAACCGTCGATGCCCGGCAGTGGCGGGATGCGCCGCATCAGCGGCATGCCGGGGGTCACCAGCAGCAGGCTGCCCAGGTCGCGGTAGTCGATCTGCGCCAGTTCGTCGATTTCCTGGGCGCGCGGCTTCAGGCGGTCCAGCAGGCTTTCGAAACGGGTGGGGGTGCCGCGCGTGGGCGGCGTGCCTTGCGCGATCAGCACGGTCTGCGCGCCGCCGCGCTCGACGGCCTCGGCCAGTTCCTTTTCCAGTACGCCGTGGACGATGCCCTGGTCGGCGATGGCCTGGCGCAGCACGGGCAGGGTCACCGGCTTGCCGCCCTTGGGCGGGTGCAGGGTGACCAGGGCCGACATGCAGGCGGCGTCCACTTCCAGATCGAACGAGCCGTCGATCAGCTTGCCCACCGGCACCTGCACGGTTCCGGTGGCATGGCGGCACAGGTCGATGAAGGCGATGACGGCGTGATTGTCCAGCGCCTCGGTCGACCAGCCCTGCGCGGTGGCCATGGCGGCGAGGGTGTCCCAGCTTGGCAGGTCGGCGGGCGGGACGTCCGGGGCGGCGTCAGGGGTGTCGGTCTCCGGGGCGTCGGCCTCCCGGCCCGGGGCCTCGTCGGCCGGCGCGTCGGCTGTGGCGGCATTGTTCTGCGGCGCAGGTGGCGGCGAGTAAATCGCCGTCAGGACGTTGGTAGTGGCATCCAGCACTAGCTGGAGCGTATTGTCTGCGCCCATCTCCGCCTCCTGCCCGGCAGTTGGCGCCGGGTTCTCCATTCATTTAGTAATTAAACGAAATATTGCGACATATGTTAACCCAGGAACGCTGGGCTACTGCGTAGTAGTACGAGGGGGGATGAAGATAAAAGATGTAGATCAGACCCTTATTCCTATGACGCTTTTGCCCCCGGCTTTCAGGGGCGCAGGCCGTGCGGGGATGCCCGCGCCGGGCGGCGCGGCGGGTACTAGGGCATAGGCAGGAGCGACAAAGCCGGCGCGCCGGCTCAGCATAGGCGTTCGATTTCCCGTCCCTGGACGCCGCCGGAGCGCCTTCCCCATGTTCCGACTCTCATGCATTCCGTCCGCACGGCCACGCGCCGGGCGGACCTTCCTGGCCGGTCTGGCGGTGGCGGCCCTGCTGGCCGCCGGCGCGCTGCTGCCCACGGACGCCGCGCGCGCCACCGAGATCTACCGTTACAAAGATCCGTTCGGTGTCTGGCGCGCCATGAAGGTGCCCAACGGTTACGCCAGGTATTACAAACGCGCGCAGGTTCGGACCGCGCTGCGCGGCAACCGCATCAAGGCCTGCCTGGACTGCGAGCCGCGCTCGGGGGACGGCGCCAGCCTGCTGACCCTGGGCGACCGCGCCGCGCGCTGGGGGTCGGCGCCGCCCTCCACGGCGCATGACGAGCTGATCGCGCAGGCGGCCAGGGATTCGGGCGTGGACCGGGCCTTGCTGACCGCGGTCATCGCGGTGGAATCCGGGTTCCGCAGCGATGCGCGCTCGCCCAAGGGGGCGTTGGGCCTGATGCAACTGATGCCGGCGACGGCGGCGACCCTGCTGGTCTCGGATGACATCGAGCGGGCGCTGGTGGACCCGGCCACCAACGTGAAGGCCGGATCGAGCCTGCTGCGCCGCCTGATCGATCAGTATCCCAACCGCCTGGACCTGGCGCTGGCCGCCTACAACGCGGGCGAGGGCGCGGTGCGCAAGTACGACGCGGTGCCTCCCTATGCCGAGACCCAGCAGTACGTGCGCAACGTCACGGCGCTGTACCAGCAATACAAGACACCCTAGGGGCGGATGCGACAACGCCCCGGCGGCCGCTGTCGGGCCGCCAGGGCGTTGTGGGGCAAGCGTGAGGCCAGCGCGTGCCGACAGCCCCGCGCCGGCGCTCAGATCGCCGCGAAGACCTTCTCGGCGATATCCAGCGTGGACTGGATCACCGCGTCGTCGTGGGTGGCCGAGACGAAGCCGGCCTCGAACGCCGACGGCGCGAAATGCACGCCGTGGTCCAGCATCGCGTGGAAGAAGCGGTTGAAGCGCGCCGTGTCGCAGGCCGAGACCTCGGCGAACGTGGCTGGCACCTTGTCGCTGAAGTAGATGCCGAACATGCCGCCGACCGAGTCGGCCGAAAACGCCAGGCCGGCGGCGCGGGCGCGTTCCTGCAGGCCCTGGGCCAGCTTGGCGGTCTGCGCCGCCAGCTTGTCGTAGAAACCGGGGGCGGCGATCAGGCGCAGCGTGGCCAGGCCGGCGGCCACGGCCACCGGGTTGCCCGACAGCGTGCCCGCCTGGTAGACGCCGCCCAGCGGCGCGATGTGCTTCATGATCTCGGCGCTGCCGCCGAAGGCGCCCACCGGCATGCCGCCGCCGATCACCTTGGCCAGCGTGGTCAGGTCGGGCTTGACGCCCGACAGGCCCTGCACGCCCTGCGGGCCGACGCGGAAACCGGTCATGACTTCGTCGAAGATCAGCAGCGCGCCGTGCTGCGTGCAGACCTCGCGCAGCCCTTCCAGGAAGCCGGCGGCCGGCTTGATCAGGTTCATGTTGCCGGCGATCGGCTCGACGATGATGCAGGCGATGTCGGCGCCGTGCTGGGCGAAGGCCTCGCGCACCGCTTCGAGGTTGTTGTATTCCAGGGTCAGCGTGTGCGAGACGAATTCGGGCGGCACGCCGGCCGAGCTGGGGTTGCCGAAGGTCAGGAGGCCCGAGCCGGCCTTGACCAGCAGGCTGTCGGAATGGCCGTGGTAGCAGCCCTCGAACTTGACGATCTTGTTGCGGCCGGTGGCGCCGCGCGCCAGGCGGATGGCCGTCATGGTGGCTTCGGTGCCGGAGCTGACCAGGCGCACCTGTTCCAGCGACGGCAGGCGCGCGATCAGCACTTCGGCCAGTTCGATCTCGGCCTCGGTGGGGGCGCCGAACGACAGGCCGTTGACGGCCGCGTCCTGCACCGCGCGCACCACCTCGGGATGCGAGTGGCCCAGGATGGCCGGGCCCCACGAACCGACGTAGTCGATGTACTGCTTGTCTTCCGCATCCCACACGTACGGCCCCTGCGCGCGCTTGATGAAGCGCGGCGTGCCGCCCACGGAGCGGAAGGCGCGCACGGGCGAATTGACGCCGCCGGGGATGCTGCGGCTGGCGCGTTCGAAAAGCTGGGCGTTACGGGACATGGCGGTCAGGGCTTCAGGTTGCGGTTGATGGAGTAGGGCGCGGCGCAGGCCGCGGCGGCGGCGCGGATGGCGGGCGCCTCGAACAGGCCGGTGATGACGGCGACCGAATCGGCGCCGGCGGCGGCCACCGACGCCACGTTCCCGGGCGTGATGCCGCCGATGGCGACCACGGCGGGGCGCGGCGCGTCGCGTTGCTCGACCAGGGCGCGAGCCTCGGTGAGCACCGACAGCGGCGCGCGCACGGTGTCCGGCTTGACGCGCGAGGGGAACATGGCGCCGAAGGCGATGTAGTCGGCGCCGGCGTCCAGCAGCTCGCGGGCGCGGCCCAGGTCGTCGTAGCTGGAGCCGCCCAGGATCAGGTCGGGGCCGGCTTCGGCGCGGATGCGGGCCAGGCTGTCGTCGTCGCGGCCGACGTGGGCGCCGTCGGCGCCGACTTCCAGCGCCAGGCGCCAGTCGTCATTGATGAGGAACACCACGCCCAGCTCGCGGCACAGGGGCGCCAGGGCGCGCGCCTGCTCGGCGCGCACCGCGTCGGGCACGTCCTTGCGGCGCAACTGCAGCGCGCGCATGCCGCCCTCGGCGGCCTGGCGCACCGCGCGCAGCAGCCGCTCGGTGTCGTCCCATTCGGGGGTCACGCCGTACAGGCCGGCGGGAAAACGCAGGGCTTTCATTGCGGTTGGATCCGGTTGGGAATGCGCCGGCCCATGCCCGGCAGGAAGCTGGCGGCGACCGCCGCGTCGGCGTGGGCCAGGCCCTGGCGCACGGCCTCGGGCATTTCCAGGCCGCGCGCCAGCAGGGCGGTGATGGCGGTGGCGGCCAGCCCGCCGGCGTCGCCGTTGCGGTCCGGGGGCGCCTGCCACGGCAGGGTGGTGGTCTGGCCGTTGGGGCCGAGCAGCACGTTGGCGTGGTGACCGGGCCGTTGCGGGCTGCCCAGCACCAGCACCCATTCTGCGCCGGCGGCCACCAGGGCGTGCATCGGCGACGGTGCGTCCCCGATATCGATGTCGCCATCGGCATGCCACTGCGCGAGCCGCAGGTGCTCGACGATCAGCAGGTCGGTCTGCGGCAGCACCAGCTCGAGGATGGCGGCCAGCAGGTCGTCGGCGTCGTCCTCGTCGGCGGCGTCGGCCGGCACCTGGGCGCGCTGGCCCAGGTGCAGCACCAGCGGCACCTGGCTGTAATCGGCGGCTACCTGGGCGGCTACGCTTGCCGTTTCGGCGGTGTATAGTCCGCCCACCTTGATCGCCTGCACCGACATGTCTTCGAGCAGGCAGCGTGCCTGATCGTCGAGCAGGTCGGGTGAAACGGGATGGATTTCTTCGATGCCGGCGGTATCCTGCACGGTCAGCGCCGTGACGGCCGCCAGGCCGTGACAGCCCAGGCGGGCGCAGGTCACGGCGTCCGCGGGCAAACCGTCGGCGCCCGAGGGATCGAGCGGACCGAAGACCAAAACGAGAGGGGGAGTAACGGGGGCCACGTGGACAGCGCTAGAGTTAGGGTGCCCGGACTCATTTGCGGAGAATCAGGGGAACCCCTATTGGGTTTCGGTAAGATTGTCCCCATTCTAATGGATGCCTCCCGCCTTTGCCCCGTAGGGGGGACGACGGCAGGGAATTGATGTAAGAGAGAACTATGCGTACTTGGATGTGTCTGATTTGTGGCTGGGTCTACGACGAAGAGGCCGGCCTGCCCGACGAGGGCATCGCGCCCGGCACCCGCTGGGAAGACGTGCCGCCGAATTGGGTCTGTCCTGAATGCGGCGCCCGCAAAGAGGACTTCGAACTGATGGAAATCTGACGCGCAGCACTGACGTATTCCGCCAAGGCTTGCAACGAGGGGGAGGGCCATGCCCGCCCCGCGCTCCCGACGGGCCACGCCAGGGTGGCGGGCCCCCGGCTCTATCAGACTACCCACAAAGGGGTTGCCATGACGGAAAAACACCACGAAGAGTCCACCACACAGGCCGCCAACTTCGCCAACCAGTTCCTGATCGCCATGCCGGGCATGGTCGAAGGCAGCCTGGCTGGCTCGGTCATCTACATCTGCGAACACTCGGAACGTGGCGCCCTGGGCCTGGTCATCAACCGCCCCACCGACCTGACGCTCGGCACGCTGTTCGAACGCATCGACCTGGCGCTCGAGATCGCTCCGGTCAAGGACACGCTGGTGTTCTTCGGCGGTCCGGTGCAGACCGATCGCGGTTTCGTGCTGCACGCGCCCGCGGGCGACTACAGCTCCAGCATCAAGCTGGGCGCCATGGCCCTGACCACCTCGCGCGACGTGCTGCAGGCGGTGGCGGACGGCAAGGGGCCCGCCCGCATGCTGGTCACGCTGGGCTACGCCGGCTGGGGCGCCGGCCAGCTCGAAAGCGAGATGGGCCAGAACGCCTGGCTGTCGGTCGGCGCCGACGACCACATCATCTTTGACGTGCCCCCCGAGGATCGCTATCCGGCCGCGCTCAAGCTGCTGGGCATCGATCCCGTGATGCTGGCCGGCGACGCGGGCCATGCCTGAAGAAACCCTGCTGGCGTTCGATTTCGGCGAGAAGAAAATCGGCGTGGCCATCGGCAATACGCTGACAGGCCACGCGCGGCCGCTCGAAATCATTTTCAGCGAGGTGCGCGACGTGCGCTTCGCGCGCATCGAGGCGCTGCTGCGCGAATGGCAGCCGCATCGCGTCGTGGTCGGCCTGGCGCTCGACAGCGACGGCGGCGAACAGCCCGCCACCGCGCGCTGCCGCCGCTTCGCCAACCAGTTGCACGGCCGCTTCGGCGTTGCGGTGGAGCTGGTCGACGAGCGCGGCTCCAGCATGGAGGCGCAACGCCTGCTGGGCACGCACGCGGCCGACGACGCCATGGCCGCGGCCGTCATCCTGCAACGCTACCTGGACAAGCCGCCGGCGCTCTGACGCCGCCGGCCCCGCTCATGCTCAATCCACAACTCGACCGCCGTGGCGAACTGCTGCATCTACTGACGACGGAAGGGTTGCCGCGACGCCATGTCGAGCGGCTGCTGGAGACGGCGGCCGCTTTCGCCGCCGACGGCACGCCCACCGTCGCCCACGCCGACCTGCCCCTGTTCCTGAGCCTGCCCGCCGGCGATGCCGCCCTGCGCCAGGATTTCGAGGCCGCCGCCGCGCGCCTGGGCCTGCGACCCATGTCGCTGCAGGCCAATGGCCCGGGCGCCGATGCCGGGGTGGACCGCGGCCACGGCGTCGGCGCCGGCGATCCTGCCGCCGCCGCGCTGTCTCCCGCCGCGGTCGCCGCCGGCCTGCCGGCCGGCATCCTGGTGCTGCGGCATCCGGCCAGCGGCGCCGCCGTCAGCGCCGCCGGCGCCTGTGCGCCGGGCCTGCGCATTCTCAACGCGGGCGACGGCGCGCACGCCGATCCGCTGCCGGCATTGGCCCGCGTGCAGGCGATGCTGCAGGCCAGGCACGATCTGACCAACCTGGCCGTGGCGCTGGTGGGCGACATCCGCCACAGCGCCGTGGCCCGCGGCCTGATCCATGCCATGACCACGCTGGGCGTGCCCGAAGTGCGCGCCGCCGCGCCACGCACCCTGTTGCCCGACGGCCTGCCGCAACTGGGCGTGCGGGCTTGCGCCACGCTGCACGAATGCCTGGCCGACGCCGATGTGGTGATGGTGTTGCCCCTGCGCGCCGAGCGCATGAGCGGCGCGCTGCTGCCGTCGGCGCGCGAATACGCCGCCAGTCATGGCCTGACGCGGGACCGCCTGGCGCTGGCCCGGCCCGATGCCCTGCTGCTGCCCGCCGCCGCGCTGACGCCGGGCATCGAGGTCGATGGCGATGTCGCCGCCGGCCTGGGCGACATCGCCGCCGGTTTGGCCCGCTCTGAATGTCATTTGCGCCTGGCCGCCTTGAGCGTGCTGGCTGGAGTCGCCGCATGAGGCTGCACATCGCCAATGGCCGCCTGATCGACCCGGCCCACGACCGCGACGGCATCCAGGACCTGTTCATCGCCGATGGCCGAGTGGCGGCGGTCGGTCAGGCCCCCGACGGTTTCCATGCCGACCTCCGCATCGACGCCGCGGGCCTGGCCGTGCTGCCGGGCCTGGTGGACCTGTCGGCGCGCGTGCTGTGCCAGGACGCCGGCGCGGCGGCGCAGGCCCGCTTTTCCTCCGCCGAGCTGCGCGCCGCGCTGGCGGGCGGCGTGACCACGCTGGCCCTGCCGCCGGATGTCGCCACGCCGCTGGACGAACCGGCCAAGGTCGAGGCGCTGCTGCGCGAGGCGCCCGCCGGGCACGGCCGGGTGCTGCCGCTTGGCGCGCTCACGGTCGGCCTGCGCGGCGAGACCCTGGCCGAAATGGGCCTGCTGGCGCAGGCCGGCTGTGTGGCCTTCTCGCCGGGCGAGTCCGGCATCGTCGACACCCGGGTGCTGTGGGGCGCCATGCGCTATGCGGCCGGGCAGGGCCTGGCGCTGTGGCTGCGGCCGCAGGACCCCTGGCTGGCGCAGGGGGCGGTGGTCGCCGCCGGCGCCTACGCCGACCGCCTGGGCCTGGAAGGCCAGCCGCCTCAAGCCGAGGCGCTGGCCCTGCAGACGATTTTCGAGTTGCAACGCGCCACCGGCGCCCGCGTGCACCTGTCGCGCCTTTCCACCGCCCGCGGCCTGGACCTGCTGCGCGCCGCCCGCCGCGAAGGACTGCCGGTCAGCGCCGACGTCTCGGCCAACAGCCTGCACCTGACCGATGTGGACATCGGCTATTTCAATACGGCTTTCCACCTGCGCCCGCCGCTGCGCGGCCAGCGCGACCGCGACGCGATCCAGGCGGCGCTGCGCGAGGGGCTGGTGGACGCGCTGTGTTCGGATCATGCGGTGGTGGACGATGACGGCAAGTCCGTTCCGTTCCCGCACTCGCAGCCCGGCGCGACCGGCCTGGAATTGCTGCTGTCGCTGACGCTGAAATGGGCCCGCGACGCCCGCCTGCCGCTGCCGCAGGCGCTGGCCCGGGTGACGTCGGGACCCGCGGCGGTGCTGCGCGGGTTGTCTCCGGTGCTGTCCGGCCTGGGTGAACTGGGCGTGGGCGCGCCCGCTGATCTGTGCCTTGCGGACCTGGAGGCCGAATGGCTGGTGGCGCCGGGCGCCCTGCAAAGCCACAGCCGTCATACGCCGTTCGCGGGTATGATGCTGCCCGGTCGTGTCCGCGCCACCCTGGTGGGTGGCCGTCCGGCCTGGGAGACGCCTGTTTGAAGCTGCTGCGCTTTGTTCTTCGCCTGATGCTGGTGGTGCCGTTGATCGTTCTGGGCCTGCTGTGCGTGGGGCTGGTGTATCCGCTGCTGCGCCCAAAGTCGCGGGCCTGGCTCAACCGCACCTGGTCGCGCTGCCTGATGGCGGCCTGCGGCCTGCGAGTCGTCTTCAAGGGCCAGCCGCGCATGACGGGCCCGGTGCTGCTGGTGGCGAACCATGTGTCGTGGATCGACATCTTCGTGCTGAATTCGGCGCGCGCGACCTCGTTCGTGGCCAAGAGCGAGATCCGCGCCTGGCCTGTGATCGGCTGGCTGGTGGCGGGCGCGGGCACGCTGTTCATCGAACGCGGCCAACGCCACGCGGTGCACGCGATGGGCGAGTCGATGCAGGCGCGCTTCAAGCAGGGCGACGCGGTCGGCCTGTTCCCGGAAGGCACGACGAGCGAGGGTTTCACGCTGCGTCCGTTCCATGCGAGCCTGTTCGAGCCGGCCCGCACGGCCGCGGTCGAAATCCAGCCGGTCGCCCTGCGCTTCCTGCAACACGGCGAACGCAGCGGCTTCGCGGCCTTCGTGGGCGAGGAAACGCTGGTGGCGAATCTCTGGCGGGTGCTGGGAACGACGGGGCTGGCGGTCGAAGTGGTGTTCTTGCCGGTGCTGGCAACGCAACATGCGGACGGGACGGCGCCGACGCGGTTGGAACTGTCGCATCAGGCCCGGGACGCGATCCAGGCGGTGCTTTGAGGGGGCTGCCTCAGCGGCAGAAACGCGCGACGGGCAGATGCTGAGCAGCCGCGGTCACCGCCGTCGGTCGCAATAGGACGATCGTCACTCGGACAACGGATCCTGGAACTGCGAGCACTTCACCTGCACCAGCTTCCGATCCTGCAGCCGCAACGCCGTCAACGCCCCGCCCCACACGCATCCCGTATCCAGGCAGATCACGTCCGGCCGCTGCATCAGTCCCAGCGTCGACCAGTGGCCGAATACCGTCGTCACGTCGCGCGTGGCGCGGTTCGGCACGTCGAACCAGGGCACCAGGCCAGCCGGCCAGGCGCCCGGCGTCACTTTGGTCGCGAACTCCATGTGGCCGTTCGGCGTGCACAGGCGGATACGCGTCAGCGCATTGATGATCACCCGCATCCGCTTGCCGCCCTTGTGGTCTTCCTTCCACGTCGACGGTTCGTTGCCGTACATCTTCTGCAGCGCCTTCTGCCAGTTCGGGCCGCGCAGCGCGTCCTGCACCTCGGCCGCCAGCGACAGCGTCTTGGCCACGTCCCATTTGGCCAGCGTGCCCGCATGCACCATCAGGTGATTTTGCTCGAAATGCGCCAGCGGGCGCGAGCGCAGCCAGTCGATCAGGTCGGCCGAATCCGGCGCGCGCAGGATATCGTCCAGCGTGTCGGACTTGGACGGCTTGCGCACGCCCGCGGCGGCGGCCAGCAGGTGCAGGTCGTGGTTGCCCAGCACCACCGTGGCGCGATCGCCCAGGTCGATGATGCGACGCAGCGTCGCCAGCGACTGCGGGCCGCGGTTGACCAGATCCCCGGCGAACCAGAAGCGCGATTGCGGGTCGCCGACCAGATCGGGATGGGACAGCAAGCGATCCAGCGGCGAGCAGCAACCTTGCACGTCGCCGATCATCCAGATACTGCCGTTCATGCGGGACTCTTGCTCCAGGGCCAACGTTGTTGGACGATTCGGGTGATGGTGTGGCGGTATTCCATGTAGCTCATGGCGCCCAGCGCCAGGGCCATGGCGCCGATGTTCGGCCCCAGGGCGGTGAGCCAGGGCGGCCATTTGCCCAGCATGCCGACGTTCAGCGCCAACTGGTTGAGCATGAAGAAGCCCACGCCCAGCAGGATGCCGATGAACACCTTGGCGCCCACGCCGCCGCGGCGCGTCTGCATCAGGCCGATGGGGGCGGCGATGGTGATCATCACCAGCAGCGTGAACGGATATGCCAGTTTGCGCCACAAGGCGACCACCTGTCGACCATATTGCAGTTGGTTGTTGCGCAAATAATCCACATAGTCGAGCAGCGTCGTGATCGACATCCGCTCAGGGGTCAGGATCCGGGCCAGCAGGCGTTCGGCGCTCAGGGTGGTGTCGACGGTGCGCTCGGGCACCTTCACCACCACCGCGGGAGGATTCTTCGGCGGCCGGGCATCGGCCAGCGTCTCGGCCGCGTTGTCGTCCAGGCGGGTCTCGGCGACGTCTTTCAGCACCAGGTCGCCATGGGCAAAGAGGCCGCTCGGGGCGGTGGACAGCACCGACAGCGTCAGGTTCTTCTTGAATTCATACAGGGTGATGCCGGTGACCTGGCCGTCGCCCTTGAGCTCAGCGATGTTGATGATGCGGGTGCCGCCGTTGGCCATGGGCTCCTTGAACCAGTAGCCGCTGTTCAGGCGGTCGCCGCCGGCCTTGCCGCGGAACACCAGGTTGGCCTCGCCCGACTTCATCTCGGCCCAGGGGGTGACGTACTCGGACAGCAGGGCGGCGCCGATCATCAACGGAATGGTGACGATCCAGAGCATGCGCAGCAGACGCATGCCGCTGACTCCGGAGACCCGCAGGATCACCAGCTCATTGCGCTGGGCCAGCCCCGCCAGCGCCAGGATGGCGCCGATCAGCAGGCCGATGGGCAAAAGGTCGTACAGCCGGGTGGGGATGGCCAGCGCCTGCATGTACAGCAGGGCCATCATGGAGAACTTTTCGCCCACGTTGTCCAGGTCGTCCACCAGCGCGAAGAACGTGAAAAGGCCCAGCAGGGCCATGAGGACCACTGCACAAGAGCGATAGATCTCGCGGGCCAGGTAGCGACGTGCGGTACGCATGAAAAAGGGCGAAGTAGCGCTAAACGTGAAAGCTTAACAAATCCGGCCGCCCCGGGTGGGCCCGGGCTGTCGAAGCCGCCGGTTTCCGTGTCAGGGAATGTCAACCATCTGCATGCGCCGGGTCAGCGTGTAGACGCGGGAGTTCAGGTAGTTCGAGTTGCGGTGGCTGTCGTAGAAGCGCGGATTCGGCAGCATGGCCGCCAGCCGGGCCGACTGGGCGGCCCCCAGGCTGGCCGCCGGCACGTTGAAATAATGCTTGGCCGCCGCCTGGGCGCCGAACACGCCGACGCCCCATTCCGCCACATTCAGGTACAGCTCCAGGATGCGCTCCTTGCTCATGACGTGTTCGATCATGTAGGTCAGCACCAGTTCCTGGCCCTTGCGCAGGTAGCTGCGGGAACTGGACAGGAACAGGTTCTTGGCCAATTGTTGCGTGATGGTGGAGCCGCCGCGCATCTTGCTGCGTCCGGCCGCTTCCTGCTTCTGGTTGTATTCCCAGGCCTTGCGGATGGCGTCCCACTCGACGCCGTCATGCTCGGTGAAGTTGGAATCCTCGGACGCCACCACCGCCAGCTTCAGGCTGCGGTTGATCTTGTCATAGGGCACCCACTCGTATTTCAAGCGGAAATCGGGGTTTCCATCCTGCAGCCGGGACAGTTCCTCGCGCATCACGGCGCTGCTGCCCGGGTTCTGGTAGTTGTACCAGACCACCAGGCCGAACAGCCAGAACTGGTACAGCAGCACCGCGCACACCAGCGCCATCAGCGCGCCGGTGATGATCCGGAACCAGGAGCGGCGCTTGCCGCTCTTGCCGCGGGCGGCCATCGGCTCAGTTTCCGGCCATGAGCGCCTCGCGCAGCGCGGCCAGCACCGGGGCGGGGTCGGGCCGCACGCCGTGCCAGATGAAGAAGCTCTCGGCCGCCTGGCCCACCAGCATGCCCAGGCCGTCGGCCGTGAGGGCGGCGCCGTCCTCACGGGCCTGGCGCATGAACGCCGTCGGCTGGGCGCCGTACATCATGTCGTAGGCGGCCGCGCCCTCGGCGTACAGGCCGGCGGGCAGGTCGGGAGCGGCGTCCTGCAGCCCGCTGGCGGTGGCATTGACCACCAGGTTCCAGCCGCCGGGCTGGGCGGCGTCGGCCAGCCCGCCGGCGGTGACCCGGGTCTGCGGCTCGGCGCCGGTCTCGCGCCAGCCCTCGGCCAGCTCCAGCGCGCGGGCGGCGGTGCGGTTGACGATATGGATGCGGGCGCAACCGGCCTGTGCCAAGGGTTGCAGCACGCCGCGGGCGGCGCCGCCGGCGCCCACCAGCAGCACCGAGGCGCCGGTCAGGCGCACGCCCAGGCGCAGCAGATCGGAAACCAGGCCCACGCCGTCGGTGTTGCAGCCATGCCAGGCGCCGTCGCGCCAGGACAGGGTGTTGACCGCGCCGGCCAGCCGGGCGCGGCTGGACAGGCGGCCCGCGGCCAGCGTATAGGCATCCTGCTTGAACGGCACCGTCACATTCAGGCCCAGGCCGCCCTCGGCGGCGAAGGCGGCCACGGCCGCCGTGAAACCGTCCACCGGCGCGAGCAGGCGCTCGTAGCTGAGCGGCTTGCCGGTCTGGCGGGAAAACAGGGCGTGGATCTGCGGCGAGCGGCTGTGCGCGATAGGGTTGCCGATCACGGCATAGCGGGCAAGAGGGGACGCCTCGGTCATGGGGCTTGGGTTTCCAGGGTGTCGTTGACGAAATGCCAGGTGCGGGTGATGACCAGCACGTCGGTGTCGCGCGCGATCTCGGGCGGGAACGGCGGGAATGGCGCCGCCAGTTGCACGATGCGGCGGGCGGCCTGATTCAGCACCGCGTGCGGCGACGGCTGGTCGATCTCGACGTCGGCGATGCTGCCGTCGGCGCGCACCGACACGGTGATGCGCAGCGAGCCGTAGATACGGCCACGCGCCTCTTCCGGGTAATGCTGGGTGCCGACCGTTTCGATGCGGGCGCGCCAGGCGTCCAGGTAGGCGGCGTAGCGCGAGGCCTCGGCCGAGGGCGCCACGAACTGCTTGCGCGGCTCGGCGCTGTACTGCTGCACCTTTGCCGCCAGCGCGGCGACCTGGGCGTTCTGGATGACGCTGGCCTGGTCCTCGGCGTCCTTGCCGCGTTCGTTGCCGTCGGGCCAGGGATTGACGGCCTGGCGCTCGGCGCCGGCCTTGTCGGCCGCGCGCAGTTGGGTCATCAGGCGGGCCTGTTCGGCCTCGAGCTGCACCTGGCGGCGCCGCATGGCCTCGAGCACGATGGTTTCGGCCGAGGCGCCGGTCTGGGGCAGCGGGGTGGTGGACAGGCCGCGCTCGGCGTTGCCGCCGCCACTCATCTGGTTCTGCGCCTGGGCGCGGGGGGTATCGGGCGGCGTCTCGCTGCGCGCGTTCAGCAGCACCACCTCCAGGCTGGTCGCCGGGGGCCGCGACAAGGCGGGCGCGCCGAAGCGCCACGCCAGGGCGCCGGCGTGCACCAACAGCGAAATCGCGAGGCCGATGCGCAGGTAATGCTGGGCGGGCGCGCCCAGCCACCGCAGCGGACGGCTCAGCGGGGGAGGGGAGTCAGCGACGTGTTGCACGCACGCATTGTAGAGCCACTCCGCCCGCCGCCGTCACCTTACTTGGTCGGGCGCGGGAACACCCAGACCTTGTCCGCCGGCAGGGCCAGGCGGCAGGGGCCGGGCTCGCGGCCCTCGGGACCGTAGGCGCGCAGCGCCAGCGTGTTGGCCGGATCCGCGTCGGGGGTGCGGAACAGGTATTCCCAGCGGTCGCCCAGGTACATGCTGGTCAGCAGCGGCATGTCGATGTGGTTACCGTCGGGGGCGTCCGCCAGGCGGACCTGTTCGACCCGGATCACGGCGGTGGCGTCCTGGCCCGCGGCCACGCCTTCGCCGGCCTTGCCCCACAGCGCCCAGCCGCGGCCCTCGATGCGGGCGCGGCCATCGCGCACTTCGGTGACCTTGCCGTCCAGGCGGTTGTTGCTGCCCATGAACTCGGCGGTGAACAAGGTCTTGGGCGCGCCGTACATCTCCTGCGGCGTGCCCTGCTGTTCGATCTTGCCGTTGTTCAGCAGCAGGATGCGGTCGGAAATGGCCATGGCTTCGCTCTGGTCATGCGTCACCATCAACGCCGACAGGCCCAGGCGGATGATCAGCTCGCGCAGGAAGGCGCGGGCCTCCTCGCGCAGCTTGGCGTCCAGGTTGGACAGCGGCTCGTCCAGCAGGATCACGGGCGGGCTGTAAACCAGGGCGCGGCCGATGGCCACGCGCTGCTGCTGGCCGCCGGACAGCGCGTGCGGATGGCGCTGGCCCAGCTTGCCCAGGCCGAGCTGGTCCAGCACCGCCTGCACGCGTTCGCGCACTTCGCCCGACGGCACCTTGCGCAGCTTGAGCGGGTAGGCGACGTTGTCGAACACGGTCTTGTGCGGCCACAGGGCATACGACTGGAACACCAGGCCGAGGTTGCGCTCTTCGGCCGGGATCTCCTGGCGCGCGGCGCCGTCGTAGACGGTGCGATCGCCGATGGTGATGCGGCCGCGCTTGGGGCCTTCCAGGCCGGCCACGGCGCGCAGCAGGGTGGTCTTGCCGCTGCCCGAGGGGCCCAGCAGCGACACCACTTCGCCCTGGCGCAGTTGCATCGACACGCCCTTGAGCACCGGGTTGTCGCCGTAATCCAGGTGCAGGTCTTCTACAGAAAGCTCAATCATGAAGTTTGACTCCGAATCGCAGGGCGATGCCCAGGCCGATCACGACCAGAACGATATTGATGAAGGAAAGCGCGGCCACGATGTCGATGGCGCCCGAGGCCCAGAGCGACACCAGCATGGAGCCGATGGTCTCGGTGCCGGGCGACAGCAGATAGACGCCGGTGGAGTATTCGCGCTCGAAAATCAGGAACATCAGCAGCCACGAACCGATCAGGCCGTACTTGGCCAGCGGCACGGTGACGTGGCGCGTGACCTGGCCGCGGCGGGCGCCGGCGCTGCGGGCGGCTTCTTCCAGTTCGGGGCCGACCTGCAGCAGCGTCGACGAGATCAGCCGCAGCCCGTAGGCCATCCACACCACCGTGTAGGCCAGCCACACGCTGAAGATGGTGCTGCGCATGGAACGCAGCCATTCGACGAAGTTCTCGCGCGCCCACTCGGCGAACGGCAGGCCCGACAGCCAGCCGCCCAGGTCGGCGTCGAGCGCGTTGTCCAGCCACATCGGCACGAACAGGAACACCCACAGGAACGCCAGGCCCGCCAGCAGGCCCGGCACGGCGCGCGGCACCAGCACGCTGTAGTCCATGAAGCGCGTGACGTTGTCCGGCTTGCGATGCATGGCCAGGCCGACGAAGGTGTAGCAGATCACCGCCAGCGCGCCGCCGAACACGCCGATGGCCACCGAGTTGACGATCGCGCGCATCAGGTTGGGTTGCGAGAACACGGTGCGGAACGCGTCCAGCGACAGCACGTCGAACAGCGACACGCCCATGCCCCAGTTGGACACGAAGGCGCGCAGCAGCACGCCCAGCAGCGGCACCACGATGGTGACCAGCAGCCAGAACGCCACCACGCCGCCGGCCACCCAGCGCCACTTGCCCAGGGGCAGCGGACGGGCGCGCGAGGCCTTGCCCTTGACGGTGACGAAGCGGTTGGCGGTGCGCATCAGGCGGCGCTGCAGCATGACCAGCGGGATCGTCATGCAGATCAGCACCACGGCCACCGCGGCCATCAGGTGGTACGACGGGATGCCGAGCTTGTTGGTCAGCTTGTACAGGTAGGTGGCCAGCACCAGGTTGCCTTCGGGGTCACCCAGCACCAGCACCAGGCCGAACACTTCCAGGCCCAGGAAGAACAGCAGCACCGTGGCGTACAGCATGGCCGGGCGCACCATCGGCAGGCTCACGGACACCATCACGCGCAGCGGCGAGGCGCCACTGACGCGGGCCGCTTCCTCGACGTCCGAGCCCATGCTGCGCAGCGCCGACGAGATGTACAGGTAGGCGTGCGGCACGTGCGTCAGGCCGGCGATGATGACGATGCTGGTCAGCGAATACACATTCCAGGGCACAAAGCCCAGGATGTTCTGCGCCCAGGTCGAGAAGAAGCCGACCGGGCCCGCCGCCACCACGTAGCCGAAGCCCAGCACCATCGGCGACACGAAGATCGGCACCAGGATCAGCGGTTCGATCCAGCGCCGGCCCGGCAGGTCGGTGCGGATCATCAGGAACGCCAGCATGCCGCCCAGCGGGATGGCGATGATGGCCAGCCCGAACGCCAGGATGAAGCCGCTTTTCAGCGCCTTGTAGAAATCGGGGTCCGCGAAGATGAAGCGGAACGCATCCAGGCTGAAGACCTTGGACGGCGAAAAGAAGGGCGCGGATAGAAAGCTCTGGATGATGATGAACGACAGCGGCACGTAGATGGCCAAGGCTGTGATCAGCACCACCACGCCGCGTGGCAGGGACTGCCATTTTCTGCGCAATGACTGCATGGGGAAAATCCTGTTATCTCGATAGACGCGGGTCGCGCCCACTGGCCATGAACACCCGGGCCACGGGCGGCCTGGCGGGCGGCGGTGCTACGCCCTCCCGCGTGCTTGCGGCCGGGGGGCGCGCGGCCCCCGGCGGTACCGGCGACAGCCTTACTTGCCGGCGGCGGCGCGCCAGTCCTTGATGAACTGCAGGCGCTTGTTCTGCTCCAGGTAGTCCAGCAGCGTCTCGTTGACCGGGATCGGCTTGAGCGAGGCGCCCAGCTTCTTGGTCATGCCGTCGACGTCGTTGTCGCCTTCGATGTCGTCGCGGACCGAGGCCAGGTCGGCCTGGTTGGCCATGATTTCCTGGCCCTTCTGCGACAGCAGGTAGTCCATCCACAGCTTGGCGGCGTTGCGGTTCTTGGCCTTCTTGCTGATGAACGCCACGCGCGACAGCACCAGCGCGTAGTCGGTCGGGTAGGCCACGCCCAGCGACGGGTCGGTCTTGGCGCGGGTCTCGGCGTACGAACCCAGGATGTTGTAGCCGATCAGGTTCTCGCCCGACGACACGCGTTCCATCATGGTGCCGGTGGACGACTGCACGATCAGGCCGCCCTTGGCGATGTCCTTGAGCGTCTCGAAGTACTTGGGATCGTTGGCCTTGTCCTGCACGGCCAGCATGAAGCCCACGGCCGACTTCTCGATGTCGTAGGTGGTGACCTTGTTCTTGAACTTGTCCGGCTGGCTGGCGATCAGCTTGGCCAGGGCGCCGTGCGTGGTCGGCACTTCGTTGGCGGGGATCAGGCGCTTGTTATAGATGAACACCGCCGGTTCGTAGGTGGTGCCATAGGCCGAATCCTTCCACACCGCCCAGGCCGGCAGCTTGGCGATTTCCGGCGACTTGTACTGCAGCGCGTAGTCGGTGGCCAGCTTGAGGGCCGAGTCCATCGACGAGCTCCAGACGATGTCGCCGCTGCTGCCGCCCGCCGCCTGCTCGCTGATGTAGCGGTTGTACAGCTCGGTGCTGTTCATGTCGTTGTATTCGACCTTGATGCCCGGGTACAGCGCTTCGAAGCCCTTGATGATGGGGCCGGCGGCCTTGGTGTCGGTGGTCGAATAGATCACGACCTTGCCTTCCTTCTTGGCGCCGTCGAGGATCTTCTGATAATCGGCCGGGTAGCCCGCGGGAACCGTTTGGGCGTAGGCGCTGCCGGCGGCGATGGCGAATGCAGCGGCGCAGGCGGCCGCCAGTCTGGACTTGGCAAGCATGTCTTGTCTCCGTTTGGATTTGGTATCGACAGGCGCAAGGGCCTGCTTGGCGCCCATCTTAGGTTTCGGCGTCTGTCGTCGTCCTGTCATGGCGCGACAGCCGGGATAGGGGTAATCCCGGTGTCCGCGGCGGGCCGCAGGACCGATGGCCCGCTCGCGGACGCGGCGGGAGGAGGGGTCGCCGCGCCCTAGGGCCGTTCAGGCGTGTCGGTGACCAGCCGGATCCAGTTCTGCACGAAGCGCGAATGGCGCCGCTGGTCCAGCCCTACCAGCAGCGCGGGCGACAGCACCACCGGCTGCACGATGCCCTGTGAGCGCGCCAGCACCGCTTCCGAGGTCCAGCGGCCGGGGGTGTCTTCCATGATCGACCCCAGCGCCGCGTGGCTGGAGGCCACCTGCTGGCCGGCCGGCGACAACAGCCAGTCGACCAGCGCGCGGCCCAGGTCCGGGTTGGGCGCGCGCCGCGCGATCAGCACCGAGCGCGCCAGCACCAGCACGTAGTCCTGCGGGAACACCACGCCGATCTTGCTGCCCGCCGCCTGGCGCGACAGGGCGTAGGAACCGAGGATGTTGTAGCCCAGGTCCATCTCGTCGTTCTCGATGGCGTCGAGCAGTTCGGCGCTGGTGGCCGACAGCCGCACGCCGACCTGGCCGAAGGCGTTGGCCAGGCCCCAGAAGTTCGACGACACCAGCTCGTCCTGCTCGGCCATCAGGTAGCCCACGCTGCTGCGCGAGATGTCGTAGGTGCCGACGCGGCCATGCAGCCGAGCACGGTCGTGCTCCAGCGTGCGCAGCAGGTCCTGGCGCGAGCGCGGCACCGTGGCTTCGGTGTAGCGCTTGGGGTTGTAGACGATCACGGCCGGCTCGAAGGTGAAGCCGTAGACCTCGTTGCGCCACACCGCCCACGAGGGCAGCTTGGCGGCGTAGGGCGAGGCGTAGCGCTGGGCATAGCCGTCGTTGGCCAGGCGGATCTGCAGGTCCGAGGCGGAGCTCATCAGCACGTCCACGTCCTTGAGCCGGTCCTCGATGGCGGCCTCGTACAGCTCGCGGCTGCCCATCTCGCGGTAAACCACCGTGACGTCGGGCCGCTGCGCCTGGAAGCCAAGGATCAGCGGCGCCACCACCGGCGTGTCGGTGGGCCCGGCGATGGTCAGCACGCGCGACGACGGCTGCGGCGCGGGATAACGGGTGACGACCTCGGGAATCCCGGCGGCGCGCACGTCCGCGGGCGCGGCGGCCAGCAGCAACAGCGTTGTGCCGATGGCCCCGAGCAATCCGGCCAGGGCGCGGCCCGCGCGCTGCCGCGCCAGCGGCAAGATGACGCGCGCCGACAGGCCGCCGCCGGGGCGGTCCTGCAGCCACAGCGAGCCGCCATGCGCCATGGCCACCGAGCGCACGATGGCCAGGCCCAGGCCCGAGCCCGGCTGCGATCCGCCGGCGCGGCCGCGCGTGAAGCGTTGCTGCACGGCGTCCTTTTCGTCGTCGGCGATGCCCGGGCCGCGGTCGGACACGGTCAGCGCGACCCGGTAGCCCGCCACCGGCGTCGCCTGGATATCGACGGTGCCCTCGGGCGCATAACGCAGCGCGTTGTCCACCAGGTTGCGCAGCATTTCCCGCAGCGCCACGCGGTCGCCGGCGATGCGGGCGCGCCGCACCTGCGACGCGATTTCGATGCGTAGCCGCTGCGCCTCCAGCGGACCGATGCGGCGGCGCGTTTCGTTGATGGTCTCGGCCACGCCCACTGGCGCCCGCGCGCCCTTGCCCAGCCGGTGCGTGATGGTGGCGTCCATCAGCAATTGGTTGATCAACTGGCTGGCGTGGGTGGCGTTCAGGTGGATGCGGCCCAGCCGTTCGCGCAGGCGCTTGGGATCGGTTTCATCCAGCGCCACCTCGGCCTGGGCGCGCAGCGAGGCCAGCGGGGTGCGCACCTGGTGCGCGGCGTCGGCGACCAGGGTGTTGAGGGTGTCCATGATGCCCGACAGGCGTTGCATGAAGGCGTTCAGGGCCTCGACCAGCCGCCGCACCTCGGTCGGCACCGGCGTCACCAGCGGCGCCAGGTCGTCCGGCGCCCGCTGCCGCAGTTCGCGTTCGATCACCGCCAGCGGCGCGAAGGCGCGCTGCACGCCGAACCACAGCAGGCCCAGCGCCACCAGCGACACCACGACCAGCGGCAGCACGCTGCGGCCCAGGATTTCGTCGGCCAGCTCCTCGCGCGACCCCAACGTCTCGGCCACCCGCACGGTGACCCAGCCGGCATGCTGGCTGGCCGACACCAGCCGTCCCACCGTGGCCACGCGCACCGGCTCGTCGTGGTAGCTGAGGTAAGTGAAGACCGGGGTGGCCGACTGCGCCAGCGGCAGGCCGGGCGCCAGGTCGGCATAGCCCGTGATGAGCCGGCCGTTGGACGCGCGGGCTTCGTAGAACACCCGTTCGCTGCCCGACAGCATGGCCAGCGACGATACCGGCGGCTCGACGGTGACGCCGTTGTCCTCGATCTGCACGGAGCCGGCAATCGTCAACGCCGACGCCGCCAGCAGCCGGTCGAAGGCCTGCTCGGCGGCGCGCTGGGCGTAGTCGCGCAGGAAGAACACCAGCCCGATCAGCGCGCAGGCCAGCAGCACCGCGCCCAGTGTGAAGACGCGGCGGCGGATGGAGGCGCTTTCAGGCAGGCTCATGGCTGCGGGCCTGGTAGCCGACGCCGCGCACGGTGACGATATCGACGGAGGCGCCGGCCAGTTTCTTGCGCAGGCGCGAGATCAGCAGTTCCAGCGCGTTCAAAGATCCGTCATCCAGGTCGAACAGTTGGTTCATCAGCCGTTCCTTGGCGACGGTCTGCCCCAGCTTGCCCAGCAGGATCTCCAGCAGCCGGAACTCGCGCCGGCCCAGCTCCAGCGGCGCGCCGGCCAGCGTGACGTGGCGATTGGCCAGGTCCAGGCTCAGGTTGCCGTAGGCGGTCACGCTGCTGGTCTGTCCGGCGGGGCGTCGCAGCAGGGCGCGCAGCCGGGCTTCGAGTTCGCGCAGGTCGAAGGGTTTGACGAGGTAGTCGTCGGCGCCCAGGTCGAGCATGTCGATCTTGTCTTCGATTTCGGAACGCGCGGTGACGACGAGCACAGGCGCTTCGAGCCCGGCCGCGCGCAGTTCGCGGATCACGCTGAAGCCGTCCTTGCCGGGCAGGTTGATGTCCAGCACCAGCGCATCCCAGGTCTCGTCCAGCCCCCAGCGCAGCGCGGCGACGCCATCATGCACCCATTGCACGCTATGGCCCGCCGAGCGCAGCTTGCTCTCCACGGCATCGCCCAGGTCGAGGTTGTCCTCGACCAGCAGAATGCGCATGTCCGTCCTCCGATATCGATTGTGATTTTTTCGGGAGTTTAACGGGAGGCTTTGGTGCTGTCGCTGTCGGGGAGGCTGTGGTGTTCTTTTGGCCGCCCGTGGCGTCGGCGGCCGGTGGGGCGCGGGGCTACGATTGCGGTCCGGAGCCTTCGCTCCGGACTTCCCCGTTGTCAACCTCGTACGCCTTCGGCTCCCTACGGTTTCCCTCGGGCGCATCTACACGCCCCGCGCCCCACCGGCCGCCGACGCCACGGGCTACGGCGTGATCACTTCACCGGCGCGGGGGCGAATCGTGTGCTTGGCGTTTTGGTGGAAGACCGAGTCGGGACGGAAGATTTTGCGGGGCCGCCAAAACCGGCCGCGCGGGCGGCCTTCTTTGGCATTTGGGGAGAGGTCGGGCGAGACGCTGAGGAATCGGAGAGGCAACGCCGGCGGTACTACGTTTGGAAGAGTCCGGGACGCATCGGGCGTTGTCTTCCGTGGAAAGGATCCGCGATGCATCGGGCGTTCTTCTCCCGTGGAAGGATCCGCGATGTATCGCCAGACATCTTCCCCGTCAGCCGTTCTTCCCCAGTCAGTATCAGGCGCGCGCCAAGCCCGTCACGCGCAAGCCACCCTCCATCGCGCGCCGCCACTCTCTCCCCCCCGACTGGACGGCCCCCCAAGCAAGCCACCCGCCACCCGCGCACAGCGTCATCAAGCCAAGCCAAGACACCGCGTAAGTTGCGGGCGGCCGCCCGCGCGGCCACCCGCAACGGGCATCAGCAATCTCGTGAAGTTTCCTCGCTCTTGCAGCGCCACAGGCCAAGAAAAACGTAGCTCGTCTGGCAGGCGGCCCGGGCGGCGGGCAACCTCGATGCGCCCGACGGAATCCGAAGGCAGCCGCCGGCAGGCGGCAACGAGGATGAGGCAGGGGAAGTCCGGAGCGAACGCTCCGGACCGCAATCGTGGGCGCCCGCCGCCCGGGCCGCCTGCCAGACGGGCGGCCTAAGAAAGCCCCCCGCCGCCAGCAGAAACAACCCAGCGACAAGCCAAATACCGCCCTAGGCAGCAGCCTCTTCAGCCGCCGGCCCCACCTGCCCCACATACCGGCAATCCAGCTCCAGCGACAACTCATCCATCCCCAGGATCTCCACCTCCACCGCCGTCCCGCGCTCCAGCTCGGGCATCCCCCCGATGCGGGTCACGAGCGGGCAGTTGGCGAAGCGCACCAGGTCTTCGCGCAGCACGTGCGCCACGGTGCGGGTGATGTTGTGCTGCTTGAGCCAGCGCAGGCACCAGTAGCGCTCCATCGCGCTCTGGAACTCGGCCCAGGCCGCGTATTGCGCGTCGAACGCGCCGATGATCGCGAACAGGTCCGCGTCGCGCGGCTTGAAGGGGGCCACCAGGCGCGCCGAGACGCCGTGCTCGACCGCGGCGATCAACTGCCACTGGTTCACCAGGTCGACGTAGCGGCGCAGCGGCGACGTGCTCCAGGCGTATTGCGGCACGCCAATGGCTTCGTGCGGCAGCGCCTGCGTGCTCATGCGCACGCGGCCGGCCTGTTGCGAGCGGTAGATGCCGGGCACGCCGTGCTGGTTCAGCAGGCCGCCCCACAGATTGTTGGCCAGGATCATGTACTCGGCCACCATCCGGTCCAGCGGCGCGTTGCGCTGGCGCGGCACCAGGCGCACCGGGGTGTCGGGATCGTCGGGGTCGCCGTCCAGGTAGAAGCTGTATTCCACCCGCGAATTGTTCTCGGGCTTGCCGCGCACGTTTTCGCGCTGCGCCGACAGCGCCTGCGCCAGCTTCCACAGCGGGCGCAGCCAGTGGCCGTAGGGCAGGTCGGTGGAGGCGTCGTTCAGGCTTTCTTCGGTGACCTGGGCGTCGAGCATGTTGTGGCGCAGGTTCTCACGCACCACCACGCGCTCCAGGCGCGTGTCCGACTCGATGACCTCGCCGGTTTCCGGGTTGGCCGTCACGTACAGCGACAGCACCGGCACCTCGCGGCCGGCGTCCAGCGAGAACGCCTTGATGACATTGTCGGGCTGCATCGGGATCTTGTCGCCCGGCATGTAGACGGTCGACAGGCGCGCGCGCGCCAGCTTGTCGAACTCGCTGTCGCGTGTCACGGTCAGGCCGGGCGCGGCCACGTGGATGCCGACGCGCAGATTGCCGTCGGGCAGGGTGGAGACCGACAGCGCGTCGTCGATTTCGGTGGTGGTGACGTCGTCGACCGAGTAGATCTCGGCATCCGACAGCGGCAGGTCACGGTCGAGCGGCGGCAGTTCCAGCTCGGGGAAGGCCAGGCCGCGCGGGAAGTTCACCGCCAGGAAGCGGCGCTTGTGCAGGGCCAGCGCGTGCGGCCAGGCGCCCAGTTCCAGCAGCAGGCGGTCGGGGCTCTTGCCGAGCTTGGCGCAGGCGGCGTCCAGTGCCTTCCATTGCTGCGAATTCTTGTCGGGCCGGATCAGCAGTGATTCGGCCGCCTGGGCGATGGGCTCGGGCAGGCGGCCGGCGGCCATCTCGTCGACCCATTCCTGCTGCTGCTCGGCCTGGCGCTGTTTCTTTTCGAGCGCGGCCAGGGCGGCGGCCAGGATGTCGGGCGGGGCGGGGCGGTAGCTGCCCTTGCCGCGGCGGTGGAAATAGGCGGGCGCGCCATGCAGGCGCATCAGCAGCGCGGCCTGTTCCACCGGGGTGGGGGCGTGGCCGAAGTAATCGGCCGCCAGCGCGGGCGAATCGAATTCTTCCTGGGGCGCGCATTCCCAGAGGAATTGCAGATCCAGGGTTTCGGCCAGCGCCGCCGCCTGGGCCATCAGCGCGGCCGGTTCGGGCGCGGCGAAATTGAACAGCGTGTTGGCGCGCTTGATCTTGCTGCGCTTGCCCGACTCCGACTCCACCTGCAGGCTGGCGTCGGTTTCGGACAGGATATGGCCGGCCTTGAAGCTGCCGTCGTCTTCGTAAAACACATACATAGTGAGGGTCGTCCTGGGCGGCGCGCACGCGCCGCCTTGCGCAGCTATCTATCGTTGATGTCAGTGTTATTTGGGGCCATTCGGCGTGGAGCCTAGGGCGAATTCGAGCACCTCGGGCATCCAGTCGGCGAAACCGGACAGGCCATGGTCGCCGCCTTGCACGATGCGCTGGCGGCAGCCGGCGTAGCGATCACGCATCTCACGCCAGTCCAGCACCTCGTCGCCCGTCGCCGCCACCAGGAAATACCGCTCTGGCCGGGTGATCCGGCCGACGTGCAGGGCGGCCAGTTCCTCCACATATTCCGGCAGGAACATGAACGGCGCGTCGGAATGATACATGCGGTGCTCGCCTACCTGGGTCGCCAGGTCCCGCGCGGCCTCGACGGCGGGGTTGAGCAGCACCGCCTTGCAGCCCAGCGTCTCGGCCAGCCAGGTGGCATAGAAACCGCCCAGGGACGAACCGATCACGGTCAGCGCGAGCGGGTCGGGGGCGCCTGTCAATTGCTCGCGGGCGATGCCCAGCGCCAGCTCGGCGGCCTCGCGCGGGCTGGCCGGCAGTTGCGGGCAGGTCCACGCGCCGGCCAGCCCGCGGGCGGCCATGGCGTCGGCCATCAGGCGGGCCTTGAAGGAGATCGGCGAGGACCGGAAACCGTGCAGGTAAAGAATCATTGGGTGCCTTTCCGGTGGGGCGGGGGCGCGGATGGAGGCGCCCGGCCTCAGCCGCGCGCCTCCAGGGCGGCCAGCAGCTTGCCGTGGATGCCGCCGAAGCCGCCGTTGCTCATCACCAGCACCTGGTCGCCGGGTTGCGCGGCGCGCGTCACGGCGGCCACCAGGGCGTCGATATCATCGTAACTGGAAGCGCGTTCGCCCAGGGGCGCCAGCACCTGCGCCGGATTCCAGCCCAGGGCGTGCTTGCCCTCGCGGGCGCCGAAGCAGAACACCAGGTCCGCGTCGCTCAGGGAGTCGGGCAGGCGCGCCGCCATGGCGCCCAGCTTCATGGTGTTGGAGCGGGGCTCCAGCACGGCCAGGATGCGCGCCGGCCCGACCTGGCGGCGCAGGCCTTCCAGGGTGGTGGCGATGGCGGTGGGGTGATGGGCGAAATCGTCGTAGACCTTGACGCCGTTGACCGTGCCGCGCAGTTCCATGCGGCGCTTGACCCCGCCGAACCGGCTCAGGGCCTCGACGCCCTCGGCGGCCGGCACGCCGGCGTGCTCGGCGGCCGCCAGCGCGGCCAGCGCGTTCATGCGGTTGTGTTCGCCGCCCAGGGTCCAGCGCACGCTGCCCATGCTGGCGCCGTCGCGCCGCACCTCGAAGGCGCCGCTGTCGTCGGGCGTGCCCGCCTGCCAGGCGCCATCGGCGCCGAACGTGACGATTTCGGACCAGCATCCGCGCGCAATCACGCGGTCCAGCGCTTCGGAGCGCGCCGGGCGGATGATGCGGCCGGACGCCGGAATGGTGCGGACCAGGTGATGGAATTGGGTCTCGATGGCCGCCAGATCGGGAAAAATGTCGGCGTGATCGTATTCCAGGTTGTTCAGCACCGCGGTGCGCGGGCGATAGTGCACGAACTTGGAACGCTTGTCGAAGAACGCCGTGTCGTATTCGTCCGCTTCGATCACGAACGGGCGCCGCGCCGGATCATAGCGCGCGGACACATGCAGATCCTGGGCCACGCCGCCGATCAGGAAATTGGGTGCCAGGCCGGCGGCTTCCAGGATCCAGGCCAGCATCGAGCTGGTGGTGGTCTTGCCGTGGGTGCCGGCCACCGCCAGCACGTGGGCGCCCGGCAGGATGTTGTCGCCCAGCCATTGCGGGCCGGACACATAGCGGGCGCCGGATTCCAGAATGGCTTCCATCAGGGGATTGCCGCGGCTGACGACGTTGCCGATCACGTACAGGTCCGGCTTGAGGGCCATCTGTTCGGGGCCGAAACCCTCGATCAGCTCGATTCCCTGTTCGGATAGCTGGGTGCTCATGGGCGGATAGACGCCCGCGTCGCAACCGGTGACCTTGTGGCCGGCGGCGCGCGCGATCAGCGCCAGGCCGCCCATGAACGTACCGCAGATGCCAAGAATGTGCAGGTGCATTGAAAACTCTCCTGTCCTGCATTGTATATATAGGCGCAGGTCAAGCCGGCACGGCGGGCGATGCGGCGAAAACCGGCCGCAGCGGTTATGATCGCGCCATGAATCGACGCCTACTCCTTTCCGCCGCCGTGGCCGTGGCCGCCACGGTCGCGGGCGGCTACACCCTGCTGGGGCGCAACAAGTCCCGGCAGGCACCCGCGGCGCCCGCCGCCGAGGATCCTGTCGCCGCGCTCATGCAGTTGCAGTTGCCCGACCTGAACGGCGCGACGCAGTCGCTGGCCGCCTGGAAGGGCCAGCCCATCGTGGTGAATTTCTGGGCCACCTGGTGCGCGCCGTGCGTCAAGGAGATGCCCGAACTCGACGCGTTGCAGAAAAAATACCCGCAAATCAAGTTTGTCGGTATCGGCGTGGATTCTGCCGCCAACATGCAAAAATTTGTCGAGAAAGTACAGGTTTCGTACCCGTTGTGGGTCATTGGCGCCGGTGCCATCGATACCCTGCGCAAGCTGGGAAATCCTAGCGGTGGCCTGCCATTTACCATTGTTTTCAATGCAGATGGCAGCATTAACCGGAAGATATTGGGTGAAATCCAGCCCGACGACCTGAATCAAACGCTCTCTGGTTTGAAGGCGTAAGTCTGTTGGACAAATAGTAGGAATTGGCGTAAAAAGCTGGTTTATCGGCTGTTTTGCCAACAATTGGCAATCCACTCTCTGGCAAGCGCATGGCGCAAAACATACTGGTATTGCATGGCCCGAATCTGAACCTGCTTGGCACCCGGGAACCCCATATCTACGGCAGCCTCACGCTGCCCCAGATCAACGAGGGCCTGGAGCGGCTGGCCGGTGAATTGGGCGCCACGCTGACCGCGTGGCAAGGCAATCACGAAGGCGCGCTGGTTGACCGCATCCAGGCGGCCCGGCAAGACGGCACCGATTTCATCATCATCAACGCGGCGGCATATACGCACACCAGCGTCGCGATCCGCGATGCGCTGGCCGGGGTCGCGATCCCATTTATTGAAGTACATTTGTCCAACCTGTATAAGCGAGAGCCCTTCAGGCATCACTCATATCTGTCCGACTTGGCGGTAGGCCTCATCAGCGGCCTGGGCGCGGACGGCTACGAAGCGGCGCTGCGTTACGCAGTGCGGCACTGATCTCGCACCAACTCTCAGCTTTTACATCTTATATGGCGCGGACCCGACGATCGGGACGTTGCCGACACTATCTCGGGAAGCAGCTTTTATGGACCTTCGAAAACTCAAAACCCTGATCGACTTGGTGGCTGAATCGGGCATCGCCGAACTGGAAATCACCGAAGGCGAAGGCAAGGTTCGCATCGTCAAGTTCTCGCAGACCCTGCAGCCGGTGGCCTACCACCAGCCGGAAGCTGGCGTCGCCGCCGCGCCCGTGGCCGCCGCCGCGCCCGCTCCCGCTCCCGCCGCGGCCGAAGCCGCCCCGGTGGTCCAGGGCCACGTGGTCAAGGCGCCGATGGTCGGCACCTTCTACCGTTCGCCGAACCCGGGCGCCGCGCCGTTCATCGACGTGGGCGCCACGGTCAAGGAAGGCGACCCGCTGTGCATCATTGAAGCCATGAAGCTGCTCAATGAAATCGAAGCCGACAAGTCCGGCGTCATCAAAGAAATCCTGGTCGAAAACGGCGAGCCCGTCGAGTACGGTCAACCCCTGTTCGTCATTGGCTGATAGCTGAAAATGTTCGAAAAAATCCTGATCGCCAACCGGGGCGAAATCGCCCTGCGCATTCAGCGCGCCTGCCGCGAGCTGGGCATCAAGACCGTGGTGGTGCACTCCGAAGCGGACCGCGAAGCCAAGTACGTGCGCCTGGCCGATGAATCCGTGTGCATCGGGCCTGCGCCGTCGCGTGAAAGCTACCTCAACATGCCGGCCATCATTTCGGCGGCCGAAGTCACGGATTCCGAGGCAATCCACCCGGGTTACGGGTTCTTGTCCGAAAATGCCGACTTCGCCGATCGCGTCGAAAAGAGCGGCTTCGTGTTCATCGGTCCGCGCCCCGACACCATTCGCCTGATGGGCGACAAGGTCAGCGCCAAGCGCGCCATGATCGAAGCCGGCGTGCCGGTGGTGCCGGGTTCCGAAGGCGCGTTGCCCGACGATCCGCAGGAAATCATCCGCGTTGCCCGCGAAGTCGGCTATCCGGTCATCATCAAGGCCGCGGGCGGCGGCGGTGGCCGCGGCATGCGAGTGGTGTACACCGAGGCCGCGCTGCTGAACGCCGTCACCATGACGCGTTCGGAAGCGGGCGCCGCGTTCAACAACCCGGAAGTCTATATGGAGAAGTTCCTCGAGAACCCGCGCCATGTGGAAATCCAGGTGCTGGCCGACGGCGGTCGCAACGCCGTGTGGCTGGGCGAGCGCGATTGCTCCATGCAGCGCCGCCACCAGAAGGTCATCGAGGAAGCGCCGGCCCCCGGCATCGCGCGCCGCCTGATCGAGCGCATCGGCGACCGCTGCGCCGACGCCTGCCGCAAGATGGGCTACCGCGGCGCCGGCACGTTCGAATTCCTGTATGAGAACGGCGAGTTCTATTTCATCGAAATGAACACCCGCATCCAGGTCGAACACCCGGTCACCGAGCTGATCACCGGCGTCGACCTGGTGCAGCAGCAGATCCTGATCGCCGCCGGCGAGAAGTTCACGCTGCGCCAGCGCGACATCACCTTCAAGGGCCACGCGATCGAGTGCCGCATCAACGCCGAGGATCCGTTCCGCTTCGTGCCCAGCCCTGGCCGCATCACCAACTGGCACACGCCGGGCGGCCCGGGCGTGCGTATCGATTCGCACGCGTTCAACGGCTATTTCGTGCCGCCGAACTATGATTCGATGATCGCCAAGGTCATCACCTACGGCGACACGCGCGACCAGGCCCTGGCACGCATGCGCACCGCGCTGTCGGAAATGGTGGTGGAAGGCATTTCCACCAACATCCCGCTGCACCGTGAACTGCTGCAGGACGCCCGCTTCATCGAAGGCGGCACCAGCATCCACTATCTGGAAAACAAGCTGGCCCAGCGCCCCTGACCAGCACAATAGGGGCCCGTGGCCCCTTTTTTACTGCCTTAACCGGGCTGACCGGGCCGCGGCGCATGCCGCGGCCCGTTGGCCAGATGGAAGAATCATCATGCGTGAACTCGTGCTCCATTGCCAGGAGGCGCAAGCCGAGGCCCTGTCCGACGCCCTGCTGGAAGCGGGCGTGCTGTCGGTGTCCGTCGAGGACGCCGACCTGGGCACCGACGACGAGCGTCCGCTGTTCGGCGAGCCGGGCACCGAGCCCGACGTGCAGGCCTGGGAACGCAATCGCGTCGTGGCCTTGCTGCCGGACGGAGCCGACCCCGCGCAGATCATGGAAGAAGCCGCCGCCGCGGGCGAGCTCGACCCGGCGCTGTTCGCCGGCTGGAGCCTGCGCGACGTGCCGGACGCCGACTGGGTGCGCCTGACGCAATCGCAGTTCGGCCCCATCCACATCGCCGAACGTCTCTGGATCGTGCCCAGTTGGCACCGCGACAGCCCGGACGTGCCGGGCCTGGAAGCGGCCGCGGCCGAGGATGGCGCCATCCATATCGAACTCGATCCGGGCCTGGCCTTCGGCACCGGCAGCCATCCGACCACGCACCTGTGCCTGGCGTGGCTCGAAGCCGAGCTGCCCAAGGGCGCGACGCTGCTGGACTACGGCTGCGGCTCGGGCATCCTTGCCATCGCCGCGCGCAAGCTGGGCGCCGGCCCGACCCAGGCCGTCGACATCGACGCCCAGGCGGTGCAGAGCACGGTCTTCAACGCCGAGGTCAACCACGTCGAACTGCAGGCCATGTTGCCCGACGGCCTGGCCGACGGCACGTTCGAAGTGGTGGTGGCCAACATCCTGTCCAACCCGCTCAAGGTGCTGGCGCCCATGCTGGCCGGGCGCGTCGCCGCGGGCGGTCACCTGGTGCTGTCCGGCGTGCTGGAACGGCAGGCCGAGGAAGTCGCCGCCGCGTACGCGCCCTGGATCGCCATGTCGGTCTGGCGCGCCCGCGACGGCTGGGTCTGCCTGCACGGCCAGAAGGCCTGAGTCCGTTTCCGCCGGATCGCGCCATGGCCCTGACCACCCGCTGCCCGCAATGCGGCACGTCATTCAAGGTGGTGCCCGACCAACTCCGGGTCCGCAACGGCCTGGTGCGTTGCGGCGCCTGCGCCACCGTGTTCGACGGCCGCGCCTGCCTGCTGCCTGAGGCGGGCATACCGGCATCGGGCGTACCGGCATCGGGCATACCGGCATCGGGCGTACCGGCATCGGGCGTACCGGCCGCGGTTCCGCCGCCCGCCGCGATCCCGCCCGCCGCGCCCATTGTCTCGCCGGTGAGCGCCGCGCCGGTCCTGGCGCCACCCGCCCAACCGGCCGATGAACCCCCGCCTCTGGTGCGGCGGCCGTCCGCCGAGCAACCCCCCGTTGCCCCCTGGGACGACCTGCCCGACGAACCTTTCCTGGCGACGCCGCGCGAAACGGCGATCCGGCCCGTCACGCCGCCGCCCGCTGTGCCGCCCGCAGTACCGCCCGCGGTGCTGCGCGGCCGCGACGATATCCGCCGCCGCATCGAACCCGACGCCGCGCTGGCGCAAGAGGGCGATGACGACGAAGACGAGAACGAAGACCTCGATCGCTACGACGATGAGCCGCGCCTGGCCCGGCAGCCGCGCTGGCAGGAACCCGCCGCGCCGCGCGACGAGCCCATCGTGGCGGTGCGCGACAGCGCGCGTTGGGATGCGCCGCACGTTGCCCGGCCGGCCGAGCCGGTCTTCGTGGTGCGTGACGATGCTGCCGATTCGCGCCATGACGATGACGAGGATGGCCGCGACGGGGATCGCGACGACGATTTCGACAGAGACCACGACGACGTCAATGACGGGCGCGGCGAGGACTCGCCGGAACCGATCCTCGGCGACACGCGCACCCGCTACTCCAGCGCCACCGACGTCGGCCGCGCGCCGCCCGAATTCCTCGACCAGGACCGCCAGGAGCGCCGCGGCCTGCTGCGCAAGCTGTGGGGCTATGCCTGCCTGCTCGGCCTGATCGCGCTGGGGCTGCAACTGCTGTACGTGTACCGCATCGATATCGCCAACTCCGTGCCCGTCCTGCGGCCGGCGCTCGAGACCGTCTGCAAGCCGCTCGGATGCACGGTCGGCTACGCGCGCCGCCTCGAGCGGATTGCCATTTCCTCGTCGTCGCTGCAGCCGCCCACGGGCGCCGCCGCCATCGACGACGGCCGTACCCGCCTGGTGTTGAACCTGGTTCTGCGCAACCGCTACGACAAGCCGCAGCACTGGCCCGCGCTGGTGCTGGACCTGACTGATTTATCGGACACCGTGGTGGTGCGCCGGGTGCTGATGCCCGAGAATTACCTGACGCCCGAGCAGTTGCGCGGTCCCTTCGGACCGGCGGGCGAACTGAAGATTTCCGTGCCGATTGAAGTGACCGGCGTTCAAGTCAACGGCTACCAACTCGACAAGTTCTTTCCCTGAAGGATGACATTCATGGCAACCCCTGTTCTGGTCTGCGGCTCGATGGCGTTCGACACCATCGCGGTGTTTGAAGGCCGCTTCAAGGAACACATCCTGGCCGACCGCATCCAGTCCCTGAGCGTGTCGTTCCTGGTTCCCAGCATGCGCAAGGAATACGGCGGCTGCTCCGGCAACATCGCCTACAACATGAACCTGCTGGGCGGCAAGCCCGTGCCGGTGGCCACCGTGGGCGAAGACGCCGGTGAATACCTCGAGCGCCTGGACGGCCTCGGCATCGACACCAGCCGCGTCAAGGTCGTGCCCGGCACCTTCACCGCGCAGTGCTTCATCACCACCGACCTGGACGACAACCAGATCACCGCGTTCCACCCCGGCGCCATGTCCTTCTCCGCCAGCAACGACCTGAGCGGCGCCAAGGCCGCCTGGGGCATCGTCGCCCCGGACGCCAAGGAAGGCATGTTCGCCCACGCCGAGCGCCTGCATAAGC
The DNA here is from genome assembly GCF_046535435.1 of Achromobacter sp. SIMBA_011. Taxonomy (NCBI): domain Bacteria; kingdom Pseudomonadati; phylum Pseudomonadota; class Betaproteobacteria; order Burkholderiales; family Alcaligenaceae; genus Achromobacter; species Achromobacter sp. SIMBA_011. The sequence goes on along the minus strand of NZ_JAWRWN010000007.1, from coordinate 182,498 downwards.
AGGGCATCCCGTTCATCTTCGACTTGGGCCAGGCCATGCCGCTGTTCGACGGCGCCGACCTGGAGCGCATGCTCGACCTGGCGCAGGCCCTGACGGTGAACGATTACGAGGCCGGCGTGGTCGAGCAACGCACCGGCCGCAGCATGGCCGACATCGCCGCCAAGCTGCAGGCGGTGGTGGTGACCCGCGGCGCCGAGGGCGCCACGCTGCTGACCGACGGCAAGACCATCCAGATCTCCCCGGTGCGCGCGGCCCAGGTGGTCGACCCCACCGGTTGCGGCGACGCGCAGCGCGGCGGCCTGCTCTACGGCCTGACCAGCGGCTGGAGCTGGGAAGACAGTTGCCGGCTGGGCAACGTCATGGGCGCCATCAAGATCGCCTCGCGCGGTCCGCAGAACCACGCGCCCACGCGGGCCGAGATCGACGCTCTGCTGCACGCCACCTACGGCATCCATCTGCCGGCCTGAACTCCCCGTCGCCCGCCCGGGGCCGTTGCGGGAACCTGAAGCGGCCGGGATGGTCGAATTGCAGACGAGAGACCGGCCGCGGCGTGAGAATGCCGCGGCCGGTTTGCAAATCCGTTTTCCGCCCGTGGCGGTGAGTTTCAGTGTGTTGCACGTTAGGCTGCCGTCCTGTCTGGGCAGGGTATGATCGGATCGTCGGCAGTGCCCGATCGAGGAGTCCAAATGAACCAAAGCAAAACCTTTTCCTTGTTGACGCCGCGTACTGGCCGGTGGTTGGCCGTGGCTGCCGTCGTGACCTCGATGGCTGTCCTGGGCGGTTGCGCCAATCGCAGCGCGTCCAGCGGTGTGTATAGCTATGATCAAGCCCAGCGCGAGCAGATCGTTCGCACGGGCACCGTAACGGGCGTGCGCCCGATCGTCATCCAGAACGACAAATCCAGCGGCGTCGGCATGCTGGCTGGCGGCGCGCTGGGCGGCGTGGCGGGTAACGCCGTCGGCGGCGGCACGGGCCGCACCATCGCTACCGTTGGCGGCGCCATCCTGGGCGCCCTGGCGGGCAATGCGGTGGAAAACCAGGTTGGCAAGAATTCCGGCTACGAAATCACGGTTCGTCTGGATAACGGCGAAACCCGAGTCGTGGCCCAGGAAGCCGACGTGCCGATCAGCGTCGGCCAGCGGGTGCAGGTCATCAGCGGCGCCGGCCCCACGCGCGTCACGCCGATGTAAAAGGTTGGGTCCCCAGCCAGAAGAAAAGCCCGCGAAAGCGGGCTTTTTCGTTTTGGGCGGTCGTTGGGGCGCGGTCAACGAGGTAGGGGACGGGTGGCGCGCGGAAATCTGTCGTTCCGCTGCAACGCAGCACCCGGTGTTTACCCGCAAGCGTTACGTTTACGCGCTTTTTATAGCGATTTGGTCTGTAAGTTTCATGGCGATTCGACGCTTGTAATGCCATGATTGCATCCGTGAGCGATCTCGCCGCCTGATTTTGATGTAACCAAGTGCATCGGCGCGACCCTCCAGGATGCTGTAAATGTCAGTCGATTTTCAGCGATTTTTTGTATACTCGCCGTCCTGTATCTCGGGGCGGGGAATATTTTGCCGACGAGGCAATGTAACGCCGCACTCTCTATGCATACCGAGCAAGAACTCCACACCAAGATCGGCTCCATCGTCGAGTCGATCGTCATGAAGAAAGTCACTCCCGATACGCAACTGATTGCCACTGGCCTGGTCGACTCGCTCGCCGCCGTGGATATCACGCTGGCGGTCGAGGCGGAGTACGGCTGCAGCATCCCGGCTCCCGAGATCGCGGAGCATCTGCAGTCGGTCCGCACGCTCGCCGGCTATGTCGCTGCCAATATTTAGCAATACCCGCCTGTTGTCCCACGTCGCAGCGGCCACCACGGCGGTGGCGCTGGCGTATGGGGCTTTCTGTGGCGCGGATGACGTCTTGTCCAACATCGTCCATCCGGTTTCGACGGTGGCGGCGTCCAAGAGCAACTACCTGCCCAATCTGGGGCCGGATTGGGGCACGCAGCACGTCAACCTGACCCGCCTGGGCAACGCGCTCAGCGACGGCACGCTGGTGGTGCTCGGCTCGTCCGAATTGTCCAGCCATGATCTGCGCTTTGTGCCTTACCGTTTCTTCCCCGAAGAACTGAAGGTGCCCACGCTGGCCTACGGCCACGCCATGTTCCAGTCGTATGGCATCGTCAGCGTGCTGGAGTCGGTGGCCGATTCGCTGACGCCGAACACGCGGCTCGTGATCATGGTGTCGCCGGCCTGGTTCGCCTCGGGCGGCCAGTTGCCGCGCAGCGCGTTCGCCGAACACGTCACCGGACCGGTCTGGGATCGCCTCTGGGACAAGCCCAGCACGCGCGAACAAATGCAGACCTGGATCAGCGACAACGCCAATTGGGGGCTCTTGTGGTTGATCGCCAATGGCCAGGTCGCCGAACTCAAGGACAAGCTGTCGCTGTGGTGGAACGCGCGCAAGGAGCCCGCGCCCGACCGTCCGCGCAGCAAGCTGTCGGTGCCCGCGCATCGTTTCGTGTCGTGGCCCTCGTCGGCCAGGCTCAATGCCGGCCAATGGTCGCGCCTGACGCACGAGGCGCGCGAAGTCGAGCACCAACTGGGCGGCAACAATCCCTACGACGTGCGCGACGATTACTACAAGCAGTACCTGGCGCCGCTGTATTCGCCGGCGCGCAACGAGTTCGCCAACGTCGATCCGCTCACCCGCACCGAGCTGGGCGACCTGTCGCGTGTCATGGCCCTGCTGCAACGGCGCAAGGTCAAGGCGTACTTCGTGATCCAGCCGTTCAATCCCAAACTCATCCTGGACGTCGAGCGTTTCGACCCGGTGGTGGCCGCCATCACCGGCATGTGCCAACGCTACCAGATGGGTTGCCTCGATATGTACAGCATTCCCTTCGAACCGGGCATGGTGCGTGATGACATGCATCTGGCCGAGCTCGGTTGGGCGATGGCGGACCAAGGCATAGCGGAGTACTTTTCCCGATGACCCCCCAACAGAAAACCGATGCGACGCCGGACGGCGCCGCCCAGGGGCCGGACGCCCGCAAGGCGGCCAAGGCCTGGGGGCGCCGCTTTTTCTGGCATCTCTGCCTGTATGTCGGGGTGATCCTGGTGTTCGTGCTGCAGGCGCAGCCCACCACGGGTAGCGGCGGACCTATCAAGGTCGAATTCCAATATCAACAGTTCTGACCGCAGCATGGAATTGTTCGCAAGCTTGAGCTTCTTCGGCGGCGCCCTGTTCGGCGGGCTGGGTCTGTTGGCGTATCGTTCGTTCGGCATGCCGCTGCGCATCGGCTATCGGCACGTCATCGGCGTGATCTGCCTGGGCGTATGGATGGCGGTGTTCTGGGCGCGTCCCTACCAGCCGATCGCGCTGCTGGCCATTTCGGGCAGCGCGCTGTGGGCCATGCGGCGCAACTACATCCCGACCTGGCTGGCTGTCATCATCACCATGACGCCGCTGCTGCTGGTCAAGACCGGCGTCTCGCACCTGGGCGCGATGCTGGGCCTGTCGTTCGCCACCTTCCGCGCCATCGACGTGCTGCTGTTCGCGCCGCGCAACGAGCGCGTGTCGCCGCTGGACTACTTCATCTACCTGTTCTTCCCGCTGACGCTGCTGGCCGGTCCGATGTACCGCTGGCGCTCCTTCCAGGCCGACCTCAAGCGCGGCTACGAAGGCGTGAACCTGAACACCTGGCTGGCTGGCCTGGAATTGATCATGCTGGGCGTGATCCAGAAGTTCGGCCTGGCCGAACTGATCTGGCGCTACGGCCTGTCGACCCTGGACGCGCACGACTACTCGTTCACCGGCGTGGCGCTGAACGCCTCGCTCTACAGCGCCTACCTGTTCTTCGATTTTGCCGGCTATTCCACCATGGCCATCGGTATCGGCATGCTGTTCGGCTTCACCCTGCCGATCAACTTCCGCAACCCGCTGGCGACGCTCAACCCGCAGGACTTCTGGCGCCGTTGGCACATCAGCCTGTCCGAGTGGCTGCGCGACGTGGTGTTCATGCCGATCTACAAGGCGCTGAGCAAGACCTCGTTCTTTTCGCGCCACCGGATGGCGGCGCAGAACATCGGTATCTTTGCCACGCTGCTGGCGATGGGCGTATGGAACGGCCTGTCGCTGCACTACATCGTCAGCGGCCTGATGTTCGGCGCGTACTCGGTGGGCCACAACCTGCTGATCAACGCGGCGCGTACCCGTCCGGCCCTGCAGGCCGCGCTGGCGCGGCCCGTCATGCGTTTCCTCGGACGCGTGCTCACCCTGATCCTGGCTGCCCTGGCGCTCTACGTGTTCAGCGGTCGCAGCCCCATCTGATGCCCGGAGTTTCGGCATGCGTTTCGACCTGAAGACCTTCCAGTTCGTTGACTCCGCGCGCGCGCCCGACGCGCTCGCGGTGGTCGGCGCCGACCGCAGCCTGACCTGGGCGCAACTGCGCGACGAAGCCACGGCCTGGGCCGACGAGGCGCGCGCGCATGGCGCGGCGCCGGATGTGCCGGTGGCCATCTACGGCCACAAGGAAGCCTCGTTCTTCGTTGCCATGGTGGGCGCGCTGCTGATCGGCGCGCCGTTTGTGCCCGTCGACACCATCTATCCGCCGGAGCGCCTGCGCCGCATTGTCGAGATCGTGCGCGCCGCGGCCGTGTACGATGCGGCCGCGCGCGGCTTCGAGCCGGGAGAGGGCGCCGAGCTGGCCGAGCGCGGCCTGGCCTACGTCATGTTCACGTCCGGCAGCACCGGCGACCCCAAGGGCGTGCAGATCGGCCGCGAGAGCGTGGGCCTGCTGGGCGACTGGATGCTGGGCAGCTTCGGCCTGGGCGATGCGCCGGTGTTCATGAACCAGGCGCCGTTCAGCTTCGACCTGTCGATGTACGAGGTGTTCGCCACGTTGGCCGCCGGCGGCACCTGCGTGCTGAATTCGCGCGAGCAGATTGGCGCGGCCGCGACCTGGATGAGCCGGCTGGCGCAGCAAGGCGTGACAACCTGGGTCTCGACCCCATCCTTCGCCCACCAGCAACTGGCCAACCGCGATTTCTCGCCGGTCACGCTGCCGACGCTGAGTACCTTCCTGTTCTGCGGCGAACCGTTGCCGGCGGCGCTGGCGAAGAAGCTGCGCCAGCGTTTTCCGGACGCCGTGATCCTGAACACCTACGGGCCGACCGAGGCCACCGTGGCCACCACCTGGATCGCCATCACCGACGCGGTGCTGGCGGCGCATGATCCGCTGCCCGTCGGCCATGCCAAGCCCGATTGCGAACTGCGCATCGAGGATGGCGAGATCTGCATCATCGGCGACCACGTCATGCGCGGTTACCTGAACCGCCAGGACCTGAACGAGGTCAAGCTGTTCGTGGCCGAGGATGGTCGCCGTGGTTTCCGCACGGGGGACCTGGGGCAACTGGACGCGGACGGCCTGCTGTTCTGCCGCGGCCGCATGGACGACCAGATCAAGCTGAACGGCTATCGCATCGAACTGGCCGAGATCGACGAGGCCCTGCATGGCCTGCCGGGCGTGGAAGGCGGCGCTTGCGCGGTGCTGCGGCGGCCGGACGGCACCGCGGTGCGCCTGATCGGCTTCGTTGCCGGCGTGGCCGCCGAGCAGGCCGAAGCCAGCCTGCTGGCGCAGGACGCATTGACAGGGTGGAAGGACAAGCTGGGGCAGCGCCTGCCGCCCTATATGGTGCCGTCCGAGCTGGTGGCGTGCGCGGCGCTGCCGATGTCGAACAATCACAAGATCGATCGCAAAAAGCTGATCGATATCTACGCCGCGATTCCGGCGTAAGGCGCCGCCGCGCGGCGTGCGCCAGGGACGGCCCGGTCAGTTCGCCGGGCCGTTGTCGTTTCACACGCCCATCATGCTGTAGCTCAGCCGCGCCAGCACCATCAGCAGGACCTGCGCCACGATCAGCAGCACCAGCGGCGAGAAGTCGATCGAGGTGCGCGGCAGCAGCCGCCGGATGGGATCCAGCATCGGAGCGGTCAGCGCCTGCAGCATCGGCATCATGGGCGCCATCGGGTTGACCCACGACAGCACCGCCTGGATCAGGGTCAGCCACACCACCAGGTTCAGCGCCCACTTGAGCGCCATCAGCAGCGCCGACAGCATGGCCGAGGGCAGCAGCACCGCGGGAATCAGGGCGCCGATGGCGACCAGCCAGATCAGCACCAGGTACACCAGCGCGGCCAGCCAGGTGGCCACCAGGCTGGTCCAGTCGATCTTGTTGCCCGCCGGAATGATCTTGCGCAGCGGCAGCACCAGCCAGTTGGTGGCCTGGTAGATGACGCGCGCCAGCGGATTGAAGGGATGCAGCCGTATCGCATGCATCCAGGCGCGGGCGATGAGCGCGGCGCCGAACAGCGTGAACGCGATTTCGAGCAGGAAGCGAAGAATTTCACCGAGCATGGGCGCGATCTACCTAATGATGACGGCTTTTATTGTCTCACGGCAATGCGGCAACGGTGGCGCCCGAGCCGTGCGAATACGTTTTCTTTCTTGGGGTGGAGGCGAATAAAAACCGCCTGGCCGAAGCCAGGCGGTTTGAGGTACTGCTACCGTTGTGACCGGTCCGATTACGGACGGCCACCCGTCGGGAACGGCCACGACGCGGCGGGGTTCAGCGCGGTCTTCGCGCCCGGGGCAGCGGCCGTGGACGGCGGCGTGGCGGGCTTCTTCGGAGCGGCTTTCTTCGCAGCGGGCTTCTTGGCAGCGGCGGGCTTCGCGGCAGGCTTGGCAGCCGGCTTGGCGGCAGGCTTCTTGGCAGCCGGAGCCTTCTTGGCTACGACTTTCTTGGCAACCGCCTTCTTGGCGGGGGCCTTCTTGGCAACCGCCTTCTTGGCGACGGCCTTCTTGGCTACCGCTTTCTTGGCGGGGGCCTTCTTGGCAACCGCTTTCTTGGCGACGGCCTTCTTGGCAACCGCCTTCTTGGCGACGACCTTCTTGGCCGCTGCCTTCTTGGCTACCGGCTTCTTGGCCGCGACTTTCTTGGCGACGGCCTTCTTGGCTACCGCTTTCTTCGCGACCTTCTTGGCGGCCGGCTTCTTGGCGGCAACCTTCTTCACCGCCGGCTTCTTGGCGGCGACCTTCTTGACGGCTACCTTCTTGACGGCAGCTTTCTTGGCCGGGGCGGCCTTCTTCGCTACTGCCTTCTTGGCGGCGGGCTTCTTCACCGCTTTCTTTACGGCTTTCTTGGCTGTTGCCATGGTCATGCTCCTTAGGTTCAGGGGTCCCAGAACTTAAACCCGTGCCCCGATCCGCCAACAAGGCGAACCGTGCCCGGGCTATTCATCGGCGCATGCCGCTGTTCTGTGCGAGCAACAGCTACTACGGTTTGCGCTAATGAATTCGGCACAGCCATTTGATATGGCCCCCGCTCCTTTGGCGCGAGCCATTTCAAATGGCGCCGGTGGGCAGTCTGATCACAGACCGCCTACCGCTTGTTCTACGTGTTCGAAAACACCCTGACCTGGGAGATCGCCCTCAAGGCCTGGCGCGAACGCAACGCTCTTGCAAGAGCGTGCCCGCGCCGGGCCCGAAGGCGAACTGCGTTACTCCCAGCTCAGCGTGCCACCGGTTTGGTATTCGATCACGCGAGTTTCAAAAAAGTTGCGTTCCTTCTTAAGATCGATCATTTCCGCCATCCACGGGAAGGGGTTCTCTTCCTGCGGGTACAGCGGTTCGATACCGATTTGCTGGCAACGACGGTTGGCGATGAAGCGCAGGTAGGATTTGAACATGGGAGCGTTCAAGCCCAACACGCCACGCGGCATCGTGTCTTCGGCGTAAGCGTATTCGAGTTCGACCGCTTTGCGGAAGAGTTCTCGAATTTCTTCGCGGAATTCCGGCGTCCACAGATGCGGATTTTCCAGTTTGACGGTGTTGATCAGGTCGATGCCGAAATTGCAGTGCATGGATTCATCGCGCAGGATGTACATGTACTGCTCGGCCGCGCCGGTCATCTTGTTCTGGCGACCCAGCGCCAGGATCTGCGTGAAGCCAACGTAGAAGAACAGGCCTTCCATCAGGCAAGCGAAGACGATCAGCGACTTCAGCAGCGTCTGGTCGGCTTCGGGCGTGCCCGTCTTGAAGTTGGGGTCCGCGATCGCGTCGATGAACGGAATCAGGAACTCGTCCTTGGCGCGGATGGACGGCACTTCGTTGTAAGCGTTGAAGATCTCCGCTTCGTCCAGGTCCAGGCTTTCGACGATGTATTGATAGGCGTGCGTGTGGATGGCTTCCTCGAATGCCTGGCGCAGCAGGAACTGGCGGCATTCGGGCGCCGTGATGTGGCGGTAGGTGCCCAGCACGATGTTGTTCGCGGCCAGCGAGTCGGCCGTGACGAAGAAACCCAGGTTGCGCTTGACGATGCGGCGTTCGTCCTCGGTGAGCCCGTTCGGGTTCTTCCAGAGGGCGATGTCGCGCGACATGTTGATTTCTTGCGGCATCCAGTGGTTCGCGCACGTGGCCAGGTATTTCTCCCATGCCCACTTGTACTTGAACGGCACCAACTGGTTGACGTCGGTCTGGCCGTTGATGATGCGCTTGTCGGCGACCTTCACGCGTTGCGAGGTGGCGCTGCCGCTGGCCGCCAGGCCGGCCGCATGCTGCGGCGCGGCCGGGGTCGGCATGGCGGTGTCGCCGAACACGCCGGTCGCCGCCCGGACTTCGGGCACAGCCTGCCCGCCCGCCGCGGGCGCGGGGGCTTGTGCAGGTTGCGTGGCGAGGGTGTCGTCTTCCCAATTAATCATGATTCATTCTCCGGAGGCGGTTATTGGCAGGCTTCGCACTCTTCGAAGCCGGGGTCGCCCGGCCGCATGGTGCAAACCGCCCCGAGAACTTCGGGTTCCGGCAAAACAGGTGCAGCGGACACGGGAGCCGCGGTGGACTGGCCACCGGCGCTGACGGCGTTCAGTTCGCCGCCGCGTCCCGTCGACTTCTCGGCGCTGGTGGCGCCAAGGGTACGCAGGTAATAGGTCGTCTTCAGGCCACGCTTCCAGGCCAGCTTGTAGGTGTCGTCCAGCTTCTTGCCGGAGGCGCCGGCCATGTAGATGTTCAGCGACTGGGCTTGATCGATCCACTTCTGGCGACGCGAGGCGCATTCCACCAGCCAGCTCGGTTCGACTTCGAACGCGGTGGCGTAGAGTTCGCGGAGTTCGGAAGGTACGCGATCGATGCGGGACAGGCTGCCGTCGAAGTACTTGAGGTCGGCGACCATGACTTCGTCCCAGAGACCGAGTTTCTTCAGGTCACGCACGAGGTAATCGTTAACGACCGTGAACTCGCCGGAGAGATTCGATTTGACGTACAAGTTCTGGAAAGTGGGTTCGATGCACGCAGATACACCAATGATATTGGAAATAGTCGCGGTTGGGGCGATTGCGATGCAATTGGAGTTGCGCATGCCATGTTGTTTGATGCGCGCGCGCAACGCATCCCAATCGAGCGTGCTCGATTCATCGACCTCGACATGACCGCCGCGTTCGTCACGCAGCATCTTCAACGTGTCTTGCGGCAGGATGCCACGCGACCACAGCGAGCCTTCGTACGATTGATAGCGGCCACGTTCTTCGGCCAGCAGGCTCGAGGCCCAGTAGGCGTGATAGCACACCGCTTCCATCGAACGATCGGCGAATTCGACGGCGGCTTGCGATGCGTACGGCACGCGCATCATCTGCAGGCAGTCCTGGAAACCCATGATGCCCATGCCCACCGGACGATGGCGCGCGTTGGAGTTGCGGGCCTTGTCGACGGCGTAATAGTTGATGTCGATGACGTTGTCGAGCATGCGCATGGCGATGCTGACGGTGCGCTTGATCTTCTCGTGGTCGAGTTCGAAACCGCCGCCAGCGGCCGGCTTCATGTGCGCGACCAGGTTCACCGAACCCAGGTTGCAAACCGCGATTTCGGATTCGTTGGTGTTCAGCGTGATCTCGGTGCACAGGTTCGAGCTGTGGACCACACCGACGTGCTGCTGCGGCGAACGGATGTTGCACGGATCCTTGAACGTGATCCACGGGTGGCCGGTTTCGAACAGCATCGACAGCATCTTGCGCCACAGGGTCAGCGCCGGCATCTTCTTGAACAGCTTCAGGTCGCCGCTGGCAACGCGCGCTTCATAGCCGACGTAGGCTTCTTCGAAGGCCTTGCCGTACTTGTCGTGCAGGTCGGGGCAGTCGGACGGCGAGAACAGGGTCCATTCGCCGCCTTCCATGACGCGCTTCATGAACAGGTCGGGAATCCAGTTCGCCGTGTTCATGTCGTGGGTGCGACGGCGCTCGTCGCCGGTGTTCTTGCGCAGTTCGAGGAATTCCTCGATGTCCAGGTGCCACGATTCCAGGTAGGTGCAGACCGCGCCCTTGCGCTTGCCGCCCTGGTTCACCGCCACGGCGGTGTCGTTGACGACCTTCAGGAACGGGACCACGCCCTGGCTTTCGCCGTTGGTGCCCTTGATGTGGCTGCGCAGCGCGCGCACCGGGGTCCAGTCGTTGCCCAGGCCGCCGGCGTACTTGGCCAGCAGCGCGTTTTCCTTGATGGCGTCGTAGATGCCTTCCAGGTCGTCGGAGACGGTGGTCAGGTAGCACGACGACAGTTGCGAGTGCAGAGTGCCCGAGTTGAACAGCGTCGGGGTCGAGCTCATGAAGTCGAATGACGACAGGATCTCGTAGAACTCGATGGCGCGGGCTTCGCGATCGGTCTCGCGCAGCGCCAGGCCCATGGCCACGCGCATGAAGAACACCTGCGGCAGTTCGATGCGGGTGCCGCGGATGTGCAGGAAGTAGCGGTCGTACAGGGTCTGCAGGCCGAGGTAGCCGAACTGCAGGTCGCGCTTGGCGTTCAGGGCCTTGCCCAGCTTGGTCAGGTCATAGCTGGCCAGGTCGGGCGACAGCAGGCCGCCTTCGATGCCGCGGGCGATGAAGGTGGGGAAGTATTCGGCGTAGCGGGCGGCCATGCCGTCCTGCGAGACTTCCTCGCCCAGCACTTCCTTGCGGATCGTGTGCAGCAGCAGGCGGGCGGTGACCTGGCTGTAGGCCGGGTCCTTCTCGACCAGCGCGCGCGCCGACAGGATGGCGGACTTGAACACTTCGTCGACGGGGATGCCGTCGTACAGGTTCTTGACCGTTTCCTTCAGGATGGCTTCGGAGTCGATGAATTCGGCCAGGCCTTCACCGGCGGCGACGATGGTGGCGCGCAGTTCGGCGATGTCCAGCGGACGGCGGACACCCGCGTCCGTGACATGCAGCACGTTTTCCTGGGGCACGGCGTCGGCTTTCTGCTGGCCTTCGGCGGCCGCGGCGGCGGCGCGTTCCTGGGTGCGCTTTTCGCGATAGAGCACATAGGCGCGGGCGACGTCATGCTGGCCCGAACGCATCAGCGCCAGTTCGACCTGGTCCTGGATGTCTTCGATGTGGAAGGTGCCGCCGCCCGGGCGGTTGCGCACCAGCGCGTTGACGGCCTGGGTCGTCAGTTGTTCAACCAGCTCGCGCACGCGGGCCGAGGCTGCGCCCTGGCCACCGTTGACGGCCAGGAAGGCCTTGGTCATGGCGATGGCGATCTTGCCGGGTTCGAACCCGACCACCGAGCCATTGCGGCGGATGATGTTGTAGCTGGCCCATTGCCCGCCGTTGGCGTCGGCCGGGGAATCGGTTTGAGAGGGCGGCACGGCCGAAGGCCGGGTCACAGAGGCGATCGTAGTCTGCATGGAAGCTCCTGTGCGAAAAGCGCGTAGATAGCGACATGACGACGTCATGTCAGGTACGAAATTTGGATCTTATTGAGGGGGTCGCAACGCTTGGACGGACGAATCCGCATGGCGTGGCCGACGAGTATCAGCGGTTAGGCGACCACAACATATAGTGTAGCACCCCTCGTTGGACACTAATTCTAGTGATCGAGTACGACAGCTACAAGAAGAAGATAGGATCAGGTTCCCAAAACATTGTTACTAAATGCACTGGGCGCGCCTAGCAAGGCGCGCCCAGGAGAATGCCGCTCAGCGCGAGTGTTTATGCGGTTTTCCGCAGGGGTACATCGCGCGGGGCAGGCGCCGTATAGCTTTGCATCAAGCGGGCCAGCTCCGTCCTGTACTTCTCGACGTTCGCAGCCTTCACGTGGCCGAAGCCGCGGATGGTTTCTGCAAGGGCGGCGATTGTAGCCGCTTGCGCCAGGTTGTCGCGATTCAACCCTGCGAGCAACTGGTCTATGGTCTGGCGGTATTCGACCACCAGGGCCCGCTCCATCTTGCGCTCGGCCGTGTGGCCGAACGGATCGAACCAGGTGCCGCGCAGGCGCTTGAAGCGGGTCAGCAGCTTGAGCGCGGTCATGGTGCGCGGGCCGAGCGTCAGCTTGCGCGGCACGCCGGTGCGCGGGTCCTTGCGCGCGAAGATCGGCGGCGCCATGTGGAAGCGCAGGCTGTAGTCGCCCTCGAACTGGCCCTTGAGCTGGGCCTGGAAGGCTTCACCGGTATAGAGGCGGGCGACTTCGTATTCGTCCTTGTAGGCCATCAGCTTGAACAGGCCGCGCGCCACCGCCATGGCCAGGCGCGGCGTCCTGGCGTCGGGCGCCAGCTCGCGTTCGCGCGCGGCGACGCGTTCGACCACGTCGCGATAGGCCTGCGCGTAGGCGGCGTCCTGGTAAGCGGTCAGGTCCTCGACGCGGCGCGCCACGGCGCGCTCGAACGTTTCCGGCACATGCAGTTGCACCACCTGGGCGCGCGGGCGCAGCGCGCCGTCCAGCGCGTCGGGCTGGTGCGCGGCCAGGCGGCCGCTGTCGAACGCCGCGCGGTTGGCGGCCACGGCGACGCCGTTCAGTTCGATGGCGCGATTGATGGCGGCCTGCGACAGCGGCACGCCGCCGCGCTGCCAGGCGTAGCCCAGCATGAACATGTTCGACAGGATGCTGTCGCCGAACAGGGCCAGCGCGGCCTCGTGCGCGTCGATGGCGGCGGTGTGGTCCTCGCCCGCCGCGTGGCGGATCTTGGCCAGCAGCGCTTCCGGCCGCATGGCGGCGTCCGGGTTGCGGGTGAAATCGGACACCGGCGCGACATAGGTGTTGACGGTGACCTGGGTGTGGCCGCGGCGCAGCGCGCCGAGCGAGTCGGGCGCCACGGCGGCGACCGGATCGCACAGGATGGCGGCGTCGGCCTGCTGCCAGTCCAGGCGCACCGGGCCGGCGGCCGCGCCCGCGGGCGCCAGGCGGATGTGGCTGACGACCGTGCCGCCCTTCTGCGCCAGGCCGGTCAGGTCCAGCACCGCGGCCGACAGGCCTTCCAGGTGCGCGGCCATCGAGACGATGGCGCCGATGGTGATGACGCCGGTGCCGCCCATGCCCGCCACCAGCAGGCGGTAGGGACGCTCCAGCGCCGGCGGTTGCGGCAGCGGCAGTTGCTGGATCAGGCGTTGCAGGCGTTCCTGGTCGGCCTTGGGCGCGGCGCTCTTTCTGGGCTTGCCGCCCATGACCGAGACGAAGCTGGGGCAGAAGCCTTCGGCGCAGGAGTAGTCCTTGTTGCAGCTTGACTGGTCGATGGCGCGCTTGCGGCCGTAGGGCGTTTCCAGCGGCACCACCGACAGGCAGTTCGATTTCACGCCGCAGTCGCCGCAGCCTTCGCACACGGCGCTGTTGATCAGCATGCGGCGGGCCGGATCGGGGAACTGGTTCTTCTTCCTGCGGCGGCGCTTTTCGGCGGCACAGGTCTGGTCGTGGATCAGCACGGTGACGCCGGGAATCTCGCGCAGCTCGCGCTGCAGGGCGTCGAGCTCGCGGCGGTGATGCACCTTGATGCCGGCGCCCAGGTCCACGCCCCGGTATTTCTCGGGCTCATCGCTGGTGACGACGATGCGGGCGACGTTCTCGCCGCGCAGTTGCTGGCAGATCTGCGGCACCGAGATCGGGCCATCCACCGGCTGGCCGCCGGTCATGGCGACGGCGTCGTTGAACAGGATCTTGTAGGTGATGTTGGCCTTGGCGGCCACGGCCTGGCGGATCGCCAGGTAGCCGGAGTGGTAGTAGGTGCCTTCCCCCATGTTCTGGAAGATATGCGGCATCCTGGTGTAGCGCGACAGGCCGATCCAGTCGACCCCTTCGCCGCCCATCTGGGTCAGGCCGCCGGTGTCGCGGTCCATCCAGGCGGCCATGTAGTGGCAGCCCACGCCCGACAGCGCCTGGCTGCCTTCCGGCACCTTGGTCGAGGTGCTGTGCGGACAGCCGGAACAGAAGTAGGGACGGCGGCGCATGCCGTCGGCGTCGTTGGACAGCATATCCTGGCAGTCGAAGGTGGCCAGGTCGACGCCGGGCTGCAGGCCGGCGCTGCGCGACAGCCATTGGGCCAGCGGCCGCGCCAGCAGCGACGGGCGCAACTGGCCGGCGGACGGCACCAGCGTCTCGCCGTCGAAACCCTTCTTGCCGACCACGGTGGCGCGCTCGGGCAGGTTGAACAGCAGGTCCTTGAGCTGGGTCTCGACCACGGCGCCTTTTTCCTCGATCACGAGGATGTGCGAGAGGCCGCGCGCGAACTCGAGCATGCGTTCGGCGTCCAGCGGCCAGGTCAGGCCCGGCTTGTAGATGCGCACCGGCGCGTTGGCGGTGACGGTGTCCACCCCCAGGCGCGTCAGCGCTTCCATGGCGTCCAGGTGGGCCTTGCCGACGGTGACGATGCCGACGGTGGCCTTGGGCGCCGGACAGGTGAGGCGGTCGATGCTGTGGCGGCGGGCGAAGGCGGCGACCGCCTTCATGCGCAGGTTCATGCGGGTTTCGACCGCCAGCGACAGGAAGTCGCGGGCGGAGTATTCCAGCGCTTCCGGCGGCAGGTCGGGATCGGCCGGCATGTCGTAGTGGCGCACCGGCGCGGGAGTGAACGAGTGACCGCTTTCGATGGTCTCGGACACGGCCTTGAAGGCGACCCAGGCGCCGGAGTGGCGCGACAGGGCCCAGCCCCACAGCGCGAAGGTCTCGTATTCGTCGATCGAGGTCGGGTGCACGATGGGCATCTGCCAGCCGATCAGCGAGGCTTCGCTGGCGTGCGGGATCGAGGAGGAGACGGCGGTGTGGTCGTCGCCCACCACCACCAGCACGCCGCCATGGCGCGAGGCGCCGGCGGCATTGCCGTGGTGCAGGGCGTCGCCGGCGCGGTCCACGCCGGGGCCCTTGCCGTACCACATGGCGAAGACGCCATCGACGTTGCGGTCGGCGCGCATGCCGGCCTGCTGGGTGCCCATGACGGCGGTGGCGGCCATGTCTTCGTTTATGCCGGGCAGGAACGAGATCTGGTTGGCGTCCAGCGCCTTCTGCGCCTTCCACATCGCCATGTCGACGCCGCCCAGGGGCGAGCCGCGATAGCCGGAGACGAAGCCGGCGGTGTTCAGGCCGCGCTCGCGGTCGATGCGGCGCTGGGTCAGCATGATGCGCACCAGGGCCTGGGTGCCGGTCAGGAAGATGCGGCCGGTCTCGCGGGTGAGGTTGTCGGCGAGCTGGTAGTCGAGGTCCAGCGTGGGCTCGGGGGCGGGGGTGCCGTCCATCATGAATGCTCCTGTAGTCGGCACCATGATAGGTTCGCGAGGCATCGGGTTTATTGCGTTTTCGGATCGTGCTATCCCTATAATTCGCAATGAATATTTCGTATTTGCGGAATTTCGACCCAAACAGGAGACAAAACGATGGACAAGACCGATATCGGCATCCTCAAGGCCTTGCAGGAGGATGGCCGGGCCTCGGCGCAGCAGCTTTCGGACAAGGTGGGGCTATCGGCGGCGCCGGTGTGGCGGCGGGTGAAGGCGCTGGAGGCCAGCGGCGTGATCCAGGGCTACAGCGCGCAGGTGGATCGCAGCAAGGTGGGGCTGGGTTGCATGTTTGCGCAGATCAGCCTGGAGCGGCATTCGGCGAATACGGTGGAGAACTTCGAGCGGTCGGTGCGGGATGCGCCGGAGATTCTCGAATGCTATGCGGTGACGGGGGATTCGGATTTTCTGCTCAAGATTCTTGTGGAGAGTCCGGAGGCTTATGACCGGTTCTTGCATCGGTTCTTGTTCAATATGCCTGGGATTCGGCAGACGCGGACGATTGTGGCGTTGCGGGAGATCAAGCATGAGTTGAAGTTGCCTTTGTAGGGGGGCTTCTTTATTTGCTTGCGGGGGGTGGGGTTCTTTAGTCGCGGGAGCCGGGGCAGGCGGGGGATGGCGGGGCTACGATTGCGGTCCGGAGCCTTCGCTCCGGACTGCCCCTTCCTCATCTTCGTCACAGCCTTCGGCTGTTCCTTCAGATTCCGTCGGGCGCATCTACACGCCCCGCCATCCCCCGCCTGCCCCGGCTCCCGCTTTTGATGAGACTTAACGGCCGGGCTTTGGGGCGGGTTGTGTGCTTGGCGTTTTTGCCGTCAATCTGGGGGAAGGGAGGGTCTTGCGGGGTCGCCAAAAAGCGGCCGCGCGGGCGGCCTTTTTTGGCATTTGGGTGTCTTGCGTCGAGGCGAGGACGCTGCGCGCTGCTGGAGAGGGGTGTTGCTCGGGGGCAATGGCGCGGCGCGATCTTGATGGGAGGGGCTGGTGAATCCTGCGTCATCGCGCTTGATTCGATGGGCGCAATCTTTTGATGGTCTCTATATTGCGACGCCCTCTATATATAGAGGGCGTTTCTTTATTTGCTGTGGGCGGTTACTGCGGCTGGATGCCGGAGATCTTGATCCATTCCTTCCAGCGGGCGGTGTCTTCCTTGACGAAGGTGTCGAAGCGGGCGGTGTCCATGGCTTCGGGGGTCAGGCCGAGGGCGCGGAGTTTGTCGGCGGTGGCGGGATCGTTGACGGCGGCCTGGGTGGCGGCGTTCATCCTGGCGACGATGTCGGGCGGGGTGCCGGCGGGGGCGGAGATGCCGAGCCAGCCGGCGACGACGAAGTCGGGAAAGTAGGTCGACATGGTGGGGACGTCGGGCCAGGCGGGGTGGCGCTGGGCGGCGGTGACGGCGAGGGGGGCGAGGCCCTTGCCGTCGATCTGGCCCATGGCGGTCAGGTAATCGACGAAGGCGAAGCCGATCTGCTTGCCGCGCAGGTCGGTGATGATCTGGGTGATGTTCTTGTAGCCGGCGGCGCCGATGTTGATGCCGGCGCGTTGCTTGAACAGTTCGGACGGCACTTGCGAGGACGAGCTGTAGTAGCCGAAGAAGACTTCGCCGGGATGCTTCTTGGCGTAGTCGACCAGCTCGGGCACGGTGCGATAGGGGCTGTCGGGGGCGACGATGCCGACGGTGCCGAAGGTGCCGAGCATGCCGATCTGCACGAAGTCCTTTTGCGCGTCGTAGGGCAGGCGCTTGTAGAGGAACTGGTTGGCGGCGTGGGTGGAGTTGGTGGACAAGAGGAAGGTGTAGCCGTCGCCGGCGGCGTTCTTGGCGGCATTGGTGCCGACGATGCCGCCGGCGCCGGGGCGGTCCTCGACGATGACGGTCTGGCCGGTCTGCTTGCCCAGGAACTGGGCGAAGGTGCGGGCGGTGAGGTCGGCGGCGCCGCCGGCGGCGGATGGCACGATCAGCGTGATGGGTTTCTCGGGCCAGCCGGCGGCGTGCGTGGTGGCGGCCAGCAGCAGGCTGGCGGCGGCGAGCGCAGGGCGCAGGAAGGCGCGGGGCGCGAAGGCGGTGAGGGTCATGCTTGTCTCCTGGGGCGGCGCTGGCGCCGTCATGTTCTATGGCTTGCGGTGTGCTTCATGGCTCGCTGGACGCGGGCCGGGTGGATCTGTCTGGCGGTCGTAGGCGGATGTCGATGGTTGAGGATGTATCGGGCGTCAGGGGCGTCGCGGGTCAGCCGAACTGTTGGCGATACCAGCCGAGGATCGCGTCCGCGCTGGCCTGCCATGCGTCGCCGTACATCATGCAATGGGGCTGTCCGGCGAGGACGGCATGGGAAAAGCCGAACAGTCGCGCGATGGCGTGGTCCTGGCCGGGCGGATGGCGGTCGTGGGTATCCAGGCCGGCCTCCAGGCACAGGCCGGGGGCGGTAATGGCGGCGGGATCGACGGGCACGCGCAGCAGGTAGCGGTCGTTGAGCACGCGCGGGCTTTCGGGATTCAGGCGTTGGGTGACGGCGCTGACGTCGCGCGTCGGCGAGGTGGCCAGGAAGCGGGCGCGGATCTCGCTGGCGGCGGGCGCGGCGCGCACGGCGTCGGCGGGCACCGGCGGCAGGCCCAGCGCGCCGGGCAGGTTGGCGGGCGGCGAGGGCGCCATCAGCACCACGCCGGCGACGGCGCGCTGGCTGGCGGCCAGCAGCGCGGGCAGGGCGCCCATGCTGTGGCCCACCACGACGATGGGCGCGTCCAGCAGGTCGAGCGCGCTGACGACGTCGGCGGCCAGGTCGGCGATGCCCGTGTCGAGGAAGCCGGGCGGCTGCGGCAAGGGGCCGTGACCGCGCAGGTCGATGGCTGCGCAGGCCAGGCCGGCTCGGGCGAAATAGTCCAGGTAGTGCGCGTAGCACCAGGCGCCGTGATAGGCGCCGGGCACGAGCAGCAGGCCGGGCCTGCCGTTGGGCGCGGCGGCGGTCAGCAGCCGGCCCTGGCCGGCAGCGCGGGCGGGCAGCCGGTCGGCGAGGCTGAAGTCGAGCGGATCGACGGCCTGGGCGCGGGCGGGGGAGAGAGTCGCGGTAGTCATTGCGGCCATGTTAAGTGCCGCCCTATGATGAGAAAATTTTATTTTTCCTATGATTTGATAAGTTCATCAAATCAGGTGTCCCGATGCCCGCCTTGCCCGAACTTTCCATTGCGCACTACCGCCACTTCCTGCTGGTGGCCGAATTGCGCAGCTTCCGCGCCGCCGCCGCGCGCGCGTTCCGCTCGCAGCCGGCGCTGTCGCTGTCGATCCGCGAAATGGAGCAGCGCCTGGGCCAGCCGCTGTTCGAGCGCGGCAATGGCAACGCGCTGACTCGGTTCGGCCAGGACTGCCTGCCGCTGGCGCGCGAACTGGTTGAGCACCACGACCGCGTGGCCGGGACGCTGGCGGGGCTGGCCAGCAACGAGGCCGGCACCCTGACCATGGCCTCGGTGGCGACGGTTGCGACCCATTGGCTGCCCGAACTGGTGGCGACCTACCGCGAGCGCTACCCGGCGGTGGCGCTGCGCCTGTTCGACGACAACTCCGAAGGCGTTGAGCGCATGGTGCTGGCGGGCGAGGTCGAGCTGGGGGTGTGCAGCCCGGTGCTGCGCGACCGGCGGCTGGCGTTCGAGCCGCTGCTGCGCGATGCCTTCGGACTGGTCTGCCATCGCGGCCATCCCCTGGCGGGGCGCAAGTCCGTGACCTGGCGCGAGATCGCGGGGCTGCCACTGGTGGGCACGGTGGCGCACCGGCAATTGGCGGACTATCCGCAGGCCGCCTTCATGATGGAGCGTCAGGTGTTCGTGTCCAACATGATGTCGCTGCTGGCGATGCTGGAGCGCGGCGTGGGCGTGACGGTGCTGGCGCGGCTGGGGGTGCCGCCGGATTCTCCCGGTCTGGTTTTCGTGCCGCTGGCGCGGCCGCGTATCGAGCGCGAACTGGGCATCACGCGGTTGGCCGGCCGCAGCCTGTCGCCGGCCGCGGCGCGCATGGAGGAAATGCTGCGCGCCAAGGCCGCGCGCGGCGCCCGCAGTGTCGCTTGAAACCAACGCATTTTTGCGCGTTGAGCCCTTAAAACACGGGGTTTCCGGCAAGGACTGTTGCGCAATTGCACACGCCGCCGATCGTCGTTGATTCTTCACCTGCGCATCTTTAGAGTGCGTGATGTTTGCTGCGCGCGGGGCGTGCCGGTTTGAGCGGCGCGGCGCGTCGACAGACGTGTTGAGGAATTCATGAGCAGTGTGTATTTGCGTTCGGCGGGCGTGGCCTGCGCCCTCCTGATCCTGGCCGGCTGCGCCGCCAGGAAACCCGCCTCCATTACCGAGGCCCAGCCGGAAGCGGCGCCCAAGCCGGTGGCATGCGTGCCCGCCAAGAGCGGCGATCCCATGGTCGGCACCTGGTATTCGAATTCCAAGCCGAAAGGCGTCAGCGGCGATTTCCAGGCCCTGACGGTGCTGTATGCCGATGGCCGCATGGCCTATGAAACCCAGTTGAAGATCGGCCGCAAGACGCGTCCGGCGCTGCGCGAGACCGGTTGCTGGAGCGTGGTGGACGGCGTCTACACGATGCAGACCACGCAATCGAACGGCGAGATCGTCGACGCCGCCGATCCGATTTACATCAACCGCTACCGTGTCGAGAAGGTCGAGCAGGCCAAGCTGACGCTGCGCGAGCTCAAGAGCGGCGGCCAGATCGTGACCGCGCGCCGCATGCCGCAGGGCTATCGCCTGCCGTATTGATCCCTGGGGTGGCCGGCGATTCCGCGTTCCGTTGCGCGGACGGAATCCGGGCGCCGGCGTCGCCAAGCGGGCGCGGCTGCGGTAAGGTGCGGACTTCGTCCTCCATTGCGCCGCCGGCCCTCCATGCCCGCCCTGTCATCCGAAGCGCGCGCCATCGCGCTGCTTGCCCTGGCCGCCTTCGTCAGCGCCAGCGCCTTCCGTATCTGTGATCCCATGCTGCCCCAACTGGCGGCCGAATTCGGCGCCAGCACCGGCCAGGCCGCGCGCGCCGTCACCGCCTTCGCGGTGGCCTACGGCGTGCTGCAGATGTTCTTCGGACCGGTCGGCGACCGCTACGGCAAATACCGCGTCGTCAGCGTGGCGACGTTCGCCTGCGCACTGGGCAGCGCCGGCGCTTTCCTGGCCGAGACGCTGGACGTGCTGGTGTTCTGCCGCGCCCTGTCGGGGGCGGCGGGCGCCGGCATCGTGCCGCTGTCGATGGCCTGGATCGGCGACACCGTTCCCTATGAGCGTCGCCAGGCGACGCTGGCGCGCTTTCTGACCGGCACCATCCTGGGCATGGCGGCCGGGCAGTTGGCCGGCGGCCTGTTCGCCGATACCCTCGGTTGGCGCTGGGCCTTCGCGGCGCTGGTGGGCGGCTACCTGGTGGTGGGCACGCTGCTGCATCGGGAAGTGCGGCGCCAGCGCGCGCTGGGACTGGGCGTGGTCGATCCGAACGCGCCGCGCCAGGGGTTCGTGGCACAGGCGCGGCTGGTGCTGGGCACGCCATGGGCGCGCGTGGTGCTGGCCACGGTGTTCATCGAGGGCCTGCTGGTGTTCGGCGCCCTGGCGTTCGCGCCGTCCTACCTGCATGAGCGCTTCGACATCTCGCTGACGGCGGCCGGCGCGCTGGTGGCGGTGTACGCGGTGGGCGGGCTGCTCTATACGGTGGTGGCGGGCCGCATCCTCAAGCGCCTGGGCGAACGCGGCCTGGCGGTGGCGGGCGGGCTGGTGCTGGGCGCGGCCTTCCTGTCGTACCTGCTGGGGCCGGTGTGGTTGTGGAGCCTGCTGGCCAGCGTGCTGGCGGGCTTCGGCTATTACCTGCTGCACGCGACACTGCAGACCAACGCCACCCAGATGGTGCCGTCGGCGCGCGGCACGGCGGTGGCCTGGTTCGCCTCCTGCCTGTTCATGGGCCAGGCGGCGGGCGTGGCGCTCGCCGGCTCGGTGGTGGACGAGGCCGGCGCGGCGGCGCTGTTCGGCGGTTCGGCGGTCCTGCTGCCGCTGCTGGGCGCGTTCTTCTCGCGGGCCTTGAAGGCGCGGCCCAAGGCCGTCTAGGATGCCCGCCGCCGCGCGGCGCCGGGACGGTAACCGGCCCATGAGGCGAAAAAAAAGCCCCGAACGGCCAGGCCGGACGGGGCTTTTTCGCGGAGGGAAGTCCGATCAGATGGCGGCCAGGCGCTTGAGCACGGTGTCCTTGCCCAGCAGGGCCAGCACCGCGTCCACCGCGGGCGTCTGGGTCTGGCCGGTGACGGCCACGCGCAGCGGGATCGCCAGTTGCGGCATCTTCAGGCCGCGCTCGGCCAGCACGGCCTTGATCAGCGCCGAGATGGCCTCGCGGGTCCAGTCGGCGCCCTGGGCGCGCTGGGCGAAATCGGCCAGCGCCTCGCGCGCGGCGGCGGTCAGGTGCTGCTCGACCAGTTCCGGCGAGGCCGGCTTGAACTCGCCGCAGAACAGCATGGCGCCGTCGGCCAGTTGTTCCAGGGTCTCGGCGCGGTCCTTGAGCAGGCCCATCACGCCCGGCAGGTCGATCTTTTCCGGATAGCCGCCGCGATGGGCGACGCGCGGCGCCACGCGTTCGGCCAGTTCGGCGTTGTCCATCTGCTTGATGTAGTGGGCGTTGACCCAGTTCAGCTTCTTCGGGTCCCACTGCGAGGCCGACTTGGACAGGTGGCGGGTGTCGAACCATTCCACCAGTTGGTCGCGGCTGAAGAGTTCGTCGTCGCCGTGGCTCCAGCCCAGGCGCGCCAGGTAGTTGATCATGGCCTCGGGCAGGTAGCCCTCGTTGTCGTACTCCATGACGTTGACCGCGCCGTGGCGCTTGGACAGCTTTTCGCCGTCCGGGCCGAGGATCATGGGCACGTGGCCGTATTCGGGCAGGGTGGCGCCCAGCGCGCGCAGGATGTTGATCTGGCGCGGAGTGTTGTTGACGTGGTCATCGCCGCGCAGCACGTGGGTGATGCCCATGTCCCAGTCGTCCACGACCACGCAGAAGTTGTAGGTGGGGGTGCCATCCGGGCGCGCGATGATCAGGTCGTCCAGCTCGGTGTTGTCGAAGCTGATGGGGCCCTTGACCATGTCGTTCCAGGCGGTGGCGCCGTCCTGGGGGTTCTTGAAGCGCACCACCGGCTTGCGGCCTGCGGGCACCGGCGGCAGGGTCTTGCCGGGCTCGGGGCGCCAGGTGCCGTCGTAGCGCGGCTTGTCGCCGCGGGCGCGGGCGGCCTCGCGCATGGCCTCGACTTCCTCGGGCGAGCTGTAGCAGTGGTAGGCGGTGCCGGCGGCCAGCATCTGCGCGACCACTTCACGGTAGCGGTCCATGCGCTGCATCTGGTAGAACGGGCCTTCGTCCGGCTGCATGCCGAGCCAGTCCATGCTGTCCAGGATGGCCTGCACCGCTTCCGGCGTGGAGCGTTCGACGTCCGTGTCTTCGATGCGCAGCACGAAGGTGCCCTTGTGGTGGCGCGCGAAGGCCCAGGAGAACAGCGCGGTGCGGGCGCCGCCCAGGTGCAGGAAGCCGGTGGGCGAAGGCGCGAAGCGGGTGCGAATGGGGGAGGAGGCGTTGGAGGTCATAGGTGGCAATGATAGCGGCTGCGGCGCCGCGAATGCGGCGTCGGACTGGCCCGGATCAAGCGGACGGCGGGGTTGTCTTGTTACGATGGACGCTATTTTAGATTAGTGCCTGTTCCCGCCATGCTGCGACACGCTCTTGCCCCGATGTTCGAACCCGGTTCGCTGGTGATCGTCGCCGATCGGCCGCTGCCGGCGGCGACGTCGCTGCCACCCGCGCTCAAGGCGAAAACCACGGTGGTGGCCTGCGACCCCGGCGCCGCGCCCGACCTGCCGGAGACGCTTCAGGGGCTGGCCGCTGGCGAGCGGCCCGATCTGGCCCTGGTTTGCGTTTCGCCCGCCGTGCTGCCCGAGACCCTGCGCCGGCTGTCCCCGCTGGCCCCACGCTCGGTCATCCTGTTGCCGCACGAGCTGCCCGACCCGTATCCGCGTGGCACCCTGGCGCTGTGCCGCGCCTGGGCCGAGGAAAACCGCTGCGAATTGCTGGGGCCGCGCTCGTTCGGCGCGCAGCGCCCGCATGCCGGCCTGAACCTGAGCCAGCATCCGGTGCTGGCGCGCGCCGGCCGCGTGGCGCTGCTGGCGCAGTCGCGCTCCATCATGGCCGCCGTCATGGACTGGGCCGAGGACGTGCATATCGGTTTTTCCACCGCCGTGTCGCTGGGCGACGAGGCGGTGGTGGGCCTGTCCAAGGTGCTGGACTACCTGGCCAGCGATCCTCGCACCGACAGCATCGTGCTGTACCTGGAAGACGTGGGCCCGGCGCGCGAATTCATGAGCACGCTGCGGGCCGCGGCCAGCGTCAAGCCGGTCATCGTGCTCAAGGCCGGCCGCGCCGATACCGACAGCGCCGACGCCATCTTCGACGCCGCCCTGCGGCGCGCCGGCGCGGTGCGGGTGCGCTACTTCGTGCAACTGTTCTCGGCGGTCAAGGTGCTGGGCTACACGCGCCGCCCCAAGGGCCGGCGCGTGGCGCTGATCTCCAACGGCAGCGGACCGCCCCAATTGGCCATGGACCTGATCGGCCCCGACGCGGCGGTGCTGCGCGCCGAGCTGGCGCCGGCCACGCAGCGCGCGCTGGCGGCGATGCTGGAGCCGGACGCGGCCAGCGCCAATCCCGTCATCACCTACGTGCCGCTGACGCCGGAACGCATCCGCGCCATCCTCGACGTGGTGCTGGATGACGCGGGCGTGGACGGCGTGCTGGTGCTGTTGGCGCCCGACGCGCTGGCCGACATGCCGGCGGTGGCGCGCGAGCTGGCGCAGATCGCGCCCAAGGCCAGAAAGCCCGTGGTCACCTGCTTCATGGGCGACGCCGGCATGCGGCCGTTGCGGCGCATGCTGGACGACGCCGGCACCTCGGCGTTCCGTACGCCCGAGTCCGCCGCCGACGCCTTCGGCGTGCTGGCCACGCATCATTACAACCAGCAGTTGCTGCTGCAGACCCAGCCGCCCGAGCCGGCCACCCACGTGCCCGACCTGGCCGCCGCGCGCGAAATCCTGGCGCGGGTGCGGGCCGATTGCCGGCGCGAGTTGAATACGTCCGAGGTCCGTGCGCTGCTGTCCCTGTTCTACGTGCCGCTGCGCGACATGCCGCTGGACGTGGCGGCGGCCGAGCCCGAATCCCGCCCCATGGCCATCCGGGTGCGGCGCGATCCGCAGTTCGGGCCGGTCATCCGCTTCGGCGCCGGCGGCCCGGACGCGGTGCTGTCGCAATCGGATCGCGGCATCGACCTGCCGCCGCTCAACGGCTTCCTGGCGCGCCAGATGATCGAGCGCAGCCGGCTGTGGCGCCGGGTGCTGGCGCCGCGCGTCGGCCACCTGGCCGCCGAGGCCTTGCAGCAGGCGCTGGTGCTGGTCTCGGAGATGGTGTCGGAGCTGCCGGACATCGAAACGCTCGACATCGATCCGCTGTATGCCGGCGAGACCCATCTGCGCGCGGGAGGCCTGCGCATGACGCTGGCCGAGAAGCCGGGTTGCGAGACGCCGCAGACCGCCGGCTATCCGCACATGGCGATTCACCCGTACCCGGCGCGCCTGGTGCAGGTGCGCCGTTTCGCCGATGGCATCCCGTGGGTGCTGCGGCCCATCCGCCCCGAGGACGGCCAGCCGCTGCAGGATTTCATCCGCGGCCTGTCGGAACGCTCGCGCTACATGCGATTCGTGTCGATGATGCGCGAGCTGACCCCGCGCATGGTGTCGCGCTACACCCAGGTGGACTACCACCGCGAGCTGGCGCTGGTGGCCGCCACCCAGGTGCCCAACCCGGCCAACCGCGGCCATCCGCACGAAGTGCTGGTCGGTTTTGCGCACTACCTGCGCAACCCCGACGGGCGCGGCGCGGAATACGCGCTGGTGATCGGCGACGACTGGCAGCGGCGCGGCCTGGGCCGCCAGTTGATGACCGCGCTGATCGACGCGGCGCGCGAGCAGGGGCTGGAATACATCGACGGCCTGGTGCTGTCGACCAACCGGCCGATGCTGGCGCTGATGACCAGCCTGGGCTTCACCAACGATCCGGATCCGGAAGACCCGACCATGCGGCGGGTCTGGCTCAACCTGCGCTGAGCGCCGCGGCCGGCGCGGGCCCGCGCCCGGCCGTGGCCATGCCGGCTTCAGGCCGTCTTGCGCGCGGCCTGGGCTGGCCGCAGCCGCGTCGCCACTTCATCCACCGACAGCACGTCGCCGAAGAACAGCAGCCAGCCATGCAGGGCGTTTTCGTGTTCGGCCGGCGTCACCGCGGCCAGCGCGTCGTCCACCATGATGGTGCGGAAGTCGCGCATCATGGCGTCGCGCGCCGTCGATTCGCAACAGACGTTGGTGACCGTGCCGGCGATCAGCAGCGTGTCCACGCCGCGTCCGCGCAGCAGCGGCTCCAGTTCCGACGAGCCCGTGGCCATGGCGCTGTAGAAGCGCTTGGTCACGCGCAGGTCGCTGTCGGCCGGCCGCAGGTCCGGATGCAGCGCGAAACCCGGCGCATCGCGGCGCAGGGTTTCCAGGCGCCGGGCGCTGCGCTCGGGCGTCAGCATCACGCCATGGTGGTGCGACCAGAAGGCGTCGGCGTTGTCGGACGCGGTCTGCACCCAGACCACCGTGCCGCCGGCCGCGCGCACCGCGTCGCACAGGCGGTTGACCGGCGCGATGATGTCGCGCGCCGCGGCGCATTCGCCCTGGTAGCCGGGCAGCGTGAAGTACTGCTGCATGTCGATCACCACCACCGCGGTGCGGGCGCCGGGCAGGCTGTCGTAGGGATGCAGGCAGCCCTGGCGGGCGATGACGCGGTCCTGCACCCATTGCGGAATCTGCATGGCGGTTCCTTATCCGTAGCGCCGCGCCACGGCGGCTTCGATGCGGTACACCACCAGGTACATGACGCTGGAGATCAGCGCCAGCATGGCGATGGCGGTCATGACGATGTTCAGCTTGAAGACCTGGCTGCCGTTCATGATGAGAAAGCCCAGGCCCGAGTCGGCCGACTGGAATTCGCCCACGATGACGCCCACCAGCGCCAGGCCGATGTTCATCTTCACCGCGGCGATCAGGGTCGGCACGCTGCCGGGCAGCACCACCTTGGTCAGCACCTGCCAGCGGCTGGCGCCGAAGGTGCGGGCCAGCTTGACCTTGTTCAGGTCGATGGCGCGAAAGCCCGCATACACCACCATGATGGTCACGAACACCGCGATCGCCACGGCCATGCCGTAGACCGCGTAGTCCGACCCCAGCCACAGGTAGAAGATCGGCACGAAGGCGATCTTGGGCATGGCGTTGGCCACCACCAGGAACGGATCGAGCACCTTGTACAGGAAGTCCGACCACCACAGCGCGGCGGCCACGATGATGCCGATCACCATGCTGAGCGTGAAGCCCACCAGCGTGGCCGACAGCGTGGTGGCGATGTGGTGCGCCAGGTTGCCCTGGCGCCACAGCTCCAGGAAGGTCGGCCACAGCGCGCTCGGATAGCTGGTCAGGAGCGGGTTCAGGATGTGCATGCGCGGCAGGATCTCCCAGGCGCACAGGAACACCACCAGCAGCAGCGCCTGGGCGATGCGGATGTTGCGGCGGCGGGCGCGGTCGCGCCGCAGGTAGTCCAGGTACTTCTGGCTGGGCGCGGGCACGGCGCGCAGCGGCACGGTGTTGGCGATCGGGGCGTTCACGGCTCAACCCTCCACATGGACGTCCAGCTCGTCCCAGAGCTGCTTGAAGTAGGCATTGAATTCCGGCCGGGAACGGGCCTGGAACGGCGTCGGCCGCGCGCCGTCGCCATAATGGATGCGGTACTGGCTCTTGAGCCGTCCGGGCCGGCGCGACAGCACGATGACGCGGTCGGTCATGGCGATGGCCTCGCCGATGTCGTGGGTCACCAGCACCACCGTCTTGCCTTCGCGCCGCAGGATGTCGACGACCTCGTCGGAGATCGCCAGCCGGGTCTGCGAATCGAGCGCCGAGAACGGTTCGTCCAGCAGGATCACGTCGGGCTCGGTCACCAGCGTGCGCGCCAGCGCCGCGCGCTGGCGCATGCCGCCCGACAACTGGCGCGGCGTATGCGACAGGAACGCGCCCAGCCCGCACTTTTCCAGCAGGTGCACGGCCCGGGCTTCGCTGCGCGCATCGCGCCGGCCCTGGATCTCGGCGCCCAGCATGACGTTGTCGAGAATGGTGCGCCACTCGAAAAGGTAGTCCTGCTGCAGCATGTAGCCGATGCGCGGATTGGGTTCGGTGACCGCCTGGCCGTCGATCATCACGGTGCCCGAGGTCGGCGCGTGCAGGCCGGCGATCAGCGACAGCAGCGTGCTCTTGCCACAGCCGCTCTGGCCGATCAGGCTGACGAATTCGCCCGGCGCCAGCGCGAACGACACCTGCGACAGCGCTTCGGTCTCGCCCTCCGGCGTGAAATAGCTCAGGCAGACATCGCGCAGTTCGATCTTGGCGGTGGCCGGGTCCGGCTTGAGGTTGTGGACGACGGCGCTCATCACGGCACCTTCCTGGCGAAGTCCGCCACCACCACGTCTTCATATTTGACGCGGGCGCCTTCCTTCATCACCGCGCTGGCGATCAGCATGTCCTGCAACCGGCTCATGGCCTCGGCCGTCACCAGCGGCGTGGTCTTCCAGATCTGGTACTGCTTGTAGCGCTCGATCGCGTCGGTCACCGCGGCCGCGTCCATGCCGGGGAAGTAGGTCATGATCTGCGGCGCCAGCGTGGCCGCCGGCGTGTCCTTGACGTATTTCTCTGCGCGCGCCACCACGTTGGTCCAGGCCTGTATCACCTTGGGGTTGTCGCGGATGTACTTGTCGGTGGCGGTGAAGACCGTGTAGTCCACCTGGCCGACCTCATGGCCGACCGAGGCCACGATGTAGCCCTTGCCGTTGCGCACCAGTTCGCCGGCCTCGGGCTCCAGGAAGATGCCGTATTCGCCCTGGCCCGCCATCCAGGCGCCGGCGCGCGCCGGGATGCCGATGTTGTTGAGCAGCTTGACGTCCTTCTGCGGATCGAGGCCGTGCTTGCGCAGCGCGGTCTCCAGGAACACGATGGGGTTCGACCCGGGCCGGAAGCCGATCACCTCCTTGCCCTTGAGCATGCTCCAGTCGAATTTCTCGACCGGCTTGCGCGCCAGCAGGAAGAAGCCGTCGGTGGCGGTCAGGCCGGCGAAGATCTTCGGCTTGACCGGCGATTCGCTGTTCTGCACGTAGATCGAGGCTTCGGGGCCGATCAGCACGATGTCGGCGCTGCCCGAGAGCAGGGCGGTCATGCCCTTGTCGGTGCCCTGCGAGGTCTTCATGGACACGTCCAGCCCGGCGTCCTTGAAATAGCCCTGCGACAGGGCAACGTACTTGGGCACGTAGAGGATGGAGCGGACCACCTCTTCGTAGCGTACCTTTACCGGGGGATTGAGGGCTTCGCCGTGGCTGGCGAAAGGGGCGAGGACGGCGGCAAGCAGCGCCGCCGCCAGGCGAGGCAATGGCAAGGGCTTCACGGGACTTTCTCCTGCGTCTATATGCCTCGCCGAAACCCGGCGCGGCACGGCCAATGGGATGGATCGACTGCAACAACAGGGAAGCCCGAGGCGATTGCGATCGGGCCAATACGGCTTGGATTGAATACTATATTCAACAATCGCGAGCGACAAGCGTTTTGGTATTGGCGTTTTTCTCTATGGACGAGCGAAGTCGCGCCCCGGAAAATTCGAGGCTGGAATACCACTTGGTATACAAAGCAGGGAATCCCCGTGCGAACGGCCCGGCGAATCCGGGCCTCGGGGGAAGGCGGCGCCGCGCGCCGCCCGCGTTACACCAGCACCTGGTTCAGAAAGCGCGAGATGTCCGCCACTTCCTCGGCGCAGACCGAGTGCGGCATGGGGTAGGTGTGCCAGCGCACGTCGTAGCCCAGGCGCTCCAGCTCGGCCCGCGAGGCCTCCGCGCGCGGCAGCGATACCACCGGGTCATACAGGCCGTGGGCCAGGAAGATCGGGGTGCGCTGGTTGGCCGGGGCGCGCTCGGCCTCGGCGCTGTCCAGCAGCGGCAGATAGCCCGACAGGCCCATCATGCCGGCCAGCTTGTCCTGCAGCCGCAGGCCCGTGTGCAGCGTCATGGCGCAGCCCTGCGAGAAGCCCGCCAGCACGATGTTCGAGGTCGGGATGCCGCGCGCGTTCTCGCGCGCGATCAGCTTGTGGATCGCGGCTTCCGAGGCGCGGATGCCCTTGGCGTCTTCCACCCGCACCAGGTCCATCACCAGGATGTCGTACCAGGAGCGCATCGCCATGCCATTGTTGATGGTGACGCGTTGCACGGGAGCGTTGGGAAAGACGAAGCGCACGCCCAGGCCGGCCGGCAGGTCCAGCTCCGGCACGATGGGCGCGAAGTCGTTGCCGTCGGCGCCCAGGCCGTGCAGCCAGATCACGGCGTGCGTGGGATTGGAGGCGGTTTCGATCTCGATGCAGTCGAGCAGGTCGGTGGGGGCGTTCATGGACGGCGGGCGCAATCAGTGGGTGAGGGTCTTGAGGGCCTGGAACAGGGCGCGATAGTGCTTCTTCTGCGGTTCCTGGCCTTGCAGCAGCACGGCGTTGGCTGCCTTCTCCTTGCGGGCGGCGCGGATCACCGCGCGTAGCTGCTGCACATCCGCCTGCGGATTGTCGTTCAGCAGCTTGGTCAGGGCGTCGTCGTCGTCGAGCAGCCGGTCGCGCAGGGTTTCCAGGCGGTGCATGGCCGCGGTTTCCTCGCGCGAGCCGTTTTCCCAGACATCGAGCTGGGCGCGGATCTCGTCGGCGGGGGCGTCGCGCATCAGCTTGCCCACGAAGTGGGTCTGGCGGCGCCGGCCTTCGCGGCTGGTGGTGCGCTGCGCCTCGCGGATCGCTTCGTAGAGGCGTTCGGCCAGGGGCAACTGCTTGAGGCGTTCGGGGGACAGTTCGATCAGTTGCTTGCCCAGGTCCAGCAGCGCGTGCATTTCACGCTTGACCTGGGACTTGCTGGGACGATCGTAGCCGTTCTCGTCGTAGCCGTCGGAGGATTCTTCTTCGATGTGGGAATTCATGGAAAACTGCGCAATGACAGACTTGGCTATGATAACCGTCTCTGCAAATTGGACAGCAATGGTCAAATCCTCCTCCTCCTTGCCGCTGGCGGCCAATCACGCCCGTTTTTCCGAACTCGTCGAGCAAACCCTGGCCTACGCGCGACAGATCGGCGCCTCGGATGCCGCGGCCGAAGTCTCCGAAAGCCTGGGCCTGTCGGTGTCGGTGCGCAAGAACGACATCGAGACCGTCGAACAGACCCGTGACCGCTCGCTTGACCTGACGGTCTACGCCGGCCAGAGCCGCGGCTCCGCCTCGACCTCCGACTTTTCCGAAGCCGCGCTGCGCCAGACGGTCGAAGCCGCCTGGCACATCGCCCGCCACACTGCCGCCGATCCGGCCGCCGGCCTGCCCGACGCCGACCAGTTGGCCACCGAATTCCCCGACCTCGACCTGCATCGCGGCTGGACGGTCTCCACCGAGGAAGCCGCCGAACTGGCCCTGCGCGCCGAGCGCGCCGCGCGCGAGGTCGATGCCCGCATCACCAATACCGACGGCGCCACGGTCGGCACTTACGAAGGCCAGTTCGTCATGGGCAACACCCGTGGCTTCCTGGGCGGCTATCCGTATTCGCGCCACAGCCTGTCGGTGGCGCCCATCGCCGGGCGCGGCAACGGCATGCAGCGCGACTACTGGTACACCTCCGAGCGCGACCCCGCCAAGCTGGCCACGCCCGAGGCCGTCGGCCGCTATGCCGCCGAGCGCACGCTGTCGCGCCTGTCGGCGCGCCGCATCCGCACCGGCAAGTTCCCGGTCCTGTTCGAGGCGCCGCTGGCGCTCGGCCTGGTCGGCGCCCTGACACAGGCCGCCAATGGCGGCGCGCTGTACCGCAAGGCCAGCTTCCTGCTCGACGCCCTGGGCAAGCCGATCTTCCCGGAACACATCAACCTGACCGAAGACCCGCACATCCGCGGCGCCATGGGCAGCTCGCCGTTTGACGACGAAGGCGTTCGCACCCGCAAGCGCAACGTGGTGTCGGCCGGCGTGCTGGAAGGCTACTTCCTGTCCTCCTACACCGCGCGCAAGCTCGGCATGCAGACCACCGGCAACGCGGGCGGTTCGCACAACCTGGTATTCAGTTCCACGCTGACGCGCCGGGGCGACGACTTCGAAGCCATGCTCAAGAAGATGGGCACGGGCTTCCTGGTCACCGAGCTGATCGGCCAGGGCGTGAACTACGTGACCGGCGACTACTCGCGCGGCGCATTCGGCTATTGGGTCGAGAACGGCCAGATCCAGCACGCGGTGCAGGAAGTCACCATCGCCGGCAACCTGTCGGACATGTTCCGCCAGATCGTCGCGGTGGGCGCGGACACCATCTCGCGCGGCACCAAGACCACCGGCTCGATCCTGATCGAGCAGATGGCGATCGCGGGCACCTGATCCCGGGTGCGAGCGCGGCCAGCGCCCGCCTGCGCGGGGCCTGGCCGGGCCACTCTTTGCAATCCTTGACCGCTCGGGAATTCCTCTAGCCGTCAGCGGCGATGGCACCGTGTAATATCCGGCGGGTATTGCTCAAACTGGTATCGCTGTAGAGGAGCAAAGAGATGCAACGACGTTCATTCTTGAAGCAGGCCGGCCTGGGCGCCGTGGCGGCGGGGGCGGCGGTCAGCGCTCCCGCCCTGGCGCAGGATTCCCCCTCGATCAGTTGGCGCCTGGCGTCGGGCTTCCCGGCCGCGCTGGACCTGCGCTTCGGCGCCGGCGAGATTTTCCGCAAGTTCGTCTCCGAGGCCACCGGCGGCAAGTTCAGCATCAAGCAACTGGCCGACGGCGAGATCGCGCCCGCGGTGGAGCTGATGGACGCGGTCGGCGCCGCCAAGGTCGAGTGCGCTCACGTCTCTTCGGGCATCTATTTCGCCAAAAACCCCGCCTTCTGCTTCGATTCGGCGGTGCCGTTCGGGCTCGACGCGGGCCAGATGAATGCCTGGATGCTCGAAGGCGACGGCTTGCGCCTGACGCGCGAACTGTTCAAGCCGCAGAAGATCCTCAACTTCCCCCTCGGCAACACCGGTTCGCAGATGGGCCTGTGGTCCAACCGCGAGATCAAGCGCGCCACCGACCTGAAAGACCTGACCATGCGCGTCGATGGCCTGGCGGCGCAGGTGCTGGCGCATCTGGGCGTGGTGCCGCAGCAGGCCGGAGCGGCCGCGCAGGCCGGCGACGGGAAGGGCGCCGAAGCCGCCAAACCCGCGGAGGGGGCCAAACCTGCGGAGGAGGCCAAGCCCGCCGAAGGGACCAAGCCCACCGAAGGGGCCAAGCCTGCCGAAGGGACGAAGCCTGCCGAAGGGACGAAGCCCGCCGATGGCGCCAAGCCCGCCGATGGCGCCAAGCCCGCCGAGGCCGCCGCCAAGACGGGGCCGGACGCCGTGGCCGGGGCCGGCGCCTACGACGATGGCAAGCTGGGCCTGAACAAGGCTGCCAGGTTCTACTACGGCCCCAGTTGGTGGGCCGCCAGCGAGCAGTTGTCTCTCTATATCAATGAAGAGGCCTGGGCCAAGCTGCCCAAGCACTACCAGGCGGTGGTCGAAGCCGCCGCCCTGGCCGCGCATGCGCGCACCACGGCGGCCTATGCCGCCCGCAATCCCGCCGCGCTGGCCCAACTGGTCGCGGCCGGCGCGCAGGTGCGCGCCTTGCCGCGCTCGGTCATGGACGCCGCGTTCGAGGCGTCCCTGCAGGTCTACAAGGACTTGAGCGAAAAAGACCCGAAGTTCAAGGCGATCCATGACAACTACATGGGTTTTCGCGATAGCGCGATGCCCTGGTTCCGCCTGACCCGCGGCGCCTACGACCAATACCTGGGCGTGGCGCTGTCGGCCCGCAGTTGATGGCAGGTCCGTGTGCCGAATGGCATTCGGTAGGAGGTGGGGTTTTCGCTGATAACCCCGTGTTTTTTACAAAAAAATGGGCGGTTTTACGCCTTTTGTTGAACGGCATTCGAGTTTCGGCCTGATACAAAGGAGTAATATCCCGGGTCTTGACGCGCAAACGTGACGCCTTCAGGCGCCATTGGACGTCAATCCGGCGGGAACATCCTGGCCTGGATAACCAACATTCCGAGACAGACTTTAAGGTGGTATCAACCATGCAATCCAAGACCAAGAAGCTGCTGGCCGCGCTGATCGCCGCCGGCATCGTCCCGGCTGCCCATGCGGCCGACCTCAAGCTGGGCGTGGCTGAAGCCCTGTCCGGCGGCGCCGCCCAGTACGGCGCGTCGATCCGCAACGGCTTCCAGCTCGCGGCCGACGAGATCAACGCCGCGGGCGGGATCAATGGCAACAAGATCGTGCTGGTGGTCGAGGACGAGCAGGGCAAGAAAGAAGAAGCCATCAACGTCTTCAAGAAGCTGATCTTCAAGGACAACGTCCTGATGGTGTTCGGCCCGACGCTGTCGAACTCGGCCCAGGCCGCCGACCCGATCGCCCAGGCCGCCAAGACGGTCGCCTTCGGCACCTCCAACACCGCCGACGGCATCACTTCCATCGGCAACTACGTGTTCCGCAACTCGGTCACCGAAGCCGACGTGCTGCCCGCCACCATCTCCACCGTCAAGGCCAAGACCGGCCTGAAGAACGTGGCCGTGCTGTACGGCAACGACGACGTCTTCACCAAGAGCGGCTACGACAACTTCAAGAAGGCCCTGGAAGACCAGAAGATCCCGGTCACCACGACCGAAACGTTCGCCAAGGGCGACGTCGACTTCAAGGCCCAACTGACCAAGATCAAGGGCACCAACCCCGACGCCATCGTGCTGTCGGCGCTGCTGGCCGAAGGCGCCCCGATCATGGTGCAGGCCCGCCAACTGGGCATCAACGTGCCCGTCATCGGCGGCAACGGCATGAACTCGGTCAAGATCTTCGACCTGGCCCCCGGCGGCGCGTCGAACAACCTGTGGATCGGCAGCCCGTGGTCGATCGAGAACAAGGCCCCCGAGAACGTCAAGTTCATCGACGCCTACAAGGCCAAGTTCAACGGCGCGCCCGACCAGTTCGCCGCGCAGTCGTACGACGCCATGTACATCGTCGCCCAGGCCCTGAAGAACACCAAGATCACCGGCGAACTGGCCAAGGACCGCGCCGCCTTGCGTGACGCGCTGCCCTCGGTGCAATGGACCGGCGCCACCGGCGCCTTCAAGTTCCGCCAGGCCACCGACCGCGCCGGCAAGCCCGCCGGCTACGACGCCGACCAGGCGCCGATCGTCAGCGTGACCAAGGACGGCAAGTACGTCATCGAGAAGTAAGCAATCCGCATCCCCGCGCGGGGGGATGCGCCTTGCGGACCGCGGCTGGCCGCGGTCCGCAAGGCGCTTTTTATCGTAGGACTCCCCAGGAATAGAACGGCTCTCTCAGGGCGGCAGGTCCACGCAATGCGCGGCGTGGAAGGCCTTACACAGGCCTGCCCCGGGTCCCGAAGCCGAGCCTGGCGAGCGGCAAGTCCACGCGGGGGGCGCGGCGTGGGGGCTCTTTTTTGATTTGGAATATGTCCCATCATGTTGGAACAACAATTCGTTAACGCCTTGTCGCTGGGCTGTGTGTACGCACTGTTCGCGCTGGGCTTCACGCTGGTATTCGGCGTGCTCGGGGTGATCAACCTCGCGCATGGCGCCGTCTTCATGGTGGGGGCCTACGCGGCGCTCTCCGTGGTGCAGCATTTCGGCCTGCCCCTGTGGGCGGCGCTGATGGTGGCATTTTTCGTCGCCGGCTTCACCGGGGTCATCATCGACTACCTGGTGCTCAAGCCGCTGCGCAAGCGTAATGCTCCCCACCTGATCCCCATGATCGCCACGATCGGCGTGGGCATCATCCTGAACAATGGCGCGCAAGGCATCTTCGGCGCCAGCAACCTGCGCTTCCCGCACGGCACCGTGCCCGAGGAAGTCATCGAGATCGCCGGCCTGCACCTGACCGTGATCGAACTTGGCATCATCTTCCTGTCGTTCGCGCTGATGGCCCTGCTGATGTTCGTGATGCGTCGCACGCAGTTCGGCCGCGCCCTGCGCGCCATTGCCGAATCGCCCAAGGCCGCCTGGCTGCTGGGCATCAACGTCGAAAAGCTCTTCATCACCACCTCGTTCGCCGCCGCCGCTTTGGGCGGTGTCGCGGGCGTGCTGATCGGCCTGTACTCGAACGCGCTGTTCCCGCTGATGGGCCAGCCGATGCTGCACAAGGGCATCGCGGTCATCATCCTGGGCGGCATGGGCGACATTCGTGGCGCCATGCTGGGCGGGCTGTTCCTGGGCTTCGCGGAAGTGCTGTCGGTGGCCTACATCGGCTCCACCATGCGCGACGCGGTGGCATTCGGCCTGCTGTTCCTGATCCTGCTGGTGCGCCCGCAAGGTCTGTTCGGCAAAGTGGTTCAACGCAAGGCTTGAGTATGAGCGGATTCGAAAACTTCTGGGCCATCTATGGCAACCTGGTGCTGACGCTCGGCACCAACGCCCTGCTGGCCCTCTCCATCTGGCTGACGCTTGCCTGCGGCATGCTGGCCATGGCCAATGCGGCCTTCATGGGCATCGGCGCCTACGCGGCGGCGTTGCTCACCATGAACTACGACGTCTCGTTCCCGGTCGCGCTGGCCGGCGGCATGGCGGCGCCGGCCCTGGTGGCGGCGTTGATCGGCTTGCCGACCTTGCGGCTGTCAGGGGTCTACCTCGCCATGGCCACACTGGGCTTTGGCGAAGTGGTGCGGGTGACGGTGTTGAACACCGAGTCGATCACCGGCGGCGCGCTGGGCCTGAACGGCATTCCGCAACTGACGCAGTGGTGGCACGTCATCCTGGCGGTCGTCATCGTGCTGTTCGTGCTGTGGCGCGTGCGCGCCTCCAAGATCGGACGCGCCTTCGAGGCCATCCGCGGCGACGAGACCGCGGCCGGCCTGATGGGCATCGACGTGCGCGCCAACAAGATGCTGGCCTTCGTGGCGGGCGCCATGATCGCCGGCCTGGCCGGCGCGCTCAATGCGCACCTGACCTTCTTCATCGGCCCCAACGAATACGGCTTCGACCGTGGCGTGGAAATCCTGACGATGGCCATCCTGGGCGGTATCGGCGGCCTGGCCGGCCCCGTGCTGGGCAGCTTCATCATCACCGTGCTGCCGGAGTTGCTGCGCGGCTTCGCGGATTTCCGCCTGGTCATCAACGGAGTGATCCTGGTGGTGATTGTGCTGTTCCTGCCGCAAGGCATCTGGGATCCGGCGCGCTTCAAGCGCTGGATGCGTCAAGGAGGCAAGCGCCATGCTTGAGCTGACCTCCGTTTCCAAGAGCTTCGGCGGCCTGCACGTGCTGCATGACGTCAGCCTGTCGGTGCCCGAAGGCGCGATCTTCGGCCTGATCGGCCCCAACGGCGCCGGCAAGACCACGGTGTTCAACCTGATCACCGGGCTGCTGCCGCCCAGCGGTGGCGGCATCGCCTTCAATGGCGAGAGCCTGCTGCGTCGCAAGCCGCATGCCATCACCCGCATGGGCATCGCCCGCACCTTCCAGAACATCCGTCTCTTCAAGGAGATGACGCTGCTGGAAAACGTGGTGGTGGGCGCCTACCGCCACATGAACTACGGCTTTCCCAGTCTTTTGCTGGGCCTGCCGGGCTACCGCGAGCATGAAAAGCGCGCCCGCGAGCGCGCCCACGAGCTGCTGACGTGGATGCGCCTGGACCACAAGGCCAACGACCTGGCCGACAACCTGTCGTACGGCGAGCAGCGCCGCCTGGAGCTGGCGCGCGCGCTGGCCACCGAGCCCAAGCTGCTGCTGCTGGACGAGCCGGTCGCCGGCATGAACACCGGCGAGCGCGCCGAGCTGATGCGCGAGATCCTGGCGATCCGCGACCGCGGCTACACCATCCTCATGATCGAGCACGACATGCGCTTCGTGATGGGGCTGTGCGAACGCATCGCGGTGTTGAACTTCGGCAAGATCATCGCTTGCGGCGGGCCTGAAGAGATCCGCAACAACGAGCAGGTCATCGAGGCCTACCTGGGCCGCGAGGACGACGACGATACCGACAACGCGGAGGCCGCACAATGAGCAGCGCAATGCTGGAAGTCCGCGGACTCGAGGTCAACTACGGCCACATCGAAGCCGTCCGTGGCATCGACCTGGACCTGGAAGCCAAGGAAATCACCGCCCTGGTCGGCGCCAACGGCGCCGGCAAGTCGACCACGCTGCTGGCGCTGTCGGGCCTGCTGCCCAAGGCGCGCGGCAAGATCCTGTTCGAAGGCGAGGACGTCACCAACCTGGCGCCGCACCAACTGGTGGCGCGCGGCATCGTCCAGGTGCCGGAAGGCCGGGCCATCCTAACCACCATGACCGTGCTGGAGAACCTCGAGCTGGGCGCCTACCGCCGCGGCCTGAAGAACATCGACTCGGACCTGGAATACGTCTTCAACCTGTTCCCGCGCCTGAAAGAGCGAATCACCGGCATCGCCGGCAACCTCTCCGGCGGCGAACAGCAGATGCTGGCGATCGGCCGCGCCCTGATGGCCAAGCCGCGCTTGCTGCTGCTGGACGAGCCGTCGATGGGCCTGGCGCCGATCGTGGTGCAGGAAATCTTCCGCTCGCTGCGGGCCATCAACGCCGACGGCCTGACCCTGTTCCTGGTCGAGCAGAACGTGCGCCAGGCGCTCAAGATCGCCCAGCACGGCTATGTGCTGGAGAACGGCGCCATGGCGCTGTCGGGCACCGGCCGCGGCCTGCTCGGCCATCCGCGGGTGCTGGAAGCCTACCTGGGCGCCTGATCCGCGCGGCGCGGACGGGAGCAGGAGCGCGCGGGCAGGGTCACTGGCAGCGCGCAATTGCGTCCCTTTTAAAAATGCGACAGTCGTTCCCCCGGGAACGGCTGTTCATTCGCCTGGATCCGGCCATGGCTGCCCATTTTTTGAGCATCCGTGGTAGAATTTCAGGCTTTCCCTCATTTTGACCATTGCACGGGCGGGTAATAACGCTTAGGCGGGACGTCGATAGGGACACGGATGGGCTAAAACCCGATCGGCTGAAATCTGGCACTGAAACCCAGTCGCTGGAAAGATGCCGGCTCCATTGTCTAGTTGAGGGAAAAAGCCTGGCTGGATCGTCCAGTCAGAGACCATTTTTCATATCTAGGAACCATCATGAAGACCTTTGTGGCCAAGCCGCATGAAGTCCAACGTGACTGGTTTGTGATCGACGCCAAGGGCAAAGTCCTCGGTCGTGTGGCCAGCGAAGTCGCACGTCGTCTGCGTGGCAAGCACAAACCTGAATTCACGCCGCACGTTGATACCGGCGATTACATCGTCATCATCAACGCTTCCGATATCGTCGTTACCGGTACCAAGGCGAAGGACAAGAAGTACTTCCGCCACACCACGTACCCGGGCGGTATCCGCGAAACGAACTTCGAGAAGATGCAAGAGCGTTTTCCCGGTCGCGCCATTCAGAAGGCCGTCAAGGGCATGCTGCCCAAGGGTCCTCTGGGCTACGCCATGATCAAGAAGCTGAAGGTCTATGCCGGTGCCGAGCACCCGCACACCGCCCAGCAGCCCAAGACGCTGGATATCTAAGGAAACGCCATGATCGGTAACTGGAACTACGGAACCGGCCGTCGCAAAACTTCGGTGGCTCGCGTTTTCATCAAGAAGGGCACCGGCAAGATCGTCGTCAACGGCAAGCCCGTCGACGAGTTCTTCGCCCGTGAAACCGGCCGCATGGTCGTGCGCCAGCCGCTGGAACTGACCGGCCACCTGGAATCGTTCGACATCAAGGTCAACGTGCACGGCGGCGGTGAAACCGGCCAGGCCGGCGCAGTCCGTCACGGCATCACGCGTGCCCTGATCGACTACGACGCGACCCTGAAGCCCGCGCTGTCGCAAGCTGGTTTCGTGACCCGCGATGCCCGCGAAGTCGAACGCAAGAAGGTCGGCTTCCGCAAGGCGCGCCGTCGCAAGCAGTTCAGCAAGCGTTAATCGCTGCGAAAAAAGCCCGCCTCGTGCGGGCTTTTTTTTACATCCCGGGGCCCAGGCCCCGCCCAGGCCCGCGGAACTCCGCGGGCTTCGTCCGGTCGGACATCGGTCGCCGCGCGGTTTCCGGCGTGGCGGCAAGGCCGGTTGTCCGAGCGATACAATCGAGCCTCGTTCTACGAAGAGCACACATCATGGCCCAAGCATCGAACTCCCGTATCAAGGTTGGTATCGTCGGCGGCACCGGTTACACCGGCGTCGAACTGCTGCGCTTGCTGTCGCAGCATCCCCATGTGGAATTGACCGCCATCACGTCCCGCAAGGAAGACGGTCTGCCGGTGGCCGACATGTATCCGAACCTGCGCGGCCGCGTGCAGATCGCCTTCTCCGCGCCGGAAAAGGCCACGCTGACCGACTGCGACGTGGTGTTCTTCGCCACGCCCCACGGCGTGGCCATGGCCCAGGCCCAGGAACTGATCGCCGCCGGCACCAAGGTCATCGACCTGGCCGCCGACTTCCGCCTGCAGGACGTGCCCACCTTCGAACGCTGGTACAAGATTCCCCATACCTGCCCGGACATCCTGGCTGAATCCCAGTACGGCCTGGTCGAGCTGAACCGCGAAGCCATCTCCAAGGCGCGCGTCATCGGCAACCCGGGTTGCTACCCGACCACCGTGCTGCTGGGCCTGGCGCCGCTGCTCGAAGGCGGCAAGCAACTGGTCGATGCGCAGACCCTGATCGCCGACTGCAAGTCGGGTGTGTCCGGCGCCGGCCGCAAGGCCGAAGTCGGCTCGCTGTTCTCCGAGGCATCCGACAACTTCAAGGCCTACGGCGTGGCCGGCCACCGCCACCATCCCGAAATCGTCGCCCAGCTCGAGAAGATCGCCGGCGGCAAGGTCGGCCTGACCTTCGTGCCGCACCTGGTGCCGATGATCCGTGGCATGTACTCGACCATCTACGCCCGCATCAAGCCCGAGGCGCGCGACACGGACTTCCAGGCCCTGTTCGAGCAGCGCTACGCCGACGAGCCGTTCGTCGACGTCATGCCGGCCGGCAGCCTGCCCGAGACGCGCTCGGTGCGCGCTTCCAACAACCTGCGCATCGCGCTGTCGCGTCCGGGTGGCGGCGACCAGCTCATCATC
Organism: Achromobacter sp. SIMBA_011; assembly: GCF_046535435.1. NCBI lineage: Bacteria > Pseudomonadati > Pseudomonadota > Betaproteobacteria > Burkholderiales > Alcaligenaceae > Achromobacter > Achromobacter sp. SIMBA_011. Next base: position 141,746 of record NZ_JAWRWN010000007.1, on the reverse strand, counting down.
ATGGTGGTGCAGGACAACCTGGTGAAGGGCGCGGCCGGCCAGGCCGTGCAGAACATGAACCTGATGTTCGGCTTGCCCGAGACCGTCGGTCTGGACCAGGTCGCGATCCTGCCCTGATGCGCCGCCGGGCCGGCGGCAAGTCCGCCGGCCCGCTTTCCATGTCCAACGACTCCCGCGACACGCCTCGAATCCCCCGCCTCGGCCTGCGGCTGGCTGCCGGCGTGCTGGCCGGTGTCGTGGCGGGCGGGGCGGCGGGCTATTACTACGCGCGCGGCGTCTATCAGCCGGTGGATGCCGTGGTGCTCAGCGCCGCCCAGGTCGAGACGCGCGACGAAGCCATGCGCCAGCAGGCGGTCCAGTTGCGCTACCTGCGCGGCCAGCTCGATACCGCCGACGGCGAACTGGTGATCGAGCGCTCGGCGCGCCAGGAACTCGAAACGCAGTTGCATGCCGCGCAGGCCGAAGTCGGCCGGGTGCGCGACCAGTTGGCGTTTTACGAGCAATTGCTGCCGCCGGGGCCGGAAGGCACCGTGGACATCCGTGGCGCCCAGATCGACCGCGAAGGCGGCGGGCTGCGCTACAAGGTGCTGCTGATGCGCAGCGGCCGCAACGGCGGCGCACAGTTCGCCGGCACCTTGCGGTTCCAGGCCACCGGCACGCTCAAGGGCGAAACCGTCACCGTCGACCTTGCGCCGATGCAGGTCAAGGCGGAAAGCGGGCCGGTGCCCGCCACCGGTGAAACCACGACAGCGGCGTCGCTGGCCTTGCAGTTCGACCAGTACCAGCGCAGCCAGGGTGTCCTTGCCGTGCCCGAGGGATTTGTCCCCGAAAGCGTCACCATCAGCATCCTGGAGGGCGATGTGGTCCGTGCCTCCCGCAGTGTCAAGCTCGAACTTTGAGTCCGGCGGCGCCTGCGCTATAGTGACTACATGCGAGCGGCGCAGCCGCTCATCGGAATACGGCCCCAGCGGCCAGGAGTGAATCATGAATGCAGTGACCGAAACCGTCGACCTGCAGGCCGCCCCGCCTGCTCCCCTGGTGTTCACCGACTCGGCGGCCGCCAAGGTCAAGGACCTGCTGGCCGAGGAAGGCAACCCCGAGCTGAAGCTGCGCGTGTTCGTGCAGGGCGGCGGCTGTTCGGGTTTCCAGTACGGTTTCACCTTCGATGAAGTCGTCAACGAAGACGACACCGTGCTCGACAAGGCCGGCGTGCAACTGTTGGTCGACCCCATGAGCTTCCAGTACCTGGTCGGCGCCGAGATCGACTACAAGGAAGACCTGGAAGGCGCCCAGTTCGTCATCCGCAATCCCAACGCCAGCACGACCTGCGGCTGCGGTTCGTCGTTCTCGGTGTAAGCCTCGCGTCTTCGCGCCGGGATGACGGCGCGAACCGGGCGTCCGGCCGACAAAAAAAAGCCCTTCGGTTTTCCGAAGGGCTTTTTGCTGGGCGCGGGCCGCGTGTCAGGCGGGATATAGCGCGCCCAGGATACGCGGGCCGCGGGCGCCGGTGACGCTGGGCAGACCGGCCGGCTGGCGCGCCAGGAAGGCCTGCGCCAGCCAGGCGAAGGCCAGCGCCTCGACCTGCTGCGCCGGGACGCCCAGCGCGTCGGTGGCATGCACCGGGCGCTGCAGGCAGTACGCCAATTCGCGTATCAGCCCCGGGTTGCAGGCGCCGCCGCCGCATACATAGAGTTCGCGCACGTCCGCGCCGGCGGCGTCGATGGCGTTGGCGACGGTGCGCGCCGTGAGACGCTGCAATGTCGCCTGCACATCCTGCGGCGCCGGCTTGGGACCGTCATAGGCCGCCAGCCGATCGTCCAGCCAGCGCATGTTGAAGAGGTCGCGGCCGGTCGATTTGGGCGGTGGCAGCGCGAACCAGGGTTCGCTCGCGATCAGTTGTTCCAGCAGCGGCGCCAGCACCTGCCCGCTGGCGGCCCAGCGGCCGTCGGCATCGTAGGGCCGGCCCAGGTGCCGCTGGCACCAGCCGTCCAGGAACACGTTGGCCGGGCCGGTGTCGAAGCCGCGCGGCGCCTGGCCGGGCGCCAGCAGCGTGACGTTGGCGATGCCGCCCAGGTTGAGCACCGCGCGGCCTTGCGGCGCGCCGAACACGGCCGCGTGAAAGGGCGGCACCAGCGGCGCGCCCTGGCCGCCAGCGGCCACGTCGCGGCTGCGGAAGTCGGCCACCACGTCGATGCCGGTCAGCTCCGCCAGCAGAGCGGGCGCGTTCAACTGCACGGTATAGCCGCTGTCGGGGCGGTGACGCACCGTCTGGCCATGGGCGCCGATGGCGGCGATGTCCTGGGCCCGCAGGCCGGCGGTGGCCAGCAGGTTCACGCTTACCTGCGCATACAGGCGCGCCAGTTCGTTGGCGGCGAGCGCGGCGCGGGCCAGCTCGTCGTCGCCGGCCTGGTTCAACGCCAGGAATTCGGTGCGCAGCGCCGCCGGCATCGGCAGGCTCGCGCTGGCCAGCACCTGCGGTGGCTGGCCGTCGCGCAGGCGCGCCAGGACGCCGTCGACGCCGTCCACGCTGGTGCCGGACATCAGGCCGATGAAGTGCGGGGGTACGGTCATGTTGGGGCTGCCTGGAAAAAAAAAGCGGCCCGGCATCGAGATGCGCGGGCCGCCTTGCGGGTGCGTCATGCAGGTCCGCCTCAGCGGCTGGCCACGTTGGTCAGCGCGTCGGGCAGGGTCTGCTGGAATTCGGTGAGCAGTTGGATCTGCTGCTTGTACGGCGCCACGGCCTGGTTGAAGGCGCGGATCTCGGCGGGCTCCAGGGCGCGGGCGACGGGCAGGTCGACCGACAACGGGTCGATCGGCTGGTTGTCGACGCGGAACTCGTAGTGCAGGTGCGGACCGGTGGCCCAGCCGGTGGCGCCGACGTAGCCGATCAGTTGGCCCTGCGAGATCTTGGTGCCCTTGGTGATGCCTTCGGCGATGCGGCTCTGGTGCGCGTACAGCGTCGAGTACTTGCCATGGTGCTTGATGATGACCACGTTGCCGTAGCCGTTCTGCCAGCCCGAGAACTCCACCGTGCCGTCGGCCGTGGAGTGGATCGGCGTGCCCGAGGGCGCGGCGTAGTCCACGCCCTTGTGGCCGGTCCAGGTCTTGTGGATCGGGTGCATGCGCATGCCGAACGTCGAGCTGATGCGGCTGAACTTCAGGGCGGTGCGCAGGAAGGCGCCGCGCAGGCTGGTGCCGTCGAAGTCGTAGTACGAGCCGGTCTTGTTGTTGTCGGCGCTGAACCAGACGGCGGAGTAGGTCTTGCCGCCGTTGATGAACTCCAGGGCCAGCACGCGGCCGGCGCCGGCGTAGCGGCCGTCGTGCGAGCGCACTTCGTAGACCACGCGGAACTGGTCGCCCTGGCGCAGGTCGCGCAGGAAGTCGATCTTGGCGCTGAGGATGTCGGCCATCTGCATGGTGACCGAATCGGGGATGCCGGCGGCATCGGTGGCGCCGAACAGCGAGGAGCGGATCGTGCCCACGGCGACGCGGGTCTGGCGATCGGTGCTCTCGGTGATTTCCTCGGCCTTGTAGCCGTTGTCGGTGCGCGCCACGTGCAGCATGCGGGTGACGACCTGGCCGTCCGCTTCGTTGCCGGGGGTGTGGATGTAGCGCAGCCAGATCAGGTTGCCTTCCGCGTCGGTCGCGGCCTGCACCGAACGGCCCGGGTACAGCTTGTAGATGCTGCGCGCGCTGGCGTCGTGGGTGAGGAAGGTCTGCAGGTCCGGGGAATCCAGTTCCAGGCGCTGCAGCACGGCGGCCAGCGTGTCGCCCGCGCGGATGCGGGTTTCGCTGATGTAGGGCGCGGCGCTGGGCGTGCTGACTTCGACCTGTTCGGTGGTCAGCGGCAGGATGCTCTGGATGACGCGGGTGGGGGGGATTTCGCTGCGGTCGGGTTGCTGCACCATGCCCAAGGCGGCGGCGCCGGCAAACAGACCCATGGCGGTGACGAGGAGAGTGCGACGGAGAAGTCCCGAGCGATGGGGCTTGGGTTCGACGGGCGCAAACACGGCAGCAACTTTGCGCTTGATGCTACTCGCCAGGTCGTGGAGGCCACGATTCATCGTGAAGATACCCTCTCAGGTGGCATGAGCTCGCAGGGTGCGTGACACGAACGGCCCCCGCGCGCCACGTTTTCCGGGGCAAGGGCTGGCGCGGGGCGCATCTTGTGAACAACGGGTGGTAACCGGACGCGCAACTGCGTATATATGACAGTTGCGTATGATTAGGGCGGTATCCTAGCTGATTCGGCTAGAATTTTCGATAGTTTTCGTCACTTTTTACACCTTTTTATCGGCTGAAGCCGTCGCGGCCCCCCTAAAAATGTCACCTTCAGAAGCCCCCATCACCCCCGAAGTCGAAGCCGATCTGCGTATTGCCAAGCGCGGATGCGATGAGCTGCTGGTCGAGTCCGAATTCGCCCGCAAGCTGGCCCGCAGCCGCGCCACCGGCGTGCCGCTGCGGATCAAGCTGGGGCTGGACCCGACCGCGCCGGACATCCATCTGGGCCACACCGTGGTGCTCAACAAGATGCGCCAGTTGCAGGACCTGGGCCACGAGGTCATCTTCCTGATCGGCGACTTCACTTCGACCATCGGCGACCCCAGCGGCCGCAACAGCACCCGCCCGCCGCTGACGCGCGAGCAGATCGAGGCCAACGCCAAGACCTACTATGCGCAGGCCAGCCTGGTGCTGGATCCGGCCCGCACCGAGATCCGTTACAACTCCGAGTGGTGCGACCCGCTGGGCGCGCGCGGCATGATCCAGTTGGCGTCGCGCTATACCGTGGCGCGCATGATGGAACGCGAGGATTTCACCAAGCGCTTCAAGGGCGGCATCCCGATCTCGGTGCATGAATTCCTGTACCCGCTGATGCAGGGGTACGACTCGGTGGCGCTGAAGTCCGATCTGGAGCTGGGGGGCACCGATCAGAAGTTCAACCTGCTGGTCGGCCGCGAACTGCAGAAGGAGTATGGACAGGAGCCGCAGTGCATCCTGACGATGCCGCTGCTGGTCGGCACCGACGGCGTCGAGAAGATGTCCAAGTCCAAGGGCAACTACATCGGCATTTCGGAGTCGCCCGATTCGATGTTCGGCAAGCTGATGTCGATTTCCGACACGCTGATGTGGCGTTACTTCGAGCTGCTGTCGTTCCGCTCGCTGGAAGACATCGCCGCGCTGCGCCAGGAGATCGACGGCGGCCGCAATCCGCGCGACGCCAAAGTCATGCTGGCCCAGGAAATCATCGCCCGTTTCCACTCGGCCAAGGCGGCCGACGACGCGCTGGCCGCGTTCGAGGCGCGTTTCCGCGACGGCGCGATTCCGGAAGACATGCCCGAAGTCAGCATCGGCGGCGCGCCGGTCGGCATCCTCAAGCTGCTGCGCGAGGCGGGGCTGGTGGCGTCGGGTTCCGAAGCCCAGCGTAACGTCGAGCAGGGCGGGGTGCGCGTCAATGGCGACCGGGTCGAAGACAAATCGTTGCAACTGCCTGCGGGGACTTACGTCGTCCAGGTGGGCAAGCGCAAGTTCGCGCGTGTTAAGTTGAACCCATAATCGCGAAGATTTTGATACGCTGGAGGGACGTTCAAGGCTGGGATGCCTTCGCAGCACTTCAAGGAGCACGACATGAAACTTTCGAGTTTGTCTTTTTCCGATCACGAGTCGATTCCGGAGCGCTACGCCTTCGGCAAGATCGATGCGCAATCGCACGTCGCGCTGGCTGACAACTACAACCCGCAGTTTTCCTGGGACGACGTCCCGGCGGGTACGCAGTCGTTCGCCTTGATCTGCCACGATCCGGACGTTCCCTCCAAGCCCGACGACGTCAACCAGGAGGGACGCGAAGTCCCCGCCGACCTGCCGCGCGTGGATTTCTTCCACTGGGTGCTGGTCGACCTGGCGGCCGACATGCGCGAAATCGACGAAGGCGCCTTTTCCAGCGGCATCACGCCGCGCGGCAAGGGCGGCCCGCTGGCGCCGCTGGATGCCCGCCAGGGCATCAATTCTTACTCGTCCTGGTTCGCCAACGACCACGACATGAGCGGCGACTATTTCGGCTATGACGGCCCGTGCCCGCCCTGGAACGACGCGCTGGTGCACCGTTACGTGTTCACGCTGTACGCGCTGGACGTCCACACGCTGAACCTGCAGGGTGCGTTCACCGGCGAGGACGCGCTGCGCGCCATCCAGAAGCACGTGCTGGCGCAGGCGTCGCTGACGGGCACCTATACGCTCAACCCCAAGCTGGCGCCCAAGCAGATCGGGGCGACCTCGGCGTCCTGATTGCCGCGATCAGTAAAAAGGGCCGCATCAATGCGGCCCTTTTTTATTTCCGAGATGTCCGTCGGATGCGCCGCGCCCTCAGAAGCCGGCGCGTTTCAGGCGCAACAATGCCACGCCGAAGACGACGAACACCGAACCCACGGCTCGGTTGATCCAGCGCACCGCGCGCGGCTGCTGGAACAGGCGGCGGGCGCGGCGCGCCAGCAGGCCGTAGGCCAGCAGCGAGGGCAGCGACAGGCCCATGAAGATGCCCGTCAGGATGAAGAACTGCGGCAGCAGCGGTTCGGCCGCGTTCAGGAACTGCGGGAACAGCGCCGTGAAGAACAGGATGGGCTTGGGATTCAGGCCGGCGACGAAAGTCGCTTCGAGGTACAGCGCCAGCGCGCCGCGCGGCGGGCGGCCGGCGCTGTCGGGCGGCGGCCCGGCCACGCTGCTGCGGCCCAGCAGATGGCGCAGGCCCAGGTAGATCAGGTAGGCGGCGCCCGCGACCTTGAGGGCGGCGAACAGCAGGGCGGACGATTGCAGCACCACGCCCAGGCCCAGCATGGCGGCGGCGGAGAGCAGGAACAGGCCGGTGACGTTGCCCAGCGACGACGGCAGCACCGCGCGCAGGCCGCCGGCCGCGCCGTTGCGCATGGCCAGGATGCTGGCGGGGCCGGGGGTGACGACGCTGACGGCGGCGACCAGGGTGTACGCGACCAAAGTCTGGGTTTGCATGAAAGTTTCTCAAGTCGGGTTGAGAGGGTTTTCCAGCCGAGGAGGAATGCCGGAAATTTCGCGCCCTTGGCGGGAATTTTGCCGCCATTCGGGGCATTTTGGCGACAGGGGAAGCGGCGCGACGCGGTAAACTATCCGTCATTATCCGGGTTTACCCACCCGGGCGCAGTTTCCTCCTCTCTTACCGCCTCAGGAACCCCCCGTCATGTTTGACCGCAACCTCACCCTCTCCAAGGCTGACCCGGATGTCTGGGCCGCCATCCAGAAGGAAGACGTTCGCCAGGAACAGCACATCGAGCTGATCGCTTCGGAGAACTACGCCAGCCCGGCCGTCATGGAAGCCCAGGGCACGCAGCTCACGAACAAGTACGCCGAAGGCTACCCGGGCAAGCGCTACTACGGCGGTTGCGAATACGTCGACGTGGTCGAGCAACTGGCCATCGACCGCCTGAAGCAGATCTTCGGCGCCGAAGCCGCCAACGTGCAGCCCAACTCGGGTTCGCAGGCCAACCAGGGCGTGTACATGGCCGTCCTGAAGCCGGGCGACACGGTGCTGGGCATGAGCCTGGCCGAAGGCGGCCACCTGACGCACGGCGCCTCGGTCAACGCCTCGGGCAAGCTGTACAACTTCATCTCGTACGGCCTGGATGAAAACGAGGTCCTGAACTACGCCCAGGTCGAGCAGCTGGCCAAGGAACACAAGCCCAAGCTGATCGTCGCCGGCGCCTCGGCCTACGCCCTGCACATCGACTTCGAGCGCATGGCCCGCATCGCCCACGACAACGGCGCGCTGTTCATGGTCGACATCGCCCACTACGCCGGCCTGGTGGCCGGTGGCGCCTACCCCAACCCGGTGCCGCACGCCGACTTCGTCACCTCGACCACGCACAAGTCGCTGCGCGGCCCGCGCGGCGGCGTCATCATGATGAAGGCCGAGTTCGAAAAGGCCGTCAATTCGGCCATCTTCCCCGGCATCCAGGGCGGTCCGCTGATGCACGTCATCGCCGGCAAGGCCGTGGCCTTCAAGGAAGCGCTGGAACCCGAATTCAAGACCTACGCGCAACAAGTGGTCAAGAACGCCAAGGTGCTGGCCGACACGCTGGTCAAGCGCGGCCTGCGCATCGTTTCGGGCCGCACCGAAAGCCACGTCATGCTGGTGGACCTGCGCTCCAAGGGCATCACGGGCAAGGAAGCCGAAGCGGTGCTGGGCCAGGCCCACATCACGGTCAACAAGAATGCCATCCCGAACGATCCGGAAAAGCCCTTCGTGACCAGCGGCATCCGCCTGGGCACCCCGGCCATGACGACCCGCGGCTTCACCGAAGCCGAGGCCGAGCTGACCGCCAACCTGATCGCCGACGTGCTGGACAACCCGCGCGACGAGGCCAACATCGCCGCCGTGCGCGCCAAGGTCAACGAACTGACCTCGCGCCTGCCGGTTTACGGCAAGAAGTAATGCGACGGCGGATCTTTTCCGCCCGTGGCTGACAAGGACGGCTCCGCGAGGGGCCGTCCTTTTGTTTTCAGGCCAATGGCGCTTGCGCGCCGGCGGTCATCGTGGCAAAAATAACAGGGACGAATTTGTCATAGTCGACGCGGACAGACTGTCGCATCGTTACAATATCGGCGAATTATTGCTTTCCGTGTTTTCAGGGATCACACATGCGGTGTCCATTTTGCGGCAACTCCGAAACGCAGGTCGTCGACAGCCGTGTCTCGGAAGAGGGCGACGCGATCCGCCGCCGGCGCCGTTGCCAGTCCTGTGACAAGCGCTTCACCACTTATGAGCGGGTGGAGCTGGCGCTGCCTTCCGTGGTCAAGCGCAATGGCAGCCGCAGCGACTACGATCCCGCCAAGCTGCGCGCCAGCCTGAGCCTGGCGCTGCGCAAGCGTCCGGTCAGCACCGAGGACGTGGACGCGGCAGTGGCCCGCATCGAGGAACAACTGCTGGCCAGCGGCCTGCGCGAAGTGGCCTCCGGGCACATCGGCGAGCTGGTCATGAACGAACTGCGCAAGCTCGACAAGGTAGCCTACGTGCGCTTCGCCTCGGTCTACAAGAGCTTCGAGGACATCGGCGAGTTCGTCGAGGCGATCCGCGAGATGCAGGGGCCGGTGCTGCCCGGCAAGCTGCGCAAGGAATGACGCCGTCGCGCGGGTCGGCCTATCGCAGCCCGGCTTGTCGCGGCCCGGCCTGACGCGGCCCGGCCTGACGCAGCCGACCTGACGCAGCCGACCCCGACGCAGCCGACCCCGACGCGGCCTGACCCGTAGGCGGCCAGACCCGTAGGCGGCCGCCGTGGCGCTACCGGCGGCCTGCCGTCCGGCGCGCGCTATGGCGCCACCGTCCGCGCCATGCTGGGCGTCTGCGGCTGGAACCGGCGCCACACGCGGCGCAGGTGCTGGGCCGAGCCGAAGCCCGATTTCTCCGCCACCAGCTCCAGGTTCAAGCGCGTTTCGCGCAGCATGTCGCGCGCCAGCGCCACGCGTATCTGATACAGGTAGTCCATGGGCGTGCAGCCTGCGTGCTCGCGGAACAGCCGCGTCAGGTGGCGCGGGCTGGTGTGGGCCTGTTCGGCCAGCGACTGCGCCGACCACGGCGCCGCCGGGTTGCGCACCACCGCGTCCTGCACGCGGTGCACGCCCGGATGCATGTGGTTGCGGTGTTCAAGCCAGGGCGACAGCGCCGAGTCGGTGCCGGCGCGGCGCTGGTACACCACCATGTCGCGCGCCACTTCGCTGGCCACGCGCGGGCCGCAATGGCGCGACACCATGTGCAGCGCCAGGTCGATGCCGGCGGTGATGCCGGCGCTGCTGACCAGGTTGCCGTCCTCCACGAAGATGCGGTTGTCGTGCACCCGGGCGCTGGGATCCAGGTCGGCCAGTTGCGCCAGGCAGCTATGGTGGGTAGTGCATTCGCGTTGACGCGTCAGGCCGGCCGCCGCGGCGAACAGGGCGCCGGCGCAGACCGTCATCAGCGTGAAGCCGTCGGCCGGATGGCGCTGCGCCAGCCAGTCGATGATCAGACGGGCCTCGGGCTCATCCAGGCGGATGTGCTTGCCGACCACGCCGGACACGATCACCAGCGCCTCGGGCGGCAGTTTCTCGGGCAGCGGCTGGATCCGGGCCAGGTGCAGGCCGGGAATGCCGCTTTCGACTTCGGTGGACGGGCCGCAGAAATGTTGGGCGAAGGCGTCCGGGCACAGCTTGTTGGCGACCCGGAACGCCTCGGCCGGCCCGGCCACGTCGAGCAGCACGATTCCCCGGGGCAGGACGAAGTGCACGGGAATCATGGCCATGCCGCCCTATTGCGCGTCGGCGAAGACGTCGGCGGCGCGGGCGATGCGGGCGAAGCGGCCGTGCAGCACCAGTTCGGTGGCGTCGCGGATCTCGACCGGCGTGTAGTGCTTGCCCGACGGACTCTGCATCGCGAATGTCAGCGTGGCGTCGGTCGGGAACACCACCTTGAAGCCGTCATCGCTGGCGTGGCGCGTGGTGGTCTCGCAGCACTGTTCGGTGCGGATGCCGCTGACGATGACGCCTTCGATGGCGTGCTTGCGCAGCCAGTCCCGCAGCGTGGCGCCGTCGGCGTCCTTGGCGTAGAGCGAGGAATGCACGGTCTTGTGGAACACGGCGTCGGGGGCGATGCGCAGTTCCTTGAGCGTCTTGACGTGGCCGGAAGCCAGCGAGAACGGGTTGGCCGGGTCGTTGGCGGCGCTGATATGGAACACCTGCAGCACCGGGATGTCGCGGGCGCGGGCAGCATCGATCAGGCCCTGCAGTTGCGAGACGAATGCCGGGTATTCCGATTCGTCCCAAAACGGACGCTGGCGGAAGGAATCCTGGACGTCGATGACGATCAATGCTTGTTTCATGGCGGCGGGCTCCGTGCCGTGGGATTTCGGGAGGTACGTGGCGTATTGTGGTCCTGCCCCGGCTCCCGGGCGAGGCCGTCCCGAGACCAGCATCGGCCCAAAACGGACATGGCTTTCGGGGCGCTTGAATCATCATAGCGCGCCGGCCCGCGACGGCGGGCGTGGCGTGCCGGCGATCCGCCGCGGACATACAATCGCTGCATGATGAAGAACCCCAGCGAATCCGACGACCTGTCCTGGATGCGGCGCGCCCTGGCCCTGGCGCAGACCGTCATGTACTCGACCGCGCCCAACCCTCGGGTGGGCTGCGTCATCGTGCGTGACGGCCGGGTGCTGGGCGAAGGCGCGACCCAGCCGCCCGGCGGCCCGCACGCGGAAGTCTGCGCCCTGCGCGATGCCCAGGCGCGCGGCGAATCGGTGGCGGGGGCCACCGTCTATGTCACGCTGGAGCCGTGCAGCCATTTCGGCCGCACGCCGCCGTGCGTCGACGCGCTGCTGGCGGCCGCGCCGGCGCGCGTGGTGGTGGCGATCGGCGATCCCAATCCGCTGGTCAACGGCAAGGGGCTGGCGCGGCTGCGCGAGGCCGGCATCGCCGTCACCACCGGCATTTGCCGCGAAGAGGCGCTGGCCCTGAATGCCGGCTTCATCTCGCGCATGAGCCGCGGGTTGCCCTGGACCTGGCTCAAGATGGCGACGTCGCTGGACGGCCGCAGCGCGTTGCACAACGGCCTGTCGCAATGGATCACCGGGCCCGAGGCGCGCGCCGACGGCCATCACTGGCGCGCCCGTAGTTGCGTGGTGCTGACCGGCATCGGCACCGTGCTCAAGGATGATCCGCAACTGACCGTGCGCAGCGTCCAGACGCCGCGCCAGCCGCGCCGGGCGGTGGTCGACGGCCGTTTCGAGATTCCCGAGGACGCGCGGCTGTTCGACGGCGGCGAGGTCATCGTGTTCACGGCCCGCGCCGACGCCGCCAAGCAGGCGCGGCTGGAGGCCCGCAACGTGCGGGTGGTGGCGTTGCCCGACGAGACGCCCGACCGGGTCGACCTGCCGGCGATGATGCGCTGGCTGGCCGCGCAGCAGTTCAACGAAGTCCACGTCGAAGCCGGCGCCGGCCTGAGCGGCGCGCTGGTCGCGGCCGGCTGCGTCGATGAGCTGCTTATCTATATGGCGCCGATGCTGCTGGGCGACGCCGCCGGCGTGGTCAAGCTGCCCATGCTGGAAAGGTTGGACGCCGCCCCGCGCTACGAATTCATCGAGGCGGAGCGGGTGGCGGCCGATCTGCGTGTGCGGGCGCGGGTACCCGAGCATTGGCGCGGTCTGCTGCGAAGGGTCGAACTGCCCGCCGCCGGGTAGCCCTGGGGCGCGTCGATATTCAAAGGCCGTTCTGGCGCCGCCTGTCGCCGCCCGTCGGGGTGCCATTGCGCCAGGCCCACAGCCCGGCGCCGAGCGCCGCCAGCGCCAGCAGGCCGCCCGCGATCAGGAGGCCCGGATGCTGCTTGCGGACACGTTCCCAGGCCTTCCAGGCCTGGATGTAGTGAAAGCGCGAGGCCGAGTGGAAGTCCGGTTCGGGGCATTCGCGGCCGAAGGTGTCGCTGAAGGGCACCTGGGCGCCCTGATCCACATAGCGCAGGTAGATGGCGGTGGCACGTTCCGGCGTGTCATCGATCACGTAGCGGGCGCCTCGGCAAAGCGTGGCCGCGAAGGCCTGCGAGCGCGTGGGCAGTTCGTCGGCGGCCTTCATCGCGTAGTCGGCGGCGATCTGGCGGTAGTGATAGCGCACGTTGGGCCGCGCCTCGCTGGCCGCGTAGCGTGCGCGTTCCTCCTGCGTCACGTAGGGGCCCGGCAGATCCGCTTCGGCACGCTGCCGCGGCGTTTCCATCGGCACATCGGTATCGGCGCGGGGCTCGCGCCACCAGGGGTTGGCATCGCGGCCGGCGCCGGCGGAATAGTTGCCTTCATAGACGGCGTAGTCGGGGCCCTGTTCGTAGCCCATGATGCGCATGCCGTCGCGGCGCGCCAGGGTGGCGGCGGTGTACCAGGCCTCGGCGCGGGAGGTGCGGCCCCAGGCGTTGCCCGCGGCCCGCAGCGCTTCGCCGTATTGCGCGGCGCGCTGGCGGACATCGGATTCCCGGATCGTCCAGTTGCCATCGGTATAGTCGAGCGTGGCGAAGCGGGGATCGGAGTCCGCGGGGAAGTAGGGCAGGGCTTCGGCCACCCGGTTTTCGCGCACCAGCCGCCGTGCCAGCAACTGGCGCAGGCGGTCGTGCACGGGCGGCTGGTTCAGCCGGCTCCATTCGTAGAACTGGTCGGTCGTGTAGCGGCTGAAGCCCGGCGGCCGCGATGGCGCGGGCGGGGGCGGCGGCAGCCGGTCGACATAGGCCTTGAGCTCATCGGTCGTCAGCACGCGTTCGGCCACGTAGGCCGCGTCGTTCCAATAGGGCGAGAGCGGCCAGCCCTCTTCCGGCGGCGGGGCGCCATCGCCGGCCGCCGCGGCCCGGTACAACTGGTCCAGGGCTTCGACGTATTGGCCGCGCGACAGCGACAGCACGCCCTGTTCGCCTTTGAGCAGGGCGCCGGCCTCCGCCTCGACGGTGCCGTCGCCGCGCGGAAATGCGTCGACCGCGCGGGCGTAGGCCTGGGCGGCCAGTTCGTTGTCGCCGCGCCGGATCGCCAGCTTGGCGCGCACCCACCAGGCCAGCGCCGTGTCGAGCCGGGAGGCCAGGGCTTGCGCCAGGTCGTAGCGGCCGACGCGGTAGGCCAGCGCCGCGACCCGGTCGGCGTTGTCGATCCGTCGCGGGTCCTGTGTCTGTAGCGCGGCCACCAGCGATTGCAGCGCGGGGTTGGGCGTGACGTTGGGCGTGCCGTCGGCGGCGTCGGCCAGGCTCAGGCGGCCGGTCGCCTCGAAGTTGGCGAAGGGGGCGCGCGCGCTTTCGGGTTTGCCGTCGACGATGTCGCCCAGTCGGGCCAGACCGTACGCCACCAGCAGGCGCTGGCCGACCGGGTCCTCTATCAGGCGGATGGCGCGCGTCGGCGCGGCCAGCGCCCAGTCGGCCATCAGGCGCAACGATTCGCGGCCGCTGACTGAACCGCGCGCGGCCTGGGCGGCATACAGGCGCACGGCCTGCTGCAAGTCGCGCGGCGCGATCGCATCCATGCAGGGCGAGGCGTTGAACAGGTCTTCGTAGGCGCATTGGCCGAGGCTGCCGGACAATGACAGGCGCGCTTCCTGGCCGTAGCTGGCGACGGCCAGGCCCAGGGGGTCGGGCGCGCCTTGCCGCGCCAGTTCGCGCACCCGGGCATAGGCCTGCGCCGGGTGATCCGTCGCCGGCGTGGTTCCGATGGCCCCGATTTCGGCCAGCAGATAGGCCGCCCAGACGCGGCGGGTCGCGGCCTGCTCCGCTGGCAGCGCCAGGATGGCCAGCAGGCGCTGGCGCGCGCGTTCCAGGCGCGGTTCATCCGGCGCCTGCGCGGCGCTGCGGTAGTCCACCGCGGCGGCGGCGTAGAGCCGCGCGGCTTCCGGCAGGCCTGCGCCGGCGGCATAGGCCTGGTCGCCGTCGGGACGGGCTCGCATCGCCCGCGCCTGTTCCCGTTGTGCCGGCGTCAACGCCGTGTCGAATGCTTCGGGAATGGCGTCGGAGCGGTAGCTGCCGTCCGGCAGCAAGGGTGATTCGTTGGCCCGCAGTGTGTCCGTGGCCGGCAGCAGCCGCGCCGCCTCGTACGCGAACGAGTTGGCGGGCGTGCCTTGCAGCGTGCCGGCGCGGTCGTCCAGCAATTGTGGCGGGAAGTCCGGGCCGCAGGCGATGACGATGCCGGCGCCGGCGGCGCAGGCCAGCAGCAGCGCGGCGGCAAGCGATTTACGGTTGTACATGGAAGCTCGGGGTTGCGGAGTCACAGCGGATCCATCCAATGGCGCGTTCGGCGCCGGCGCGCAGCAGTCCGTCCTGCGCGCGGCGAAGATAGCTACCCTCGCGGTCGTATTCAAGGGTGTAGCCGTTGATGCCGTCGGCGGCGTTGCAAGTGGCGTCGAGCCGCACGGTAAACGGGAGCGCGGTGTCGGCGTTGCCGCGGTTGGCCAGGCGCACGTCGCGCGCGCCGCCGGCGGCGCGCGCGGCGGCGGTCACTTCGAGCTGCGGCGTCAGCGGCTGGCGCGCCAGCACGGCGCGCCAGGTCGGCAGGCTCCAGGCTCGCGTGTCGGCCTGGGTCGGCAGGCGGAACCAGACGATGCCGCTCAGTCCCGCCGGGCGATCGCGGTCGAGCGTCGCGACGAAGGCCGCCATCGCGTCGGGCGTGACCAGCAGTTCGGCCGAACGGCCGCCCGGCATCAACGCCGGGCGTTCGCTTTCGACCGCCGCGATCCTGCCACGTTCGTCCCAGGCGACGCGGCTGCCATAGGAAGGCAGCGCCACGCGCCAGGGTTTGCCGGCATGGCGGGCGTAGGCATCGAGCCAGGCGCGGGCTCGCCTGGCGTCGAACAGGCCTTGCGTTGGGTTCTGCACGGCGTGGACCTGCAGCACGGTTTCGTCCGGCACCGCCAGCAATGCGGGCAGCGCGGGACTGTCAAGCCAGGTCGGCAGGGCGGTGATCGATAACGGCAGGCTGGCGCCGAGGCGGGTCTTGAGCTTCGCCAGCAAGGCGGCATAGTCCGGCAGCTTCGACGTGGCGCAGTCGTAATCGATTTCCAGGCCAGCCAGCGTGACGCCGGCCCGGCCCCATGCCGCCAGCGCGGCGGCGGCGCGATCGGCGATGTCGGCGGCGGGCAAGTCGTTGACGCGGCCATCCAGCCGCAACACCAGCACCACGGGTCGTTGTGACGCGGCCAGCGCGGCCAGATCGGGCGCCGCGTCGAACCAGGCGCCGTCGGCGCGCAGTTCGGCCGCCAGCACTCGCCATGACCGCACGGCATCCGCGCCCTCGGCCAGCGCGCTGACCAGCGCCGGTGTCCATTGCCGTTGCCAGACATAGGCGTCGTTGGGCAGGGGTGGGACGGCGCGTTCACACGCGGCCAGCAATAGCACGCCGCACACAGCCGCCAGACGCCGCCAGCGCATCGGCGCGCGGACGATGCGGAGCCCTTGCATGAGGGGGCGCGGGCGGGGCGGCATGATGGATAGAAAGCGTTTTAAGGCAGTGTCGTGCGCGGTTTCGCGGATGCGTGATTCTATCCTTCACGCCGCTAGGGGTATTAGCACTCTCGATGCCTGGCTGCCAACCCATCGCGTGATAGCCGCGGACCATCGGCCGCATAGCGTTTGCCCGCGCGGTTCGTGGCGGGATGGCAGCAAGTTTGGGAGCGATTCTTGCGTGTCTGTCTCGAAGCATCCCACAGCTTTTTTTTACCGCGTGAGCACAAATGAATTGCCACAAAACCGTCAATTCGGCTTAAGCTAGGTCATGACTTGGCGCTACGCGCGCATGGCTTGCTCCATAACCCGCCACGCGCCCTCGTCACCACGGATTCCAGTGTCGCGTACCGGCGCTTTTCACAAACCGGACCGATACGTCGCTGAACGCAGTCGCCTTGCGCCGTTCAGACCGTTCGCTGCCATCGCATAGCGGACGCACCGGCCTTGTGTGCCGGATCATAAGAATCCACCGGGATATCTCATCCCTTCAAATCATTGCTGACCATTTCGTACGTGGCTGCGTCATGCGCCCGTTCTACAGCGATATGCTGAAGGCGAACGAGTGAACTTATTCACGTTGGTTGCAATCCCTGACGGAACTTGTGTCTCAAGGGTGCAGCCTAAACGGAAGGGGCCCGATCGTGCTCATGGTCGATGTGTGGCGAAAGCAACATACGACCGTGCCGAAATTGCTAATAGCGAGATTGACTAGTCACGCCGAAGCACTGAGGCACACAATGGGGACACGTAGGGACGTCATGGCTTTTTCGCGTGTTGTAGGAGGTTTCCGTGCAAAACATCGTCGAAGGCTTCAAGTCGCAGTATGCAAGAGAACAGGAATCAGAACTCTCTCTCGAGGAGTATCTGGATCTCGCCCGACGCGACCCGATGGCATACGCCAGCCCGGCCGAGCGCATGCTGGCCGCGATTGGCGAACCTGAAATCGTGGATACGCGCAACGACCCACGTCTTTCCCGTTTGTTTTCCAACCGGACCATCCGGCGCTATCCAGCGTTCCAGGAGTTCTACGGCATGGAGGACGTCATCGGGCAGATCGTGGCGTTCTTCAAGCACGCCGCGCAGGGACTGGAAGAGCGCAAGCAAATCCTCTATCTGCTGGGGCCCGTCGGCGGCGGCAAGTCGTCCATCGCCGAGCGCCTCAAGGTGCTGATGGAGCGCTTCCCCATCTACGCGCTCAAGGGCTCGCCGGTGAACGAGTCGCCGCTGGGCCTGTTCCATCCGGAACGCTTCGGCGACACGCTCGAAAAGGAATACGGCATTCCGCGCCGCTACCTCACGGGCATCATGTCGCCGTGGGCGGTCAAGCGCCTGAAGGAGTTCGACGGCGACATCTCGCAGTTCCGCGTGGTGCGCCTGAACCCGTCGGTGCTGCGCCAGGTGGCGATCGCCAAGACCGAACCGGGCGACGAGAACAACCAGGACATCTCGTCGCTGGTCGGCAAGGTCGACATCCGCAAGCTCGACCGCCATTCGCAGGATGACCCGGACGCCTACAGCTATTCCGGCGGCCTGTGCCTGGCCAACCAGGGCCTGCTCGAGTTCGTGGAAATGTTCAAGGCGCCGATCAAGATGCTGCATCCGCTCTTGACGGCGACGCAGGAAGGCAACTTCAAGGGCACCGAGGGTTTCTCGGCGATCCCGTTCAACGGTTGCATCCTGGCGCACTCGAACGAGTCGGAATGGCAGACCTTCCGCAACAACAAGCACAACGAGGCTTTCCTCGACCGTATCTATATCGTCAAGGTGCCTTACTGCCTGCAGGTGTCGGAAGAAGTCCGCATCTACGAGAAGCTGCTGCATCACAGCTCGCTGTCGACGGCGCCGTGCGCGCCGGGGACGCTGGACATGATGGCGCAGTTCTCGGTGCTGACCCGGCTGAAGGAGCCGGAGAATTCCAGCATCTACTCGAAGCTGCGCGTCTACGACGGTGAAAGCCTGAAGGACGTCGATCCGAAGGCCAAGGCGTTGCAGGAGTACAAGGACTACGCCGGCACCGACGAAGGCATGAACGGGGTCTCGACGCGCTTCGCGTACAAGATCCTGTCCAGCGTCTTCAACTACGACCAGACCGAAGTGGCGGCCAATCCGGTGCACCTGATGTACGTGCTCGAACAACGCATCGGGCGCGAGGACTATCCGGAGGAGATCCGCCGGCGCTACCTGGAGTTCATCAAGGGCTTCCTGGCGCCGCGCTATGCCGAGTTCATCGGCAAGGAGATCCAGACGGCGTACCTCGAGTCGTACTCGGAGTATGGCCAGAACATCTTCGACCGCTACGTCACGTTCGCCGACTGCTGGATCCAGGACGAGGAATTCCGCGACCCGGAAACCGGCGAGAGCTTCGACCGCAGCGCCCTGAACGACGAACTGGAGAAGATCGAAAAGCCGGCCGGCATCGCCAATCCGAAGGACTTCCGCAACGAGATCGTGAACTTCGTGCTGCGGGCGCGCGCCAACAACAACGGCCGCAACCCGACCTGGACCAGCTATGAAAAGCTGCGCGAAGTGATCGAGAAGAAGATGTTCTCGAACACGGAAGACCTGCTGCCGGTGATCTCGTTCAACGCCAAGGCGTCGGCCGAGGACAAGTCCAAGCACCAGAGCTTCGTGGATCGGATGGTGGAGAAGGGCTACACGGAAAAGCAGGTCAGGCTGCTGTGCGAGTGGTATCTCCGTGTGAGGAAGTCTTCCTGAGCGAGGTGAATCATGAATTCACTGATCGATCGCCGTCTTAACGGGCGCAACAAGAGCGCCGTTAACCGGGAGCGCTTTCTGCGGCGTTACAAGGACCAGATCCGCAAGGCGGTCCACGGGATGATCCGCGACCGCTCGATCCAGGACATGGATCAGGGCGGCGAGATCAACCTGCCCGCCCGCGATATTTCCGAGCCGACCTTCCGGCACGGCGCGGGCGGCGACCGGGAAATGGTGCATCCGGGCAATCGCGAGTTCGCCAAGGGCGACACGTTCGACCGGCCTCAGGGGGGAGAAGGCCAGGGCGGCTCCGAACCCGGCGAGGGCGAGGCGGTCGATCAGTTCACCTTCAGCCTGTCGCGGGCCGAGTTCCTCAATCTGTTCTTCGAAGATCTGGAGCTGCCTCACCTGGCGCGCACCCAATTGGGCGAGGTCAGCCAGAAGAAATGGCAACGCGCCGGCTATACCACCACCGGCTCGCCCAGCATGCTCAGCATCAGCCGCACGCTGAAGTCGTCGCTGGCGCGGCGGGTGGCGCTGAGCGTGAAGGCGCGCGCCGACCTGGAAGACGCGGAAGAACGCCTGGCCAAGGCCAAGGCGGCGGGCGCGCCCGCCGACCAGATCAAGGCCCTGGAGCAGGACGTCGAGGACTGCCGCGAGCGCCTGGCGCGCGTGCCGTTCCTGGACGACCTGGACCTGCGCTACCGCAACCGCGTGTCGGTCGCGATCCCGATGGCGCGCGCGGTCATGTTCTGCCTGATGGATGTGTCCGGCTCGATGGACGAGGGCAAGAAGGACCTGGCCAAGCGCTTCTTCACGCTGCTATACCTGTTCCTGTCGCGCAAGTATGAGCATGTCGACCTGGTCTTCATCCGCCATACCGACAATGCCGAGGAAGTGGACGAGCAGACCTTCTTCTACGATCCCAAGAGCGGCGGCACCATCGTGCTGTCGGCGCTGGAGCTGATGCGCGAGATCGTCGAGAAGCGCTATCCGCCCTCGGCCTGGAACGTGTATGCGGCACAGGCCAGCGACGGCGACTCGTTCGGCGCCGACGCGGGCAAGAGCGCGCGCTTTTTGGCCGAGCACCTGCTGCCGGCCACGCGCTACTTTGCCTATATCGAGGTTCCCGACTCGCAGGAGGCGCGCAAGAGCAGCCTGTGGGCGGAATATGAACAGAAGCTGGCGCCGCATTTCGTGATGCGGCGGATTTGCGATCGCGGGGAAATCTATCCCGTGTTCCATGACCTGTTCAAGAAGGAAACCGCATGAATGCCATCCTGGGCGCACTGGTGGAGCCGGAATCGGCCGACAGCCCCCGGCCGTTGTCGCAAGGTTCCGAATGGACGTTCGAACTGATCCAGTCCTATGACGACGCGATCTCGCAGGTCGCGCGCGAGTACGGGCTGGACACCTATCCGAACCAGATCGAGGTCATCACCTCGGAGCAGATGCTGGACGCGTACGCGTCGGCGGGCCTGCCCATCGGCTATCCGCACTGGTCGTACGGCAAGGAGTTCATCCGCAACGAGCAGTACTACCGGCGCGGCATGCAGGGCCTGGCCTATGAGATCGTGATCAACTCCAACCCCTGCATCGCGTATCTCATGGAAGAGAACTCCATGACGATGCAGGCGCTGGTGATCGCGCACGCCTGCTACGGCCATAACTCGTTCTTCAAGGGCAATTACCTGTTCCGCCAGTGGACCGACGCCGACGGCGTGCTGGACTACCTGGTGTTCGCCCGCAAGTACGTGATGGACTGCGAGGACCGCTACGGCATCGACGCGGTGGAGGCGCTGCTGGATTCCTGCCACGCGCTGTCGCACCATGGCGTGGACCGCTACAAGCGGCCGACGCCGATCTCGTACAAGGAAGAGGCCGCGCGCCAGGCCGAGCGCCAGGAGCACGCGCGGCTGCAATACAACGACCTGTGGCGCACGCTGCCGCGGCTGGAGGCCGACAAGGACGAGCGGGTCGCCGCGTCGGTGTTCCCGCCCGAGCCGGAAGAGAACCTGCTGTACTTCATCGAGAAGTATTCGCCCAAGCTGGCGCCGTGGCAGAAGGAACTGGTGCGCATTGTGCGCAAGGTGGCCCAGTACTTCTATCCGCAGACCCAGACCAAGGTGATGAACGAAGGCTGGGCCACGTTCTGGCACTACACCATCCTGAACCGGCTGCACGAGAAGGGACTGGTCAACGACGGCTTCATGATGGAGTTCCTGCAGAGCCACACCAACGTGGTCAGCCAGCGCGGCTTCGACGAACGCGGCTACGGCGGCATCAACCCGTACGCGCTGGGCTTCGCGATGATGTCGGATATCCGCCGCATTTGCGAAAAGCCCACCGACGAGGATCGCCGCTGGTTCCCGGACATCGCGGGAGGCGATTGGCTGAAGACGCTGGACTTCGCCATGCGCAACTTCAAGGACGAGTCCTTCATCTCGCAGTACCTGTCGCCGCGCCTGATCCGCGAGTTCCGCTTCTTCGCGATCTCGGACCACCAGGCCAATCCCAAGCTGGAGGTCGCCGCGATCCACGATGACGAGGGTTACCGCGACATCCGCCGCCTGCTGGCCGCGCAGCACAACCGCGACAATCTGGTGCCGGACATCCAGGTGGTCCGCTTCAACCGCGACACCGACCGTTCGCTGGTGCTGCGGCACCTGAAGAGCCGAGGCCGGCCGCTGGCGGCCGAGGACGCGGAGCAGGTGATGAAGCACCTGGCGCGGCTGTGGGGCTTCCGGGTGCGGCTGGAGGAGACCGAACCCGACGGCACCGTCAGTTCGTACCGCGAGCAGGATCCGCCCAACGCTTGAGCGGCCATGGGCTGCCCCGGACAACCGCGTCCGGGACAGTCGCCACCGGGTGCGCACGGGCGCCCGTGGCAAAAAGGGGACGCAATCGCGTCCCCTTTTTCTGGGGCCGCTGCGCCGCTGCAGCTTTCTTGCCGATCTGCTAGAATCGCGGATTCGCATTTTCAGCAATGCGTACCGGATCAGGACAGGTGGCCGAGTGGTTGAAGGCGCACGCCTGGAAAGCGTGTATACGTCAAAAGCGTATCGGGGGTTCGAATCCCCCTCTGTCCGCCAAGAATTTCGCAAGAGTCGCCCCGGGGCAGCCCGTCAGCGCTTTGCCCCGAAAACCCGCATGAACATTGGTTCTGCGGGTTTTTTGTTGTCCGGAGGGTCGCCGGCAGCGGGATTCACTTCTCTCGGGCGTGCCGGGGGCCGTGGCATCGCTTGAAGATCCTAGCTTCGCACCACGCCGCGAAAGGCCGCCGAGAGCGCGGCCAGCGCATCCCGCGCGCGGCTGTCCCGGACCCGGGTATGCAGAAGGATGGGCAGCCGCGGCAGGTCTGGCAGCCCCAGCCTGGGGCCGACATCCACTGCGCCGAACGGCACCATGCGCGGGGCAAGCGCGGCGACCCCCAGCCCGGCCATGACGGCGGCGGCGACCGTCATCACGCCGCCACCCACGAACACCTCGGTCCAGGGGACGCCGGCCTCATCGAGCAGTTGTCCGGCCACGGCGCGCACGCCGCAGGGTTCCGCCATCGTGGCCAGCGGCAGCGGCTCGCCGGCGCGATGCTGCCAGCCGGGCATCGCGAACCAGCCGAATTTTTCTTCGGCCAGGATTTCCCCGTCGCCGCGGCCCGCCTGGAAGCGCACGATCACCGTGTCGAGTTCGCGGCGGTCGAAACGCTGAAGCAGTTCCGCCGACGATCCGATCCGGATTTCGATCAGCAGGTGAGGATCCTGGGCATTCATGCGCGCGATCAGCGCGGGCAGTTCCGGACCCGCGACGTGGTCGCTGATGCCGATGGCGAGGCGCTGCCGCGTTCCGCCGACGACCGCGACCGCCCGGTCATGGGCTTCGATCAGCTTGCGCGCATGGTCAAGAAAGGTGGCGCCCTGGGCCGAAAGCTCCACGTAGCGCGGCGTTCGCTCGACCAGTCTGAAGCCCAGCCTTTCTTCCAGCCGTTTCAGCTTCAGGCTGACCGCGGCCTGCGAGGTCCGTGACGCTTCGGCGGCGCGGGTGAAGCTGCCCAGCTCGGCGATGCGGATGAAGGCTCTGACGGCTTCCAGGTCAAGGGCACGCTTTGTCATTTCAAAACTTTATCGTTGAAATAAAAATGGATAAGTTATCAGAATAGATAATAGGCCACGGGACCACAAAGGAGGAATTTCCCATGCCATTCGCTCAAATCTCGTTGCGTTCCGGAAAGACGGAGGCCTACCGGCAGGCCATCTTCGACGGCGTTTACCGCGCGCTGCATGAAACGTTCGACGTGCCCGAAGATGACCAGTTCATGGTCATGACCGAGCATGAGGCCGCCAACTTCCGCTACGGCGCGACCTATCTGGATATCGCTCGCAGCGACGATCTCGTGTTCATCCAGATCACCGCGAACAATACGCGCACGTTGGAACAGAAGAAGGCGCTGTTCCGGCGGATTGCGCAATTGCTTGGCGAGAATCCCGGCCTGCGCCCCGAGGATGTGTTCGTGAATCTCGTCGAGGTCCTGAAGGAAAACTGGTCGCTGGGAGGCGGCCTCGCGCAGTACGCCTGACCCGGCCGACAACAGAATAGGTCGCCGGCCAGGCAGGCCACCGCCGGCATGTTGCGCTTGAACGGGTCGCGCTCGCGGGCGTCCCGCCACCCGCGGCGCGAGCGGTATTCCAGAAAGCCGGCTGAAAGTTCTGTTGGGCCTGGAAAGGCGTTTCAGAGGGAAGCCGCGCGAAGAATGTTTCAGCGCGGCGATTTGGATTTCGACTGATTGCAATAGCGTCGACGCGTATCGCGTCCATTCATAAACTCCGCCTGCGCTTCGATCCCGCGCCTGGGTCGCGCCCCGCACCATCGTGCGTCGCGCTAGGGCGGGAAAAGCGCTGTGCGAGCCTGCCGCCGCGCTGTCGACATGACGTTGCCGGTACGCCCGCTTCACTTGATCTTGAAAAGCGTGGCGCATCATGTTCGATTGGTTTCGACGCAAGTGGTTCGGCTGGTCCATCGAGCAGGCGCGGATGGTTCTGGACTTTCCGGGACCCGACAAGGTCGGGCCTGGCCGGCAGCGAGGCAGGGCCACGGGCATGGTGGTGGCGTTTTTCACCCGCGACAGCATTTACGAGACGGAAAAGAACCGCATGCTGCGCTCGGCGCAGAGGCTGGGACTGGCCGTTGACGCCGAGCCGATCGCATCCACGGGTTCCTGGGTGCGCAACGCATCCATGAAGCCATCGGTGCTGGTCGCCATGCGCAAGAAGCACACCGGCCCGCTGTTGTACGTCGACGTGGATGCGGTGTTTCATCGCGATCCGTGGCCGGCGCTGGCTGCGTTGGATTGCGATATCGCTGCGTACCACGAGCCCGACGGGCACTTGCTGAGCGGCACATTGTTCCTCAACCATACGCCGGCCGCCGCCGAGCTGTTGCAGGCCTGGGCCCAGGCCTGCGCGGAGAATCCCGACGAGTGGGACCAGTTGGTGCTGGAGCGCCTGCTTGCCAGCGATGCCGCGTCCGCCGCGCCGCGCTACCGGCAGGCGCGGCTGCCCGTCGCCTATTGCTGGATCTTCGACAAGACCGACAACGGGCCGTGCGACGAGGTGTTCATCGAGCATTTGCAGGCCAGCCGGGAAACGCGGCAGCGCAAGCGCGCGTTCGGCAGGCCGGTGCGCGCGGTCAGGCGCCGCCGCGACCGGGTGCGGGCGATCGAGCGCATCCTGTTCGACGGGGACACGGCGCGATAGCGCGCAGGCCGGCCCGTCGGTGGCGTCGGGCCGGCGCCTTTGCCTGACGCCACGGGCGTCCTCACAGACTGGCGGATTCGTGCGCGTCGGGAGTCGTGATGCGGTGAAGCTGGAACGTCTGCCGGGTGCGAAAGCCCAGGCGCTGGTAGAGCGCGAGGGCCGCCGCGTTGTTGTCGCGGACGTGCAGGAACGGCGTCTCGCCACGCCGGCGGATGTCGCGCCGCAACCGGTTCATCAGGCGGCCGGCGAGGCCCTGGCCGCGGCAGCTTGCATCGACGCACACGGCGCTGATCTCCGCGAAGCCGTCCAGCCGCATGCGTTCGCCGGCCATGGCGACCAGCCGGCCGTGGCGCCGTACACCGAGGTATTGACCTGTTTCGATGGTGCGTGGCCCGAACGGGCCCGGCCGCGTGGCGGCGGCCAACGCCATCATGTCGGCGGCGTCGCTGGCGCCCAGCGTCAGGAAGTCCGGCTCGTCCGCCGCGATCGGAGTCTGGCCATGGTCAACCATCTGGAAGAAAGAGAACAGCGGTTCCGAACGCAGGCTGTCTAGCGGGGGCGGTACGTACAGGGTTTGCAGCAACGCGGGGGTGTCCGGCGCGACGAGCCGACGCAGGGCATCGAAGGCCTCGCGCGTGGTGTTGCGCACGGCGGCAAACGGGGCGACGTCGGGCAAGTAGCGCGCGGCCAAGCCATCGCCCTGGCGCAGGTGCGCCTGGCGGCCGGCCAACGCGAACCAGGCCGGATTGTCGAGCTGAGTGGGATCGGGATGTTCCATGGTGAGGGACTCGCTTGCTGAGGCGCCGGGATAAGCGCGGCCCGGCTGGGAAACTAGGCCGAAGCCGTTGATTCAGCGGGAATTCTAGACAGCGGCAAGGGTCGGGATCTATAGTCGTAAATGACAATATTCGGGCTATTTACGACATGCGTATCTGTCTGTTCGCCTTGGATGGCGCTTTCGATACCGGCCTGACGGCGCTGCTGGACGTTTTCGACACCGCCAACGAACTGGCGTCGATGCAGTCGGACGCGCCCGCGCCGTTCGATGTGACGGTGGCAGGCGTGGGCCGGCGTATCCGCACCGCGCTGGGCCTGTCCATGGCGGTGCGACCGGCCGGCGAAGTGGCGCGGCCGGATTGGGTGGTGGTGCCGGCCTTGAATGCCAAGACGCCGCCCAGGCTGCTGGACGCACTGGTCCGGCCCGACGTGGTGCGCGCCAAGGCGCAGTTGCGCGCCTGGCATGGGCAGGGAATCGGGGTGGCCGCGGCGTGCATAGGAACCTTCGTGGTGGCCGAGAGCGGCGTGCTGGACGGGCGCGAGGCCACCACGACGTGGTCGCTGGCACCGCTGTTCCGTGAACGCTATCCGGCGGTCAGCCTCGATGACACGCGCATGATTGTTGCCGGCGACGGCGTGGTGACCGCGGGCGCGGCCATGGGGCACCTGGACCTGGCGCTGTGGCTGATGCGTCAGGCCAGCCCGCAGTTGGCGGAAAGGGTGGCGCGATTCCTGTTGATCGACAACCGTTCATCACAGGCCCGATACATCATCCCCGACTTTCTGGCCCACGCCGACCCGCTGGTGGCGCGTTTCGAGCGCTGGGCGCGCGAGAATCTGTCCAAGGGGTTTGCGTTGCAGGAGGCGGCCGAGGCGCTGCGCGTGCATCCAAGGACGCTGCAACGACGCACCGAAAGGGTCCTGGGCAAATCGCCCCTGGCGTTCGTGCAGGACCTGCGGGTACAGCGCGCGCGGCAACTGGTGGCCAATGGTTGCGACCTGGATACCGTGGCGGCGCAGGTCGGTTACGCCGATACTTCGACTCTGCGCACTCTGTTGCGCAGAAAGCTCGGGCGCGGCATTCGGCAATTGCGGTGCGACGCCGGGGCCTGAGGCGCGCGGCCCTGGCGTGCCCAGGGTTTCTTGGTCGCGGCGCCCTGGGTTGGTCTACGCTTGAGGCCTGTTCCCGGAGAGAGTCATGTCCAAGATCACCATCGATTTCGTGTCCGACGTAGCTTGTCCCTGGTGCGCGGTGGGCCTGGGCGGCCTGCTGGCCGCCATCGGGCGCGTACAGGACGAGGCCGAGGTCGAGCTGCATTTCCGGCCGTTCGAGCTGAATCCCGACATGCCCAAGGGCGGGCAGAACACCATCGAGCGGCTGATGGCCAAGTACGGCTACAGCCGCGAGCAGGTGCAGGCCAATCGCAAGGTCATCAGCGAACGCGCGGCGGCCGTCGGCATGCGCATGCGCATGGCGGATGACAACCGTTCGTTCAATACCTTCGATGCCCATCGCCTGCTGTACTGGGCGGGCCTGGAAGGGCAGGGCAGCCAGACGGCGCTGAAGAAGCGCCTGCTGGAGACCTATCACTACGACAACCAGGACACCAGCGACGTCGAGGTGCTGGTGCAGGCGGCGGCGGACGCCGGCCTGGATGCGGAGCAGGCGCGCGCGGTGCTGGCCTCGGGCCGCTACACCGAGGAAGTGCGCAAGGAAGAGGCCGAGTGGCGCGACCGCGGCATCACCTCGGTGCCGTCGGTGATCCTCAACGGCAAGTACCTGGTCTCGGGGGGCCAGCCGGCGGACGTGTTCGAGCAGGCGCTGCGCCAGGTGGCGCGCGAGGGCTGAGCGGCGGGCGGCGCCATGGCCGCCGCGCCGTGGTCCGCATGAGCGGGAAGCCGACGCGCCGTTGCCGCGCGACGGCCGTCCCCGGTTTCTCGATGCGGCGGCCGGTTCAGGCCTTCACGATCGGCGCCACGTCGAGCACGTACATCTGGCGTTCGCCTTCGTGCACCGAGTCCACGCACACCTGCGTGCCGTCGCGGCTCCAGCGCGGGTGCAGGTCGCAGCGGTTTTCCTTGGACAGCCCGGGATCGGCGTAGAAGCTGCCGAGGTCGTGGCGTTGCCCGGTATGCATGTCGTACAGGAACAGGATGCGTTCGTGGGTGACAGGATCGGGGTAGGTATCGCTCAGCAGCCAGCGGGTGTCCACCGGTGAAAACGTCATGTGGCCGTTCTCGGTGAGGACGCCGTCGCCCACCACCTGCACCTGGCCGCCGTCGGCATCTTCATACAGGTGGTAATGGATGCTGCCGGCATGCGGTCCCCAGACGATGATCGAGCGGTCGTCGCGCCAGAGCGGGTGCGAGATCTGGTATTCCGATTTCTCGTAGTCGAAGGTGCCGACGGCAGCCGGGTCGAAGTCGTCGGCCAGTTGCGGCAGCGGATGGTCGGAACATTCCAGCAGACGCATGTCGCTGCCGTCCGGGTTCATGGTGATGAGGCGGTGCAGGAAGCAGGTCTCGTCCTCGACCCGTTCGGTCCAGCGATGCAGGAACAGGATGCGCGTCGACGACGGGTTGACCTCGATGTGGCTGACCCAGTGGATCGCGCGCTCCATCGAGGCGCGCGGATGGAAGTTGCGCAGGTCGGCGTAGCTGACCAGCAGGCGGTGCGCGCCGCTTTCCAGGTCGAGCGCGTGGATGCCGTCGTCGGCCGGCGCGTTGGCCACCGGCGCGGGCGCGTGTTCGCTGTAACCGATGGTCTGGTGCGTGATGTAGAGCCGGCGGTAGTCCACGCACAGGGCGTAGCGGCTGTCGGGCGCGGCGACGTAGATCGGCAGCGGCAGATGGCGCGTCTGGCCGGTGGCGACGTTGTGCACCGCGGAGCGAAATCCAGGATAGAAGCCGCCGCCGTCATCACGACGGCAGTTGTAGATCAGTTGCGGCTCGGCCATGCCATCCAGCCACTGCAACTGGCAGCCCATCTGCCAGTTCCAGGCCGTGGTGACGCCCACCGCGTGATAACGCTCGCCATCGCCCAGGTCGAAGTAGCCGACCTCGGCGCGCAGTTCGGGCGTGAGCCGGGCATCCTTGACGGGCACGCGGTTGGCCAGCAGGTAGCGGCCGCCGCGATCCCAGACGGTCTTGTTGTAGTAGCCGAAGAAGTGATGGCCTGGCGGGCCGCCCAGGCGGCGGCAGGCGATGGCGGGAGTGGTCATGCGGTTCGTCTGTCTATGAAAAATGGGTTCAACCAGCGCTGATGTGCTCGGCCTCGATGACCTTGTTCCAGCGGGCGCGTTCGCGTTCGACGAAGGCGCGCGCCTCGGCGGGACTGTTGCCCACCGGCGTCATGCCCAGGTGCTCGAGGCCGGCGCGGAACTCGGGGTCGGCGTAAACGCGGCGCAGGTCGGCGCTGAGCTTGTCGATCAGCGCGTCCGGCACGTCCCTGCCGGCGGCCAGGGTGGTCCAGGAGGTCACGGTCAGGCCGGGCAGGCCGGCCTCGGCGGCGGTGGGCACGTCGGGCAGCGCGGGAGATCGCCTGGCGCCGGTGATGGCCAGGGCCTTGAGCTTGCCGGTCTGGATGTAGCCGATGGTGGTGGGCACGTTTTCGAACAGTAGCTGGATCTGGCCGCCGATCAGGTCGTTGATGGCGGCGGAGCTGCCGCGGTAGGGAATGTGCGCGATCGGGGCCTGCGCGGCCATTTTGTAGAGTTCGCCTACCATATGCACCGAGGAGCCGACGCCGGCCGAGCCGAAATGCAGGTTGTCGGGGCTGGCCTTGGCCTGGGCGGTCAGTTCGGCCAGGGTGTTGGCCTGGAGCGTCGGACTGGCCACGACCACGTGCGGCATTTCGGCGACGATGGTGATGACCTTGAGGGCGTCTGCCGGGCGGTAGTTCAGATGCTTGTAGACGCCATAGGTGGCGTGCAGGCCGATGGAGCCGAGCAGCAGGGTGTAGCCGTCGGGGTCGGATTCGGCGACGAATTTGCCGCCGATGTGGCCGCCGGCGCCGGGCCGGTTCTCGACCACGACCGGCTGGTTGTAGAGCTGGCCCAGGTACTTGGCCAGCAGCCGCCCCTGGATGTCGGAACTGCCGCCGGCGGTGAACGGCACGATGATCCGTAACGGGCGGTCCGGATAATTGGCCTGGGCCAGGGCGTTCAACGGCAGGGCCGCGCTCGCCAAGGTCAGGCCAAGGGCTTGCAGGACGCGGCGGCGCCAGGGACGGCATGAATGCATGGTATTTCCCCTACAGCGGTTGGTTTTTCGGTGGGGTGCGGGAGCAGGAGCACCTGAGGAGCCACGAGTGTAGGAGTCGCTAAGTATTTGAAAAAATTCTTTTTTCGGCATAGTCTATGCAAGTTTGCTATACCCTGTGACCCTATGAGCCGACCGCTGAATTTCCGTCAGATCGAAGCCTTCCACGCGGTAATGCTGGCCGGCACCACCACCGGCGCGGCGCAGATGCTGCGCACCACGCAACCGTCGGTGAGCCGCCTGCTGGCGCAGGCGCAGCAGGCCAGCGGCCTGAAACTGTTCGACATGGAGCGCGGCCGCCTGCGGCCGACGCGCGAGGCCAAGGACCTGTTCGATACGGTCAAGCGGCACTTCGTCGGCCTGGAACGCATCGAGGACCGCGTGGCCGCCATGCGCCGCAGCGGCAGCGGGGTGTTGCGGCTGGCCTGCACGCCGGCGCTGGGCCTGGGCATGCTGCCCGGCGCGGTCGAGGAATTCGCGCAGCGCTATCCCGACGTGCACATCAACATGCAGACCGTGGGCAGCCAGTATCTGCGCGAGGGGCTGCTGCACGGCACCTACGATGTGGTGGTGACGACCGTGCCGCTGGACGGCGCGCACCTGGCGCTGCAAAGCCTGCACGAAAGCGCGGCGGTCTGCGTGATGCGGCCGGACCATCCGCTGGCGGCGCTGCCGGCCATCGGCATCGCCGACCTGAACGAGCGCCGGCTGCTGGTGCTGAACGCCGACGATGACGTCTACCTGCAGTTGCGCGGCGCGATGCTGGCGCACCAGGTGCAGCCGGTGTCGGAAATCGAGACCACCTATTCATCGACGATCTGCGCGCTGGCCGCGGCCGGCACCGGCCTGGGAATCGTCAATCCATATATCGCCGATGTCTTCGCGCAGCAGTTGGCGATACGGCCGTTCACGCCGAAGCTGCCGGTGCGCGTCTGCATGGCCTATCCGGCGCAGACGGCGCCTTCGGTGGTGACCGAGGCCTTCGTCGACATCCTGACGCGGCGCTTCCACGATATGGCCGAGCCCGCCTGAGGCCAGCTCGGCGGCCGCCGGGGAACGGCGGCGCCATCGGTGTTACTCAGCATGCGGCGCGCCCTGCGCCAGAAGAACAAGGAGACAGTCTTGAAGCTCGCCGCCATCCCTTGGGTTCCGGGTATCCGGCCCCGCCCGCGCGCCGCCGGAGCGGCGCGATGACGCCGCGCGCGGGACGCACGCTGGGGCTGGAGATGGAAATGGCGGTGGCGCGGCGCGATACCGGCGCCAGCCATGCGGTGGGCGGCTACTTCGAGACGTTGGCCGCGATCAAGGCGGCGCGTGGCGAGGCGCCGGATCTGTCGCGCATCGGCGAGCGCGTCGTGGGCGTATCGGTGGCGGCCGGCGAGAGCGGCCTGGACAACGGCTTTAATCTGCTCGAGACCGCGTTCGCGCCGGTGTCCGAGGACGACGGCGGGCTGGCCGAGCTGGCGCGGCGCGCCACGCGGGAGCTGCACGATGCCTGCCGCGCGCTGGAAGCGGAAGGCGCGCTGCTGCTGAATGCGTCGGAACATCCGGACTGCACGCTGGACCCGTCGTGGTACGCGACGGTGCACGTGCCTCGGCCGATCTACCGCGAGCTGGTGGGCCATCGTGAATGGCTGCATCGCGTGGGGATCGATGCGAAAGCCCAGAACAGCCCCTGCACGTCGGTGGACGTGACCCAGGCGGCGCGCGCGCTCAATGTGGTGCTGGCGCTGGCGCCGGCCAGCATCGCGATCTTCGCCAATAGTCCGCTGGAGAACGGCCGCGCGACCGGCCTGAAGGAGAACCGGCTGACGGTGTGGGATCGCATGTTCCGCCATTCGCGCTATGCCGGCGACCACCACTTGCAGCGCCTGCCCGAACGGCCGTTCGTCGACCTGGGCGATTATTTCCGCTGGATGTTCGCGCCCGGCACCGCCAGCCGCTGCCTGCCGCTGGCGACGGAGGAAGGCTACAAGTCGGCCACCGGCGTGTACCTGCGTGGTTCGCCCTGCCTGTCGGCGTTCCTGGCGTCGGAGGGCTGGCCGGGCCTGCGCACGGACACCGGCGAGGAAGTCACCCTCGCGCCGCAGGGCGCGCATTTCGAGTATTCGCAGTTCGCGCATTTCCTCGATGCGCGGTGGCGCTACCGGCTGGCGACGCCGCCGTCGCTGGAGGCGCTACGTGAAGCCTGGCGCCGGCCGGGCGGCATCGAGGAGCTGTACGCGCAGCTGGGTGCCAGCGGCTACATCGAAGGCCGCGCGCCGGGCGCTGGCTTCGCCGACGCGCAATTGCTGCGCGAGGCGGGGCGCGAGGTCGCGGCGACGCTGGTGATGGCGCCGTCCGCGTTGCAGTTGGGATTGATGCGCAACCTGCCACAAGCCGAGGATCTGCTGCGGTCTTGGGGCTGGCTGCGGCTGCGGGCCATGCGCGCCGACGCCATGCGCGACGCGCTGCACGATCCCGCGGTGCATGCGCTGGCCGGCGAGGTGCTGGCGGTGGCCGAAGGCGGGCTGGCGCCGCGGGAACGCCATTGGCTGGGTTATGCGCGCTATGCGGTGGACGCGCGCAGCAGCGGCGCAGACCGGCTGCTGCGCCTGTGGCGCGAGCTCGAGGGCGATCCGCGCCGCCTGGCCAAGGTCTGCGAGGCCAGGGCGGTGGTGCCGCTCTGAACGTGCGAGTCCCCGGCCGGACCGGCGCGGTTCAGGCCAATTGCGGCATCAGTCCCGGCCCGGGGGGCGGGACGTTGTCCAGCAGCGCCAGCAACTGCCGTTGCAGGCCGTCCGGCGCGGCGCCGGTGCGCAGCGCCTGCTTTTCGCCGTCGGTCAACAGGCCCGCCAGGTCCGCCAGGCTGTCGCATTCCATCGAGTAGGCCTGATGCGTGCGCACCGCGATCTGCTCCAGCGACTTCCAGGCCGACAGCATGTGGGCCTGGTGCTGGACCTCGTCGCTGATGTTCGAGGTCAGCGTGCTGATGCCGCCGTGGAACACCGGCAGCGCGTTCGGGCCGGCCGTCCAGATCTTCTGCTTGTCGGCGAAATCGGCGCCGGCCTGGTCGGGGTGGCTGGTGATCAGGTTGATGAAGAACGATTTGATCTTGCCCAGCACGCCGGGCGTCGGCGCCTGCGGCGGGCCGCCGTGCATGATCTGGTAGGCCTTGCCGTTTTCGTCGAAGGTCAGCAGCAGGGTGCGGGCCTGCGTCTGGCCGAGCGCGTCGCCGGTCAGGGCGGTGGGCACGCCCTGCGCGTCCTTCGGATGGGTGAAGACCTCGGACGGCATGTTGCTGCCGATGCCGCCATCGGCGTAGACCTTCTTGCCGCCGTCGGCCGTCTCCACCGACACCGCCTTGAACGCGATCGGGAACGACATCGACATGCGCGCGGCATAGGCGATCGGCATGTCCGGCGCGCTGTCGGCGTCGAAGTATTCCTCGACCTGGTCGGTCTTGTTCCAACCGGTGAGCGTCAGCTGCTTGAACTTGTCGGGCGCCAGCGTGTTCAGCAGCTTCAGGTCGCCGAACGTGATCATGCTGTCCTTGTGTTCCTGCTCGAAGTCCGGGAGCTGCTGCAGGCGGCTGAGGCGTTCGAGCTGGCGGTCGCTCAGCTGGCCCTGGCCGGCGAGCGCGACCAGCTTGTCCTGGAACGCATGGGTGTTCCAGTGCGTCGTCAGGTAGTCGTGCACGCTGCGCGCGGTGGTCTGGTCGACCACCTTCAAGGAAGCGACGGCGGGCGCGAGGCCGCCTTCCATCTTCAGGTCGGGATAGATGCGCGCCAGGTCGCCGCCGCCTTTGAGCGCATCGAGCATGCCCGGGCGGAACAAGGCGTCGGCCGGCCCCTGCTCGAACTGCGCGGCGCTCAGGCCCGCCGCCAGGCAGGTGGCGGTGAGGGCGCCGGCGGACGAGCCCGACAGGTGCTTGAGACCGGCCAGCATGCCGGTCTTTTCCATCTGGTCCAGGCCGGCGCTGTAGCCGATGCCCTTGGCGCCGCCGCCGCGCAGCGCCATGTTCTCGAGCTGCGGCGCGGGGCGGATGACGACGTACTTGTCGCCGCGCGGGATGATCTGCGGGCGGGTGTCGGCCTGCGGCAGGTTGGACATGAGTTCCGAGCGGGCCGCATCCACCTTGAGCCGGTCCAGCGCCATGGCGGCGGACTTGCCGGCGGATTTCATGGCGCTGGCGAAATCCTTGCCATCGACCGAGCCGTCCTGCCTGCGCGGCAGCGCGTCGAAGGAGCGCTGGACGATGGACTCGAAGCGCGTCTGCACGTCGCCGGCGAAGCTCTCGATGCCCTTGGGGCCCATCATGTTGGCGAGCGCGCTAGTCTCCTGCATGAAGTACTGTTCGAACGAGCGCTTGGCCGCGTCGACGTGGGCGGCGTCGGTGTCGGGCGTGACGAACAGGCCCTTGAGCTGGCCCAGCAGCGAGGTCGGCGCCTGTGCCGGCGGTTGCCATACGGAGGCCGCGGCGCTGTTCTGGATGGCGCTGGAGATACCGTTCATGCGAGTGCTCCCGGTGCGGCGGCGCCCATGGCGCCGGCCGATATGCCAAAGGAGATCTGCGCGCCTTCCAGCGCCAGGTCGCGCACCAGGGCGCGCGTGTCCTGCGCTTGCGCCACCTGGTATTGCAGCCAGCGCGGCCAGGTGTCGTCATCGAGCCGGTGCAGCGCGATCCGGCCGGTGCCGGTCACGAACTGGCGGCTGTCCAGGCCCATCACGTAGGCGTGGCCGCGCAACGCGTTCTGGTTGATGAGCAGCGCGCCCTTGATGACGGCGCGGCGCAGGCTGCCCTGCAGCGTGGCGGCGTCGTGCACGAAGAAGTCGGTGAGCAGCCGCTGGTTGTCGGGATGCAGCGTGACGCGGCCGGGCAGGTCGTCGAACAGCAGATCGAACTTGCGCGCGCCGCTGGGCAGCGTGTCCAGTCCGCAGGCCTGCGCCAGCCGTGCCAGGTCGCGCTCGGCCTGGCGCGCGTCGCCTTGCGGGCCGCGCGGAAGCGTCGCGGGCGGGGTGGCGTCGGGATCGGGGCGGGCCAGGCGGTCGAGTTCGCGCAGCAGCGCGTCGGCGATGTCGTGCAACGCGTGGGCGTCGCAGGCCGCATATAGTGGCAGGCTCAGGCTCGGACCCAATTCCGGCGAGATGCCGCCGATCAGGCCGGCGCCCAGGCGCGTATCGAAGCTGCGGCGCAGCAGCGCTTCGCCCTGCGGGTCATCGAAGCCGGGTGCGTCGTTGAAGGCGTGGCGCCAGGCGGTGAGCACCACGCTGCCGTCTTGCGCGTTGCGCGTCATGCCGAGTTGATGATGGTCGTCCAGCGGGACGGCCCATTGCGCGGGCTGTTCGGTGTCGCTGGAATCGACATGCGCCTGCGCGTATTGGGCCGCGGCCCGCGCGAAGTCGGAGAGGGAGTTGTGCGCCATGGGAAGCTCGCGAAGTGGGAATCACCCCCTGAGTAACAGCTCCATGCCTTCCGGTTCCGTGCCGGGGCCTGGGATTCGCGCGGCGCGGGTGCCATAATGTCGGCTCATCCATCTTGCGCTTCGAGCGGCCGCGCCCGCGTGGCCCCCTGTTACCGTGTCAGACCCTCAATTCGCCCAAGTGCTTTCCGAACTCGGCCAGGCGCTGGGCATTCCCGCGCTGGCGCCCGCGGAGGGTGGCCTGTGTCAGTTGGCATTCGATGGTCGCCATCTGGTGCAATTGATGGCGCATGGCGCGCGCGGCCAGATCCTGTTGTCGTGCGCGGTCGGCGGGGGCAGGATGGACGGCGCGCTGGCGCTGCTTGCCGCACAGGGCAACTTCCTGCAGGCAGGCGGCGGCGTGGTGGCGTGCGCGGCCCCTGACGGCCGCATGCACCTGCAGTTGGGCCTGCCGCGCGAGCAATGCGGCGCGGATGCGCTGCTGGCCGCGATCGATGCGCTGCTCAACCAGGTCGAGGCCTGGGAGAAGCGCGCCGCGCGCGCCGAGCCGGGCGCTGACGCGCCGTGGCGCAATCCCGCCTTCATGATGCAATCGGTCTGAACCCGCGTGGCGGGCGCCGGGGCCGGCTTAGCTGGCTTTCTGGATCACGCCCTTGAGCGAGTCCGCGATCTGCTTGGTGATCGTGCTCTGGATCTCGATCAGCATGGTCCATTGCTGCACCTGTTGCTGCATCTTCAGCATATCTGCTTGCGACACGCTGCCGTCGGCGTTGGTGCGCAGGTTGGACAGCGTCGTCTGCAGGTTGCTTTCCTGCGACCGGATGCTGTCATAGATCGTGCTGTTCACGCTGTTGAAATTCAGGCCGGACGAGCCGGTCAATCCGTTCAATGCCATGATGCGTCTCCTAGCGATTAAGGGGGGAGAAAGGGGCGGACGGCGCGGCGCCGGCATCCCGGGGGTCAAGCTGCAGCGCGGCCAGCACCTCGCGCGCGGCGGCGGCGGCCTGTGCCACCGCCTGGTATTGCTGGAACGCGACCGGCACCAGGCCAGAAGCCAGGCGCTGGTTGGCGCTTTGCTCCAGTTCGGCGAGGCGCTGCGCCAGCGCGGCGCGCAACGCGGCGCCGCCAGGGGCGGCCAGGCGTTGTTCCAGTTCGGTCAGGGCGGTCGTATCGGTCATGGCGGCAGAGTCGGTTGGGATGTCAGCGCGTCACGATGGCGCTGCGCGGGCCTTCGAAAATGATTCGGGTGTTCTCCACGGCGACCAGGCGGTACTTGCGGTAGACGCCGCCCACCAGCAGCTTGCTGCCGTCTTCCAGTACGATGAAGGGCTGAGGCCCGCCGACCACGCTGCGGATCACGAACGGCACGCTGTCGGCCGCCGGCGAGGCGCTGGCCGCGGCCAAGCGGGCCACGCCGAGATGGGCCTGGTTGAATTCGTTCAGCACGTCCTGCAGTCGGACCTGCTGATCGTCGTCGAGCGCGCCCGCGGCGATTTCCAGGTGGTCGGGCTTCCACGCGAGGGTGACGCCGGATAGGCCGGCGTCCACCAACTGGCTGGAGAGGGCGTCGCTGAGTTGCTGCGTCAACGCGATGCCATTGCCCAGCACCGTCATGCCGGGCAACTGCGCCCGCAGGGTATCCAGCGCAGACGCGCGTTCGCGCGCGCTGCTGGCGATGCCGACGACATTCAGGCGGCCGTCGCCTTCATACCGCGGGTCATAGCGCACATTGAACGCGCGCAGGGCCGCGCGGGCGGTGCGCACCACCTCGTCCTCGTTGCTGATGCGCAGGGCGGGCATGGGCCAGATCTGCGACAGCGCCGAGGCCACGGCGTCCTGTTCGGCGGCGTTGCGCACCCATCCCGACACCGTCACCACGCCGTCGCGCGCCATCGAGACGTGCAGGCGCGAGGCCAGGCCCATGCGCTCGAACACCGCCGAGATCTGCCCCACGGATTTCTCCGCGGCCGCCAGGCGCGGATCCACCTGCGGCGCGCGGGTGGCGCTGGATTGCGGCATCAGGGTCAGGGCGATGGCCACGAAGATGGTCAGCACGACCGCGGCCAGGCCCAGCACCATGGGCCAGGAGTCGCGCTTGCGACGCCGACCCTGCGCAGGCGGCAGCGGCAGGCGCCGCTCCAGTTGACGCTCTTCTTCGCTGGTCGGCGCCGCGCCCGCAGGCGGGGGAGGCGATGTCGCCGTGGCGGGAGCATCCGGCTCGGCCGCGCCGCGCGCCAGCGCATCGTTGGCGGCATCGGGGGCGTTGGCCCAGGGGTCGCCGCGCCGGGCCACCGTGATCCAGACCGGACCCAGCGGCACCGGCCGGTTGAACGGCGTGCCGGGCATCCCGTTGGGCGCGCCGTCGTCCAGCGACAGGTCCCAGCCGCCTTCGCCGATGCGCACGCGCGCGGCGCGCGGACCCATGCCGTCGTCGGCCAGCACGATGTCGCAGGCCGGGTCGGCGCCCAGCACCGCGCCGTCCGCGACCTGGCAGCGGGCATCGCGATGCAGCCCGGACAGCACGCGCAATTCCAGCGCTTCGCTCATGAGGGGGCTCCGGTTGCGGGGGCGTTCACAGGTCCACCCTGGCCAGCGGCTGTACGTTGATCTCCTGCGTCAGCTCCTGGTAGGACAGCACCGGCAATTCGTACAGGTCCTGTTCGATCATCTTGCGCAGGTAGCGGCGGATGTCCATCGAGGTCAGCAGCACGGGCTTTTGCGCGGCGGCGGCCAGGTCGCCGGTGGCGCGCTTGATGTTGTCCACCAGCTTGCGCGAGGCATTGGGATCGAGCGCCAGGTAGCTGCCGGCCGAGGTCTGGCGGATGGCGCCGCGCACGGTCTCTTCGACGTTGGGCGCCAGCAGGTAGGCGGGCAGGATGTTCTGGCCGCTCGAATATTTGTAGCTGATATGGCGCTTGAGCGAGACGCGCACGTATTCGGTCAGCAGCACCGAGTCCTTCTCTTTCTGGCCCCATTCGATCAGCGCTTCCAGCACCGCGCGCAGGTTGCGCACCGAGATATCCTCGGACACCAGCCGCTGCAGGATCTCGGCGATCTTCTGCACCGGCATCACGCGCAGCGCTTCCTTGACCAGATCGGGGAAGCGGTCTTCCATCGCCGTCAGCAGGAAGCGCGTCTCCTGGATGCCGATGAAGTCCGACGAGTATTTCTTCAGCACGAAGGCCAGATGCCAGGTCAACACTTGGTGCGGGTCCAGGAACGGAATGCCGGCGGCCGACAGCGTCGGCGCCAGGCCGGCGTCGACCCACAGCGTGGGGATGTTGGGCAGGAAGCGCTTGTCGGTTTCGTAGGGCACCTGCAGCGCCTGCAGGTTCTGTTCCGTGTCGCGCACCAGCACCGCGCCCGGCCGCAGCTTGCCTTGCGATACCGGCACTTCGGACAGCAGGATGTTGTAGGTGTCTGCGGGCAGCGCGTCGTTGAAGCGCAGTTGGATGCCGGGGAACGGCACGCCCAGGTCGAAGTAGAGCGCGCGGCGGATCTTCAGCAGTTCCTCGTTCAGTTCATCGGCGTCGAAGCTGCGCTGCAGCGCGGCGGCCACGTCGATCATCAGCGGCAGCGTGGGCGCGAATTCTGCGCTGCCGTCGGCGCGCGGCCTGGCCTGCGGCTTCTGGCCGTCGGCCGCCAGCGCCGGGATCTCGGTGATTTCGCCGGTCTTCTCGTCCACCACCTTGCGCGTGCCGCGCAGCAGCACGAAGCCGATGGTGCCCACCACCGCCGCCAGCGCCAGGAAGGTCAGGGTGGGCATGCCGGGGATCAGGCCCATGCCGACGGCGATGGCGGCGGCGATCAAGAGCGCGCGCGGCTGCGCCAGCACCTGGGCGCCGATGTCCTTGCCGACGTTGGAGGGGCCGTCGCCGGTCTGCACCCGGGTTACGATGATGCCGGCGCAGATGGCGATGAACAGGGCCGGAATCTGCGCGATCAGGCCGTCGCCGATGGTCAGGATGGAATACACCTGCACCGCTTCGCCGGCGGACAGGCCGCGCTGCATGGTGCCGATGAGAATGCCGCCAAGCAGGTTGACCGCGACGATGATGAGGCCGGCGATGGCGTCGCCCTTGACGAACTTCATGGCGCCGTCCATGGCGCCGTACAACTGGCTTTCCTTTTCCACCACCGAGCGGCGCTTGCGCGCCTCGTCCATGTCGATGGTGCCGGCGCGCAGGTCGGCGTCGATCGACATCTGCTTGCCGGGCATGGCGTCCAGCGAGAAGCGCGCCGCCACCTCGGCCACGCGCTCGGCGCCCTTGGTGATGACCACGAACTGCACGATGGTGAGGATCAGGAACACCACCAGGCCGACGATCAGGTTGCCGCCGACCACGAAGTTGCCGAAGGTCTCGATGATGTGGCCGGCGTCGCCCTGCAGCAGGATCAGGCGGGTGGTGGCGATCGAGATGCCCAGGCGGAACAGCGTGGTGACCAGCAGCACCGACGGGAATGACGAGAACGCCAGCGGCGACGGCAGGTACATGGCCACCATCAGCAGGATCGCCGACAGCGTCATGTTGGCGCCGATCAGCACGTCGACCAGCGTCGTCGGCAGCGGCAGGATCATCATGAAGATGATCGAGACGATCAGGACCGCCAGGACGATATCGTTGCGGCTGGTGGCGGCGGCGACGACGCGGTTCAGGGCTTGCATGGGTCGGCTCACGTCGTTTCCGCTTCGGTGGGCGCGGCCGCCGGGGCGGGACGCAGGGCAACGTAGGCGCGCATGGCCGCGGCGGCCTCGTCGCGCCGTTCCAGGGCCAGCAGGGCCTGCGAGCGGATCAGGTGGAACGGCGCGTCGACGCCGCCCTGCATGGCCAACTGGTCCAGCGTCGACAGGGCCGCTTCCGGCTTGCCGGCGCGCAATTGCGCCAGCGCCAGGGTGGCGAGCTGGCGGGCGTCGGCCTGTCCCAGGGTGCGTAGCGCGTTCAGCACCACCGCGGTCTTTTCGGGCCGGTTGTTTTCCAGGTAGACATAGGCCAGCAGGCTGAGCAGCTCACGGGCGTCGGGGGGCAGGGGCATGGCGGCGCTCATCCCTGGTACAGCGCGCTGCGGTACATGGCGACCAGGTCGCGCAGGCCGGCCTCGTCCTTGAGCAGCCGCACGGCGCGATTCAGCGCCCGGGCATCCTCGGGATTGTGGTCCTGGCTTTGTTCGGCCGCGGCGGACAGGCCTTCCAGCGTCGCCTGCAGGGCCTGCGCGAACTTGCCGGGCAGCAGCAGGTCGCGGTTGGCGACCGTGGGGCGCAACTGGCTGTCGAGGTAGCGGTCGATGTTCGGCGTGTCGAGCAGTTGGGCCAGTTGCGCCTTGACGCCCTCCGCCGGCGGGGCCAGTTCCTGGCGTTCGGGCAGGTGCTGGCCGGCGGCCTCGCGGCCGGCGTAGGTGATGCCGTCCAGTCCCCGGTCGAAGGCGAAGCCGCTGATGCGCATATCGGACATGGTGCGAGGGTCTCCGTTTCAGGGTCAGTTGGCGCGCGCGTCGTCGAGCCAGCGCGCCAGCGTGTCCGCCGCGCGTCGCAGCTCGGCGGCGTCGGCCTGGTCGGCGGGCAATCGGGTCAGCGCCAGCAAACGGGGAATGCCGTCCTGCTCGCGCAGGGCGGCCTGCACCGGGTAGCCAGCCAGGCGCGAATGGTGCGCCCGCCGCCAGGCCTGCAGCAGGCGCGTCGGGGCGTCATAGGGCACCGGATCCGAGACGTAGACCAACACTTCGCCGTCGGCCGCCTCGATGACGACCCGACGGCCCGAATCCAGTTGCAGCGCCAGGTTGCCGTGCGGCCCCAGGGCGAGCCGCCCCAGGCCGATGGTCTCGCCGAAGGCGCCCAGGGCGCGATCCAGGCTGTTCATTCGTATTCCTCGTCGATGGCCGCGTCCAGGGCCAGTTGCGCCGCGCCCAGGACGGACTGGCGGGCATCCGGGTCGGGGTACATCGGCAGCGGCAGGTCCTTGAGCACCGCGCGCACGCCGCCCAGGAAGGTGATGCGCGCGGCGACGCTGTCGGCGCCGTGGCTGGCGGCCAGGGCCTTGAAGCGCGATTCGGAGATCCACTTCTCGTTGCTGACGTTGACCAGGTCGCGCATCAATTGATCGGCCGCCAACGGCTTGCCGTGCTCCCGCGC
Organism: Achromobacter sp. SIMBA_011; assembly: GCF_046535435.1. Lineage (NCBI taxonomy): Bacteria > Pseudomonadati > Pseudomonadota > Betaproteobacteria > Burkholderiales > Alcaligenaceae > Achromobacter > Achromobacter sp. SIMBA_011. The sequence continues at coordinate 100,718 of NZ_JAWRWN010000007.1, read as the reverse complement.
CATCTTTTCACCCAGTTCGCCGCAGCCGTCCAGCACGGTGACTGCCACGCCCAACTGATACAGATCCTGCATCAGCGCCTGCAGCCGGTCCGGGCTGGTGGACGGCCGCGCCGCGGCCAGGTCCTGGCCGAGGGCCTGGATCAGTTGCTGCAGGCCGCGGCCCACGTCCTTGCCGCCGAAGCGCTCCAGCGCCAGCGTCAGGGTCTTGGCCAGCGACGCTTCGCCGAGCACTACGTCCTGGTAGGTGCGCTGGAAGTCGGCCACGCCGCGGGCGTCGTCGGCATAGCCGGCGGCCGCGCCGATGGTGTTCAGGCTGGCGCGGATCTGCGGGCCGCTTTCCAGTTCCAGGTCGGCCAGCGCCTCGCGCAGGCCGTCCAGTACGTCCTCGGGCGCGCCGTCGCGTTCGCCCTGGCGCAGCGCGTATTGCAGCCCAAGGTACTGGCCGGCGGCATCGCCGAAGGCCCGGGCGGCGGCCTGGCGCGGGTCGGCCTGGCCGGCCAGCAGATGACGCGCCAGCTCGATCAGCTTTTCCTGCGCGTCGGCGTCGTGCGACTCGGCCAGGTAGGCCACGATGGCCTCGGCGCTGAGCATCTGCAGCGGGGCGTCGCGGCCGATCTTGCGTTCCGCGTGGTGCTTGTCCTCGGTCTTCTCGGCCATGTGCAGGCTGAGTTCCTCGGCGGAATCGGCCAGCGAGACCTCGCCGTCGACGGCCGTGGCGGCCTGGCCCAGCATCGTGCCGACCTGCTGCTGGCCGTTCTGGGGGGCGGCTTGCGAGGTCGTGGACGAGAAAGCGGAAGGGGGCAGGCCGGCGTCGATACGGTTCATGAAGGCGCGAGGAACGGCGGACGAAGGCCGCGCACAGTCAGGGGTAGTAACGGATGGGCGGGGAAAGTTCCATCATCGGCTGATGGAACCGAGGCAGGGGTTTGGTTACCAACACGGCATGCGGGCATTCCGGGGCGATCGGCAGCGGAATGCGAAGGTCTTTCAGGGTTAACCCGGGTTTCGCGCCCAAGGCGGCGGGCCCGTCGGCGCAAGGAGAGCGAATATGTCCACGGTAAGCGGTGCGGGTGCCAGCGGTATTGCGGGTATGGATTTTCAGGGCATGGATCTGGAAACCGCCCTGCTGGCGGTGCAGAACCAACGGGCGCAATTGCTGGAGAATTCGCTGCGGCAGCAACTGGATTCGGTCAACGCCCGCAATGCGCAGATGGCGGGCTTGAACGAGTCGATCACCGCCAAGGGCGCCGAGAACAACAAGCTGGAGGCGTCCAATGTGTCGATGCAACAGCAGATCGCCGAGCTCAAGGATCTGCAGGGGCGGCTGGCGGCCAGCAAATGTCCCAATCCCGAAGGCTGGTACGGCCTGTCCTGGGGGCAGGGCGATGACAAGGCGCTGTCCCACGCCACCCTGGACCAGATCAAGCAGGCCGGGCTGACCGTGCCGGCAGGCGCCGATGCGCCGCGCGACGTGGATCGCAACGGCACGATGGATGCCAAGGGCCGCGTGGTGCAGGACTGGGTCGACCAGATCTCGGCCAAGGTGGCAGGCCTGGAGGCCAGCATCAAGGAAAACACCGCCAGCATCGAGACCAACAAGAACGAAATCGCCACCGCCAAGAACCAAGTGGACGCCCTGGGTAATACCCAGCAGATGGAAATGCTGCGGCTGCAGGGATTGACCAACAAGCGCAATGAAGCATTCGACGTGATGACGAACTTCGTCAAGAAGATGCAGGACAGCCGTTCGTCCATCATCGGCAACATGCGTTGAGGGCAAAAAGGCGGCATGGATGTGGAACTCGCGCGACGGCCCGGTTACTCAAGCTGCATGCGGGGCCGGTAACTGCCGGCGCCAGGGGAAAACCCGAGGCCACTGCCGCCGGAACCCCTTACCAATTGGAGATAGGCATGAATTCACCCGTGGGCGGCGCGAACGGCGCCGGCAGCATCGGCGGCATCGACATTTCGGGCATGGACCTGGAGACCGCCCTGATGGCGGTCCAGAACGAGCGCGTCAAGTTGCTGGATGCCCAGTTGCAGAACCAGATCAAGGAAGTGCAGGGCCGCAACGAGCAGATCGCCAAGCTGAACGAGGCCATGAACAGCCTGAACGCGCTCGCGGGGTTGTTCAAATCCGGCAAGGACGGCGCGACCAAGATGCAGGATGGCGACATTCCGGACTGGAACAAGGCGGGCACCGCCAATGACAACCGCTACAACCAGATGCGCGACGCCATGTGGAAGGCGATGGGCGATGCCGGCATGGACCTGAATACCGACAAGTACCAGTTGCAGGTGGACGGTGGCATCAGCAAGGTCACCAAGGGCAGCCTCGATACCGCCATCCAGGCCATCAAGAACAAGGTGGATGCGTTGTCGAACACGCAGCAGATGGACATGACGCGCCTGCAAGGCATGACCAACAAGCGCAATGAGGCGTTCGATGTGATGACGAACTTCCTCAAGAAGATGCAGGACAGCCGTTCGTCCATCATCGGCAACATGCGTTGACCAGCCCCACTCATTTTTCTCCATCCCGGAACCGCGCCATGAGTCTCAAGAAAACCGCCGAACAGATCCACGCCGAAGCCGAGCGCGTGCTGGATGACGCCCGCCGAACCCTGGAGCGGGCCGATGATTTCTACCGTGACCAGGGACTGGATCCGGAGAAAGTGCGTGCGGTGACGGCCGCCCGCCTGGGGCCCAAGGAACGGGAGCAAGCCGAGACCCTGGTGCGGCAGGATCTGGAGGCCATCGAGGCCGAAGTGGCGCAGGAAATGGCGCGCCAGCGCTTCGCCAGCGCGCCGGCCTCGGGCGGCGTGAAGAAAATCCGCCCGATGGTTTAAGTCCCAAGGCCGTCCCCCCAAGGAGATCCCGATGAGTCTGACTCCGGAAGAGAACGCTGCGCTGACGCAGAACCTGACCGCGGCCATGGAAGAGGCCACCGGCGGCCTGGCCAGCTACCTGCGTGCGGGCGGCAAGCTCGGCGATGTACTGGGGCTGACGGGCGCCGAACTGCAAGCGATGTACTCGCTGGGTCACGCCCTGTACGAGCAGCAGCGCTACAGCGAGGCCTTCAAGGTGTTTTCCGCGCTTGTCACGTATGACCATACCGAGCCGCGCTACGGCCTGGCACTGGCTGCCGCCAACCGTATGCTGGGACGCCACGAGGATGCGCTGCGCCAGTACCTGCCGGCCATCATGGCGGATCCGCTGGACCCCGCGCCGCTCTACTACAGCGCCGAGTCGCTGGTGGAGATGGGCCGCACCGACGAGGCCATCGAGGCGTTGGATACCGTCGATGCCCTGTGCGAAGGGCAGGAGCGGCACGCGGCCGTGGCCGCCAGGGCCAGGATGTTGCGCGGGGCGTTGACGGGGCCGCGGGCCTGAAGCATGTCCCGCGCCGGTGGCGCTGGATAACCAGTTGAGGGAGTCACTCCATGAACATCAATTCCGCGGGCGGCGCCGGCGCCAATCTGCCGCAGAATCTCGACGACTTGGCCTCGTCGCCCGACGTTATCAAGAGCGTTCTGGAGAACGCGCAGAAGATCGCTTCGGAAAACGAGGCGATCAAGCAGAAGCTGCTGGGCGCCATGGGGGCGGCCGGCCCGGTCGATCCCAAGGATCTGGCGCTGATCAGCGCCGAGATCGGCCAGAAGCTGCAGGACACGCTTGGCGGCCTGCGCGGCCTGCAGGCGCCGGAGGTGCCGCGGGGCGCCGACGCCGGCGACGCGTTCAACGCCCTGTCGCGGTTGAGCGAACAGGACGTGCAGACGGATATCTATGCCTTCATGGCGTTGTTCCAGCAACTGGCGCAGACCATGCGCAGTTCGGCCCGCGAAATGCGCGCCAACGAACTGCAGGCTCAGGTCGACACCCTCAAAGGGGCCGCGCAGGAAATGCGCGATGCCGCCAAGGAACGCATGATCGGCGCGATGACGCAGGGCGCGTTCCAGATCGCGGGCGGATTGTCGCAGATCGGCTCGGGGGCGATGCAGTTGCGTGTGTTGAACAAGGGCGGCGATGGCGCCGAGTCGCGCGCCCGCAGTTACTCGGACACTGGTGGCGGCCTGTCTGGCGTGGCTGGTGGCATCGGTACCATGATCAATGCCGCCCAGGAGCAGAAGGCGGCCGAACACGATGCGCGCCGTTCCGAACTGGAGGCTCAGTCCAAGGTGCACGAGTCGGGCATGCAGCAGGCTGGCGAGATGGCGCAGCAGATGATGGACGTGATCCGCGACGTGCGTGACAAGCTGGCGTCGATCGAACAGTCCCGCATGGAAACGAACCGCGGCATCGCCCGCAATATCTGAGTCCGCTAACCACGGGGAAGCCGACATGACTTCGATCTCTTCCAATCCCGCCGGCATCGGCGCCGGGGCGTTGCCGGGCAACGAAGGAATGCCGCCGGACGCCGGCGCGCAGGCGGCCCAGGCCACGGCCCGGGTGCGCGAGCTGCTGGACGCCTTCGTCGGCATGGCTGGTTCGCTGCCGACCGGCAAGGCGGCGGGCCAGCCAGCCGGCAGCGATGGCCTGTTCAATGGCAACGGCGCGCCGACGCTGGAGCCGCCGGCGCAGTCGTTCTCCGCCAACGACATGATTGACCTGCTGCGCAGCATCCGTTCCAAGTCGGACGAGGCACAGATCTCGAGCGCCAAGGAGAACCTGGCGACAGCGCGCACGAAGATGGAAAAGAACAATGAGGCGCAACTGCAGAAGATCCAGGACTACGTCAAGAAGTGCGAGGAGGCCGCGAGCAAGGGCATCCTGGGCAAGATCTTCGGCTGGATCGGCAAGATCGCCGCGCTGATCTTCTCGGCCATCGCCGTGGCCGTGCTGGCTGCCGGCGCGGTGGCCTCGGGTGGCGCCGCCACGCCCTTGCTGGCCCTGGCCGTGATGGCGCTGATCAGTTCGACGATTTCATTGGCGGACCAGATTTCCAAGGAATGCGGCGGGCCGGAAATCAGCCTGAGCAATCTGATGACGACCATCGCCAGCAAGTTCCTGCAGGCCTGCGGCGTCGACGAGGAAACCGCGCAGCGCATCGGCAAGGTGGTGGCCGGCGTCATGGGCCTGGCCTCGCCCGCGCTGCTGATGATCGAACCCGGCCTGCTCGGCAACCTGGCGGGCGGCGTCGCCGAACTCGCGGGCGCCGACAAGACCACCACCATGGCTTTGACGATGGCCTTTTCCCTGGCGGCTACCATCGCCGTCGGCGCCGTAACTATCGCGGCATCCGGCGGGGCGTCCGCCGTCAGCACGATGGCGCGGGTGGTAAGCGCCGCCGGCCAGATCACCCAGGGCGCGACACAGGTGGCGCAAGGCTCGATCAATATTTCCGTGGCCAAGACCAAGAACGAAGCCGACAACATCCAGGCGGACAAGAAGGAAATGGACGCCTATGCCCGCAAGCTCCAGGCCAGGATGGAAGAGGCCCAGGAGGAGATAACCAAGGTGATCAAGCAGATGGAAGACGGCCTGCGCCTGGTGTCGCAGATGATCAACGGCGCCGCCGACAGCATGTCCCAGATCACCGCCAACATCGGCAAGCGGATGGCGGTCTGATGCCGCAGCCGCAACCGAACCCGCATCGAGGAATGGAAATGGCCGATAGCGCAATGGAACGTGACGAGTTTGGCGAGGCGCTGTACCGCGGAATGGAGGCACTGCCGTCCAACGCCCGCCTGACGCCGGAGCAGCTCGAGGTGGTGTATGCGCTGGCCTACGCCCACGTGGCGCAGGAACACTACGCGCAGGCACTCCCGGTCTTCGCGTTCCTGGCGCAGTACGGCCCGACGCGCAAGCACTACCTGATTGGGTTGGGGCTGTGCCTGCAGATGCTGGGGCGCGCGGAAGAGGCCGTCACCATCTATTCGCTGGTACTGACGCTCTATCCCGATTCGTTGCCCACGGCGTTGCGGATCGCAGAGTGCCAATTGGCATCGCGCCAGTTCGATCAGGCTCGACGCACCCTGCAACTGCTGAGCGCGGCAGACGCGCCGCCGCAGGTGCGAGCGCGAGCCGAGGCATTGTTGCAACTCTCTTCGCGCGAGGCCGCGTCATGAAAGATGAACGATAGCGCCGCTCATTCCGTGTCGACCTCAGCGGATCAAGCCGTCTCCCAGGAGACGGCTGTTGTGCTTTCTGCGGATGACGCCCGTCTGCTGGCCGAGGTCGGCTTCCTGGCCGCGGGCGCGGGCGACAGTGCCCGCGCGGAGACCATATTCAACGCCTTGCGCCGCCTGCGGCCCGACCGCGCCTATCCGGTGGTGGGGCTGGCGGTGGCATGGATGAATGCCAGTCGCGCGCCGGATGCGGTGCGTCTGCTGGAAAGCGTGGTGATGGCCGATCCCGCCGAGCGGATCCTGCTGGACGCGTGGCGCGGGTTCGCACTGCAACTGGCCGGCCGCCGCGCGGAAAGCACGCGTCTGCTGGAAACGTTGGCCGAGGGCGGGACCGAGGGCGCGCGCCTGGCGCGCGCCCTGTTGGGGCTTGCCCCGGCCGACGGCTGAGGCGGGAACCGGTGATTTTTCGATCGATATTCTGGAACTAGGGACCATGGAAATCACAGCGCTCGCCGCCACTTTGCCGCCGTTGGCGAACACGCCAGGCGTACAGCCGTCAGAGCTTGCCGCCCAGCGGTTCGCCGCGATCATGAACGCGCCCGAACCGCAGGCGCCCGCGCTTACCGGCCTGCAGGCCGCGCTGCAGACTGCCTTCGCGCCCGCGGTCGACGCCGCCCCGGCCACGCTCGGCAACCAGATCCTGGCCAGCCTGCGCAACACCACCACCGAGTATTCGGAAAAGTGGCAGAACATCTCAGGCCGCCTGGACGCCATGTCGTCGGCGCCGGCGATCGCCGACATGCTGCGGCTGCAGGCCGACCTGGTGCAGGTGTCGGTGCAGTACGAACTGGTTGGCAAGGCCGTCTCGCGCACCACGCAGAACATCGATTCGCTCGTCAGGATGTCCTAATGCACGCCGTTTCAACCCTGTCTCTTCCCGTCGCGTCCGATCGCGGCGCGGCCTCGGCGCTGTTGCGGCTGCGCTGGCTGGTGCTGGGCCTGGCCTTGCTGCTGGCCGCCTGCGGCTCGCGCGTGGAATTGTTCTCGGCCGCCAGCGAGAGCGAGGCCAACGAAGTCCTGTCGGTGCTGTTGGATGCCGGCATCGCCGCGCAAAAGGCCACCACCAAGACCGGCGTGGCGGTGTCGGTGGATGGCCAGCAGGTGGCGCGCGCGCTGGACATCCTGCGCGCCCGCGGCCTGCCGCGTGAACGCTTCGACGGCATGGGGCAGATCTTCCGCAAGGAGGGCCTGGTGTCGTCGCCGCTGGAAGAACGCGCGCGCTATATCTACGCGCTCTCGCAGGAACTGACCAACACCCTGTCGCAGATGGACGGGGTGCTGGCCGCGCGGGTGCACGTGGTGCTGCCCGAACGCGGCGGCGTCGGCGAGAACACCACGCCGTCGACCGCGGCGGTGTTCATCAAGCACCAGGCGGGCTACAACCTGGACGCGCTGCAGCCGCAGATCCGCAAGCTGGTCACGCACGCGATTCCCGGGCTGACCGAGGACCGCGTGTCGATCGCGCTGGTGTCGGCGCAGCCCGCCGCGGCCTCGGGCGGCGGACACGCCACGCGGCAGGTGCTGGGCATCGAAGTGGGCGAGGGCTCGTCGGTCACGCTGCTGGCATGGCTGGCGCTGCTGATCCTGCTGGTGCTGGCCCTGGCCGGCGCGCTGGCCTACGTGCTGTGGCGCTACGGCGTGCCGGGCCGAGCCCGGCCCGAGCGCCGCGAACCCGTGTCCGAGGCCCGCTGACGATGGCGCCCGCATCGGCGGCGCTGGACCGCAGGCTGGTTGAATTCAACCAGTTGCCCAGCCGCACGCTGCACCCGAGCCGCCACGCGGTCTACGCGCCGCCGGCCGCGCTGGCGGCGATTGCCGCCGCGCCCGCGTTGGCGCCGGCATGGCATCGGCATTGGTCGCGCGAGATCCTGGACGCGCTGGGCCTCTGGCAACGCCCGGTGACCGATCCCGACCGTCCCGAACTGGCGCTGGCGCTGCTGGCGCCGGACGCGCTGGCGCAGTGCGCGCGCCGGCTGGGCGCGGTGCTGTGCGGCCCGCGGTTGCGCCGCGCCATCGCCGGCGACGAGGTGAGGGCGCTGATCGCGCATCTGGGCGCGGACCTGCTGGAATTCACCCGCCGCACCGCCACGAGCCTGCATGACGGCCTGGCCGACAGCGCCGCCTGGACGCTGGCCGAGACCACCGCGGCGGTGGACGCGCTGGGCCAGGGCGCGCTGCGCGCGGCCCTGAGCGGCGCCGGTCCCGAACTGGCGCGACGCGCCGAACTGAAACTGCCCGACCTGCCCGCGCCGCCCGCGCCCCTGCCCGCGCCGCAGGCGCTGGCGCTGGGCCTGTCGCTACTGAAGAAAACGGAGCCCGCATGGCTTTCCTCATTCCCCGCGATCCGCTAACGCCGCGCGCCGCGGCCGGCCGTGTCGACCCCGCCGCGCGCGTGTTGCGCGGCGCCGAGCTGGCGGCATGGGCCGATGCCGAACAGTTGCTCGCGCAGGCGCGGGCGCGGGCCGACGAGATCGTCGGCGGCGCCCAGGCGGCATTCGAGGCCGAGCGTCAGCGCGGTTACGAAGAGGGTCGCGAGGCGGCGCTGCTGGACCAGGCCGAAAAGATGATCGAAACCGTCGGTCGCACGGTCGAGTATTTCGCCGGCGTCGAGAACGAGATGGTGGAACTGGTGATGTCGGCCGTGCGCAAGGTGGTGGATGGCTTCGACGACCGCGAGAAGGTCATGGTGGTGGTGCGCAACGCCCTGGCGGTGGTGCGCAACCAGAAGCAGATGACCCTGCGGCTGAACCCGGCCGAGGTCGACACGGTGCGCGAACAGATCAACGACCTGCTGGCCGCCTATCCTGGCGTGGGCTATCTCGACATCCTGGCCGACGGCCGGCTGGCGCGCGGCGCCTGCATCCTCGAAAGCGAGATCGGCATGGTCGAGGCCAGCCTGGAAGGACAACTCCAGGCGCTGCGCCAGGCCTTCCAGCGCACCTTGGGAAGCCGGGTATAGCGATGCGCCAGTTCGACTACATCTCCGAAATGATGGAGCTGGCGCTGCAGGACACGCCGACGCTGCGCATCAAGGGCCGCGTGACCCAGGTTATCGGCACCATCATCAAGGCGGTGGTGCCGTCGGTGAAGGTGGGCGAGGTCTGCATCCTGCGCAATCCGGGCGAGAACTTCGAGATGAAGGGCGAAGTGGTGGGCTTCGCGCGCGACGCCGCGCTGCTCACGCCGATCGGCGACATGTACGGCATTTCCACCGCCACCGAGGTCATCCCCACCGGCCGGGCCCACATGGTGCCCGTGGGCCCGGGGCTGCTGGGGCGGGTGTTGGACGGCCTGGGCCGGCCGCTGGACGAGGCCGAGCTGGGCCCGCTGGAGGCCAGCAAGTTCTATCCGGTGTTCGCCGAGGCGCCGGATCCGCTCAAGCGCCGCATCATCTCGCAGCCGCTGGAGCTGGGCGTGCGCGCGCTGGACAGCGTGCTGACCTGCGGTGAAGGCCAGCGCATGGGCATCTTTGCCGCCGCCGGCGGCGGCAAATCGACGCTGATGGGCATGCTGGTCAAGGGCGCGGCGGTGGACGTGACGGTGGTGGCGCTGATCGGCGAGCGCGGCCGCGAGGTGCGCGAATTCCTGGAACACGAACTGGGCCGCGAGGGCCGGCGCAAGAGCGTGATCGTCTGCGCCACCAGCGACAAGTCGTCGATGGAGCGCGCCAAGGCCGCCTATGTGGCTACCGCCATCGCCGAGTATTTCCGCGACCAGGGCAAGCGCGTGCTGTTCCTGATGGACTCGGTGACGCGCTTTGCCCGAGCCCAGCGCGAGATCGGCCTGGCCGCAGGCGAGCCGCCGACCCGCCGCGGTTATCCGCCATCGGTATTCGCCACGTTGCCCAAGCTGATGGAGCGCGCCGGCATGAACGAGCATGGCTCGATCACCGCGCTGTACACCGTGCTGGTGGAGGGCGACGACATGACCGAGCCGATCGCCGACGAGACCCGCTCCATTCTCGACGGCCACATCGTGCTGTCGCGCAAGCTGGGCGCGGCCAACCACTATCCGGCGATCGACGTGCTGGCCTCGGCCAGCCGCGTCATGAACGCGGTCATCACGCCCGAGCACAAGCGCGCCGCCGGCCGACTGCGCGAATTGATGGCCAAGTACCAGGAAGTCGAGCTGCTGGTGAAGATCGGGGAATACAAGCGCGGCGGCGACGCCGTGACGGACGAGGCCATCGACAAGATCGGCGCGATCAACCAGTTCCTGCGGCAGCGCACCGATGAGCGGGCCACGCTGCCCGAGGCGTTGGCGCAGATGACCGGCATCGTGGGGACGGCATGAGCGTGTTCGACGAATTGCTCGCCATCAAGCGCTTTCGCGAAGGCCAGGCCGAGATCGCGGTGTCGCGCCAGCGCCTGCGGCACGCCGAGGCCGAGGCCGCGCGCCAGGCGTCCGAGCAAGCGCTGGTGGATTTCCGCGAGGAGTCGGAGCGGCGTGAGCGCGCCATGTACCGCGACCTGTGCAGCCGGGTGGTGCGGGTGCGCGAGATCGAGAGCGTGCTGCAGGGCGTGGCCGGCCTGCGCGAAGGCGAGCGCCAGCGCGAGCAGGCGCTGGACCAGGCCGCGCAACGCCTGCGCGACGAGGCCCAGGCGCTGGCCGAGCGCCGCGACCAGCACCAGCAGGCCGTGCGCCTGACAGGCAAGTTCGTGGAACTGGCCAGCATCCACCTGGCCGAGCACCTGAAGGCGCTGGAGCACAAGGAAGACATGGAAATGGAAGAAGCCGCCTCGCTGTCGCGCGACCGCGAGGACTGGGAACAGCACGAGGAGTTCGAGCCGTCATGAGCATCGACCGCCGCATCGGCCTGGATACCGCGATCGCCCAGGGCTCGGGCCTGGCGCAACCGGATGCGCAGAGCTCCGGCCGCCAGGCCAGCGACGCCGACAGGCGCGCCTTCGAGCAGGCCATGGCGCGCGGCAAGGACGAGCCGTCCGCCGCGCCGCCTTCCGCGCCCTCGCCGTTCTCGCTGTTCGGCGCGGCCCGGGCCGATGCGCCCGCGCCCGCCAACGCGACATCGCAGGCCCTGGCGCAGGCGCTGCAAGGCAGCGCCGAACAACTGCTGGTGGCCGATGGCAGCCAGGGCCGGCGCCAGGTGCGAGTGGAATTGAAGGACGACGTGCTGCCCGGCGTCAGCGTGTCGGTCTATGAAGACGGCGGGCGCGTCATCGCCGAATTCGTCTGCGCCAACGAAGCCTCGCGTGAACGCCTGGCCGCCATGGCGCGGCCACTGGCCGAGCAGTTGGCCGACAGCCTGGCGCGGCCGACGCGCGTGCGCGTCGGCACCGATGACCCGGAAGACCCCTGCCTGCTGGAAGCCGACGCCGATGCGCCGGTCCGTTGATCCCTGGAACCCATGACCGCCAGTACGCTTTTTTCCCCGTCCCCGCCGTCGTTGCCGCGCCTGTCCGCCAATGAAGCCCGGGCCCGCACGCTGATCGCGCGCCATGGCGCCGACCTGCAGGTCACGCTCGCGCCGTTGGCCGGCGCCGACGCCGAGCCCGCGCAATGGCGCCTGGGCTTCACGCCCGGCGTGGCCGAGGCCCTGCGCCAGTCGGCCACGCTGTCGGCCGACCTGGAATGGGCCGGCGCGCGCTTGCGGCTGGGGCTGCCCGCCAGCGCCGCCGACGCCTGGCTGGCGGCGCGCCTGCCCGACGTCGACGTCGGCGCGCTGCCGCCGGCGCTGGTGTCGACCGCCATCGAGACCCTGGTGGCCGAAGTGGTCGCAGGCCTGGCCGAGGTGTCGCCGGGCGGCCCGCTGCGCGTGGTGGGCCGCGATGGCCCGGCGTCGGCGCTGGCGCACGGCTGGACTGTCGCGGCGCGCCATCCCGTCAACGGCGCCTCGATCTACGCCACGCTGGACACCGACGGCCTGGGCCTGATGCTGTTGGCCGGTCTGGTCGGGCGTGCCGCGCCGACGGCCAACGAGATCGACCTCGATGCCGTGCCGGTGCGCATCCGCGCTTGCCTGGGCTGGACCCATCTGACCGCGGCCGAACTGCGCGGCCTGGCGCCGCGCGACACCCTTTTCCTCGATCACTGTCTGGTCTCGCCCGACGGCGAACTGTGGCTGGGCGCCGACGGCCAGGGGCTGCGGGTGCGCCGCCAGGATTCCTCATACCTCGTTACCCAAGGCTGGACTTCCCTCATGACCGAGACGCCGCAACCGCCCCAGGATGCCGAAGCGGGCGCCCAGACGCCGCTCGATATCGATGCCATTCCCGTCCGACTGACTTTCGAGCTGGGCGAGCGCCAGATCACGTTGGGCGAGCTGCGCAAGCTGCAACCCGGCGAGACCTTCGACCTGGAGCGGCCGCTGGCCGATGGCCCGGTGCTGGTGCGCGCCAACGGCGCGCTGGTGGGCAGCGGCGAGCTGGTCGAGATAGACGGCCGCATCGGCGTGACACTGCACCGGCTGGGCAAGGCGGGCGCATGAACGGCGCGGATCCGATCAGCCTGGCGGTCGTGCTGGCGCTGTTGGCGCTGGTGCCGCTGGCCGCGGTCATGACCACCTCGTTCCTGAAGATCGCGGTGGTGCTGACGCTGGTGCGCAATGCCCTGGGCGTGCAGCAGGTGCCGCCCAACATGGCGCTGTACGGGCTGGCGCTGATCCTGTCCGCCTACGTCATGGGGCCGGTGGTGATGCAGATCGGCGACGAGCTGCGCGCGCCGCCCGCGGTGGTGGCGCCCGGGGCGCGGCAGCCGGACCGGCTCGAAGGCATTCTCGACGCGGTGGCGCGCGGCGCCGAGCCGATGCGCGGCTTCATGCTCAAGAACAGCCGCCCCGAGCAGCGCGATTTCTTCCTGCGCACCGCGCGCGGGCTGTGGGGCGAGCAGCAGGCCCGTAACCTGAAGGAAGACGACCTGCTGGTGCTGATCCCGTCGTTCCTGCTGTCGGAGCTGACCGCCGCGTTCCAGATCGGCTTCCTGCTGTATCTGCCGTTCGTCATCATCGACCTGATCGTCTCCAACATCCTGCTGGCGATGGGCATGATGATGGTGTCGCCGGTCACGATCTCCATGCCCCTGAAGCTGTTCCTGTTCGTCATGGTCGACGGCTGGACGCGGCTGATCCAGGGCCTGGTGCTGTCCTACACCTGAGGCCGCCATGGAAACCGTCGACCTCGTTTCGTACATGACCCAGGCGCTCTACCTGGTGTTGTGGCTGTCGCTGCCGCCGATCGCCGTCGCCGCGATTGTGGGCACGCTGTTTTCGCTGTTCCAGGCGCTGACGCAGATCCAGGAGCAGACGCTGTCGTTCGCCATCAAGCTGATCGCGGTATTCGCCACGATCCTGCTGACGGCGCGCTGGCTCAGCGCGGAGCTGTACAACTTCACGATTTCCGTGTTCGACCTCTTCTATAAGATCCACTAGGAGCGGCCGGCCACCATGATCTCGGGCATCACCTACGTCGAAGCGAAAGTCTTCCTGGGCACGCTGGCGCTGACGCAGCCGCGCATCCTGGCGCTGTGCGCGATGCTGCCCCTGTTCAACCGCCAGTTGCTGCCCGGCATGCTGCGCTACGCCATCTGCGCCGCCATCGGCCTGGTGCTGGTGCCGGCGCTGGCGCCGCGCTACGCCATGATCGACCTGGGCGCGATCGAGCTGGTGCTGCTGGTGGCCAAGGAAGTCTTCATCGGCCTGGTGATGGGGTTCCTGGTGGCGATCCCGTTCTGGATTTTCGAGGCGGTGGGCTTCGTGGTCGACAATCAGCGCGGCGCCAGCCTGGGCGCCACCATCAACCCGGCCACCGGCAACGATTCCTCGCCGCTCGGCATCCTGTTCAACCAGGCCTTCATGGTGTTCTTCCTGGTTGGGGGCGGCTTCATGCTGATGCTGACCATGCTCTACGACAGCTTCCGCCTGTGGGACCTGTGGGACTGGGCGCCGACCCTGCGGCGCGAGAGCGTGCCGCTGATGCTGGACCAACTGGGCCGCTTCCTGCGGCTGACGCTGTTGTTCGCCGCGCCCGCCATCATTTCGATGTTCCTGGCCGAAGTCGGGCTGGCGTTGGTCAGCCGCTTCGCGCCGCAGTTGCAGGTGTTCTTCCTGGCGATGCCGATCAAGAGCGCGCTGGCGTTGCTGGTGATGGTGCTCTACATGAGCACGCTGTTCGAGTATGCCGCCGAGGCCACGGGCCATATCAGCTCGGCCTTGCCATTCCTGGACAACCAATGGCGGGCCCCATGAGCGGCGAAAAGACCGAACAGCCTACCCACAAGAAGCTGCGCGACGCGCGCCAGAAAGGCGATGTCGCGCACAGCAAGGACTTCACGCAGACGCTGCTGGTGCTGGCGCTGTTCGGCTACATGCTGGGCAATGCCCACGGCATCGTCGAGGCCCTGGGCCGGCTGATCCTGATTCCGTCAACGCTGGTGGGGCAGCCGTTCGAGCAGGCGCTGCCCGTGGCGCTGGAGGCCGCCCTGCGCGAAGCCGTCTACCTGGTGCTGCCGTTCGTGCTGATCGTGCTGGTGATTGGCATGTTCTCCGAATTCCTGCAGGTGGGGGTGGTGCTGGCCTTCGAGAAACTCAAGCCGTCGGCCAAGAAACTCAACGTGATGAGCAATCTGAAGAACATCTTCTCGAAGAAGAATCTGGTCGAGCTGCTCAAGTCCATCATCAAGATCGCCTTCCTGTCGGCGCTGGTGACGCTGGTGGTGCGCGACGCGCTGCCGGAATTGATGGCGGTGCCGCACAGCGGCCTGGCGGGCCTGGAGGCGGGCGTGGGCGGCATGATGCGCGCGCTGATCGTGAACATCGCGGTGGCCTATGTGGTGATTTCCCTGGCCGATTTCGTCTGGCAGCGCATGCAGTACCGCAAGGGGCTGATGATGAGCAAGGAAGACATCAAGCAGGAATTCAAGGAGATGGAGGGCGACCCCCACATCAAGCACAAGCGCAAGCACCTGCACCAGGAGATGGTGATGCACGGCGCGGTCGCCAGCACGCGCAAGGCGTCGGTGCTGGTGACCAACCCGACCCACCTGGCGGTGGCCATCTACTACGAGCCCGACGAGACGCCGCTGCCGGTGGTGCTGGCCAAGGGCGAGGGCGCGCTGGCCGAGCAGATGATGGCGGCGGCGCGCGAGGCCGGCGTGCCGGTGATGCAGAACATTCCCCTGGCGCGCGCGCTGATGGCGTCCGCGCAGCCCGACCAATACATCCCCAGCGAACTGATCGAGCCGGTCGCCGAAGTCCTGCGGCTCGTCAGGAAGCTGGCCGGCAATCCGGACGACCCGACATGAATGCACCCCAGCATCCCCTGATAGCCGCCTATGCGGCGCGGCACGGCCTGCCGCCTTCGACGCGCGCCGATGGCCGCCTCACCGTGGTGGTCGACCAGACCTACCGCGTGCATCTGCAGCCGGCGCGCGATGGTTGGCTGGCGATGAGCGCGCGCCTGTGCGCGCTGCCGGCCAGTGACGTCGACCGCGACCGGCTGGTGACGGAAATCGGCAAGCTGGCGGCGGGCATGCTGGCGCGGCACGCGGCCGCCTGCGTGGTCGATCCGCAGGATCGCGCGCTGTGGTTGCAGCAGTCGCTGCAGCCCGGCAGCGGCGAACTGGCGCTGGAAGAAGCCATGGGCGCATTCGCCAATGCGCTGTCCTTTTGGGCCGGCGCCGTGCGGCGGCTCACATGAATACGCGTGACGGGCATGCCGCCCGAGGAGAGAGAGTGTTGAAGCGGATGATTCTGGCGACTGCGTTGTCGCTGGGCCTGGCGAGCGGCGCGCAAGCCGCCCCGAACTGGCCGAACGTGCCCTACAGCTACTATGCCCGCGACGAGAACCTGCAGACGCTGCTGCGCGAATTCGCGGGCGGCTTCAGCCTGTCGTTGCAGCTCGGACCCAACGTCACGGGCACGGTCAACGGCAAATTCAACGCCAATACGCCGACCGAGTTCATGGACCGGCTGGGCGGTGTCTACGGCTTCAACTGGTTCGTCTATGCCGGCACCTTGTTCGTCAGCCGCACCAACGACATGAAGACGCGTTCGGTCAGCGCCATGGGCAGTTCCATCAGCGCCTTGCGCCAGGCCCTGCAGCAGCTCGGCGTGCTGGACCCGCGCTTTGGCTGGGGCGAGCTGCCAGACCAGGGCATTGCGCTGGTGTCGGGCCCGCCGGGCTACGTCGATCTGGTCGAGCGCACCGTGGCGGCCTTGCCGATGGGCGCCGGCGGCCAGCAGGTGGCGGTGTTCCGGCTCAAGCACGCCTCGGTCAACGACCGCACCATCAGCTACCGCGACCAGAAGGTGGTGACGCCGGGCCTGTCCACCGTGCTGCGCAACCTGATCACGGGCGGCGGGGGCGGCGCCAACAACGAAACCCTGGCCGCGATCGCGGCGCCGCTGCGCGACAATCCGCCGGCGTTCCCGCAGGTCGGCGGCGATGGCGGCGCGGCGCCGGCCGGGCAGGCCGGCGGCCAGCCGGCCGCGCCCGCCAGCGCGGGCAAGACGGGCCTGCGCCTGCGCGAGCCCACCGTGCAGGCCGATGCGCGCCTGAACGCCATCATCGTGCAGGACATCCCTGACCGCATTCCCATCTACCGCAGCCTGATCGAGCAACTCGACCTGCCCAGCACGCTGGTCGAGATCGAGGCCATGATCGTGGACGTCAACTCCGACCTTGTCAGCGAGCTGGGCGTGACCTGGGGCGCGCGCGCCGGCTCCACCACCTTCGGCTATGGCAACCTGGGCCTGAGCCCCAGCGGCGGCCTGCCGTTGGAAAGCGGCGCGGCGCTGTCGCCCGGCACCATCGGCGTGAGCGTGGGCAACACCCTGGCCGCGCGATTGCGGGCGCTGCAGACCAAGGGCCAGGCCAACATCCTGTCGCAGCCGTCGATCCTGACGGCCGACAACCTGGGCGCCATGATCGACCTGTCGGATACCTTCTATATCCAGACCCGTGGCGAGCGCGTGGCCACCGTGACGCCGGTGACCGTGGGCACGTCGCTGCGCGTGACGCCGCGCCATATCGAATCGAAGAACGGCGCGCGCGTCGAACTGACCGTGGATATCGAGGACGGCCGCATCCAGGAAGAGCGCCAGATCGACAACCTGCCCACGGTCCGCAAGAGCAACATCAGCACGCTGGCCATCGTCGGCAACGACCAGACGCTGCTGATCGGCGGCTACAACAGCAGCCAGAATTCCGAGCAGGTCGACAAGGTGCCGATCCTGGGCGACATCCCGGGCCTGGGGCTGCTGTTCTCCAACAAGTCCAAGACCGTGCAGCGGCGCGAGCGCCTGTTCCTGATCCGCCCCAAGGTGGTCGCGATCAACGGCGAAGTGGTGGCCACGCCCGGCGCGGCCGGCACCGGCCCGATGCTCAACGCCACCTGGGGTGGCGACCGCATGACGGCGGGCCAATACCTCGACCTGGTGCAGGGCCAGCGCACCCGCATCGTGTTCGGGCCGAACGTGGAGCTGCGCCGCAGCAGCGGCCCGGTGCGCGCCTCGGAATGGCTGGATGGCACGCCGACGGCCACGCCGGTGCTCGAAGGCAAATCGAACGCGCAGCAGGGGCCGGTGATACAGGTCGAGCCGGTGGCGGCGCCGGGAACGGGCAGGGCGCCGTAGTGGCGGGCGGCTCAGTCGTCGAGCCGCAGCCCCTTATGGGCCAGCTTGTCGCGCAGCGCCGCGCGTGCGCGAGACAGGCGACTGCGCACGGTGCCGACGGGCACCGTCAGCAGGGCCGCGGCGTCTTCGTACGAGATTTCGTCGATGCCGACCATGAGCAGGATGTCGCGCATGTTCTCGGGTAGCTCGTCCAGCGATTCCTGCAGCAACGCCAGGGTCTGGCTCTGCTCGAGCGCGCGGTCGGGGGGCAGATCGCCGCTGGCGTGCTCGGCCAGCACGCTGTCGCTGACGAAATCGTGGCGCCGCTCCGGCGCGCGCGACAGGTAGTTGCGCACCAGGTTGAGCGCGATGCCATAGAGCCAGGAGGACAGTTGCGATTCGCCGCGAAAGCTGCGGTAGGATCGGGCCGCTTCGACAAAGGCCTGTTGGGCCAGGTCTTCGGCCTCGGTGGTGTTGCCGATGTGCTTGATGATGAAGCGCTGCAGCCGGGTGGAGTGTTCCCGCACCAGGTCGCGCAACAGGTATTCCTCGCCCGTGTCCCACCCCTGCCCTTCGCCGTCAGCGCGAATGGGCGGCAAATCCGCTTCCGGGGAAGCGGCTGTGCAATCGCTGGGGTTGGTCATGGGAGGCGAAAAGAAACGTGTATGAAGCTACAAGTTACTACCGGCGTGCCGCGAATTATCGCAGCTTACGCGTGTCACAATATTTCGAAAACCGAAATCTTGCGGCAAAAATCGCGTTTTTGATGTCAGAAATGTAAAAACAAGTAAGCAGCGCGCGGCATGATTCCGCATGCCGGAATCCGGGGGGCGGCGGTCTGGCGCCGGCCTTAGCCGGCCTTGAGCATGTCGCGCAGCCAGGCGGCGGCGGTGCCCAGGGAGACCGGGCTCTGGCCGGACTGGGCGGCTTGGTCGAAGCGGGCCTGCATGGCCTGGTCCAGCGAGCTGCGGCGGGCGGCGTCGAGGCTGGCGGGCGCCACGCCCGCGTCGGCACAGGCTTGCTGGAAGGCGGGCGCGCCGCTGGTGGCGGACAGGGCCAGACGCGTGAGGAAATCGACGCCCGACAGCGCGTCGCGCGAGGTCTGCGCCATGTCGAGCGCCTGCGCGACGGTGCGCGCGGACAGTGGCTTGCCGGGGTTGGGTTCCAGGCCGAGTTCGCGCGACACCGCGCTGGCGATGCCCTGGCCAAAGGTGCGGGCCAGCGCCTGCGCGAACATTTCGGTGGTGTCGACATTGGGCGCCACCCATGCCACGCTGCGCCCGCCGGGCGTGGCGCCCACGCCCAGGACCTGGAGTCTTTCGCCCGCGACGTCGACATACACGTCCTGCCCGCTCTCCGCCGCCTTGGCGAAGGCTTCGAGAGAGAGGAACGGCGATGAAGGGGTAACCGATGAAATTGTCATGCAGCCAATAAATCCGGCGTGTCCGAGATCGGGCCCATGGGAGATTCAATAGCCCCTGTGGTTGAGTAACCCGGTTGGCGCTTTAGTTCCCTCGCCACGGCACGTAGCCGGATTTTATGCCATTGCGCGGATTCCGGCCTTGGAGTGGCAACAGGGCGTTACCGGGCCTCGTAGACTTCGTCGGCCGCCAGCAGGATATCCACGGGCGGATCGAAGCCGATGACGCGCGCGGTTTGCAGGTTCAGCGCGATCTTGGCTGGGTCGATCCAGACCTGGCTCAGCTCGCGCGCCTTGGCGCCGTTGAAGATGCGCGCCATGGTCTCGGCATAGAACAGCCCGACGTACGAGTAGTCCGCCTGGGCCAGGCTCAGCAGCAGTCCGTGCTTGACCTCTTCCGAGCCCAGCATCGAGAAGCTGGGCACGCGCGCCTGCCGCAGTATTTCGGCCACCGTATCGATCGACACCGGCGTCACGCCGCGGTGCACCGTGACATAGGCCGCGTCGATCTTCGGCGCCAGCTTGGCATAGCATTCGAGCGCGTTGCGGGTCGCGGCCTCGGGCGCGATGCCGTTGGACGGCGCGTTGCAGGTCAGCACCTCGAAGCCCTGCTCGCGCGCCACCTGCTCGACCGCGTCGACGGCGCTGTAGGTGCGGCCTTCAGGGCTGTCTTCGTAGACCAGGCCGAGCCGTTTGAACGGCACGATTTCGTGGAACAGCCGGACCTGCCGCTGATAGCGCTCGGGCTGCACGCGGGCGTGCAGATTGTCCAGCCCGCTGTCCTGCGCCGAGCGGGTGATGCGGGCGCCGACCGCGTCGCTGGTCGAGGCGACGATCGTCGGGACCGGCGCGCCCATGCCCGCCATGTCCTGGCCGGCCCACGTGCCCATGGCGATGATCAGGTCGATGTCCTTCTTTTCCTCCAGCCGCTGCTTGATCGCGGCGCGCACCGCCGGCCGCTGCGCGGCGTCGAAGTTGCCAGGCTGCCACCAGGCGTCGCGCACGAATTCGAGCGTGTCGCTGCGGGCGTTGTCGGCCAGGTATTCCCACATCTGCTTGCCATTCAGGCCGTCGGGAATGGTCGGCACGGTGATCCAGCCCAGCTTCTGCAGGCCGTCCACGGTGACCCGCAGCGTGCGGGGGTATTCGCTGTAGTCGCCGCTCTCGAAATAGCCGATGCGCCATTTCTTGCCGTCGGGACGCGGCACCGGCTTGGTGGGAAAGACCTGGGGCGCGGCGGCCGCGCCTGCCGTGGGGTGGCTGGCCGGGGGCGATGCCGCCTGGGCCAGGCTCGCGGCGGGCGCCAGCAGGGCCAGGCTCAGCAATAAGGTGGGCAACGAGGTCTTCATGGGCGGCGGATCACGATCAAAGTGATGTCATCGGATTGTTCCGCGCCGTCGGCAAAGGCCTGCACGTCTTCCAGCAGACGCTTGGCGAGATTGGCCGCCGGCACGGGGGGATTGGACAGCACGGCCAGCAGGCGCGGATCGCCGTACTGCGCATTCTGCGGGTTGACGGCCTCGGTGATGCCATCCGTGTAGCCCACCAGCATTTCGCCCGGCGCCAGCACCGTCGACAGGCAGCGGTAGGTCAGGTCTTCCTGCACGCCGCAGGCCGGGCCGCTGCGGCCTTCCAGCAGCCGCACCACGCCGTCCGCGCCCACCACCGCGGGCGGCAGGTGGCCGGCGTTGGCCCACTTCAGTTCGCCCGTGGTCATGTCGAGCACGCCGATCAGCAGCGTGACGAACATCATGTTCGGGTTGTTCTCGGACAGGCGGTTGTTGATCTTCTGCATGATCAGCGCCGGGTCGGTCTCGTCCTCGGCGGTGGCGCGGATCAGGGTGCGGGTCACGGCCATGAACAGCGCCGCCGGCACGCCCTTGTCCGACACGTCGCCAATGGCCAGGCACAACCGGCCGTCGGGCAGCGTGAAGTAGTCGTAGAGGTCGCCGCCCACTTCCTTGGCCGGCAGCATCACGGCGTTCAGGTCGATCTGCTCGCGCGTAATGGGCGACAGCGGCACCGGCAGCAGGCCGAGCTGGATCGCGCGGGCGATGTTCAGCTCGCTCTCGAAGCGCTCGCGCGCGGTGGTCTCGCGCATCAGGCGGGCGACGTTCTCGCGCAACTTGCGGTCCATGAACAGGAACGACGCCGCCAGCCGGCCCACTTCGTCCTTGTGTTTGTCGGGCAGGGCGGCGATGTGGGCGGGCACGGCCGATGCCGCGGTCAGGTCCTGTTCGGGCAGCAGCCGCGCGTAGTGGGTCAGCGTTTCCAGCGGCCGCACGATCCGCGCGGCCACGAGCCACGCGCACACCAGCGCCACCAGCATCATGCCGACGAAGATCAGCGCCTGGCGGTTGAGCAGTTCGCGCGCCGGGGCGGTCAGGTCGCTCTCGGGCACCACCGCCACGACGGTCCAGCCCAGCGGGGCGAAGCGCGCGCTGTCGATCTGCCAGGGGCCGTCGCCGCCCTCGAAGCGCAGGCTCTGCAGCTTGCCGCCGCCATCCTGGCGCGCCAGCAGCGCGCGCAAGGTCTCGCCGCTGCCGTCCTTGGCGTCCAGCAAGCCGGCGCGAGCCTCGGGCGGCGGCACGATCATGCGGCCGTCGTCGGCGGCGATGAAGATGAAGCCGGACTGCGCCAGGGTCAGTTTCGACAAGGTGTCGCGCACCGAATTCTCCAACTGCTCGCGGCGCGTCTGGATCTGCTCGATCACGTCCTGGGCGCTGTCGGAAATGGCGAACACCCAGTTCCAGGGGCGGAAATAACCGAAATACGCATAGCGCGTCTCGCCATCGCCGCGCTGCGCCGACGGCGGCCAGCGGTAGATCGCGAAGCCGTAGCCGGACGTGCGGCTCTCTTCCAGCAGCGCCTGCGCCAGCGGCCGGTTCTTGAAGTCAGACAGCGACGACAGGTCGCGGTCGATCATGTCGGGATTGCCGCTGGCCAGCACCTGGAAGTCGGCGTCGTAGACGAAGGCGTAGCGGCGGTCGTCGAGCTTGAGGTGGTTGATCCAGGCGCGCGCCATGCCCTTGGCGGCGCCGGGCGTCATGATGCCGCGCTCGGCCAGGTCGGCGTAGGTGCCGAGCGCCGCGGCCACCACGGTGCCGCTCTGCATCAGTTGGCGCCGGCCGCTGCGCACGGTGGAGATCTTGTCGGCCAGCAGCGCGCCCCAGCGGGCCTCGGCGTCGCGCAGCACCAGTTCCATGACGTTGCTGACGGCGTGGCGCTCGCTGTTCATCACCGTGCGGGTGACGTTGCGCTGCGAGGTCAGCATCACGAATGCCGCCACCGCCAGGAGCAGCGCTACGACCAGTAGAAAAATCTTGCTACGGAGCGAGCGCAACGACATGGGGGCAATGGGCGGCGGATGAGGTAAGGGCGTGAAATAGGATGCAATTTGCATTAATTGTAAATACCATTAGTGCCCGTGTGTAAATACTTTGCGACGGCGTGGCCCCATGCGTAGCGAACCAATACAAGTAGTGCTCGATGGGTTGCGTCGTCGCCCGGTACTGGAAGTCACTCTGGCCTGTCTGGCCGTGCTGCTGCTGGCGCAGGCACTGATCGGCGCGCTGAGCCTGTCGGCGTTGAACCGGCTGGTGGTGGACACCACCGCCGACCGCGTCGAAGTGGTGGCGCGCCGCGTCGCCGGCAATATCGAGAACGGCCTGCGCCTGGGCAAGCCGCTGGAACAGTATTTCGGCCTGCGCGACACCTTGCATGACGGGGTCGCGCGCTCGCGCGGCGTGCAGGGCGCGGCGGTGCTGCTGGCCGACGGCCAGGCCGTGGCCGCCGAGGGCGAGCTGCCCGAAGACGCCACGCAACTGGCGCGCACGCTCGACGCCGGCGGGCCGCTGGCCGCGGGCCTGGCGCGTCGCGGCTCGGGCGCGCTGGTCGCGGTGGACGACGACCGCGTGACGGTGGCCGTGCCGCTGGCCGGCGCCGGCGGCAAGAGCGTCGGCGCCGTGGTGCTGTCGGCAGCCAAGGACGGCGAGGCCAGCCGCCAGCTCATCATCGACAATCTGCAGGTGCTGCTGGTCGTCACGGTGCTGGTCGGGCTGGGCCTGGCCGCGGTCTTCAAGTACATCGTGCCGCTGACCTCGCTGGCCGCGGGCGGCCGCGCGCGCTTCGTGGTGCCGCTGCTGGCGCTGGTGCTGGCGCAGGGCGTGTATGCCGCCTACACCATTTCCACGTTCCGCAGCGGTTGGCTGGAAGTCACGCGCAACAACGTCGGGCTGCTGGCCGAGGGCCTGCAGCGCGACCTGAACCGCGTGCTCGGCTACGGCCTGGAGGTGAACCGGCTGCGCGGCGTGGAAGCGCCGTTCGCGCGCCTGGCAGGCACCTTCCCGGCGGTGGCGCAGATCGAACTGGCCGATCGCGACGGCCGCGTGCTGTATGGCGCCGACGCGCACGGCGCGCTCGACGTGTCGGCGCTGCCGGCGGCCCGGCCGCAGGCCGATGACCTGACGCTGGTGTTGCCGCTGGGCGCGGCGCTGGCGGATCCGAAGGCGCAGGGCGACCTGGTGCTGCGCTTGTCGAGCGACGTCATCGCGGCGGGCGTGCGCAGCCGCGCGCTCGATGCCGTCACCGTGGTGGCGGTGGCGCTGGTGGCCGCGATCGAAATGCTGTTGCTGCTGGCGCTGCTGATGAACCGCGCTTTCGCCGCGCGCGCCACGCTGCCCGACGGCAGCCGCGTCGGCCCGGACGACGCCTCCGAGGTGGGCCGCATCGCCCGACCGGTGATGTTCGGCTTCCTGTTCGCGTGGGCCCTGCCGCTTGGTTTCCTGCCCCTGTATGCGCGCAGCCTGTCCGCGGGCGGGCTCGACCTGCCGGCCAATCTGCTGCTGGCGCTGCCGATCTCCGTGGAAATGGGCTGCGGCCTGCTGACCTCGCTGCTGGCCGGCCGCCTCACCGACCGCAAGGGCTGGCAGGTGCCGGTGCTGGCCGGCCTGGGCGTGTCGGCCGCCGGCATGCTGGCGTGCGCGGCCTCCACCAATCTGTTGATGTTCAGCGCCGCGCGCGGCCTGGTGGGCCTGGGCTATGGCCTGACCTGGATGGGGCTGCAGGGCTTCATCGTCACGCGCAGTCCGGCGCAATATCGCGGCCGCAACATGACGGGCGTGATCGCCGGCCTGTTCGCCGGCCACCTGTCCGGCGCGGCGGTGGGCGCGATGCTGATGGAACAGGTCGGTTTCCGCGCGGTGTTCGCGGTCGGCGCCGTGATGCTGGTGATGCCGCTGGCCGGCGTGCTGATCCTGATGCGCCCCTACATGGACCGCGGCCGCCAACTGGCCGCGCAGGCCGCGGGGCGCGCCCGCGCGCATCTTTCGGATACCTTGAAGCTGCTGTTCACCCGCGACTTCGGCCTGCTGCTGGTGGGCAGCGTGATTCCGTTCTCGATCGCGCAGGTCGGCCTGCTGTCGTTCGCGCTGCCGCTGTACCTGGAGGCCGAGGGCGTGGCCGCGTCCAGCATCGGCCGGGTGCTGATGATCTACGGCCTGTGCGTCATCTACGTCGGGCCGCTGATGGGCCGGGTGGTGGACCGCAGCCGCATCAAGAAGAGCTGGATCGTGCTGGGCGGCCTGGTCGGCAGCCTCGGCATGCTCGGGCTGTACTTCAACAGCGGCCTGCTGGCCGCGGCCGCGGCGGTGCTGCTGCTGGCGTTGGCCAGTTGCTTCGCCGGCGCGTCGCAATCGCCCTACATGCTGGCGCTGCCGGACGTGCAGCGCTACGGCGCGGCGGGCGCCACCAGCGTCATGCGCGCCGCCGACAAGCTCGGCCAGATGGCCGGGCCGCTGGTGGTCGGCGCCATGTTCGGCGCCGCCGGCATGGGGGCGGGGCTGGCCGCGACCGGCGTGATCTACCTGATCGCGACTTTGCTGTTCCTGTTGTTCGCGCCGGCCCGGCCGCGTGAAGAGACCGCCTGAGCGCGGCGGCTGGCCCGCGGTTCGCGTCAGGTCGTCACCGTGGCGCTCGTGCCGCGCCATTCAGCGCGCCGCGCCGGCGCTGGCCAGCGCCACCGGCACGCGCGCGCTCAAGCCCGTCAATAACTGGGCGGCGATGGTGCCCGCCGCCATCGCGACTTCTTCCACCGGCAGGCCGTCCGCGCCCCACAGCGTCACGGGCGAGCCGATCGCGGCGTGCGGCACGGGGCCCAGATCCACCGCCATCATGTCCATGGAAACGCGGCCCAGCAGCCGCGTGCGGATGCCGGCCACCACCACCGGCGTGCCGGTGGGCGCGTGGCGCGGGTAGCCATCGGCGTAGCCGCAGGTGACGATGCCCACGGCCATCGCCGTGGGCGCGAGGAATGCGCCGCTGTAGCCGACGCCGGCGCCGGCCGGCACGCGCTGGATGCCTACCACCTGCGAATGCAATGACATCGCTGGCCTCAGGTCCAGTTGGGCGGCGCTGCGGTGGGCGAACGGGCTGGCGCCGTACAACGCCAGGCCTGGCCGTACCCATTGCGTGGCCGCGGCGCGCGCCGCATGGCCAAGCATCGCGGCGGAATTGCTGGTGGACACCGGTCCCGGCAAGTCGCGGATGACCTCGCGAAAGCGCGCGTCGGCGCTGTCCACGCCATCGGCCTCATCGGCGCGGGCATAGTGGTTCAGGTGGCCGACCTCCTCGACCAGGCCACGCGCGGCCAGGTTGCGCGCCTGCTCGAACGCGGCGCGGTAGTCGTCGGCGCTGAAGCCGGTGTGATGGATGTCGCCGGCAAAGCGCAGCCAGACCGACGGCCGCTCGGCGGCGGGCGATTGCGCCAACCAGTCCAGTTGCGCGGCATGCGTGATGACCAGATGCAGGCCCGGCGTGTCGAGCAGCAGCGTGTCGGCCTGCGAATAGAGGCCGCCGTAGACCAGCACCGGGCCGTCCCAGCCCAGTTGGCGGCAGGCGCGCGCTTCGTCCAGGTGCAGCACAGCGAGCCCGTCGGCGGCGCGCAGCGCGGGCAGCACGCGCGCCAGGCCGTGGCCGTAGGCGTCGGCCTTGACGGTGGCCCACAGGCGCGGCGCGGCGGCGCCCGACGCGGGGGCGCGGGGCAGGGTGGCGCGCAGGCGCGCGAGATTGTGGGCCACCGCGCCCGCGTCGACGCGGGCGTACAAGGGCCGGGCAAGCAATCCTTCTGGACGATAGGGAGCGTTCACGGGCGGCATCTGGGCGAGGTCCGCGCGCGACCGGCGCACGGGGCTATGCATGAGTGACAGACGACCGGGTTTCGTTCGGTACTTTCTGTCTATGCACTGCTGGTTGTCGATAGCGCGTCTTGATCGAATGCGCCAGGCAGGGTCACGCGGCGCGCATCACGAGCGTCAGGCGGTTCTCATTGCCATTGCGGGCGTAGCGCAGGTCGTGCAGATAGTGCTGCATCAGCCGCACGCCGTGGCCGCCGATGTCGGCGTCATCGAGCGTCGCGGCCAGTGGGGGCGGCGGGGTCTTGGTGGGATCGTACGGACGGCCATTGTCGATTATCTCCAGCGAGATCCATTCGTCGTCCTGGCGACAGGCCAGGCTGACGTGGGCGGGATCGGGGGCGAGCAAGGGATCGTCGAAGGCGTAGGAAACGATGTTCGTCAGCGCTTCGTCCAGACTCAAGGACAGACCGAAACTCAGCTTGGGCGACCACGCGTCGCGCTCGGCAATGGCCTCGAGCCATTCAATGGCGCAGGCGACGGCGCGGGCGTCGGGAACGAGGTCAAGCGTATCGGGCTGAGGGGGCATGGTCGCCTTGCGTTCAGTGGTACACGTGCAGGTGGAAGTATGCCCGATTGCGGCCCGCTGGCGGAACGGGTGAGCCACTGGCGCGTGTCGTTCCACGTTTGCGTTTGGCTGCGCCGGCGCCTCGCGTATCATCTCGGCATCGCGCCGCCGCCCGCAAGCGCCGGGATCCGGGGCGTCGGTCATTTACCGGGAACCACTATGAATCTCGCAATCGAGAAGGTCGGGGAAGTGTTGGTTGTCTCGCCCGAAGGCCAGATCAACAGCGGCAACGCCGCGGGCATCGAAGCCGACCTGTTGTCGCACGTCGAAAAAGGCGAACGCCGTTTCGTGCTCGACATGTCCAACCTGAACTACATCTCCAGCGCCGGCCTGCGCGTGGTGCTGGTGCTGGCCAAGCGCCTGAAGCAGGCTTCGGGCGCGCTGGCGCTGTGCGCGATGCAGCCGCATGTGCGCGAGGTGTTCGACATCAGCGGCTTCCTGGCCATCCTGACGGTGGTCGACACGCGCCAGGACGCGGTGGCCAAGGTCGCCTGATCGCGGCGCGCGCCGGCGCGGCGCGTGCCGGTCATTGCTTGTGGTTTTCGTATGACGTGTCCAGCACGTCATCTTCGGGCGTGATGATGCCGGGGTCGCCGGGCGCCTCGATGGCGCGGCCGCGGCGTGGCATGCCCGCGACGACCTCGCTCTGGTCAGGCATGGGCAGGATGCCGGTGCCCTTGCGGGGATCGACGGACGGCTTTGGCTCCGGGGCGGTGTCCGGTTTGCTGCTGGCGGCGGAGGAATCGATGACGGTTTTCAGCATGATGACGGCTCCGGTTGTGGGCGTCCCAGGATGGCGACGCGCCGGGGATTCCTCTTCATGTTAGGGCCGCGCGCGGCCCTTGCGGCGGGTTGCGCTGTCACGTTTGCAAGGGGCTGTTGCAGGGCCCCGACCTTATAATGCCGAGCGCCTCGCGGCGTCGCGTCACCACGCCCGGTTTTCCTCATTTTCATCCGCCACCTTGACCGAATCCGTCGAACGCTCCGTCCACGCCGAACTCGTTGCCGTCCTGGTCGCCGTCACCAACGGCGAGCCGCGCGTGCTGACCACCGACGATGCGCGGGCCCTGCCGGCGGGGCCCTTCGAGTTGTCGCACCGCTCGCTGCAGGCGGGCTTGCGGGCCTGGGTCGAGACCCAGACGCACCATCCGCTCGGTTACGTCGAACAGCTCTACACCTTCGCCGATGGCGACCGTTCCGACGAATCGGGCGCGCGCGTCATGTCGGTCAGCTACCTGGGCCTGACGCGCGAGGCCGGCGAGACCGGCGTGGCGCAGGTCGGCTGGCAGGACTGGTACCGCTATTTCCCCTGGGAAGACCGCCGCGCCGGTACGCCGGCGCTGGTGGACGAGCTGATCGTGCCGCGCCTGCAGGCCTGGTGCGACGACACCGGCGATGGCGCCTTGCGCCAGCGCCGCCGCCAGCGCGCCGCCATCACCTTCGGCCTGGACGGCGCCGCCTGGAACGAGGACATGGTGCTGCAGCGCTACGAATTGCTGTTCGAGGCCGGCCTGGTGCCGGAAGCGGCGCGCCGCCGTTCGGAGGCGGCCGCCGCGCCGCTGCCGGGCGAGCCCATGCGGCATGACCATCGCCGCATCCTGGCGACCGGCATCGCGCGGCTGCGCGCCAAGATCAAGTACCGGCCGGTGGTGTTCGAACTGATGCCGGCGCAGTTCACGCTGCTGCAGTTGCAGTTGGCGGTCGAGGCCCTGGCCGGACGCGGCCTGCACAAGCAGAATTTCCGCCGCCTGATCGAGCAGCAGGCGCTGGTGGAAGAGACCGGCGAAATGGCCACCGGCACGGCGGGACGCCCCGCCAAACTGTTCCGCTTCCGCCGCGACGTGCTGCTCGAACGCGCCATCGCGGGCAGCAAGCTGCCGCTGTCACGCTCGCTGTGACGCTTGACAAGGCCATATACTCATCTTTAGCATAAGTGCATGCGCATTATTTGCGCGCCTTTTTTTAACCACAAAATACTCAAAATGAGCATTATTGCTGAAGCGCCCGTTGCCCGTTTGGCCATTCCCTCCCTGCCGGATGTCATGCTCGAGCCGCTGGTGCGCGCGGCGTTGCTTGAAGACCTGGGGCGGGCCGGAGACCTGACCACCGACGCCATCGTGCCGGCCGACGCCGTGGCCGAGACGCGCCTGGTGGCGCGCCAGGAAGGCGTGCTGGCCGGGCTGGACCTGGCGCGGCTCGCTTTTCGCGCGCTCGATCCCGCCATCGAGTTCGAGGTTGCCCACCGCGACGGCGCCGACCTGGCGCCGGGCACCGAAATCGCGCGGATTCGCGGCAACGCCCGTGCCATGTTGACCGCCGAGCGGGTGGCGCTGAACTTCCTGTGTCACCTGAGCGGCGTGGCGACGGCGACGGCGTCGATCGCGCGGGCCATCGCCGGCCACGGCGCCCGCGTCACTTGCACCCGCAAGACCATGCCGGGCCTGCGCGCGGTGCAGAAATACGCGGTGCGCGTGGGCGGCGGCAGCAACCATCGCTACGGGCTCGACGACGCCGTGCTCATCAAGGACAACCACATCGCCCTGGCCGGCGGCATCGAGGCCGCGGTGGCGCGCGCCCGCGCCGGCACCGGCCACATGGTCAAGATCGAGCTGGAAGTGGACACGCTGGCGCAGTTGGAAACGGCCCTGGCGCTGGGGGTGGACGTGGTGCTGCTGGACAACATGAGCCTGGACCAATTACGCCAGGCCGTCGCCATGGCGCGCGGCCGCGCCATCACCGAGGCCTCAGGCCGCATCACGCCCGAGACCGCGGCCGCGGTGGCGGCCACCGGCGTCGACCAGATCGCCGTGGGTTGGCTGACCCACAGCGCCAAAGTGCTGGACATCGGGCTGGACGCCTGAGGCCGGCGCGATACGACAGGCAAGCCTCATGAAACGCGCGCTTCGATCCTCGTTGCTGTTGTCGGCCCTGGCGCTCGGCGCCTGCGGCAATCCGCCGTCGGGCGACACGCCCGGGGACGCGACCTATCCCACGCACCCCATCACCATCGTGGTGACCTTCCCGCCCGGCGGCGGCACCGACCTGCTGGCGCGGCGCCTGGGCGCCAGCCTGCAGGAACAATTCGGCCAGCCAGTGGTGGTCGAGAACCGGCCCGGCGCCAGCGGCAACATCGGCGCTCGCGCCGTGGCCGAGTCGGCGCCCGACGGCTACACGCTGCTGATGGTCAACAGCTCGTTCGCGATCAACCCTGGCGTCTACCGCAACCTGGGCTTCGCGCCCAAGCGCGACTTCGCGGCGGTGATCAACGTGGCCTTTGTGCCATCCGTGTTCGTGGTGCCGGCGAACTCGCCGCTGCACACCTTGGACGATGCCCGCGGCGCCGCGCGGCCGGAGCGGCCGCTGCCGTTCGCCTCGTGCGGCAATGGCACGCCGCAGCACCTGGCCGGTGAGATGCTGGCGCGGGCCACCGGCGCGCCGCTGCAGCATGTGCCCTACAAGGGTTGCGGACCGGCGTTGACCGACGTGGCGTCGGGACAGGTCGGCATGGGGGTCGTCACCGCGTCCAGCGCCGCGCCGCTGATCGCGGCGGGCCGTCTGCGGGCCTTGGCCGTCACCTCGCCGCAGCGCTCGCCGCTCTTGCCCGAGGTCCCCACGGTGGCGGAGCAGGGCGTGGCGGGCTACGCGCTTGATCAATGGCATGGCCTGCTGGCGCCGGCGGCCACGCCGCCGGCGGTGGTGGCGAAGTTGAATACGACGCTGGCCCGCATCATGCTGCGTCCGGACGTGCAGGCCGCGCTGCGCGAGCAGGGCTTCACGCCGACCACCAGTTCGCCGCGCGCGTTCCAGGACATGATCAATGCGGACATTGACCGCTATACGGCGCTTACCGAGGCGATCGGGCTGCGCGCCGATTGACGGGCAGGGCGGACGGCCGGGCCGTCCGTTTCCGCGCCTTGATGGTCAGCGTCCCGACCTGACCGGCAAGACGGCGCGCGGCGCTCAGGCCGCCGCGCGGGCGTGTTGCTCCAGTTGTTCCTTCAGCCCCGGTTGCAGCTTGAGCTGGCGCGCCAGCTCGTCCAGGTAGGCGCGTTCCATGTAGCTTTCCTCGTCCACCACCAGCAGGCTGGCCAGGTACATCTCGGCCGCCATCTCCGGCGTCCTGGCCGATTGCGCGATCTGGGCGGGATCGAGCGGGCGCGACAACTCGGTTTCCAGCCAGCGGCGGTCCTGCGCGTCGCTGGACAACTTGGCCAGCTCGGTTTCGAGCAGGGCGCGTTCCTCCGGGCCGATGTGGCCGTCGGCCTTGGCCGCGCCGATCATGGCCGTGAGCACTGCGGTGCTGTGCTGTTCGGCCTCGGGGGCCGGCAACCGGTCCAGCGTCTGCGGCGGGGCGGCCGGCGCGCCGGCCTGGTTGCGTTGCCAGTCGCCATAGGCGCGGTATGCCAGGGCGCCAAGCGCCGCCATCCCGCCATACATGGCGACCTTGCCGCCGATCTTGCGGGCCTTTTTGCTGCCCAGCAGCAGGCCGAGCGCGCCCGCGCCGAGGGCGCCGCCGCCCAGGCCGGTCAGGAACGAACCGCCCTTGCCGCCGGTGGCGTTCTGCACCTTGGCGCCGGCGTCGGCCAGCAGGCCCTGGCCGGATTGCAGCAGTTGGTCGAGAAGTTGTCTGGCGCTCATGCGGGTTTCCTGGTGAATGCAATCGATCTTGCGGACAGGCTATCCGACCGCCGTCTCGTCCAGAAGTTCAGCTTACAGTCAGAAATGGATGTTGCGTCGGGGCGTGGCCCGGGCGACGGATGCTACAACCGGGGTTGGGGCGGCCATGCGCGCCGCCCGCAACGCGAGGAATTCCGCCCATGACTATCCACGTGCGCCAGAACGCGCCCAAGACCCTGCAATTCACCGCCACGGCCGAAGGCCACGACCTGCCGCTGGACATGCCGCAGCCACAGGGCGCGGGCCCGGATCCACACGACTACTTCGATACGGCGCTGGGCGGCTGCAAGGCCATGACACTGATGGTCTACGCGCAGCGCAAGGGGCTGCCGCTGGAATCGGTGGGGGTGGACGTAGTGCGCGACGCCAGCGAGGAGCGCAAGGGCGTCTATCGCCTGACCGCCAAGCTGACGCTGCATGGCGAACTGTCGGACGCGCAGATCGACGAGCTTCTGGCCGTGGCCGAGAAATGCCCGATCCACAAGCTGATGACGGCGGTGGACGTGCAGGTCTCGACGCTGATCGTGCGGCCGGCCTGAGGGGCCGGCGGTCCTGGGCCAGCGGCGCTGCCGCCGCCGGCCCGCTTGGCCGGGCGCGGCGCCCGGCCAGGCAGGTCTTACTCTTCCATGCCCGGAACGATCGTCGAGAAACCGGCGTCCACGTGGGTGATTTCACCCGTGACGCCGGCGGCCAGGTCCGACAGCATGAATGCGGCGACGTTGCCGACGTCATCGATGGTGACGTTGCGGCGCAGCGGCGCCTGGGCCTCGACGAACTTCAGGATGGCCGAGAAGTCCTTGATGCCGCTGGCGGCCAGCGTCTTGATGGGGCCGGCCGAGATGCCGTTGGCGCGGATGCCGCGCGGACCCAGCGCCGTGGCCAGGTAGCGCACGCTGGCTTCGAGCGAGGCCTTGGCCAGGCCCATGGTGTTGTAGTTGGGCACCACGCGTTCGGCGCCCAGGTAGGTCAGCGTCAGCACCGAGCCGTTGCGGCCTTCCATCAGCGGCAGCGCGGCCTTGGCCATGGCGGCGAAACTGTAGGCCGAGATGTCGTGGGCGATGCGGAAGCCTTCGCGCGACAGGCCGTCCAGGAAATTGCCGGCGATGGCTTCGCGCGGGGCGAAACCGATCGAGTGCACCAGGCCGTCCAGACCGTCCCAGCGCTTGGCCAGCTCGGTGAAGGTGGCTTCGATCTGGCTGTCTTCGGCGACGTCGCAGGGCAGCACGATGTCGCTGCCGAATTCGGCGGCGAATTCGGCCACGCGGTCCTTGAAGCGGTCACCGACGTAGGTGAAGGCCAGTTCGGCGCCCTGCTGGTGACAGGCGCGCGCGATGCCGTAGGCGATGGAGCGGTTGGAAAGCACCCCGGTGACCAGGATGCGTTTGCCGGCGAGAAAGCCCATGTGAGGTTCCTTTGATTTTTTTCCTGCTGGAGACCGCCTATTTTAAGGAGTTTGGCGGCCTCGCGGACAAAACGGCGCGGCGCCCGGGTGGGCGCCGCTGCGAAAGACGGATCGGCGGGGGAGTCAGCCGCGGGCGTTGGTGCCCGGCACGCGCAACTGGGCGCCGATCTTGAGGGCGTTGCCCTTGAGGTTGTTCAGGGCGCGCAGCGCGTCCACCGAGGTGCCGTACTGCTTGGCCAGCGAGAACAGCGTATCGCCCTGGCGCACCTTGTGCGTGCGCACGTTGGGACGGGCGGCCGCGCCGCGCGCGGCGGGGGCCGCGGCCTTGCCGCGCGGCGCCGGCGCCTTGCTGGTGTTGACCGGGGCAGAATCCAGCGCGCCGACCGGCGCGGCCAGCGAGGCCAGTTGCACGCCGCCGGCGCCGGGGTCGCCCGGCACCAGCAATGACTGGCCCGAGGCCACCTTCTGGCGCGAGCCGATGTCGTTGGTCTCGCGCAGCTTGGCTTCGGTCACGCCGAAACGCTTGGCGATCGAGGCGTACGATTCGCCGCGGCGCGAGTGGTAGACCTTCCAGGCGCTCAGGTCGCCCTTGTAGTTGGTCAGGTTGGCGTTGAAGATCTCGACGCGGTCGGCCGGCAGCAGCAGGGTGGGGGCGTGGTCGCCGCGGATCACCGGGCGGTTGAACGACGGGTTCAGCGCCTTGAATTCGTCCAGCGGCATCTCGGCCAGCTTGGCGGCGATTTCCAGGTCGATGTCGCTGTTCTTCTGCACCGTCACGAAGTAGGGCGTGTTGCCGACCGGCGGCAGCGCCACCGCGTAGCGCTGCGGGTCGGCGATGATGTTCTTGATGGCCTGCAGCTTGGGCACGTAGTTGCGGGTCTCGTCCGGCATGTTCAGGGACAGGTAGTCCGTGGGCTGGCCGGCGGCCTCGTTCTTGGCCATGGCGCGCTGCACCGAGCCTTCGCCCCAGTTGTACGAGGCCAGCGCCAGGTACCAGTCGCCCTGCATCTCGAACAGCTTTTCCAGGTAGTCCAGCGCCGCGTTGGTCGAGGCGATGGGGTCGCGGCGCTCATCGCGCCACCAGTCCTGCTTCAGGTTGAAGTGCTGGCCGGTGGCCGGCACGAACTGCCACAGGCCCGAGGCCTGGGCGCGCGACAGCGCGGTGGGGTTGTAGGCGCTTTCGACGAACGGCAGCAGCGCCAGCTCGGTCGGCAGGCCGCGGCGGTTGATCTCGTCGACGATGAAATACAGGTATTTGCCGGCGCGCTCGGCCATGCGCTGCACCGCCTCGGGGTGGGACGCGTAATAGTCGGTCCACTGCTGCGAGAGGTCGGTGTTCAGGTTGGGGATGGCGAAGCCGCGGCGGATGCGGTCCCAGGCGTCGACCGGCGGATTGGTCAGGTCGACCGTGCGGGACGTGTCGCGGGCGATGTAGCGCCCTTGGGAGTTGGTGGTGAGGTTCTTGCTGTCGTGGGATTTGGTTCCTGCGCAACCGGCGAGGACTGCCAGCAGAAGCGGCAGAAGGAGTCGGGAGAAATTCATCGGGCGGTCACTTGAAATCGTTCTTCCATTCACGAAGGGAGGCAAAAACCTCTACCGGCGTCGGGTGGTCGTGGCCGGCCCAGTTGCCTGCGGCGCGGACGACGTCAGCTTGCTGCGTGCGCAAAAACGGATTGGTCGCGCGTTCCTGGCCGATGGTCGACGGAAGCGTGGGGAGACCTTCTGCGCGTAATTGCCGGGCCCGCTGATACCACTGTTGCAGGGTGCGGTTGGCGGGTTCGACCGCCATGGCCCAGCGCAAGTTCGCTAGAGTGTACTCGTGTGCGCAAAAAACCTGTGTATCTGGCGGTAAAACAGAAAATTTTTCCAAGGAATCAGACATTTGCGCGGGGGTGCCCTCGAAAAGCCGGCCACAGCCCCCGGCAAACAGGGTGTCTCCACAGAACAGCACAGGCTGTTTTCCCGCGGCCCGGCCGGTGTACGCGATGTGGCCCGCGGTATGCCCCGGCACGTCCAGCACCGTCAGGTCCAGGTCCAGTTCCGGCAGCACCACGCGGTCGCCCTCGGCCAGGGGCACATCGCAGCGCGGCAGCTTTTCGCGCGCCGGGCCATATACGGTGATATCGCCAATGCGGGACAATTCAAGCACGCCGCCCACATGGTCGCCGTGGTGGTGCGTGAGTAGAATGGCGCGCAGCTTCAGGCCTTCGCGGGCCAGCCATTGCAGCACCGTGCCGGCTTCGCCGGGGTCGACCACGGCGGCCTGCCCGTCGCGGACGATGGCCCAGATATAGTTGTCGGTGAAGGCGGGCAGGGGCAAGACCGCGGCGTTGCGTTCGCGGCCGCCTGCGGGGGCGGTCAAGGCTTGCATGGGATTCGAAGGAATGAAGACGTGGCAGAAGAAACTCCGCCGATTGTAGAACTGGCCGAATGGTTCCAGACCCCGCCAGGGCAATACGCCCTGGCCTGGGAGCGCGCGCAGTTCGACGCGGCCGTGGCGGACGTCTTCGGATATTACGCCTGGCAGGTCGGCCTGGCCGACCTGAATCTGCTGCGCGCCAACCGCAT
Source organism: Achromobacter sp. SIMBA_011 (assembly GCF_046535435.1). NCBI lineage: Bacteria > Pseudomonadati > Pseudomonadota > Betaproteobacteria > Burkholderiales > Alcaligenaceae > Achromobacter > Achromobacter sp. SIMBA_011. The sequence goes on along the minus strand of NZ_JAWRWN010000007.1, from coordinate 65,199 downwards.
GCCCTTCAAGGGCTATGTCGGCACGGAAACCCCCGCGCCCGAGAATATCGCCGGTTGGCAGTCGCGCGTGGTGCTGGCCCAGCCCGAAGCGCTGCCGTTCGAATCGCAGAGCGTCGACCTGCTGATCCTGCCGCACGCCTTCGAATGCACCAGCGAGCCGCACAACGTGCTGCGCGAGGTCGAGCGGGTGCTGGTGCCGGAGGGGCGGGTGGTGATCTCCGGTTTCAATCCCTGGAGCATGTGGGGCGCGCGCACCCGCATGCCCGGCATGGAGCCCTGGCTGCCGCAGCCGCCGTCGTCGCAGGTCTCCCTGCCGCGCCTGAAGGACTGGTTCAAGCTGCTGTCGCTGGAGGTCGAGCAAAGCCATTTCGGCTGTTATGCGCCGGCCTGCCGCAGCGAGAAATGGCTGCAGCGCTGGGGCTTCCTGGAATCGGCCGGCGCGCGCTGGTGGAGCCTGGGGGGCGCGGTCTACCTGGTGTCGGCCGTCAAGCGCGTGGCCGGCATGCGTATCATCGGCCCCGCCTGGAAAACCAAGCCCAAGCGCGCCCGCGCCGCGTCGGTGGTGGTCAACCGCCAGGCAGGCGACGGCTTCGACCGCTCCTGAGCGGCGGGCCGGATTCATATCGAAAGAACAAGGACATACAAGCAGCGCCATGCAGGACAACAACGCGAACGACCAGAAAGTGGAAATGTGGACCGACGGCGCCTGCAAGGGCAATCCCGGTCCGGGCGGCTGGGGCGTGTTGATGCGCGCCGGCGCGCACGAAAAGACCATGCACGGCGGCGAGGCCCAGACCACCAACAACCGCATGGAACTGCTGGCCGTGATCGAGGGCCTGCGCGCGCTCAAGCGTCCGTGCACGGTCACCATCCACACCGACTCCCAGTACGTCATGAAAGGCATGACCGAATGGCTGGCCAACTGGAAGCGGCGCGGCTGGATGACGGCCGACAAGAAGCCGGTCAAGAATGCCGAGCTGTGGCAGTCCCTGGACGAGCAGGTGCGGCGTCACACCGTGTCGTGGCGCTGGGTCCGCGGCCACGCCGGCGACCCCGGCAACGAGCGCGCCGACCAATTGGCCAACCAGGGCGTCGAGTCGGTCCGGTGCGCTTGAACGACCCGCCGGGCGGCGCGGCGTGCCGCCTGGTGTCCGTCAATGACTGCGTGTTTTCACCGATGCGGATGCGCGGGCGTGGCCGCCCGCATCGGGAAATACCCTGGGTCGGCCGGTTTAGTGCTTTCAGCGCGCTTCAGGATTGTTCCAGGTTGTAAATCCGGTGCTAAAGTGCCAACCCTTGATCCTGTTCCTGCGGCGCCGTCCCAGCGGGGGATGCCTGGCACGCGCCGCGATACCGCCACATTCGCATGAAAAAAGCTGCATTGCTGGCCGCCATCGCGGCAGGAGTGGCCGCGGGGGCCGCTCTGGGCGTATTCGTGCCGCGCTGGCTCGCGCCGGCCGCCACGCCGGCGGCCAGCGCCGCCGCGCCCGCCAAACCCGTCTCCAAGGCGGCTCCAGTGCGGGTCGAAGTCTCCGCCGTCACGGAAATTCCGTTCGCCCGCGGCCTGTCGGCGGTGGGCAGCCTGCGCTCGGATGAGGCCGTGATGCTGCGGCCCGAAGTGGCCGGCCGCATCCAGTCGATCGAGTTCAAGGAAGGCCAGCCGGTCAAGCGCGGCCAGGCGCTGATCCGCCTGGACGATTCCGTGCCGCGCGCCGAACTGGCGCAGGCGCGCGCCAACCTGGCGCTGGCGCAGAGCCACTATCGCCGCGCCGTGGCGCTGCAGGCCAAGGGCTTCGTCAGCCAGCAGGCGCGCGACGAGTCGGCCAGCACGCTCAAGGTGCAGGAGGCCGCGGTGGCGCTGGCGCAGGCGCGCCTGGACAAGATGACCATCAGCGCGCCGTTCGCCGGTTTCGCCGGCCTGCGCAGCGTGTCGGTCGGCGACTATGTGAACCAGGGCCAGGACCTGGCGCCGCTGGAGGCGATCGACCCGCTCAAGGTGGATTTCCGCGTGCCCGAGATGTATCTGAGCAAGGTCGGCGTGGGCCAGCAGCTCACGCTGCGGCTGGACGCCTTGCCCGGCCAGGAACGTCCCGGCCTGGTGTATGCCGTCAGTCCGCTGGTCGACGCGGGCGGGCGCTCCATCCTGCTGCGCGCCACCGTGGCCAACGCCGATTCGCTGCTGCGTCCGGGCATGTTCGCGCGCGTGCAACTGCTGTTCAACCAGGACAAGGCGCTGGTCGCGCCCGAGGCGGCGCTGTCGCCGTCGGGCGAGACCCAGTACGTATACCGCGTCAAGGACGGCGTGGCCGAGCGCCGCGAAGTCACCATCGGCGAGCGCCGCGAGGGCAAGGTCGAGATCCTGACGGGCGTGGCGGCCGGCGACGAGCTGGTGGTGTCGGGCCTGCAGCGCGTCACCGATGGCGGCCCGGTGCAGATCGTAAAAAACGGCGCCTGACGCCATCTTCCCAGCGAACGGCGGCCCCTCATGCGTATCTCGGAAACTTGTATCCAGCGGCCAGTGTTCGCGTCGGTGCTATCGCTGGTCATCGTGCTGATCGGGCTGATCTCGTATTCGCGCCTGACGGTGCGCGAATATCCGAAGATCGACGAGCCCATCGTGTCGGTGGACACGACCTACAAGGGCGCCTCGCCCGAGGTGATCGAGTCGCAGGTGACCAAGCCGCTGGAGGACCAGTTGGCGGGCATCGAGGGCGTGGACGTGATGACCTCGCGCAGCCGCTCCGAGCGCAGCCTGATCAACATCAAGTTCAACCTGTCGCGCAATCCGGACGCGGCGGCGGCCGAGGTGCGCGACAAGGTCTCGCGCGCGCGCCGCTTCCTGCCCGACGAGATCGACGAGCCCATCATCGGCAAGGTCGAGGCCGATTCGCAGCCCATCATCTACATCGCGGTCGAGTCCGGCTCGTATTCGGCGATCCAGACTTCCGACTACATCAACCGCTACATCAAGACCCGCCTGTCGGTGCTGCCCGGCGCGGCCGAGGTGCGCGTGTTCGGCGAGCGCCTGCCGTCCATGCGCATCTACGTGGACCGCGACAAGCTGGCCGCCTACGGCCTGACGGTGCAGGACGTGGAATCGGCGCTGCGCAGCCAGAACGTGGAGATCCCGGCCGGCCGCATCGAGTCGCGGGCGCGCGAGTTCTCGGTGGTGTCGTCCACCGACCTGCAGACGCCGGCGCAGTTCGAGAACGTCATCGTCGCCAACGTGAAGGGCTATCCGGTGCGGCTGCGCGACGTCTCCAAGGTCGAGATCGGCGCGGCCAACGACCGCATCCTCTCGCGTTTCAATGGCAAGCCGGCCATCAACATCGGCGTGACGCGCCAGTCCACCGCCAACCCGCTGGAGCTGTCCAAGGCCGCGCGCGAGGAAGTGGCGCGCCTGAACGAGAACCTGCCCGCGGGCATGAAGCTGACCATCGCCTACGACTCGTCGGTGTTCATCGAGCGCTCTATCGACTCGGTGTTCCACACCATTGGCGAAGCCATCGTCCTGGTGGTGCTGGTGATCTTCTTCTTCCTGCGCAACCTGCGCGCCAGCATCATTCCCATCGTCACCATCCCGGTGTCGCTGGTGGGCGCCTGCGCGCTGATGTACCTGTTCGGCTTCTCGATCAACACGCTGACGCTGCTGGCCATGGTGCTGGCCATCGGCCTGGTGGTGGACGACGCCATCGTGGTGCTGGAGAACATCTACCGCCACATCGAGGACGGCATGCCGCGCAAGGAAGCGGCGCTGCGCGGCTCGCGCGAGATCGGCTTCGCCGTGGTGGCCATGACCATGACGCTGGTGACGGTGTACGCGCCGCTGGCGTTCGCCACCGGCCGCACCGGACGCCTGTTCATCGAGTTCGCGCTGGCGCTGGCCGGCGCGGTGCTGGTGTCCGGCTTCGTGGCGCTGACGCTGACGCCCATGATGTGCTCGGTGCTGCTGCGCCACCAGAGCAGCCACAGCCGTTGGTACAACCTGATCGAAGGCTGGCTCAACGCCATGAGCAACGGCTACCGGCGGGCGCTGGCGCTGTCGCTGCGCCATCGCTGGGTGGTGGTGGCGATCGGCCTGGCGGTCGCGGCTGGCAGCGGCGTGCTGTTCAAGGTGGTCAAGAGCGAGCTGGCCCCGGTCGAGGACCGCGGCGTGGTGTTCGGCATCGTCAGCGCGCCGGAAGGCGCGACGCTGAACTACACCCTCGACAGCATGCTCGGCATCGAGCAGTTCTACGCGGCCATTCCCGAGGCCAGCGGCAGCCAGGTCACGGTGGGCTTTCCCACGGTGACCGACGGCACCGCCATCCTGCGCCTCAAACCCTGGGAAGAGCGCGGCCGCCGCCAGCAGGCCATCACCCAGGAGCTGCAGCCGCTGTTCTCGTCGCTGCCGGGCGTGCGCGCGTTCCCGACCAATCCGCCGTCGCTGGGCCAGTCGGCGCGTTCCAAGCCGGTCGAGTTCATCATCATGAGCCAGGCCTCGTACGCGGAGCTGTCGCGCCTGACCGAAGTGTTCCTGGCGGAGCTGCGCAAGTATCCCGGCCTGCTCAACCTGGACACCGACCTGCGCCTGAACACGCCCGAGCTGCGGGTGCGGGTGGACCGCGACAAGATGGCCGACGTCGGCGCCAACGTCGACACCGTGGGCCGCACCCTCGAATCGATGCTGGGCGGGCGCCAGGTGACCCGCTACAAGGACCAGGGCGAGCAGTACGACGTGATCGTGCAGGTCACGCCGCGCGACCGCGCCACGCCCACGGATATTTCCGGCATCCACGTGCGGGCGCGCGACGGCAGCATGGTGCAACTGGACAACCTGGTGGCCGTGCACGAAGGCGTGTCGCCGCAGTCGCTGAACCACTTCAACCGCCTGCGCGCGGTCAAGATCGACGCCGCCGTGGCCCCCGGCTACGCGCTGGGCGAGGTGCTGGCCCACATGCACCAGGTGGCGCGCGAAGTGCTGCCCAACACGGTCGTGACCGACCTGGACGGCCAGTCGCGCGAGTTCCGCGATTCGTCGGGCAGCATCTACCTGGTGTTCGCCATGGCGCTGGCCTTCATCTACCTGGTGCTGGCGGCGCAGTTCGAGAGCTGGCGCAACCCGTTCATCATCATGCTGTCGGTGCCGCTGTCCATGACCGGCGCGCTGCTGGCGCTGTGGCTGACCGGCGGCACGCTGTCGATCTACAGCCAGATCGGCCTGATCACGCTGGTGGGCCTGATCACCAAGCACGGCATCCTGATCGTCGAATTCACCAACCAGTTGCGCGACGAGGGCAAGGCGCTGTTCGAGGCCGTGACTGAGGCCAGCGTGCTGCGCCTGCGGCCGATCCTGATGACCACCGGCGCCATGGTGCTGGGCACCGTGCCGCTGGCGCTGTCCTCGGGCGCGGGCGCCGAATCGCGCCAGCAGATCGGCTGGGTCCTGGTGGGCGGCCTGATGCTGGGTACACTATTGACCTTGTTCGTCGTGCCGGTGGCCTACACCCTGATCGCCACCGCACGCAGGAAACCCGGCCCGGCCGGCAGCGCAACGCATCCCCCGGCCGGCCCGGCGGATGGCCAGGCGCCGTCGGCGCCTGCGGCCCAAGCGTCGGAATAGCTTTATGCGCCAGATCATCTTTGACACTGAAACCACCGGGCTGGATCCCGCCCAGGGACACCGCATCGTCGAAATCGGCTGCGTCGAACTGGTCAACCGGATGGCCACCGGCAACAACCTGCACATCTACCTGAACCCGGACCGCGACAGCGACCCCGAGGCGCTGGCGGTGCACGGCCTGACCACCGAATTCCTGTCCGACAAGCCGCGCTTCGGCGACGTCGCCGACGAGTTCGTCAAGTTCATCCAGGGCGCCGAGCTGATCGCGCACAACGCCGCGTTCGACGTGAAGTTCTTCAACGCCGAGCTGGCCAAGACCGGCCGCGGCCCGATCACCGAGTACTGCGAAACGGTCACCGACTCGCTGCTGCACGCGCGCTCCCTGTTCCCGGGCAAGCGCAACTCGCTGGACGCGCTGTGCGACCGCTTCGGCATCTCCAATGCGCACCGGACGCTGCACGGCGCCTTGCTCGACTCGCAGTTGCTGGCGGAAGTCTGGCTGGCCATGACCCGCGGCCAGGACGCGCTGCTGATCGACGTCGACGACAACGACACGGGCGCGGGCGGTGGCGTGGTGCTGGCCAGGTTCGACGCCTCCGGCCTGCCGGTGGTCAAGGCCAGCGAGGCCGAACTGGCCGAGCACGAAACCTACCTGGCGGCGCTGGACAAGTCGGTTGGCGGCGAGTGCGTCTGGCGCAAGCTCGAGGCGCCGGTGGCGGCCGCCTGAAAGTTTTTTCCCGGCGACTTGCACACTTTCAAAAAAGCGTGCTAATATTTCGCCTCTTTCGGGGTGGTTAGCTCAGTGGTAGAGCACTGCCTTCACACGGCAGGGGTCACTGGTTCGAACCCAGTACTACCCACCAAAGACCCTCGAAGCGCATCGCCAGGCTTGAAAGCCGGCAGACGCGACTCGAGACCGGTGCAAGCGCTTTGCTCAAGCAAAGACGCAAACCCGAACGACAATGAAGCCAACCTTAGCCGGTTGGCTTTTTTGTTTTGCGCGCCGCCTTGATGTGCCGCAAGCGCGACCGCCCGATTTGCGCGCCATCGTGCCCCGGGTTGTCTATGATGAAATCTGAAGTCGCAAATTTCGGCCTAAATTTCGGCCCAAAGCTCGGCCTAAAGCGCGAGCCCAAAGCGCGAGCCCAAAGCGCGTGGTCGGGCCGCGGCAACCGGATGTGGATGCAAAAGCAAGAGCAAAGGCAAACGCAGGCTGAGACGCGAAACGCGTCGTTTACCGGGAGACCTTCATGCACCCCAGCACCAACACCATGTTGATCATCATCGTCACGGGCGTGGCGCTCATGCTGCTCGGGTTTGGATTGCGCGACCGCAACATCGGCATGGGGCTGATGGGCATCGGCCTCATCACGGCCATCGGCACCATCATCTACAAGGCGTACATCACGTTCTATTGACGCCGCCGGGCGCGTGGTCCTGCGCGGTTCAGGCCTTGGGCGCGGCCAGCCGCGCCGCGCGCGCCAGCAGCGTGTCGAGCTGGTTGGCGAAGGCCTTGCGGTCCGCCTGGCTGAACGAAGACGGTCCGCCCGTGTCCACGCCGCTCGCGCGCAATTCCTCCATCATGTCCCGCAGGGCCAGCCGTTCGCGGATGGTCTCCGGCGAATAGCGTTCGCCGCGCGGGTTCAGCGCCATGGCGCCTTTTTCAAGTACCTGCGCCGCCAGCGGGATGTCGCCCGTGATCACCAGGTCGCCGGCCGCCGCGCGTTCGGCGATGTGAGCGTCGGCCACGTCGAAGCCGCGCGGCACCTGCACCGCGCGGATCAGCGGGGAGGGCGGCGTATGCAGCGCCTGATTCGCCACCAGGGTCAGGGGCACCTGCCAGCGCTGCGCGGCGCGGAACAGGATGTCCTTGATGACCCCGGGGCAGGCGTCGGCGTCGACCCAGATATGCATCAGCCCAGGGCCTTCTGCAAGGCCTCGGCGATGATGTCGTTGGTGCTCAGGCCGCGTTCGGCGGCCGCCGCGCGCAACTGGTCCGCCTGGGCCTGCGACAGCTTCAGCGGAAACGGCACCAGGCCGGCGGCCTGGTCGAGCTTGCGCTGTTCACGGCGGTCGGGCACCTGCGAGGCGGCGCCGAAACGGTCGGGCGTGCCGGCTTGCTTGAGTTGGCCGGCCAGTTTCAGCGCCTGGTTCTTTTGCAGATCGAATTTGTTCATGGATATTCCTGATTGGGAGCGCCATCATAAGCGCAAGCGCCGTCAGCGGGGTTTGGCATTCTCCAGCGCGGCCAGGCCTTCTTCCGCGCCGTCGTGCAGCGGCACGGTCAGGCCGCGCCGGGCGTTGGCGACGTTTACCTGGGCGCCCTGGGCCGAGCCGGCCGCCAGCAGGTCCTGCCCGGTCTGGTAGACCGCCCGCACCACCTGCAGGGCTTCGTCGCGGGTCAGCGCCGAGGTGGTCAGCAGCAGCGCCGCGGTGCCGATGGTGGCGACCGGGTCGGGCTGGTTCGGATAGGTGCCCGACGGAATCTCCAGCGGCATCAGCCCGTCGTCCTGCGCGGCCAGCGCCTTGACCGCGGCCGGATCGAGCGGCAGCAGTTTCAGGTGCGCCTGGGTCAAGGCGTCGCGCAGGGGCGTGGCGGGAATGCCGATCACCTGCGCCGCGGCATCGATCGCGCCGGCATTGAGCGCCGGCAGCGAGGCGGTGAAAGGCGTGGGAATCGCCTCGTAGTCGCGTCCGGCCTGCAGGCCATGCGCCGCCAGCACCGCCTCCAGCGTGGCCCGCACCGCCGAACCCTCCGCGCCGAGCGCGATCTTCCTGCCTTTCAGGTCGCGCACGCCGCGCAGGCGGGCGTCGTCGCGCACGACGATATGCACCATTTCGGGATAGAGGCTGCCCAGCGCGCGCAGGCCGGCGAACGGACCTTGCGAGGCGAACGGGCCGCGGCCCTCGTATGCCAGTTTGGCGGTGTCGGCCTGGGCCAGCCCGACCACGGCGTCGCCGCTGCGCAGCAGGGCGATGTTTTCGGCGCCGCCGCCGGTGATCAGCGGCGTGACGCGGATCTGGCGCGCCTGGCCCACCGCGCCCAGCGCCCGCGCGAAGGTGACGTACTCGCCGCGGTCGGGGCCGCCGGCCAGCGGATAGCCTTGCTGCATGCGCGCCAGCCGGCCGTTGATGCGGGCGACGGAGCGCTCCAGTTCCTGCTGCACCACGTGCTGCGCCGTGCTGGAGGCGCTGTAGGCGACCGAATGAGTGATCTGGTCCAGCGTTTCGAGCAGCCGCTGCGTCACGGGCGGCGGCGCGCCGGTATCGAGCGAGGGCGCTTCGGCGGCCTTGAAGCCGGCGGGCGTCACCAGCTCCCAGGCCTCGCCCGCTTTGCGGTAGATGGCGCTGGCATGCGCAACGATCCGGTCGCCGGCCTGGTTGCCGCTGGATTTCACGCCGCTGATACTGCGCGGGCCCGCGCCCAGCAGCGTCACCAGCGCGGCGGCCCCAGGCTGGTCCCAGGCGCCCAGCGCGATGTCGCGCGTCACTTCCAGCCGCAGGTCGTAATAGACCACGCGGCGGGTCTCGCCGGCCGGCGCATTGCTGTCGGCGGCGGACCCCATGCGCTTGATTTCATCGATGCGGAACAGGTCCGCGCCATAGGTGGCGGCCAGGCCGCGTTCGACATCGGCGCGCAGCGTATCGACGTCGGGGGCGCGGCCGCAGGCGGCCAGGAGCAGGCACAGGGCCAGCAGGAAGAAGCGCTTGAGCATGATCACATCCCTCCCACGAACGGCAGGGAGATCAACGAGGTCAGGACGATCACGTTGAGGATGTCCACCAGGAACGCGCCCGTCACCGGCACCACGATGAAGGCCTGCGGCGCGGGGCCGTGGCGCCGCGTCAGCGCCTGCATGTTGGCGATGGCGGTGGCGGTGGCGCCCAGCGAAAAGCCGCAGAACGCGGCCGACATGATGGCGGCCTCGTAGTCGCTCCTGAGCAGGCGGAACACCACCCAGGCCGAATACAGCGCGCAGAACAGCGTCTGCACCGCCAGGATCAGCGCGAGCGGCCCGGCCAGCCGCGCCACGCTGCCCAGGTCCAGCGTCATCATCGTCATGGCCAGGAACAGCGACAGCGTGATGGTGCCGATGATCTCGGTGGCGCGGTCATCCAGCTTCAGGCCCAGCCGCTCGCCGCCGTTGCGGATCAGCACGCCGGTCGCCAGGCACCAGAGGAAATTGGGCAGGCTGACCGGCGCGCCTTCCACCAGCGTGGCCAGGTAGCCGCCCGCCACCAGGCAGACGAAGGCGGCGGTCATCGAGGTGATGAACGAGGCCGCCGTCGATGGCGGTTGCGCCCCGGTCAGGTCGGGCGCCTCGTGGCCCGCCGTCGCGCGGCGATCCAGGCTGCCGGCCAGCTTGTGGCGGCGCATCAGCCATTCCGCCACGGGGCCGCCGACCACGCCGCCCAGCACCAGGCCGATGGTCGCCGCCGTCATGGCCAGCGCCATGACGTCCTGGATATTGTTGACGTCGGCAAAACGGGTGGCGTAGGCCGCGCCCGTGCCGTGGCCGCCGACCAGTGTGATGGTGCCGCCCAGCAGCCCCATCAGCGGATGCATGTCGAGCAGCCAGGCCATGCCCAGCCCGACCGCGTTCTGCAGCACCAGGAAGGGGATCAACGCCAGCAGGAAGGCGATCAGCCGCGGGCCGCCCTTGGCCAGCAGCTTCAGGTTCGCCGTGAGGCCGATGCAGCCGAAGAACAGCAGCAACAGGGTCGGTTTGATGCTGGTTTCCAGGGACACGGCGTGGCCGCCCCAGGTCGATAGCGCGTAGGCGCCGATCGCGAACAGCAGACCGCCGACGATCGGGTCCGGGATGCTGTAGCGCGCCAGCACGCCGATGCGGGTGGTCAGGACGCGGCCGATGGCCAGCACCAGGCAGCAGGCCAGCAGGCCAGCAGGGATTGGACGGGCGAGAGTGAAATCATGGAAACCTTCGTGCCTCGCGGGGCAACGGACGAGAGAGGCGGGCGCGCGTGGCCCCCCGGGGGAGGTCAGAGCGGAAAGGCGCGCGCCATGTAACTGGCCTGAGGGCCATAGCCCTCGAGCTTGGCGGCCAGATCGCGGCCGCCGCCGGCGACCGGCGCATAGCCATGACGCAGCCAATAACCCACGGCCGAGCCCAGCGACACCAGGCTGGCGCGTCGCAGGCCCGCCTGCGTGGCGCGCCCGGCCGCGGTGCGCAGCAGGGCCTGGCCCACGCCCAGGCCCTGCGCCGAGGGCGCCACGGCGCAGTCGTGCAGGAACCAGTGGTCGGCGGGCTCCGGCAGCGTGGTCAGCGGCGCGTCCAGGGTCGGCGGCAGACCGGCGTCCCACGGATACGAAACCAGATAGCCCAGCAGCCCGTCCCGCGGCGTGGCGGCTTGCGCCACCCAGCAGTGCGCCGGGGCCAGCGCCAGCCGGTTCAGGAAGAAATCAGCGCTTTCCAGGAGGAACCCCGGATAGGCGCCGGCCTGGACTTCGAGGATGGCGTCCACGTCGCCGGCCAGCATGGGGCGGACTCGATATTGCATAACACCCTGTGAAAACAAGAACTTCCCGCATTTTACCGACGCCCGGAAGGCGTCGCTTCACGTCTCTTAACAAATCGGGGACAGAGATTTACGCGACTTTATATCTCTGCCGGCCACCCTGCCTAGAATCGCCGGAATGCGACCAGTCTTATAGCCAGGGCATTTGATGAAAATTCGACGATGGCTTGCGCATACTGCCCGGCATAACGTCCCGCATTCCAATTTCAGAGCATCATGCATATCCAATTCCGGTCCGAGCCCCAGGGGCAACACGTCCTGACCAAAGCGTTTCCCATGGAAGCGGTCTGGGGGACGGCGGCCGCCAATGTGCCGTACGACGCCTGCGTCACCTGCGTCATTCCGTGCCTGAATGAATGCGAGAACCTGCGCGTGCTGCTGCCGCTGCTGCGCAGCCGGCTGTCGGCGTTGTGCTCCGGCTGGGAGATCATCGTCGCCGACGACGGCAGCACCGATGGCACCGAGGCGCTGATGGCCGAATGGTCCCAGTACGATGGCTTCCGCTACGTGCAACTGTCGCGCAATTTCGGCAAGGAAGCCGCGCTCAGCGCCGGGCTCGAAAGCGCCACCGGCGACGTCGTGATCTGCCTGGATGCGGACATGCAGCATCCGCCCGCCCTGATCGAGCAGATGCTGGCCCGCTGGGCCGCCGGCGCCGAGATGGTCTACGCCGTGCGCGAAACCCGCAGCGACGAGTCCTGGGTCAAGCGCACCGGCGCCCGCTGGTTCTACAAGCTGCTGAGCGGCGCCCGCGGCGTGGACGTGCCGGCCCACGCCGGCGACTTCCGCCTGATGAGCCGCAACGTGGTGGACGCGCTGAACGCGCTGCCCGAGCGCACCCGCTTCATGAAGGGGCTGTACGCCTGGGTCGGTTTCAAGGGCGAGGCGCTGCCTTACACCCCCGACGAACGCATGCACGGCGACAGCCGCTTCGGCAGCATGCGCCTGGCGCGGCTGGCGCTGGACGGCCTGACCGCCTTCACCACCTGGCCGCTGCGCCTGGTCAGCCTCGTCGGCGTGCTGTTCGCCGTGCTGGCGATGGCCTACGCGGCGTACCTGGTGATCGATTTCCTCGTGTCCGGCAACCCGGTATCCGGCTGGACCACCATCGTGACGGCCGTGCTGTTCTTCGCCGGCGTCAATCTGATCTCGCTGGGCGTGGTGGGCGAATACGTCGCCCGCATCTTCGACGAGGTCAAGGGGCGCCCGCTGTTCGTCGTGCGCCGCCGCCAGGGGCAGGCCGCCCGCGCCGACAAGGTCGCGCACTGATGGCCGCCGCGATGCAACAGCCGGCGCGTTCCGATTGGATCCCGCCGGCGGGCAGGTTCCTGCTCGCCATCGGTTTCTGGCTGGCCTTCCTGGCCTGGGTGCGGCCCCTGACGCTGCCCGACGAGGGCCGCTACGCCGGCGTCGCCTGGGACATGCTGCGCAGCGGTTCGCACATGGTGCCGCTGCTCGACGGCATGCCTTATTTCCACAAGCCGCCGCTGTACTACTGGCTGACCGAGTTGTCCTTCACGGTGTTCGGCGTGCACCCCTGGGCCGCGCGCCTGCCGTCGCTGCTGGCCTCTTGGGCCGCCATTGCCGGGCTGTACGCCTTCGTGCGCCGTTACCGCGACGCCGCCAGCGCGACGCTGACCGCGCTGGTGCTGGCCACCGTGCCGTTCTTCTACGGCGGTTCGCAATTCGCCAACCTGGACATGCTGGTCGCCGGCATGATTACCCTGTGCGTGCTGGCCGCGGCCGACACCGTGCTGCGTGTCGAGCGCGGCGAGGCCTATCGCTGGATGTCGCTGGCCGCCGCCGCGCTGGCCGGCCTGGCAGTCCTGGCCAAAGGCCTGATCGGCCTGGTGCTGCCGGGCGCCATCCTGTTCGTGTGGCTGGTCTGGAGTCGCCGCTGGCGTGGCCTGGGGGCGCTGGTCTGGCCGCCCGCGTTGCTGGTGTTTGCGGTGGTCGCGGTGCCGTGGTTCGCGCTGATGCAGATCCGCTATCCCGGGTTCTACGACTACTTCTTCGTCTACCAGCATTTCCAGCGCTTCGCCGCCTCCGGTTTCAACAACGCCCAGCCGTTCTGGTTCTACCTGCCCGTGGTGGTCGGCCTGAGCCTGCCGTGGTCCCTGTGGGGCGGCGGCATCCTGCGCAAGGCGTTCTGGGCGGAGGGCCCCCAGCGCGACCTGCGGCGCCTGGCGCTGATCTGGTTCGTGGTGGTGGTAGGCTTCTTCTCGCTGCCCAACTCCAAGCTGGTCGGCTACGTGCTGCCGGCGTTGCCGCCGCTGGCCTTCCTGCTGGCGGAAGTGATCGTCGCCGCGGCGCGCCAGAAGAGCGACGTCCTGACGCCGCGCCTGGTGCGCATCTGCGTGGCCGTCGGCGCCGGCATCTGTGTGCTGGCCATCGGCATCGCGGCCCACTCCGCCCGTGGCAGCGCCGGCCCGCTGGCCGCACAGATCCGTTCGCTGGCTCAGCCTGCCGATACCTTCGTGTCGTTGCACACCTATCCGTTCGACCTGGCGCTGTACGCCAAGGCGCCCAACCCGACCTGGGTGGTGGACGACTGGCTCAATCCGGAAGTGCCGGTGCGCGACAACTGGCGCAAGGAACTCTATGACGCCGCCAAGTTCGAGCCCCAGGTGGGCAAGCAGGTGCTGATCAGCGCCGACGAATTCCACGCCCGCCTGTGCGCGGCGCCCGATGGCGCCCGCTACTGGGTCTGGGGCACCAAGTCGGACGCGGGCAGCTACCGCGCCCTGGCCGGCCTCGAACCGGTGGCGAACAGCGTGAAATACGTGATCTGGCAGGTGGTCTCGGACGCCGCGTTCAAGCAGCGGGCTTGTGGCGGAACGCCCAAAGCCGGCTCGTGATGAAGGTGGCCACCGCCAGGCCGATCAGGATGAGCGCCAGCAGGATGTCGTAGCGGATGGCCGTTACCCTCAGCAACCAGGCGTAAGCGGATTCATTGATGATGAAGCCCGCGGCTGAAATGAAGAAGAAACGACGTACTGCTATGGTCCAGGGTGTCTTCGAATGTCTGAACGTGAGCCGATAGTGTCCGCTGAAGGACACCACGAACGCCACCAGCCAGCCGATCAGGTTGGCCAGGAGCGGGGCCGCGCCCAGGCCTTCGACGCAGGCGACCGCGACGCCCCAGTGGGTGGCGGCCGCTGCGCATCCGACGAAGACGAACAGAATGACTTGCTGAAGCAGGGCGCGCATGTGGGGCGTGTCGATGAAAAAAAGCGGGGTGAGGACTTGACCAAACGCATAGTGATTTGTGGTGACGATTTTGGCATGAATGCCGATATTGATGAAGGCATGATCGCGCTCGCCGGCATGGGCCGGCTGAGCGCGGTCAGTTGCCTGTCGCTGGGACCGACCTTCCGCGCCAATGCGGCGCGGCTGGCGGCGCAGGACGCCGATCTCGGCTTGCACGTGAACTTCACCGAGCCCTTGGGCAATGGTTTCGATGCCGACCTGCCGCCGCTGTCGAAGTTGATCCTGCATGCCTATCTGCGGCGCCTGGATGCGGCCTGGGTCGACCAGCACCTGGCGCGCCAGTTCGACGCCTTTGAGGCAGCCTTCGGTCGCGCTCCCGACTACGTCGACGGCCATCAGCACGTGCACCAGTTGCCCGTGATCCGCGAACGCCTGCTGGTCATGCTCAAGCAGCGCTACGGCGCCCGCATGCCGTGGTTGCGCCAGACGGCGCCTGGCATGCTTTGCGGCATTCCGCTGAAGGAATCGCTCAAGGCGCGCATCATCGGCGCGCTGGGCGCGGCCGAACTGGGCCGCCGCGCCAACCGTGAAGGCCTGCGCACCAACCGCCGGCTGCTGGGTGTCTACGGTTTCGAGGGGGGCAAGCGGCGCTATGCCGACCTGCTGCAGAACTGGCTGTTCAATGCCCGCGACTGCGATCTGCTGATGTGCCATCCGGCCAAGGACAGCCAGGGCGGCAGCGCCATGGCGCGCCAGCGCCGCGCCGAGTACGATGTGCTGGCCTGCCCCAAGCTGGGCGACTGGCTGGCCGCCAACGGCGTGCGCATTTCGCGCCTGCCGCACACCGCGCGCTAGGCGCGTCGTGCGCCAGGGCGTCCACGCTTGCCGACATTAGGCCCGCGTCAGGCTCTGCAGCAGCCAGGCGCCGGCCGGTCCCAGCGGGCGGCGGGTCGACCACACCGCGTCCACCCGGATCTGGCGCGGCCAGCCCGGCACCGCCAGTTCCACCAGTTGCCCGCGGCCGAAGCGCTGCAGCATCCAGCGCGGCAACTCGGTCCAGCCAAATCCCAGCGTGGCCATTTCCAGCAGCATCAGGTAGCCCGGCGCCGACCATGTCGACTGCGACGGCGCGGGGTCCTTGTCGTCCAGCTCATAGGTGCTCAGGCGCAGCTCGCGTTCGGTCTTCAGGTGGTCCCGGGTCACCCCGGAAAGCGTCGCCAGCGGATGGCCGCGGCCCACGCACAGCACGATCTCCGACGCTTCGCGCAGCGTCGCGTGGGCCATGTCGGGCGGATAGCTTTCCTGCGCCGCCATCAGCCCCAGGTGGGCGCGGCCCTGCTGCACCAGCGCGACCACGTCCTCGTATTCCGCGATCAGGCACTCGAAGCGCAGCGCCGGATAGCGCTGGTCGATCTGGCTGAGCATGTTCTCAAAGGTTTCGGACTGAAACGTATCCGACAGCACCACGGTCAGGCGCGGCTCCAGTCCGGCGGACAGTTGGCTGGCGCTACGGTTCAGGCGGTCGTTGGCCGCCAGCACCTGCAAGGCTTGGCCCAGCAGCACCTGGCCGGCCTCGGTCAGGGACGGCTGGCGCTGGCTGCGGTCGAACAGCGTCACGTTCAGGTCGACCTCGAGGTTGGCGATGGTCTCGCTGACGGTGGATTGGCTCTTGCCCAGCTTGCGGGCCGCCGCTGAAAAGGTGCCCTCGGCGGCCACCTGGGCGAAGGTGGCCAGGGATTCCAGGGAATGGCGCATGGTGGAGTGTTGTATCGGAATTTCCGATGAATTCTATCTTTATCGTACCGGAAATATCGTCGAAAATCCCCCGGTCACTGAAACAAACGACCTCAGAGGTGGGTCATGACGCAAGCCAAGAAAACCATCAAAGAGCGCTTCATCCACGCTTTCCTGTTCGAAATCCTCGCCATCGGCCTGTGCGCGCCGGTGGCCGCCTGGGCCATGGGCAAGTCGCTGTTCGAAATGGGCGTGCTGACCGCCGTGATCGCCTGGATCGCGCTGGTCTGGAACATGATCTACAACGCCGGCTTCGACCGCCTCGAAAATCGCCTGGGCATCACCCGCAACCTGCGCGTGCGCGTGATCCACGCGTTCGGCTTCGAGCTCGGGCTGATCCTGATCGTGATCCCGCTGGCCGCCTGGTGGCTGAACATCAGCCTGTGGCAGGCCTTCGTGCTGGACATCGCGCTGGTGCTGTTCTACCTGCCGTACGCCTTCTTCTACAACCTGGGCTACGACCGCGCCCGCCCGCGCGTCATGGCCTGGCTGGCGCGCGGCGCCAAGGACGCCGCCGCCCCGGTCGCGAGCGCTACGCGTCAATCACCTTGCGCGTAAACATCTCCAGGTAGTCCATCAGCGAATCCGCGCCCTGGATGGCCGCCGCTTCGTCGCCCGTGGCGATGCCGGCGGCCATGGCCATGTGGCGGCGCGCGCCCTCGGCGATGTCGCCTTCGTGCTGGTAGGCGTACCAGAAGCGCCGGCACTGGATGATCAGCGGTTCCACCGCATTCACGGCCGAGACGTTGCGGCAGGCGCTGTGGCAGACGTGGTCGAGCAACTGGTCGGCCTGCATGTAGTCGTCAAGGTTGCCGCCCTCGGCCGCGCGCACCATCTGCGTCGCGCATTCGACAATCTGGGCGCGTTGCGCCGGCGTGGCGCGGCGCGCCGCGCTGGCGGCGATCAACTGCTCCAGCGCCCGGCGGGTCTGGATCAGGTCCATGTGGTCGGCAAGCTGGATCATCGAGACCCGCAGGCCGCGCCGCGGTTCCTGGCGGATCAGGCCGGCCGCCACCATGCGCAGCAACGCTTCGCGCAGCGGGGTGCGGCCCAGGCCGGTCTTTTCGATCAGATCCGCTTCAACGACCGCGCTGCCCGGCTGCAATTGCAGGGTGGCGATCATGCTTTCGATCTGGTCGTAGGCGACGTCTGCCGCGCGCCTTTTGGGTTCTGCTCCTGCCATCAACGGTTGTTTTCCTTCGTTTTGCGCCACTGCGTGTAGGCCAGCCATTCGCCGACGAACCCGCGCCGGAAGAACGACACGCACAACACGAAAATCAACCCGATGACGATGGTGACGACATCGCCCAGGGTGGCCAGGTAGTTCTGCAGGCTGACGACCAGCGTGGCGCCCACCACGGGGCCCCACACGGTGCCGATCCCGCCCAGCAGCGTCATCAGCAGGACTTCGGTGGAGGTGGCCAGCGACACGTCGTTGAGCGCCACCAGTTGCAGCACCAGCGCCTTGAGCGAGCCGGCCAGGCCGGCCACCGAAGCCGACAGCACGAACGCCAGCAGCTTGCACCGATCCGTATCGTACCCCAGCGAAATGGCCCGCGGCGCGTTGTCGCGGATGGTCTTGAGCACCTGTCCGAAGGGCGAATGGATGACCCGGTAGACGAACAGGAACCCCAGCACGAACACGCCCAGCGTGAAGTAATACATGTTGGTGTCGGCGCTCAGGTCCACCAGGCCCAGGAACTTGCCGCGCGGAATGCCCTGCATGCCGTCCTCGCCGCGCGTCCAGCGGACCTGCACCGCCATGAAGTAGGCCACCTGCGACAGCGCCAGCGTGATCATGGCGAAGTAGATGCCGGTGCGGCGGATCGCCAGCCAGCCGATGGCATAGCCGATGGCGGCGGCCATGGCCACGCCGCACAGCATTGCCAGCTCGGGCGGCAGGCCGGCCGCGCCGTACAGGATCATCATTTCGCCGGCGGCATAGCCGGCCCAGCCGAAGAAGGCGGCATGGCCGAACGACACCAGGCCGGTGAAGCCGGTCAGCAGGTTGAAGGCCAGCGCGAACAGCGCGAAGCACAGCACCTTCATCACGAACACCGGATAGACCACTTGCGGGAACCACGGGACCAGCAGCGCCGGCACCAGCAGCAGCGCGAGGATGCGGATGGAAAGAGGGAAGCGCGACACCTTATTTCTCCTTGCCGAACAGGCCCGCGGGGCGCGTCAGCAGCACCACCGCCATCACGATGAACACGACCACGGTGGACGCTTCGGGGTAGAACACCTTGGCCAGGCCCTCCAGCAGGCCCAGCGCCAGGCCGGTGACGATGGCGCCCATGATCGAGCCGAGGCCGCCGATCACCACCACCGCGAACACGATATTGAGCAGGTTGGAGCCCATCAGCGGGTTGATCTGCATGACGGGCGCGGCCAGCACGCCCGCCACGCCGGCCAGCGCCACGCCGAAGCCGTAGGTCAGCGTGATCATCACCGGCACGTTGACGCCGAAGGCCTGCAGCAGCCGGGCGTTCTCGGTGCCGGCGCGCAGCAGCGCGCCCAGGCGGGTGCGCTCGAACAGGTACCAGGTCAGCAGGCAAAGCAGCAGCGACGCCACCACCACGAAGGCGCGGTACGCCGGCAGGAACATGAAGCCCAGGTCGAAGCCGCCCTGCAGGATCTCGGGCGGCTCGTAGCCCACGCCGGAGATGCCGTAGAAGTAGCGGAACCCGCCTTCCATCATCAGCGCGATGCCGAAGGTCAGCAGCAGGCCGTACAGGTGGTCCAGATGGTAGAGCCGCTTGAGCAGCGTCTTCTCGATGACCACCCCGACCGCGCCGACAATCAGCGGCGCCAGCACCAGGGCCGCCCAGAAGTTGATCTGCGCGCCCGGGCCCAGCAGTTGCGGCAGCTGGGTGAAGCCGATCCACGCCAGGAACGCTGCCATCATGAACTGGGCGCCGTGGGTGAAATTGACGATGTTGAGCAGGCCGAAGATGATGGCCAGCCCCATGCTGAGGATGGCGTAGAAGCAGCCGTTGATCAGCCCCACCAGCAGTTGGGCGAGCAGGGCGGGAAGCGAGATGTCGAACATAGTGGGCGGCGATCGGACACGGGACGCGTCGGTTTGCGGGAGGCGCGCGTTGCCGCGCGCCGCGGGCGGATCGAACCGGCGCCAGGCGCAAGCCGCCCGGCGCCAGCGGGCGTCAGGACTTGTTCAGCGCGCAGGCGGCCTGCGGCTTGGGAAAGACCTCGTCGCCCTTGAGCACCGACTTCACGTGGTAGTAGTCCCAAGGCGCCTTGGACTCGGCCGGCGCCTTCACCTGCAACAGCAGCATGTCGTGCACCAGCGCGCCATCCGCGCGCAGCTTGCCGTTGCGGATCACGGCGTCGTTGATGGTCATCTCGCGCAGCTTGGCCATGACCGCCGGCGCCTCGTCGGTGCCGGCCGCCTCGATCGCCTTCAGGTAGGACAGCGTGGCCGAGTAGACGCCCGCCTGCGAGGCCGTCGGCATCTTCTTGGCCTTCTCGAAGAACTTCCTGGCCCAGGCGCGCGAGGCGTCGTCGTAGTCCCAGTAGAACGCCTCGGTCAGGTACATGCCCTGTGCCTTGGCCAGGCCCATGCTGTGCACGTCCGAAATGTAGGTGAGCAGCGGCGCCACGATCTGCTTCTTGGTGATGCCGAATTCGTTGGCCTGCTTGACCGCGTTGACGGTGTCGTTGCCGGCGTTGGCCAGGGCGATCACGTCGGCCTTGGAGGCCTGCGCCTTCAGCAGGAACGACGAGAAATCGTTGCCGGGGAAGGGGTGGCGCGACACGCCGACGACGCTGCCGCCGTTCTCCTGGATGACTTCGGTGGCGTCCTTCTCCAGCGAATGGCCGAAGGTGTAGTCGGCGGTGATGAAGTACCAGCTCTTCTTGCCTTCCTTGACCAGCGCGCGCGCCGTGCCGGCCGCCAGCGCGTAGGTGTTGGTGGTCCATTGCGCGTTCAGCGGCGAGCACTTCTCGCCCAGGATCGCCGTCGACAGGCCCGCGGACGGCATGGTCACGCGGTTCTTCTGGCGCGCGATCTCCATCACGGCCAGCGCGGTCGACGCGGTGGGGAAGTCGGTGATCATGTCGACCTTGCCCTGGTCGAACCATTCGCGCGCCAGGTTGGCGGCGACGTCGGGCTTGTTCTGATGGTCGGCGGCCACCACCTCGACCGGCTTGCCCAGCACCTTGTTGCCCATCTCCTCGGCCGCCATGCGCGCCGCGATCACCGAGCCGTTGCCGGCCAGGTCGGAATAGACGCCGGACAGGTCGGTCAGCACGCCGACCTTGACGATGCCGTCGCTGATGCCGGCCTCGGCGTGGGCGGCGCCCGCCAGGCCGATGGCGCACAGCGCCGCTGCGATTCGATTCAATTTCATCTGACTACGCTCCGTAGGGGAATGGGGGGACTGCGGTCGGAAGCAACACGGGAACTGCAATGACGGGGAACTGCGCGCGACGGCCTTCAGATGCCGAGCAGGGTGTTGAGCCGGTCCTGCGACCGCTCGACCTCGGCCCGCTCGATCACGGCGGCCACCTGGCCATGTTCGATGACGTAATGGCGGTCCGCCAGGTGCCGGGCGAAGCGGAAGTTCTGCTCGACCAGCACGGTGGTGTAGCCGCGCTCCTGCAATTGCCGGATCACCCGGCCCAGCGCCTGCACGATGACGGGCGCCAGGCCTTCGGTGATTTCATCGAGCAGCAGCAGGCGGGCGCCGGTGCGCAGGATGCGCGCCATCGCCAGCATCTGCTGCTCGCCGCCCGACAGCCGCGTTCCGGGGCTGTGGGCGCGTTCCTTCAGGTTGGGGAACATCGTGTAGATCTCTTCCACCGACATGCCGTCCGGCCCCACCGAGGGCAGCAGCATGAGGTTCTCCTCGGCGGTCAGCGAGGCGTAGATGCCGCGCTCTTCGGGGCAATAGCCGATGCCCCGGCGCGCGATCTTGTGCGGCGGCAGGCCGATGGTTTCCTGGCCTTGCACCTTGATGGAGCCGCTACGCCGGCCCACCAGGCCCAGCACCGACTTCAGGGTCGAGCTGCGGCCCGCGCCATTGCGGCCCAGCAGCGTGATGCACTCGCCCGCCTTCACGTCCAGGTCGATGCCGTGCAGGATGTGCGATTCGCCATACCAGGCGTGCAGATCGCGGATCTCCAGCATGGACCGCGCCGGGGTCTTGTCATTCATCTTCCGCTCCCATGTACGCTTCGCGCACCGCGGGGTTCGCGGACACCTCGGCGTACGGACCCTCGGCCAGGATCTCGCCGCGTTGCAGGACGGTGATGGTGTCGCAGATGTCGGCCACCACCTTCATGTTGTGTTCCACCATCAGGATGCTGCGGCCGGCCGAGACCTGCTTGATCAGGTGCTTGACGCGGTCCACGTCCTCGTGGCCCATGCCTTGCGTCGGCTCATCCAGCAACAGCAGTTCCGGCTCCAGCGCCAGCGTGGTGGCGATCTCCAGCGTGCGCTTGCGGCCGTAGGGCAGGTCACCGGCGGCCACGTCCAGTTGCCCGCGCAGGCCGACCTGGTCGAGCAGCTCCTCGACCCGCGCATGCAGCCGCTCCAGCGAGCGCTCCGAACGCCAGAAGCAGTAGTCCACGCCCAGCTTGCGCTGCAAGGCCACGCGCACGTTCTCGCGCACCGACAACTGCGCAAACACCGCCGAGATCTGGAACGAGCGCACGATGCCGCGCCGCGCCGTCTGCGCCGGCCGTTCGCCGGTGATGTCGACGCCGTCGTAGACGATCTGGCCGCGGGTCGGGATGTGGAACTTGGTGAGCAGGTTGAAGACCGTGGTCTTGCCGGCCCCGTTGGGACCGATCAGCGCATGGATCGCGCCGCGCCTGACGCTCAGGTTGACGTCGTTGACCGCCACGAAGCCGCGGAATTCCTTGGTGAGGCCCCGGGTCTGAAGGATGATGTCGCTGTGCATGGTGTCCGAGAGGCTGGCGGGAGGATGGCGCGCCCCGGCCCTGCGGGCGCGCCGGTCCTGCTTCGGGCTGGGTCGTTTACTTCGACTGGTATTGCCGCGGCCGCTTGGCCAGCGCCGCTTCGATGATGCCGGCGCAGCGCTCGCGCTCGGCGCCCACCAGCGGCAGGCGCGGACGACGCACGTGCTCGTTGCCGACGCCGGCCAGGGTCTCGGCCAGCTTGATGTTCTGCACCAGCTTGGTCGACACATCCAGGTGCAGCAGCGGCGTGAACCACTGGTACAGCGCCAGCGCTTCCTGCCACTTGCCGGCCTTCATCAGGTCGTACAGCGCCACGGTCTCGCGCGGGAAGGCGGTCACCAGGCCGGCCAGCAGGCCGTCGGCGCCCAGCGCCAGGGCTTCGAACGACAGGTCGTCGACGCCGATGAACAGTTGATAGCGGTCGCCCAGCTTGTTGCGCAGGTCGGTCACGCGGCGGATGTCGTCGCTGCTTTCCTTGATCGCCACCAGCCAGGGGCAGTCGGCCAGCTCGGCCATGTGCTCGGGCTTGAGGTCGACGCGGTAGGCGACCGGGTTGTTGTAGATCATGCAGGGCTTGGCGGCGGCCTCGGCCATGGTGCGGATGCTCTGCATCGCCTCGCGCGCATCGGCCACGTAGATGAGCGACGGCATCAGCATGAAGCCGTCCACGCCCAGGTCCACCGCCGCCTTGATGAAGCGCAGCGCCTCGCGGGTGCTGGTTTCCGACACGTTGGCCAGCACGGGGATGCGGCCGCCGCTGACTTCCACGGCGCAACGCGTCACCGCCAGCTTTTCCTCCAGCGTCAGGGTGCTGGCTTCACCGAGCGAACCGCAGGTGACGAGGCCATGCACGCCGTTGTCGATCAGGAAGCCGAAGTGCTTGCGCATCGCTTCGAAGTCGAGGGTTTCGTCGGCATGGAACTTACTGGTTACGGCAGGAAAGACGCCCTGCCAACGCACGTTACTCAACTGGATTCTCCTCGGATGGCCGGCGCCGCGAAGGAAGGGCGGCGGGTGGGAGAAAGTCTAATATCCGTTAAATATATTTAGAAGATATTTTGATATGGGAGTTTCCCGAGAGCGGGTTTCCCCGGGGAGGACGGTGTGGGCGCTCGAAGGCGCAGGGGAATGGGCGGGAAGGGGCGCCAGCGAAATGCCGCGCGCGCCCGCGGGATCCGGCGGGCACGCCCGATCCCTCGGGCGCGAAGGATGGCTCGCCCGTGGTGGCGCGGCGCGAGGGTCAGCCGGCCTTGCGTTGATAGGCGCGGCTGGCGTCGCGCATGAAGGTCTTCACGGCGTCGTCGTATTGCTCGCCGCTGCGGAACGCGCCCGAATGCGTCGCGCCCTCGATCTTGACCAGCCGCTTCAGTTCGGGCGCCACTCCCCGGGCGGCGGCGTAAAGCTCGTCGCTCATGGTGTGCGGCACTACGCGATCGGCGGTGCCATGCATGAACAGCATCGGCGTGTGGAGCTGCGCCAGCGTCTGCACCGAGTCGAACGGTTGCGTGACCAGCAGGCTGGCGCCGGGCACGCGGCCCCACTTCATGGTGGACAGCATCGCGCTGATGCTGGTGAAACTGGATTCGACGATCAGCCCGGCGAAGTCCGGTTGCTCCGGGCGCGCCGCCAGGTTGATCGCAATGGCGCCGCCCAGGCTGTGGCCATAGACGAAGCGGCGCGCCGGGTCCGGTTGCAGGCGGGCCAATTCCTTCAAGCCGGCCATGGCATCTTCCAGCGCGCTGGCCTCGGACGGCAGGCGCGGCGTCGACGCGCCGAAACCGCGGTAGTCGATGGCCAGGATCGAATAGCCCTTGCGGGTCCAGCCGTCGATGCGGAAGGCGCTGCCGTTCAGGTTCCAGCGCGCGCCATGCAGATACAGCACGGTGGGCGCGTCGGCCTGCGGGCTTTGCCAGTACCAGGCCCGAACCTTGTCGCCGTTGGCCAGCGCCAGGTCGTAGACCTGCGTGCCCTTGGCCGGCTCGCGCCACCAGGTCTGCGGCTCGGATTGCGGCGAGAAGATGGTCTGGCGCTGCCAGGAGTCGAGCTGCGAGCAGCCGACCACGCTGGCGGCGGCGAGCACGGCGGCGCCGATCAGGCGGCGCAGGGTGAGGCGGGGCAGGGCGGGCATGGAGGATATGACCCGCGCCGACGGGCACGGTTCCGCCGCCAGCATACAACGGCGGTTGTTGACGGCTCGCGTCAAGCGGTATCCGGATGCATCTCGCGCGCCAGCGCCAGCCAGGCCTGGGCGGCGTGCGAAAGATAGCCGCCGCGGCGCCACACCAGGCCCATTTCCCAGTCCGTGCCGGGATCGCGCAACGGCACCCGCGCCACGCCCGCATGCCGCTCCTCGTTGGCCTTCAGGCGCGGCAGGAAGGCGACCCCCAGGCCGGCCATGACCAGCGCCGCGATGAAGTCGGTCTGGCCGCTGCGGGCGGCAATCGCCGGGGTGAAGCCGGCCCGCTGGCAGGCATCGAGGATGACGCGGTTCAGCGCGAAGCCGGTCTCGAACAGGATGAAGGGCGAGTCGCGCAGTTGTTCCAGGTCGATGGCGGCGGCGCGCGCGCCAGCATGGTCGGCGGGCAACAGCGCGATCAACGGCTCGCGCGCCACCGGCTGCCAATCGAGTTCGCCGGATTCCGGGCGCAGCGACGCGGCCAGTTCGATTTCGCCGGCCATCACCATTTCCTCGAGCCGATGGCCGCCATGTTCCAGCAGGCTGATCTCGATCTGCGGATAGCGGCTGCGAAAGCGCGCGAACATCGGCGCGAACAGCGCGTTGCTGCCCAGTGGCGGCAGGCCCAGCCGCAACACGCCGCGTTTCAGGCCGCGCAGCTCGTCCAGCTCGGCGTAGAGATCGTCGCGTTCGGCCAACATCTTGACCGCGCGCCGGTAGACGATCTCGCCTGCCTCGGTCAGCCGCGGCGGCTGCGCCTGGCGGTCGAGCAAGGGCATGCCGATTTCATCCTCCAGTTGCCGCACGGCCTTGCTGACCGTGGGCTGGGTGGCGAACACGACCTTGGCCGCCTGGGAAAAACCGCCCTGGCGGACCACCTCCACCAAGGCGCGCAAGGGGCGCAGATCCATAACTATGCCTGATTGGAATGGGTTGAATTCATCAAATTCATTTTATCTATGCCCTGGCCAGGCGTAAAACGTTTCCATCCCAAGGAATTTCACCCATGTCTCGCCCACGCTATCCCGTTCTCCTGCGCAGCCTGCTGCGCCGCAGCCGCTTGCTGCAGATCGTCCTCATCACCCTGTTTTCCCTGTTCGGCCAGATGCTGGCCAATGCCGCCGGCCTGCCGGTGCCGGGCGGCGTCATCGGCATGGCGCTGGTGCTGGCGTTGCTGGCTTCGGGCCTGCTGCGCGTTCGCAACGTGCACCGGGGCGCGAGCTGGTTGCTGGGCGAGATGCTGCTGTTCTTCGTGCCCGCGGTGATGTCGTTGCTGGACCACCGCGAATTCCTGGGCGTGCTGGGCGCCAAGCTGTTGGCCGTGATCCTGCTGGGCACAGCGCTGGTCATGGCGGGCACAGCGCTGACGATCGACCTCGGCTACCGATGGATGAACCGCCATGCGGGCTGAATTCAACCTGCTGTTCTGGCCGCTGGCCACCGTGTTGGCCTATGCCTGCGCACGCCTGTTCTATCGCCGCTATGCGTACTGGTGGACGTCGACGCTGGTGGTGGCGCCGGCCCTGTTGCTGATGCTGGCGTTGCTCCTGCATACCGGCTATCGCGACTACATGTCGGGCTCGCACTGGCTGATGCTGATGCTGGGGCCGGTGATCGTTGCCTTCGCGCTGCCGCTGTACGAGCAGCGCGCGCTTATCCGCCGCTACTGGCCGGTGCTGGCGGCGGGGGTGGTGGTCGGCAGCGCCATCGCCGGACTCAGCGCCTGGTTGCTGGGCAGCCTGCTGGACCTGCCGCCGGATCTGCGGCTGAGCCTGTTGCCGCGCTCGGTGGCCACGCCGTTCGCGGTGGCGGTGTCGTCGCACGTCGGCGGCGTACCCGACCTGACCGCGGTGTTCGTCATCGTCACCGGCGTCTTCGGCGCGGCCATCGGCCAGCTCATGCGCCGCTGGCTGCCCCTGCGTTCAGCCCTGGCTCGGGGCGCCCTGTTCGGCATGGGCGCCCACGGCGCCGGCACGGCCAAGGCACGCGAACTGGCGGCCGAAGAGGGCGCGGTGGCCGGCCTGGTGATGGTGATGGCAGGGCTGTTCAACGTGCTGGTCACGCCCGCCGTGGTGGTGGCGCTGCGGGCCTGATCCGGCCGCGTCAGTGGAAGGCTTCCAGCGCCACCGGATACAGCGAGGCCACCAGCAGCAGCGCCATGCTGACGTTGAAGGCGCGGATCGCCCACGGCTTGTGCAGCACGCGCCGCAGTGCGGTGCCGAAGGTGACCCAGATGCCGATGCTCGGCAGGTTGACGATGCCGCACACCACCGTGGCGATGACCAGGTTGGCGAAGAAGCCGGCCTGCGGCGTATAGGTGGCGATCACGCCGACGGCCATCACCCAGGCCTTGGGGTTGACCCACTGGAAGGCGGCGGCCTGCAGGAAGGTCATCGGCTTGCCGCTGACGGCGCCATCCTCCATGCCGCCCGAGTTGGCGATCTTCCAGGCCAGGTACAGCAGGTAGGCTGCGCCCACGTATTTGAGCACCGTGTAAAGCTGCGGCACCTGTTGGAACACTGATCCCAGCCCTACGCCCACCAGGAAAATCATCAGCGTGAAGCCGAGGTTCACGCCCAGCAGGTGCGGCATGCTGCGGCGAAAGCCGAAGTTCAGGCCGGACGCGGCCAGCATGACGTTGTTCGGCCCCGGCGTGATCGAACTGACCAGGGCGAACATTGCCAGGGGACCCAGCAAGGACAGGGAAGCGAGCGGCACGTCGGCCAGGCTGGCGGGGAACAACGTCATTTCTTGACTCCAATGAAACAGGGCTGCGGCCGGTCCCCGTGGCAGCCCTGGCCGCAGCCTTGCCATGGCGATGCGGCGGGGCGGTCCGCGGGGCTTGCGGGCTGATGCCATTGCTGTCACTCTACGCATAGTTATCGGTACAGTACCGGTACACTTATACATGTCACTTCAACCGCTGGCCTGGTGAAATCCCCATGACAGTTACTTCGCCTTCCATGCCCTGGCAGCCGGTGCGCCAGGCCGACGCCACGCTGGTGGCGCAATTGGCCGACGGCCTGGCCCGGCGCATCGACGAGCAGGGCTTGCGGCCGGGGACGCGCCTGCCGTCCATCCGCAAGATGGCCGAGCAGTCCGGCGTCAGCCGTTTCACGGTGGTGGAAGCCTACGACCGGCTGGTGGCGCGCGGTCTGGTCCAATCGCGGCGCGGCGCCGGCTTTTTCGTGCGCGCGCGCAGCGGGCCGCTGGCCCCGGTCGCCGTGCCCGCTTCCACGCAGAATTTCACGCCGCCGGCGCGGGTCGATATCGCCTGGCTGCTGCGTAGCATGTTCCGCGAGGGCGGCGGGCCAGGCATGCCGGGCGGCGCCGGCTTGCTGCCGGCCGACTGGCTCGATCCCGAAATGGTGGCGGGCGCGGTGCGTGCGGTGGGCCGCTCGGTGCGCGGCCATCTCGTTTCCTACGGCCATCCGCAGGGGTTTTCGCCGCTGCGCCAGCAGATCGCCGCCTCGCTGCAGAGCGACGGCGTGCCGGCCCATCCCGAACGCAATCTGCTCACCACCAATGGCGTCACCCATGCCCTGGACCTGATCGCCCGCCTGTTGGTGCAGCCCGGCGACACCGTGCTGGTCGAGGATCCGGCCTGGTTCGTCATCTTTGGCCGCCTGGCCGCCTTCGGCGCCCGGCTGATCGGCGTGCCGCGCGGTCCCGACGGTCCCGACACCGCCTTGCTGGAGCAACTGGCGGCGCAGCACAAGCCGAAGCTGTTCATCATCAACAGCGCGGTCCACAACCCCACCGGCCACACTTTGTCGGCGGGCGCCGCCTACGACATCCTGCGCATCGCCGAGCGTCACGATTTCATGGTGGTGGAAGACGACACCTACGGCGAGCTGCATCCGGGCGGCGCCATGAAGCTGGCGGTGCTGGACCGGCTCAATCGCGTGATCCTGGTCAGCGGCTATTCCAAGATGCTGGCGGCCAGCCTGCGCGTGGGCTATCTGGCCGCCAATCCCGACATCCTGCAGAAGCTGGCCGACCTGAAGATGCTGGCCGGGCTGACTTCGCCCGAGCTGGGCGAACGGGTGGTGCACCGGGTGCTGATGGAAGGACAGTACCGGCGCCATATCGAGCGCGTGCGGCTGCGGGTGGACGAGGCCCGCCAGCGCTGCCTGAAGGGCCTGCAGAAGCTCGGCCTGACGATCCGGCACGAGCCGCAGGCAGGCATGTTCGTGTGGGCCGATTGCGGGCGCGACAGCGAGGTGCTGGCTCGCGCCGCCGCCGACCAGGGCATGCTGCTGGCGCCCGGCACGCTGTTCTCGCCATCCCAGGGGCCGTCGACCATGTTGCGGTTCTCGGTGCCGATGGTCGATGACCGGGGCGTGTGGAATATGCTGGAAAAGCTTTTCGCCTGAAACGGCTCCTACAATAATACGCAGTCATCCCCATCAAGGAATCGCCATGTCCGCACCCATCAAACCCCTCACCGAGAATTTCGCCGTCGCCCCGCAACTGGGCCCCGACGACATGGCCGACGTGGCCGCCGCCGGCTACAAGAGCGTCATCATCAACCGTCCCGACTTCGAGGGCGGCCCCGACCAGCCGACCGCCGCCGACGTGTCCAAGGCCGCCGCCGCCGCCGGCCTGAAAATCGAATACCAGCCGGTCGTCGGCAGCGCCATGACCGCCGCCGATGTGGTCCGCTTCGCCGAATTGCTGCGCACCCTGCCGGGCCCGGTGCTGGCGTACTGCCGCACCGGCACCCGCTGCACCAATCTGTTCGCCGCCGCCCAGCAACTGGGTTGACGCGCATCAAGGACCCCGGGTTCGCTTGATGTGAACCTGGCGGGTTTCCGGTAGCATGGAGCTTCCTCTCAAACAGGAGCAGGCAAGATGTTCAAGAAGATCCTGATTCCCACCGACGGCTCGCCGCTGTCGGCCCAAGCCGCCAACGCCGGCATTTCCTTCGCGCGCTCGGTGGGCGCTGACGTCGTCGCCCTCTACGTGACGCAGCCGTTCGCCGCCACCATCGGTTTCGACGGCATGGCCGCGGCCTACGCCATCACCGACGAAGACTACGAAAAGGCCTCGGCCGAGCAGGCCGACAAGTACCTCAAGCAGATCACCGACCGCGCCGACACCGCCGGCGTGAAGTCCGAGGCGCGCGCCGTGTCCAACTTCAATGTGGCCGACGGCATCGTCCAGGCAGCCGCCGACGCCGGTTGCGACCTGATCTTCATCGGCAGCCACGGCCGCAGTGGCCTGTCGCGCCTGCTGCTGGGCAGCGTCACCGCCAAGGTGCTGTCGCTGGCCAGCACCGCCGTGCTGGTGTACCGCGTCAAGGAAGAAAAGAAGTAAATCCGGCCTCGTTGCCCGTGTCAGGCCGCTGTCAGGCCTCCCGGCGCCGATGCCGGGCCCGGCCCCTCCTGGCGAGGGGCTTTTTCTTGTCCGCGCCATTCCCTATGACCCATATGGCTAAAGCTTGTAAACCGGCCCGCGGCGCGTAATATTTACGGATAAGTGCGGGCGCGGTTTCGCAACACCCGAGCACACCTCTCAACGCGGCATGGCGCCCGCCGCGGCAGTATCCGGTCGGACCTGCCGCCTACTCCTGGTGATTACTGCAAGGAACGAGGCCATGACTCGCAAGACGCCTATCGAGCTATACCGGAACATCGGCATCAGCGCCCACATCGACGCGGGCAAGACGACGACCACCGAGCGCATCCTCTTCTATACCGGTATCACCCACAAGATCGGCGAAGTGCACAACGGCGCCGCCGTGATGGACTGGATGGAGCAGGAACAGGAACGCGGCATCACCATCACGTCCGCCGCCACCACCGCCTTCTGGAAGGGCATGGGCGGCAATTATCCCGAACACCGCATCAACATCATCGACACGCCGGGCCACGTCGACTTCACCATCGAGGTCGAGCGCTCCATGCGCGTGCTGGATGGCGCGGTCATGGTCTATGACGCGGTCGGCGGCGTGCAGCCGCAATCCGAGACCGTCTGGCGCCAGGCCAACAAGTACCGCGTGCCGCGGCTGGCCTTCGTCAACAAGATGGACCGCGTCGGCGCGGACTTCCTGCGCGTGCAGCGCCAGATCAGCGAACGTCTCAAGGGCGACGCCGTGCCGGTGCAACTGCCGGTGGGCGCCGAGGACGGCTTCGAGGGCGTCATCGACCTTGTCAAGATGAAGGCCATCATCTGGGACGACGCCAGCCAGGGCGTGCGTTTCGAGTACCGTGACATTCCACCGGCGCTGCAGGCGCAGGCGCAGGAATGGCACGACAAGATGGTCGAGAAGGCCGCCGAGGCCAATGAAACGCTGCTGGAGAAATACCTGGGCGGCGAGGCGCTGACCGAGGCCGAGATCAAGCAGGGCCTGCGCCAGCGCACGGTCGCCAACGAGATCGTGCCGATGCTGTGCGGCAGCGCCTTCAAGAACAAGGGCGTGCAGGCCATGCTGGATGCCGTCATCGACTACCTGCCGTCGCCGGTCGACGTGCCCGCCATCAAGGGCCACGACGAGCGCGACCACGAGATCGAGCGCCATCCCACCGACAAGGAACCGTTCTCGGCGCTGGCCTTCAAGATCATGACCGACCCGTTCGTCGGCCAGTTGGTGTTCTTCCGCGTCTACTCCGGGGTGGTCAAGTCCGGCGACTCGGTCTACAACCCGGTCAAGGAAAAGAAGGAACGCCTGGGCCGCATCCTGCAGATGCACGCCAACGAGCGGCGCGAGATCACCGAGGTCTATGCCGGCGACATCGCCGCCGCGGTAGGCGTCAAGGACGTCACCACGGGCGATACGCTGACCGATCCGGCGCACGTCATCGTGCTGGAGCGCATGGTGTTCCCCGAGCCGGTCATCTCGCAGGCGGTCGAGCCCAAGACCAAGGCCGACCAGGAAAAGATGGGCATCGCCCTGGGCCGGCTGGCGCAGGAAGATCCCTCGTTCCGCGTGCGCACCGACGAGGAGTCCGGCCAGACCATCATTTCCGGCATGGGCGAGCTGCACCTGGAAATCCTGGTCGACCGCATGAAGCGCGAGTTCGGCGTCGAGGCCACGGTGGGCAAGCCGCAGGTGGCCTATCGCGAGACCATCCGCAAGACCTGTGACGAAGTCGAAGGCAAGTTCGTCAAGCAGTCGGGCGGCCGCGGCCAGTACGGCCACGTGGTGCTCAAGCTCGAGCCGCAGGAGCCTGGCAAGGGCTACGAGTTCGTCGATGCCATCAAGGGCGGCGTGGTGCCGCGCGAGTTCATCCCGGCGGTGGACAAGGGCATCCGCGAGGCGCTCAACGCCGGCGTGCTGGCGGGCTATCCGGTGGTCGATGTGAAGGTGACGCTGTTCTTCGGTTCGTACCACGACGTGGACTCGAACGAGAACGCCTTCAAGATGGCCGGTTCGATGGCCTTCAAGGAAGGCATGCGGCGCGCCGACCCGGTGCTGCTGGAGCCGATGATGCAGGTCGAGGTGGAAACGCCCGAGGACTTCACCGGCAACGTCATGGGCGACCTGTCGTCCCGTCGTGGCATGGTCCAGGGCATGGAAGACATCGCCGGGGGCGGCGGCAAGGTGGTGCGGGCCGAGGTGCCGCTGGCCGAGATGTTCGGCTACTCCACCTCGCTGCGCTCGCTGACGCAGGGCCGCGCCACCTACACGATGGAGTTCAAGCACTACGCCGAAGCGCCGCGCCAGGTGGCGCAGGAAGTGATCGCGGCCCAGGGCACGGGCCGCTGAATCCGGAATCGCTCGTAACAAGGGCCACCCGCGCGGTGGCCCTTTTTTCTTTCTCGCGCTTCAGGCTGGCACGTCAGGCCGGCGCGGCGGCGCCGGCCGTCGCCGTCCGCATGCGCGAGGACGCCAGCTTCACGCCCAGCAGGATCATCACGAAGCCATAAGCATGGAACAGTTGCGGCGCCTCGCCCAGCAGTGGCCAGGCCAGCAGCGCGGCATACACCGGCACCAAAAACATCGACAGGCCCGCGGTGGCGGGGCCGGCGCGGCTGATCAGCCGGCCGTAGACGTAATACGCGCCCAGGCTCGGCACGACCGCCAGGAACAGCAGGACCGCCGCCAGCCGTGGATCGCTCCAGGGCGGGATGGCGCCGGTGGCGGCCTCGATGCCGGCGAACGGCGCCAGCGCGATCGCGCCGCCCAGCATCATCGCCGCCAGCCGCGCGCCATCCGGCACCGCCGGCTGCGCCAGGCGCTTCTGCAGCACCGTATAGAGCGCCCAGCCGGTGGCGGCCAGCAGCACCCACAGGTCGCCCTGGCCGAACGCCAGCCGCGCCAGCGCCCAGGCGTCGCCGCGCGTCAGCACCACCAGCACGCCGCCCAGCGCCAGCGCCAGCCCGGCGGCGCGCAGGGGCGAGAGAGGCTTGCGCCAGATGACCGCTTCCAGCAGCGCCACCAGGATCGGGCTGCACGAGAAGATCAGCGCGATATTGGTGGCGCTGGTGCTTTGGGCGCCGATGTACTGCGGCGCCACCGCCACGCCCATGCCCAGCACCGCCAGCGGCAGCAGCGTGGGCAGGCCGCGCCACAGCGCCTGGCGATGCCGCAGCAAGGCCGGCGCGGCCAGCGGCAACAGGATCAGGAAGGCGATCAGCCAGCGGCCGAAAGCCAGGAACACGGGGGGAAGGGCGGCGTCGTGGGCCCAGCGGGCGGCCACCATGTTGGAGGCGAAGAGCGCCGGCGCGGCCAGGAGCATGGCGGTGCCGGACAGGCCCAGGCCGGTTCTTGCGGGGACTGCTGCTGCGTGAGACATGATTTCCCGCCGCGCGGATCGGCGCGCGGCACACTGCGGTGGACTACACCGGCGTCGGCGCCGGGTTGTGCCACGGCGCGGGCGCTGGATCCGACGGGCGGGGTAATGCCCGTCTTGATGGAGAGTCTACGACCGGGTCGGGAAAATAGGTTTTCTGATTCCCGCCAATTTAGCGGTATTGAGGGAATATATATCCTCTAGAATCAGCTTTTGCAGGGATAGTCTCTTCTACGGATTTTCCGCCGTGTCCACGCCACCCAAAATCGACGAAACCGACCGCAAGATCCTGCGCGCGCTGCGCACCGACGGCCGCCTCACCAACCTGAAGCTGGCCGAGCAGGTCGGCCTGTCGCCCACGCCCTGCTGGAACCGGGTCAAGGCGCTGGAGGACGCGGGCGTGATCGAGGGCTATGCGGCCCTGTTGAACCAGAAGGCGCTGGGCCTGCCCGACACGGTCATGATCGAGGTCACGCTCGAGCACCACGACGATGACACGCTGGCGCGCTTCGGCGAGGCGATCACCCGCCTGCCGCAAGTGGTGGAAGCGTTCCTGGTGACGGGCGAATACGACTACCTGATCAAGGTCGCGGTGGCCGGCACCGAGGGTTATGAAGAGTTCCTGCGCAAGCGGCTCTACAAGCTGCCCGGCGTGCGGCACAGCCGCTCGACCTTCGTGCTCAAGCGCCTCAAGCACACGCCGTCGGTCGAGCCCTGACGGCGCGCCGCTCAGCCGCGCAGGAACGATTCGATGGCGCCGTTGAAGGCGCGCGGGTTGCCCAGGTTCATGCCATGCGACGAGCCGGCAATGTCCACCCGCCGCGATTGCGGCAGCCAGCTCTCCAGCGCGTCGAGCACGGCGGGGTAGGGATCGGGGCTCAACGCGCCGCCGATGAGCAGCGTCGGCAGCGTCAGCGAGGCAATCTCCTGCGGACTCAGCGAGGCCGGCGTCTCGCGGGCCTGGCCGAACAGCGTGCCGGCGTTGTCGCGCACCATTTCCTTGAACCAGGGCACCATGCGTTGCCAGGTGTCCGGCCCGGTCACCGTGTCCACGAACAGCGCCAGGCCTTCTTCCACGGCGCCGTCGCGGATCAGTTCGAGCGCCCGCTGGCGAAAACCGCCCCGGGCGTCGTCGCCGCCAGGCAGCGGCAGGCCGGGGTCGGCCAGCGTCAGGCTGCGCAGTGCGTCGGGGCGGGCCAGCGCGGCTTCCAGGGCCACGCGGCCGCCGCGCGAATGGCCCACCAGATGGGCGGGACCGCCCGCCACCTTGTCGATGAACGCCAGCACGTCGGCGCCGTGCTGCGCCACCGAGAAACCGTCGCCTTCGCCATCCCAGCTTTCGGGCCAATAGCGGCGCAGGCACACCGCCAGCACCCGGAATGAACGGCCCAGCGGCGCCATCTGCGATTTCCAGTAGCGACAGTCCGACAGCGAGCCGTGCACCAGCACCAGGGGCGCCCCTTCGCCGTATTCGGTGTAGGACATGGCATAGCCGCCGATATCGGCGCTTTGCAGGGGCAGGACGGGTTCGGAACGCATCGGGTCGGGGTCGGGAAGGCCAGCCGCGCATTCTAGCCGTTTCACTCCCTCGGCAGCGGCACGCCCGCGCCCGCGGCGGGGGCATTCGCCGGGCTGATAAACTCGATTCCCGATCTTTTTGTCTTGAACGGAGTTCGCCAGATGTCCCTCGCCACCCCCGCCGATCTTCCCGAGTCCGCCCAACGCGTCGCCCGCCTGCTGGCCGAGATGGGCCATGACAAGCCGGTGGTGGTGCTACCGCAGACGGGCAAGACCTCGGCCGAGGCGGCGGCGGGGCTGGGGTGCGAGGTGGCACAGATCGCCAAGTCGATCATCTTCCGCCGGGCCGCCGACGACGCGCCGGTGCTGGTCATCGCCAGCGGTATCAACCGCGTCGATGAGTCCAAGGTCGCGGAGCAGGTCGGCGCGCTGGCCAAGGCGGACGCCAAGTTCGTGCGCGAGATGACCGGTTACGCCATCGGCGGCGTCTGCCCGATCGGTCACGCGGTCAAGCCCGTGATGCTGCTCGACCAGGACCTGTTCCAGTACGACAGCCTGTGGGCGGCGGCGGGGCACCCGCACGCGGTCTTCAACCTGACGCCGCGGCAATTGGCCGCCATGACTGGCGCGCCGGTCGCCGACGTGGCGCAGCGCGCCTAGCGCCGCCTGGAAAGCCCCGCGCCATGGCGCGGGCAGACGAACGCCGCCGCGGGGTCAGTGCGGATCGGCCTCCAGATCGTCGATCAGCACCTGCAGCCGTCCCCGCGAGCAGGCCTCGACCCGGCCCCGCACGCCATACACGGCGGCCAGTGCGGCCGGCGTGATGACGTCGGCCGGCGCGCCCGCGGCAACCAGCCTGCCGCCATGGATCATCACCGCCCGGTCGGCGTGCTGCAGCGCCACGTTCAGGTCATGCAGAACGATCACCGTGATCAGCCCGTGGTCGGCGGTTTCCTGTTTCAGCAGCCGCATCACATGGAACTGGTAATTCAGGTCCAGCGCCGACAGCGGTTCGTCCAGCAGCAGCACGCGCGGCCGCCGCACCAGCGCCTGCGCCAGCCCCACCAGTTGCTTCTGGCCGCCGGACAGCGCGTCCAGGTAAGACAGCGCCAGATGGCCGATGCCCAACCGTTCCAGCAGCCGGTCGATCCCGTGCAGGTCCGTCGGCGGACCCTCGGCCTCACTGGCGCGGGCCGCTACCAGCACCGATTCGAACACGCGCAGGTGCACGGCGGCCGGCAGGCTTTGCGGCAGATAGACCAGATGGCGCGCGCGGGTGGCGAAATCCATCCGCGCCAGCTCCAGATCGTTTAGTCGCGCACGTCCGGCGCGCACCTTCACCAGTCCCGCCAGCGCCTTGAGCAGCGTCGATTTGCCGCTGCCATTGGGGCCCAGCAGGGCCGTGACCTCGCCAGCGCCCAGGCGCGGCAAGGACAGGTCGTGCAGCACGTCCGTGCCGCCATAGCCGGCGCTGATGCCATCGATCGCCAGCGCCGGCGCACGCGTGGCGCCCGTCATGGCAGCCTCCGGCGCAGCACCACCGCGACGAAGAATGGAATGCCGATCAGCGAGGTGACGATCCCGACCGGCACGATGACGCCGGGCGCGAGGTTCTTGGACGCCACCGAGGCCAGCGACAGGATGACGCCGCCCACCAGCGCGCTGCCCGGCAGGAAAAAGCGGTGATCCTCGCCCACCAGCCGGCGGGCGATATGGGGCGCGATCAGGCCGATGAAACCGATGGTGCCGACGAACGCCACCGCCAGCGCCGACAGCAGGCTGACGCGCGCCAGCGCCGTCACGCGCACGCGGCGCACGTCCACGCCGAAACTGGCGGCGCGTTCCTCGCCCAGCCGCAGCGCGGTCAGTTTCCAGGACTGGCGCATGGCCAGCGGCAGCGCCAGCGCGAACGCCAATCCCAGGGCGGTGACCGTGGTCCAGCTCGAGCGCGCCAGGCTGCCCATGGTCCAGAACACCAGGCTCTGCAGCGCCTCGGCGCTGGCGGTGAACTGCACCAGCGACACCAGCGCGTTGAAGGTGAACACCATGGCGATGCCGAACAACACCACGCCCGAGGTGTTGATGCCGCCCCGGCGTGCCACGCCGTCCAGCAGCAGGGCCGCCAGCATGGCGAACAGGAAGGCATTGCCGGCGATCAGCCAGCCGTCGGGGATGCCGGGCACGCCCAGGTGCAGCACGATGGCCAGCGACGCGCCGAAGGCGGCCGCCGACGACACGCCCAACGTGAATGGGCTCGCCAGGGGATTGTTCAGGATGGTCTGCATTTCCGCGCCCGCCAGGCCCAGCGCCATGCCGACCAGCGCGGCCATCAGGGCGTAAGGTAGCCGGATGTCCCAGACGATCACGCGCAGCGTCGGATCGGCCGACGCCGGCGCGCTCAGTGTGCGCCACAACTCGCCCCAGCCCAGGCCCGAGGGGCCGAGCGTGAAGTCGAGCAGCAGCCCAATGCAAATCGCCGCCAGCAGCAGGGCGATGAGCCCCGCGCGGCGGCGCAGGATGTGCCGGTAGGCGGCGACCGCTGAAGCGGCTTGCGCCATTACTGCAGCAGTTGCAGGCGGCTCTTGGCCGTGTTGGCGGCCGGCGTGGTCGGGTAGTCGCGGACGATGCGCTGCAGCGTGGTCTTGGCGCCGGCGCGGTTGTTCATCTCGATCTGGCTGCCGGCGATCACCAGCAGGGCGTCGGGGGCGCGGGCGTTGTCGGGGGCCTTCTGCACCATGGCGTTCAATTGCTCGATGGCGCCCTTGAAATCCTTCAGCGCGTAGCGGCTGCTGCCCAGGTAGAACTGGGCGCTGGGCGCGAGCTGGCTGGCGGGGTAGAGCGCGGTGAAGGCGGCCAGCGATTCGGACGCCTCCTTGTACTGGCCCTTGCGGAACAGGTCGATGGCGCCGTCGTAGGCGGCCTGCTCCTGCGGGTCGCCGGCCGTGGCGCCCGGCGGGTTGGCGCCGCCTGGCGCGCCGCCCGGCTTATTGGCGCTGGGCTGCTGGCGCGACACCAGTTCGAGCTGGTCGCGCAATTGGGCGATTTCCTGCTGCAGCGCCTGGATCTGGTCGGCCAATTGCAGTTTGGCCCGTTGGCTCTGCTCGTTCTGTTGCTGCACCTGCTGGCGCAAATCCAGGATGGCCTTGCGGGCCTCATCATCGGAGAAAGCGTGGGCGGGCGCCGTCAGGGCGGCCAGCACCAGGCCAGTGGCCGCCATCAGGGGACGCAGGGACAGAACGTTATCGCGCATGAAAATTCCCGGGGGATAAAAACAAACGTCGGGACGGCCGGTTGACCGTCCCGACGCGTGGTGGGGCACTTAACTATACGAAAAGCTTAACGCTGATAAACGATATCGGCGCGGCGGTTTTCCGCAAAGTCGGCTTCCGACGAGCCAGTCGCCTTCGGCTTTTCTTTACCGAAGCTGATGGTTTCGATCTGGTTGTCGCTGACGCCCAGCAGGGTCATCATGCGACGCACGGCGTCGGCACGGCGCTGGCCCAGGGCCAGGTTGTATTCGGCGCCGCCGCGTTCGTCGGTGTTGCCTTCGATCTTGATTTTCTGCTGCTGGTGCGAAGCCAGGTAGCGGGCGTGGGTTTCCACCAAGCCGCGGTACTGGTCGGACACCGTGTAGCTGTCGAAGTCAAAGTATACCGAGCGCTGTTGCGCCAGGATGCTTTGGGGATTGAAGGGATCAAGGATCTGGCCGGAGGCCGAGGATCCTTGGCCAGCGCCTCCGCCCTGACCCGCTTTATCGTCGAGAGGGACGGAGCTGCAAGCTGCCAGGGTGGCGGCCAGAGCGGCGATGGTTAGGCTTTTGGCAATGCGCGACTTCATGATAGTTCCTTTGCAAAGAGAGTCACACGTGTTATCGGGTAAATGGGCCCCAAGTCGGTTCACGTATTTCCCCATTCAGTACCGAAAGCGTCTGCCGTACGCGGCCATCGCTCGAAACGCCCGCAAGCACGCTACGGCCGTTTTGAATCGCGGCGTAGAGGACTTGCATGCCGTTCGGCGCGAAGCTTGGCGACTGATCGTCACGACCATCGGTCAACAAGTTCTCCGAGCCGGAGGACAGGTTCAACGATGCGATCCGGAACGCGCCGTCGCGTCTGGCAACGTACAGCAGCGTCGATCCATCTGGGGAAATTCGGGGTGAGATGTTGTAACCACCATTAAACGTGAGGCGGCGAGCATCGCCACCGT
Source organism: Achromobacter sp. SIMBA_011 (assembly GCF_046535435.1). NCBI lineage: Bacteria > Pseudomonadati > Pseudomonadota > Betaproteobacteria > Burkholderiales > Alcaligenaceae > Achromobacter > Achromobacter sp. SIMBA_011. Next base: position 26,474 of record NZ_JAWRWN010000007.1, on the reverse strand, counting down.
CCAGGCCGGTTTGATAGATTTGCGGCCCGCCGCTGCGGTCACTGGTAAAGATAATGGAACGGCCGTCCGGCGTAAAGCTCGGCTCGGTGTCAATCCCGGGAGAACGCGTAACTCGCTTCATATTCGAGCCGCCGGCCGCGCTAACGATGTAAATTTGCGACAGACCGTCACGCGTCAGGGCCACGGCAAGCTGGGTGCCGTCGGGCGACCAGCCGGGGGCGCTGTTGTTGCCCTTGAAGTTGGCGACCGGCACGCGGGCGCTGGTGGCCAGGGTGTGCACGTACACCACCGGCTTGCCGGATTCGAAGCTAACGTACGCCAGCTTGGAGCCATCGGGCGACCAGGACGGCGAGATGATCGGCTCGCGCGAACGCAGGGCGACCTGCGGATTCTGGCCATCGGCGTCCGCCACCTGCAGTTCATAGGTGGCGCCTTGCTTGAGCACGTAGGCGATGCGGGTCGAGAACACGCCGCGCACGCCGGTGATCTTTTCATAGATGCGGTCGGCGATCTGGTGGGCGACGCGGCGCAGTTCCTGCTCGGTGCCGGAGAACGCGACGCCATCCAACTGGCCCTTCTTGACCGTGTCGGCCAGGCGGTAGCGGACGTCGTAGCGGCCGTCGTTGCCGCGCACGATGCTGCCATAGGCGATGAAGTCGGCGCCCTTGGCGCGCCAGTCGTCATGGGCGATGGGCGAATCGACGTTCAGGCCCGAACCGGCCGCGTTGATGAGGCGGAACTGGCCGGTGCGGGTCAGGTCGGCGCGGATCACTTCGGCCAGGGCGCGGCCGTGGGCATCATCCACCGCGAAATCGGCGATGGCGACGGGATATTGGGTGGCGCCGGTGCCGGAGATATCGACACGCAACTGCGCCTGGGCGGGCCTGATGGCCATCAGGCAGGCAAGCGCCAGCAGCAACAGGCCGAATCCATACGATCGCCAGAGAACGAGGGGGGAAGCTCGTCGGCTATGGGCGGGAGTCATAATCAGCAATCTCCTGTCAATCATACATTCTGTACACAACGTCAATGATGGGCTCGTAGCGGCCGGTCGAAGGCTTGGGGAAGGGGTTGCAACGGCGGATGCCGGTCTCGACAGCGCGGTCGAAGCCCGGGTTGCCGGAGGAACTGGTCAGCGTGACCCCGTTAACCTTCCCGTCAGAACCTAACTGTACCCGGTATTGGGCCGTCGGATTGTCCGATCCGCTGCGCGGCGGCGGCGGGTAGGCCACGCCGGGCTGCACGCAGGCGCGCACCTTGGCGCCGTAGCCGCTATCGCGCCCGCCACCGGCCTGGTTGCGGTCGGCGGTGCCGCCGGGAATGCCGGCCGCGCCCAGGGCGTCGTTGCGGAACGCGTCCTTCAGGGCCTTGTCGGCAGCGGCCTTCTTGGCGGCTTCTTCCTTGGCCTTCTTCTCGGCGGCGGCCTTTTCGGCGGCGGCCTTGTCAGCCGCGGCTTTCTCGGCAGCGGCCTTCTCCGCTGCGGCCTTTTCGGCGGCGGCTTTCTCGGCCGCCTTCTTGGCGGCGTCGTCCTTGGCCTTCTTTTCGGCGGCAGCCTTCTCGGCCGCGGCCTTCTCGGCAGCGGCCTTGTCGGCGGCGGCCTTGTCCGCAGCGGCCTTCTCGGCGGCCTGGCGTTCCTGTTCCAGGCGCTTCTTTTCCTTCAGCTCGGCCTGCTTGCGCTCTTCCTCCAGGCGCGCCTTTTCCTTGGCAACCTCGGCGGCCTGCCGTGCCCGCTCTTCCTGCTCCTTCTTTTTCTTGGCTTCCTGCAGCGCGATTTCCGGATCCACCTCGTCAGGCTTGGGCTGGGCTTGCGGTTCCGGCTTGGGCGGCGGAGGGGGAGGCGGCGGCTCCGGCGTCTTTTCCGGTTCCGGCTGGGGTTGCGGCTTGGGCTGGGGCTTGGGCGGTTCGGGCTGTGGCTGCGGCGGGGGCGAGACGGGCGAATTGCCGTCGGCCCACAACTGCACTTCCACCGGCCCCGGGTTTTCGGTGCGCCAGTTCAGGTTGAAGATCAACACGGCCAGCAGCAGCGCGTGCACCAGCAACGCCAGGACCAGGGCGATCCGGTTGTCGTTGTTGGGCGGCGTGGCCGGGGGGCCGCTGTGGTGTCGAATGATGGGTGGCGTCATGAGCGTTGCAAGCCGGCGGCGCCGGCGGAGGACGTCGCGTTAGCGTTTCTTCGCGGTAGCGGGCTGGTTGCCGCCGGCGGATTGGTCCACCAGCAGGCCCAGGCGGGTGATGCCATTGGTACGCAGTTCGTCCATGACCTTCACGACCGTCTCGTACGGCACCTTGCCGTCGGCCGCGATCACCACCGGCGTTTCCGCGGTGATGCGCGAGCGCACCTGCGCCACCAGTTCGGGGCGGGCGATGTCCTGCAGCGTGGCGCCAGGCTCGCGCATGCGCAGCGCGATCTTGCCGTCTTCCGAAATCTGGACTTCCAGCGGCTTGACCGGGACATCGGATGCCGCGCCCACCGAGGGCAACTGGATCAGGCCCGGCGTGATCAGCGGCGCGGTCACCATGAAGATGACCAGCAGCACCAGCATCACGTCGATGTACGGCACCACATTGATGTCGGCCTTCATGCGGCGGCCGGATCTGCCGCGCGAGCTTACCGAGGGCATTAGCGCACCTGCCGTTGCAGAATGTTCAGGAATTCATCGACGAAGCTGTCGAAGCGGATCGAGATGCGGTCGATGTCGTTGGTGAAACGGTTGTAGGCGACCACCGCGGGGATGGCGGCGAACAGGCCGATGGCGGTGGCGATCAGCGCTTCGGCGATGCCGGGAGCCACCGACGCCAGCGTGGCCTGCTGCATGTTCGACAGGCCGATGAAGGCGTGCATGATGCCCCAGACCGTGCCCAGCAGGCCGATGTAGGGCGAGACCGAACCGGCCGAGGCCAGGAAGTTCAGGTGCGACTCCAGGGCGTCCATTTCGCGCTGGTAGGCGGCGCGCATGGCGCGGCGGGGGCCGTCGAGCAGGGCGGTGGCGTCGGTGCTGGCGTTGCCGCGGCGGGCCTTGAGGAATTCGGTCATGCCGGCGTCGAAGATGCGGGCCAGGGCGCCTTGCTCGTCGCGGCGCGAGGCCACGGCCTGCTGCAGCATCGACAGGTCGCCACCGGACCAGAAGTCATCCTCGAAGCGGCGGGTCTGGGCATGGGCACGCTTGATGGCCAGCCGCTTGGCGAAAATATAGGTCCAGGACATGATCGAGATGCCCAGGAGCATCAGCATGATCAGTTGCACCGGCACGCTGGCGTGCGAAATCAACGAAAGCAACGACATGTCGTTGGTGGCTTGCATGGTTATTCCTGAATTGATTCCAGTTTGGCGCGGACGTCGGCCGGCAGTTCCACCGGCCGCATGTTGACGGCATCGACGCAGCAGACTTGGATATTGCCTTCGGCAAGCAGTTCCCCGTCCCGTTCTGCGCGCTGCGCGAAGTGTATCGAAGCGCGGCCCAGTCGTGTGACCCGGCTGCGTATGGTAAGCAAATCGTCCAGTCTGGCCGGCTTGCGGTACGACATGTCCAGCGAGCGGACGACGAACAGCCGTTGCTCGCTGGCGGCCAGGCCGGACTGGTTGACCCCCAGGTCGCGCAGCCACTCGGTGCGGGCGCGCTCCAGGAATTTTAGGTAGTTGGCGTAGAAAACCACCCCGCCCGCGTCCGTGTCTTCATAGTAGACGCGGACCTGCAGGCGGGATTCGGCGGACTTCGGAACGGTCACGATGCGGGCTTCGATGATGCGGGTCGGGACGCGAAAAGTCCGTAGTTGCTATAAGGTTTACAGCGTGTCGAGTTTCGTCAGCACGGCTTCAAGCGCGGACTCTACCGGAATCTTGGCCGCTTCGGTTTCCCGACGGGCCTGCAATTCCACCACACCGTCGTTCAGGCCGCGTTCTCCAACTGTTACACGGAGCGGCGCGCCGATCAATTCCCACTCGGCAAACATCACGCCGGGGCGGGCATCGCGGTCGTCCAGGATGACGTCCACGCCGCGCGCCAGCAGCGATTCGTACAGTTTCAAGGAGGTGTTACGCACGGTTTCGCTTTTGCCCCAGCCGACCGGGCAGATCACCACTTCGAACGGTGCCAGGGCGCGCGGCCAGATGATGCCGCGTGCGTCGTGGTTCTGTTCGATGGCGGCGCCGACGATGCGGGTCACGCCGATACCGTAGCAGCCCATCTCCAGGACGGCTGGCTTGCCGGTCTCGTCCAGGAAGGTCGCCTTGAGGGCTTCGGAGTATTTTTTACCCAGATAAAAAACGTGTCCCACCTCGATGCCGCGCTGGATCGACAGCGTGCCCTTGCCGTCCGGCGAGGGGTCGCCGGCGACCACGTTGCGCAGGTCGGCCACCAGTTCGGGCTCGGGCAGGTCGCGGCCCCAGTTCACGCCCTGGATGTGGAAGTCTTCGCGGTTGGCGCCGCAGACGAAGTCGGCCATGTTGGCCACGGTGCGGTCGGCGATGACGTGCACCGGGCGCGCAGTGCGCACCGGGCCCAGGTAGCCCGGCTTGCAGCCGAAGTGTTCGACGATCTCGGTCTCGGTCGCGAAACGGAAGCCGGCCAGGCCCGGCAGCTTGCCGGCCTTGATTTCGTTCAGCTCGTGGTCGCCACGCAGCAGCAGCAGCCAGATGTCGACCTTGCCCTTGTCGCCGTCGGTGGCCAGGACGATCGACTTGACTGTCTGCTCCAGCGGCAGGCCCAGCAGGCGGGCCACGTCCTCGCACTTGGCGGCGCCCGGGGTGGCCACGTCGGCCATCGCCTGGGTGGCCGCGCCGCGCGTGGGGTACAGGCTGGGCGCTTCGGCCAGCTCGATGTTGGCGGCGTAGTCGGAGTCGGCGTTGTAGACCAGCAGGTCCTCGCCGGTGTCGGCGATCACCTGGAATTCATGGCTGCGGGTGCCGCCGATGGAGCCGGTGTCGGCCGCCACCGCGCGGAATTCCAGGCCCAGGCGGCCGAAAATGCGCATGTACGCGGCGTACATGGTGTCGTAGCTCTTCTGGGCGCCGGCTTCGTCGCGGTCGAAGGAGTAGGCGTCCTTCATGGTGAATTCACGGCCGCGCATCAGGCCGAAGCGGGGACGGCGCTCGTCCCGGAACTTGGTCTGGATGTGATAGAAGTTCACCGGCAGTTGGCGGTAGCTGTGGATCTCGTTGCGGGCGATGTCGGTGATCACCTCTTCCGAGGTGGGCTGCAGCACGAAATCGCGCTGGTGCCGGTCCTTGATGCGCAGCAGTTCCGCGCCGTACTGTTCCCAGCGGCCGGATTCCATCCAGAGTTCGGCGGGCTGGACCACCGGCATCAGCAGCTCGATCGCGCCGGCGGCGTTCATTTCCTCGCGGATGATGGCCTCGACCTTGCGGATGACCTTCAGGCCGAGGGGCATGTAGGTGTAGATGCCGCCCGCCAGCTTGCGGATCATCCCGGCCCGGGTCATGAGCTGGTGGCTGGCGACTTCCGCTTCGGAAGGGGCTTCTTTGAGGGTGTTGATATGGTAGTTGGATGCGCGCATGTTTAAAGGTGGCAGCAGATACGTATAATCGACTGTAATTGTATTGAATTCGGTGGGGGTGGCCCATGCTTGACCGCGAAGGCTACCGCCCCAATGTCGGCATCATTCTCGTCAATAGCAGAAACGAGGTCTTTTGGGGCAAGCGTATCAGGGAACATGCCTGGCAGTTCCCGCAGGGCGGCATCAAGTACGGCGAAAGCCCGGTGCAGGCCATGTATCGCGAGCTCCATGAAGAGGTGGGCCTGAAGCCCGAGCATGTCCGTATTTTGGGGCGTACACGCGATTGGTTACGTTATAACGTGCCCGATCACTTCGTCCGGCGTGAGTGGCGCGGCCACTATAAAGGACAAAAGCAGATTTGGTTCTTGTTGCGCCTGGTGGGACGTGACAGCGACGTATGCCTGCGCGCGACGCAGCATCCGGAATTCGACGCCTGGCGCTGGAGCCAGTACTGGGTGCCGCTGGATGCCGTGATCGAGTTCAAGCGGGACGTCTATACCCAGGCGTTGAACGAGTTGTCGGCAATCCTCTTTCGGCGTCACCACGAAACCCGCTACCTGCGTCAGCGCGTGCATGGGCAGCGGGCGGCAGAGAACTTGCCCGAAGGAACGGACGGTCATGCGCATATTATTGGTTGAAGATGAACGGGACATGGCGTCCTGGCTGATGCGCGCGCTCGCGCAGAGCGGATTCGTGCCGGACCACGCGGCCGACGCCCGCACGGCCGAAGCGTTCATGGCGGGCACCGAGTACGACGCCATCGTCATGGACCTGCGCCTGCCCGACAAGCACGGCCTGGTGGTGCTGCGCGAGATGCGCAACCGCGACGATCGCACCCCGGTGCTGCTGCTGACCGCCCAGGGCGCGCTGCAGGACCGCGTGCGCGGCCTCAACCTGGGCGCCGACGACTTCCTGACCAAGCCGTTCGCCCTCGAAGAACTTGAAGCCCGCCTGACCGCGCTGGTGCGCCGCAGCCGCGGCCGCCAGCATCCGCGCCTGCAATGTGGCTCGCTGTCCTACGACAGCGAAAGCCGCGCCTTCACGCTCGACGGCTCCCTGCTGTTCCTGACCCCGCGCGAGCACGCCGCCCTGGCGGCGCTGCTGACGCGCAGCGGCTATCCCGTGGACAAATCGCAGTTGTTCGGCAAGGTCTTCACCCACGACAGCGAAGCCAACCCCGACGCCATCGAGGTGGTGCTGCACCGCCTGCGCAAGAAGCTGGCCGGCAGCGACGTGCGCATCGTGACCGTCCGCGGACTGGGCTACATGCTGGAAAGCGTGGCCAGCGAAGCCGCCGACTCCTGACTCGCTCGTGAGCCTCCGGATTCCAGGGCTGCCGCGAGTCGGCATCCGCGCGCTGCTGATCATCCTGCTGCTGCCCGGCGTGGTGGCGCTGCTGGTCATCGACAGCCTGAACGACTACCGTACCCTGTCCGAGATCACCAACGAGGCCTACGATAGCGCCCTGCTCGAACCCGCCCGCGTGCTCGAGAGCAGCCTGGAGTTCGCGCCCGACGGTTCGCTGCAAGTGGCCACGCCGCTGTACGCCCAGGTCATGCTGGAATCGCGGGCCGGCCTGCGCAAGTATTTCCGCATCGAGCAGATCGACCCGCCCCTGCCGGATGAGTCGCCGGTGCCGGCCGAACAGGGCAAGACCCTGCTGGGCATGCCGGAACTGCCGCGGCCGCCCACCTGGCCGCGCTCCAATGGCCTGCCGGTGTTCTACGACGGGGTCTACCGCAACGATCCGGTACGGGTGGTGTCGCTGGTGCGCGATCTGTACTACCAGGGCGTCCACCGCCAGGTGCTGGTGCTGGTGGCCGAAAGCACGGGCAAGCGCATCGAGGCCGAAGACAGCGCCCGCCGCCAGGAAATCCTGCGCGACGCCCGCATGCTGGCGCTGGTCGTGCTGTTGGTCTGGTGGGGCGTGTCCTGGGCCCTGAAGCCGTTGCGGCGGCTGCGCGCCGACATCCGCAACCGCCGGCCCGAAGACCTGACCCCGCTCGACGCCTCGCGCGTGCCGAGCGAAGTGGCGCCGCTGGTCGACGCCGTCAACCACCACATCGCCCGCTACCGCCGCGTGCTGGACGAGCAGTCGCACTTCTTGGCCGACGCCTCGCACCAACTGCGCACGCCGCTGGCCATCATGCTGACCCAGGCCCAGTACGCCCTGCGAGAGCGCGACCCGGCCCGGGCCCAGGAAGGGTTGCGCGCCATCGTCGACCAGTTGGGGCGCACCCGCCGCCTGACCGAGCAGTTGCTGTCGCTGGCGCATGCCAACCAGGCCGACCAGGTGCCCCGCCAACTGCTCGACCTGAACGCTGTCTCGCGCGAGGTGGTGCTGCAGTACCTGCCGCTGGCGCACGAGAAACAGCAGGACCTGGGGTGGGTGCAGGCCACCAACGAGCAGGGCCACGAGGTCGAGGTCCCGGTCTCCGGCAACGAGGCCGAGCTGCACGAGGCCCTTTCCAACCTGGTGCACAACGCCATCCACTACGCGCCCGTGGGGGCGCGCATCACGGTCTCGGTCGGCCGCCACGGCGATCGCGCCGAAGTGGCCGTGTCCGACAACGGCCCGGGGCTCGATCCGGACCTGCGCGCGCGGGCTTTCGCCCGCTTCGAGCGGGTCGGCACGGACAAACCGGTCACATCCTCCGGTTCCGGCCTCGGATTGGCGATCGCGCGCGCCTACGCCCGCCGCAACGATGGCGACATCGATCTGCGCGACGGCGAACCCAACGCGCAGGGCGGCGTCGGCCTGGCCTCCGTCGTGTGGCTGCCCCTGGCCACCACCGTGTCGCAATATCCCCGGCCTGCCGAAGTGCCCTTCACCGGCGACCAGTAATCGCCAAAGCTTTCAATCTTTCTCCCTGGCCTTCATAGCGCCGCTCGTGGATTCCCATCAGGGATAACCCCCGAATTCAGGGACTCGACAGCGCATAGAAAGCGAATTAGCAGGTTCCATCCTTAACCTGCGAACCGGCCTGTTGTTGAAAAGGCCGGGTGGCGCTCGTTCCGGGCGGCATCCCAGGGGCCCGCACGGCCCTGCTTCAGGAGGATGGAAGTGCAAAAAACAATTAATAGAAAGGACTATTACGGCGGCGCCCTGATGGTCCTAGTCGGATTGGGGGCGATCTACGGTGGTACGGACTATCACATTGGAACGCTCAGCCACATGGGCCCCGGGTTCTTTCCCGCGGCATTGGGCGGCCTGCTCGCATTGACGGGGATCCTGATCGCCATCTCGGCACGCTCCGGCGAGGCCACGCCGCCGGCGCCGGGCGACGGCCACGCGCATGGCCTGCCGGATTTCCGCGGCAGCGCCTGCATCCTGCTGGGCACGCTGGCGTTCCTGCTGCTGGGCCACTATGGCGGCCTGCTGCCAGCGACCTTCGCTATCGTCTTCATCTCCGCCCTGGGCGACCGCAAGAACACGGTCAAGCAGGCGTTCGTACTGTCGCTCGGCATGTCCGTGATCGCGGTGGTGGTTTTCTGGTGGGCGCTGCAACTGCAGCTGCCGCTGTTTCGCTGGGGTTGATGCGTCATGATTTCTCAAGCTTTGACCGACCTCTGGTACGGCTTCGGCGTCGCCTTCCAGCTCCACAACCTGATGTGGTCGTTCTTCGGCGTGCTGGTGGGTAACCTCATCGGCGTGCTGCCCGGCATGGGCGCGCTGTCGGCCATCTCGATCCTGCTGCCGCTGACTTACGTGATGCAGCCGGTGCCTGCCATCCTGATGCTGGCCGGCATCTTCTACGGTTCGCAGTACGGCGGCGCCATCGGCGCGATCCTGCTCAACCTGCCTTCGCACCCGCCGCACGCGGTGACGTGTCTTGACGGGTATCCATTGACCAAACAGGGCAAGGGAGGAACGGCGCTCGGCATCACGATGATCTGCTCGTTCTTCGCGGCCTCGGTCGGCATCATCGTCATGATCTTCGCCTCGCCGCTGCTGGTCGAAGTCGCCTTCAAGTTCGGCCCGACCGAGATTTTCTCGATCATGCTGCTGGGCCTGCTGGCCGGCGCCACCATGTCGCGCGGTTCGCCGCTCAAAGGCGTGGCCATGACGCTGTTCGGCCTGATGTGCGGCGTGGTCGGCACCGACGTGAACACCGGCACCATCCGCTTCTCGTTCGGCCTGCTCGACCTGTCCGACGGCCTGGAACTGGTGGCGATCTCGATGGGCCTGTTCGGCGTGGCCGACTTCCTGATGAGCGTCAACCGCATGACCATCATCGGCAGCGGCGCCAAGCTGCGCCTGCGCGACATGCGTCCCAGCAAGCAGGAACTGAAGACGGCCTTCTGGCCGATGGTGCGCGGCACCGCCGTGGGCACGCTGTTCGGCGCCATGCCCGGCACCGGCCCGACCATCACCACCTTCGTGGCCTACGCGCTGGAACGCAAGATCTCCAAGACGCCCGAGAAGTTCGGCACCGGCATGATCGCCGGCGTGGCCTCGCCCGAAGCCTCGTCGCACTCGAAGACGCAGGTCGACTTCATCCCCACGATGAGCCTGGGCATCCCCGGCGACGCGGTGATGGCGCTGATCCTGGGCGCGCTGCTGATCCAGGGCATCCAGCCCGGCCCGCAACTGATCACCGAGCATCCGGACATCTTCTGGGGCCTGATCGCCAGCTTCTGGGTTGGCAACGTGCTGCTCATGGTGCTCAACGTGCCGCTGATCGGCGTCTGGGTCAAGCTGCTGCAGGTGCCTTACCGCTACCTGTTCCCGTCGGCGCTGTTCTTCATCGCGGTGGGCGTGTTCAGCACCCAGAACAGTCTCTTCCAGATCTGGGAAGTGCTGGCTTTTGGCGTGATCGGCGCCGTCCTGATGACGCTGGAATTCTCGGTCGCGCCGATCCTGCTCGGCTTCGTGCTGGGGCCCATGGTCGAAGAGAACTTCCGCCGCGCCTTGCTGTTGTCGCGCGGTGACCTGGCGGTGTTCATCGAACGTCCGATCAGCGCCTGGTTCATCGGCGCCAGCGCGCTGCTCATCCTGCTGCAGGTGTGGGCCTTCCTGCGCCGCGGCAAGAACAAGCCGCAGGTCACCCAGGCCGCCTGACCGGCTCCGCGTTCCGCGTGTCAGACACGGCCCGGCGTTCACGCCGGGCCGTTTGATTTGTGCGCCATCTTCCCCCATGCTTGCGATTTCCCGAGCCTGTCCGGATCTACGCCATGCATATCCTTTTCGCCTGCCCCCTGCACGACCCCGACGTCTGGGTCCCGCGCCTGCAAGCCGCCATGCCCGGCTGTCGCATTTCCGTCTGGAATCCCGATGGCCCGCCCTCCGGCGCCGAGGTCGCCCTGGTGTGGAAGCCGCCGGCGGAACTGTTCCGGCACGAGACCCGCATCGAGACGCTGTTCAATCTGGGCGCGGGCGTGGATGCCTTGCTCAAGATGAAGGAAATCCCGCCGCACGTGCGCATCGTCCGCCTCGAGGACGCGGGCATGTCGGTGCAGATGGCCGAATATGCGCTGTACGCGCTGCTGCGCGTGTCGCGCGACTTCCAGGCCTTTGACGAATCGCAGGCGCGCCAGCACTGGGATACCCGCGAAGGCACGCGCCAGGCCGACTGGCCGGTGGGCGTGCTGGGCCTGGGCCAGGTGGGCGCGCGCGTGGCGCAGACGCTGGCCGAGTTCGGTTATCCGGTGGCGGGCTGGTCGCGCACGCCGCGCGAGATCCCCGGCGTGGAGTCCTTCTCCGGGCAGGACGCGTTGCCGGCCTTCCTGGCGCGCACCCGCTTCCTGGTGAACGTGCTGCCTCTCACGCCCGACACCCGTGGCATCCTCAACCGCGACACGCTTGGCCAACTGCTGCCCGAGGCGCACCTGGTCAACGTCGGCCGTGGTGAACACCTGGTCGAGGACGACCTGGTGCGGATGCTGGAAGAGGGCGAGATCGCCGGCGCGACGCTCGACGTGTTCCATACCGAGCCGCTGCCCAAGGACCATCCGTTCTGGCGCGATCCGCGCGTGCATGTCACGCCGCACATCGCCGCCCGCACGCTGCGCGACGAAAGCATCGAGCAGATTGCCGGCAAGGTCGCCCGGCTGATGCGCGGCGAGCCCATCACCGGCGTGGTCGAGCGCGAGCGCGGCTACTGAGCGGCAGGCGCCGTGGCGCCTTGCTTCTCCAGGCGCTGGTAGGTGGGGGGCAGGCGCTGCGACAGGAAATCCAGCAGGGTGCGCACCGCCGGCATCATGCCGCGCCGGGACGGATAGATGCAGTGGACGATGCCTTCCGGCGACTGCCACTGCGGCAGGACCGGCACCAGTTGGCCGCGCCGCAGTTCCTCCTGGGTCGCGATCGACGGCAGCAGCGCGATGCCGCGGCCGCGCACGGCGGCCTCCACCAGCACGATGAAGTCGTTGCACGACAACTGCGGCTTGAGTTCGATATGCACCTCTTCGCCCTTGTCGTTGCGCAGCGGCCAACGCACCTCATTCTGCGGATCGCTGAAGCTCAACGTCGTGTGCGAGGCCAGGTCCTGCGGGGTGTCGGGCGCACCGTGGCGCTGCAGGTAGCCGGGGCTGGCCACCAGCGTGCCGCGCGCGGTGCCCAGGTGGCGTACCACCAGTTCGGCATCGGTATCGAGCTTGGTCCTCACGCGCAAGGCCAGGTCCACGCCTTCGCGGATCAGGTCGACCCGGCGGTTGGTCACCAGCAGTTGTACCGAGATTGCCGGCCAGGCATCGAGGAATTCCGGCAGCAGCGGCGCCAGCACGTCTTGCGCGATCGACACCGGGCAACTGACCACCACCGGCCCCGCGGGCTGGGACTGCAACTGGCGCATGGCATCGTCGGCCGCGCGGGCCGAGGCGGCCATTTCCCGGCAGTAATGCAGGTAGCGCTCGCCGGCTGCGGTCAGGCGCAGGCGTCGGGTGGTGCGCTGCAAAAGCCTTACCCCCAGGCTTTCCTCCAGGTGCGAAATGCGGCGCGACAGGCGCGATTTGGGGATATCCAGCGCCCGCGCGGCGGCGCTGAAACCGCCCTGCTCGACGACTTGAGAAAAGTAGTAGAGGTCGTTTAGGTCTTGCATGATTGTTCTATACCTGGAACGAATAGTTCATCATAAATGGGTTTATGTGAATAATTAAGCGATCTACAGTGACGTCATGCATTCAGGACGCGCGCTTTTCGCGGTCCGCACTGGAGATCACGTTATGAAAACCCTTGTCATCCTGTCCTCGATTCTGGGCGAGCGCTCGCACAGCAAGCAATTGGCCGACCATATGGTTGCCCGCGTCAAGCAGGCCGATCCGGCCGCCGTCGTCACCGTGCGCGATATCGGCGCCGAGCCGCTGCCCTATTTCGACGGCGCGACCGCCGGCGCCCTGTTCACGCCGGCCGACGCCCGCAGCGTCGAGCAGCAGCGTATCGTCGAACGCAGCGACGCGCTGGTGGCCGAGCTGATGCAGGCGGACCGCATCGTGTTCGCCGTGCCGGTCTACAACTTCAACCTGCCGGCGCAGTTCAAGACCTACCTGGACCATGTCGCCCGTGCCGGCGTCACGTTCCGTTATACGCCGGAAGGCGTTCCCGAGGGCTTGGTGAAGGGTAAGCAGGTGTTCGTGCTGACGGCGCGTGGCGGCAAGGCCGAAGGCACGCCCAACGACACCATGACGCCGTACCTGCGGCAGATGCTGGGCTTCCTGGGCATGAACGAGGTCACGTTCATCGCCGCCGAAGGCATGGCGATGGGCGAAGTCGCGGCGCTCGAAGGCGTGGCGCTGGCGCGCCAGCGCATCGACGCCCTCGACCTGGCCCCGGCGCGAGGCGCACTGCAGGCGGCTTGATGCAATGAAAAAAAAGCGGCCCCGCGGGGCCGCTTTTTTTCACGTCGAGCGGGAGGTCAATCGCGCAGGCGCTTGATCAGGCTGGACGTATCCCAGCGGCCGCCGCCCATTTTCTGCACATCGCCGTAGAACTGGTCCACCAGCGCCGTCAGTGGCAGCCGGGCGCCGTTGTGGCGCGCCTCGGCCAGCACCAGGCCGAGATCCTTGCGCATCCAGTCGACCGCGAAGCCGAAGTCGAACTTGTCGTCGACCATGGTGCCGCCACGGTTCTCCATCTGCCAGCTTTGCGCGGCGCCCTTGCTGATGACATCCAGCACCAGTTTCATGTCCAGGTCGGCGGCCTGGCCGAACGCCACGGCTTCCGACAGACCTTGCACGATGCCGGCGATACAGATCTGGTTGACCATCTTGGCCAGTTGTCCGGCTCCCGGGGGGCCCACGCGCGTCACCGCGCGGCCGAACGCCTGCGCCACGGGCTTGATGGCATCGAACACCGCCTGTTCGCCGCCGCACATGACCGTCAGCACGCCGTTGACGGCGCCGGCCTGGCCGCCGGACACTGGCGCATCGATGAAATTCAGGCCCAGGTCCTTGGCTTGCGCGTACAGCTCGCGCGCCACGTCCGCCGAGGCGGTGGTGTGGTCCACGAACACCGCGCCCGGCGCCATGCCGGCGAATGCGCCATCCGGCCCGAGGGTGACGCTGCGCAGGTCGTCGTCATTGCCGACGCAGGCAAACACGATCTGCGCGCCCGCCACGGCTTCGCGCGGCGTCATCGCGCTGTGGCCGCCGAATTCGCTGGCCCAGGCCTGCGCCTTGGACGGCGTGCGGTTGTAGACGGTGACGTCGTGCCCGGCGCGGGCCAGATGGCCGGCCATGGGCAGGCCCATCACGCCCAATCCGAGGAATGCGACTTTCTGGGCCACGACTGCGTCGTAGCTCTTGGTACCGATCGATGCCATGCAGGGAACTCCGCGTTGGAAAGGAAAACCTGAGGCAGTAACCTTAACGCAATCAAAAGCCGGCGGCGAGCCCGTCGCGACGGCTGTCGCTGGCGCTGACGTAGCCATCCACTGCCGGGTCGCCCAGGCGCCAGATGAACTGGCCGGAACCGAAATCCATGTACGGGTCATCGATGCCCTCGAGCACGTGGCCGCGGGCGCGCAGGCCTTGCGCCACGGCGGCGGACATCGAGGACTCCACATCCACCGCCAGCCCCTGGTTCCATTTCCAGCGCGGCGCGTCGCAAGCGGCCTGCGGCTGCTGGCCGTAGTCGAGCATGCGCACCAGCGTCTGTACCTGGCCTTGCGGCTGCATGTTGCCGCCCATCACGCCGAAGCTCATGACCGGCGCGCCGTCGCGCATCAGGAAGCCCGGGATGATGGTGTGGAAGGGGCGCTTGCCACCCGCCACCGCGTTGGGGTGGTCGGCTTCGGTGCTGAAGCAATGGCCACGGTTCTGCAGGCTGACGCCGGTGCCCGGCACCACCACGCCCGAACCGAACCCCATGTAGTTCGATTGGATGAAGCTGACCATCATGCCGCTGCGGTCGGCGGCGGTCAGGTAGACCGTGCCGCCCTGCGGCGCATGACCGCAGGCGAATGCCTGGGCGACATTCGGATCGATCAGCCGCGCGCGTTCGGCCAGGTAGTCGGCGCGCAGCATCTGTTCGGGCGTCACGCGCATGTGGCGCGCGTCCGCGACGTGCGCATAGACATCGGCGAACGCCAGCTTCATGGCCTCGAGCAACAGATGCTGGGTGTCGGGATGATCGATCGGCCGCGCCGCCAGGTCGAAGTTCTGCAGGATCCCGAGCGCGATGAGGGCGGCGATGCCCTGGCCGTTGGGCGGAATCTGGTGCAGCGTATGGCCGCGATACGCCTGGCTGACGGGCGTCACCCATTCCGGCGCGTAGTCGCGCAGGTCGGCCAGCGTCATGGCGGCCTCGTGGGCCTGCGCATGGGCCACCAGCTTGTGGGCCGTTTCGCCTTCGTAGAAATCACGGCCGCCGCTGGCGGCGATGCGCTTGAGCGTCGCCGCGGCGCCTTTCAGCGTGAAGTGCTCGCCGATGTGCGGCGCCCGGCCCCGCGGCAGGAAGTGTTCGGCGAAACCGGGTTGCGGCTGCAGCACGTCGGCTTGTGCGGCCCACTTCTGGTGCACCATGGGGCTGACGGCGAAGCCGCGCTCGGCATAGTCGATGGCGGGCGCCAGCACGTCGGCGAACGACACGCGGCCCAGTTTTTCATGCAGCGCGGCCCAGCCGGCCACGCAGCCCGGCACCGTGACGCTGTCCCAACCGCGGGTCGGGATCATGCCCTGGTGCCGGCGGCGGAAATAGTCGGGGCTCCAGGCTGCCGGCGCCGGGCCCGAGGCATTCAGGCCATGCAGCTTGGAGCCGTCCCAGACGATGGCGAAGCAATCCGATCCCAGGCCATTGCTGACGGGTTCGGTCAGCGTCAGCGTCGCGGCCGCGGCGATGGCCGCATCCACCGCGTTGCCGCCGCCGGCCAATACGCGCAGCCCGGCCTGCGCCGCCAGCGGCTGCGAAGTGGCCACGATGTTGCGGGCGAAGACCGGCGTACGCGTTGTGGGATAGGGGTTGTTCCAGTCGAAATTCATCTCGAATCATCGCGTGGGGGTAAACCCGTAGCTTAACGTAGATGCCGGCGTTTGCATCCACACTCTGTATTGCGTTGTAGCAACTAGTTTCTTATAACGCGTACGGTTGGCGCCGGCGCAACCGCGAACCCAAATAAAAACCCCCGGCAAGCCGGGGGGTCGGGTGGGGAGCGAAACCGCCGCGCAACGCGGCGGCGCCGTCCTCAATCTTCTTCGACGAAGGTCTCTTCGCGCTTCTTGCGGATCGCCGGCAGGGCCACCAGGATCACCAGGAACACCGCCACGGCCAGCAGCGAGGCCGACAGCGGACGCGTCACGAAGGTGCTGAAGTCGCCGCGCGACAGCAGCAGGGCGCGTCGGAAGTTCTCTTCCATCATAGGGCCGAGCACCAGGCCCAGCAGCAGCGGCGCGCCTTCGCACTTCAGCTTCGACCAGACATAGCCCACGATACCGAACATGGCCGTCGTGAAGATGTCGAACGAGTTGTAGTTGAGCGAGTACACACCGATGGTGCAGAACACCAGGATCGCGGGGAACAGGATGCGGTAGGGCACCTTGAGCAGCTTGACCCACAGGCCGATCAGCGGCAGGTTCAGCACCACCAGCATCAGGTTGCCGATCCACATCGAGGCGATCAGGCCCCAGAACAGCTCGGGGTGGCTCGTCATCACTTGCGGGCCGGGCTGGATGTTGTGGATCGTCATCGCGCCGACCATCAGCGCCATCACGGCGTTGCCCGGGATACCCAGGGTCAGCAGCGGGATGAACGAGGTCTGCGCGGCCGCGTTGTTGGCCGATTCCGGGCCCGCCAGGCCGGCCGGATGGCCCTTGCCGAAGCGTTCCGGATTCTTCGAGATCTTCTTTTCCAGCGTGTACGACGCGAACGACGACAGCACCGCGCCGCCGCCCGGCAGGATGCCCAGGGCCGAACCCAGGGCCGTGCCACGCAGCACGGCAGGCGCGGATTCCTTGAATTCCTGCTTGTTCGGGTACAGGGTGCCGATCTTGTCGGTGATGTCGACGCGGTTTTCCTTCTGCTCGAGGTTGGTCATGATTTCGGCGAAGCCGAACACGCCCATGGCCACGATGGCGAAGTCGATGCCGTCCTGCAGTTCCGGCACGCCGAAGTCGAAGCGGGCCACGCCCGAGTTGACGTCGGTGCCGACCATGCCCAGCAGCAGACCCAGGATGATCATCGCGATCGCCTTGGGCAGCGAGCCCGAGGCCAGCACCACGGCGCCGACCAGGCCCAGGCACATCAGCGAGAAGTACTCGGCGGGGCCGAACTTGAAGGCGACTTCAGCCAGCGGGGGCGCGAAGGCGGCCAGCAGCAGCGTGGCCACGCAACCGGCGAAGAACGAACCCAGGGCGGCGATGGCCAGCGCGGCGCCAGCACGGCCGTTGCGGGCCATCTGGTGACCGTCCAGCACGGTCACCACCGCGGACGTTTCCCCTGGCAATGCCACCAGGATGGCCGTGGTCGAACCACCGTACTGGGCGCCGTAATAGATACCCGCCAGCATGATCAGGCCGGCCACCGGCGGCAGCACGTACGTGATCGGCAGCAGCATCGCAATGGTCGGGACCGGGCCGATGCCCGGCAGCACGCCGATCAGCGTACCCAGGACGCAGCCCAGCAGCGCGTACAACAGGTTCTCGGGCGTGAACGCCACCGAGAAACCCAACATCAGGTTGTCAAACAATTCCATGACCGGTTGCTCCTCAGTTCATGCCCAGAAACGACGGCCACAGCGGGAAAATCAGCCCCAGCCCCTTGACGAACGCCAGATACGAGAACACCACCAGGAAGATGCCGTTGGCGACGGCGACCTTGAGGCTGAACTCGTGGCTGGCCAGGCTGCTGAGTACCACCAGCAGGAACACCGAGATATAGATGCCCAGCAGTTTCAGGACCAGGCCATAGACGACCACGGATCCGACCACGAGGAACACGATGCGCCAGTCGAACTTGTCGACGTGGGTTTCCTGGGCCTTCTTCGACATCGAGCCAAGCAGCACGATGGCACCCAGCAATGCGAGAACAATGCCCAGCCAGAAAGGAAAATACCCGGGGCCCATCCGGGCGGCAGTACCCATTTGGTAGCTGCTGGCTTGCCAGGCGAATCCCAGTCCAAGGGCGATGAACATCACCCCCGACCAGAAGTCCTGTCGATTGCGTAGCTGCATGATTGGTTGGCTCCTGTTTACAGCATGTAGATAAAAAGAGGTTTGTGGTCCGCCGCACTGGCAGAAAGCCATGTGACAGGCACAAAAAAGGCACGACTCGGTGCCCGGTGTTCTTCTGAAAGCTTCGGCGCGGCTTCTTGAAAGGGCGAATGGTAATGGACGCCCGCAACGATGCAAACCCTGTAAGCTAGGTGAAAGCCTGGGGTTTTCCCTAAAATTGGGGAACTCCCGATCCCCAGATGTAACGGGGCGGGCAGATTGAGGGTTGTTTGAAAGCTAAGTGAAAGTTGATAGAAAGAAATGCGAAAGCGGGGCCGCTTGATCTGCCGCTTGCCGGGCGCGAGGGACTTTTCTAGTTGTGCCTGATCGGGTATGTTGCCCGCCGCCGGCAATGCCGCCTGCATTTCCTACTGAATATTGCCGTGTTTCTCACCTTGCGTGAAGCGGCCCGATTCCCCACTGGATGGTTTACGATAGCGCCCATGCTGCAAGACCTAGACCAACTCGCCGCCCGTATTGGGCAACTGGTGCAACGCACCCGGCAACTGCATGCCGAGCGTGACGCATTGCGTATGCGCCTGAATGAAACCGAAGCCGAGCAGCGTGTGCTCAAGCAGCGCGCCGCCGAGCGTGAGGCCGACATCGCCGTGCTGCAGGGCAAGCTGCAAGACAACGACGGCGCCGTCACCGCGATGCTGGAGCAGGCGCAGAAGGCCGAAGTGGCCCTGCGCGAACAGCTCGCTCGCGAAACCGCCGAGCGCCAGTCGCTCGAGGCGCGCTTCGCGGCCCGGGAAACCGAAATGCAGGGCACCCTGCAGAGCCGCGACACCGAACTACAGCGCCTGCGTGTGGCCGCCGCCGCGGCCCGCGAGCGCATCGACGCCGTCCTGGCCCGTCTGCCGGGTGCGCCGTCCGGAGAGCAACACTGATGGAACGCGTAGACGTAACAATCCTCGGGCGTGATTATTCGCTGGCGTGTTCGGCCGAGGAAAAGCCCACGCTGTTGGCCGCCGTGCGCCACGTCGACCAGCTCATGCTGCGCATCCAGGGCACCGGCAAGGTCTCCAGCAACGAACGCATCGCCGTCATGGCTGCGCTGCAGGTCGCTGGCGAGCTGCTCGCCATGAAAGCGCCGGATGGTCCGCTGGGTGGTTTGGCGGTCGGCGACTTCAAGCGTAGAATCGAGGACATGAACGCAGTCCTGGACGACGCGCTGTCAGGGCAAGAAAAGCTGCTCTGACGTTCATAAGCGGTTTTTACCCAGTTTTTTCAAGTTTTTCAGTTTGTCCCTGCCGTGTCCGTGACCTGGCCATACATTCTCTGAACCTATGTCTTATGGCATATTGGTTGCGGGAGTGCAGAGCTGGAGCGATTGTCTCTCGTAGACGAACCCGACGCTCTTCGGAACGCGACCACCTTGAACCTCAGGGTTCGAGATGCCGGCCTTGACGGCACAGGCGGGGCATCTATCCCAGCGGACCTGCCATGAGCGCAGGTCCGCGCCGGGCGCCTCCCCCATCGTCCTCCCTCATAGGACCAGTCCATGTTGAAATCCCCCGTTTTTTCGCTGACCAAACTTGGCGCGGCGTGCGCGGCCGTGGCCGCTCTGTCGATGGCGCAACCCGTCTTCGCACAGAACCCGGCGCCGACGTCCGCCGCTGCGGAGTCCGCCGCCAACCGGTCGCCGGAACTGACCCTGCAGGCCACCGCCTCGTCCGAGGTCAAGCAGGACACGGTGCACATCTCGCTGTCGGCCGAGACCGAAGCGGCGGACCAACCCACCGCCGGCAAGAAGCTGACTGAAATGCTGGACGACGTGGCCAAGCGCGCGCGTGACACCAAGGGCGTCGACGTGCGCACCGGCAGCTTCAACGTCTGGCCCAATTCCACCAGCAGCAGCAAGGGCAAGACCAGCACGACCTGGCGCGGCCAGGGCGAGATCATTCTCGAATCGAAGGATTTTGCGGCGGCCGCCGCGCTGGCCTCGAAGCTGTCCGACAAGACCGCCATTTCCAACATCAGCTTCTCGCTGTCGCGCGAAGTGCGCGAGGCCGAGGAGCGCAAGCTGCTCAAGGAGGCCGCGCAGGCCTTCAAGGATCGCGCGCTGGCCGCGGCCAACGCCTTCGGCTTCTCGGGCTACCGCCTGAGCAAGCTCGAACTCGGCGGCGCCGGCGGTGTCACGCCGATGCCGCGCATGATGGGCGCCATGGCCAAGGACGCCTCCGGCGGCGCCGGCTATAGCGCGGACGTCCCCCTGGAAGCAGGGGACGTCACGGTCAGCATTTCGGTCAACGGGACGATCGTTTTGCAGTAAGCACGAACATGATGGCGCCCAGGGCGACCATCGGCAGGGACAGCCACTGTCCCATGCTCAACCCACCCGCGAGCAGGCCCAGGAAGTTGTCCGGCTCGCGGGTGAATTCCACCAGGAAACGGAACGTTCCGTAGCCCATCAGGAATACCGCGCTCACCTGGCCCAGGGGTCGCGGTTTGCTCGAAAACCACCACATCAGCGCGAACAGCACGATGCCTTCCAGCCCCAGTTCATACAGTTGGGACGGATGGCGCGCGATGCCGTCGCCGCTGCTCGGGAACACCATCGCCCACGGCACGTCGGTGGGGCGGCCCCACAACTCGCCATTGATGAAATTGCCCAGTCGGCCAAAGCCCAGCCCCAGCGGGATCAGCGGCGCGATGAAATCGCTGACGGCGAAGAAGGGCAGGCCCTTCTTGCGGGCGAACAGCAGCATCACCAGGATCACGCCGATCAACCCGCCGTGGAAAGACATGCCGCCTTCCCACAGGTAGGCCACTTCCAGCGGATGCGCCAGGTAATAGCTCGGCTTGTAGAACAGCACATAGCCCAGCCGCCCGCCCAGCACCACGCCCAGCACGCTGTAGAAGATCAGGTCCTCCAGGTCGCGCACGTTCAGGGAGGTGGTATGGCCGCGCGTGATGCGGCGCCGGCCCAGCACGTATACCAGCGCGAAGCCCACCAGGTACATCAGCCCGTACCAATGGATGGACAGGGGCCCGATCTGCAGGGCAACGGGGTCGAATTTTGGATATTGCAGCATGTTCCGCCCGACACAATGAAGTTGAATGATAATAACCGGCGAGCCCCGCGGTAGATCGGCATGCAAGCCCAGGCATGCCGGTGTATCCCGAGACCCGCCCGCGAGCGAGCTGGCTACCCACCCGGGCGCGATCGCCATGTCCGCGTCCTGACGGCCGACAGGAGACAACAGACCATGTCGCACAACGAACGTTCCCGCCACATCACGCACGGCGTCGCCCGCGCGCCCAACCGCGCCATGTATTACGCGCTGGGCTACCAGGAAGCCGACTTCGACAATCCCATGATCGGCGTGGCCAATGGCCATTCGACCATCACGCCGTGCAACAGCGGCCTGCAGCGCCTGGCCGATGCCGCCATCGAGGCCATCCGCGGCGCCAAGGCCAATCCGCAGGTGTTCGGTACGCCCACCATTTCCGATGGCATGTCCATGGGCACCGAGGGCATGAAGTACTCCCTGGTGTCGCGCGAAGTCATCGCCGACTGTATCGAGACCGCCGCGCAGGGCCAGTGGATGGACGGCGTGGTGGTCATCGGCGGCTGCGACAAGAACATGCCGGGCGGCATGATCGCCCTGGCGCGCATGAACGTGCCGGGCATCTACGTCTATGGCGGCACCATCAAGCCGGGCCGCTATCAGGGCAAGGACCTGACCATCGTCTCGGTGTTCGAAGCGGTCGGCGAATACACCATGGGGCGCATGGACGAGGCCGACTTCAAGCAGATCGAGAAATGCGCCATCCCCGGCTCGGGTTCCTGTGGCGGCATGTACACCGCCAACACCATGAGCTCTGCCTTCGAAGCCATGGGCATGAGCCTGCCGTATTCCAGCACCATGGCCAACGAGGACGAAGAGAAAGTCGTCTCGGCGGCCGAGTCCGCCCGGGTATTGGTCGAGGCCGTCCGCCGCGGCCTGCGTCCGCGCGACATCATCACGCGCGAGTCCATCGAGAACGCCGTTTCCGTCATCATGGCAACGGGCGGCTCGACCAATGCCGTGCTGCATTTCCTGGCCATCGCCCACGCCGCCGAGGTGCCCTGGACCATCGACGACTTCGAACGCATCCGCCAGCGCGTGCCAGTGCTGTGCGACCTCAAGCCGTCCGGCAAATACGTGGCGACCGACCTGCATCGCGCCGGCGGCATTCCGCAGGTCATGAAGCTGCTGCTCAACGCCGGCCTGCTGCACGGCGACTGCATCACCATCACCGGCCAGACCGTGGCGCAATCGCTGGCCGACGTGCCCGATACGCCGCGCGCCGATCAGGACGTGATCATGCCGCTGGACCGCGCCCTCTATCCCCAGGGCCACCTGGCCATCCTCAAGGGCAACCTGTCGCCGGAAGGCTGCGTGGCCAAGATCACCGGTCTGAAGAACCCGGTCATCACCGGACCGGCGCGGGTCTTCGATTCCGAGGATGACGCCATGGCCGCCATCATGGCGCGCCAGATCCGTGACGGCGACGTGGTGGTGATCCGCTACGAAGGGCCGAAGGGCGGACCCGGCATGCGTGAAATGCTGGCGCCGACTTCCGCGCTGGTGGGGCAGGGCCTGGGAGAAACCGTCGGCCTCATCACCGACGGCCGCTTTTCGGGAGGCACGTGGGGCATGGTGGTGGGCCACGTGGCACCCGAGGCCTTCGTCGGCGGCCCGATCGCGCTGATCCGCGAGGGCGATTCGGTTACCATCGATGCCCACAAGCTGCTGTTGCAGCTCAATATCAGCGACGAAGAAATGGCGGCTCGTCGCCAGGCCTGGGTCCAGCCCAAGCCGCGTTATACACGCGGTGTGCTTGCCAAGTTCGGCAAGCTCGCCAGCACCGCGAGCCGTGGGGCGGTAACCGATGCATTTGATACGTAGTCTGTTGGCGGTCGCCGCCGGCCTGCTGGCCGCCGGCGCGGCCCAGGGGCAAACCACCGGCCTGGATCTGGCCAAGAGCAAGGCCTGCATGGCCTGTCACCAGGTCGACGTCAAGCGCGTCGGACCGCCGCTGGCCAGCGTGGCCGAGCGCTACGCCGGGCAGGGAGATGCCATGGTGGATTACCTGGCGGGCAAGATCCGCGGAGGCGGCCGCGGCGCCTGGGGCGCCGTGCCGATGCCGGCGCAAACCCACGTCAGCCAGGAAGACGCCCGCCTGCTGGCCGAATGGATCCTGACGCTGGCGCCAGCCAAGAAGTAGTCGTATCGTCTCTGGAAAGTTTCAGGAAAGGAATCGTCATGGCTGAACAACCCTCCCCGGGCAATGAAGTCGCCGTTCTGGGCGGCGGCTGTTTCTGGTGCGTCGAGGCGGTCTTCACCGACCTGCGCGGCGTCAAGAGCGTGCTGCCCGGCTACAGCGGCGGACACGTCGACAACCCCAGCTACGAGCAGGTCTGCGGCAAGGACACCGGCCACATCGAAGTGGCGCGCGTCGAATTCGATCCCGCCGAGCTGTCGTACAGCGACCTGCTGCGCGTCTTCTTCGCCACCCACGACCCGACCACTCCGGGGCGCCAGGGCAACGACATCGGCCCGCAGTACGAATCGGCCATCTTCTGGCAGAACGACACCCAGCGCGAGCAGGCCGAGGCCGTCATCGCGGAGGTCGAGGCGCAGAAGGTCTACGACGCGCCCATCGTGACCAAGCTGCTGGCGCCCGCGCGCTTCTGGCAGGCCGAGGACTATCACCGCGATTATTTCGCGCTGCATCCCGAGCAGGGCTATTGCCAGTTCGTGATCGCGCCCAAGGTCGCCAAGTTCCGCAAGCAGTTCCAGGATCGCCTGAAGAAATAAGGCAGGCGAAAAAAAACCTCGCGCAAGGCGAGGTTTCAAGGCCGGCGCCAGGTACGTGGGTACCGGCGCTGGCGGGGGAAGCGGTCAGTCGACGGCTTTCACCACGCCGCGGCGCATCTGGTCCAGCTCGATGGACTCGAACAGCGCCTTGAAATTGCCTTCGCCGAAACCGTCGTTGCCCTTGCGCTGGATGATCTCGAAGAAGATCGGGCCGATCTGGTTCTCGGTGAAGATCTGCAGCAGCAGGCCGCCGTCGGGGGCGCCATCCAGCAGGATGCGGTTCTTCTGCAGGCGCGCCACGTCCTCGCCATGGTTGGGCAGGCGGCGATCCAGCAGCTCGTAGTAGGTTTCCGGCGTATCCAGGAACACCACGCCGTTGGCGCGCAGCGCCTCGATCGTGCCGTAGATGTCCTCGGTGGCCATGGCGATGTGCTGGATGCCTTCGCCGCGGTACAGGTCCAGGTATTCCTGGATCTGGCCCTTCTCCTCGGTGCCTTCCTCGTTGATGGGAATGCGGATGTTGCCGCACGGCGAGGTCATGGCCTTGGACTTCACACCCGTCACCTTGCCCTCGATGTCGAAGTAGCGCACCTCGCGGAAATTGAACAGGCGCTCGTAGAACTCCGACCACTCGGCCATGCGGCCCTTGTGCACGTTGTGCGTCAGGTGGTCCACCAGCGTCAGCCCGGCGCCGCGGTGGTTCAGGTCGGCCTGGGCGTTCTGCGGATCCACCGGCACGAAGTCGACGTCATAGATGCTGATGTCGCCGATGCCGCCATGGCCCTCCTTGCCATTCCAGCGGTCCACCAGGTAGATCAGCGAATCGCCAATGCCCTTGATGGCGGGAATGTTCAGTTCCATCGGGCCGCTGTGCGAGTCGAAACCCCACGCGCCCAGTTCCAGCGCGCGCTTGTACGCGGCGGCCGCGTCCTGCACGCGGAAACCGATCGCACAGATCGACGGGCCGTGCAGGCGGGCGAAGCGCTGCGCGAAGGAATCGGGTTCGGCGTTGATCAGGAAGTTCACGCCGCCCTGGCGGTACAGCGTCACGTCCTTGTGGCGATGCTTGGCGATTGCCTTGAAGCCCAGCAGTTCGAACACCTTGCGCAGCGCGGCGGGGTCCGGCGCGGCATATTCGATGAATTCGAACCCGGCGGTGCCCATCGGGTTGTCCCAGGGTTGGAAAGCGCTGCTCATGAGTCTGCTCCCTTGAGTCGTTGTAGAGGCGACTTGTCGTTCAAGTCTAGGATGAAGATTGTAGGGAGGAAAGGCAGGCAGACAATTGCAAACATGTCGCGAAAGGGGCAAGGTTGAGCAATAATATTGCCCAGGATAAAAAATATGGGGCTGAAAATGTCTGACATGGAGCTGGATAGGACAGATATAAGGATCCTGGCCGAATTGCAACGGGATGGCCGCCTGAGCAACCAGGAGCTGGCTGATCGCGTCTCGCTGTCCCCAAGTCCCTGCCTGCGGCGGGTGCGGCGGCTGGAAGAGAAGGGCTTCATCAAGAAGTACGTGGCGCTGATCGACGCCGAGAAGGTCGGACTGGGCCTGCTGGCCTACGTCAACATCCGCCTGAACAAGCACAGCGGCTCCAGCCACGCACCCATGAGCGATTTCGCCCGCGACGTTCAGCTCTGGCCGGAAGTGGTCGAGTGCTACGCCATGTCTGGCGACATGGACTACCTGCTGCGCATCCAGGTCGCGGACCTCGCGCACTTCTCCAAGTTCGCCATGGACACCCTGATGCGCCATCCGGCGGTGGTCGACATGCGGTCGTTCTTCGCGCTGCAGCAGATCAAGGAAACGACAGAGTTGCGGCTGTAGCGGAGCGGGATGCGTCCGTTCGTGTCTATCAGGCCTTCTATATCGGCCCCTCCATATAGGATGTCTATATATAGAGAGACCAGAGTGCGTGGCCGTGGGCGGATGTTCCCCGCCCACGGCGCCTCCTTACACGGCGCCTCCTTATATAGGCCGCGATCAGGCGAAACCCTCGGCCAGGTCCACTGCACCTGGGCGTAGGGGCGAAAACGGATATGGCCCTATGGAGAACCGAGACGCCTCTATATAGAGTGGAGATGTATATCCATCTCGGCGCGCTACATGGGTGCCGTCAGCCGCGGGGTGCTTCGCGCAGGGCTCGGGCCTGGTGATACGCATTCCATGTAGAGCAGATGGCGCAGAACGGATGGCTTTTCCATGGAAAATGCGGGGTGCGTCCCCGGAAATCATCATCTTTCTGCAAAACGAGTGTCATGCCGGCGTGACAAGCCAAAATTCTGTGCTATAGTCTCGCTCCTTCGCAGTTCACGCAGTTTTGTGAGCCGCGAAGCCAGGCAAGTGCAACGGATTTGACGCTATGGCGACGAATCTGCCGCAGGGCAGCAAGGCGGTGAGTCAGCGATGATTCTCTCGAACCGGCGGTCAGCGAATTTTGCGTAAGTCGGTGCAAATCAGGCAGAAGCCAGTTGCACGATCTGCAAAAATTGTGCTATAGTCTTG
>NZ_JAWRWN010000006.1:0-346137 GCF_046535435.1 Achromobacter sp. SIMBA_011 | reverse complement strand
GGTCGAGAAGTTCTCGGTCATCAAGACGCTGCAGGCCATCGAGGCCAGCAACGTCGTGCTGCTGATGCTGGACGCGCAGACCGAAATCTCCGAGCAGGACGCCCACATCGCCGGCTTCGTGCTGGAAACCGGGCGCGCCGTGGTCGTGGCCGTCAACAAGTGGGATGGCCTGGACGGCGAGGAAAAGGAACGCATCGAGCGCGAGTTCATGCGCAAGCTGCGCTTCCTGTCGTTCGCTCGCGTGCACACCATTTCGGCCCTGCGCGGCCAGGGCATCAAGCCGCTGCTCAAGTCGGTCAATGCCGCCCACGCCGCGGCCTTCGCCAAGCTGTCCACGCCCAAGCTGACGCGCGAGCTGCAAGCCGCCGTCGAGCAGCAGCCGCCTCCGCGCAAGGGCATCTTCCGTCCCAAGATGCGCTATGCGCACCAGGGCGGGCAGAATCCCCCGCTGGTGGTCATCCACGGCAACGCGCTGGACGCGGTGCCCGATTCGTACCGCCGCTACCTGGAAACCCGTTTCCGCAACGCTTTCGATCTGGCCGGCACGCCGCTGCGGATCGAATTCAAGTCTTCGCACAACCCCTACGCGCAGGAAAGCTGATCCATGAGCCGTTTCTGGAGTCCCGTGGTCGGGACGCTCAGTCCGTATGTGCCGGGCGAGCAGCCCAAGCTTCAGAACCTGGTCAAGCTGAACACCAACGAGCACCCCTACGGGCCGTCGCCCAAGGTGCTCGAGGCGATCCGCGCGGCGTGCGACGACACGCTCAAGCTCTATCCCGATCCGTCGTCCGACCGCCTGCGCCAGGCGGTGGCGACGGCCGTCGGCGTGGCGCCGGCCAGTGTCTTCGTCGGCAACGGTTCGGATGAGGTGCTGGCGCATGCCTTCCTGGCGTTGCTCAAGCACGAGCGTCCCCTGCGTTTTCCGGACATCACCTATAGCTTCTATCCCGTCTACTGCGGCCTGTACGGCATCGACTACGAAACGCTGCCGCTGACGGACGATTTCCGCATCGACGTCGAAGACTACCTGCCTGGCCGTCATGGCCAGGCAGGCGCCATCATTTTCCCCAATCCCAACGCGCCGACCGGCCGTGCGTTGACGCTGGCGGAGATCGAGCGCGTGCTGGCGGGCAATCCGGATTGCGTGGTGGTGGTGGACGAGGCCTACGTCGATTTCGGCGCCGAATCGGCCATTGCGCTGACCGCGCGTTACGACAACCTGCTGGTCATCCAGACCTTGTCCAAATCGCGTTCGCTGGCGGGCCTGCGCGTCGGCTTCGCGGTCGGCAGCCCGGCGCTGATCGACGGCCTGGAACGCGTCAAGAACAGCTTCAATTCCTATCCGGTGGATCGCCTGGCTTCGGCCGGCGCGGTCGCGGCGCTCGAGGATGTCGAGTATTTCGAACGGACCCGCCAGGCGGTGATCCAGACTCGCGTGCGGATGACAGCCGGCCTGGAGGCCCTGGGCTTCGAGGTGCTGCCGTCCAGCGCCAATTTCGTGTTCGCCCGGCACGCCTCGCGCGATGCCGCCGCGCTGGCCGCCGGCCTGCGCGAACGCAGCATCATCGTGCGCCATTTCCGCCTGCCGCGCATCGACCAGTTTCTGCGTATTACAGTGGGCACGGACGAGCAGTGCGAATTGCTCCTGAAAGCGCTCGCCGAGCTCGTCTGAACCCCAGCGCCAGGGCCTTTCCGGCGGAAAACTCTGGTGTCATCTTTTGCATCCGACACAAGTAGCACGGGCCGGGAAAACCCTGTAGAGTACATGCTTCGGCGTGCCCCACCTGTAAAAAGCGCGTCACCACTCAATAACAAACAAATGGAGCCTGGCCAATGAGCAATAAAGGGCAAACTCTGCAAGATCCGTTCCTGAACACGCTGCGCAAGGATCATGTGCCGGTGTCGATCTACCTGGTGAACGGTATCAAGCTTCAAGGGCAAATCGAATCTTTCGACCAATACGTGGTGCTGCTGCGTAACACGGTCACGCAAATGGTCTACAAGCACGCCATTTCCACCGTCGTTCCCGCCCGCGCCGTGAATTTCCAGGTGGAAGTCCCTGCTGAGTAATCTCGCTCCCGCAGTACCTTTTATTGCCCGCCAGGCGTTCCACGTCGGCGGGCATTTTCGCTTTGGCTCCAAAATGGTGCATGTATGCGCGCACTGATCATCAGCGTGGATCTGGGTGATCCCGACTTCGCCGCCCACGCCGAGGAATTCGCCATGCTGGCCAAGGGCGCCGGCGCGGAAATCGTCGGCACGCTCACGGCCCGGCGCGACCGCCCCGACGCCAAGTTCTTCATCGGTTCCGGCAAGGCCGACGAAGGCGTGGGCATGGCCCAGGCGCTGCTGGCCGACATCGTGCTGTTCGACCAGCCGCTGTCGCCGGCCCAGCAGCGCAACCTGGAACGGGTCTTCAACCTGCGCGTGGTGGATCGCGTGGCGTTGATCCTGGATATTTTCGCGCTGCGCGCCAAGAGCCACGAGGGCAAGCTGCAGGTCGAACTGGCCCAGTTGCAGCACCTGGCCACGCGCCTGACCCGCATGTGGAGCCACCTGGAGCGCCAGCGCGGCGGCATCGGCATGCGCGGTCCCGGCGAATCGCAGCTCGAAATGGACCGCCGCATGATCGGCGCCAAGGTCAAGACGCTGCGCGAGCGCCTTGACCGCGTCGAGCGCCAGCGCGTCACGCAGCGGCGCGCGCGGGCGCGCGGCGGCGCATTGTCGGTGTCGCTGGTGGGGTATACCAACGCGGGCAAGTCGACCCTGTTCAATGCCTTGACCCGCGCCGACACCTACGCGGCGGACCAGTTGTTCGCCACGCTCGACACCACGACGCGCCGCATCTGGATTGAAGGGGCGGGCAATGTGGTGGTGTCGGATACGGTGGGCTTCATCCGCGACCTGCCTCACGACCTGATCGCCGCGTTCCGCGCCACGCTCGAGGAGACCGTGCACGCCGATCTGCTGCTGCACGTGGTCGACGCGGCCAGTCCGCAGCGTGACGAGCAGATCTTCGAGGTCAACAAGGTTCTGGCCGAAATCGGGGCTGCCGCGATTCCCACCATTCTGGTATACAACAAGATCGATCGCGCTGGCCTGGAACCCCGGGCGGAGCGCGATGCCCATGGTACGATTGCGCGAGTATTTGTAAGCGCCACCGAGCGCGCCGGTTTGGACGCGTTGCGCGGGGCAATTGCGGAGACCGGACAGATTGTGGGAAACAATGCCTCGAATTATCAAACTCTTCAATCTGAATGACCCCGGTTGGGGTCGTGGAAACAATAATGGCTCCGAGCCGCCGCCCAAGCGGCCCCAAGGCAACGGAGACGGTCCGCCCGACCTCGACGAGGTCTGGCGCGATTTCAATAATCGCATCGGATCGTTATTCGGCCGCAAGGGCGGGGGCGGCAACAACCGCCCGGGTGGCAATCGCGGTGGCATGACGCCGCCGTCGCCGCGTGGCGCGCGCATCGGACTGGGAGTGATCGCCCTGGTCGCGGTCGGCATCTGGGCGGCCAGCGGTTTCTATATCGTCCAGGAAGGCCAGGTCGCGGTCGTCACGCAGTTCGGCAAATACAAGAGCACCTCACAAGCCGGCTTCCAGTGGCGCCTGCCGTACCCCATCCAGAGCCATGAAATGGTCAACGTGTCGCAACTGCGCACGTTCGAAGTCGGTTTCCGTGGCGGCGCCCGCAACAAGGTGCTGCCCGAGGCGTTGATGCTCACGACGGACGAGAACATCGTCGACATGCAGTTCGTCGTGCAGTACCGCCTGCGTGCCGATGGCGCGCCCGACTACCTCTTCATGACGCGCGACCCGGACGATTCCGTGCGCCAGGCGTCTGAAACCGCCATGCGCGAAGTGGTCGGCAAGCAGTCCATGGACTTCGTGCTCTACGAAGGTCGTACCACGGTCGCCACCCAGGTCCAGGCGCTGATGCAGCAGATCCTCGACCGCTACCAGACCGGCGTGCAGGTCAGCACCGTCGCCATTCAGAACGTGCAGCCGCCCGAGCAGGTGCAGGCCGCCTTCGACGATGCCGTCAAGGCGGGCCAGGATCGCGAGCGCCAGATCAACGAAGGCCAGGCCTACGCCAACCAGGTCGTGCCGCTGGCCAGCGGCCAGGCCTCGCGCATGCTGGAGCAGGCCGAAGGCTACCGCGCCAAGGTGACGGGCGACGCGCAGGGTAATACCGCGCGCTTCACCAGCATCCTCGGCGAGTACGAGAAATCCCCGGTGGTCATGCGCCAGCGCATGTATCTGGAGAGCATGCAGGACATCTTCACGCGCGCCAGCAAGGTCATGGTCGACACCAAGAGCAACAACAACATGTTGTATCTGCCCTTGGACAAGATCATGCATCTGGCCGCCCAGGATGCCAGCAAGTCCGCGGTAGGCAACCCCGGATCGCCCGCATTGGTCAGTCCGCCGCTCCAAGCGCCACTGCGTGGCGGCGCGGCGCCGGCGCCGCAACCCTCCGGCAGCAGCAATAGCAACGCGCTGCCCCGCGACCGCCAGTCGCGCTAACCCGGAGGATTCTTGATCATGCAACGTCTTATGCCCATCCTGGTTGGCCTGCTCATCGTGCTGGCCGCCCTTTCTTCCTGCGTGTTCGTGGTGCGCGAGCGCGACTACGCCCTGGTGTTCTCACTGGGTGAAGTGCGCAAGGTCATCAACGAGCCCGGCCTGTACTTCAAGGCGCCGCCGCCATTCCAGAACGTGGTGACGCTGGACAAGCGCATCCTGACGATCGAAACCAACGAAGCCGAGCGCATCCAGACTTCCGAAAAGAAGAACCTGCTGATCGACTCGTACGTCAAGTGGCGCATCGCGGATCCCCGCCTGTACTACGTGACCTTCGGCGGCAACGAACGCGCCGCGCAGGAACGCCTGCAAGCGCAGATCCGCGACGCGCTCAACGCCTCGGTCAACGTGCGCACGGTACGTGACGTGGTCTCGACCGAACGCGACAAGATCATGGCCGAAATCCTGACCAACGTCGCCAAGCGCGCCGAGCCGTTGGGCGTGCAGATCGTCGACGTGCGCCTGCGCCGCATCGAGTTCGCGCCCGAGATCTCGGAATCGGTGTACCGCCGCATGGAAGCCGAACGTACCCGTGTCGCCAACGAGCTGCGCTCGATCGGCGCCGCCGAGGGCGAGAAGATCCGCGCCGAAGCCGACCGCCAGCGCGAAGTGATCGTGGCCCAGGCCTACGCCAAGGCCCAGACGATCATGGGCGAGGGTGACGCCGCGGCCGCCGCGATCTACTCGCAGGCCTACGGCAAGAACCCTCAGTTCTACACGTACTACAAGAGCCTGGAAGCCTATCGCGCTTCGTTCTCGAAGCCGGGCGACGTGCTGGTGGTCGACCCCAGTTCCAGCTTCTTCCAGTTCATGAAGGATCCCACCGGCCAGGCGCTGGCGCCGGTGACCGTGCCCGCCAAGTAAGGCGGCACCGCTTGCGGTATCCCGAAGCCCCTTGGCCTGCGCCAAGGGGCTTTTTCCTGGCGTGCCAGGCACGGTCCGGTGGCCGCCCCCGCAATCGGGGACGGTGTTGCGCCGCTGGCTTTCCCGGCTGGCGCTGCCGCCTGAACCATGTACAATACCCCGTAAGCTAGAAAACATTCCGCAGCGGCTGAGCGGGCTTACGCCCCCTCAGCCGCTTTTTCGTTTGGGCGACGCCCACGCATCTCTAGGCGTTATTCAGGTAAACATTCATGGGTAACTGGTTGCTGCCCGAGAGCCTTGCCGACGTACTTCCGGCAGAGGCCCGGCGCATCGAGGAAGTGCGCCGCGAACTTCTCGATCTGTACCGCACTTACGGTTTCGAGCTGGTCGCGCCGCCGCTGGTCGAATACATTGATTCATTGCTGTCCGGCACCGGCAGCGATCTGGATCTGCGTACCTGCAAGCTGGTGGATCAATTGTCGGGCCGCACGCTGGGCGTTCGCGCCGACATGACGCCCCAGGTCACGCGCATCGACGCGCACTTGTTGAACCGCGCTGGCGTGACCCGCCTGTGCTACTGCGGCAACGTGCTGCATGCCCGCCCGGCGGACCTGCTGTCCAGCCGCGAGCTGCTGCAGATCGGCGCCGAAATCTACGGTCATGCGGGTTTCGAGGCCGACCTCGAAATCATCCAGCTAGTGCTGGAAACGGTGGCCATTGCCGGCGTGCGCAATCCGCGCCTGGTGTTGTGCCATCCGGGCGTGCTGCGCGGCATCGTCGAAGCCGATCCGGCCGCTGCCGCGGTCTCGCAGGACGTCATCCGCCTGATGCGCGAGAAAGACGTGCCGGGCCTGACCGAACTGGCCGCGCGCACCCCCGGCATGCGCGCTGAAACGTTGAAGGCGTTGCAGTTGCTGCCCAAGCTTTATGGCGGTCCCGAGGTGCTGAAGCGGGCCCGCCACGACCTGCCGCTGCTGCCGGGCGTCGTCGCCGCACTGGATGCGCTGCAGGTGCTGGTGGACGGCCAGCCGAACGTCGATTTCGGTGTCGATCTCGCGGACGTGGACGGCTACGGCTACCACTCCGGCGTCAAGTTCGCGCTGTACGCCGAAGGCTGGCGCGACGCGCTGGTGCGCGGCGGCCGCTATGACGACGTCAGTCTGGCGTTCGGGCGCGCCCGTCCGGCCACTGGCTTCAGTCTGGATTTACGCAAGCTGGCGGCGGGTTTGCCGCCGGCGGAACGGGCGCGTGCGGTTCGCGCGCCCTGGGGGCAAGCCCCCGCCCTGGTCGAGGCGGTCCGCCGCCTGCGCCGGTCAGGGGAAATCGTCGTTCAGGTATTGCCCGGTCACGAGCAGGATCAGGACGAATTCGTTTGCGATCGCGAGCTGGCGCTGCAGGATGGCGCCTGGACGGTCAGAACGCTGTGACTAACTCCCTCTCGTTAACGAGAGGGCCGCGGGGAGATTTCCGGATTTCCCGAGAAACTCGATATTGATTCGTAACATGAGCAAGAACGTAGTCGTAATCGGCACCCAGTGGGGTGACGAGGGCAAGGGTAAGATCGTCGACTGGCTGGCGGAATCCG
Source organism: Achromobacter sp. SIMBA_011 (assembly GCF_046535435.1). NCBI lineage: Bacteria > Pseudomonadati > Pseudomonadota > Betaproteobacteria > Burkholderiales > Alcaligenaceae > Achromobacter > Achromobacter sp. SIMBA_011. The sequence continues at coordinate 339,100 of NZ_JAWRWN010000006.1, read as the reverse complement.
TCCAGGGCGTGGTTCGCTTCCAGGGCGGCCACAACGCCGGCCACACGCTGTGGATCAATGGCAAGAAGACGATTCTTCGCCTGATCCCGTCGGGCATCATGCATCCCGGCGTCACCTGCTTCATCGGCAACGGCGTGGTGCTGTCGCCGGAGGCCCTGCTCAAGGAAATCGAAGAGCTCGAGGCCGCCGGCCTGGACGTGCGCTCGCGTCTGCGCATTTCCGAGATCTGCCCGCTGATCCTGCCGTACCACGTGGCCGTCGACAAGGCCCGCGAAGCGCGCAAGGGCGATGGCAAGATCGGCACGACCGGCCGCGGCATCGGCCCGGCCTACGAAGACAAGGTCGCCCGCCGCGCGCTGCGTGTGCAGGATCTGTTCAACCCCGCGTTGTTCGACGAAAAGCTCGCCGAAGTGCTGGACTACCACAACTTCGTGCTGACCCAGTACCTGGGCGCCGAAGCCGTTTCGGCCAACGAAGTGCGTGATCAGGCCATGGCGCTGGCGCCGGCGATCGCCCCGATGGTCGCGGACGTCTCCAGCACGCTGTTCACCATGCAGCAGGAAGGCAAGCGCCTGCTGTTCGAAGGCGCGCAGGGCGCGCTGCTGGACGTCGATCACGGCACCTATCCGTTCGTCACCAGCAGCAACTGCGTCGCCGGCGCCGCTTCGGCGGGCGCGGGCGTCGGTCCGCAGTCGCTGGACTACGTTCTGGGCATCACCAAGGCCTACACCACGCGCGTCGGCTCGGGCCCGTTCCCCACGGAACTGGTCGACGAGATCGGCACCCGCCTGGCCACCATCGGCAAGGAATTCGGCTCGGTCACCGGCCGTCCGCGCCGCTGCGGCTGGTTCGACGGCGCCGCGCTCAAGCGCTCGGTCCGCCTGAACGGCATCACCGGCCTGTGCATCACCAAGCTGGACGTGCTCGACGGCCTGGAAACCATCCAGTTGGGCGTGGGCTACCGCGTCAACGGTGAATTCCGCGACGTGCTGCCCTACGGCGCCCATGCCGTGGCGCAAGCCCAGCCGGTGCTGGAAGAGCTGCCGGGCTGGAGCGAATCCACCGTCGGCATCACCGAGTACGACAAGCTGCCCGAGGCCGCCCGTCGCTACCTGGAGCGTGTGGCCGAAGTCTGCGGCGTGCCGATCGACCTGGTGTCGACCGGTCCCGACCGCAACGAAACCATCGTGCTGCGTCATCCCCTGAAGGGCTGACATCGGGTTATTATTCGCAAGGCCGCCGCCGGCTCATACCGGCGGCGGCCTTTTCGTATTTTCACGCAGGAGATCCTTGCCTATGAGCGCGCCAACCAATGACGATAGCCATCTGTGGGTGACGTGGGACGACTACAACCGCTTGATCGAGCGCCTGGCCTTGCAGGTGCATCAGTCCGGCTGGGAGTTCGACAAGATTCTGTGCCTGGCGCGTGGCGGTATGCGCGTGGGCGACGTCATGTCCCGTATTTTTGATGTGCCGTTGGGCATTCTGGCGACCAGCAGCTACCGCGAGGCCGCGGGCACCAAACAGGGCGATATGGATATCGCGCAGTTCATCACCATCACGCGCGGCACGCTGTCCGGGCGGGTGTTGCTGGTGGACGACATGGTGGATACCGGCAAGACGTTCATGAAGGTGTACGACCACCTCAAGAGCCAGTTCGCCGACATCACCGAATTGCGCAGCGCCGTGCTGTGGTGGAAGGGGCATTCCCAGGCGCAGCCCGACTATTACGTCGACAAGCTGCCGACCAACCCCTGGATCCATCAGCCGTTCGAGGATTACGACAGCCTGCGTCCGCACCAGCTTGAAGCCTGGATCCGCAAGGGTTCCAAGGGTTGAAATAATATGGGGACGGATAGTCTGGCGATCCCCGCCACCGATGCGCGGCACGACCGTGCGAGGGCAGGGCGCCAGACGGTTCCCCGGGTAGTCAAAATAGCCATGACCATGCTAGAATCGCTGGTTATCGCTAAACCGAACTTGGCTTGTTACTCTTTAGGTAGTCTTTGGGTAACGCAACCGGCCCTGGAGACTTTTGCCAGTCAGCAGCCAGCCGGCCCTAGAGCCAGCCGATTTTAGGACTTTAGCGCTGCAAGGCTCTTGGCGCTGGCGCCTGGAAGCAAAGAGGTCGGCGGGCAGGGAATCCTGTACGCGGGGCTCTTGAACTCTTGGTCCGGACTGCATGCGCGATTACTATTGACGCGTGCATAGTCTGCGGCCTGAGCGTACAGGCGGTTCGCCGTCCGGAACCACGTGGCGTTGCTGGTAAGCAAGCCAGGTTTGTCATCAACTTTTGTTACCCTACAAGCAGGCCAATCACTTTATGCCTATCGTTCGACTGAAGGAAAACGAACCGTTTGAAGCCGCTCTGCGCCGCTTCAAGCGCACCATCGAAAAGACCGGTTTGCTCACCGAACTGCGTTCGCGCGAGTTCTATGAGAAGCCCACGGCCGAGCGCAAGCGCAAGCACGCCGCCGCTGTGAAGCGTCATTACAAGCGCATCCGTAGCCAGCAACTGCCCCCGCGCCTGTATTGATTTCTGATTCCCGAATCTATTGATTCCAGAATCATTCATCCAGGAACTACTCGCCCGGGTCGACGTCGTCGATGTTGTCGGGCGGTACGTGCAGTTGCGAAAGGGTGGGGCCAACTTGCTTGGCCTGTGCCCCTTTCATAACGAAAAAAGTCCGTCGTTCACTGTCAGCCCCACCAAGCAGTTCTATCACTGTTTTGGTTGCGGAGCCCACGGCAGTGCCATCACCTTCCTGATGGAACACACGGGCGCCAGTTTCCCCGAGGCCGTGCGCACGCTCGCGGCTTCGGCGGGAATGACGGTCCCCGAAGAAAATCGCAGTCCCCGCCAGCAGCAGGAAACCGCGCGCCGCAAGGCCGAGGAGTCCCGCCATACGCAGGTGCTGGATGCCGCTCAAGCCCATTACCTGAAGCAGTTGCGCGCGTCGCCCGCCGCGATCCGCTATCTGAAGCAGCGCGGCCTGACCGGCGAGATCGCCGCGCATTTCGGGCTGGGCTGGTCCGGCACGGACCGGCACGGGCTGTCGCAGGTTTTTCCGAATTACGAAGATCCGACCCTGGTGGAGTCGGGCCTGGTCATCGAGTCCGAGGACGGTCGCCGCTACGACCGCTTCCGCGAACGGATCATGTTCCCGATCCGCAATGCGCGCGGCAGCCTGATCGGCTTTGGCGGCCGCATCATCGGCAAGGGCGAGCCCAAGTACCTGAATTCGCCGGAAACCCCGCTGTTTTCCAAGGGTCAGGAACTGTACGGGCTGTGGGAAGCGCGTCAGGCGATCCGCCAGGAAGGTCAAGTCATCGTGGTCGAAGGCTATATGGACGTGGTCGGCCTGGCGCAGCAGGGCATCGCCAATGCCGTCGCCACGCTCGGCACCGCGACCACGCCGGATCACGTCAAGAAGTTGCTGCGTACCAGCGACAAGGTGATCTTCAGCTTCGACGGCGACGGCGCCGGCCGCCGGGCCGCGTGGCGCGCGCTGCAGGCGTGCCTGCCGGTGCTGCGCGACGACATCGCCATCCGCTTCCTGTTCCTGCCGACCGAGCATGACCCGGATTCGTATGTGCGCGAACTGGGCGCCGAAGCGTTCCGCGCCTGCCTGGGCGAGGCGGTGGCGTTGTCGCGCTTCCTGCTGGACGAGCTGGCCTCGCGCCATAACATGGACGAAGCCGAAGGGCGCGCCAGTTGCCTGCATGAGGCCAAGCCCCTTCTGGCGTCGATTCCGGAATGCGCGCTGCGCGTGCAGATCGAACGCGAGATGGCCAAGCTGGTGCAACTGACGCCGGAGGAAATGGCGCAGGTGCTGGCGCAGCAACCCGCCAAGCCGTTCGGCGCGCCGGCCAAGCCGGCCGCGGGCGAGGCGGGCAACGCCGGCGCACCGGCGCCGCAAGAGGGTAGCGTGCCGCACGAAGGCGGCTACGACTTCGCTGGCCACGATTTTCACGACATTCCCGCCGACGATGGCGAGTACGTGGACTATGGCCAATTCTCGTCGCCAGGCGGCGAATCGGGCGGCGGCTGGAGTGGCGGCGGTGGCAAGCAGGACTGGAAAGGCAAGGGCGATTGGAAGGGCAAGAGCGACTGGAAGGGCAAAGGCGACTGGAAAGGCGGCAAGGGCAACTGGAAGGGCAAGCGCGATGACGTCGGCGGCTTCGAAGGGCGCCGCACCATGCCGTCCCTGGCCAAGCGGCTGTTGAGTCTGTTGCTGGCCCATCCGGAACTGGTCGACTCCATGGGCGACCAGCAGCTTGAAGTCATCGACCACGGCCCCCATCTAGGATTGGTAAGGGATCTGATCATGCTGGCCCAATCCAGCGGCGCCCGCCATGTGGGCGCCTTGCTGGAAGCGGCCGAGCCGGACTCGGATCTCGCCACGGTGCTCAAGGGGCTGCGGGTCGACATTTTGTCCCAGGAAGATCTGCCGGATCCGCAAACCGAATGGGACGATGCGCTGCGGCGCATCGAATTCGATTCGGCGAAGGCGGAAATGGCCAAGCTGGCCGCGGCCGGCCTGGCGACCGAGGAGGCGCGCAAGCGCTACCTGGAGCTGTCGAGCCGGATGCTGGTGCTCAAAGGTGCCGGCATACGCTAAATGCGGTAAAATCAAGGGTTTTCCCGCCGCGGCATTGCCGCAAACCGTTGTGTGGCTGTAGTTGTTGGCTGTATTGCGATGAGTCTTCGCTATCGCGCCAGTGTTGGGGCACGGTTGTGCGAAAACGACTGCGCAAGCGGCAGGAAAAAGAACGGCGGACGGAATCTATTTCCGTTGCTGGAATCTAATAGTTTTAGGGTTTGATGGGCAGGTCGGCTGAAGCGATGCCGGGCTGGCGGGCAAGGCGGATACCGGTTGAACGGGTCGGTCTGGGGTGGATGAGCCCCAAGCGCCAGCGCGAAAAAAAGCGGACGTGCGCATCAAATTTGTTACATAGTTAATTACTATAGCTGAGTGGTGAATCACGCAGTTCGGCGGCGGTTATCTTCGCGTCGCGTCTGAGGTTTGGGTGCTGTGTCTATCTAGCTGCCAAGGGCAAGGCCCGCCAGGCAAGCAACGCCTATTTATAGGCAGACAGCCCCCCTCGATGCCGGGAGTCCGCGGCTGGATGAAACCATGCACGCCAGGCGTTCAGCCGGTCACGGACCGCAATGACGCCAGGCGGGCTCGCAAGAGCTTGTGCCGCGAACAACGCAGCCGCAGGGGTTCCGCCGATTCACCAGTTTTACCCGCATGGATGCCGCGATGGGCCTTTGCCCGGCAGCGGTTTCATGCGGTGCACATGCCCGAACGGGTTGCGACGACCACGGAAGCGACTATGACCAAATCCACCGGCAAATCCTCCTCTGCAATTGATGCGACCGACACCCTGGCCACCAAGGCCAAGCGTGTCGTCAGCATGGCGGCGGAAAAAGCGCCCGCCAAGACGGCGGTGAAGGTCGCCAAGCCTGCCGCGAAGACGGCCGCCAAGAAGGCGGCTGCCAAGACGGCGGCGGCAGACAAGCCCGAGAAGGTGACCAAGGCGCGTGCCAAGAAGGCCGAGGACAAGCTCGCCGATCTGGTCGGCAGCGCGCGTCCGGTCCCCAGCGGCCGCCGCCCCGGCCGCCCGGCCAAGAATGCCAACAACGATTCCGACGGTTTCGACGACACCATGGACGGCGAAGGCGAAGTCCTGCCGGATCTGAAGCCGCCCAAGCGTGGCGGCAAGCGCGGCAAGGCCGATCCCAAGGATCTGATTGCCCGCGGCCCCGTCTCGGCCGAAGAATACGAAGCCCGCCGCAACCGCCTCAAGCAGTTGATCAAGCTGGGCAAGGATCGCGGCTACCTGACCTACGGCGAAATCAACGACCATCTGCCTGACGACCTGGTCGACGCCGAAGCCATCGACGGCATCATCAGCACGTTCAGCGACATGGGCATCGCGGTCTACGACCAGGCGCCCGATGCCGAAACGCTGCTGATGAGCGAAAACGCGCCGGTCGCGTCCAACGACGATGACGTCGAAGACGAAGCCGAAGCCGCGCTGACCACCGTGGACTCCGATTTTGGCCGCACCACCGACCCCGTGCGTATGTACATGCGCGAAATGGGCTCGGTGGAGCTGCTGACGCGCGAAGGCGAAATCGAGATTGCCAAGCGCATCGAAGACGGCCTGAAGCACATGGTCATGGCCATCTCGGCCTGCCCGACCACCATCAACGAAATCCTCGCCCACGTCCTGCGCGTGCGTGAAGGCCAGGCGCAGATCGACGAAGTGGTCGACGGCCTGGTCGATCCGGAAGACGGCGAAGAGTACGCCGGCGCCGGTGTCACCGCCGACGAAGACGAGAGCGACGACGGCCCCGCCGGCGGCATGTCCAGCAAGCAGTTGGAAGACCTGCGCGTGAAGGCGCTGGCCAAGTTCGACGAGGTCGGCAAGCAGTTCGACAAGATGCGCCTGTCGTACGAGAAGGACGGCTACAAGTCGGACGTCTACGTGCGCGCGCAAGAGTCGATCCAGAACGAACTGATGGGCATCCGCTTCACCGCCAAGATGGTCGAGAAGCTGGCCGACACGCTGCGCAACCAGGTGGAAGAAGTGCGCCAGCTCGAGCGCGCCGTCCTGCACACGTGTGTGGACCGTGCCGGCATGCCGCGCACGCATTTCATCAAGGTGTTCCCGGGCAACGAAACCAACCTGCAGTGGGTCGTCGACGAAGTGGCCGCGGGCCATCCGTACGCCGAAACGCTGGAGCGCCAGATTCCCGCCGTGCAGGAACTGCAGCAGAAGCTGATCGATCTGCAGACCCGCGTGGTGCTGCCGCTCAAGGACCTCAAGGACGTCAACAAGCGCATGGCCACCGGCGAAGCCAAGGCCCGCAAGGCCAAGCGCGAAATGACCGAGGCCAACCTGCGCCTGGTGATCTCGATCGCCAAGAAGTACACGAACCGCGGCCTGCAGTTCCTGGACCTGATCCAGGAAGGCAACATCGGCCTGATGAAGGCGGTGGACAAGTTCGAGTACCGTCGCGGCTACAAGTTCTCGACCTACGCGACGTGGTGGATCCGTCAGGCCATCACCCGCTCCATCGCCGACCAGGCGCGCACCATCCGTATCCCGGTCCACATGATCGAAACGATCAACAAGATGAACCGGATCAGCCGCCAGATCCTGCAGGAAACCGGCGCCGAGCCGGATCCCGCGACCCTGGCGCAGAAGATGGACATGCCCGAGGACAAGATCCGCAAGATCCTGAAGATCGCCAAGGAACCGATCTCCATGGAAACGCCGATCGGCGACGACGACGATTCGCACCTGGGCGATTTCATCGAGGACACCTCGACCCTCGCGCCTTCGGACGCCGCGCTGCATGGTTCCATGCGCGACGTGGTCAAGGAAGTGCTAGACTCTCTGACCCCGCGGGAGGCCAAGGTGCTGCGCATGCGTTTCGGTATCGAAATGAGCACCGACCAGACCCTGGAAGAAGTGGGCAAGCAGTTCGACGTCACGCGTGAGCGCATCCGCCAAATAGAGGCCAAAGCGCTGCGCAAGCTGCGTCACCCGAGCCGGGCCGACAAGCTGAAGAGCTTCCTGGAAGGGCAATAAGTTTCCTGGGCCTCTAGCTCATGCCTGGTTAGAGCAGCGGACTCATAATCCGTTGGTGCCGAGTTCGACTCTCGGGGGGCCTACCAAAAAATACCCGATAAATCAGGTATTTACAGCCGCCAGCAATGGCGGCTGTTTCGTTTCCAGCTCCGACATTGACGTAATCTTGACGTTCTCAGCGTGGTGGGCGAGGTGCGTCGGGGCAAGGTGGGCGTACTTCTGCACCATCTCGATCCGTTCCCAGCCCCCCAGTTCTTTCAAGACCATCAGTGGCGTGCCGGCCTGAACATGCCATGACGCCCAGGTGTGGCGAAAGTCGTGGAAGCGAAAGCCGGTGATTCCAACCTGCTTGCAAGCACTGGCTAGGATCGAAGAATCGATCTGGCTGATCTGGGCGGGTTCACGTCCAGGCCGCGGGCGCCGGCTGAAGACGAGGATGGGGTGAGTTCCGCGCCGGCGTTGCAGCACAGCCATCGCGTCGGAGTTGAGCGGGACGGCACGCGCCCGCTTGTTCTTGGCACGGCCATGCGTGATCCAGGCGTGACGTTTGCCCATATCGACCTGCGACCAGGATAGGGACAGCACTTCTGTTGCCCGCATCCCGGTAGCCACAGCAAATAGGCTGACTTCGCGCATCCAATCCGTGGACATGGCTTGAATCAGGCGCACGATCACGGCCGGTGGCTCCCAGCGAACGCGTACATCCGGTTCGACGAATTTGCGGAGCTTGGGGGCGCGGTTGAGCCAGCCCCATTCGACACACAGCGACAACACGCGCTGGATGGTAGCAAGATAGCGATTCTTCGCTGCCGCAGTGAGAGGTTTTGCCTTGCGGTGAGCGTGGCTCGTGTGTGTCGGCAGGGCTTGTAGTATGGCCCCGCTTGTTAAAGAGCTGACTGCCGTGCCGCCACCCAGGGCACCACGCCAATATTTGACGTGGCGCACCTTGGTGTCGTAGTCCCGTTGACCTTCCGAAAGCCGGAGCATCTGCAGCGCGGCTTCGTCGAAAGTGTGGGTCGGTTCCTCCCCAAACTTCACTTTTCGCCAAGCTTCAGCCTTCAGTCGGTCGTGGTACTCCTGGGCGGCCTTTTTTTCTGTGGTGCCAGAAGAGCATCTAATTCTCGGGATGCCTGGCGAGCAGATGTCGATCTGCCAAACCCCGGATGCTTTGTCTCTGCGGATTGACATGGTGAATCTCCGTCGACCTGCAGCGATAGCCGGGTCACATTGTTGCTTTTCTGCCCCAGCAGGGCAAGTTGGGATGGCCAGACGCGCCAGGCGCGACCGCCCGGCAGTCTGAAGCCGATCTGTTTTCGGCTGGCGAACACGGTTTGGTAGGACAGTCCCAACCGCTTCGCCGCCTCCCGTAGGGAGATGGCGATTTCTTCGGTCATGCCTCGTCCGCCTTATCGAAGAGGCTTTCCAGGCCGGCTCTTGCTGCCCGGGCGGCCACCGGGTCGCGCCGGCCTGGTGGTCGCGCGGCCCGCGGGCCGTGGCCGCTATTTGCCGCGGCGACCGGGATGTCGCTGCCCTCCAGAGGGCTTGCCGCAGCTATGACTCGCCGCGCGTCGTCCATCGCAGCATTCCACCCGCGCACGTAGACCCGAATTTCCGCGTCCACGTGCTTAGGCAGCAGTAGGCTCCAGACCACATCGTCCTGCTTCGTGACCTGGTTGCGCTTCGTGTGGGCGCCGCAGCCTGGCCATTGGCGCTCGAGTTCCTGGATGAGTAGGGCCCGCCGACGCTGGTTTAGGAGTTCGATGATTGTGATCATGCCTTCCTCTCCGCTTCAGTCGGACGCCCAGCCGTGTTGAGCAGGCTTCGCGCCGCGGCGGCGCCGGCCTTCAGTTGCGGATCCGCCGAGGCGTCCAGAATGCGAGTCGTGATCTCGAGCGCGCTTGCCAGTGTGGCGCAGCGTTCGCGCATGGCAGCCGCCTCCGCTTTGGCCTCGGAGAGTTCTGCTGTGGCCTTGTCGTACAGGCGCGTATACAGCGCGCGGCCGCGCACGGCCGCCGCCAATTGCTCGGTAGGGGTGCGCACCTTACTCATCCTTCACCTCCAGCGAGCCAAAGGTGTGTACAGGTCGGCAGCCTTGGCTCCCTCCATCGCTCAAAAGCAGGGACTCGGGTAAGTAGTGGCCGGGGTTCCGCTGAACCTTTGCTTCGTATTCCTGCGCCCGCCGTGTCACTGCTGGCGAGACATCAGGCCCGATCCAGAGAGCCGCGTCGCTGCGTGCGAGCATGCGGAGCGGCACCGCGTGATATCGGCCCGGCTGTACATGGGGCCAGGGGTTGGCGTGGTTGCGCGGTCCTCCCGTGATCCCGTCCAGGTACGCGAGTTCCGCCGCCAGTGCCTCCTGGTGCTTCTGGCCGCGCGGAGTGAGTGGCATCGGCCGGTCGCATACCTGCGACCAAGCCCACCTATCCGCCAGCACTTCGTTGGCATATTCCATGCGGCACAACGTGTCTGCATAGAGCGGATCTTTCCCGAAATGCTTGAACTGATAGGACAGCGTGCTGTAGTTGTTCGCCTTGTGCCCGATCTCGTGGAACAGCCAGAAGCGATACATCTCGGCATCGGTCAGCTTGCTCAGATCGCACTCGTAGCGATCTTGCCCGCGCCGACGGACCTCGCTCGCATTGATGCTCGAGCAGAGAAGCAGGAAGGGGACTTCGACCAGCGATCCGATCTCGCTGCTGGATGTTGCGTCGATCGCAGCGGGGTCGAGGCCACCGACCAATCCGATGATGCGAGCCGGCTGCTCAAACAGGCGCAGCACCATGCCGTGGGCCTTGGCGATTTCCGCATATTCCCGGTATTGAGCCGGGGTGATGTGCAGGACGGTATCGGTCCGCTTGCTCATTCGGCACCTCCAGCCGTGAGGTGCTCGTTCGCCCAGCGCTGCAGATCACTGCACTTGGAATGCAAGGCCCATGCAGTGAATTGCACCAACCCAAGCAGATTATCGGTGTCATACGCCGACAGCTTCAGGTCATCGGAATCCGGATCCATCATGCTGCATCGAAGCAGGCCAACTAGACTCTCGATGCCGGCTGAGGCGGCATGCGCATCTTCCGCGAAGCTGATGAAAGGAAGGACTTTGCGGTGGCCAGCTTCTTTGGTGATGCTTGGGCCAAAGACGAAATGCTGGGTGTCAATGGGGGCCGACGTTGACGATTCGTTGACGGTCAACGATGCTTTTGCTACATTGCAGGGATGAGAAATCCCCTCCGCGCCTTGCGGGCGGATATCTTTCTTGGACATATTGGCCTCCTAAGCCGTCCAGATTGAGGGCCGCAGCTCCACTGCGGTACTTCGCTCAAAAGCCCTGATCGCTCCACGGTCGGGGCTTTGTTTTGCGTAAGGAAACTGAATAATGAGGCACACCTAAGATCGAGTCAATAGGTGTACCTAATATTGGCTGGGCGCTTGATGGACCGCCTTCTGGGATTTTTGAGCGGATTGATGTGCCTCGGGGCCGCTGGTGAACGTTCTGGGCGCATGCCGGCTCGCGACATGACATCCATAGTGAGCTGAACTGCGTTGCAAATTTTTTGTGACCATGCTGCAGCGTAATGCCTACCTAACGGCCTTGGCATCTGATTAGCTGGCAAGTGGTACAGGCGCCGTGCGGAATGTACGTTTAGCTAGCTTGGTGAACAGTCTTTTTTAAGGCTGCAATGGTGTCTCGGACGGTACGAAAAGGCAGTGGCACGACTTTCATGCCTAACTCGGCTACTTTCTCGTTGCTCAAGTTCTTGAACTCTTCGTAGTTAGCCATGTACCAGTCCGAAAGCTCAGTTTTCAGTTGCTTAACTTCCTGGTGTTTCTTGTTTTGACGGGCAGCTTGGCGTGCTCGGTCCGACAACGTCGTCTTGACTGTGGCCGCCACGGAGGCCCGATGCGAGCATGTGGATTCGATATGCTCAGAGGTGCATACCGCGTCCATTGCCTCAATAGCCAGATCCATGACAACGGATAGGCGCCACAGGTGATGCTCGCTTCCAATGGGAATCTTTGTCTCAACTAGCTCTGTACCGCCGTCGTCTGTGTTTGTCACCGATAATTGGCGCAGTCGAAGCAATCTCGCAGCTTCGTCCAACTTCCAGAGGGCAAAGACTGCGTACATCTCTTGTTCGGTCGCATTCTTCATCTCACGCCATTCCCAGTCGTCGACGTCGAAAGCGGCCTTAAACAACTCCAGATCAGTGTATTCCTCGTCTATCGGAGGAAAGCCGATCGAAGTCGCGTCGCCGTCAAATTCCAATCTGTAACCGTTCGCGCTGAAGAGCTTTCGATACTCAAAATACTCATCCGGCGCGTAGAAGGTTTCGCCGCGGCTCTCCCGCCACTCAACGTCTAGAATTAAGTCCCGAAGTTCATCGACCCTGCGGGCTACGTTCTGCTCCCGCTCTTCCTCCAGCCTCTCGGTCTGCCACGCGATGATGGCCTGGATATCTCCGACTCCATTCCGAAGCTCGTCTAGCTTCCGCCCTGGCACGAGATGGTGTCTAGCGCGACGAGCAATGTCGCTCAGCCTTGCCTGCCCGTAAAAGGTGCCGTGGAGAGGATTGAAGTACTTAAAGACATCAACGAGATCGATGAGAGCCATGTCGTCGGTTGTGCGGGCTTCCGTTCAGCGGCTGAGCGTATCGGGCGATAGCCGAGACGCCAACCGTCGATATACCATCTGAGCCTTGGTCATTCGTGGCGCGCTTGAGGTGAGGTGTCTTCGTTAGAGCGTGAGCGTGCCTCCCATGCCTCGATCTCGGCTAGGACACGGCCTTCAATCAACCCTTTTATGTAGTCTGGCAATTGGGCGTATCGCCCAGGGCTGATGGAGCGGAACGGCCATGATTCCTCCGGCTTGGGGAGAGGGGTGGGGCCAGAAGTTCGCAAGCGGGGGCCAGAGCCTTCTGCCAGCCATAAGTCGTTGACGCCTAGAACCGAGGCCGCCTTGACCAAGCTCACGCCCTTAAGGGTCCGCGTCTTGCCCGATAGCCAATTGTTTACCGACGGCGCGCTGACGCCTGTGGCGCGGGCTAGGTCCAGTTGGCGTACGCCGGCGTCGGCCATAGCGGCCTTCAAGCGGTCTGCGAGAGTATTCATAGACGCAATCCTATTCGGAAAGAAATTAGGTGTGTTGTTGACTTTAAATTAGGAGTACCTAATAATAAGTCAATGCGACTTAAACACAACGACTCCGCGCTCATTGACCGCCTAGGCGGCACAACTGCCGTTGCTCGCCTCTGTGAAGTGAGGCCTCCGTCGGTGTCCCAGTGGCGATATGAGGGGATTCCTCGAGCTCGGCTGCAGTTTCTGCGGCTTGCTTGTCCCGCCGCATTCGGCGCCGCGGACCCTGTTGTGCCCCTCACCCTGGGGGGCGTCCATGCCTAACGCCGAAACCACCCTTGTGCTGCGCTTTGACAGTGCCCAGGCTGACCAAGCCCTGGGCACTTTGAGGCACCGTCTACTTGAAGAATTTCCCGAGGCTTCGCTTGAGTTGGTCAGCGATCTGCTTCTTTGCGCTCTCGATAGCGGAGCCATACGTACCGGCAGCTCCGCATCCCTTGCAGGTGATGGTGTCGGTGGTCTTGAGATTTGCCTGGACACCGCCCGGGTAGTCGAATTCCTTGCTTCCACACTTCGCGCAGGACAGGGTAATCGTGTCGCTCATGGTCAGCCCCTTTCGGAATTGATTGATGTTGAGGAACGCCAATCATATCCGGCTGGGGCTGGCCGCCTCATTTCTTGCCGCCACGTTCCCGGCGACACCCGGACGCCGCCGGCGCCTGGTGCCGTCCGCATCGGCCCCGAGGACGTGTAGCCATGGATACCGCCGTCCTCTCTCTGGTCTTGTTCGCCTCTATCACGTGGGCGCTGGCCCTGGCCATTGGGGGCGGCATCGGCCTTTGGCTGCTGTGGCGCCGCCGCGCGATGCGCAAGTGGATCGCAGCTTTCGATCGAGGCCTGGAGCGCGAAGAGCGCATCCGGGCCGACTTTCAACGCCGCCACCGGTTCAGGCCGTAGGCGGATAACGGTGTGCACGCGCCCGGGTAGCTCCCGAAAGCCGGACTCCTCCACCCGGCCCGGCGCTGTGCCTTCATGTGGAGAAGAAAGGAATGGACACGGAGATGAACAAGAGCTTCGACTTCATCGTGGGCGATTGCGGGCAGGTCTATCAAGAAGTGGGTAAAGAGTCGCAGATATCGCTGACGTTTTTGCCGTACCTAGTGGATATCGATGGGCGGAATTTCGAGGACGAGCCTGCCATACGGGATGCCATGGTGGTCAACATCGGCCCGATTACGCCAGAGCAAGCCTATTTGCTCGGGAAATCCTTGCTGCTTGCCGCTAAGGCAAACGGCGTGAGCGAATAGGCGAACACCGAATGGCAACAGATGCACGTCTTGCCGTGGGCTTGGCCACGCACCCGAAGACCAAGAAGCTGGTCCGCCGTCTGGGCGGGGATGGCGCATGGCGCCTGGTCTGCCTGTTCCTCTGGTGCGCTGCCAATAGGCACGATGGGAACCTGACGGGCCTGTCCGATGAAGATATCGAGCTTGCCGTCGACTGGGCCGGGGGCGAAGGGGAACTCGTCGCCACGCTCCGCGATGTCGGCTTTCTGGATGGCGACGAATACTGCCGGACCCTTCACGACTGGGAAGAACACAACCCCTGGGTCGCCGGTTCCGAAGCGCGCAGCGAGAAGGCACGCTGGGCTGCATTGTGCAAGAAATACGGCCGCAAGGAGGCTGCCAGGCGCATGCCCGAGTATGCCGAACGCATCGGGAGCGTAAGCGGCGAGGATTCTCCCGAGTGCCAAGCGCAAGCCGCTGGCACTTCTGCCGCAGTGCTAGAAAGTGCCAATAGTGTGCCTGTGGTGGTGCCCGAAAGTGCCAGTAGCATGCCACTAGCAGAATCTGGCACTGCCCCGTCTCCGTCTCCGTCTCCGTCTCCGTCTCCGTCTCCGTCTCCAAAAGATCAACCCACTTTGTCGGCTGGCGCCGACCCTGGGGCGCCCGCTGTCGCCCTGGAATCACCGGCGGCGCCCAAGCAAGACCCGGTCCAGGAGCTTTTCGCCTACTGGCAGGAGGTCATGCAATCGCCGCGTTCGGTGCTGGACGACAAACGGCGCAGGGCGATCAGGACCGCGTTGAAGAACGGCCATAGCCCCGATGATCTGCGGCGCGCCATCCGTGGCTGCAGCAAGACGCCACACAACATGGGCCAGAACGACAGGCGGGAGAAGTACAACGGGATCGAGCTGATTCTGCGGTCTGCGGACCAGATCGACCGGTTCATCGCCAACGACACGGGCGAAGATTCTCCGGGGGCGGTTGATCGCGTGTCGGTGCTGGCTGCCCTCCAGGAGCGATACCCGGGCGCGAGTGTGACGCAACTGGACAGCGGCCGCTACCGCGTCGGAAATCGCTTCTTCGGCGCCGACGGCAACCCGGAGCCTGTGCTGTGAAGACCTTCAACGACTTCGGCATCGACCTGCGCGGCCGCACCGGCGTGGAGGTGAAAACCACCTGCCCGCGCTGCTCGCCGTCGCGTCGGAAAAAGAACTACCCATGCCTGTCGGTGAACACCGAGAAGGGCTTGTGGAACTGCCATCACTGCGGCTGGGGCGGGTCGCTGGGCCACGGCGAAGAACGCCGGCCCGAGGCGCCGAAGATCTACCGCAAGCCCGACTACGTGGTGAACCGCACCGATCTGCCCCAAGCCGTCGTGGACTACTTCGCTGGGCGCGGGATCAGCCAGGGAACGCTGCTGCGCAACTGCATCGGCTACGGCCAGCAGTACTTCCCCCAGGTCGAGGAGGAGCGCACCTGCGTCATGTTCCCGTACCTGGACGGCGACGAGGTGATCAACGTCAAGTACCGCACCGGTGACAAGCTGTTCCGGCTGGCCACCGGGGCGCAGCGCGTGCTGTACGGACTGAACGACGTCGACGCCGTGCTGATCTGGGTCGAGGGCGAAATGGACAAACTGTCGGTGGAGGAGGGCGGCTTCAAGAACTGCGTTTCCGTGCCCGATGGCGCCCCGACACCGGACACCAAGAACTACGACAGCAAGTTCGACTTCCTGGACAGCGAGCGGCTTGCCAATGTGCGAGAACACATCATCGCCGTGGACAACGACGCGCCAGGCCGCCGCCTGCAGGAAGAACTCGTCCGCCGCCTGGGCCGCGACAAGTGCCAGATCGTGACCTGGCCGGAGGGCTGCAAGGATTCCAACGACGTACTGGTCAAGCACGGCCCGGACGTGTTGCAAAAGTGCATCGAAGACGCGAAGCCGGTGCCGATCGAGGGCACCTTCTCGGTGACGGACTTCCGCTCGCAAATCCTGCGCCGCTATGAAGGCGAAACGACGCGAGGCACCCCGACCGGGTGGAGTTGCATGGATGGGCACTACACCGTCTTGCCCGGCGAGTGGACCCTTGTGACCGGCATTCCCGGACACGGTAAGTCTGAATGGCTTGACGCGCTGGCGGTGCATCTCGCGGACAAACAGGGGTGGAATTTCGGGGTTTTCTCCCCCGAGAACTTTCCCGCCGACTACCACAGCGAAAAGCTGATGGAAAAGTTCATCGGCAAGCCGTTCGCCCCGGGCCCGAGCGAGCGCATGAGCGTGGCCGATCTCGACCGGGCCATGGACTTTCTGGAGGACCACTTCACCTTCATGATGCCGGAGACCCCCAGCCTAGACGCGCTGCTGGAGCAGGCGAGCCGCCTTGTCACCCGGAGGGGCATTCGCGGCTTGATCATGGATCCATGGAACGAGATCGAACACGGGCGCGCAGCCGGCCAGACGGAGACCGAGTACATCTCCCTGGCCTTGTCGCAGATCCGCAAGTTCTGCCGGGCGCACGACGTACATGCCTGGGTGGTGGCGCATCCCGCGAAGCTCTACAAGGACAAGGACTCGGGTGATTACCCCATTCCGACGCCTTACGACGTTTCGGGTTCGGCGCACTGGCGCAACAAGGCCGATAACTGCATCACGGTCTACCGGCACGTCAAGGACGAGAACAAGCCGGTGGAGATCCATGTCCAGAAGATCCGCAAGAAGTTTGTCGGCCGGGTGGGCATGGTCGAGTTGCACTATGACCGCGTGACGGGCCGGTATCAGGACTACGCGCATTTCAGTCGCGCGCCCATCTACTCGATGCAGAACCGGGGGGCGGCGTAATGGCGACCCGGCCCGTTCGATTGCCAGCGACCAAGGCCACCGTCAAGCGCGCCCCGAAGGCTCCGAGCAAGTTGGAAGAACGGTTTGCCCGCGACCTACGCGCGCTGAGGGTGCTGCCGCCGGAGCGGGAGTACCGCTTCGCGCCCCCGCGCATGTGGCGCATCGATTTTGCGTGGCCCGCCGAGAAAGTGGCGGTTGAGATTGAAGGCGGCGTATGGACGAACGGGCGTCACATCCGAGGATCCGGATTCGTCGCTGATTGCGAGAAGTACAACGCCGCCACCCTCGCGGGCTGGAAGGTGTTGCGCTTTACCGAGGGGGCCGTCCTGGACGGTTCCGCGGTTGAGCTTGTGGCGCGGCTGTTGCGCGTCCCTCCCTACAACCCTGGAATCGTTTGAAGGATAGATCATGCTCGATCAACAAGACCCCGGAACCTGGACCGAGATCCCGTATGTGGCCGACGCGCCGATGCGGGCGCCATCTATCACCGTCCACTTGAGCGAGACGAAGAGGGCCGGCTCGCTGTTCGGCAACTATTCGCCTTGCCGGTGCTGGCGGTGCCGCGGGGGCGTGGCGCTGGCTGACAGGCCGATCCTGGATCGCCTGCTGGCAAAACACCTGGTCGGCCTGCCGGCCGCCGCCGCGTCGGAGTTCCTGACCCAGTGGCGCCTCCACCCCCGGCATGATGCCGAGGCCCGCGGGCAGCTGGGCGCTTGGCTGCGGATCGCGCAGGGCAGCCGCGAACCGGAACCCACGTATCCGATCTACGCTTTGCCGGAGGCCGCATGACCGAGCGCACGACACCGTTTCCCCGGCTCGCTGTAGCGCTGGCGTATGCGTTCAGCGATGAGCGCAGCACGGCCAACAGGCCAGCGATGGCCCGAGCCGCAGATGATCGCCTCGGCGAGCCGGGACCGCTGTCAGGGATGGACGGCGCGGCCGAGACGGGCACCGCCCGAAAGTTCCTGGAACGCGGCCTTTCCCCGCTGCACTTCGCCGTGCTGTATGCCCGCTACGGGCAGCGGCAGACGCAATGCAAGTGCTGCGGTGGCGTCGGCGATCATTTGCAATGGTTGGCGTCGTTGCGCACGCTGGCCGATTCGCTGGCGGCATTTCTTGGGATGTCGAGCGTGAATGCCGAGATGCGGTTTAGCCTTGTGCGCCGCCACTTCGACGAGAACTGGGCGCCCACGCTGGACGACCTGGCGCGCCGGCATGAATGCAGCGAGAGAAGCGCAGACCGTGCCAACGTGAAGACCGCGGAGTGGATCCGAGGCACACGAAAGAAGCGTGCGGGCGAAGAGCCGGTTTACGGAATAGAGCAGGCCGCCCACGCCTCGGCCGAGCGGCTACTGCGTGACGGCGGCTTCATCCCGTAATTTTTTTGACAGTGGCGCTTTTGGTCGTCATAATCAGTGATAACGGATTTCCTCAGAAGTCCGTCCCAGGAAACCCGCCACGCGCACGCCGGCGGGTTTTTTGCATTCCGGAGACAAGCGGCTTCGTTGATTGTTGTAATCTCACGTTACAACAAACAGAAGGAGCACTTGAGAATGCCGGACATGACACTTACGTTCTTTGATTTGGAAGACTTTGGTTTTTACCGACATGGAACGCGGGCGCTGCTATTCGGCGACCTCCGGCCCGCGATGCGTGAGCTTCATGAGTGGTCTGCCGGCAAAGATGTCGGCATGACAGAACTGGCATCGCCGTCTCGCTTGTATCGAGGCGCTCTGCCGGTCTATGTGTTCGGCATGCAGCCAGTTGGTGATGACTGGCTATTAGCAACGTGGAATACTGTTCCTGCCGCAGACGGTAAAGTGGCCTCGTTGGCTCGGGACTCGCGCGTGGGACGGCCCCCCACGGTGCACGACAATCCCGTAGTGGAAGGGTCTATCCCCGGCTTTCCGACCTATTTTTGGTTTTTGCCACAGCACAATGCATTTGCGACGTTAAGGTTCGAGAATCCCATCACTGCGGCTAGGCCGATGCTGGGATACGTTAAGCAGTTCTTAAAAACGGAAAGTGGCTACGTCGTCAAAGATGAAGACGACAAAATTATCGGGTATCGAGATCTGAACGGTGAAGGTGATCACACGAAGGCGCACGTGAAAGTGACCGCGAATGTGCGATCTAAGCCTGGTGAGGTGGCGCGCCTGCGCCGGGAACGGGTGAACATTCGCACGGTAATCCGCGACAGCTATCTCATCCAGCGTGTGCGGCGCGATAGAAGTTGGTTCCAGATTCTTTCGCAGAGAGTGCGTGATAGCGAGCAGGCATCTGAGCTTACGCACGACACCAAGGTTCACATTGCGATCAACTACACGCCGACAGCGGAAGAGCTTGAGCAAATGATTCAGACTGAACTGAACACGGACCGAGAGACTGAGTACGACGATCTCGGCTTCAAGCTGGCAGGATCGAGCGAGACGATTTGGATCAATAGCGCCATGTCGAGGAACACCGTGAACGTAAATTTGCAGATTCCGGCAAACGGAGTTGTTCCCGTCCGTGATTTGGCTGAGGTCTTGGCTGCTCGGCGAAGGGAGTTCCTAAGGGGTATCTGATGGCTTGGTTTAGATTTCTATTCTTCACAACAGCTATAGCCGTCAGCACACTGCTGATCGTGGGAGCGTGCTGGGTCGGGTATCAAATCCCATTTGCGCAGCAATGGCCGTTGTATGAAGCATTGAGAAACACCGCTGCTATCATTTTTGCCGTCGTTGGGGCGTGGTTGGCCATTATCTATCCGGAGAGGTTGAAGCTATCCTTCGGGAAAAAGGCGGAGGACAAGTCTTCGTCTACAAACCTGCGCGTGTTGTTGGCGCCGGCGGTGCATTCGACGATTATTCTGGTAGCACTGCTGGCAGTAGGGGTCGCAGCACCGATCATCAAGAGGATTCCCTACGCAATCGCCCACGTTGAGGTCTTCCGCGGGATCTCGTTTGTTTTGCTCGCGTTACTCACGATTTGGCAAATAGCGATTGTCGTAATTGCGATAGTTCCAATCGAGCTTCTTCTCAACCAGGCAACCGACGACGACGCTAGGAAGAAGTTGGCTGACCATTACGGAAGTCGACACCAAAGGCTGTAGCTGCCGGGTCCGGTGTTACCCCAAGCCCCGACGATTCCTCAACCGTCGGGGCTTTTTCATTGGAGATCACTATGCTGCAAATGATGTGCGACCGCTGCCACGGCTACTTCCGCAACTTCACGTAGATCGTGCGCTAATGCGCTGACACCTACTGCGCGCAATACGACGCAGCAATTAAGCCTGGAGCGCCGATGCGGATGCACGCAGAAAAGCTGCCTATGCAATCCGTGTTTGAATGTTCTGAGGGCGCCGGGGTAGCTAATTCTTGTAGTACCTAACGTATCGGATCAAGCGTTCCACCCGGCCCATCGTGGCTGAGACGTTTCGCACGCGGAAACCCAGTCCGCAATCTCTTGGATCATTTCTTGAGCTCTCGCGTCGTCTATGTCGCGCGCGTCCAGTTGCCTCCAGACGAAGCTCAGAAAACCGCCGACACCGATCGGGTACCGGATGTAGTCCTGATTGAAGTTCCCAATCAAGTGGGGCGAGCCCTCCTGATCGCAGGGGCCACTGTGCGCCATGTGCTGAATATCCCAGCCAGTCGCCGTTTTGGTCAGTCGGTAGGTGTCGTTATGGCCCCAGCGGCGCGAAAAAACTGCGAAGGTAAATTCCATGCTTATCTCCGGAAAGTAGTCAGAAAACGATCGAAAGCGGCGTCGGCGGAGGAATCGCGAGTTTCCCAGTTGATAGCCGCAACACGGAATAGACCCGTGGTCTATGGGCATTCTGGCAGGCTAAGCAGATTGTTGGATGTGCTGCCATCTGCTTCAGTCTTCAGATACTTGTTTCCAGCGCGACTGGTTGCAACAACGACCCACACGCTTTTCCCTCCCACGTGAACGTAGAAGTTCCACTCTCCGCGCTCAATCTTCCCGATAGCGTCATCCAAGGTCAGTTTCCAAGCGGAGGTAACGAACCCTCCAACATGAGTGATCGATTCGTTCGGGTCGTTTCGTGGGACTTTGTTAATGCAAGTGATTTGTGCTGTCTTGGCCATAGCCGCTGTCTCCAAAAGCCGGGAAAAACAACTGACGGGGGTTACCTGCAACATCAGCCCTGACATTAGCAATTAATCCTTACGTCTATGTAAGGATCGCCAGTTTGCGTGAGATTAATCGATGCACTTATGGCGACCGGGATCATCGCGCCGGGCGGTGTGCAGTTGGTGGCACCCGGCGAAAATTCATGAGGTGAAGCATGGCAGGATTTCCCGAAAGTACGCCGCCAGCACCGCCGCCTATTGGTGCGCGGTCCAGCACGATCAGTGTCCGACATGATGGGCACCGCACGCTTGTCGAGGTTGGCGGCGTGCCGCTTTCCCATCTCACCAACGTGGATGTCTCGTTCGGCGGTTGGGGGAAATTGCCTGAAGTCCGCGTCAGCATGGCTCCATTGGAATGCGATATGCAGATCGAGGGCTGCGTGCTGGTGATTGATGGCGTGGAAATGCCCGATGCCGTGCTGCGCGCGCTGTATATCCATCTCCGGAACAAGTACAGCGTCAGCGAGCGGTGGCCGCCGCCTGCACCTGACAGCTTCACTGATGCGGCCCGCGCACGCTTCTACCAGGCCTCCCTGGCGGGCGCCAAGGACACGAAGTAGGAGAGTGTGCGATGTATGGCGCCAAGGGAACGATCAGGCAGCGCGGTGGTAGTGCCTTCGCGCACCTGTACGGCACGGCCAGGTGGCAGCGCACCCGCAAGGCCCAACTGGACCGCGAGCCGCTGTGCAAGTTCTGCGAGCGGCGCGGCCTGGTGGTACTGGCCACCGTCTGCAACCACGTGAATGGCCACCCGGCGGGCGAGACCGAACAGCAGTTCTGGGAAGGCCCGTTCAACAGCCTGTGCGCTGACTGCCACAACTCCGACCAGGCGCGGCTGGAGCGTGGGGGCAAGCAGATACGCGGCTGCGATGAGGATGGATGGCCGGTAGGGTAGGTTGCCCTGTCGTGCGATCCGAAATGCGTTTCTGCGGCGTGTAGCGCGGCCGCAGGGATATGCCTACCCCCCCGGGGGGGGGGGTGAAATTATGGGAATGGCCCTGGCTCTAGACCGACCGTTCCCAGAAACGCGCGCATCCACAATTCGCCGGACGACCCTGACCGTCTCGGTATTGATCACAAAAAGAGCAGAAAAATGGCCCGTCCCCGACTTCCTGTCGACAAGGCGGCGGCGTCCGGTGCCGCGGTGAAAAACCCTGGCCGCCACGCCGGCCGAACCAAACCGAAAAACACTCGACCGCTGGGTGTTCCGTACAAGCAGATGACCGTCACGCAGAAAAAGGCGTGGAAGGACTTCGCGGCGGAAATGCCCTGGCTGAACTCGTCGCACCGCGTGCTGTTGCGCCTGGCCTGCATCTGGGTGGCGCGCATGGACGATCCCGAAGCCGAATTCGGTGTGTCGGCCACGCAAGCGCTGAGTTCGATCCTTTCGAAGTTGGGGGCGACCCCGGTTGATGAATCCAAGGTAGCGCATGACCCAGGCGGAGACGAAGACCCGGACGAAGCGTTCTTCAAACGCAAGTGATCGGACCACAGCCTACGCCGAGGCGGTTGTCGCGGGCGACATAGTGGCCGGGCCGCATGTGCGCAATGCGTGCCGGCGCCATCTACTCGACCTGGAGACGGCACACGAACGCGGCCTGCGCTTCGACCTGGACGCAGCCCAGTACGCCTTCGATTTCTACGAGAACGTGTTGCGCCTGTCAGAGGGGCAGTTCGACGGGCAGAAGTTCCACCTGCAGCCGTCGCAGGCGTTCATCGTTGGGTCGATCTTCGGCTGGCTGCAAGAGGACGGGACCAGGCGCTTTCGCCGGGCATACATCGAGCAGGGCAAGGGCAACGGCAAGAGTCCTCTCGCTGGCGGCCTCGGGTTGCTGGGTATGACCGCAGATGGCGAGGCGGGCGCGCAGATCTATTCCGCCGCGGCGAAGAAGGACCAGGCCGGCATTCTGTTTGCCGACGCGGTGAAGATGGTCAAGCAGTCCCCGGCCCTGGCAAAGCGGGTTTCGTTCTCCGGGGGCGAGGGGCGCGAATTCAACATGGCGCACCACGCCAGCGGCAGCTTTTTCCGGCCTGTCTCGCGCGACACAAGCCGCACCGGGTCCGGGCCGCGCCCTTACTTCGTGCTGGTGGACGAGGTCCACGAACTGCCCGATCGAAAGATCATCGAAATGCTGGAGCGTGGCTTCAAGTTCCGGCGCGCGCCGCTGCTGTTCATGATCACGAACTCCGGCAGCGATCGAAACTCGGTTTGCTGGGAAGAGCACGAACACGCGGTCAAGGTCGCTGCGGGTCATACCGAGGCGGTCAATGACCCGACATTTGTGGGCGGCGTGATCGACGATCGCACATTCAGCTACGTGTGCGCGTTGGATGATGGTGACGAACCGCTCAAAGATCCGTCCTGCTGGATCAAGGCGAATCCGCTGCTGGGCGTCACCATCACCGAATCGTACCTGGCCGACCTGGTCGAGCAGGCCAAGCTGTTGCCGAGCGCGTTGAACGGCATCCTGCGCCTGCATTTCTGTGTCTGGACCGATGCTGAAACCGCGTGGATGACCCGCGAAATGCTGGAGCCGGCGCTCGATGACTTCGACCCGGCGGAGCACCATGGCGCCAAGGTCTACCTGGGGCTGGATCTGTCCCAGTCCCGAGATATCACCGCCATGGGGGCGGTGGTCAAAACCGGTACTGTGGACGTCTCAATCGAGGTCGACGGCGAGACGCGGATGGTTTCCAAGCCCACCTACGACGCGTGGGTCGAGGCGTGGACGCCGGGCGATACGGTTGCAGCGCGTGAGTTGCGCGACAAGCTGCCCTACAGCGTCTGGGTACGCCAGGGGCATCTGCACGCGCCGCAGGGGCAGACGATCAGCTACCGCCATGTGGCGCAGACGATAGCCGAGTACGACCGGGACTACAGCATTCAGCTGGTCGGCTATGACCGCTACGCCTTCAAGAAATTCGAAGAGGATGTGGCGGCGCTGGGCTTGACCATCACCTTTGCCGAGCATCCGCAGGGCGGTCTGAAAAAAGGCAAGCCGTTGGAGTCGGCCGTCAAGGCGGCCGAGCGTGACGGCGTGCCGCCGCCGGAAGGTATGTGGATGCCGGGGTCCGTTCGGATGCTGGAAGAGGCCCTGCTTGAAGGCCGCATCAGGCTGCGGCGAAGCCCCGTTCTGGTATCCGCAATCATGTCGGCCGTTGCGGAAGAGGACAAATGGGGCAATCACTGGTTATCCAAGGTGCGATCGGTCAACAAGATCGACGCCGCCGTCGCGCTTGCTATGGCGCTGGGGGCGGCAAACGCCGTGGTGGAAGAAAGCGCGGGCTTGGATGACTACCTTGAAAACGGATTTTTTGGGCTGATCGGCTAATGGCTAAAACGCGTTGGTACAACCCGCTCACCTGGCGCATGTTCGGCTACAACGACCCGAAGACGGGTGATTTCGTTGAAGTGGATATGTCAGTCGGCGGTAAGCAGACGCAATCCGGCGAGCGAATCACGCCCAAGAAGGCGGTTACGGTTCCCATCATCTGGACGTGCATCAAGATTCTCAGCGAGTCGGTGGGGGGGCTCCCCGCGCCTCTGTACGTCGAGCAGACGGGGCGGAAGGCCAAAGGGGACAGCGCGCTGGAGCGGCGCGTCTTGCGGCTGCTGCGCAAGCCCAATCCCTACATGACGCGGCTGACGTTCTTGAAAACGGCAGTCGTGAACATGGGGCTTGTCGGCAACTCCTACAACCTGATCGAACGCAATGCGCAGGGCGAGTGGATCGGGCTGACGCCTCTGCCCTGGGATGGGGTCGAGATCGACACCGAGACGGCCGACCTTCTGTATTGGGTCACGCTGAACGGCCAGAGATTCCCGGTATCCCCGGAGAACATGCTGCACTTCAAGCTGTTCAGCGCGGACGGCATCTGCGGCCTTTCACCCGTCGAGTTCCAGGCCGAGTCCATGGGCCTGGCGAAGGCGGGCCAGAACTGGTCGGCGCGCTTCATGCGCAAGGGTGGCTTCACCGGCGGATACGTCATCTACGAGCAGTTTCTGACCAAGGAACAGCAAGAGCAGGTGCTGGCGAAGTTCCCTGACGTGCGCCAGGGGGACGCCGCGGACATCGGCAAGATGGCCATCTTGCAGGGCAACCCGAAGATTGTGCCGGCGGGGCTCAGCCAGAAGGATTCGCAGTTCATCGAATCGCAGCAGTTCCAGGAAGAGGCGCTGGCGGGCATCTGGGGCGTGCCCTTGTGGCTGGCCAATCGCGCAAGCAAGACCTCGATCATGGGGTCGAACCTGGAGCAGCAGAAAAGCGGCTTCGTGACCTTTGGCCTGAAGCCGTACATCGACGCCATCGAAGACGAATTCAACGACAAGTTGCTTTCGAAACTCGGCCTGTTCGTCGAATTCGTGGTCGAGGGCCTGCTGCGCGCCGATAGTTCGGCGCGTGCGCAGTACTACCAGGCTGCCCTGGGCGGCTCCAATGGCTCGGGCTGGATGTCTGTCAACGAGGTCCGGCGCAAAGAGAACATGGAACCCCTCGTCGGCGAGGAATACGACCGGGTCACCCGGTGGGAGATGAGTACAAATGCTCAGCAAAGTTGAATGCCCGTTTGAAGTCAAGGCGGTGGATGACCAGGGCAATTTCGAGGGATACGCCTCCGTCTTTAACAACGTGGACCTGGGCGACGACATCATCCTCCCCGGGGCCTTCGTGAAAGTGAAGACCACCCGATCGGGCCAGCTGAAGCTGGCCCTTTTTCATGACCTGCGCAAGCTCGTCGGCACGGCGTCGTACACGCAGGATTCCCACGGCCTGCACCTGAAAGGCAAAGTGAATCTGAACGTCAGCTACGCCAAGGACGCCTACGAGCTGATGCGCGACGGCGGCCCGCTCGACTCCATGTCGATCGGGTTTAACACCATCACCGCCGCCTACGAAGAGCGCTCGGGCCGCACTGTCCGGGTGATCAAGGAAGCGGAGTTGTGGGAAGCCTCCCTCGTGCCCTTCGGCATGAATCCGGAGGCGCAGATCACCAGCGTTAAGTCGGATATCCGGCTGTTTGAATCCGCCCTGCGGGATCGCATGGGCCTTTCCCAAAAAGAGGCAGCTGCTGTTGCCTCCCTCGGCTTTCCCGCCATCCGCCGCGACGGCGCGATGGCGGACACGGCGATCGTGGACGA
The DNA here is from genome assembly GCF_046535435.1 of Achromobacter sp. SIMBA_011. Taxonomy (NCBI): domain Bacteria; kingdom Pseudomonadati; phylum Pseudomonadota; class Betaproteobacteria; order Burkholderiales; family Alcaligenaceae; genus Achromobacter; species Achromobacter sp. SIMBA_011. The sequence goes on along the minus strand of NZ_JAWRWN010000006.1, from coordinate 313,021 downwards.
GCTGAAAAACCTCTCTCAATCCTTTCAAGACATATTTGGAGCGTCGAAATGACCGATGTGAAAGAACTGCGTGATTCGCTGGAAAAGCAGCTGAAGGACGGCTTTGCCGGCCTGCAGCAAAAGTACGACAAGGCTTCGGAAGCCATCCAGAAGGGCGAAACCGTCACGGCCGAAATGAAGGCGGCCATCGATAACCAGAAGGGCGAACTGCAAAAGCTCGTCGACAAGGTTCTCGAAATGGAAGAAAAGGGCGTGCAGCTGCGCGGCCGCCAGCCCGAGAAGAAGGGCTTCATCGACTTCGTGAAGGACCACGGCGAATACAAGGCGCTGCGCGAGAACGGCAGGGTGGCCGCTGAGATCGAAGTTTCCAAGGGCGATATGGCCGCCATGCAGGAAACCAAGGTCACCAGCGCCGGCCTGGTTGTGCCCCAGTTCGATCCCACCATCCAGGCCGGCCCGCGCCAGGAACTGCGCATCCGCGACCTGATCCCCTCGGTGCAGGTGACGGGCCAAAACTACACCTACTACAAGGAACTGCTGCACACCCGCGGTGCGGCGCCGGTGGCCGAAGGCGCAGCCAAGCCGCAGAGCAACGTCACCTTCGAAGCCAAGACCGACGTCATCAAGAAGCTGGCCGTGTGGATTCCGGTGTCCGACGAGGCCCTGGACGACGTGCCGCAGCTGTACGGCTACCTGCAACAGCTGCTGCGCTACGACCTGAAGCTGGAAGAGGAAGAGCAGATCCTCAAGGGCGACGGCACAAACAACAACCTGCCCGGCATCATGACCCAGGCCACCACGTTCACGCCCGCGCTGTCCAAGGCGGGCGACACGGCGATCGACACGGTGCGTCGGGCCATCTACCAGGTGCGCAAGCAAGCCAAGCTGGCGGCCGATGCCACGGTCATGACCGAGCAGGACTGGATGGACATTGAACTGCAGAAGGACTCGCAGAACCGCTACCTGTTCGCCAACCTGCAGGGCTTCGTTACCCCGATCCTGTGGGGGCGGCCGGTCGTCACGTCGGACAGCATGGACGAAGGCAACGGCACCGACACGGGCGGCGAGTTCCTGGTGGGCAACTTCCAACGCGGCGCCACCATCTACGACCGCATGTCGTTCCTGTTCAAGGTCGGCATGATCAATGACGACTTCATCAAGAACCAGCGCGCGCTGCTGGTCGAAGAACGTCTGGGCCTGGCGGTGCGCCGCAACTACGCCTTCGTCAAGGGCCGCTTCGCGGTCTAAGCGGTGTCACCCGGCGGGGTGCGAGGTTTGCACCCCGCTATACCTCTGGAGAAAACATGAAAATCAAAGCACTGTGGGGCTTCCGTGGCGATCCCGCGAAACTCGGCAAAGGCGATGGTCGCGTGCGCGCCGGCGATACCTTCGACGATGCCGACCCCGAGTATGGTCACGCGCTGGTGGGCAAAGGCCTGGTCGAAGCGCTGGACGATGCCAAGGCTTCGCCCCGGGCGTCTGACGGCATGTCGCCGGCGCAGCTGAAGAAGGCGCTGACCGAGAAGAACATCGCCATTCCCGAAGGCGCGACCAAAGAGCAACTGGCGGCGCTGCTGGACGGCGCGGGGGCGCAGTAATGGACATCGGCCGGGTGAAGGCCCATCTGCGCATCGACCCGGCCTTTGTCGCTGAAGACGCGCTGATCCAGGGCTACATCGACAGCGCCACGGCGCACGTCGAGCAGCATTGCGACCGGAAGATCGTATCGGGCGAACCGGCCGGGCCGGGAGAAATGGCGATGACCAAGGACGTGGAGCAGGCCATTCTGCTGCTGGTCGGTCACTGGTACAGCAACCGCGAAGGCGTCGTCGTCGGCGCGGTGTCCAATGCTGTGCAATTGGGCGTGGACCGCCTGCTTTGGTATCGAAAGCAATTTTGAAGGGGGCGCCATGCTGAGAGCAGGACGGCTCAACACGCAGGTATCCATCCGGCGCCAGGACAAGGTCCAGACGGGCGGCGGCCAGGTCGTGGGCCAATGGGTGGAGCATGCGAGGGTGTGGGCCAATGTGAAGTTCCCCAGTGGCATCGGGACGATCAAGGCCGGCACCGATGTCTCGTTGGTGCGCGCCAGCATACGCATCCGCTTCCGCGAGGATATCCGTTCCGACATGCGTCTTGTGGCTGGTGGCCTGGTGTTCGACGTCAAGGCCGTTCTGCCGGATCTGGTGAGCCGCGAGTATGTCGATCTGGTTTGCCAGTCTATACCCGGGGCGAAGCCGTGAAACTCACTTTTGAAATGGACGGCGACCCCGTGGAAGGGCTGACCCGATTCGTTGACGCGATCGAGCAGCGCGTGGTTCGGCCGGCGGCGCGTGCTGGTGCGTTGGTCTTCTACGATCGGGCGCGGGAACTGGCCCCGGAGTACAGAGGGCCATTGAAACCGGGCATCAAGCCTGGCCAGCTGCGGGCGGCGATCTACCACGTGTTTTCCGAAGACAAGTCGACGGATGACTACAAGATCTACCAGATCAGCTGGAACCACTCCAAGGCGCCCCACGGCCACTGGATGGAGTACGGCAACAGTCGGCACGGTCCGAAGTCGTTTATTCGCCCCGCGTTCGACTTCTACGAGAAGGCTATCGATGCGTCCCGGGACCGCTCCAGAGTCCTGATCGCGGAAATCGTTGTGGAGCTTTCGAATGGTTGAAGACGATATTTGCGCGGTCCTTGGCCCGCTGGTCGATGGCCGGGTGTATCCAGGCGTCGCGCCGGACGGCGCCGAAGAGCCGCGTATTACCTACCACTGGGTCGGGGGCAAGCCCCTCAACTTCCTGGAGGGCGTGCCCGACCTGCGCAACGGTCGCCTGCAGGTCGACGTATGGGCGCTGCTGGACCAGGACGCCGCCCGCATCATCCGCCAGGCCGAGGACGCATTGCGTCTTAGCCCGGTATTGCGCGCTGTCACCGAGGGCGGCGCGCTGTCGGATCACGAACCCGACACGAAGCTCTACGCGCGAAAACAGACTTTCTCGGTTTGGTTCAAGGATTAGCCCGCTTCGGGCAAAAACTCAGCCGCCTTCGGGCGGCTTTTTTTATGGAGGCCCGACATGGGCGTGAAACTTCCCAACGGCGCAATCTTCTCGGTTGCGAAGACCTATGCCGCGGCCGCTGTAGCGACGGCGGTGACCAATGCGACCCAGGCCGTGGTGACGGCGGCGGCCCATGGCGCAGCCGACGGCGACATCGTGGAAATGGTGTCGGGCTGGACCGCGCTGGATGGCCGTGTCGCTCGCGCGGACGCCGTCACCACCGACAGCCTGGCGCTGGAAGGCATCGATACGACGGACACCAAGCGCTATCCCGCCGGCACGGGCGGCGGCAGCGTGCGCCGCATCGAGGACTGGACGCAGATTTCGCAGGTCATGGAATCGGCCAGCCAGGGCGGCGAACAGCAGTTCTACAACTATTCCTTCCTGGAAGACACCGGCGACGAACGCCAGATCCCGACCACGCGCAGCGCGCGGTCGATCACCCTGACGATCGCCGACGACGACACCTTGCCGCACTACCCGGTGCTGAAGGCCGCGAACGACGACCGCCAGCCGCGGGCGATCCGCTTCCAGCTGCCCAACGGCTCGGTGATCTATTTCCGCGCCTACGTCTCTTTCAGCGAGATGCCCACCACCACCAAGAACGAAGCCATGACGCTGCAGGTCACCCTGTCGCTGACCGGCGCTCCGACCCGCTACGTCGCGTAAGGACCAACCATGCCGAGAAACAACGAAGACCAGCTGTTCTCCCTGACCCCGCCGGCGACCTTTGCCGCGACCGTCGATATCCCGCGTCCCGGCGCCGAGCCGGCCAAGCTGCGGCTGACCTTCCGTCACATGACCAAGGAAGAACTCAACGCGTGGCTGGCCAGCGGCACCGATGTGAAGTCGGACGCCGAGTGGCTCGGCGTCATCATCGCGGGCTGGGAAGGCGTGAACACGGCCTTCTCGCCCGAGGCGCTGGCGCTGCTGGTCAGCAACTACCACCAGCCGGCTGTCGAGGCCATCGTCGCTAAGTTCCTGTCGGAACTGACGGAGGTCCGCCGGGGAAACTGATCGCCGCGGCCCGGCGGCGTTACTGGCGGGCGCCGCCGGCGGACGAATACGAATGGATGGGCCTGACGTTGGCGGACATCGCGCCGCCCCTGGTGGCGCTGTTGCCCGAGAACCAGCTGCCGTTCAACGTCTTCTGCGCCATGGATACGCAATGGCGGGTCGGTGCCGGCGGCGCCACGGGGCTGGACTACGGAGCGCTGCCCTCCGTGATGCGCTTCATGGGCATCAAGCGGGGGCTGTGGCCTGAAATCTGGGATGCGGTGCGCGTGATGGAAAGCGCCGCCCTGGAAGAAATGCACAAGGATTGATATGACGGACGTTGTAGGCAAAGCCACACTGGAGTTCGGTGCCGACAACAGCGGCGTCAAATCGGCTGTGCAGGAGGTTGGCCGCGAGGTCAACAACATGGCCACGGTCGCCGCGGCTGCCGCCGTGAAGGCATCGGGGAGTCTCCAGGGTATCGGCACCACTGCCGAGGGGGCGGCGCAGAAGCTGACCGCCTCGCAGCAGCGCGCCCGGCAGTCGCTGGAGCGCCTGGCCAACACGTTGGGCCGGTCGCGGGCCGAGGTCGCGCAGTACAAGGCCGAGGCGGCCGGCCTGCCGCGGGACGTGTATGAACCGCTGGTGGCGAAGATCCGCGAAGCCGAGGCTGCAATGGGCGGGCTCAGCGCCGGCCAGCGCGCCGTGGCCGCTGCGGGTGCCCAGGCGGCGCAATCCGAAGGGCAGACCGCAGCGCGTTACCGCGATATCGGCCAGGCTGCGGTGGAACGTGCCGCGGCGTTGCAGCGCCAGGTCGAACAAGCCCGAGCCGCGGCCATCGCGGAGCGGGAACTGTCGGCCGCCTCGGGCGCAACGCGCGGTCAGGGTGCCGGCGTCATGGCGGGCCAGAATCGCGGCTTCCAGGAACTGACCCGGGATATCAACGAGGTCAACGCGGCCCTGGCGGCGATCGAGCGCGGGGCTGGCTCGCAGTCGGCGATCCAGGCCCAGACCGACAAGCTGGTTTCGCTGTGGAGCCAGGGCCGGATAACGGCCGAGCAGTACGGCGCCGCAGTGAAGCGCCTGGACGCCTCGGAAGCGGCGTTGGCGCGTTCCAGCGCGCAGGCGGCCGCCCAGGGTGACCGGTTCATCGCCGGCCTTCGTGAGCAGGCGGAAACCGCCGGCATGACGGCGCGGCAGATCCTGGAGTACCGGGCGGCCCAGCTGGGCGTGGGCGACCGTGCAGCGCCTCTGATCGCGCGGCTCGCCCAGGTCAACAAGAGCCTGGACGGCACGGGCATTTCTGCCCGGCAAACCGCCGCTGCCATGCGGATGGTGCCGGCGCAGATGACCGACATCGTGACGCAGTTGGCGGGCGGCCAGAATCCGTTCCTGATCCTGATCCAGCAGGGTGGCCAGCTGAAGGACAGCTTCGGCGGCATCGGGCCGATGTTCCGCGCGCTGGCGGGCATGATCACGCCGTTCGCGGTGACGGTCGGGGCGGCGGCAGCGGCCATTGGTGCAGTCGGGTATGCCGCGTACAAGGGCGCCAGCGAAACGCGCGATTTTGCGAATTCGCTCATTCTGACCGGTAACTATGCCGGCCAGACGGCGCAGCAGCTTTCCGACATGTCCCGGCGTGTGGGCGAAGCCCATAGCACCGTGGGCCGATCGGCCGACGTGCTGAACAAGCTGGTTGCTTCCGGCCGGGTGGCGGGTGGCTCGCTGGAGACGGTGGCCGGCGCCATCGTCAACATGAGCGAAACCGGCGCGCGGTCGGTCGATGACCTGGTGGCCGAGTTTGTCCGGCTGGGAGAAAGCCCCAGCCAGGCGGTCGCCAAGATCAACGAGTCCATGCACTTCCTGGACGCGGCCACCTATGACCGCATCCGGGCGCTGGAGCAGCAGGGGCAGAAGGAACAGGCGGTAGCGCTCGCCCAGGCGACCCTGGCGGACGCGACCAACCGCGCCGCCGACCGCGTGCGGGCCAGCGCCGGCACGCTGGAGCGAGGCTGGAACACCCTCGGCCTGGCGGCCCGTAAGGCCTGGGATGCAATGCTCAACATTGGCCGGCCTACGCCGATCGCGGAGCTTCGCAAGCAGGCCGAGGAACTGACGAAGACGGTCGAGAGCCTGGAAAACAACCAGGGATTCTCGACCAACGACGGAGGCGCCGCAATCGGTGGGGGCCGGAACCGTGCCCAGCAGGCGCTGAAACTCAAGCGACAGGAACTGTCTGCGATCACCGCAGAGATCCAGCGACAGGAGAAGGAGCAGGCAGACGCGAGGGCCGAGGGCCTGAAGGGGCAACTCACTCAGGACAGGATTGCCGCCGACACGCGTCTGGACGAACTCATCAAGGCTGGACGCACGCGGGCGCAAATTCGTCAAGACGAGTTGAAGCGCCTGGATGCTGAAGCGCAGAAGTACGGATGGGCGGCGGAAAAGGTCGAAGCAGCGCGGGCGGCCATCAACGAGAAGTACAAGGACCAAAAGGGGGCCTCGTACAAGGACGATGCGGCCACCCGGCGCCTGGCAGACCTGCGCCAGCAGGAAGCCTCCCTGGCCGCGCAGTTGGTGGGCGAACGCAAGCTGACGGACGCCGGCAAGGCCCGCGCCGAGTTCGAGCAGGAAATCGCCGACCTCAAGGACAAGAAGATCCTGACGGCGGATCAAAAGAGCTTGCTCGCCAACCAGGACGCGATCCGCGCCCAGTTGGTGAAGAACGAGGGTCTGGCCAAGGAACTGGCCGCCAAGCAGGCCATGCTCAAGATGGACGAGCGGGCGGCGCAGATCCAACAGGCGATCGCCTCGTCGGCCGAGTCGCGGCAGGAGCAGTACGACCGCCAGCTGGGCACCGCCGGCCTGGGCCAGGTTGCACGCCAGCGGGTGGAGGCCGAAAACTCGATCCGCCTGGAGTTCAAGCGCTACCAGGACCAACTTGCCAAGGCCACGCCCGAGGATCAGCTTGGCTCGGACCGGTTCCGGGAAGCGCAAGGCAAGATCCGCGATTCCCTGCAGGCGGCGCTGGCCGACCAGCAGGCCTACTACGACAAGGTCGACAAGCTCAACGCCGATTGGCGTAACGGGGCGCGTGAAGCGTTTTCCGACTACGCCGAGTCCGCCGGGAACGTTGCCCAGCTGTCGCAAGGCGTCTTCTCGGGCGCTTTCCGGGGCATGGAGGATGCGTTGACCCGGTTTGTGACCACGGGCAAGGCAAGCTTCAAAGACCTCGCCACGTCGATTCTGGCGGACCTGGCGCGTATCGCCGCCCGGCAGGCCATTGTCGGAGCCATCGGCAGCATTGTCGGCTCTCTGGCTGGCGGCATTACCGCCGGGGCCGGCGCCACGTCGGGCGGCACTATGACCGGCAACGTCGACGGCATGTCGGGCGCCTGGGGCGCGATTGGGCGCCGGGCTATCGGTGGTCCTGTCGCCGCGCGGCAGATGTACGAGGTCAACGAGCGCGGCATGCCGGAGTTGGCCCGTATCGGGGACAAGTCGTTCCTCCTGATGGGTTCCCAATCGGGGCACGTCAGCCCGATGGTGGCGCAGGGTGCGCCGGCGGCGGGAGGCGTGGGGGCGGCTCCGAACATCTCCATCCAGGTCAATGTCACGCAGGGAGGTGGCGAAGATCGTAAGGGGACAGGGCAAAGCGAGCTTGGCGATCGGCTGTCGGACAGCATCACGGCGGTAGTTCGTCGAGAAATCGACCGAGCCAACCGGCAAGGCGGTGCCAATTGGAACAAGAGGAATGGTCGGGTATGACGACAGAGACGTTTCGCTGGAAGCCCGTAGGGCAACCAGCCGGCACGGTCACCTTCCGGCGGCACGTCGCGCAGTTCGGCGACGGCTACCGGCAGGTGGTCGGCGACGGCATCAACCACAAGGTCCAGTCGTGGCCGGTGCAGTTCGCCGGCACGCGCGCGCAGATGCAGGAAATCGTCGACTTCCTGGATAGGCATGCCGGTATCCGCTCATTCCTGTGGACGCCGCCTTTGGGCGTTGAGGGCTACTACGAAGTTGCCGAGTACAGCCCCTCGCCCATGGGCGGGACCGCCTACACGGTTTCCGCGAAATTTCAACAGGTTTTCAGGCCGTAGACACGATGGAACAACTTGAACAGATTCCCATTGGCCAGCAAGCCAATGACGGCACGGGTGACCCGCTGCGCAACGGCATGGCCAAGGTCAACGCCAACTTCACCAAGGTGCAGACGGGCGTCGACGCGGTGGAGTTGACCGCGGCGAACGCGGAGCAGACTGCCACCGAGGCCAAGACCACGGCCGCCGCCGCGATCCCCGCGACCCAGAAGGGCATGGCCGGGGGCGTCGCACCACTGGATGCCACCGGCAAGGTGCCGGCGGTGCACCTGCCGGAACTGGCCGATTACATCCCGGTGGAAGAAAAGGGCGCCGCTGGAGGCGTGGCGCCGCTCGATGCGCAGGGCAAGGTGCCGGCCGCCAACCTGCCGGCGGCGCAGGACTCCATCCCGTTGACGGAAAAAGGGACTGCGGGTGGAGTGGCGACGCTCGATGCTGCGGGCCAGGTCCCCGTGGGGCAGTTGGGCGGCGCGGTGAAGGCCACAGAGAAGGGCAGCGCGAGTGGTGTTGCGACGCTGGACTCTGGCGGCAAGGTGCCGACCGCACAGCTGCCGCCCATTCCGACTGGACCGCCCGTGGCTTCCATCGCCTGGTGGCCGTTGCGCTCGTCGATTCCGTCCGGTCAGATACCGGCCGATGGGCAGACCGTCAGCCGGGCCACGTTCCCCGACCTGGCGGCCATGGTGACAGGCGGCAAGGTGCCCGTGGTGTCCGAGGCGGATTGGCTGGCGGATCCGCTCAAGCGCGGCGCCTATACGGTTGGCGACGGATCCACCACTATTCGCGTTCCCGACTTCAACGGTCAATCTTCCGGCGCTTTCGGGGCGCTGTTCCTACGCGGCGACGGCGTCAAGGCGGGCGCGGTCGGAGTGGTGCAGGCCGACCAGCTTGGCCCGATGCAATACTCGGTCGCGCAGGGGTACGCTTCGGCCACCAACCTTCTGGTCAATGGAACGGGGTCGCCGGTCATGCCGTCCGGGTCTTCGGCTATCGGTGCCATTTCCGGGGTGGCGCAGGCTGGAGACGGCAACCGCTGGATACGGAATACCGGCACTGAAACCCGACCGGTGAACGTGGCCGGGGTTTGGATCATCCACGCTTTCGGTGCCGTCACGAATCCCGGCGCGGCCGACGCCGCGCAGCTGGCGAGCGACTATGCGACGCTTAATGCTGCGTTTCAGACCTTGCGCGGCCAGGTCTTTGGTGTGGGGCAGTCGCTACAAAACGTGCTGGCAAATCGCACTGCGGGTGTGGTTTACACGAACTCCACCGGGCGGCCCCTCGTCGTATATGTCGAAGGTGATACCAACTCAAGCGCAGGCGGGAATATCGGCATTCAGATAGGCGGCATTTACGTTACCCGGGCGCTTTTTGGGGTTAACGGAATTCGACTATCAGCAAATGCTGTCATTCCCCCTGGCGCATCTTATCAGGTGGTGGTTTCGGCTATCACGTTTACGGCTTGGCAGGAGTATCGGTAAATGAAGACGTTTAAAGACACCGAGACTGGCAAGTTCTATCAGTTCGAAGATGAGGTCGTGGCGGACAATTCGGCCGGCTACTACGTGTTTCGCTCGCCGCTTGGATTGATGGACGTGCCACCTACGCTGGTGCCCGCCTCGTTGGACGACATGCCCGCGCCACGTCCTGTGGATCCCGGGCCAGTGTCGCGCTACCAGGGCCGCGAGGCAATGCGCCTCACGCCATATCCGAAGGAAGGGCGGCCGGACTGGACGCTGTTCGACGCCTTCGAGGAATTGCTGAACGATCCGGCCACGCCAGCCTATTACCGCCGCGCCTGGGACGAGTTGCAGGCGTTCGAATGGGGCAGCGCCATGCTGCACGCGGCGGCCGACGTGCTGGGGCTGACGCTGGCCCAGCGCCTTGACCTGTTCGCCCTGGCCGGCACTTTGAAGGCATAGGGGGCGGCATGCGGATCTATGCTGATGTGCAAAAGCTGGAGGTCGGCGACCTGGTCGAACTCTACGAGCTGGACGCCACGCCGATCGGCGGGACGCTTCAGCGCTTCCATGGTTACACGCAGGTCGGCCCTATCTGGTGGCAGGGCAACCAATACGACCCGTGGGCGATCACAGCGGAAGGCTTCGAGCAGGTGGGGGACGGCCAGCAGCCCACGCCCACGCTGTCGGTCGGAAACATCGGCGCGGACGCCGAGGGCAAGCCGATTGCGGGCGTGATTTCCTCGTTGTGTATCGCGCTGGATGACCTGGTGGGTGCCTGGGTGCGGGTGCGGCGCACGCTGGGCAGCTATCTTGACGCCCAGAATTTTCCGGAAGGCAACCCAACCGCGAACCCGGCCGAAGAACTACCGACCGAGGTCTGGATCGTGCAGCAGAAGACGGCCGAAACCGCCGAGGTGGTGGAATTCCAGTTGTCGAGCGCGCTGGACTTCGACGGCCAACAACTGCCCAGCCGACCGATCATCGCCGGCGTGTGCGGCTGGCTGCGCAAGGGCGGCTACCGCGGCCCGTACTGCGGCTACACCGGCAGCCGCATGTTCGATTTGGCCGGCAACCCGGTCACGGACCCGGCGCGCGATCGCTGCTCGGGCCTTATGTCGGACTGCAAGAAGCGATTCGGTGAATACGAGGTCATCAACTTCGGCGGGTTCCCCTCGGCCGACCTCATCAGGGGATAGACATGCGCAAGAAGACGATGGAGGCCATCCGCGCCCACGCGGTGGCCGAGTACCCGCGCGAGTGTTGCGGGCTGGTCGTGATGGCGACGCGCCGTGAGGTGTATGTGCCGTGCCGGAATACGGCGGCCAGCGCCGACCATTTCGTGCTGGCCGCCGACGACTACGCCGCGGCCGAAGACTCGGGGCGGATCGTGGCAATCGTGCATTCGCATCCCGACGAGACACCGACGCCCAGCGAGGCCGACCGCGTGGCCTGCGAGACTACGGGCCTGCCCTGGTTCATCGTGGCCGTGGCCAAGGACGACGACGGCGCCGTGGTGGCGAGCGAGGTCCGGGGCTTTACCCCGGTGGGCTTCCAGGCCCCATTGCTGGGCCGTCAATTCGCGCATGGGGTGCTGGACTGCTACAGCCTGGTGCGGGATTGGTACAAGCGCGAGCGCGGTATCGAGCTGCTGGACTTCCAGCGCGATGACGGTTGGTGGGAGCCAGGCCGCAAAGGCGACCTGTACATGGACCACTACGCCGAGGCGGGATTCCGGCCGCTGCAGGCCGGCGAGGAGATGGCGCCAGGCGACGTGATCCTGATGCAGATCCGATCCAACCGCGCCAACCACGCCGGCGTGTTCCTGGGCGCCGAAGGGCTTAAAGAGGCGCCGGGTCTGTTCTCGGTTCCGGACGCGATGCTGCACCACCTGTACGGAAGGCAGTCGGAGCGGGTGGTGTATGGCGGTTACTGGCGCGAGGCAACGCGCCTGGTGCTGCGTTATCAAGGGTGAAGCATGAACGAAACACTACGCACCGTGCGGCTGTATGGGCGCCTTGGCACGAAATTCGGCCGGGTGCATCGGCTGGCAGTCAACAGCACCGCAGAGGCCGTCCGCGCGCTCTGCGTGCTGTTGCCTGGCCTTGAGGCTGAGATGGCGTCCAGCGCTGGCCAGGGCATGGCCTACGCCTGCTTTGTCGGAAAGCGGAACCTGAGCGAGGACCAACTTTTGCACCCGGTTGGTGATGCCGATATCCGCATCGCGCCAATGCCTGCCGGTGGCAAACGCGGCGGGCTGTTTCAGACCGTGTTGGGCGCTGCTCTTATCGTCGCGGCGGTCTATTTCGCGCCCGCAATGGGCTTTGCAGCGCTGGGTTCGCAAGGCGCAATCGCGGCTCCGATGATGCTCTCCATGGGTGTTTCCCTGGCTCTCGGTGGTGTGGTGCAGATGCTCTCGCCCCAACAGCGAGCCCTAAGTGCCGCAGATCGGCCCGAAAACGGCGCTTCCTACAACTTCAATGGGCCGGTCAACACGTCAGCCCAGGGCAACCCTGTACCGGTGTTGTACGGGCACATGATTATCGGCAGCGCGACGATCTCGGCCGGAATATTCTCTGAGGATCAGGCATGAAAATGAGGCAACGCAGAAAGGCACCTTCGGGTGCCTTTTTTTATGGGCGTCGTTGGGGTGAAGTCGCGCCTGTCGTCGGCCATAAGGGCGGCAAGGGCGGCGGAGGTGGCCGAGGCCCCAGCGAGGCCCCGGATAGCCTGCATAGCATCGCCTATGCCCGCGTCATCGATTTGTTGAGCGAAGGCGAGATCTACGGCCCTGTGCATGGCCTTGGTGGAGCGCTGCGCGACGTATACCTGAATGGCACGCCCGTTGCGAACGCCGACGGCTCGCTGAACTTTTCCAACGTGTCGATCGACTTCCGGACTGGCACGCAATGGCAAGACCCGTTGCCTGGATTCCCGGCGTCCGAGAACACCATTGGCGTCAACACCGAACTGAAGGCCACGCAGCCCTGGGTCCGCTTGTTCACCAATCGCCAGTTGTCCGCGGTGCGGGTTACCCTGGCCGTGGAAGGCCTGAGCAAGGTAGACGCGTCGAGTAACGGGATCAATGGCTATCGGGTCGAGTACGCTATCGATGTGAGCCGGGACGGCGGCGCCTACCAGCAGGTGCTGGCCAGCGCCTTCGACGGCAAGACCACGCAGCGCTACGCGCGGTCGCATCGTGTTGATCTGCCGGCCGGTGCGCAACAGGGGTGGAGCGTTCGCGTTCGGCGCCTGACTGCCAACGCGAACAGCAACACGATCGCGGATCGCACCATCGTCGACGCCGTAACCGAGGTGATCGACGCCAAGCTGCGCTATCCCATGTCCGCCGTCGTCGGTATCAAGATTGACGCGGCGCAGTTCCAGAGCGTGCCCACGCGGGCCTACGATCTGAAGGGCCGCATTATCCGGGTGCCGAGCAACTACGACCCGGAGACGCGCGCCTATATCGGAACCTGGGATGGCACGTTCAAGACGGCGTGGACCGATAACCCGGCCTGGGTGTTCTTCGACCTGGTGGGCAATGACCGCTACGGCCTGGGCGAGCGGGTTCCGGCCGGCTGGCTGGACAAGTGGGGCCTGTACCAGATCGGCCGGTATTGCGATGAACTGGTGGACGATGGCTTCGGCGGAAAGGAGCCGCGATTCACCTGCAATGTCTACTTGCAGACGACGGCCGATGCGTACCGCGTTGTCCAGGATCTGGCATCCGTGTTTCGCGGCATGGCGTACTGGGCGAATTCTTCGGTGATCGCCGTGGCCGACATGCCGAGTGATCCGGTCTATACGTACTCGTCAGCCAACGTCATTGATGGCCGGTTCTCCTACACCGGGTCGGCGTTGAACACGCGCTACACGGTCGCGCTGGTGTCCTGGACCGACTTGACGGACATGGGACGCCAGAAGGTCGAGTATGTCGAGAACCGAGAGGGCATTGCCCGCTACGGCATCAAGCAGCTGGAGGTGACGGCTTTCGGATGCACGTCGCGGGGCCAGGCGAACCGTGTCGGAAAGTGGCTTTTGCTGACCTCCAATCTGGAGACCCGCGGCGTCACCTTCAGCGTCGGCTTGGAGCATTGCCAGATCCGACCCGGCAGCATCATCCGCATTGCCGATCAGCATTTGGCCGGGCGGCGTATCGGCGGACGCATCCGGGAAGCGACGGCCAGCCGAATCGTGGTCGACGCCGAACTGGGTATCCGGCCGGGTGACCGCCTGACCGTGAACCTGCCCAGCGGCAAGTCCGAGACACGGATCGTGTCTTCGGCGATGGGCGAGCCGTTGACGCTGGACAGCGGGGTTTACTGCTACGACTCAACCGCGCTGACGTGGGACTTGATCGGCCTGCCCGGCACTGCCATGCATATCGATGTCAGCACGCCGTTTTCTGAGGTTCCGGAGCCGGACTGCGTATGGACGCTGGAATCTGAGGCGCTGTCGGCGCAGACGTTCCGCGTCCTGAGCATCAAGCGCAAGGATGGTGTGCTGGCCGATATCTCGGCTATCCAGCACGAGCCGGGCAAGTTCAACAACGTCGACTTCGGTACGCGCCTGGACCGCCCGCCGATTTCAGTGGTGCCGCCGGGTGTGCAGTCGCCGCCCACGGAACCGAAGATCAGCGCCTATTACATCGTCAGCCAGGGCATTGCGAATCACACCGCCGTCTTCGAATGGAAGGCGGCCGATAGCGCGGTGGCCTATGAGGTGCAGTGGCGCCGCGATAACTCCGACTGGATCAACCTGCCGGGCACGGGCTACACGCGGGTGGAGGTGCCGAACATTTACGCCGGCGGCTACACGTTCCGCGTGCGGGCGCTGAACTCGCTGGGCGTGGCGTCGATCTGGACCACGTCCACGCTGACCCAGCTGGACGGCATTGTCGGGCCGCCGCCGGTGGTGACGAGCCTGATTGCCAAAGGCCTGTTGTTCGCCATCCAGCTGGACTGGGGCCTACCGCCTGGACCGTCGATCATCGAGCGCACCGAGGTCTACTACTCGCAGAATTCCAGCTTTGAATCGGCCATCCCGTTGGGCGTCTTCGCCTACCCGCAGAACACGCACACATTGCTGGGCCTGCGTGCTGGCCAGGAATTGTGGTTCTGGGCTCGGCTGGTCGACAAGAACGGGGTAGCGGGGGAGTGGTATCCCGCGGCTTCCGGCATCGGTGTACGCGGACAAGCGAGTTCGGACGCCGGGCCGATTCTGGACCAGATCGGGGGCAAGATCGAGAAATCGATGCTCGGCCAGGATCTGATCACTGAAATTGAATCGGGCGGCGGTGCAGCGACCGAGATCAAGGAAGTGAAAGACGGCCTCAATGCGATGGTGAGCATCAAGGCCGGCGTAACCGTGGACGGCAAGTATTACAGCGCCGGCATGGGCGTAGGCGTCGAAAACACGCCCGAGGGCATGCAGACGCAGGTTCTTTTCTTGGCCGACCGTCTGGCGCTCATCAACCTTGCCAACGGGGCGGTTTCCACGCCCTTCGCTATCCAGAACGGGCAGACCTTCATAAGCCAGGCTTTCATCCAGGACGGCACGATCACCAGCGCCAAGATAGGCGAGTACATCCAGTCCAACAACTTCGTTGCTGGTCAACAGGGATGGCGCTGGAGTAAGAGCGGTGCCTTTGAGAACAATGGCGTTGGGGGCGGGGGGCGGCGTGCGGAGAACAACACGCAGAGTCTCTGGTACGACGCTAACGGAACGCTTCGTATAAGGATCCAAGTCTGATGCCGGTATTTCAGTTGTTTAACGCCGACGGCAGCCTGCAATTTGATCTGTCGGCCCGGATTCCCAAGTACTTGGGCGAGGAGGCCATCGGTGCGGCTGCTGGTTCTGTCGTGGTGGGAGGGCCGGCGTATTCCGACGTTTGGTTTTACGTTGTTCCAAAGTCGGTGACGCCGCTGTTTCAGGGCGTCCTGCCGACGATTAGCCGCCAGGGTCGAACGATCTCGTGGGGGGCAAGAAGCGCCAGCAGCGCCATCGAGGCAACCCTTATCTACGGAATCTATTGAATGGCTCTGATCGAAGTTCTAGGCGACAGCGGGTCGGTGCTCATTGATGATGAGTATTCCAACCTGGTGCTTGCAACCAAGGGGACGGCTTCCTTTTCCGGGAACGTGGCGACCATTGATTACAGCAGCGCAGATGGGGCAATGCCTCTTCTGGCCATCCGGTCGTCGTTCTACGTGGCGCTTGTCTCGATATCCAGGCCCTCGTCCTCAATCTACCGCTTCACCTTGTACAAGGCTACGGACGAGCCGAGTACGAGTTTCGACTATTTTCTGTTTCATCTGCCGCACGCCGTGCAATCGGCCGGCGGCATTGTCCAGCTTTTCAATGCGCGGGGAAGGTTGGTTTTTGATAGCAACCTGAAGTACTTCAGGTTGGCGATGATGGGCCAAATAACGGATATGTCTGGGCGCTCCTGGATCTTGCCATCGGGCCGATCCTACGCCGTTTGTGCGCCTTGCCCCGTGTATTCCAGCGTGAACGCGCCTGTGGGGCCTCAACCACCGCCTAACGTGCCTTTCCTCGCCCTGGCTACGGCCTACGGGTATAGAACCTCGGGCAACGTTATCCAGGCGGGGCAGGTGACAGTGTCAGCGTCGTATTCGGTGTGTCCGAATGGCCAGTGTGGATGGCAGTACTTCAACTTGAATGCATCCATGATGGTTGTGGACGTGACTGGCTTTTAGCAGCGAGCAATCTCAATCCCCCGCTTCGGCGGGCTTTTTTTCGTCCACACAACGGGAGGCAGCAATGCAGACCGGCAATAGGAGCAACACGATGCACGAAGACCAGGCAGCGATGGTCAAGATGGGGATTGGCGCAGGAGGGGCGGTGTTCTATGGCCTGACGCTCAACGAATGGGTGGCGATGGCCACGTTGGTGTATCTCGCCATGCAGATCGGGCTGCTAGTGCCTAAGTACTGGCGCCTGGTGCGCGATTGGTGGCTGGGCAAGGGGGCGTGATGAAACTCGGAACCAAGATCACGGGCGGCGCTGCCGCCCTTGTCGCTTCTGGCTACCTGGCGCTGCTCTCGCCTACGCTTCAATCTTTCCTCGGCAAATGGGAAGGCGAGGGGAAAAACGTCGTCTATGCCGACAAGCTGGCCGGCGGCCTGCCCACGGTGTGCAAGGGGATCACCAAGCACACCAGCCCGGAGCCGCTGGTGGTGGGCGATTACTGGGCGCCGGAGCGCTGCGAGCAGATCGAGCGCTTGGTGGTCAGCAAGGGGCAGCTCCGGCTGGCCGATTGCATCGACGTGGTGGTCAGCCAGCCGATCTTCGACGCCCTGAGCAGCCATGCGCACAACTTCGGCACGCCCAGTACCTGTGCGAGCCGCGCCGTGGGCCTGATCAACGCCGGCCGGCTGCGCGAAGGTTGCAACGCCCTGGCGCACGCGCCAAACGGTTCCCCGGTCTGGTCGTATGTCACGGACGCCAAAGGCGCCAAGGTCTTTGTGCCGGGCCTGTACAACCGGCGCCTGGATGAGGAACGGCTATGTCTTTCGGGTCTGCGCTGATCGGGTGGCGGGGGTACGCTGCCGCGGCGCTGGCCGGCGGGCTTGCGTTTGGGGCAGCTGCATGGACGGCGCAGGGCTGGCGCTATGGCGAGCAGTTGGCGGTCCAGCGCGCGGCCCGAGCAGAGGAAGTGGCTGACGGCCAGCGGCAGGCCCGCGAGATCCTGGCACAGCGGCATGCTGCCGTCGCCGATATCAACGAACGGAATGCGCGTGCCGAGTGGGCCGCCTATGGAGGGTTGCGCAATGCGCAGATACAAGACGAGGGTTTGCGGGCTGATGTTGATGCTGGGCGCCAGCGGCTGCACGTCCGTGCCGCCTGCCCCGCTGCCGGCGGTGGAGTGTCCAAAACCGGCACCGTCGCCGGCGTGGATCATGGAGCCCGCGCCGAACTTGATCCCGCTGCTCGATCGGATTATTTCGCCCTCAGGGCTGGGATCCAAAAACTGATCGCACAGCTGGGGGCGTGCCAAGCACGGCTACGCTAACACCTTAGGCCCTATTCGCTCGCCAGATTGCTGCGTCGCTGCAAATGATGGCGGCGATGCAGGCTTCGCTGGACGTTGCTATCGCGCGGCTGGCCGAGTACGAGAAGGCCCAGCGCCGGACGGGGTGACGTCCAGAAATTGGACGTCACTGCCAGCCCCTCTTCGGAGGGGTTTTTCGATTGAGACGACCATAAGATGTCGTAGCCCGCTATGTCGAGGCGGCCTGCCTGTCCTTCATGCGGGACCAACTCAACGACATTTCCAGTCCGACGGCCGAAACCAAAAATATCACGCCTGGCCAAGCCAATCCTGAACTGCGGTCAAATATTAGGCCGATGACCAGCGCAATAGAGGCTGCGTTCTGAACGCTAGATACTACTTCGTCCAAGAGTCTTCGAAAGCCGCTGACCAAGAAGCTCCGAATTTTTAAAAATGCGACGTAGCGCTCTAGCCACAAGGCCAGTAGGGCAATAAGCACGACGCCAGCGGCGGAAATTGCGGCAGTGGTGGCCAGGACGGGCACAGATATTGTGCTCGTCAACATTGAGGAAAGCGGGCCGTAATGCAACTGAAATGCCCCAAGGATTAAGAACCAGAGGACGATATTTGCAACGTACATCTTCGCCCTGGTTTTGCATCCAGGACTGAACTGGGCGAATTCTGCATTCCATTCGATACGCATGTTCAAGCCTCTTTTCTGGGTTTCGGTTCTGAACGGATTCTAGTGGGTATTGGAAATTGATTTTTCTTCTGTGAGTTCGTTGCCCCGCCACAGAATGGCTCATCCCCACAGGAGCCATTCATGGACCTCAAGATGATCACCGAAACAGCGATCATCCGGCGCTCGCGCTGCTGCCGGCGCGCATGGACACGCCGGCGGCGCGCGTCATGCTGTTGGCGATTGGCCTGCAGGAAAGTCGATTCACGCACCGCCAGCAGATCGGTGGACCGGCCCGGGGCCTATTCCAATTTGAGAAGGGCACGCGAGCGAGCCGCGGCGGCGTGTGGGGCGTATATCTGCACCCGGCTAGCAAGGACCACGTGGCGACATTGTGCAAGGCGCGCAGCGTGGTGTGCGATCCGGATGCGATCTATGCGGCGCTGGAGTACGACGACGTGCTGGCCGCTGGCGTGGCGCGGCTGCTGCTGTGGACCGATCCCAAAGCGCTGCCGGCTATTGGCGACGCTGACGCGGGATGGTCGCTGTATCTGCGCACCTGGCGGCCCGGAAAGCCGCATTCGGAAACCTGGCCGGACCTCTACCGCCAAGCCATCGCGCAGGTACGGCCATGAACCCCTTCCTGCGCATGGCGCTGCCCTGGATCGGTGGCGCTGCGGTGGTGATGGTGCTTGGCGCCGGCGTCGTGCTGTACGGATCCAGCCGATTCAACGCCGGCACGGCCAAGGCCAACGCCGACCACGCTCTGGCCGAGCTGAACGAGTTCAAGGCCCAGACCGGCCGCCTGGCCGGCATCGCCACCACCTTCGAGACGAGCGTGGCCGAGCTGCGCGCCGCCGAGCCCAAAATCATCGAGAGGTACACCCGTGTCGAAGTCCAAAGCCCTTTGCCTGCTGGCTGTCGTATTGACGCTGGCCGGCTGCAGCACATCAACGAAGCCGGCCGCCTGGCCAATACTGCCGGCCAACCTCGCGCAGCCGTGCCCGCCGGTGCCCGAGGTGACCAGCGATAGCTGGGACGACTTCGCGCGCAGCTACATGGCGCTGGCGATGCAGTACGGGCAGTGTGCGGCGCGTCATCGGGCTACGATTGAGGCGTGGCCGAGATGAAAAAGCCACCCGGAGGTGGCTTTGGAGTAACGGAAGATTAGCCGATCGCCTCTCTAACAATGTCGGCAACTCGTACCAAATCATCCTGTGGGGCCGACTTGGCGGCCCATACCGCACACATAGCCGTCCAAAGTGCACTACCACCGCACACCAGAGCGTCGGCTGCGGAGGGTGTCCATTCGTGATGATCATCAAAGGTCATGGCGCGTTCACACGCATCTACGACGTCTGAGTGCCGCCGCCCAAGACGCGCCGCCAGACCCTCCCATCCTATTTCGCTCAAAGCTTCAAAAATAACGCGTTCTGGGGCGTCGCCACCCGGCAGAAGATGGCAGCCCTGAGATTCTGGTTGATCACCGTCGAGAAAGACAACCGTCGGGCGGGGGAACCCTTTATCTGCAGACATCTGGCCTAATGCCTTACCGACAGTGGCCCCGCCGTACGGAGAGATCAGGCAACGGCGCACCAAGCTGGGGTCTTGGGATATGAGAATCTCCTGAACTAGAGTTGCAGCGTCCCGATCTTCAACATAGATATCGCACTCCGGATGGCTTTCTAGGTCCATCTGCGTCATCGCGAAGCTGGGACTCACTCCTTTCATAACTTCCTTTCCAGAGGATCCTTCCCATATGTATAGGCGAGCCTCTTCGGGCAGTTCATCCAGAATGTAAGGCGAGTGCGTCGACAATACAATTTGGAGCTCTTTTAACCTCGCCAACTCGGCCAAGTGCCGCATAAGTCGTCGCTGCGCTCGCGGGTGAAGAGAGCTCTCGATCTCATCGATGATGACCAGCCCATAGTCTGGTATTTCGTTCCTGAGCAGTTCTACGATCGTTGTTTCGCCTGCGCCACTATGGAACCCCGAATATCTGGCTCCGGCCTGGGCTATCACTGGCACGTATCTCGTCTTGTCCAGACTTGTGCTGGACATGGCGGCGATTTCATATTTCTTCCCCAGAATGGACGTCAGGTTTTCGAGCTTGTCTTTGTCGAATGGTTGCGACACCCCTTCTTTGAGGGTGGGCTTGGCTAACCGCATGAAGCCAACACGAGCAGAAAAAGGCTGGATCCGACTTAGATCAATGTTCAGCACAGGTCTCTCGCGGCGGTCAGGGTTTCCACGCCAGCGCCCGGGGAACTTACGAATACTCCCTTCGCGGTGCATCTTCCCTTCTTTTACCCACCAGCGAATAGAGGCCTTTTCAATGCGTTCCCATGGCGTGTCGGGGAAATAGGTCGATGCGAACTTCTGCTTACCCGAGCTCACTCCTGGAGCCTTATAGACGGACGCGGCTGCTTGCAGAATTGTGCTTTTCCCTGCGCCGTTCTCGCCGACTAGCGCCACGATAGGAAATTGGAAGTCGATCTTTTGACCCTTCCAGCCGCGTAGTCCGTCCACCTCTAAAGCTTCAAGGTGCTTTGGCCAATGTGTCCCAGCACCCCATTTCTTCAGCAGTAACCGCATTTCTTTGCTCAGCGACACGTCAAACCCTCCGTTGGTTCAAATTGGCGGCAGCCCATCTGCTAGCCTGCCGCGCTGTTAAGCCTCGCACTCACTCATGCATACCATCCCGTGCGCCGCCGCCCCGGCCAGGCTGGCTCGGCATGGCTCACGTCAAACGCGCCCTTCGTAGGGAACCGAAAACAAAATAAATTTGGTTACAATTCCCCGAGCGCGACCATATAGCTGGCCATAGGTTGGGCGTCAAAGTCGCCGGCGAGGCGGTGCATGGTCAGCGGCCTTGTGCCTGCCGGGATGTTGTAGAGCGGGCCGGCCCGGTCATCGAAGACCCGGCGAGGGTTGGGAAAGATGCGCTCGACGTAATCGAGCGGCCCGGACTTCTGGACGATGCGCCGCACATGATGCGCTCCTGATCGGGGGGCTGCATAGGTTCAGCCGCCAGCGACGGGCAGCACGCTCTGGCGGCGCGACTTTTACTCGTAGTCCGCATTCATGCGGACATAGAATGAATCCACTCCGGACACACCTTCCGTATCGAGGCTTAACAGGTGGTGGAATCCAGGATCGCCCCGCTTGACAACAAATGCGTCATTTCCATCCCCTACAAGGAATTTCACATCCCCGTTACTGTCATCATCGGGCTCGGCACAGACTGGTTTAAATCCGAGGTAGACCACGGGCCCGATCACGTCCCCCCCGACAAGCCTGCCCTTGATTTCCATTTCTACTGCCCTGGCACTCTGCCCGGCCACTCGCCAGGTGTATGGACCGCAGCCTCGGTGGATAGTGACGTCGAACGTCCTTGTCTTTTTGGGTGGAGATATTTTTGTCATGGTTTCTATATCAAAATTGGGAGTTTTTCTGGACGGTATCAAAAAGTATCACAAATGGCGTATTGGATGTTCACCGACACGGCTGGCATCGCTAAAACCTATGCTACGCAAGCCGATGGCAACCATGCCGAACGAATCGGCGGCGCGGCGTGGGCGGGGGGGGGGGGTGACGGGGCGGGCAGTGCGGCGCCCGATCGCCAGTCGGCTCGAAGCTGGTGCTAGCTATGATGGTGCAGTGCTGCCAGACGTTCCCGCAGGTAGTGGACTTGGTCGTTTTGAACCGAAGGCCTAGTTATCAACAGGTCGCCGTGATCTTGTTCTTTCAGACTCACAAACCAACGCCAACAATGAAAATGCAATCCACATCGTCGCCAGCGTTATCTCGATTGACCGTGCTGCTGCAACCGCACAGGAGTGGCATGTGGCCTGGGTGTTCTTAAGACATTCTTCTGAAGGAGCAGCTTGTAATAGTCCAATCCATTCTGCAGGTGCGCCAAAGCTGACCGTTGCTGCTAGTCCGATCACCATTGAGAAGCCGATTTGCTGCATGCAATTCCTGACGGAGCTTGCATCGTAGGCGTATATGAGTACCCCGATGGTTGCCCCCAAAATGGTTGAAAGCATGGAGAACGAACCAGATCCGAGCATAGTCGTGCCTAGCAGCACCACGGCGGCGACTATTAAGGCCGCTGGATCGATTCCGCCGGCGTGTGGTGGCTGATGTGTTTTCGTCATTTGCTATGGAGTGAAGGGAACTCCATATGATGAACGGATCAGAGGCGGAAAACTTTAGCTCACCGCCTTACTCGCCGCGCCTATACGGGCGCTTGATATCCTTAAAAAGCTGTCGCTTTGGCAAGAGGGAGGTGAAGTGCAAAAGATCATTCGTCGCGCGGACCTGTACAGGCAGGTTTGGAAAACGCCACTGACGAAGCTGTGTCAAGAGTACGGTTTGTCCGACAATGGCCTTAGAAAGATCTGCAGATCCCTATCTGTTCCAACGCCTCCTGCGGGATACTGGGTGAAGCTTGAGGCGGGGAAGCCAGTGACCATGCCGCCACTTCCGCCAGCGGGAGCGCAGGAGACGTATGTGTTGGAGGCTCGCGAGAGCACCTCCCTATCGGAAGGCATGCGCAGTGCGATTGCTGCGGATCTGGTCGATCGTATAGCTGCTGAATCGGACAATGCTTCGCGCATAGTGATACCTCCCGCCGGTCGTTGGCATAGCGCTCTGATTCCGTTTCGTGATCGCGTACTGGAGAGGGTCAAAAAATGGCGACAAGAAGAAAAGATCTACGAAGCGAGCCGAGCAAAAAAAGCAAGCCGATCACGGCAAGAACCTTCGCTTGATGGCTACGTATGGAAGATGTTCGTCGAAGAGGGGGGCTTTATTTTTCCCAAGCATAAGTCGATTGCCGCTAGAGTTACGCTCAACACATACGAACGAGGTCTGGCTCTCCTAAATGCACTTTGCTTCGCGGCGGAGGCCCGGGGCTTCGTCGTCGAACCGACAACAGAGAGCTCCGACAGCATCCGATTGGAGCTCAGTGACGTTCGAGTTTGGCTGCGCGTGGTGGAGCGCACCGGCATTGAAGTGCTTCACGAAGACGGAACTCCCTCTGAAAACGGAATGGGCACGCGGCGTTGGACGAAGCCTACTGGCATGCTGCGCTTCTACTGTTTGGTTCTGTACTCGAACAACAAGGTGCTTGACGAATCTGAGGCGAGTCCTTGGGAAAACCGCCTGAATGAGGTATTTCTTTACATCTATCGTGCAGTCGCACGGGCAAAAGAGAAAATCCTTAGCAAGCAACTCGCCGAGGCTGAGCGGAGGATCGCAATTGCTAGGCGGGATGAAGAACGCCGTCAGGAAGAGATGTACAGGCAGCACCTGTCCTTGACTAGAGCAGACCAAATGCGGGCAGAGCAAGAGCGGCTTGCGCGTGAACGCGCTTTGCTCGATGAGGCCGACAGATGGAGGCAGGCTCGAATGCTAGAGGACTACATCGGACACATTGAGCGGGAGACTCGCGCGGAAGTGGGGGCGGTCGAATGGGTTTCCTGGGCTCGAGAGGTTCTGAGGCGATTGGACCCCACAGCAGGCAGGATCAAGTCGTTCCAGGAGGGCGACGGCAAGTGATCTGCGGGGCAGTCTAACCTTGACGTAATCTTGACGTAATCCAATCGAATCTCTGGTGAAAAGGTACTAGATCACGATCAAATTGAGGGATGGCTATCTCTGCAAGTCATTGATTTTTAAGTGATCTCTATTTATGCCTTTTTCTAAAACGCCTGACTCATAATCCGTTGGTGCCGAGTTCGACTCTCGGGGGGCCTACCAAAGAAACATGCGGGTCTTGGAGCAATCCAAGACCCGTTGTCTTTTCCGCAATCCCGGGCCTTTTCCGCAAATCGACGCAAGGTCATGTCGGTTCCGTGAAAGCGGTTGACGGTCGGGTTGGCGCTTCCTGCGTTGACCGCACCCACGCGGCACAACCTGCCGGCGAGGCCGTGCCGCTGACGAAGAGCGCGCCGGAACGGTACAGCGCGAGGCCCTGGCGCATTGAAAGGCCCTTCATCACCCATACGCCGCCGGCCGTGTCAGCCCAGAGAATACGGGCCTGCGTACCGTTCAGGGCCAGCAATAGTCTGGCGGCTGACGCGTTCGGCATCAGTGCCACGACAGTTGTGTCGTTATCGCCACGTGGCGGAAACAGGTTCGCCGCCGCAGCCCCGACCAGTGCAACAAGCAGCAATCGTATCGACGCATGTTGTCCGCGTTGCGGCGGGCTTCCCCCCGCAGAACGGCTGCGCCAGCCCAGGATAAACGGTATCAATCCGAACACCGCCAGCCAGGTCAGGTCCCAGAACAGGGGCATATCCGAATCCATCCGAATTCGGTGAATGCCGGTGATCCAATGCGAGAACAGCGCGTCGACAATATGCCAGCCTCCGAAGCCCATCCAGAACGTCGGCCAGAGCGGCCGCATCGACGCCACTGGTGTGTGGGCGCGCGCATGATAGAGCGTCCACAAGCCGGCCGCGGCAATGACGTACATCAGAGCATGAAAGAACCCGTCGGCCGCAACCTGAACCCGTAGGTCCCCGAAGACTCCGGTACGGACAGCCGACAAAAGGTGGTGCCATTGCAATATCTGATGCAGCAGGATGCCGTCGAAGAAGCCGCCCATTGCAAAGCCGAGGAGGCCGCCCGCACGTCGCATTCGGCGGTCGGAAGTTGACAAAGTAGTGGCGGGAATAGGCATGTCCTACTCCGGGTTCTTTGGCCCTTGGCGTGTGGGCATCACGGCGGGCGTGTCATCGGCGGGTTTGAATACCCGGGCGCCCTCATCTGCGCGCGGGTTCGGCGATCCATCGAACTCGGTAGCCTTATGGCCATCGGGAGGGGGTTGCCGATCGCTTTCGGATTTGTTATTCGCTTTCTCCAATCCTCGTTGTACATCGGATGCAATATCGACTTGGTCTTCGTCGCTGGGTTCGGGGGCGGGTTGAACCGGCTTGCGCGGGTCGCGGTTGGGTGATTGGTCCATGGCTGTCTCCGTTGATAGCTCGTGGCATCATCGGCAAGCGGCATGCCCATCCGAATTCTGCCGGCGGCCATATGGCTTCTCCAGGAGTGACAGTCCAGGGACCAGGGTGGGTTTGCACGTCCGGCTCTGTGGCCGCTGGACGGTTCCAATAATTAACACGTTCGCAATCCTGGCCCAATCGGCCGACTGATGTAGTGCGGTAGCCGTCAGCGGAAGGGGCTCGGCAGGAACGGAACTTGCTCCACAGGTGGTCCCAATGGACGTCACCCCCGGGAGGGCAATATGGCGAAGAAAGCTGGCAACCTCGAGCAAATCCACGACCTTCTGTACCAAGCGCTTGAAACTGAACTGGGCGGAGAGCTTGTTTACAAGGCGGCGCTCGAATGTGCGGTCAACGACGACCTGCGCGAGGAGTGGCAGGGGTATTTAGACGAAACGAAGACGCACCAGCGCGTGTTGCTGACCGTATTCGAGGAGCTCAACCTTGACCCGAACGCGGCGGTGCCCAGCCGCGCTGTGGTCAAGCACCATGGCGAGAGCCTTGTTGTTGCGATCGAATTGGCGAAGTCGCAGGGAAATCCTGAGGCGGCTCAACTGGTGGCGGCGGAGTGCGTCGTGCTCGCCGAGACCAAGGACCACCAAAACTGGGAGCTGATTGGCCTGGTGGCGGAAAAGCTGTCCGGGCCGCAGGCGAAAGTGCTGCAGCGCGCCTATGACGCGGTGGAAAAAGATGAAGACCACCATCTCTATCACACGAAGGGGTGGGCCCGTGAGCTCTGGATTCAATCGCTCGGGTTCCCGGCGGTGCTGCCTCCTCCAGAGGAGGCCAGGAACGTGGAGACGGCGATAGGTGCGTCGAGGGCAGAGCAGGCGCGAGACAAGATGCTTTGACGTCCCGGGTGGCGCGTCCCGCGTCAGCGTGCTCGCAGGCGTGCGGGCGCCGCCGCGGGAAATCTCACGGCTCCGTAGTGTATCGTCGGTTTTCAGGCGGTTGCGCCGAATCGTTCGTTCCGTTTCAAACGACATCCATGACCGCTAGCTCGTTCATCAAGCCCGGCAATCGTCTGACGATCCTCCTCGTTACGATTTTTGCCGCGGTGGCCCTCCTGCTGACGCGGGTTGACTGGCTGACGCTGGGGTTGGGACGGTATTGCATCTTCTGAACCGGGTTTCCGTTCCTGTCGGATGACCTGATCCGGCGCGTCCAGCGCGCCCGCCTGGTGCCGAAGGCTCGTGGCGCCCCTTTCCCTTTCCCGATTTCGCCTGCCCGACGGCTGGCGGGCGTTCTTGCGGCCGTCAGCGTCTGTCGGCCGATATTGGCGCGCGAGGCGAGCGTACTGTTGAAGCGGGGCTGGCGGTACAGCAGGATTGATTTATTTTGTTACATAAAAAGCAAAAATATTCACAATGGTTAAAAGTTCTCTCCAACTCTTGCCATACCTCGCGCCTATATTCCTGACTCGTAGCTAAATTTCACAAAAATGGCGTTTCAGTCGGTTTCAGCGATGCGATAGCCAGGCCCGCCAAGCATTAGAACCCATCTAGCCCAGTTCGCCGACAGATGTTTCCGCGCTCACGTCCATTGCCCTGCCGCTACGGCATTCGCCTTCGCGAAACGCTCGCTAACAACGCGCCGCTTGCCCGCAAGCATCCTCTCGCTAGCGCCCCCTCGGGCGCCCCGTCTAGTGAGCCCAATACGCACCGTTCGTGTTTTCCGCAGTTCTAGATTTTCATGCAAATCTTGCACACTCTCTCCAGCCCGAACCTGGGTGGACTGGAATTCCGTGTCCTGGATCAGGTGCGCTGGCTTCGCGAGCAAGGTCACGCCGTGGCGATTGCCGCCCCGCCTCAAAGCGAGACCTTAAAGCTTGCACGTAGTTGGGGCTTGGCGGCCATTGGCATGGATTTCACCTCACCGTATTCCTGGTCAGGCATGTTCAGGCTGCGGCAGATCGTGAAGGATCTGCGCATCCAGGTAATCGATGCGCATGGTACGTCCGACGCCAAGGCCAGCGCGCTGTGCCGCGATCTGTGTTCGCTGGTGCGGACCCGGCATTTCTCGCGGCCGCTGCGCACGTCCTGGCGACGCCGGCTGGAATGGCGCCTGGGTTGCCATCGCGTCATCACGACAAGCGAGGGAGGGGCGCGAGACATCGTCAAGGCGGGCTTTGCCGAACGGGATCGCATCAGCGTCGTTGGCGAGTGGGCCGACCAGGGTTTTTTCGTGACGGCAGACAAACTGGCGTTGCGCCATACTGTGCGCCAGGAGCTGGCTATCGATCCCGCCGCGTTCGTAGTGGCGACCATCGGCATGCTGCGGCCTGACAAGCGGCAGGAAGACTTGCTGCGCGTGGTGCATCTGCTGCGCCAGCGTGGTCTGCCTGCGCGCGCATTGGTGGTGGGCGCGCCGACCCGCGCCACGGCGGCGTATGGCCGTCAACTGCTCGACCTAGCCACGGAACTGGGTATCGGCGATCATGTGACGTTCGCAGGGCATCGTGAAGATATTCGCAACGTCATCCATGCAGCCGACGCGTTGCTGGTTCCATCGATCAACGAGGCCTGGTCGCGCGTGGTGCCGGAAGCCTATGCCTCCCGCTGCCCCGTGGTGGCGAGCGCGGTCGGCGGGTTGCCCGAGATCGTGCACCCCGGCAGCACCGGCTGGTTGGCGCCCGCGGGAGACGTTGCGGGTTTTGCGGATCACCTGGCGTGGATCTGGTCGCATCCCGGCGAAGCAGCCCGGATCGCCGAACAGGCGCGGACCTTTGCCGACCGGCACCTGATGCTGTCACAGAAAATGGCGGAGACCCTGAGCGCCTACGAGGCCGCGATGGCGCACGCCGGCGTGGTCAGGAGCATGAAGGCGACCGCCTAAGCGAGATATTCCAGCGGTGGCATATCACCGGTATTTGCCGCTCAGGGAAGGTAGCTGCAGCCTTGAGGGCCTGACGGATGATGCTGCATGCCCTGGCAGGGCGCCTGCGCGATCTGTGCCGATGAATCTGCCTGACTCGTGGACCTCGGCGGCGACGCCTTCGATCAGGTCGTTTGTAGCCTATGCGGGTGAGGTCGTCGAACGGGCTGTCCGGATCCATCTGCACGACGAGGTCGTAGCCCGTCAGACCGGTGAGGTCCGCTGGCAAGGGCCGGATGTCGCAATCGGGAAACCATTCATGTAGGCGTAGCCGTGCACACCGCAGATGGTGACGCCGCGGCCGGCCTTGGGCAGGTTGTGGGCGAGCGTCATTTGGTACAGCGAGTCGCCATGCAGTTCGCGGCCATGAACAGCGTCACCCTCAAGGGCCTGAACGCACGCGACGCGGGCAGTGGCAATAGTCTGTTCTCGATGGTGCAGATGCTGGCCATCGGCTTGGGGGTGACCATTGGCGGGGGGCTGGTCGGCGTGTTCTCGGGCGCGGATGATGCCATGCTGGCCCGCGCGTTCACGCTGGCGTTCCTGTGTGTCGGCGCCATCACGCTATTGTCGGCTCTGGTGTTCCGGCGCCTGGACGCCGAGAGCCTGAATGGCTCGGGCCGGCGCGCGGCGGGCTAGCGCGTCGTTCCGCTCATGGCGTTCTGGCTCCCGCGATCCAACGGCGCAGAGGCGTCGAGTAATAGCGCGCCACCAGCCCACCCAGCATCGCCGAGAGCAGGATCGCCAGCACGCTGGCGGCGGTCAGCGCGCCGGCGCGCCACCAGGTCGACACGACGCCCCCCGAGTTGCGGCAGGACGCCGCCGCCAGCAGCAGGACCGGGAACATGTGCGTCAGATAGATCTCGTAGCTGTTCTGGCCGGCCCATCGCAATGCGGCGAGAAGCGGGTTGGGACGCGTCGGGCGAGGGTTGCGGGTCCAGCCGATCAGCAGGCAGGCCACGCCGATTTCCAACGCGGTCACATTCAGGCCCAGCGCGGTGAGCCCCAGCATGCCGGTGGCCTTGCGCAGGAAGAAAACCAGCACGAACAGCGTGGCGCCGACCAGTAACAGCTTGCGGGCTGGTCGGCCGCGGGCGGCGGGCCGCGCGGCATACAGTGCGGCCAGGCAACCGATGGCAATGCCGTCCATGCCGGCCAGGTAGGCGTGGTCGGCCCAGATCGCGTTGCTGGTGAAGGCGACGCGGGCGAACGGCCCGAGCGCGACGAACAGCAGTAAGACCATGACCAGCGCGCGCTGGCCCGCCGCCAGCGACAGCAGGCAGATCGCGGGAAAGGCCAGGTAGAAGACTTCCTCGATGGACAGCGACCACAGCACGGTCCAGGCCGCCGGCAGGTAGCCTACCTGCGCCTCCAGCCAATTCAGGTGCAACGTCAGCGCGCTGATGATGGCGCGCGCCAGGCTGGTGTTCTCGATGACGAATCCCGGCATCTCGATCGCATGCAGTATGGCCAGCAATGCCAGCAGCAACAGCAGGCAGGGATAGATGCGGGCGAAACGGCGGCGCAGGAACTCGCCCCAGCGGACGGCTTCGAGGCAGCCCCAGCGCTCGATGGCCGCGCCGGTGATGAGATAGCCCGAGATCACGAAGAAGATGATGACGCCGTAATAGCCGCTGCGATAGACGATATTGAAGAGGGCGGCGGGTAGCACCTTGCCCAGCAGGCTTTGTTCCTGCGGGATGTGGATCTGCACGTGCAGCAGCACGACGCTCAGGATCGAGATGCCCCGCAGGGCATCGATGGCGGGATTGCGGGAGGCGCCCCGCACGGGGCGCTCGGCCCTGGGCGGCGGGGCGAAAGCAGGCATCGATCAGTCTGGATACGGAAAGACGCCATGCTAGCCAGCGCACTGTGAGGGGATTGGGCGACTGTGTATAGATTTTGTAATGGCGGGGAAGCAATCTCCGCGATGCGCCGCAGCCCGCCAATGGAAGAGCGCCCCAGCTCGAGATGAGTCTGGGGCGCTCCTGCCCGGCTTCGCACGCGATGGGTGTCAGACAGCCCGGCAAGTCCAATCTACTGCCGCTCCAGAGGGGCGGCAATAGGGAAAACCCGATATAAATTAGAGGGTTACAACATTTTCTCCGCGCCATTCGCGAGAGAGACACGGCAATGACCGTTGCCTGGCGGATCGTCAAGGACTTGGGACGAATTCATCCAGCTCGGCATCCGCGAATTGTTGCGCATTCCCCATCCACCGACACTGGATCCCTCAATTCATCGCGAGCGGAGATCGACAGTGTGGGGATACCTGAAGCGGCAAGCCGGACAAGGCATGACGGAGTACATCGTGGTCGTGGCCCTGGTGGCGGTTGCGGCGATCGCCGTCTACCAGTCGCTTGGCCAGGTGGTGCGGTCGCAGACGGCGGCCATGGCGCGGGAGCTGGCGGGCGAGGACGGCAGCGCGCAGTCGAACGCCGCGAGACTGGCGGTGCAAAAGGCGGCGGGCCAGACCAAGGCGCGTTCGCTCAAGTCCTTCACGGGCAATGCGGCGGCGGATCAATGACGGGCCTGGCGACGCGCGCGGCGCCGCGCACCGTTCAACGAGGCCAGGCGTTGATGCTGGGCGTGATGCTCG
Source organism: Achromobacter sp. SIMBA_011 (assembly GCF_046535435.1). Taxonomy (NCBI): domain Bacteria; kingdom Pseudomonadati; phylum Pseudomonadota; class Betaproteobacteria; order Burkholderiales; family Alcaligenaceae; genus Achromobacter; species Achromobacter sp. SIMBA_011. The sequence continues at coordinate 282,227 of NZ_JAWRWN010000006.1, read as the reverse complement.
CGGCCACGGTCTCGGCGGCGCTGGTCATGCTGTATACGCTGGGGCGCACCGTCGAGGCGCGGGCGCACTTGATCCACGCCGCGGATGCTGCGGCCTACAGCGGCGCGCTGGAGCAGGCCCGTCAGCTGAATTTCCTGGCTTATGCGAATCGCACGCAGATCGCCCATCAGATCGCGATGGCGCATCTGGTCACGCTGGGGGCGTCGCTGTCGTTCGCGCATACGCTTGCCGACCAACGCGGGCGTAACAATCCGCCCGCGCGCCTGCTGTCCACGCTGTTCGGTCGTGATATCGGACTGGCTTATGGCGCGGCACGCGCCGCACCCGGCGCGCAGGCGGCGTTGATGCGCGCCTATGCCGAGCATGACCGTGTCGTGCATCAGGTGCTCGAGGCGGGGGCCGCTTCGGCGGTGGCGGAGTTGCCTGCTGCGCGCGATCGCCTCATGCGGGCTGTGCTGCGCGAAAACTATTCGGCGGCAGGCGCGGCGCCGCGGACAGGATCGGCGCGGGCCGCGGCCGACATGCCGACGATCCGCCTGTTGAGCGATGGCTGGCCGCAATTTCTCCAGCGTCGCGCGGCGTTGCCCGGTAGCGCCCTGCGTTCGGCCGTCGAGCATGCCGTTGGGCGTTACGGCTTTCTCGCGGGCCGTGATGCGACGCGCGTCAGTTCCGCGACCGTGAATGCGCAGTGTCCGCTGGCGCGGCATCAACTGCGTCGCCGTGGCGCCACCTGGCTCGGTGCAGACGGGCGCTGGGGCGCGGTGGATACGCAGTCGTTCCATTCCCAGCGCTTCAACCGTTGGGCGGGGTGTTACTACCGCGAATATGCGATGGGCTGGGGCGTGGTGTCGGCGCCCGGATCCACGGGCCCGGATGGGCTGGAGTATGTCGAGAATCCGCCTGACAATTTCACATCCCAGGACTTCTGGCACTGGGTGAGGCGGTCCACCACCTGGGACGTCCGTGGCGGCACAGGTAATCCTCTGGCCAATTCCCGTGCCATCGCGCAACTGCGGCCTTGGCCCGGATCGGGTTTGCCTGGTTATTACGAGGTGGCGAGCGCGCGAGGCGCTGAGCCCCTGCGATTTGCCGTGGCGGTCAGCGCGGCGCGCGGTGGGCTCGGGCATGTGGACTTCGCAGCGCCTGTGCGCACGCCTCGCGGCGCGAGCGCCGGTCCGGGTGCGTGGTTGAGGGTCACCAGTGCTGCCGAGACCTACTTCGCGCGACCCGAGCCGCATCCCGGCGATCCCGAGGAACCGCCGACGCTGTTTCTCCCGTATTGGCAGGCCCGGCTGGCTTCGGTGACGGCTGAAGAGGCCCTGCGGGCCCGGGAGGCGCCATGAAAACTCTTCCAGTATGGCAAAGCGGCCAGGCGCTGGTCGAGGCGTTGGTTTTGCTGCCCGTGTTGATCCTTTCCTTCATGGCGGTGGCGTGGCTGGGGCAGTTGCTGTTCACCGCGCAACAGGTTGGCGTTGCAAGTCGCTCGACCGCGATGGTCGCCGCCGCGGGCGGGATTGTTCCCGCGCAATCTGGATCGTTCGTTCTGGCCGGGCCGTCGGTCGATGCAGGGGATCCGCGATTGGCGCCTTTGCTGGCTGAGTGGCTGGGTGCCGAGGCCCGCTCGGTGTCGGTTACAGCACACGCCGACGTGGCGGGCGTGGGACCTTGGCGCGCGCTGCGTATCGAGCGGCGCATCCGTGTCGCAGCAGGCGCCGGCAACGCGGACGGCGACGACGATTTGCGTCGCCGTATCGGCGCGGCGGCGATTTCCTGGGCGCAGGCTGCGGAGCGCTCCCGGTCGCTGGCCCACGAGATCAGCGATCAGTTGATGATTGCGGATGGCCCCTGGCAGCGGCCGGCGCTTTCCCTGGATTGGCTGTCTTCCTGGGTCGACGTGGTGCCTGCGGAAGGATTGGCAAGAAGCGCGAGGGCGCCCCGATGAGTGCGCGGCCATTCCCCGGCGGGCATTGGCATGGCCCTTCAGGCCGCGGGCGGTCGCGCGGCACGCACCGGCGCTCTACGCCGTGCGTACGGGGCGCCTCGATATTGATCATGTGGGTGGCGCTGGCGTGGCCGGTGGCTTTCGCCGGAGCCGCTACGCAGGCCGGCCTCGCGTCATCGAACCCGGCATCTTTGGCCGGATTGCGCTTCCCTCCCGGTTCTCGGGTCGAACCCCTGGCGGATCGCATGTGGCTGAATGGCGCGCCGATGCAGGCATTGGTATTCGATGCGCCCGTCGATGTGCCGGAATTGATCAAAGTCTTGTCGCGCCAGCAACCCGCATTCAGCGATCTCCAGATACGGCAGGGACAGGCGATCCTGTCCGGCTGGGTCGGCGACGCCTTTTGGGTGGCGCAATTGGGCAGCCCTGGGGGCGGTCGCAGCATCGGAAGCGTTTCGTCGATCACTCCGGTGGCGGCCGTCGTCACTGACGTGCCCGACTGGCTGCCGGCCGATGCGCAGCCGATGCTGGATTTCACCGTGCGGCAAGGGCGGGGGACTGTCGTTGAGTCGATATGGCGCCATTTTCTTGCGCCGTCGCGTCTGGCGCCGGTGTTGCGGCAGGGATTGCTGCGCGCGGGTTGGCAGGAGCTCGATAGGGGTTGGGCCGTCGCCTGGCAATCATGGCAGCAGCGCGGCGAGCGCTTGCAATGGATGTTGACACCGCTGGATGGCGGCAGTGGTTTGTGGATACGGCGGTGGACGCCATGACCCGCCGAGTCGTGCCTGGTGCGCGCCAGATAGCCATCTTCGCGCTGGCGTTGGCGGCCGGCCTGTTGTCCGCCTGGGCAGTGCGTGAACATGTGCGCCAGCGTGTCGAAGACCTGGAAGCAGCGGGACGTGTTCCGCTGGTCAGTCGCCTGGTCGCCGCGCACGATCTGGCAGCCGGCACGGTGCTGGAGGAGCGGCATCTCGCGGTGCGTGACATTCCGGGGCAGTGGGCGCCGGCGAGCAGCCTCGAGCCTGGCGCCCTCGACAGCGTGCTGGGCATGCGGCTGGCGGGAGCGCTCACTGGCGGCGAACTGGTGCTCAATGGCTGCCTCGCCGCTGCGGATTCCCTGGTCAAGCCATCGTTGGCGTCGCGGCTCGAGGCGGGCCAGCGCGCCTTCGTGGCGCAGGCCGCCGATCTCGGAAGCCTGGCCGCGACGTTGCGGGCCGGAGACGCCATCGATGTATATCTGACGCTGCCGCGCCGCGGCCCGGGCGCGGTCGTGCCCGTGTTGCGAGGCGTGCGGGTGCTGGCCGCGACCGATGCCTCCGCGGTCGATGCAAACCCTCCGATCACGTTGGCGGCATCGGCGGATCAGATCGCCAGCTACCTCATGGCCAGACAGGCTGGCACGTTGACCGCCGTGTTGCGGAACGCGGCCGATGCCGTGGCCAGCGAGGCCATGCCGCCAGCTGAATTGATGTCGCTGCTGGATGGCGGTCGCAAGTCCCGGCCGGCGCCGCGGGTGGTCATCCTGTATGGCGATCGCCTGGGCGAAGGGGCGGATGCAGCGATCGTCTCGTCAACGGACCTTGAATCGGAATTTCCATGAACGTCGGAATGATCGCGGCGCTGTCCGCAGTGTGCCTGTGGACAGTCGTATTTCCCGCATGGTCCGCCGGGCAGGCGCTCGACATGCAAGTCGGGGAAAGCCGCGTGTTGGCGGCGCCCGGCGTGACCCAGGTGGCCATCGGCAATGGCGAGGTGCTCAGCGCCGTCGCCACCGCGGGTCGCGAGGTTGTGGTTTTCGCACGCGCCGAAGGTATGTCGTCGGTCCAGGTGTGGGCCGACGGCGGCGTCAAGACCTACGCGGTCGAAGTGGTGCCGGCGGGGGCTCCGCGGTTGCGGGCGGAAATCGAATCCCTGTTGTCGCGCATTCCCAGGGCCCGCAGTTCGGTGGTGGGCGGACGCATCGTGATCGAGGGGGATGACCTGTCCGATGACGACCGTGACCGTATCGCCGCGTTGGCGCAGCGCTATCCCGAGGTCGTCGATTTCACGGGCCAGGTGGGGTGGGACAGCATGGTGCTGCTGGACGTGCAGGTAGTGGAGATCCCCTCGTCGAGGTTGCGCGAGCTCGGGGTCCGCTGGGACGGCACGACGCAGGGTGGCCTGAACGCCGCGCTGGCATGGGATGCCGGGTCGCTTGGCCGCATGGCGCGGCCCGGCGAGCAGGTGGTCCAAGCTCCGGCGCCGTTGTCATCCGCCGCAGGCTACTTCGGCGTCAATGCGCTGTTGTCGGCCCGTATTGCCGCGCTGGCCCAGAGCGGCGAGGCCGTCATGCTGGCGCAGCCGCAACTGTTGGCTCGCAGCGGCGCAAGCGCAACGTTCCTGGCGGGTGGCGAGGTGCCTTATGTCTCGACCGACTCGCGCGGCAATCCGACGACGCTGTTCAAACCCTACGGCGTATCTTTGCGGATCACGCCGCGCATCGATCGCAATGGCGTCATTCGCTCGCTGATCGAGGTCGAGGCCAGTTCCGTCGACATGGCGCTGACCGCCGCGGGCGGGCCGGCGCTGCGGACACGCCGGGCTTCCACCGAATTCAACGTGCGCTCCGGCGACACGCTGGTCATCGGCGGCTTCCTGTCGCGCGAGCGCGCTGACGATGCCAGTGGCATTCCCGGCTTGAGAGACATCCCGATTCTGGGCGCGCTGTTCTCGTCGCGGCGTTACCAACTGCGCGAGACCGAGCTGGCGATTTTTGTAACCCCGCGGATCGTGTCGCGCGACGAGCCCGCCATGGCGGATCGGGTGCGGCGTGCGCACGCGCTGGTTGACGCCGCATTTCCGCAACCGTCCCGGTTGGGAACCGCGTCGCGCGCGACCGCGGGCTGGAACACCCGCGCCGGGGCGGGGTCGCAGTGGGACGATGACGAGCCGAAGCCCGCGCCGGCCAACCAGGAGTAGCACCATGCTTGAAATCCAGATGACTGTTGATGACGCGGCCACGCGACGAATCGTGGCTGCGGCGCCCGTGCTGATCGGCCGCGGCGTCCACTGCGACCTGCGCATTGCCAATTGGCGCGTAGGCCGCCAGCATGCGCGGCTGCGGCGCGAAGCGTCGGTGGTCGTGCTCGAGGATCTCGGTGCGCTTGGCGGCACCTTCGTCAACGGCCTGCGCGTGGCGAGCCATGTGCCGGTGGGGGCGGGCGACGAGATCCTGATCGGTCCCTGCCGCTTGAAGGTGGCGCCCGTCACGCACGACGACGAGCGCAACGCGGCAGTGCCTGCGGCGTCACCTCCGCCGTCACCTCCGCCGTCACCCCCCGTGCGGGAGGCAGCAGCGATACGCCTGCTTGTCCCGTCGTCGCCCTCCCTGCAATGGCGCCGCCGGCTGCACGCCGCGCTGCTGGGCGCGCTGGACCTTCGCCGGCGCGATGTGGCGGGTATGAGCGACGCCTCGCTGCGCGCCGAAGCCACGCGCCTGTTGACGCTGATCGTGGCCGAGGATGCCGGATTGCCGCTGGCCATCGACCGGGAGGCCCTGTGCCGCGAGGTACTGGACGAAGCGGTCGGGCTGGGGCCGTTGGAACCATTGTTGGCGGCGCCGGATGTCACCGAGATCATGGTCAATCGGCATGACGAAATCTACGTCGAGCGCGATGGCCGGCTGTGGCGCCATGCCGCAGCCTTCACCAGCGAACAGTCGGTGCGCCGGGTCATCGAGCGCATCGTTACTCCGTTGGGGCGCCGCATCGACGAAAGCTCGCCCATGGTGGACGCGCGGTTGCCCGACGGATCCCGGGTGCACGCCATCATTCCCCCGGTTGCATTGAAAGGCGCGAGCCTGACCATCCGCAAATTCCCGAAGCGCCGGCCGGAGATGGCGGACCTGTTGGCGGCTGGCACGCTCAGCGAGGCCATGGCGCAATTCCTTACCGGATGCGTACGCCTGCGCAAGAACCTGCTGGTCTCAGGCGGAACGGGAGCGGGCAAGACGACGCTGCTGAACGTTCTGTCCAACGAAATCCCGGAAGGCGAGCGCATCGTCACCATCGAGGACGCGGCGGAACTACGGTTGAGCCATGAACATCTGGTGTCGCTCGAGGCCAGGCCATCCAATCAGGAGGGGCGCGGGCGCATAGATATCCGCGAACTGGTGCGCAATGCGCTGCGCATGCGGCCGGACAGGATCGTGGTCGGGGAGTGCCGCGGCGCCGAGGCCTTCGACATGTTGACGGCCATGAATACCGGGCACGAAGGCTCCTTGACCACTTTGCACGCCAATTCCACCAGGGATGCGCTGGCTCGCCTGGAGTCGATGGTGCTGATGGCAGGGCTGGATCTGCCACTGGCCGTCGTGCGTGAGCACATCGCGGCCAGCATCGACATCATCGTGCAGCAGGCGCGATTGTCCGACGGGCGGCGCGTGGTGGTGTCCGTCGCCGAAGTCACCGGTATGGAGAGCGGGCGCATCCAGTTGCAGGAACTGTTCCGGCATGAGCGTCATGGCGGGTTCGCCGGATGCGGGGTCGTGCCCAGCTTCGCGCAGGCATGGCAGGAGGCGGGCCACGGCCTGGATGTTTCCTGGTTCGCCGTTGACGGGGGGGCCGCGGACGCCGTTTGCGCGGCGCGTTCGTCGTGATCTGGCTCGCCGCTCTGGCGGCGACGGTGTGCGGCACGGCATTGGCCTGGAGCTTGCAGTGCTGGCTCGCACCGGTATTGCGGCGCTGGCGCGAGCATTACACGCACGAGGCGCAAGGGCGCCTCGGCGAGTTGTTCCTGTTTGTCGACCCGGCATGGCTATGGACGGGCGCGATGGCGCTGTCGGTCCTCGTGGCGGCGGTGGCCTTCATGGTCACCTCCAGCGCCGGCGGCACGTTATTGGCGGCAGCTTTGGTCCTGCGGGCGCCGCGCGTGTTGATGGACGCCTGGCGACGACGGCGTATCCGGCGCTTCGAACAGCAACTGCCGATGGCCTTGCTGATGCTGGCCTCGGCCTTGCGCGCCGGCATCGCCTTGACGCCCGCGTTGCGGCAGGTGGTGGCTCAGGGCGATGCGCCGCTGGCGCAGGAGTTTGGGCTGGTGCTGCGCGAGCAGCGGCTGGGCGTGGCTTGGGACGAGGCGCTGGAACATCTGAACACGCGGATGGCGGCTGATTCGACCACACTCGTGGTGGTGGCAATGCGTGTCGCCGCGCAATCCGGCGGCGACCTGGCCGAGGCGCTCGACGGTATCGCGCAGGCGGTGCGGGCGGGATTGCAGTGGCAAGCGAAAGTGCGGGCCCTGACTTCGCAGGGCCGCATGCAGGCCTGGATCGTCGGCGGTTTGCCGGTGTTGCTGCTCGCGGTGCTGGACCGCTTGGAGCCGGACAGCATGGCGTTGCTCTGGCATACGAGGCAAGGCTGGATGGTGCTCGCCCTGCTGGCGACGCTGGAAGCCGCGGGCGTCCTGCTGATCCGGCGGATCGTTCGGATCGATTTTTAAGAGAGGGCGGTGATGTGGCGATATCTGGACATGGTTGTCCTGGCGCTGGGCGGAGCGCTATGCGCGTGGCGGGTTTTGCGCTCCAGCGGACGCGGCATGCCGGCAGTCGCCAATTTGCCGGAGTGGTGGCGTCTGGCCTGGCCCGGGCTCGCGTGGACGGCGCCAGCGGTGGGGCGGTTTTGTCCGCGAACCTGGCGGACACGCCTGGCCGCGATGGCCGCCCGGGCGGGGCTGCCTGCGACCGTGCACGGCGAGCACATCATGGCGCTGAGTCTGGCGGCCGCAATGGCGGGGACCGCGTTCGCGGGCCTGGCGATGTTGGCGTTGCGAGGCAGTGGCATGTTGGCCGGAGCGCCGCCGAGGGATGCATTGGCCATTGGCTACTACATCGCGGGGGCCGTCGCCGGCGCGCTCATGGCGGGCGTGCAGCCGGCAATATGGCTCCGAGGCCGGATACGGGAACGCCAGCGCCGGATCGAACAGGGTTTGCCGTTCGTCCTCGAACTGATGGTCTTGTGCGTCGAGGCCGGCCTGAGCACGCATGGCGCCTTGCAAATGGCCGCCACGAACGGTCCCCGCGGCCCGTTGCGCGACGTCCTGGGCGAGGCGCTGGCGGACATGCGCGCCGGCGTGTCCCGGGCCGCCGCGCTGCAGGCCATGGCGGATCGCTGCGGCATTCCGCTGGTACGCCAGTGGACCGCGGCCCTGGCCCAGGCGGATGCACTCGGTATCAGCCTGGGGCCGGTATTGCGGGCGCAGAGCAGGCAATGCCGCAGCGAGCGCCAGTGGCGCGCCGAGCAACTGGCGCTGCAGGCGCCGGTGAAGATGCTGTTGCCGTTGATAGGCTGCATCTTTCCGTGCACGTTCATCGTGCTGGCGTTTCCCATCGCCGCGCGATTGCTGCAGGGGACCTGGTGAGCGCCCGCCTGCCGTGGCCCCGCGCACGGTTGCGGCTGCTGCGGGTCGGAAGCTGGCCAGGCCGGATGCGCGGATTGCTGGGGCGCCGGCCCCCGGGGCCGCGTTCAGGCCTGTTGCTGGCGCCTTGCCGGGCGGTGCATACCTTTGGCATGCGCCATCCCATCGACGTGGTGTTCGTGGCGCGCGATCGGCGGGTGGTGAAGGTGTGCAGGGCGCTGGCGCCCTGCCGGGTGGCGTTATGCCTGGGCGCCGTGGCCGTTGTCGAGATTCGGGCTGGGACTGTTGATGCCGAACACGGAGGTATACGACGGGTAGAAGCTGCAATAGAACACGCCTGCCGCGGCGATCGTGAACGGAATCTGCAGCGTGCTGGCCAATTGTGGCGACAGGCCGAGGGCGACCAGCAGCCCGGAGCACAGGTCCAGGAACAGGGCGATCAGGACCCAGGTGGCGGCATAAACCAGGAAGGCCCACTTGTTGCGCCAGCAGGCGATGCCGGAAAAGAACAGCGCCTGCGTCAGTCGCAAGCCGTGCCAGGCGACCAGTACCGGCGCATACCAGAAAAGCGCCGCGATCACGATGTAGAGAATCGTGAAAATGATGAGCGGGGCGCGCAAGGCCATCAGGACGGGTTCCATGCTGTTTTCGATGGACGCGATGCGCATGCCTTCCGAAAAGGCGGCCGAGAACGGCAGGAAGGTGGCGAGCCCGGTCGCCAGGCTGACGGCCGCGTACAGCAGGCCCATCAGGAACAGCTTGCGGAACACTCCCGGCTGCTTGAGCGGCTTGGCCCACATCGAGGGCAGCATGACGCGGTCTGCCTCGACGTGTTTGCAGGCCGCCAGGCTCATCAGCGTGACCGACGGCATGAGGGCAATGAACAGGATCGGACCGACGATCTGCGCCGCGAAGGCAAAAATGACCAGGAGACTGTTGACCAGCGCCCAGGTGTACATGGCCAGGGGTTGCTTGCGGAACAGACGGAAGCCGTCTCGAACCCATTGCCAGCCGGAAGACGCGGGTAGGAATGCTGCTTGCATGGCTCTCTTGGGAAGTGATCTCTCAATAAGGGACGTGCTACCCCCAATTATGGGGGGCATAACGATTACGGCAATACCGGCAGGCCGGGGCGGTGGCGCGCTTGCAACACTCTTTCGAAATGGCGGGGGTCGTGCGGCTTGAGCGTCTGGGCCGGGCGCGGCAGGAAAAAGTCGTACAGGCGCGACAGCCAGAAGCGCAGGGCGGCGCCACGCAGCATCAGCGGCCATGCCTGGCGCTCGGCGTCCGTGAACGGGCGCACGCTGGCATAGGCATCGAGCCAGGATTCGACCAGTTCGGGGATAAATTCACCCGTGTCGCGTTCGATGCACCAGTCGTTCACCCCGACCGCGACGTCGAACAGCCAGGTGTCGCAGCCGGCGAAGTAGAAGTCGATGATGCCGCCCATGAGCGGATCCTCGAAGGTGCCGGCAAACAGCACGTTGTCGCGGAATAGGTCGCAGTGCGCGGGACCGGCGGGCAGTGCCTGCCACGCGGGACTGGCGGCCGCGGCCTGTTGCGCGGCCAGCTCGGACTGCAGCAACTGCGCCTGGCCGGCTTCGAGGAATGGCAGAACCTTGGGTGCCGTCTCGGTCCACCAGGACAGGCCGCGCAGGTTGGGCTGCTGGATCGGGAAGTCCCGCGCCGCCAGGTGGGCACGGGCCAGGGTGGCCCCGGCCAGGGCGCAATGGGCGACGCCCGGGGCGGGTTCGTAGCCGCCGGGCAGGCGTGTGACGATCGCGCAGGGCTTGCCGTGCAGCGTGGTCAGGCGGGTGCCGTTGCGCAGCGTCTGCGGCTGCGGCACCGGAATGCCGCGGCTGGCCAGGTGGTACATCAGTTCGATATAGAACGGCAACTGGGCGTGCGTCAGCACTTCGAACAGCGTCAGCACGTATTCGCCGCGGCTGGTGTACAGGAAGTAATTGGTGTTCTCGATACCCGCCGTGATCCCCCGCAGCGAGACGAACTCACCCAGGTCGAAATGCCCCAGCAGGGCGCGTGCGTCGTCATCGGATACGGGGGTGAATACGGCCATTGATCTACGAGAAGAGGGGAGTTGGCGGACGTGTGCCACGGGCGCGGGCGCTCGCTTGCGCGCGGCGGCGGCGCAATTTTAGACCACATGGCCCGCGGGGGCGGCGCTATCGTCGGCCAGCTTGCCGGGCAGAATCCCGCCAAGCACCGTAAAATACCGCATCCCCTTGTTTTGACGAGTGATTCTTGGACTCCCCCGACTGGCGGCTGTGCGTCGCCCCGATGATCGATGTGACCGACCGGCATTGCCGCTATTTCCACCGGCTGCTGGCGCCGCGCGCGCGTCTGTACACCGAAATGATCACCACCGGCGCCTTGCTGTATGGCAACGTCGCGCGTCACCTGGACTTCGACGAGGCCGAGCATCCGGTCGCGTTGCAACTGGGCGGCAGCGAGCCTGACGCCCTGGCGCAGTCGGCCAAGTTGGGGCGGCAATGGGGCTACGATGAAATCAACCTGAACTGCGGCTGTCCTTCGGAACGGGTTCAGAAAGGCGCTTTCGGCGCCTGCCTGATGGCCGAGCCCGCCCTGGTCGCCGACTGCATCAAGGCGATGCAGGATGCGGTCGACATTCCGGTGACGGTCAAGCACCGCCTGGGGCTGGACTATGACGAGTCGTACGCCTTCGTGCGCGATTTCGTCGGCAAGATCTACGACACCGGCTGCCGGGTGTTCATCGCTCATGCGCGCAACGCCGTGCTCAAGGGGCTCTCGCCCAAGGACAATCGCGAGATTCCGCCGCTGCGCTACGACGTGGTGAGCCAGCTCAAGCGGGACTTCCCGGACTGCGTGTTCGTGCTGAACGGCGGGCTGGCCGATGCCGCGCAGTCGGTGCGCGCGGCCGCCGATTTCGACGGCGTGATGCTGGGCCGCGCGGCCTGGCACACGCCCCGGGTGTTGTCCGAAGTATCCCTGCAGTTGTGGCCGTCGGTGCGCCTGCCCAGCGATGCCCAGGTGGTCGACGCGATGATGGAATACGCCGCGGGCCAGGTGGCGCGGGGCGTGCCGCTACGGGTCATGACGCGGCCCATGCTGGGACTGGTGAATGGCCAGTCGGGCGCGCGGCGCTGGCGCCGCATGTTGTCGGATCCAGCGCTGCTGGCCGCGAACGATCCCGCGCTGATCTACGACGCCTGGCGCAGCCAGCGGCATGCGCCGCCGGAACGCGGCGCCGCGCTGGCGGCGGCGCCGGCGGGCGTCTGAACGCGCCTCCCTCCTGAATGCAACAACGCCCAGGCGGCCGCGAGGTCGCCTGGGCGTTGTCCATTGGACGATCGCCGCGGGCCGGCGATGACGCCGCCCGCCGGTGGCTCAGGACTGGGTCGACTCCGCGCTTTCGGCGGGCCAGTCGCGGATGTAGGCCTTGAGCATGTTGTTTTCGAACTGCTGGGCCGCCACGATGGCCTGGGCCATGTCGTAGAACGAAATCACGCCCATCAGCGTGGGGCCGTCCATGACCGGGATGTAGCGCGCGTGCTTTTCGAGCATCAGGCGCTGCACTTCGTCGGCGCTGGTGTTGGGCGATACGCTGACCGGCGCGTCGTCCATGATGGAACGGATGGTGGTTTCGCCCGCGCCGCCATGCGCGTGCATGTGGCGGATGATCTCGCGGAACGTCAGCATGCCGACCAGCGTGCCGAATTCCATGATGACGAGCGAGCCGATATCCTGCTCGCTCATGGTTTGCACGGCCTGGGACACGGGCATGTCCGGCGATGCCGTGTAAAGCGTGTCTCCCTTGACGCGCAGAATCTCGCTGACCTTCAACATCGGTTTCTCCTGGGCGGTGGTGCCCTGATTGCTATTTCTTGTTCGCTTCCAGCTGCAATACCGGGGCGACGCCATTTCCGGTATTTTGCGCTTCTCCGCAGACTTCTTCCAGCACGGGCGCATTTTCCCGGGAAATCACGGCTGCCGCGACCCGCAGGATTTCACCGTCGTCGCGCACCCGCGGCTGGCCGCGATCGAGCAGGAAACGGTCCACCACCGGCGCCAGCGAGGTCTCCCGGGCGTCGCAGGTCAGCACCCAGAGATCGTCCGGGGTGCGTGTAACCAGGTTCATGTCACACAGGGTCTCCAGGACATCGTTCAGTTCGTCCTGGTGCAGTTTCAGTTTCGAGGCCAGTTGGCCGGCCGGCAGGCCGGGGGGCGTGCGGGACTGGGCGCGGCGCAACACGCGCAGCACGTCCAGCGCATCGACGAAGGGGGCGCCGGCATAACGGTTGAATTCCCAGCGTCCCAGGCGGATCAGCGGCGCGCTGGCCGCCAGGGTGGCGCCCAGCAGCACCGCCAGCCAGGACAGATAGATCCACAACAGGAAGATCGGCAGCGTGGCGAACGCGCCGTAGATGACGGTATAGGTGGGAAACCGCGTCAGGTAGTAGGCGAAGGCCGACTTCATGACTTCCAGCGCGATCGCCGTGACGCAGCCGCCAATGAGGGCGTCGCGCCACAGCACCTGGCGGTTCGGCACCACCATGAACAGGGCGGCGAAGCCCAGGGCCGTCAGCACCAGCGGAATGAACGAGATGGCCACGCTGACGATTTCCGGCACGTCGCGCACCAGTCCCAGCGATTCGCGCGCCACGAACGAGGTGGCCCAGAGGCTGGCGCCGGCCACCACCGGCCCCAGCGTGATGACGGCCCAGTAGACCAGCGCCCGCTGCGGCAGCGGGCGCTGCCGGGTGACATGCCAGATGTCGTTGAAAGCCGTGTCGATCGTCATGATCAGCAGCAGCGAGGTCACCAGCAGGAACGCGCCGCCAATCGCGGTCAGGCGCGAAGCCTGGCGGGCGAACTGGTTCAGGTATTCCATGATGTTGTCCGAGACGGACGGTGGCATCAGGCTGTTGGCGAGGAAGTCCTCGAGCGCTACCCGGAACTCCTGGAACACCGGGAAGGCCGTGAACAGCGACAGCACCACGGCCAGCATCGGCACGATCGCCAGCACCGTGGTGAAGGTGAGGCTGGAGGCGACCTGCAGCAGCTTTTCCTCGTCGGCGCGCTGCGCGGTGAAGACAAAGGCACGCCCGACCCGCGCCGCCCACGATGCGCGCGGGGGCGGGGACTCGGGGGCCGCCGGCGAGGCGGCGGCAGGCTCGGCGGGGCGGTTCATCAGGCGATAATAGCAGCATGAACCCTGAACTCAACCCCCGCTTGCGCCTGGCGGCCTCGGTGTCGCTGTTCGCCCTGATCGTGCTGTGCGTCACCTGGGAAACGCTGGTGGCGCCGCTGCGCCCGGGCGGTTCCTGGATGCTGCTCAAGGCCTTGCCGCTGGTGCTGCCGCTGCGCGGCGTCGTGCGCGGCAACCTCTATACGTATCAGTGGGCTTCGATGCTGTCGCTGCTCTACCTGATGGAGGGCGTGGTGCGCGCCATGTCGGATCCGGCGCCGCTGTCGGTATTGATGGCGTGGGGCGAGATCCTGCTGTCGACGCTGTTCTTCGTCAGCGCCATTTTCTACGTGCGGCCGGCCAAGCGGGCCGCCAGGAGCCAACGCGCATGAGCGCCCATTCCCTGTCCGAACTGCAAGCCGTCAACTCGTTCGCGGCGCTGCCGGCCGCGTTCTATACGCGGCTGGAGCCGCAACCGCTGAACAATCCGCGGCTGCTGCATGCCAATGCCGAGGCCGCCGCGTTGATCGGGCTGGACCCGGCCGCGCTGCGGACGCCGGAATTCCTGCGGGTGTTTTCCGGGGCGCAGCCGCTGCCAGGCGGCGACACCCTGGCGGCGGTCTACAGCGGCCACCAGTTCGGCGTGTGGGCCGGACAGTTGGGCGATGGCCGCGCCCACCTGCTGGGCGAGGTGCAGGGGCCGGCGGGGGCTTGGGAATTGCAGCTCAAGGGCGCCGGCAAGACGCCGTATTCGCGGATGGGCGATGGCCGCGCGGTGCTGCGCTCGTCGGTGCGCGAATACCTCGCCAGCGAAGCGATGCACGGCCTGGGCATTCCGACCACCCGCGCACTGGCGCTGGTGGCCTCGGACGACCCGGTTTGGCGCGAAACCGTGGAAACGGCGGCCATCGTGACGCGCATGTCGCCCAGCTTCGTGCGATTCGGCTCGTTCGAGCACTGGTCTTCGCGCCGTCAGCCGGACCTGCTCAAGACGCTGGCCGACTATGTCATCGACCGCTACTACCCCGAATGCCGTGCCGTGCCCGCCGGCGAGGCGCCAAGCGACACCGCGCCCTACGTGCGCCTGCTGCGCGAGGTCACCCGCCGCACCGCGCTGCTGATGGCGGACTGGCAGGCCGTGGGGTTCTGCCATGGCGTCATGAACACCGACAACATGTCCATCCTGGGGCTGACCCTGGATTACGGCCCTTACGGTTTCATGGACGGCTTCCGGCTTGGCCATGTCTGCAACCATTCCGATTCCGAGGGCCGCTATTCCTGGAACCGCCAGCCGTCCGTGGCGCTGTGGAATCTCTACCGGCTGGGCGGCAGCCTGCATACGCTGGTGCAGGACGTCGACGCCCTGCGCGCGGTGCTGGACGAATTCGAGGGCGTGTTCACGCGCGCGTTTCATGACCGCATGGGCGCCAAGATGGGCCTGGCGGCCTGGCGCCCGGCGGATGAGCCGCTGCTGGACGACCTGCTCAAGCTGATGGACGCCAACCAGGCCGATTTCACGCTGGCCTGGCGGCGGCTGGCGGATGCGGTGTCTGGCAACCGCGCGCCATTCCAGGATCTGTTCATCGACCGCGAGGCGGCCGCGGGCTGGCTCGATCGCCTGCTGGCGCGCCACGCGCAGGACGGACGTCCGGCGACCGAGGTGGCCGAGGCCATGAATCGGGTCAACCCCCTATATGTATTGCGCAATCACCTGGCCGAGGAGGCGATCCGCGCCGCCAAGACGGGCGACGCGGGCGAAATCGAGACGCTGATGACGTTGCTGCGCGAGCCGTTCACGGCCCGCGCTGGCTACGAAAAGTACGCCAGCCTGCCGCCGGACTGGGCCAACGGCATCGAGGTGAGCTGTTCATCCTGATGTTCGCTGCGCGCGCGTATTGATGACAAAGCGGCCATTTTGAGGGCGTAAAACGCAGAAAATTGGCGCATTGAGACGAAAAATCGCGGTTTTTTTCTCTGCAAACATTCGTTTCCATTGTAAAAGTCGTAAGATTGTCGCCTGCGGGACACTCAGGATGGCATGCCTGTCACTGGGGCATTTGTCGACAATTTTCAATATAAAAGCACTCTGAATATGCCTGGCGCAGATGGTTTGCTGTGTATCGGCCTGCTTGAGGATGATGCGGACTTCCGGGAGGAGTTGGCGTTGGGCCTGGGCGGGTACGGTTTCCGTGTGGCGTTCGCCTGTGACAATGCCGCGGCGTTCTACCGTCGCTTGCAGGAGCAACCCTGCGATATCGTCATACTTGACGCCCATCTTCCTGGAGAGGACGGTTTTTCCGTCGCGACGCGCCTGCGCGCGTTGAGTCCGGTGGGGATCGTCATGCTGACGGGCCGCAGCGCGCTCGAGGACCGGGTGCGCGGCCTGGAGGGCGGCGCCGATGTCTACATGACCAAGCCCGTCGACCTGCTGGAGCTCAGTTCCGTCATCCGCAGCCTGGCGCGCCGCATGCGCCTGGCCAAGGCGCCGCGTCCGGCCGACGCCGAGACCCGCGCGGCGGCTGCCGACACCTCCTGGTCGCTGCAGGATGGCGGCTGGATCCTGGTGGCGCCGGACGGCGCATCGCTGCACCTGAGCGCCCAGGAACGGACCTTTCTCATGGCGTTGATGGATGCGGCCGGTTCGGCGGTCAGCCGACAGGCCCTGGCCGAGCTGTTCCTGCCGGACAGCCCGGGCGGGTTCGAGCTGCGGCGTATCGACGTGTTGGTGAGCCGGCTGCGCGCCAAGGCGCAGAGCGCCGGGCTGAAGCTGCCGGTGCTGTCGGTGCGCGGCCAGGGTTACGTGTTCGCGGCCTGAGCCTGCGCATCGGGCTCGGGAGGCCGGGCGGGCAGGGTGATGACGAAACGCGTCCCCACGCCCACTTCGCTGTGCATGACCAGCGAGCCGCCCTGGCTCTGGCAGATGCGTCGCGCCAGATACAGGCCGATGCCCATGCCCTGGGTTTCGCGATGGGCCGCGCGGCGAAAGCGCGGCTCGAAGATGCGGGCCTGTTCCTCCACGCCAATGCCGGGGCCGCGATCGGTCACGGCCACCCAGGCCATCGGCACGCCCTGCGCCTCGGTTTCGCCCGTCTCGATCCGGATCGGCTCACTGGCGGGCGAGTACTTGATGGCGTTGTGGATGAGGTTGCGCACCACCACGCTCGTCAGCGCGCGGTCGCAATAGACGGGCAGCGGCGCGCCGCCGGCCTGCAGCCGCAGCGCGTGGGCGGTATCGGGTTGCATGGCCGCGACGACGTCGCCCGCCAGCTCGGACATGTCGGTCTGCTCGCCGCGCGGAGTCCAGGCCTGTTCGCCGAGCCGGTCCTGGTTCAGCAATTGTTCCATCAGCTCCGTCATGCGGGTCACCGAGCGGTGGATCCGCGCCAGCCGGTTGTCGACGGCTTCACCGTTGCCCGACAGGATCATGTCCAGGGACTGCGCCGCCGCGCTGATGGTGGCTAGCGGGGCGCGCAGTTCGTGGGAGATCAGGGCGTTCATCTGCCGTTGGGCGTCCAGCGCGCCCGTCATTTCCACCAGCCGCAATTCGCCCTGGACCAACTGCTGGGCATCGTCCGTTTGCTGGCGGGCGGGATCCGCCTGCGTCCGCCGTTCCAGTCCCGCCAGCAGCAAGGCGGCCAGCGCCAGGAGCAGCCGCGCCAGCGGCATCACCGGCCCGCCGTCCGTCGACCCGGACCAGGCGTCGTGGGCCAGGATCCAGGCCGATGACAGATGTACCGCGCCCAGCGCCAGCGTCGCGGCGCGGCGCGGACAGGGGCGGGCGGCGACGGCCAGAAACCAGGCCGCCAGCACCACGCTGGCGGCGGCTCCGGCGCCGGCGATCAGGGTGGGCATCATGCCGTCATCGGAGTCATAGACGAAGATCAGCGCCAGCGCCGCCAGTCCGGTCAGCCCGATGCAAGTCCAGCGGCAGGCGGTGGCCAGGCGCGCGGCGCCCGGCTGGCCCGCAGCGATGAGAGAAACGGACATGGCCAGCAACGCCGCGTACGAGCCCGCCTGCAGTGCGCCCGCCGGGAACAGTGTCGGCTGGGTGCGCAGGATGCCCTCGACCAGCGCGAAGGCCAGGCCGGCGCCGTAGATCGCGGCGCGGGTGTAGAGCCAGGCGATGGCGCTGGCTACGGCGCAGGCCAGCGCGATGCCGGCGGTAAGGCCGATCAGCAAATCGGCAGATGCGTGGCCGGGCGCGTCGGCCAGTGCCGCGCCGGGCCACAAGAGCAGGCCTGCCGGCCATACGGGCCACGCGGAGCGCGCTGCGCGCTGGGCGGCCGCGCGGTCAGCGCGGCATTGGCGCGAGCGCCAAAGGGTGCGAAGAAACAATCCTTCCGTCAACTAGGAACCCATTGTTGGTCAGGCGCGTGGTCGTTCGCGCGGGCGAAGTTTACGACAGCGCCGCGAATCGCGTGGACACCGATTTTCTCAAGCGTGGCGCGGGTGGCGTCGTCGGGAACGTCCTCAGCGTACACCGACATGCCGAGCGAGGCGGCGGTCGCCACGACGGTCGCGGCCAGGTGCTGGCTGCCCGGGCTGTGCAGAATGCCGGTAATGAAGCCGCCACACAGCTTGACGTACGAGAGGGGGTATTCGTGCAGGTGTTCCATCGCGCCGAATTGCCGTGACAGGCGCGACAGGCCGACACGGCCGCCGGCCGCGGTGACGATGCGGCACAGTTGGCGCATTTCGTCGCCCAATTCCACCAGCGCGCCCGCGTCCGTTTCGACGATCAGCCGCGGGGACAGGGCCGGCCGGTCCGCCAGCATGCGTTCCAGCCGCGACAGGAATGCGGCCTGCGCCAGCGAGGCGCGCGATACGTGCACCGTCAGCGCGGCGTCGTGCGTGTAGAGCCAGTCCAGGCCCAGGCGCACGGCCTGGATGTCGCATTCGGCCGATAGGCCCAGGCGCACCGCGGGCGGCATGAAGATCGCGGCCGGCACCGGATCGGCGCCGCGGCTATCGTGCAGCGTCAGGCTCGCTTCGTAATGCAGCACATCCCCGCGCACGTCCGTCAGCGCCTGCACCGTCAACGAGAAGCGGTGCTGTTCCAGGGCCGTGGAGAGCGCATCGTGCCAACTGTATTCGCCGATGCGGGTACTGTCGGGCGCCTGGCTGGCGGGGGCGATCTGGTCATCGTCGGCGCTCTCGGCGCACATCAGGGCGTGATCGAGCCTGGCCAGCGTGTCGCTGACGTTGTCGTCGGGCGTAAAGGCCGCCATCGCCAGCGCCCAGCGGCACCAGCCGTGCTTGTCCATGGGCACGCGCAAGGAGCGCAGTTCATGCCGGACCCGTTCGGCCAGCAGGCCGGCCTGGGGGGCGGACGTGCGCGGCATCAACAGGGCGAAGTCGGAACCGCCGATCCGCGCCAGCGTCATGGCGCCGCCGCCGTTGGCGTCCACCAGCCTGCGCAGCCGGTCGGCGGATGAGCGCAGCCACTGGTCTGTGAAGGCGCGCGACAGGTGCCGGTTGATCTGCGCCAGATCGCGTTGCCGGAACATCAGGATGTGGCCGCCGGTATCGGCCGCCTGGCCGGTCAGCGCCTGGCGGAAGTGGTCGATGAAATACTTGCGGTTGGGCAACCGGGTGACGGCGTCGCGCTGGATTTCGCTTTCGAGCGATTCGATGCGGGCGTTCTGTTCCTGCACCGTGGCGGCGGCCTTGCGCTGGGCATCGATCAGCGCCTCGTCGATGCCGGCGGGCCCGCGCGGTTGCGGGTTATCCGCTTCGCCCCGCGCCAGCGGGCCGGCGCGGCCCAGGCCGTGCCGCCCGGTCTTCGCCTCGAGCCAGCGCATCAGGTTGGCGGCGAACAGTGTCCAGAACACGCCAGCGGCCAGGCTCAGGCCGATGACACGGACGCCGCCTTGCCACAGGGTGTCGCGCGCCGGCCGCGCGTCCGCCTGCACCGTGACCGTGCCCAGGCGCCGGCCATCCGGCCCCAGATAGGGGCGGGTGGCCGCGGGGGCGTCCATGGATAGCCAGGTGTCGCGCCAGTCGCGCGCAGCCCCGGCTTGCCCTTTCTGCGCGGGTTCGCGGCGTTCGGCCTCCGTGTCCCCGTTCTCACCGGAAATGCGCACCAGCGCATACATGCCGGCCCCGAACAGCTCGTCGGCCAACTGACGCTTGTCCTGCACGCCTCCCGGGTCGTGCGACAGCGCCCAGGCCAGCGCGCTGGCGCCGGCCTGGCCCTGCTGGGCCAACTGGGTGTTCAGATAACGGTGGGCGGCCAGCATCCCCAGCGCCTGTGCGCCAAGCAGGATGAAGGCAGTCAGGAGAGCGGTGCAGAGGATCAGCCGGCGTAGTGTGGACATGGATTAGAGGTTCCCTTCGTGGCCCGCACCGTTGCCGGTGCCGCGCAATGCCGGCCTGCCAGTGAAAGGGGAGACGTCGGGCAGCGCAAGTGCCCTGACGGGAAAAATGCTGGATAAGAAACGTGACACACGTTACTAATACCTCAGTGTCGCCGCGCACGCTGTAATTCCGTATGTCACAGAACATACAGAATATTACGAAATCAACTGCGATATCAGACAACCTGTGCAATTATTTCGCTCGTGATAATTGCCCGGATGATAACTATTGAGACAGGCCGTATTAATTTTCGGGCTTCGGCTGTCGTAGTAAGGGCACGGCATGGCGCAAAGGACCGGCCAGCGACTGCTATCCAAGGACCGTCATGACCCCCAACGAGCAACCAGATCAAGGCAGGAATCGAAGGAAAGGGAGCGCGTTGCTCCTGAAGTGTGGCGTTTTTTTGCGAAAATAATGCATAATTTAAAAAATGTTACAGCCCTTGGGTTTCTTTCCGGACCACAACGCCAAGGGTTTCTAGATAGGGGGCTCCGTGCGTGAGAGTTACCTGCTCGCACTGTGCCTGACGCTCGTGGGCGCACTTGCAGCGATAAGTTTGTTTTTCGTCCGCCGGGAACGCGTCCTGCGCGGGCGATTGACGCGTGATGAATTGACCGGCGTCCTGAGCCAGCGGGAGCTGCATCGCCGCGCGCGCGCGTGGCTGGTCCAGTCGGAGCGGCAGGCTGGCCGGGGGGGGGTCGGCCCTGGCGGACCGGCGCAGGACCACCAGGAGTCCCTGGGTATCGCGCGCGCCCGTTCGGGCTCGCGCGGCATTGGCGCGTTTTTCCTGGTCAGTTTTGACCAGTACGCCGAGATCAGCGCGATGCTGCGGGCCGGCGAAGACCAGGCCCTGCTGGTGATGGTGGCCGATCGGCTCAGCCTGTTGACCCGCGCGCTGGGCGGCATGGTGGCCCGCACGGGCACCGACACCTTCACCGTGTGCATTCCCGACGTCGATGAGGAGGGCGCGGCCCAGGTCTCGGCCAAGCTGCTCGAGGACCTTTCCGTGCCTTACGAGCTGGGTGGCCGCCCCCTGATCGCGGTGTTCCGCGTGGGGGCGGCGTTGTATCCGGACCACGGTCGCAGTGTCGAGGAATTACAACGTTGCGTGCAGGTGGCCATGGTGCCGCTCAAGGAGCGTGGCGGCCCCGGCTGGAACATGTTCGACTTCCGCATGCTGGCGCGTCAGCGTGACCAGCAGGGTCTGGAGAACGACCTGCGGCTGGCCCTGACGACTGCCTCGATGGACCAATTCGAGTTGTACTACCAGCCTGTCTGCGACAGCGGCACCGGGGTGGTGCAGGGCTGCGAGGCGTTGCTGCGCTGGCATCACCCCGAGCTGGGCAGCGTATCGCCGGCCGTGACCATCGAGCTGGCCGAACGCAGCGGGCTGATCGTGCCCCTGGGCGCCTGGATCCTGGAACGCGCCTGCTCACAGGCGGCGCTGTGGCCGGCGGCCTGGCGCGTGCACGTGAATCTGTCGGTCAAGCAGTTGAACGAGGACGGCCTGGTGCAACTGGTCTCCGACGTGCTGGCCGCGACCAAGCTGGCGCCGCGCAAGCTGGTGCTGGAGATCACCGAATCGATCTTCATCCTGCACTACGAGCGCCACGTGAAGATCCTGAACACTCTGAGGGCCAAGGGCATCGGCGTGGCGCTGGACGATTTCGGCTGCGGCTATTCCAGCCTGAACCATCTGCGGCACCTGCCGATCGACTGGGTCAAGATCGACCGCAGCTTCATCTCCGCTCTCGAGTCCGATGCCGGCAGCCGCGAGGTGGTGTCGGCGTTGTTCGGATTGTGCCAGGCGATGCACCTGCCGGTGGTGGCCGAAGGCGTCGAGACCGAAGGGCAGCGCGAGATCCTCAAGTCGCTGGGTTGCCGTGTGATGCAGGGTTTCCTGCTGGGACGTCCCGCGCCCGCCGCGGAAATTCAGGCTTTGGCGTCGGCGGTGTCATAATCGGGGTTGCTTGCAAACCCCACCTGTTGATTTCCTATGCCCGGCAATACCCTCGGTACCCTGTTCACCGTCACGAATTTTGGCGAATCCCACGGGCCGGCGATCGGTTGCGTCATCGATGGCTGCCCGCCCGGATTGCCGCTGGAAGCGGCCGACATCCAGCACGAACTGGACCGCCGCCGCCCCGGCACCTCGCGTCACGTCACCCAGCGCCAGGAAGCCGACCAGGTCGAGATCCTGTCCGGCGTGTTCGAGGGGCTGACCACGGGTACGCCCATCGGGCTGCTGATCCGCAACACCGATGCGCGCAGCAAGGACTATTCCAATATCACCGACACGTTCCGGCCGGGCCACGCCGACTACGCCTACTGGCGCAAGTTCGGCCTGCGCGATCCTCGCGGCGGCGGCCGTTCGTCCGCGCGGCTGACCGCGCCGACGGTGGCGGCGGGCGCCGTGGCCAAGAAGTGGCTGGCCGAGCAATACGGCGTGAAAGTGCGCGGCTACATGAGCCAACTGGGCCCGATCCCGATTCCCTTCGTCTCTTGGGACGAGGTGCCGAACAACCCCTTCTACGCGCCCAACGCCGACATCGTGCCGGAGCTCGAGGCCTACATGGACCAGTTGCGCCGCGACGGCGATTCGGTCGGCGCGCGTATCGAGGTGGTGGCCGAGAACCTGCCGGCCGGCTGGGGCGAGCCCATCTATGACCGCCTGGATGCCGACATCGCGCACGTGATGATGGGCCTGAATGCCGTCAAGGGCGTGTCGATCGGCGCCGGTTTCGACTGCATCGCGCAGCGCGGTTCCGAGCATGGCGACGAGATCACCCCCGACGGCTTCGTCACCAACCATGCCGGCGGCGTGCTGGGCGGCATATCGACGGGCCAGCCGGTGACGGTGTCGCTGGCCATCAAGCCCACGTCCAGCATCCGGGTCGAGCGCCGTTCCGTGAACCGCGCCAACGAGCCGGTGATGGTGCAGACGCTCGGTCGCCACGACCCCTGCGTCGGCATTCGCGCCACGCCAATCGCCGAGGCCATGCTGGCCCTGGTGCTGATCGACCACGCCCTGCGCCACCGCGGCCAGTGCGGCGATCAGGGTTGAGGCCTGCGCGCGTCCCGTTGTTCCTGACTGTTGGAGGCTGACATGAGCCGTAATCGCTATCCGTTGCGCCGCTTGGCGGCGGCGCTGTTCCTGGCTGCCCTGGCGGGCTGCACCGGGATGAACACCACCCAGTCGGGCGCCATCGGCGTCAACCGGACGCAGTACATGTCCAGCATGGTGCCGTCTCAGGCGCTGGAGCAGGAAGCGAACCAGCAGTACGCCGACATCCTCAAGCAGGCGCAGGCCAAGAACCTGCTGGACCGCGACGCTCAGCAGGTGGCGCGGGTGCGAGCGATCTCGCAGCGCCTGATCGCGCAGACCGGCGTTTTCCGCCCCGACGCGTCCGGCTGGAAATGGGAAGTGCACGTCCTGACCAGCGACGAGATCAACGCGTGGTGCATGCCGGGCGGCAAGATCGCCGTTTACACCGGCCTGATCAACAAGATCAAGCCGATGGATGATGAGCTGGCCGCGGTGCTGGGCCACGAGATTTCTCACGCGCTGCGCGAGCACGCGCGCGAGCGCGTCTCGCAGCAGATGGCCACCAACCTCGGGTTGCAGGTGTTGTCGATCGCCACCGGATCGAGCGCCGCCTCGGACCTGGGCGGCAAGCTCAGCGACGTGATGTTCACGTTGCCCAACAGCCGCACCCACGAAACCGAAGCCGACCGCATGGGCGTGGAACTGGCCGCTCGGGCCGGCTTTGATCCGCGCGCCGCGGTCACGCTGTGGCAGAAGATGGGGGCCGCGGACAACGGCAGCGCACCGCCCGAGATCCTCTCGACCCACCCGTCGGCCGCCTCGCGTATCACCGACCTGCAGGCGGCGGCGCAACAGGTGCTGCCGCTGTACGAGCAATCCAAGGGCCGCGCGTCGCGCTAGGCATTGGTTGCGCCCCGGGCGGCGTCCTGCCGTCTCGGGGACTCACCGTGGTATTGCCAGTACTAGTATATTCGGTGTGATTGTACTAGGTTCAGAGGCTGGGCATAATGCCTCACATGCCGCAGCGGCCGGCGTGGATGCGAGGGATTCGCTCCATGCGAGGCACGAGCCGGATTGTCTATTTGCTGAGCGCATCCATGGCCCAAACCCTTTACGACAAACTCTGGGACGCCCACATCGTCCACCAGGAATCAGACGGCACCTGTCTGCTCTATATCGACCGCCACCTGCTGCACGAAGTGACCAGCCCGCAGGCGTTCGAGGGCCTGGCCATGGCCGGGCGCAAGCCGTGGCGCAACGGCGCCAACCTGGCGGTGGCCGACCACAACGTGCCCACGATGAACCGCGCCCAGGGCATCGACGATCCGATCTCGCGCCTGCAGGTCGACACGCTCGACGCCAACTGCGACAAGTACGGCATCACCGAATTCCGCATGAACGACCTGCGCCAGGGCATCGTCCACGTCATCGGGCCGGAGCAGGGCGCCACCCTGCCGGGCATGACCGTGGTCTGTGGCGACTCGCACACCAGCACGCACGGCGCGCTGGGCGCGCTGGCGTTCGGCATCGGCACCTCCGAAGTCGAACACGTGCTGGCCACGCAGACGCTGCTCATGAAGAAAGCCAAGAGCATGCTGATCAAGGTCGAAGGCGAGTTGCCGTTCGGCTGTACGGCCAAGGACGTCGTCCTGCACATCATCGGCATCATCGGCACCGCCGGCGGCACCGGCCACGCCATCGAGTTCGCCGGCAGCACCATCCGCGCGCTGTCGGTGGAAGGCCGCATGACGGTCTGCAACATGGCCATCGAAGCCGGCGCCCGCTCCGGCATGGTCGCCGTCGACGACAAGACCATCGAATACTTCCGCGGCCGTCCGTTCGCGCCGTCGGGCGTGCTGTGGGATCACGCCGTGGCCTACTGGCGCACGCTGCACACCGACGAAGGCGCCAGGTTCGACACCGTGGTCAACGTCAACGCCCGCGACATCAAGCCGCAGGTCACCTGGGGCACCTCGCCCGAAATGGTGCTGCCGGTCGATTCGCGCGTGCCGGACCCCGACCGCGAAAAAGACGACGTGCGCCGCAGCGGCATGGAGCGCGCGCTGGAATACATGGGCCTCAAGCCCAACACGCCCCTGACCGACATCCGCGTGGACCGCGTCTTCATCGGCTCCTGCACCAACTCGCGCATCGAGGACCTGCGCGCCGCCGCCGTCGTGGCGCGCGGCAAGCGCGTGGCCTCCAACGTGCGCCAGGCCATGGTGGTGCCGGGCTCCGGCCTGGTCAAGCAGCAGGCCGAACGCGAAGGCCTGGACAAGATCTTCATCGAGGCGGGCTTCGAATGGCGCGAGCCGGGCTGCTCGATGTGCCTGGCCATGAACGCCGACCGGCTTGAGCCGGGCGAGCGCTGCGCCTCGACCTCGAACCGCAACTTCGAAGGCCGCCAGGGCCAGGGTGGCCGCACCCACCTGGTCAGCCCGGCGATGGCCGCCGCCGCCGCCGTGGCCGGCCATTTCGTCGACGTCCGCACGTTCCGTTAAGCGCCCACCGAGTACCGACATCATGCAAGCATTCACCACTCACGAAGGCCTGGTGGCTCCGCTCGACCGCGAAAACGTCGACACGGACCTCATCATCCCCAAGCAGTTCCTCAAGTCCATCAAGCGCACCGGCTTCGGCCCGAACCTGTTCGACGAGCTGCGCTACCTGGACCACGGCGAGCCGGGCATGGACAACAGCAAGCGTCCGCTCAACCCCGATTTCGTGCTGAACCAGCAGCGCTACCAGGGCGCCTCGGTGCTGCTGGCGCGCAAGAACTTCGGCTGCGGCTCGAGCCGCGAGCACGCGCCCTGGGCGCTGACGCAGTTCGGCTTTCGCGCCATCATCGCGCCGTCGTACGCCGACATCTTCTTCAACAACAGCTTCAAGAACGGCCTGCTGCCGATCGTGCTGTCCGAGCTCGAAGTGGCGCGCCTGTTCGACGAAGTGAAGGCCTTCCCGGGCTACAAGCTCAACATCGACCTGGATCGCCAGGTGGTGGTGGCGGCCGACGGCCGCGCCATGAAGTTCGACATCGAGCCGTTCCGCAAGTACTGCCTGCTGAACGGTTTCGACGACATCGGCCTGACCCTGCGCCATTCGGACAAGATCCGCGCCTTCGAGGCCGAGCGCCTGGCCCGTCATCCCTGGCTGGAAAGCCGTCCGATCGCCTGATCCGACTCACCCCATCGACCATAGGATCGTTTTTTCCATGACTCACAACATCGCAGTCCTGCCGGGCGACGGCATCGGCCCCGAAATCGTCGAGCAGGCCGTGCGCGTCCTGAAGGCGCTGGACGTGCCGTTCGACATCAAGCAGGCCGCCGTCGGCGGCGCGGCGTTCGACGAGTTCGAGCACCCGCTGCCCCCGGCCACGCTGAAGCTGGCCAAGGAATCGCACGCCGTGCTGTTCGGCGCCGTCGGCGACTGGAAGTACGACAGCCTGCCGCGCGAATTCCGCCCCGAGCAGGCCATCCTGGGCCTGCGCAAGGCGCTCGGCCTGTTCGCCAACCTGCGTCCCGCCATCCTGTATCCCGAGCTGGCAAGCGCTTCGTCGCTCAAGCCCGAGATCGTGTCCGGGCTGGACATCCTGATCATCCGCGAACTGACCGGCGACATCTATTTCGGCACGCCGCGCGGCGTGCGCTCGTCGCCGGATGGCGCCTTCAGCGGCGAACGCGAAGGCTACGACACGATGCGCTACGCTGAATCGGAAGTGCGCCGCATCGCCCGCATCGGCTTCGAATCCGCCAAGAAGCGCAACAAGAAGCTGTGCAGCGTGGACAAGGCCAACGTGCTCGAGACCTCGCAGTTCTGGCGCGACATCGTCATCGAAGTGGCGCGCGAGTATCCGGACGTCGAGCTGTCGCACATGTACGTTGACAACGCCGCCATGCAACTGGTGCGCAACCCGCGCCAGTTCGACGTGATCGTCACCGGCAACCTGTTCGGCGACATCCTCTCGGACGAGGCGGCCATGCTGACCGGCTCCATCGGCATGCTGCCGTCGGCCTCGCTGAATGCCGGCGGCCAGGGCCTGTACGAGCCCAGCCACGGCTCGGCCCCGGACATCGCCGGGCAGGGCATCGCCAATCCGCTGGCGACCATCCTGTCGGCCGCCATGCTGCTGCGCTACTCGCTGAACCTGGCGCCGCAGGCCGACCGTATCGAAGCCGCCGTGCGCCGCGTGCTGGCCGATGGCCTGCGCACCGCCGACATCTTCGAACCCGGCACCACCAAAGTCAGCACCTCGGGCATGGGCGACGCCGTCCTCAAAGCCCTGGCCTGATGCCTGCAAGGGACGCGCCCTTGCGGCGCGGTCCCGATTCCAGGGGCCGCCCGCGGGGCGGCCCTTTTTTCATGCCGGTGTTGCCGCCGCGCCGCGAAAGCGGGTTGGCTTTCATTGTGGCCCCGTTTTTTCAAGCTGCGCCGCAACATCCCTGCGTGCATTCTGATAAATTGTTGGATTCCTGCACGTTTTTTCACCACACCTTGTCCCCACCTTTAAAGAGCGATTGAAATGAATCAAGCAGTAGGCCTTGTCGGCTGGCGCGGTATGGTCGGCTCGGTGCTCATGCAACGCATGCGCGACGAGAACGACTTCGCACTGATCGAACCGGTGTTTTTCTCCACCAGCAACGCTGGCGGCGCCGCCCCCACTTGGGCGACTGGCGCGGGCCCGCTGCAAGACGCCTACAACATCGACGCTCTGAAAAAACTGCCGATCATCGTGACGGCGCAAGGCGGCGACTACACCTCCGAGGTCTACCCGAAGCTGCGCGGCGCGGGCTGGAATGGCATCTGGATCGACGCCGCCAGCACGCTGCGCATGGCCGATGACGCCATCATCGTGCTGGACCCGGTCAACCGTCCCGTGATCGACGCGGCGCTCAAGCGCGGCGTGCGCAACTTCATCGGCGGCAATTGCACGGTCAGTTGCATGCTGATGGGCCTGGCCGGCCTGTTCAACAACGATCTGGTCGAGTGGATGACCACCATGACCTACCAGGCCGCCTCCGGCGGCGGCGCGCAGCACATGCGCGAGCTGCTGACCCAGTTCGGCGAGCTGAACCACGCCGTCAAGCCGCTGCTGGACGATCCGGCCTCGGCCATCCTGGAAATCGACCGCGGCATCCTGGCCAAGCAGAAGGACGCGGCGCTGCCCCACGAGCACTTCGGCGTGCCGCTGGGCGGCAGCCTGATCCCGTGGATCGACAAGGACCTGGGCAACGGCATGTCCAAGGAAGAGTGGAAGGGCGAGGTCGAGACCAACAAGATCCTCGGCCGCGGCGCCGCCTTCGGCACCGCCGCCACCCCGATCGACGGCCTGTGCGTGCGCATCGGCGCGATGCGCTGCCACAGCCAGGCGCTGACCATCAAGCTCAAGCGCGACCTGCCGCTGGATGAGATCGAAGCGCTGATCGCCCAGGGCACGCAGTGGGCCAAGGTGATTCCCAACACCAAGGAAGAAACCATCCGCGAGCTGACCCCGGTCGCGGTCACGGGCACGCTGGACATTCCGGTGGGCCGCCTGCGCAAGATGTCGATGGGCCCGCAATACCTGAGCGCCTTCACCGTCGGCGACCAGTTGCTATGGGGCGCCGCCGAGCCGCTGCGCCGCATGCTGCGCATCGCGCTGGCCGAAGCCTGAGGCCTGGCGGGCGGCGCATGCCGTCCTGCCGTGTAGGCCGCTCCGACAAAGGCACCCGCGGGTGCCTTTGTCGTTTGCAGCGTATCGGACCGGGCGCCAATGTGCCCGCCAGCCAACGCCGATGCGCCTTTCAGGTTTGTGAAACGCGCTCGATCCATTACACTTTTCCGGTGAATTGAGGCTTGTTCTCACGTAATGGCGACGAACAGGTCCCGCCCGAAAATCGACGATAAGAACGGAATTCCAGCTTATGACCCAGCGTTCGCGCCAAGTGAAGCATGCCCGCCGTTTGAAGGCCCTCCAGTGGGCGATCGCGCTGGCGATCGGCGCGGGCGCTTGCAGTCCGGCGTTGGCGATGCGGGTGGGGCATTCGCGGGTGGTGTCGGCGCCGGGCACGCCGTTGCAGGCGCTGGTCGGGCTGCAGGAACTGACGCCCGACGAGGTGTCGTCGCTGCGGGTGTCGGTGGCCGACGAGGTCGCCTGGCAACGCGCCGGCCTGAAGCCACCGGCGCCGCTGGCCAGTCTGGTGGTGCGGGTCGAGGATGGCCTGGACCCGACCCGCAAGAACCTGCGGGTGCGGTCGACGCAGGCGCCGGCGGGCGGCGCGGTCGACCTGCTGCTCGACATCAGTTCCAGTTCGGGCCAGCGGCAGGTGCAGGTCAGCATCCTGGTGCCGCTGCGCGGCGCGGGCGCCGACGTCACGCCGGCCGCCGTGGGCACGCCGGGCCGGGCGGGTGGCGCGGCGGGGGCGGTCAACGTCAAGTCGGGCGATACGCTGTTCGCCATCGCCCAGCGCAATGCGGTGCCGAACGCCTCGATCTACCAGATGCTGGTGGCGCTGTGGCGCGCCAATCCCGACGCCTTCATCCAGAACAACATGAATCTGGTGCGCGCGGGTCAGAAACTGGTGATCCCCGATGCGGCCACGGTCCGCGCGGTGGATCCGGCCGAAGCGCGCCGCATCTTCAATGAACATGCCGAGGCGTTCGCCCGCTACCGCGCGCGCATCGGCGCGGCGGCCGGCGCCAATCCGTCGGTGGTCAAGGGGCAGGACGCGGCGTCCGGCACGGTGACCAAGCCTGGCGACACCGGCGTGGCGAGCGCCTCGCCGCCGCAGGACCGGGTGCGCCTGTCCTCGGGCCAGGCGCAGGATGGCGCGGCGGCGCAGGCCGATGCGCAGGCGGATCAGCGCACGTCCAACCAGCGCGCCATGGCGGATGCCGAGGGGCGCGTGAATCAGTTGCAGAGCAACGTCGATGAATTGAACAAGGCCGTGGGCGGGCAGGGCGCGTCCGGGTCGGGCGGCGGCGCCTCTGGCGCTGCCGGGGCATCGGGCGCCACGGGGGCGACCGGCGCTGCTGGGGCCACGGGCGCGGCCGGAGCGGCTGGCGCTGCGGGGGCCTCGGGAGCAACGGGCGCATCGGGCGCCGCTGGAGCGACTGGCACGCCGGGCGCGACGGGTGCCGCTGGTGCGCCGAGGGCGACAGGCGCAAGCGGCGCCGCAGGTGCTCCTGGTCCGGCCGGCGCAAGCGGAACAGCAGGCGCTTCGGGCGCGACAGGCGCAAGTGGTGCGGCAGGCGTTTCAGGTTCGGCAGGCGCGGCCGGGACCGCAGGCGCTTCGGGCGCCGCTGGCGCAAGCGGAACAGCAGGCGCTTCGGGCGCGGCTGGCGCGACCGGCACGACAGGGACTTCGGGCGCATCGGGCGCGACAGGTGCCGCAGGGGCGGCCGGCGCCACGGGAATCGCGGGGGCCGCTGGCGCAACCGGCGCCACGGGCGCGGCAGGCACGCCTGGCGCCTCGGGTGCTCCAGGCGCCGCCGGTACCCCCGGCGCGTCGACGGCCGCCGCGCAACAAGACAAGGCGGCCGCGGATGCGGCGGCCAGCAACACCAAGGATAAGGATTTGACTTCTTCCATGCCGGCCTGGCTGGCCGACAATCTTCTCGTTATCGTCACCGCCGTCCTGGCGCTGATCGCCTTCGCCATCGCTTGGGTGCTGCGGCGCGCGGGTGCGCGGCGCGGCGACGATGACGAGGAAACCTACGCCTACAACGAGCCGGCGCTGGATACGGCGGCGTTGAACCGCAAGCTCGATTCCATCAGCCTCGACCTGGATGAGCCGCCCACGGACGAACCGCGCCCGGTCAGCGGTCCTCGGGTTTGAACGATGTCTAGAGTTGCATTGGGGCTGGCATACGACGGCTCCGCCTGGCAGGGTTGGCAGACCCAGCCGCACCGGCAGACGGTGCAGGACACATTGGAAGCCGCGTTGGCGCAGTTCTGCGGCGTGGCGGAGGCGGTACCCACCATTTGCGCCGGTCGCACCGATACGGGCGTGCATGGCGCGATGCAGGTGGTTCATCTGGACACGCTCCTGCAGCGCCGCATGGAGTCGTGGGTACGTGGCGTCAATGCGTTCCTGCCGCCGACCATTTCCGTACAATGGGCCAAGGCGGTGTCGGACGATTTTCACGCTCGCTTCTCCGCCCGTGCCCGCACCTACGTCTACCTGCTCTGGCGCGGGCGCGTGCGTCCGGCGCTGTGGGCCGGCCGCGCCGGCTGGTGCCACCACCCGCTCGATGTCGAGGCGATGCGCGCGGCCGCCGGCGCCTTGCTGGGCGAGCACGATTTTTCCAGTTTCCGTTCGTCGCAGTGCCAGGCCAAGCATCCGGTGCGCGTGATGCACCGGCTCGATATCGAAGAACGCGGACCGTTCCTGGTGTTCACGCTGCGCGCCAACGCGTTCCTGCATCACATGGTGCGCAACATCATGGGCGCGCTGCTGCAGATCGGCCAGGGCCGCGAGTCGGTGGACTGGATGGCGCAGTTGCTGTCGTGGCGCGACCGCCGGCGCGGCGCGCCCACTTTTTCTCCCGATGGCCTGTATCTGTCGGCCATCGAGTATCCGGACGAATTCGGCCTGGATGACCTGGACGGCGGGGCTGTGCTGCTGGCGCCCTTCACGCAGGCGCCGGGCAGCGCGTCCTAGCCGGACGCCGCGGGCGCCCACAGGAGGACTGTCTCATGCAACGCCGTGCGTTTTTGAAGCGAACCGCCCTGGGGGCCGCGAGCGGCGTGGTGATTGCCGCGCCCGTCTACGCGCAGGAAGCGCCTGCCGTCTCGTGGCGGCTGGCCTCCAGCTTTCCGAACGAATCACCGACCCTGTTCGCTGGCGCCGAGGACGTGGCGCGCTACGTCAGCGACGTCACCGATGGCAAGTTCCGCATCGAGATTTTCCCGGCCGGCGACCTGGTCGACGCCGGCCAGGTGCTGGACGCGGTCCAGCATCGCATCGTCGACTGCGGCCACACCGCGTCGACGCGCTTTTTCGACACCGATCCCGCGCTGTGCTTCGATGCCGGCGTGCCGTTCGGCCTGAACACCCGGCAGATGAATGCCTGGATGCTCCAGGGCGAAGGGCTGGCGTTGACGCGGGTGCTGTTCGACAAATACGGCATCCTGAACTTTCCCTGCGGATTCACCGGCGCGCAGATGGGAGGCTGGTTCCGGGGCGAGGTCAAGACGCTGGACGACCTGCGCGGCCTGAAGATCAAGGCAGGCGGCTTTGCCCGCCAGGTGCTGGCCCGCATGGGCGCCGAGCCCGTCGACCTGCCCATCGCGGAGACCTACGCGGCGCTGGAGCAGGGCGGCGTCGACGCCGTGGCCTGGATCGGTCCGCACGACGACGAGAGCCTGGCGCTCTACAAGGTCGCTCGGAACTACTATTTTCCCGGCTGGTGGGCGGGCACGTTGCAGTTGTCGCTCTACGTGAACCAGGCCGCGCATGACGAGCTGCCCAAGGCCTACCAGGCGGCGCTCGGGTTGGCCTCGCAGATGGCCAGCGCCAACATGATCGCCAAGTACGATGCCGGCAACCCCGATGCGCTGCGCCGATTGGTGCAGCGCGGCGCGCAGCTCAAGGCCTTTCCCAAACCGATGCTGCAGGCCGCGCATGAGGCCGCGCTCAAGCTCTATCAGGAATTGAGCGCCAAGGACCCCATGTTCAAGAAGCTGTACGAGAGCATGACCGCCTTTCGTGACAAGGACATTCCCTGGTTTCGCGTGGCCGAGGGCGGATTCGATTCGCTCATGGCCAACCTGGCGCAGCCGGGAGGGTAAGGCCCGGCGGGTTGCCTTGACCCGGCAGGCGTCGGGGCGCGGGCCGGCTCGCCTTATACTGACCGCATCCGTCGCGCTGGGCGACGCAAGCGATGAACTCCATGCGCACACGCATCAAGATCTGCGGCCTGACCCGCGAAGAAGACATCGACGCTGCCGTCTCAGCCGGCGTCGATGCGATCGGTTTCGTCTTCTATCCCAAGAGCAAGCGCTATGTCACGCCGACCCGCGCCGCGCAACTGCGTCGCGCCGTGCCGGCCTTCGTCGACGTGGTGGCGCTGTTCGTGAATCCCGATCCGGCCGATGTGCAAGCCGTGCTGGACGAGGCCGGTCCGGAACTGCTGCAGTTCCACGGCGATGAGACGCCGCAGCAGTGCGCCCGCTATGGCCGCCGCTATCTGCGCGCGTTTCGCGCGGGCGCGCCGGGCCTGGCGACGCCCGAGGACCTGGCCTCCTATTGCCGCGCCTATGGCGAAGCGGCCGGCTGGTTGTTCGACAGCTACAGCGCGGGTTATGGCGGCAGCGGCCATGGCTTTGACTACAGCCTGCTCGCCGACGTGAAGGCCGATTCTGTGTCCCGTCCGCTCATCCTGTCCGGGGGGCTGAACCCCGACAACGTCGCCGCCGCGGTGCAATCCGTGCGGCCGTGGGCGGTCGATGTGAGCAGTGGCGTCGAAGTCGAGCAAGGAATAAAAAGTTCTGATAGAATCTCGTTCTTCGTTGCTGCGGTGCATGCCGCAGACGCGAAGAGATAGGAAGTTTGTAGTGCTGGCGGGTGCGTTGAAATGCGTTTTCGAGCCCGGCCGATGCGTTTGAAGATAATGCGAGTGAACGCTCGCGACGCTTATGAAACGCAATAAAAACAGCAAAAAATCTGAAAAGACGATTTGCAGAGTTTAAAAAAGCACTATATAATTCTTCTTCTTTGCAGGCGGTTAGCTCAGCTGGTTAGAGCGCCACGTTGACATCGTGGAGGTCGTTGGTTCGATTCCAATACCGCCTACCAAATTCCTGCAAAGTGCTGTCAAGCACGGCAAAGAAAAAGCCGCTAGGTCAATGACTTAGCGGCTTTTTTGTTTCCCGCGCGAGAAGCGCTGCCAAGTGCCACAAAGGAAGTTTTCGGGGCACGTTTGGGGGTACGAATGCTCAGGGTAAGGGTATAGGTTTGTGAGCGCGGGACAACTGATCGTCCAGGTAGTCCGACCACCACTGCATTATCTCGCGGCGCTCCTCCAGATACTGCGCATGGTTGTATGCCCGGCGCACCTTGTTTTTATCCTTGTGGGCCAGTTGGGCTTCGATCGCCCTGTCCCGAAAGCGACCCGTTTCGTTCAGGATGGTGCTCGCTAGGCCGCGGAACCCGTGGCCAGTTTGTTGCTCCCCATAGCCCAGGATCTCTAGCGCTCGGTTAATTGTTTCGCTACTCATTGGGACCGCGCCCGGCTGTCGGATGCCAGGGAACAGGAACGCGTAGCGACCGGAATAGACTTCCAACTCATCCAGCAGCGCGAGGACCTGACGCGACAGCGGCACCAGGTGAGGTGGTCCATTCAGCTTCTGCTGGCGTGTGCCTTTCATCCGATCCGACGGGACTGTCCACAACGCGTTGGGGCGATCCCACTCCGTCCACTGCGTCCAGCGCAGTTCATTGGTCCGCACGAAAGTGCGCATCATGATCTTGATGGCGAGTCGAGTTTCAGGCCGGCCGTGATAACCCTCCACCCTCAGTAGTAGTCCGGGAAGATCGGTCAACTCGACGTGCGGGTGGTGTTCCACCGGAGGCTTCGGCTCCAGGAACTGCTCAAGGCCATAGGTGACGTCAGCTGGCGCGCGACCGGTACCCACGGCGTAGCGGAACACCTGACCGACGCTGCTCAGGACCCGCGCCGCCATTTCCAGCGCACCGCGGCATTCGACACGACGTACCGTGTCCAGCACCAGCTTGCCGGATACCTTGGCGATCGCTATTTTGCCGAAATAGGGATAGGCGTTGGTTTTGAGGGCGGATGTCATTCGCTCAAGATAAGCAGGGCTCCAATGGTCGACTCGGGTGGCCAGCCACTCTTGCGCGATTACTTCGAACGTGTCGGCTGCAGCTATTTTGGCGGCTGTTCGCGCAAGGTCGCGCTGTACGGCCGGATCCAGCCCGGCGTGCAGGTGGGCCTGGGCTGCGGCGCGCTGTTCGCGCGCCTTAGCCAGTGGCACATTGGGATACTGCCCGAACGTCAGGGACGTCTCTTTCTTCGTGCCCGGGCGTCGGTACTTCATGCGCCAGAATTTGGCGCCAGATTTCATCATTTCGAGGTACAAGCCGCCACCATCGAATATGCGATTTCCACCGGTGGGCTTGTATCTTGCCTGCCGGCATTTCGCATCGGTGAGGGGAATTACTTGGCGAGGCATGTGGCCGCTACTCCTTGATTTGGGTTATTTGCATTTCGTCCGCGTTGTAGCCGTCTGGATTGCGTAGCCAGGCCAGGATGTCGCTGCCGCGCCAGGCGGTGAAGTGGCGGTTGGGCACCGCGGCGGCGGCTTCGGTGTCGCCAGCCGCGCCGATCTTGCCGTACTGGCGCTCATAGGCCGCCAGCGCCGCCTTAATGTCCAGGCCAATCCCAAAGGCCACGTTCTTGGAGGCCTCGGATGCCCAGAGGCGCGAAAGGCAGGTAGCCAAGTCGTGGACCAGGCCGGCGCGCGGCCCGGTTCCAGCCTTGGCCTCCAGGGCGGCAACGTGCTCGACAAGGATTTGGTGTTCGGCCAGGTCGAATTCCAGCTTCTGGCGCAGCGCCGGCAGCTTGCCGCCTTGCGCCTGGAGGGCTGCATGTTGGTCCCGCGTGGCCGCGTAGGCGCTGGCCTTCTGCTCGAGCGCGCCCAGCGCCTTGGT
This sequence comes from Achromobacter sp. SIMBA_011, assembly GCF_046535435.1. Classification (NCBI taxonomy): domain Bacteria; kingdom Pseudomonadati; phylum Pseudomonadota; class Betaproteobacteria; order Burkholderiales; family Alcaligenaceae; genus Achromobacter; species Achromobacter sp. SIMBA_011. The sequence continues at coordinate 246,651 of NZ_JAWRWN010000006.1, read as the reverse complement.
GTGCTGTTCCAGCTCGGCGTCGATGGCGGCCAGCGCACCGCGCTCGGTCACCAGGGCGGCCTGGTCGAATGCCGGCACATCCGCTGCCCAGCCCTCGGCCTTCTGGCTGCCCCATTGCTCGCCGGTGGCTGCCTTCCATGCGCCCTTGGCCTGGGTGGCTTCCTGCTTGGCATGTTCGGCGCCAGCCGGAAAGCCCGTGCGCAGGATCGGCTTGATCTGCGTCACCAGTGCCGCGTCGCAGCCACGCGCCAGGAGTCGCCGTTCGATGTCGTCGGGACTGATTCTCTTGCCGGCCAGGGTGAACAACAGGGTTCGGCGCTCATCGGGCTTGCCCGCGGCGAAGCGGCGCGGGTCCAGCACGTAGGGAAGGGCCGGCGACTTCGGGACCAGCGCCTCGCCCGACTGCGTTCCCTTGGGCAAGGTGATGCCGACCGTGCCGCCGTCCAGTTGCAACGCCACGGCGCCCGTACGCTGGCCTTCGGTGACCAGGGCGCCGAATTCCTTCTTGTACTCGACGCGCTCGGGCTCGCCGAGCAGCGCCAGCCGTACCGCTTCCGCAATGCTGGATTTGCCGTTGCCGTTCTGGCCGGCGATCAGCGTCACCGGCGTGTGCAATTCCAGATCGACGGCGCGCGCGCCTTGGAAGTTCTCGATAGTGATGTTGGTGATGCGCATGGCTCAGTCCTCTGCCTGGTCTTCGCCGTGCTCTTCGTGCCACTGCTTCCAGCCCTTCACCCACTGGATGCAGAGCTGGCCATCCATGACCGGGCAATCGGATTCGGGCTGGCCCGCGGCGGCGGCGTTGTAGCCGTCTACGCACGCTTGTTCGAGCTGGTCTGCACAGGACGCTGGAGGGGTTAGGGGGAAAGAGGCCGCTGCGGAACATGGCGGCGGCGTGTTCGATGAGGCCGGGCTTGCCGGCTTCGCCCACCATCACGCGGCGGGCATCGAAAATGGGGCTTACCGCCGCCGCCGGCCGGCTGCTGGTGGACAGGGCGATGATTTGCGAGCCGACCGTTGTGACCTTCTTGGTGGCCTCGTACATGAGCTGGTAAGTGCCGGTCTGCGCGGCGCGGCCCTGGGTCACCGCCTTGCCATCGAGCAGAACGCGGGTGAAGACCCCGCATCAGCTTTGCGCAGAGATCTATCCCAATCCGACAGATGGGCTTCCGCCGGAAGTGTTGGCGCGAGCCGCGCTACGCGCTAATGGGCTTGCTATCCAAGACGAAGGGAAGGCGAGCTGAGATGTTTGAGACCGCTTTGGTGCGCGAAGTTGCTCTACTGGCTGCGCCGCTCGACGGCAAGGCCACAAACGGCGAGCTAATCCAGGCTCGCTGCGAGACGTCGGAGGCGATTGTTGCCAAGCGCGCCTCGCGTGCGGTGGTGGAGCGTCAGATGGCGCATGCCAGCGTAGATATTCCAGCAGATGAGGATCCGCAATGAATGTGCTTCACGTATTCAGCATCCCTGGATTCCACTCGCCTTTTATCAGCATGTTCGGTTCATCCTATTTGGGTTTATCTGGCTGCGGTGCCCCGGGCAATTTAGGGGCTATTGCTACTCCATCGTTCGACCTACTGGGATGTTCACCTGAGTCACTTTCCATTTTGACGGCATGGGTCTGCTCGTTCGAGGTAGCTGAAGAACCTGAAGCCGATGAGGCTGCTGCATCAGTTCGCGAGGGTTTTGTTTCAGACGCAGGCGTTGTCGGCGATGTCAAAAGCGGTACTACAACCGCTGCAATCGCAGCCGCAACCGCTCCGCACGCCGCTATTGCACCCCAAAGCACTTGGCGGCGCGAGAGTTTGGCGGTGACTACGCCAACGCGGACACTGCGGTTTGCGGCTCGGGCGCTGCGCACAGACGCATCTAACGCTCTCGAGGAAATGTTGAGGCCGTCTTTGGATGTGTTAAGTGCGGCGATTGTGACCTCTAGTTCCGCCCGCGTTACGCCTAAAGAGTTTTCTGCGATCGTTGTTGCTCTCACTGCAGCATCCGCTGACTGCGCGGCGGCCTTGGCAGAAGTTTCGGCGGCCCGAGCTTGGTCAAGCATCAGATTGAGCATTTTTTCGTTGTACTCGTCCCGGGATTTTTGCTGTTGTGCGCGTGCACGAGATATCGCGCCCATCAGCCGCGCTCGATCGTCAAAGGTCACAAATTGCTGGTGGATTCCGCCTTTGCTGTCCTCGTCGAGATACGCCTGCGCGCCCTCGATCGTGTTTTCGCTGACGAATTGGTCTGCCGATGCAGGCGTAAAGCTCATCTTTTGCCTTTGCACCACTTCGCTCTCTCCTAATTTGTTTGAGCCCGTTACAGCATGTGACTTTACAGGAACTGTGACATGACGTGGCCGAAACGACCACTAATTCGATACCACGGCGGGAAATGGCGTCTTGCGCCCTGCATCCCCCAGCACCTGCAGCCGCATCGCTGCTACGTGGAGCCATTCGGCGGCGCTGCCGACGTGCTGCTGCAAAAGCCTCGGGCCGCCGCCGCTACGGATTGCCCGAAAGCGGCGAGCTACGCCGCGCTGCTCGACGGCTGGGAACGAGCCCGGGGCAAGGCAGGCGTGTTCCGTTCCGACGACCCGCTGCTCGCTGCCTGGGCGGAGGCCGATATGAACCGTCGAAGTGCCTACGGCGCGTTTTCCGGCACCTCCACGGCTTCATCGGGGGCAGGGTGGTGGGGATGTTCGGGTGACGCAGATTCGGCGCCTCAAAGCGCCGATTTTTCGAACGAGCAAGTTCGCTGCGCAGCCTGCCAGCACTTCACGTTGCGCGAAGTGCCGAAGTACGCCGAGCTTGGCCTCGGGCATTGCGTAGGCATGGTCGATCGGCCCGGGACGTTCGTCAGTCCGACCTACCCGCGCAAATGCCACCAGTACCAACCGGCGCCGCAGGCCAAGGCTGCGGCGCGTATCGAATGGCTGCGCGACCTGCGTGGCGAGGAGCCATGATGCCCAAACAGATCATTTTCACTGTGCCTGGCACGCCGAAGGGGAAGGGCCGCGCCAGGTCGAGCGCACGCATCGGCCGAGATCCCAGGACTGGGGGCCCGCGTGTTTTCACGCGCCACTACACGCCGGAGGAAACGGCGGCCTACGAGAGCCTGGTGAAGCTGGCCGCGGCCAAAGCCATGAGCGGACGGGAACCCTATACCGGGCCGATACGCATGGACCTGGACATCGTGCTGCCGATCCCCTCGTCCTGGTCGGGCGTGCGCCAGCGCCGCGCCGCTGCGGGCGAGATCGCGCCCACCGTCAAACCGGACTCCGACAACGTCGAGAAAGCCGTCAAGGACGGGATCTACGGCCTGACGCCGCGCGTGACCGTCGTGGTCACGGTCCTGGACATGGAAGCCGCCCAAGGAGTGAAGAAGCATGCAACGTGAAGCCGGAACGTTTTCTTGCCCCGAGCACGCGATCGCCGTGGCCTATCTGATGCTGGCCATGCCCATCGAGCCGAAGAACCCGACGCAATTGGTCTGCGAGACCCTGCGCGAGCGCTTCGACGTGGAGTACGAGCGCAAGGCGCTATCGGGCCTTTCACCGCATGAGTGGCATGCGCAGGCGGTGTTTATCGTCAAAGTTCTGGAGCGCACGTTGGGCGATGGGATTGGCTTACACATCCTGCGGGCGCAGTATGGGACGGGCGAGGAGGGCGCTGCCAGCGCGCGTCGGATCTCGGAATGGTTGAACCCTGAAGCGTCGGCGGACAGCCGCGAGCGGGAAGTGACGGATCTGCTGGCCGCGCATATCCTGCGGGGGCGGCCGCGGCTGCGCGACCTGTGCGATCGGTTCGACCTGCCGTACTCGGCGCTGCAGCGCCCCGCCAGCGCCTACCGGGTCCTGGTGCAGGGCGCCCGCCGGGCGGCGCTACAGCGACTGGACATTCGCATGCGGGATGCCGGCATCGTGGTGGACCGGGAGGGGGGTGTGGCGCCGACGCCGCTTGACGATGTGAATCAGGATGAGCATAATTCTGCCAATAATACGGTGATTGCACCCTGATGTTTTATGAGTGTGCTTACGGAGCTCGGCTCCGTGTGCACAACACAGATTGAGCCTACGGCCCAAGTGCAGATCGAAGTACCTGTTTTCCCCCGTGACCACGACCAAAACTACGCCCTTCAATCTCGGGCGGAAATCAGCGTCACACAGGGAGCAAGTATGGGAAAAACTAAAAATCGAGCATTGCGCTCACGTTTGATGTATCTGTTGGCACGAATTGGCTTTTCGTTCGCTGTAACGCTCAATCCAGCACCGTAAGCACACTCGCGTAACGACAACGCCCCGGCCAAAAACCGGGGCGTTTTGCATTGAATGGCTATTCAGCTTGGTCGGAAGTATCGTCCCAAGGGAACTTCACATCCTTCATTTTTGCGGCGTCTTCGAAGATGGAGCCGATATGCTCCATCGCATAGAGTCTGTCGCGCTCCGCCATGGGATATAGCTGTTTGTGGGCATGTGCAAGCCCATCCAATTGTAGGCGAATGTGCGCCAGCGCCTCGTCATGTTTCGCATAGCGAGCAACGAAGGCGAGCGCAGCAGAGATCACGAGCGACTGTGCCTCAAGCGTCGCCTCGACGCGCTTCTGGAAATCCTGTGGCGTGTCTTTGTAAGCCATGCTGAAAGTGCGAGCCATAAATCCTCCCGAAGGTTGATGGAAAATCGACGATAGTGATTTGGTAACGGGGATGCAAGGGCTGCGCTGCGGCTCCGCATCTAAACTAGAGAAGAATGAAAAATTGTAGGCACCTCAAGAAGTTTCCCAAAACGGCCGAGCGTATCTAGGCTAGGCATCTGGCGGCTGTAGCTCGGGAGTAGGAGAGAGAAGATGTCTCCCCCGTAACCTTCTAAGCAGAAGGATGTCCAGTCGCTCCTGGTGCTGCCGACTTTGACGCACGTAAAGCCGAGATGCTTCTTTGCGAGGAAGGGTCTTTAAGCAATTTTTCTCTAGCCGTCTGGGATGAAAAGGCCATTTCAGAAAAACCATGGTTTTCGAGTTCAATCATGAGCTTGACGTAAATATGCGAATCAAGCGGCATATTGTCGAGTAAAGCGTATCGCTCGACATAGTCGGTAAATCTCTCTCCACGTTTTGTAGTCTTGTTGAAGAACAGAACTATGAGTTCTGGCGTCGACATTCGTGCCCTAAGAATCGACACGTAGTCCCACTTTTGCTGCCAGCTTATGGCCTCGTGTTCGTCTATCGATCTAATCAGCGTGTACAGGGTTCGAAGGAGCATGGCCAAATGTGGCTCGTTCTCTTTGTATACGTCTTCCCACCATCGAATTGGTCTTAGTGGAAGGCTGGCGGTACGTATGATGCGCTGTATTTGTGATTCGCTAGAAAAGCTAGGCGGGGAGACGGACGCATAAAACTGGGCGGGAGTTGGCAGATGTTGGCTCTTGACGATTGCTTCCAGAGCGCGTAGCCCAATGAGGCGTGATTCTTGCTGTCCCGCTCGTTTGATGAAGTCTGTTTGATATACGGCCTCCCGATAGGCGGTGAGCCAACTGGTGAACGTCTGTTCAAATCCCTGTATCGCAGCTTGAGATCGCTGTTCGGCCAGCTCCCTTTGTTGGGACTGCAAAGTGAAGATAAGCAGCACAATGGTCACTAATCCGACGACCGGGTTGACCACGCCGCCAAGGAAATCGCCAAATTGACCCCAGATCTCGTGCGAACGAGAGAGCGCCCAGCCGAACATGTCTGTGTACTTGTGGAGCGCAAATAGCGTGATCCCTGCCGGTACGGCAAGAATCCACCAAACGTGTCTCACTCGATTTCGCATCTACCGGATGAGGCCTAGGCAGCATAAATCCTCCGAAATGTTAGAAAATAATAATAACATTTAGTTATATTTCATTTTGGAGAGGCAGCACTGGGGAGCAGGCTGGCCGAAATCTCGAGTGATTCAGCATGAAGGGAAGACGGGGACAATCGCCAATGCTGCTGCGTCCACAGCCGTCCGCCGAGTGGCTGGCGCGAGCGGAGGCCGCTGGTGGCTTGCTGGCGCCGGCGCCTCAGCTGCTGGAATGGAGTGAACGAGTGATACTCGCCGCGGACGGGCCGCTTCATAATCCTGACCACGCTCACTTGATGGATGCCGATCTGGCATTCCTCTGGGCGTCTTCAGGCTTCCAGAAGGCCGGGCGCGTGGTGCTGGGCCAGGCCGAGCAGGTGATGTTTCGCGCAGGCGGCTGGCAGAAGGCGCGCCAGGAGCAGCAAATGATGGAATGGTTTGGCCGCGTGCCGGCGTTCCTGATCACACTGGCGGCGGACTACTGCGCGACCTGCAGCGACGCGGAGTTCTGCGCGCTGGTGGAGCATGAGCTGTACCACATCGGCCATGCGCCTGATGCCTACGGCGCGCGGGCGTTCGACAAGCAGGGCCGGCCGAAGCTGCGCATCGTCGGGCACGACGTCGAGGAATTCGTGGGCGTGGTGGCGCGGTATGGGCCGACGGCGGATGTTCGGCGCCTGGCCGCGGCCGCCAGCGCTGCGCCGGCCGTGCTTCGGCTGGACGTTGCTCGCGCTTGCGGGTGCTGCTTGAGGGCCGCGTAGCGCAGGGGCTTTAGAAATTGGCCTGCAACTCGCGCAGATGCCCTTCGATCTCAGCAAGGACGCGCGGAGCACATTCCGCGCAAATGTTTTCGCGGACCATTCCGCTGTCGTCGTATTGAGCCAGGTGTTTCTCCCCGGCGGCAATCGTGTGCTTCGAATTCGCGTGGCATTTACGGGTACCAGCAGCGGTCGCGATTTTCAGATTCTTGAGCGGATTGCGCGCTTTAGGCATTGTCGTCTCCCGTTATTAGTCGAGTTACCCGTTTAGCGCCTTCTGTGTTTATTGGCAACATATTGGTATGGCAAAGCTTATGGAGGCGCACATCCACATCGCTCATAGACCGCCTCGGCGGTCTTTTTTTCGTCCATCCGGGAGGCCGCAATGCGACCCCATCAAAGGAATTTCTGCATGGAACCCACATCTGCCGGCTTCGGCGGCGGCGCCGCGGTGAAGGTGGCGCTGGCCTACGGCGCGCCTGCCGCGCTGGCCGCCATCCTCGGGCTGCTGATTATGCCGCCCCAGACCTCAAGGGAGTTCACCGTGCGCTCGATATGCACGGTGGCGTGCTCGTTCATTTTCGGGCCAGCGCTTGCCGTTGCCGTCCTTACCTGGAAGCCCAGCCTGATGGAGGCCATGACCTGGCTTGCTCGGCACGGTGCCGACGGTGAAGACCTGGCGCTGGCCAGGTTCTATGTCCTCGGGCCGAGCATGCTGCTCGCGGGCCTGCCGGCCTGGTGGGTGCTGGGCGCCTATATGCAGTGGATGTCGCGCATCCGGGAAATTGGGGTGGTGGCTTGGGTGAAAGAGGTGCTGGCGCTATTGCCCTGGCGCCGGACTGGCGGGGAGGGGTGACCATGGACTTGAAAGCGGTTATCGAACGGGCGATCGATCCTGCGCTGGCGTTGCTGCCGGCTCGAATGGACTCGCTAGCAGCGCGTGTCATGTTGCTGGCCATCGGCCTGCAGGAAAGCCGATTCCTGCACCGGCGGCAGATTGGCGGGCCGGCCCGGGGGCTGTTCCAGTTCGAGAAGGGCTCGCGTGCGAGTCGCGGTGGTGTGTGGGGCGTGTATCTGCACCCGGCGAGCAAGGGCCACCTGACGGTCCTTTGCAAGGTTCGAAGCGTGGCCTGCGACCCGGACGCGATCTACTCGGCGCTGGAGTATGACGACGTGCTGGCCGCCGGTGTGGCGCGGCTGTTGCTGTGGACTGATCCGAAGTCGCTACCGGCCGGTCGGCGATGTGGACGCCGGCTGGGCGCTCTACCTGCGCACCTGGCGCCCGGGGAAACCGCATCCGCAGACCTGGCTGGATCTCTACCGCCAGGCCGCGGCCGAGGTGGCACCGTGAGCGCCCTGACGCGCGCTGCGGGCGCGCTGGCCGCCTGGAAGGGGTACGCCGCGGCCGCACTGGCCGGCGGGCTTGCGCTCGGCGCTGCCTCGTGGACAACGCAAGGCTGGCGTTATGGCGAGCAGCTCGCGAGCCAGCGCGCGGCACGGGCAGATGAGGTTGCTGAGGGGCAGCGGCAGGCGCGCGAGATCCTGGCGCAACGCCATGCGGCCGTCGCGGAAATCAACGAACGGAACGCGCGTGCCGAGTGGGCCGCCTATGGAGGGATGCGCAATGCGCAGATTCAAGACGACGGCCTGCGGGCTGATGTTGATGCTGGGCGCCAACGGCTGCACGTCCGTGCCGTCTGCCCCGGCGCCGGCCGTGGAATGTCCGACGCCTGCGCCGCCGCCCGCGTGGATCATGGAGCCCGCGCCGAACTTGATCCCTCTGCTCGATCGGATTATTTCGCCCTCCGGGCCGGGATCCAGCAACTGACGGCGCAACTCCAGGCGTGCCAGGCGAGACTGCGCTAAAGAGGTTGTGCAGTATTTGAAGCGCTGTGTAGTTAGAATTGTGTCCCTATTGAGGAGACTCGCGTGTCAGACAAAAAAGACTGCCTTGACAAGATAAAAGACTATGCCCAAATCTTCACATGGGTCGCAGTGCCGATCTTGGTGGCCGCATTTGGCTGGTGGTATCAGACCTCAGCCAAAGACAGAGAAATTGCAAGGGATTACGTTCAGGTGGCTGTAGGTCTGTTGGCTTCAAAGAACGAAGATAAGGAAGTTCGAACCTGGGCAGTCGAGTTGCTAAACAAGAACTCGCCAGTGCCGTTTGGGAAAAAACTTCAAGAGCAATTGGTTGAAGGTGGCTCTGGATTCACTTTTGTTCCCAGGAGCTTGGCCCCGATTGCAGACGTTATGGCCGATTTGCCTGCGCGACAGCTTGACCGGATTGGACCGCTCCTCACGGAACAAGAGGTCTTAGCTTCGAAATTCGCCAGAGGCGAGATAGCAAAGGAAGAATTTTTCCCGCAATTGCTCGACCTTTTATCTAAACTCAATCACGAGCATGCAGAGACCGCTCGAATCGCGGATGAGTCGCGCGCGAAACTGAGTTATCTGCAAGATTGGGCGCGCCGAGCGATGGGGGAGGCAACGCGGAACTAATTTCAGCTACCCCGACGCCATGCCCCTGTGCAGCTTGCGCAGTTCTTCCTGTAGCTTGGCCGTCATCTGGTCGTGCTCGATCACACAAGGCTCGTCGGCCAGGCCGGCCATCATGTCGTCGTAGACCTGCCCCATCAGGCTGGGCGGCCGCTTCAGGTCGCAGGACACTTGGTGCAGGCGCAGCACGGTGGGCCGACCAACGGGCTACAGGGATACATCCGAGCGCTGCAGCCGAACACATTAGGCGGCGGTAATGGAGGCTGGCGGTGGTTCAAACGGTTCAAATTGGACTTTCCACTGCTTTGTCGAGTCGGACGTCACTGACCGGTCATTGCATAGGAAGCCAAGCGCGCCCAAGCTGTGACCAAATACGATCAGAAATGCGCTTGTGCTCAAGTCTCCGGACACAGCATATCGGTAGGAAAACTGCGTCGATAGGTCGTTGTTAGAACGCTTGAGCTCTGTACTGTGTGGCAGTCTTGCCGCGGCCTCTTCGAACGCTCCATTTGGTATTTGTTCGCCATTTGCGAACCATCGTAGGTAGCCGATGCCTTGTTTTGGCATTATTGTGCGAGTGTGCATGTAATGCAGGCTCAGCAACAGTTTTTGAAAGCAGATGGCAATAATCTGCTGGATCTCGGGGTGGCCAAGGGTGATGATGGGAATGTCTTGGATCAACTGGCCGGGCTCCGGGCGTAAATTCCGCTCGCGTAGTACTGAGCGCTTTCCCTGTCTAGAGAGTATGAGCGCATGCATCAGTTCTGGGTGGCGGATTCGTTGCCCCTGCGCCTGCTTCTCCAATTCTGCCAGTGCGACAGGGCTGTCGTCGGTTTCATGAGGCGCGAGTCGGCAAATCAGTCCGAACATTCCCTCGATATTTGCCGTGCGCTGCTGGCAAGACATGCAAGCAGGAAACACGTAACCATGGGGCCAGGCCCTTTCGACGAACACTGTCCGCGGAGGCCAATGGTCTTCCGTAGTGGCAGGGGTGAGACCACCGCAATAACAGCAGTTCGGATGTTTGGCTAAAAACCCGGTTAATCGACGATTTTTATTGCCCATTGAGTGCGGCCCTTGGTTTGCAGGCCAAAGATTTTACGCTGCGGCTTGGGTCGAGTCTCGGCAGGGGGGCATTGCATCCACCAGCCCTAGTAGTAGCGCACGCCGGCGATTTCTTCGAAGCCACAGACCATCATCCCTCTGTCTGGCGCGAAGGGGAGTACTTCAAGGCCCGTCGCGACGGTAAATTGCTCCGTTTCGGTCTCGCGAGCGCTAGGGGCGTTGGCTAGTCAGCTACCGACGAACGTGGACCAGCGAAGGCGATAGAGCTTCGAACGGTCTCCATCGACTTCAGGGCGGCCGCATAGTCTTCCTTCGACCGCAATGGCGTCGCTCCACGCTTGTTCACCAGGATCAACGGTCCCGTAGCGACGAGCTTTAACGCATCTATTTTCTCGGGCAAGACTGCGAACAGTTTGCGCTTATTGCGCAGGCAGAACTCAGCCTGCGTCATTGTGCCACTGCGCTCTTCGCCCTCGACGATGATCGATCCGGCGGATAGTCCGATTTGAATTCTATTCCTGAGGACAAATTGTTCGGGCTTGGCGGGAATGTCAATAGGATACTCGGAGACCCACGCTCCTCCGCTCTCCAATATTTCGCTGCCGAGGTGCGAGTTGATCTTGGGTGACGCACTTCGCAGCCCATGTGCGAGTACAGCAATAGTCGCCCCGCGGACGCTCAGAGCCCCTCGATGTGCCGCAGCGTCGATGCCCATTGCGAGGCCGCTGACGATTGTCCACCCCGATTCTGCAAAGTACTTGGATATGCGTTCAGCAATGATGATGCCGTTTGGCGAAGCCTTCCGAGTGCCGACGATTGCTACACCAGCAGGCTTGCGCAAAAGCTCCAAATTGCCCTTCACGTAGAGAACAGGTGGCGGATCTTGAATGGCAGCAAGGTATGCCGGGTAGTTCTCGTCGCCGATAGGAATAGCGACGATGCCGGCGCTTTGCGTGAGGTTCGCTACCTTGGCTGCTGCGTCCCAGTCTGCGCGATTTAGGCGCGAGTCGCCAGTCGCATGGTGTTCGTTGAACCATTCAATGGCGTGCCCTTCGTTCTCCCACGTGTCGGGAGGGGCAGATAGAAGCAAGTCGGACGCACGGCCAGGCGAGACGCGCGCGAACCGAGTCAGTGCAATTGCGAGAGTCGTAGCGGCTACCGCGCGCGCGCTCATACAGTCGTACGTCCAAGGGCGAGGGGATAAATCAGGTCGGCACCGTATTGTTCAAGCAGCCTGCTGCATGCTCGAATCGAGTTGCCAGTGGTTGTCACGTCGTCCAACAACAAGACCGCCTTCTTCCCGAAGTATCTCTCATAACGCTCCGCAGGGGCAATCGATGCGAGATGAACCTCCACGCTGCGGTTCCCGCCACGAGCTAGTTTGTCGATGGTGCGAGTGCGCACGAGGGAATGGACGGCCGGCACGAATCGTAAGGGCTGTGCGGTGCAGATTGAGGCTGCAATAGCGCATAGTCCTTCGGACCAGCGCCCTTTGCCACTGGATGGTACTACTACTACGTGAAGCGGAATCGGAATTAGGGTGTAGGGCAAACTATTGACTGCTTCGGAAACCAACCTCGTCATTTCTTGGACGGCGAGTTTGTGCTTTTTGGACGATGGATCTTTGAGGTCAAGAATGCGTCCACATGCTTCGTCGAAGGCGGGATTCTTCTTCTTTTCGCCACTGTCGGTGTTGATCCAGTACGAGTGGTATTCGATAAGGGAGCGAGTCGGATGGATGAGGCCCATGTCTCTTGTTCTTTGCGTTCAACGCACCCGCCGTGAACGCCGGATGAAGTATTGTTCGATTTCAAACTGTTACTTACTGCGTTGAAGTTAACAACAATTCTTGCAGGGCGCAAGTTTGGGGGCACAGGACAGGGTATGGCGGCCTCGCGCAGGGAGAGTGAGGCATGAGTTCATGTGGGTGTGCCAATGGAATTTGGTTTAAATACCGCCTACCAAATTCCTGCAAAGTGAGTGCGTGATAGAGCTAGTCATGCACCACCTGAAAAGCCGCGATAGTCTGAGACTTTCGCGGCTTTTTGCTTTTTGCCTGGATATTTCCCGCCTCGTCCCGCGACGGCGGCAATATCAATCACGTGATTATCGAGCTCGTTTCGTCGAGCCCGCTTTGTCGAGATTTACCGATAAAGAAGGATGGCCGCCGGTCAACAGGGATTTTTCGATGCGCATGGGTCGTGCCGCTGGCAAATACGCTGTCGGCCCAATGCGCTGTCGGCCCAATGCGCTGCCGGCCAAATGCGCTGTCATCGGGGCAACGCTCCGCTCGTGAGTTTCGCCGCAAGTTCCATGTTGATGCTGCGGATCCATCCCGGAATCAGGAAGGCATCCACGATCGCCCAGGCGCTGACGGCGAGCAGCATGATGAAACCCACGCCGAGCACGCTGAGCGCGATGCCCAGCAGTGTCAGGATGACCATGGCGCCAGCGCTGGCGGCCCTGCCGGTATAGAAGCGATGACCGCCAAAGCCGCCCAGGAAGAACCACAGCAGATAGGCCACGCCGACGCTTTTACGATTGGCGTCGTACATCATGGTTTGCAGGGCGGGATTGTTCACGTTATCTCCGGAAAGAACCTGGGCGCGTTTTGAACGGCGCGATTTGAATTGGCGTTTGGTCGGATCAACGCCGCGTCAAATGATTGGTTCTTTCTTCATGGCCTGCCATATAAGGGGACCATATTTCGGACCCGCAGACAGTCCGGGGATAACGTGCGCCAGGGTTGTCATTCAATCCGGCGCGCGTTGGCCGTTCAGCGCGTCCGCAAACAGCGCCCCGCCATTTCCATGTAGTGTCCCAGCCTCGGCGTCGATAAACCGACCACCTTGGCCTGGTCATCGTAGCGACGCAGCCGCACGGCATCCAGGGCGTGCGGCTGGGTGGCGAAGGCTTCGGCCTGGACCGGCGTGAAGACGCCGCCTTGCAGTTCGAGGCTTTGCACGGATGCTGGCGACAATGTATTCAGGTAGGCCGGCTCGATCGCGCCCAGGTAGCGCTTGGCGGCGACGTGCAGGCGCACCGGGGTGGTGACATCGTCGCCGAACAGGGGGGCCAGGGCGTCGGCGGCGATTTCCTGGTGCCGCATGTCGGCGGTGATGCTCTCGGCGAGCATGAGGTGGCCGATGTCATGCAGCAGCGCGGCGACGATCACGGCTTCGGGCTCCCCGGCCTGCTCGGCCAGTTGCGCGCATTGCAGCGCGTGCTCGGTCTGGCTGATGGCCTCGCCGCCGTAGTAAGCGGCGCCGTGGTGGGCGAACAGGTTCTCGATGATGGGCAGGGTGAGCATGGGATGCCTTCGTGGACAGGGAGCGAGCGACGATATCGCTCCCTGGTGACATCTAGATGACTAGAGCGCGCTGGGCGCAATCCAGCCGCGCCGGTTTCGGTGATAGTCTTGGGCCTCACCAGGGGGAATCAATGCGCGTCTTACCGTTCAAGCTTGCCGTCGCGAGCGCCTGCCTGTCGCTGTCGGGATGCGTGGCCACCGCGCCGGTCGCGCAGCAGCCGCGCGCGGACGAGATTCCGATGTATGGCGGTGTCGATCGTTCCGCGCCGGCGGTGAAGGCGGCGGATGACAAGCTGATCGCGGACGCGACGAGCGCCTTCGGCTCGCGCGCCAGCGCGGCGCAGGCGTGGGTGGAGCAGGGCTTCCGGTTCTACCAGGCGGACCAACTGGGCATGGCCACGCGGCGCTTCAACCAGGCCTGGCTGATGAATCCGGACAATCCCGGCGTCTACACGGGATTCGCGGCGGTGCTGCACGACCAGGACAGGTTCTGCGACGCGATGAAAATGATGGAGAAAGCGCTGGTCCTGAAGCCGCCGTCGTTCCGTGGCATCTATGCCGATGCCGGACGCATCGCCGCGCGTTGCGCGGCGCAGGATCCGACGTTGACCGGCCCGGAGCGCGCGGCCATGATCGCGCGTTCGGATGCCCTGTATCGCAATGGCGAGCGGGTGGAGCCGGACAAGGGCTATCTGTACTACTCGTGGGCCACGGCGTACTACTGGAACGGCCAGTACGCGGATGCCTGGACCATGGTCGCCAAGGCGCGGCAGGCGGGCGGGCGCGGCAATCCGCAGTTCCTGGAGATGCTGCGGGCGAAGATGCCGGAGCCCGCGCAGCACTGACGGCGTCGTGGCGCGCGCATGCAACTGCGTTATCCTGCACCTCATCATGATGAGAGCACTGTGGCTGATCCTGGGTTGCGCGATGCTGGCGCTGGGCGTGATCGGCGCCTTCCTGCCGGTGATGCCGACGACGATTTTCCTGATCCTGGCGGTGGGCTGCTTTTCGCGTTCGTCCCCGCGCCTGGAGCGTTGGCTGCTGGACAGTCCGACGTATGGGCCGTCGCTGCGCGCCTGGCGCGAACAGGGCGCGGTGTCGCGCAAGGGCAAATGCTATGCGTCGCTCGGCATGGCGGTGGGTTATGGCCTGTTCTGGTGGGGCGCGAAGCCGTCGCTTTGGCTTGCATCCGGCGTGGGGCTGTTTTTCCTTGCAAGCGCCGCTTATGTGCTGACGCGTCCCCGGCCGCAACCGCTTGATTCCGAAATGAAAACCCGCGTCGATCGGGATGGCCCGGCGGCAGGCGCCTGAGGCCTTATTGAAAGCTGGCGACGCGCGTAACGCGTCGAAACCAACCTGACTTTGCCGCCTGCCTTGGCGGGTGTCTTTCTCTGCTTAAATGGCTTGCAGCGCCGCCGGGCCGGCGGGTGTGTCGCCCGCCCGGCCCTGTGGGCGCGCGAGGAAGATCCATGCATATCAAACGACGAGAACTCCTGTTGGCCGGCCTTTCAAGCGCCGCGTTGGGCATGATGACCGAACCGGCGATGGCCATCGCTGCGCCCAGCGGCCAGCAAAGCATCGACCTGTGGCCGGACAATCGCGCACCTGGCGGACCCGGTCCGCAAGAGGCCGAGAAGGTCAGCGCCAAGGGCTCGGTCACGCGGGTGTCGCAGCCACGGCTGGTGGTGTACCGGCCGGAGCGTCCCAACGGTAGCGCGATGCTGGTGATCGCGGGCGGCGGCTATGCCCACATCGAGCGGGGCACGGAAAGCACACCCGCCAGCCTGTGGCTGCAGTCGCAGGGCGTGACCGCCTTTGAACTGGTGTACCGCCTGCCCGGCGAGCATTGGCCCGCCGTGGCGCCGCTGCAGGACGGCCAGCGCGCCATGCGCGTGATCCGCGCGTCGGCGCAGGCGTTCGGCCTGGATACCGGACATATTGGCGTGCTGGGGTTTTCCGCGGGCGGCCATCTGGCGGGCATGACCGCCGCCACCCCGGGCGTGGCGCGCTACCAGCCGGTCGACGAGGCCGACAAGCTGTCGTCGAGGCCCGACTTTGCCGGGCTGATCTATCCGGTGTTGACGTTCATGCCGCCGTTCGACCATACCCATGCGCGCCGTTCGATCGTCGGCGACCACCCCTCCGCCGAGCAGAGCGCGGCGTTCTCGGTGGACCATCTGGCGACGGCGCAGATGCCGCCGACCTTCCTGGCGCAGGCGCAGGACGATCCGATCGCGCCGGTGGACAACAGCCTGCTGATGTTCGGCGCGTTGAGGCGCCTGGGCGTGCCGGCCGAGATGCATATTTTCGCGGCCGGCAAGCACGGCTGGGGCATGGGCAAGCCGGGCTCGCTGGTGCATGCGTGGCCCGCCCTGTTCACGCAATGGGCGGCGTTCAATCAGTTCTTCAAGGCTTGACGCCCGCTGTCAGTGCGAGTGGCGCGGGTCGCCGCGGGTCTCGACCACCTTCAGGTACAGCGTCGCCGGCTCCAGGCAGCCGCCGGTGGACAACTGGCCCACCAGTTGCCGGTAGAGTTCCTGCCACGGCGTCTGTGCCGCTGGCGGCTGATAGGGCGGGTCCTGCCGGCGCCGTTCCATTTCGGCCTCGTCCACCAGCGCGATCACGCTGCGCTGGTTCAGGTCGACGCGGATGCGGTCGCCGGTGCGCAGCAGGGCCAGGCCGCCGCCCACCGCGGCCTCGGGCGACATGTTCAGGATCGACGGGCTGGCCGAGGTGCCGCTCTGGCGGCCATCGCCCAGGCAGGGCAGTGAGTCGATGCCGCGCTTGATCAGGTGCGAGGGCGGCGCCATGTTGACGACTTCGGCGCTGCCGGGGTAGCCAACCGTGCCGGCGCCGCGGATGACCAGAATGCAGTGTTCGTCGATGTTCAGCGCGGGGTCCTCGATGCGCGCGTGGTAATCCTCCGGGCCCTCGAACACGATGGCGCGCGCCTCGAAGGCGTTCTCGTCGCCGGGCGCGGACAGATAGGCACGGCGGAACGCTTCGCCCACCACCGACATCTTGATGACCGCGCTGTCGAAGAAATTGCCGGAAAGCACGATGAAGCCGGCGCGATGCTTGAGGGGCGCGTCGCAGCCACGGATGACGTCCGTGTCGTGCGTCTTGGCGTTGGCCGCGATTTCGCCCATGGTCTTGCCGGACACGGTGGCGCATTCGGCGTGCAGGCGGCCGGCGACCAGCAATTCGTGCATCACGGCGGGGACGCCGCCGGCGCGGTGGAAGCCTTCGCCCAGGTGTTCGCCGGCGGGCACGCAGTTCACCAGGAGCGGCACGTCTTCGCCCAGCCGCTGCCAGTCGTCCAGGCTCAGGTCGATGCCGGCATGGCGCGCCATGGCGATCAGGTGCGGCGGACAGTTGCTGGACGCGCCCAGCGCCGAGGCCACGACAATCGCGTTTTCGAAGGCCTCGCGCGTCAGGATATGGGACGGGCGCAAGTCCTCGCGCACCATGTCGCAGATGCGCAGGCCGGTGGCGTAGGCCATCTGACCGCGTTCGCGATAGGGCGCCGGGATGCTGGCGCAGGTGGGCAGCGACATGCCCAGCGCCTCGGCCAGCGAGTTCATGGACAGCGCAGTGCCCATGGTGTTGCAGTGGCCCACCGACGGCGAAGACGCCGTGGCCAGCGTCATGAAGCCCTCGTAGTCCAGCTTGCCCGCCGCCATCAGGTTGCGGGCGTGCCAGATGACCGTGCCGGAGCCGACCCGTTGGCCGTCGTGCCAGCCGTCCAGCATGGGGCCGCCCGACAGCACGATGGCGGGAATGTCGACGGTGGCCGCCGCCATCAGGCAGGCGGGCGTGGTCTTGTCGCAGCCGGTGGTCAGCACCACGCCGTCCAGCGGATAGCCGTGCAGGATCTCGACCAGGCCCAGGTAGGCCAGGTTGCGGTCCAGCGCCGCGGTCGGGCGCCGGCCCTGTTCGGCCAGCGGATGCACCGGGAACTCCATCGGGATGCCGCCGGCGTCGCGGATGCCGGCCTTGACGCGCTCCGCCAGCGCCAGGTGGTGGCGGTTGCAGGGCGCCAGGTCGCTGCCGGTCTGGGCGATGCCGATGATGGGGCGGCCCGATTGCAGTTCCTGGCGCGTCAGGCCGTAGTTCAGGTAGCGCTCGACGTAGATCGCCGTCATGTCGGCGTGGGCGGGATCGTCGAACCATTTCTGGCTGCGCAGCTTGCGGGGAGTGTCGGTCATGGGTGCCTCGTGTGCTTCGGTGATGCGTGGCGCGCCGGAGGGCACGCCGGGGACCTAATTGCGTGCCTTGCTGATCTCGGTGTTCAGTTGCCGGACCAGGTCCGGGCCGAGTTCCTGGGTGTACTTGTCGACCACGGGCTGCACCTTCTCGCGCATCCGCGCCACCTCCTCGGGCGACACGGTGTTGATCTTCATGCCGGCCTGTTCCAGCGTGCCCATCGCCTTGAGCGAATCGGCGCGGCTGTCCTTGCGCTCGAAATCGCGCGAGGCCTCGGCGGCCTGGCGCACCAGCTTTTGTTCGTCGGGCGACAGCTTGTCCCACCATTTCTTGGAGGCCATCACCACCCAGGGCGTGTAGACGTGGCGGGTGATGGTCAGGTAGGGCTGCACCTCGTAGAACTTGCTGCTCTGGATGGTGGTGATGGGGTTTTCCTGGCCATCGACCGTGCGCGTTTCCAGCGCCGTGAACAATTCCGAGAACGGCATCGGCACCGCGTTCGCGCCCAGGGTGTTGAAGACGCCCAGCGCGATCTGGTTCTGCATCACGCGCAGTTTGATGCCTTGCATGTCCTCGGCGCGCACGATGGGGTGCTTGGAGTTGGTCATGTTGCGAAAGCCGTTTTCCCAATACACCAGCCCCACCAGGCCCTTGGCTTCCAGCTTCTTGAGCAGGTCCTGCCCAAGCTGCCCATCGAGCACCGCATCGGCTTCCTTTTCGCTGTTGAACAGGAACGGCAGGTCGAACACGCCAAATTCCTTGACCATGCCGGCCAGCGGCGCGGTGGAGCCGACCATCATTTCCTGCGCGCCGCCGACCAGCGCGCCCTGCATCTGTTCGTCCGAGCCGAGGTTGGCCGAGCCGAAGGTCTTCATCTTGAGCTTGCCGCCGCTGATCTTCTCCAGCTCCTGCGCCAGATGGCGCGCGGCGCGGCCCTGCACGCTGTCCTCGTTCAGGCCGTAGCCGAAGCGGATCAGGCGCGGCTTGACGTCGGCGGCCGCGGCGGCCCCGGCGAAGGCGCAGGACAGCGCCGTGGCGAGCACGACGAGGCGGGTCTTGAAACGGATGTTCATGGTTGTTCCTCCTTGGCTTCTTCTGAATGGCGCCGGGTCGGCGCCTCTGTGTACGGGCCTCAGTGCATCCAGCTCGCGGGGACGGTGATCAGTTCGGGGAAGATCACCAGCAGTACCAGCAGCAGCGTGTAGGCCACGACGTAGCGCCACACGCCCCTGCAGATGGTTTCCATGTTGATGCGGGCGACGCCGCAGACCACGTTGAGCACCGTGCCGACCGGCGGCGTGAGCAGGCCGACGCAGCCCACCATGACGAACATGACGCCGAAATACACCGGGTCGATGCCGGCCTGGGTGACGACCGGCATGAGCACCGGCGCCAGGATCAGGATGGTGGGCGTCAGGTCCATGACCGTGCCGACCAGTGTCAGCAGCACCAGCAGCGCGAACATCAGCAGCTTGGGATGGTCCAGCACCGGTTCCAGCAGCGCGATCAGGTCCTGCGGCATGTCGGCCAGGGTGATCATGTAGGACGACACCATGGCGGCGGCCACCAGGAACATGACCACGGCGGTGGTGCGGGCGGCGTTGATGAACAGCGGCAGCAGGTGGCGCAGGCCGATCTCGCGATAGACGAACAGGCTGATCAGCAGCGCGTAGACGGCGGCCACCACCGCCGCTTCGGTGGGGGTGAAGATGCCGCCGCGCAGGCCGCCGATGATGATGACGGGCAGCAGCAGCGCCCAGGCCGATTCGCGCAGCGCCCGCAGCCGGGCGCTCCAGGGCTGGCGCGGCGCGGGCTTGATGGCGCCGTGCTTGCGCGCCACCCAGGTCCACACCGCCACCAGTGTCATGCCCATCATCAGGCCGGGGGCGATGCCGGCGAAGAACAGCTTGGTGATGGAGACGTTGGTGGCGACGCCGAAGATGATGAACGAGATCGACGGCGGGATGATCGGCGCGATGATGCCGCCTGCGGCAATCAGCCCCGAGGCCTGGCCGGCGTCGTAGCCTTTCTCGCGCAGCATCGGGATCAGCAGCGATCCGAGCGCGGCGGCGTCGGCCACGGCCGAGCCGGAAAGCGCCGCCAGCAGCACGCTGGCGAAGATCGCGACGTAGCCCAGCCCGCCCTGGATATGGCCGACGAACATGCTGGCCAGGTTGACGATGCGGCGCGAGATGCCGCCGGCGTTCATCAGTTCGCCGGCCAGCATGAACAGCGGCACCGCCATCAGCGTGAAGCTGTTGGCGCCCGACAGCATGTTCTGCGCCAGGATCTGGGTGTCGAAGAAATCGAGTTGGAACATCATGGCGATCGCGCTCAATAGCAGCGCGAACGCGATCGGCATGCCCAGGGCGATGAAGCCGAGCAGCACCAGCAGGAAGACGGTCAGGATCATGTGGGCGGGTCCGAGCGAGGGGCGGGGAAGGGTCAGACCAGCGGGTCTTCGGGGCTGGATTCGGCGGGCAACGGGCCCCCGGCCAGCACGCGGATCAGGTCGACCAGGGTCAACAGCCCCATCGCGACGGCCGCATAGAGCGCGGCGGCGTTGAATACCGCCAGTGGCATCCCGGTCACCGGCAGGCGGGTGTCCAGGCCGATCACGGTCTGTGCCCAGCCGCCATCGGCCAGCAGCCACAGCATCCACAGCACCAGCAATTGGCAGACGACGTGCGAGACACGGCGGGCGGCGGGGCCGAAGCGGTCCACCAGCATCGTGACGCCGATGTGCTGGTGGTCGCGCAACGCCAGCACCGAACCCAGGAAGATCATCCAGACGAAGGCCAGGCGGGAGATTTCGTCGGACACGTTGATACCGGAATTGAACAGGTAGCGCATGGCGACATTGCCGAACAGCAACACCACCATGACCACCAGGCAGGCGGCCATCAGCCAGGTCTGCAACCTGGCGCACCAGTCGGCCGCGCGCGCCAACGGGGCGACGCCGGGCCGCCCCTTGGGGGAACCATGCATGCTTGTCTCCTCTCCGTTTTCCGGAATTCTTATGGATATCGCGAGGCTGATGTTAGCGCTAACATTTTTGGTTTGGCAAGCCCCGATCTTTAGGTCAGACTACGTGCTCGCCAACCGCTCAGAACGGCCGATGTCCATCCGAAAGCCCCGCAGCACCCGCGCCGGGCGCGTGACCATGCAAGAGGTCGCGCGCCGTGCCGGGGTCAGCGCGATCACCGTGTCGCGCGCCTTGCGCACCCCCGACAAGGTGGCCGAGGCCGTGCGCCAGCGCATCGCCGAGGTCTGCCAGGAACTCGGTTACGTGCCCAACCACGCGGCCAGTGCGCTGGCGTCGGCGCGCTCGCAGACCATCGTGGTGCTGATCCCGTCATTGAGCAACGTGGTGTTCGTCGACATCATCAGCGGCATCAAGGAAGTGCTGGACGAGCAGGGCTACCACCTGCTGATCGGCGTCACCGGGTATTCGCCCGATGCCGAGGAGGCGCTGCTGCGCAAGTACCTGCAGCACCTGCCCGATGGCCTGATCCTGACCGGCATCGACCACAACCCGGGGGTTTGGGAACTGCTGCGGGCGCAGGGCATGCCCACGGTCCACACCATCGAGACGCTCGAAGGCAGCGATGGCATGAGCGTCGGGTTTTCTCAGTTCGAGTCTGGCTATGCCGCCGGCCGCCACCTGGTCGAACGCGGCCGCAAGCGCATCGGCATCGTCGGCGCCCAGCTCGATCCGCGCTCGCTGCGGCGCTGCGAAGGCTGCCGCCAGGCGTTGCGCGACGCCGGCCTGTACGATCCGGCGCTGGAGATCATGACGCCCGAGAAGTCGTCGATCGCGCTGGGGGCGGCGCTGCTGGAAACGCTGCTGGCCGGACATCCCGATTGCGACGCGGTGTTTTTCTGCAATGACGACCTGGCGCAGGGCGCGGTGTTCCAGTGCGGCCGCCTGGGCGTGAGCGTGCCGGACCAGATGGCGCTGGTCGGCTTCCACGATTTCGCGGGCACGGCCTGGACCACGCCGCCGCTGTCGACCATCGCCACGCCGCGCTACGAGATCGGCCGCGAGGCGGCGCTCTTGCTGATGCGCCACCTGGCCGGCCAGCCCATCGAGCAACCCCACATCGACCTGGGCTTCACGCTGGTGCGGCGCGAAACCACCTGATTCCGCCTCAGCCGGCGCGGCGCAGCGCCAGGAACACGCCGGACGCCATGATCATGGCGATGCCGGTCAGCGCCAGCGCGTCGGGCGGACGCTGGAACCAGAAGGTGCTGAAGGCCACCGCCAGCAGCAATTGGAAGTAGTTCAGCGGCGCCAGCGTGGCCGCCGCGACGCGTTGGAACGCGGCAATGAGCAGGATCTGCGCCAGTCCGCTGCAGGCGCCCAGGCCCACGATCAAGGCCATGTCCGTCAGGTCGGGCCAGGGGTCCGGCAGGAAGAACGGCGCGGGCAGGGCGGTGACAATCAGGCAGATGAAGGCGGTGTAGGCGTATTGCACCGGTCCGGCCACCTTGCCAGACAGCTTGCGGGTCAGCACCTGGAAGATGGCGTAGCTGATCGCCGAGACCGCCATCAGCAGCGTGCCCAGCGCAGGCAGATCGGCGCCCGGCCGCACGATCAGCAGCATGCCGGCGAAGCCGGCCGCCACCGCCATCCATTGCACCGGCCGCACCCGTTCGCCCAGCAGCCAGGGCGACAGCGCGACCATGATGAGGGGCGAGGTGAAGTAGATCGCCGTGGCCTCGGACAGCGGCATCCAGATCAGCGCCGTCATGAAGCAGGTGCCGACGGTGGCCAGCATCAGGCCGCGCAGGATCAGCAGGGGCTTTTGCGGCGCGGCGCGCAGGTCGGGCCAGCCATGGCGCCACAGCAGCCCCAGCGCCAGCGTCGCCACGGCGAGATAGCGCATGATGTTCAGGAACGGCGCCGGGTAGCGCATCAGCATCTGCTTGGAGCCGGCGTCGAAAGTGGCGAAGGCCACCAGCGCCGCGAAGAACAGCAGGATGCCGGCCCGCCGTGAACCGGCGGCCGGGATGGCGCCGGGCGCCGTGGCGGAGGTGATGGCCATGGCGGGGTTCAGGCGCGGGCCAGGCCTTGCAGGAATGCGTCCAGCGCCGGGCCGATGGCCTGCACCATGTAGCCGCCTTCCTGCACCACCACCGTGGGCACGCCCAGGCTGGCCACGCGCGCGCCGATGTCGCGGTAGGCGTCGATGTCCAGTTTCAGGACGCTGATGGGATCGTCCTTGTAAGTGTCGAACCCCAGCGCCAGCACCAGCGCCTGCGGCCCGTAGCCGGCCAGCGCCGCCAGCGCCGTGTCCAGCGCCCGCAGGAACGGGTCGTTGCCGGCGCCGTGAGGCAGCGGCAGGTTGAGATTGCAGCCTTCGCCGGCGCCGTGGCCGCGTTCGTGCGCATAGCCGGTGTAGAACGGGTAGTAGCCGGCGGGATCGGCATGCAGCGACACCGTCATGACGTCGGCGCGCTGGTAGAAGATGTTCTGGGTGCCGTCGCCATGGTGCGCGTCGACGTCCAGCACCGCCACTTTGGACCAGCTCTGCAACAGCCGGGCGGCGGCGGCCGCGCTGCTGTTCAGGTAGCAGAAGCCGCCGGCGCGGTCGCGATGGGCGTGATGGCCCGATGGCCGGCACAGGGCATAGGCCGCGCCGCCGTTGGCGGCCACGTGCTCGGCCGCGGCCACCGCGCTGTGGGTGGAGCGCAACGCCGAGCGCCAGGTGTGCGGGCCGATAGGGCAGGACAGGTCGCTCAGGTAGTAGCCGGTCTGCGCCACGATCGACGGCGACGGGCAGGGGCCGCGCCCGGCCGCTTCGACGCGGCCGCTGTAGTAGGGCGACAGGTTCGGCAGCACTTCGGGGCCGGGGTCGACGCCCGGGGCCTTGAGCGCCTGCCAGCGGGCGAAGGCGGTTTCCAGGTAGTCCAGGTAGTCCGCGCTGTGGATGGCCTCGAGCGGCTGGCGGCCGTAGTCGGGCGGCGTCTCGACCGCGATGCCGCGGGCGGCCAGCGCGCCTTGCAGGCTGTGGGCGCGAGAGGGCAGGTCGGTGGGGGCGCTGATGCGGCCCAGCCGCATGAACTGCTGGGGGGTGTGCAGCAGTTGTTCTTCCGAGAAAAACGCCTTCATGGTGTTCCTTTGCGCGTCAGTGCGAGCAGCCGCCGGCGGGGGCTTGCCCCGGCTGCTTGATCTCGATCTCGACGAACACGAATTCGGTGTCGCCCGGGTTGATGACGTTGTGCTCCACGCCCACCGGCCGGTAGTAGGACACGCCGGTGGTGAGCTGGCTGGTGACCTGGCCGTTGGGCGTGTCCAGCAGCAGCGGGCCGGTGGTCTGCGGCACCACCACGTAGTTCATGCCGTGGCGGTGCCAGCCGGTTTCACCGCCGGGCGGAAAGCGCCATTCGGTGACGGTGACCTGCTCGTTGTCGATCTGGACGGTGGGCACGGCGGGCGGGCGTTGCATGCGAGTCTCCTGGTTGGGGTGTGCCGCGAGCGTCGCGGCGGGTCATGCGGTTCACGCCGCGGCCTGCGCCTGGGTCGGATCCCAGTGCTGGCCAGGCACGGCGGCGATGAGTTGTTGCGTGTAGGCGTGCTGCGGGTTGTCGAAGATCTGGCTGGGCGATCCGTATTCCACCACTTTGCCCCGGTGCATGACCAGCACCGAATTGCAGATCTGGGCGGCCACGCGCAGGTCGTGGGTGATGAACACCAGCGCGATCTTCAGCCGCTGCTGCAGGTCGTGCAGCAGTTGCAGCACCTGCGCCTGCACCGACACGTCCAGCGCCGACACCGATTCGTCGGCCACCAGCACCTTGGGCTCCAGCGCCAGGGCGCGGGCGATGCCGATGCGCTGGCGCTGGCCGCCCGAGAACTGGTTGGGGTAGCGGTCGAACGCCGACGGGTCCAGACCCACCAGCGACAGCAGCTCGCGCACGCGAGCCTCGGCCTGGGCGCGCGGCACGCCGTTGGCGACCGGGCCGTCGCTGATGATGCGGCCCACGGTATGGCGCGGGTTGAGCGACGCGAAGGGATCCTGGAAGATCATCTGGATGTCCTTTCGCAGCGGCCGGAAGCGCGACTCCGGCATGGCGGCGATGTCCTGGCCATTGAAGATCAACTGGCCGCCGTTGATGCCGACCAGCTTGAGCAAGCACTTGCCGATGGTCGACTTGCCCGAGCCGGACTCGCCGACGATGCCCAGCGTCTCGCCGCGCCGCACGCTGAAGCTGACGCCGTCGACCGCATGCACCTCGCGCTTGCCGCCCAGCCAGCCATGGCCGACGACGTAGGTCTTTCTCAGGTCCTTCACCTCCAGCACCGGTTGTTCCGGCGTGGCGGCGGCGCGTTCCTCGCTGCGCCGGTGCGGCACCGCCGCGATCAGGCGCTGGGTGTAGGGATGGCGCGGGCGGTTCAGCACCTCCTCGGCCGGGCCCTGTTCGACCAGCACGCCTTTTTCCATCACCGCCACCCGGTGCGCGATCTCGGCCACCACGCCGAAATCATGGGTGACGAACATCACGCCCATGCCCTTTTCCTTCTGGATGCGGGCGATCAGCGCCAGGATCTGGGCCTGGGTGGTGACGTCCAGCGCGGTGGTCGGCTCGTCGGCGATCAGCAGCGCCGGTTCCAGCGCCAGCGCCATGGCGATCATGACGCGCTGGCGCTGGCCGCCCGACAGGCGGAAGGGGTACACGTGGTAGAGCGTGGCCGGATCCGGCAGGCCGACGAAGGCCAGCAGTTCCAGCGTGCGCCGCATGCGTTCCGGACCGGGGTAGGCGTTGTGGACGCGCATGACCTCGTTGATCTGTTCGCCCACCGTCATCAGCGGATTCAGCGCCGATAGCGGTTCCTGGAAGATCATGGCCATGTCCTTGCCGCGCATGCCCTGCAGCGTGGCTTCGTCCTGGCGCAGCAGGTCGGTGCCGCGGAACAGGATGCGGCCCTGTTGCGGCGTCAGGTAGTCGGGCAGCAGGCCCATGATGGCGTTGGCGCTCATGGACTTGCCCGAGCCGGACTCGCCGACGATGCAGAGGATCTCGCCGGCGTGGATGTCGTATGACACGTCCTGCACCGCGAACGGACGGTCGCCGCCGCGGGGCAGGGCGATGCTGAGGTTCTGGATGGACAGCAGGGGCGGGGAAGCGTTCATGCCGGTCTCCTATTCGCCGCGCTTGCGCAGTTGCGGGTTGAGGGCGTCGTTCAGGCCTTCGCCGATCAGGTTGATGGCCAGCACGGTCAGCAGGATGGCCACGCCCGGCCATACGCTCATCCACCAGGCTTCGCGGATCATGGTGCGGGCCGCGCCGATCATGAAGCCCCAGCTCATCTCGTTGCGGTCGCCCAGCCCCAGGAAGGACAGCGACGATTCGGTCAGGATGGCGGTGGCCACCATGAACGAGGCCGAGACGATGATGGGCGACATGGCGTTCGGCAGGATCTGCGTGCCGACGATGCGCGCCGGCGTCTGGCCGATGACGATGGCGGCCTGCACGAATTCGCGCTGCTTGAGCGTCATGAACTCGGATCGAACCAGCCGCGCCGCCGGCGGCCAGGACACCACCGCGATCGCGCCCATGATGGAATACATCGAGGGCCCGAGGATCGCCACCAGCACCACCGCCATCGCCAGTTGCGGGATGGTCTGGAAGAACTCGGTGAAGCGCATCAGCGCGTCGTCGACGCGGCCGCCGCAGTAGCCGGCGATGGCGCCCACGACGATGCCGAACACCAGGGCCACGGCGGTCGACAGCAGGCCCACCATCAGCGAGACCCGCGCGCCCCACACCAGGCCGGCGGTAATGTCGCGGCCCAGCATGTCGGTGCCGAACGGGTAGGCGGCGTCGGTGAAGGGCGGGATCAGCGGATCGGCCACCATCATCCAGGGCGAATCCTCGTACAGCAGCGGCGCGGCCAGGGCCACGATGACCACGGCCAGCACGATGGCCAGTCCGGCCACCGCGCCGTAGTTGCGCATATAGCGTCGGGCGAATTGCTTCATGCCGCGGCTCCTTGCTGCGCGCCCGCGCTGATGCGCGGATCGATCAGGCGGTACAGCACGTCGGTCAACAGGTTGAATACCACCACCATGATCGAGGTCACCAGGAAAATGCCCAGCAGTAGCTGGTAGTCGCGTTGCAGCAGCGCGTCGAACATCAGCCGGCCGATGCCGGGCCAGGCGAACACGGTCTCGGTCAGCACCGCGCCGCCGGCCATCTGGCCGAGCTGGATGCCGGCGAAGGTGATCACCGGCAAGAGCGCGTTGCGCAGCACGTGGGCGCGGATCACGCGGCCGGGGCTGACGCCCTTGGCGCGCGCCGTCTTGACGAAGTCCATGCCGATCACCTCCAGCATCGAGGCACGCGTCAGGCGCACGTACACCGCCATGAAGAAGCAGCCCAGCGTCACCGTCGGCAGGATCAGGTGCTGCGCGATGTCGGCGGCGCGCGCCCAGCCGGTCAGGCCGGCGCCCACGGTTTCCATGCCGAAGGCCGGCAGCCAGCCCAGCACCACCGAGAACAGCAGGATGCCCATCAGCGACAGCCAGAACAGCGGCGTGGCGTACAGCAGCAGGGCGCCGGTCATGACCGAGCTGTCGATCCAGCGGCGCTTGTTGCGGTAGCGCGCCTTGGCCGCGACCACGCCCAGCAGCACGCCCAGCACGATCGAAAAGACGAAGGCGCACGACATCAGCAGGAAGGTGGCGGGCAGGCGTTCGACGATCAGGTCCAGCACCGGCACGTGGTTGCGGTAGGAAAAGCCCAGGTCGAGCTGGACCACGCCCTTCAGGTACAGGAACAACTGCGTCAGCACCGGCTTGTCCAGTCCGAACGCGACGCGCAGTTGCTCGACGTAGGCGGCATCGCCCGCGCCGGCCTGGCCCGCCAGCACGGCGGCGGGGTCGCCGGGCGCCAGGCGGATCAGGAAGAAATTGATGATGACCACGCCCAGCACGACCACCAGGGCCTTGCCGATGCGTGAAACCAGGAAAGACAGGAATTTCATGCTCTGGGTCCTCCGTGGACGGGCGCGGACGTCCGTCGCGCGGCCGGGCGCCGCAAGCGAGCCGGGGTTGGCTGCGCTTGCGGCTTGCGGCGCTTACTTCTCGATGTAGACATCGTCGAACGACTCGTTCAGGCCGATGGCCGTCTTGACCAGGTTCTTGACGTTGGCGCGATATAGCGTGGGGAACTCCATGTCCACCAGGAAGCCGTTGGCGACTTCATTGACCAGCGTGGTCTGCAACTGCGTGTAGAGCGCCTGGCGCTTGGCCGGGTCGACCTCGGACGCGGCGGCTTCCCACTGCTTGTCGGTCTCGGGATTGCTGTAGCCCTGCACGTTGGCGAACGGCGATCCCTTGACGATGTTGGACGAGATGTACAGGCGCTGCACGCCCAGCGCCGGATCGCCGTACTGGTAGGTGAAGTTGGTGGTCAGGTCGAAGTCCCAGTTGCCGGTGCGGCTGGCCCAGCCGCCGGCATCGGTCGATTCCAGGTTGACCTTGAAGCCCAGCTGCTCGAGCGCCTGCTTGGTGTATTCGCCCAGGCGGTCCCAGGTCGAGCCGTACGGGAAGCTCAACTGGCGGATGGTGTAGTCGCCAGGCTTGATGCCCGATTCCTTGATCAGCGCGCGCGCCTTCTTCATGTCGAAGGGCATCGGCGGCATGTTCTTGTCGTAGAACATCTCGGTGGTCACGAACGGGCTGGTCGAGACCTTGCCCAGGCCGAAGAAGATGTTGTTGACCACCATGTTGCGGTTGATCGCGGCCATCACCGCCTGGCGCACCTTCAGGTTGTCGAAGGGCGGCTTGCGCATGTTGAAGATCAGGTAGGCCTGGGGCGAGAACATCTCCCAGCCGGCCGTCGTGTACTCGACCTTGGGCAGGGCGCGCAGGCGCTTGATGTCGACGTTGTCGACGTCGCCGCCGCGCAGTACGTCGACGCTGCCGCGTTCGAACGCCACCGCGCGCGA
The DNA here is from genome assembly GCF_046535435.1 of Achromobacter sp. SIMBA_011. Lineage (NCBI taxonomy): Bacteria > Pseudomonadati > Pseudomonadota > Betaproteobacteria > Burkholderiales > Alcaligenaceae > Achromobacter > Achromobacter sp. SIMBA_011. Next base: position 218,048 of record NZ_JAWRWN010000006.1, on the reverse strand, counting down.
GGCCGCGTCGGGGATCACGTTGAACACCAGCTCATCCAGGTAGGGCTTGCCGGGTTTCCAGTAATCGGGGTTGCGCGCCAGCTTGATGTATTCGCCGCGCTTCCATTCCTTGAACATGAACGGGCCCGTGCCGATCGGTTTCTGGTTGGCCGGGTTGGTCATGTAGTCGGTGCCGGCGTAGATGTGCTTGGGCATCATCGGCGCGAAGCCCGGCTCGAACATCAGCATGAAGGCCGGGAACGGCGACTTCAGCTTGATGACCACGGTCTTCGGATCGGTGGCCTGCACCGAGTCGACGAACTTGTTCAGGATCACGCGGGCCCGCGCATGGGTCTTGGGCAGCATGTCCGACAGGGTGAAGACCACGTCGTCGGCGGTGAACGGCTTGCCGTCGTGCCACTTGACGTTGTCCTGCAGGTGGAAGGTGTAGGTCAGGCCGTCGCTCGAGGCCTCCCACGACTTGGCCAGGCCCGGTTGCGGCTTGAGATCGGTGGTGTAGGTCAGCAGGCTTTCATAGATCTTGCCGGCGACGAACTGCGTCGGACCCTGCTGGTTGATGGCCGTGACGATCACGGGCGGCTCGGGCTGGACGATCATGTTGAGCGTGCCGCCCTTGGTCTGGGCCAGCGCCTGCGTGGCGGGCAAGGCGGCCGCCAGGATCAGGGCGCCGATGCTGAGGGAGAACCAAGTCTTCGATTTCACTGCGAGCCTCCGGGCTGGAAGAGGGTTGTCAGGTGGCCGCGCGTCACGCGGCGTGTGCCGGCTATGACAAGCAAACCTCGTGCCACCTGTTTCTCGGGGAACTGCGGGGTGGAGCTGCTACAACAATGCTGCGTATGAGTGCAGAGACGGCGCCGCGCACCAATGCGGCGATAGACGAGGTGCACGGCGGCCGCGCTATTGGGTGATGTCGATCCAGGTGGTTTTCAGGTCGCTGTACTTGTCCAGCGCGTGCAGCGATTTGTCGCGGCCGAAGCCCGACTGCTTGACACCGCCGAACGGGACCGTGATGTCGCCGTCGGCATAGCAATTGACCCACACCAGGCCGGCGCGCAGGCGGCGCGACAGGCGATGCGCGCGGCCCAGGTTGGCGGTCCACAGGCCGGCGCCCAGGCCGTACGAGGAATCGTTGGCCAATGCGATGGCTTCGTCTTCCGTACGGAAGCGCTGCGCCGCCAGCACCGGGCCGAAGATCTCCTCGCGGATCAACGCGCTGGAGGCGTCGGCGCAATCGAAGATGGTGGGCTCGATATAGAAGCCGCCGCTGTCGGTGTGCAACTGGCGTCCGCCGATGCGCAGCGTCGCGCCCTCGGCCTGGCCAGCCGCGATGCGCGCCATCACCGAGCGCGTCTGGCGTTCGTCGACCATGGCGCCCAGCGCCGTGGCCGGATCCAGCGGATTACCCGGCCGCATCTCGGCGGCATGCCTGGCCACCTTCTCCATGAAGGCGTCGTAGATGGCGTCGTGCACGTAGAGGCGCGAGCCGGCGATACACACTTCGCCCTGGTTCGAGAAGATCGCCAGCGCGGCGATCAGCGCGGCGCGATCCAGGTCGGGGCAGTCCTCGAAGACGATATGGGGAGACTTGCCGCCGCATTCGAGCCACACGCGCTTCAGGTTCGATTCGCCCGAGTAGCTCATGAAGCGCTTGCCGGTCGCGGTGGAGCCGGTGAAGGCCACGCAGTCCACGTCCGGATGCAGGCCCAGCGCGCTGCCGGCGACCGGACCGGTGCCGGGCACCACATTGAACACGCCGGCGGGAATGCCGGCCTGCTCGGCCAGCGCCGCCAGCCGCAATGCGCTCAACGACGACTGCTCGGCCGGCTTGAGGATCACGCTGTTGCCCGCGGCCAGTGCCGGCGCGACCTTCCAGGCCGCCATCAGCAACGGATAGTTCCAGGGAACCACGGCGGCCACCACGCCGAGCGGTTCGCGCGTGACCGTGGCCAGGGCATTGCCGCCCGTCGGCGCGATCTCGTCGTAGCGCTTGTCGATGGCCTCGCCATACCAGGCGTAGCAATGCGCGGTTTCGGGCAGGTCGAAGGCCAGCGCGTCGCGGATCGGCTTGCCCATGTCCAGGGTCTCGATCAGCGCCAGCTCTTCGCTGTGTTCCGTGATGAGCTGCGCCAGTCGCACCAGGCGCGTCTTGCGCTCGCGCGGCGCCAGGCCGGACCAGACGCCGGCCTCGAAGGCGCGGCGGGCGGCCGCCACGGCGCGGTCGACATCGGCCTTGCCGCAGGCGGCCACATCGGCCAGCTTGCGGCCGTCGATCGGGCTGGTTGCCGCGAAGGTGGCGCCGTCGGCGGCGTCGGCGTAGGCGCCATCGATGTAGGCCTGGCCGCGCAGCGTCAGCGCAGCGGCGCGGGCTTGCCAGTAGTCGAGGGTATGCAGGGTCATGACGAGGTCCTCGGTTCAGCGCGCGGCGTTGGCGCGGGCCACCATGGCGTCCAGCAGCACGTTGCAGCCGGCTTCCAGGTGCGCGGGCTGCGCGTCTTCGATTTCGTTGTGGCTGATGCCGTCCTTGCACGGCACGAAGATCATGGCGGTGGGCGCCACCGCCGCCATGTAGACGGCGTCGTGGCCGGCGCCGGTGACGATGTCCATGGCCGGCAGGCCGCGACGCGCGGCGCCCTGGCGCACCTTCTCCACCAGATCGGGATCGAACGGGGTGGGGCGGAAGTACTGCACGTCCTTCACGTCCACCTGCACGCCGTGCCTGTCGGCGATCTCGCGGCAGGCCTCGCGCCATTGCTGGTCCATGCGCGTGAGCGTGGCCTCGTCCTCATGGCGCAGGTCGGTGGTGAAGCGCACCTGGCCCGGAATCACGTTGCGAGAGCCCGGGTGGGCATGGATCTCGCCCACCGTGCCGCGCCCGTGCGGCTGGTGCGCGTTGGCGATGTTGACCACGGCCTGCAGCAGATAGCTGGCGGCGAACAGCGCGTCGCGGCGGATGCCCATGGGCGTGGGGCCGGCATGCATCTCCATGCCGGTCACGGTGACGTCGTACCAGCGCAGGCCGAGCGAACCGGTCACCGCGCCGATCACTTTTTCTTCGTGCTCCAGGATCGGACCCTGCTCGATGTGAGCCTCGAAATAGGCATCCACCGGGCGGCCGCCGACCGGTTCCGTGCCCGCGTAGCCGATGGCCTGCAGCTCGTCGCGCACCGCCAGTCCCTTGGCGTCGCGCGCGCTCAGCGCCGTCTCCAGCGAGAACTTGCCGGCGAACACGCCCGACCCCATCATCACCGGCACGAAGCGCGAGCCTTCCTCGTTGGTCCAGATGGCCAGCTCCAGCGGCGCCTCCGTCTGCACGCCGGCATCGTTCAGCGTGCGCATCACTTCCAGGCCGGCCAGCACGCCGAAGCAGCCGTCGAACTTGCCGCCGGTGGGCTGCGTGTCGATGTGGCTGCCGGTCATCACCGGGGGCAGCGCGTCGTTGCGGCCGGCGCGGCGCGCGAAGATATTGCCCACCTGGTCCACGCGGATCGTCAGGCCGGCGTCGCGCATCCAGCCGGTGACCAGATCGCGGCCCTGGCCGTCGAGCGCGGTCAGGGCCAGGCGGCAGTTGCCGCCCTTGGGCGTGGCGCCGATCTCGGCCAGATCCATCAGGGATTGCCAGAGCCGGTTGCCGTTGACGGACAGGGATGAAGTCATGGGGAGCCTCGTTCGGGTCAGTGGGTGGATGCGGCGGCCTGGCGCGCCAGCGCGGCCTCGCGGATGGCGGTGAGCGTCTGGCCGGGGGCGATGCCGTCGGCGTCGTAGCGGATTTCCAGCAGCGCGGGCCGGCGTTCGCGCTCGGCGTACGCCAGCGCACGGTCGAGAGCCGCGGCGAAGTCCTCGGTGCGTTCGACCGCCTCGCCGTAGCCGCCATAGCCGCGCACGATCTGGGTGAAATCGGGATTGTCGAAATCCAGCGCGATCGGACGGCCCGGGAATTCGCGCTCCTGATGCGCGCGGATCGTGCCCCACATGCCGTTGTTGAACACCAGCACCACGATGCCCAGCCGGTACTGCTGGGCCACGCCCAGTTCCTGCAGGTTCATCTGGAAGCACCCGTCGCCGGCGTAGCAGACCACGGTCTTATCGGGGTGCTCCAGCTTGGCGGACACGGCCGCCGGCAGCCCGTAGCCCATCGACCCCACGGTCGGCGCCAGGCTGGTGCCCGGGCCGGTGAACTGGCGATAGCGATGCGGATACAGCGCGTAGTTACCCGCGCCCACCGTGACGCAGGCGTCCGGCGCCAGGCGCTGGTTGACCTGCGCGGCCACGGCATCCAGGCCCAGCGGGCCGGGTGACGGCAACGGTTCGAGCGAATCCAGGTATTCGGCGTGGGCCGCGCGCACCGCGGCGCCGCGCGGCGTGGCGTGGGCCGGTTGCAGCGTGGCCAGCGCCTGCGCGAAGCCGGCGACGCTGGCGACGATCGCCTGGGTCGGCGCGAAGACGCGGCCCAGCTCCTGGGGGTCCGGATAGACATGGATCAGCGCCTGGCGCGGCAAGGGACTCTCGACGAGTTGATAGCCCTCGGTGGTGGCTTCGCCCAGGCGCGTGCCGACCGCCAGGATCAGGTCGGCCATCTTGATGCGGGCGCGCAGCGCGTCGGTCATGCCCCAGCCCATCTGGCCGGCGGCGTTGGGATGGCGTTGGTCAAAGCACTCGAGCCGGCGCCAGGCGGTCGCCACGGGCAATTCGAAGCGTTCGGCGAAAGCGGCGACCTGCTGGATCGCGTCGGCGTTCCAGCCGCTGCCGCCCAGCACCATGACGGGCCGTTCAGCCTGGTCCAGCAGTTGGCGCATGCGGTCCAGGTCGGGTTTGCCAGGGCCGGCGGCGACGCGGTGGTAGCGCGGCATGTCGGCCACCGCCGCCGTGCCCCACAGCGTGTCTTCCGGCAGCGCCAGCACCACCGGGCCGGGGCGGCCGCTGGTGGCGGTGGCGTAGGCGCGCGCCACGAATTCCGGGATGCGGTCGGTGCGATCGATCTGCGCCACCCACTTGGCCATCTGGCCGAACATGCGGCGATAGTCGATCTCCTGGAAGGCTTCGCGTTCGTAGAAGTCGTTGCCGACCTGGCCGACGAACAGGATCATCGGCGTCGAATCCTGGAAAGCGGTATGCACGCCGATGCTGGCATTGGTGGCGCCCGGGCCACGGGTCACGAAGCACACGCCGGGCTCGCCGGTGAGCTTGCCGTAGGCCTCGGCCATGTAGGCAGCGCCGCTTTCCTGGCGGCATACCACCGGCTCGATGGCGCCGCGGTGCTCGTTCAGCGCATCGATGCAGGGCAGGTAGCTCTCGCCTGGAATCATGAAGATGCGGCGCGTGCCGTGGATGCGCAGTTGCTGCATCAGGATCTGTCCGCCGTTGCGCGGCAGGGGGGATACAACCGTCATGCAAACACTCCCGGGAGGGGCTGCCCGCGCCGGGCGCGGGTTTGGGTTTCGTGGCAGGGGGCGGACGGCGCCGCCGGCGGGTCGCGGTGCTGAGCCTAGATATCGGGCCGGATGCTCCCGTCGTCGTCGCCGAAGTCTTCCCGCAGACGGGCGAGGATGCCGATGAGGTGCGCATGCATGGCATGGCGCGCGCGGATCGGATCGCGCGCCAGGATGGCGGTCAGGATGCGCTGGTGCTCGGCGTGGGCAACGGCCCACACCTTGGTGTTGACGAAGTAGTCCTGCATGCGGCTGAACACCGGGCTGGCCAGGCTCAGGTTCCACAGGTGGGCCACCGATGCGGCCAGCGCCGCATTGCCGCAGGCGGCGGCGATGGCGCCGTGGAACTCGCGGTCATGCCAGCCCGGGGCATCCGTCAGCGACATGGCCTCATGGGCGCCGCGGATGGCGGCGAGCTGGGCGGCCGACCCCTGCTGCGCCGCCAGCGCCGCGCATTCGGGTTCGATCAGCATGCGCGCTTCCAGCAGGTCGAAGGGGCCGATGTCGTCCTGCTGCGCCGCGGCCTGGCCGGCCATGGCGGGCAGGGCTGCGCTTTCACGGGTGGCGGTGACGAACACGCCGGTGCCGACGCGCACCTCGACATAGCCTTCGATTTCCAAGGCGATCAGCGCCTCGCGGATAGAGGCGCGGCTGACCTGCAATTGCTCGGCCAGCTCGCGCTCCGACGGCAGCCGGCCCCCGCGCGGAAAATCGCCCGCGCGGATCCGTCCGGCGATCTGGTCGGCGATCATGCGATAGAGCCGGGTGACGGCAACGGCTTGGAAGGTGTTCATCGTGGTGATGCGGTACGAATGGTCTGGTGGTCAGGCCACCAATATAGGCATCGTGTCCTTGAAATAAAAGTAAAAATCGCTTTATTGAGGGAAAACGATCAGAGGGATTCCCCCTCTTCCTATCCGGTGGTCAGGCCAGTTAGGCGATGGGGTTCCGGCCCCGCGCTTTACAGTTTTCGAACAATTGCCGGACAAATCGTCAACGTCGTGACGTGGTCCGGATCCGATAATCCCTGCGTTCCGGAAACCGGGGCGAGGCGGCGGGGCTTTGCGGACGCCATGACGGGGAGTGTGGCGTGCGACGGAATGGCGAAGAGGCCTGGAAGCCGAATCCTTGGCGGGTCGGAATCGGCATGCTGGTGTTCGCGGGTGCCTGGCTTTGGCTGCTGGACCGGGCCGTGCTGGCCCCGCCAACGGACAACATCGAGCAACTCATCTGGGTGCGCAGCCTGGAGTGGGGTTACTACAAGCATCCGCCGCTGCCGACCTGGCTGTTGTGGCCGGTGGTGCAACTGCTGGGTGGGACCGCCTGGGCCACGTATGTCATGGGCGCGGCCTGTGCGCTGGGCGCGTTCGCGCTGATGTGGCGCCTGTTGCGCGACATGCGCGGCGAGGCCCATGCCGCCACCGCCGCGCTGGCGGGCCTGTGCGTCACCTTCTACAACGGCCGGCTGTACTTCTACAACCACGAGATCGTCCTGATCCCGCTGGTGGCCGGTTGTGCGCTGGCCTGCTGGAAGGCCTACACGACTCGCAAGATCGGCTGGTGGCTCGCGCTGGGCGCCTGCCTGGGGCTGGGCGCGCTGGCCAAGTACCAGATCGCGGTCGCCGGGCTGGCGGTGCTGGTGTTCTGGTGCATCCGCAAGGCGTGGCGCGATCCCATGCACGTATTCGGCCTGCAGGTGGCGGGCCTGACCGCTTTGGCGGTGTTCGCGCCGCATCTGATCTGGCTGATCCATCATGACTTCGAGCCGTTGAACTACGCCATGTCATCGTCGCTGGCGGCTGGCCTGCCGTGGCTCGCCCGAGGGCAGGAGGTCGCCAAGTGGTGGGGTGATCAACTGCTGAACCGGGCCCTGCCGGCCTGGCTGTTCCTGGGAGTGCTGTGGCTGGCGGGCAGCCGCGAGCGACGACGCCATGCCGCGCCGCCGGACGCCGTCGCGGGCGATCCGGGGCGCGCCCTGCTGCTGTCGTTCGGTTTGACCCCGCTGGTGTTTGTCAGCGTCATGGCCCTGATCTCGGGATCGCACATCCAGTTGCATTGGGGCACGCCGTTCCTGCTCTTCATTGTGCCGGCCGCGATGGAATGGGCGCGCCCGGCCTGGCGCGGGCCCTTCCGGCCGTACCGCGTGGCGCTGGTGTTCAGCGTCATCCAGTTGCTGCTGATGCTGCGGGTGGAACTGACGGCGCCCAATGGCGCGGGCCTGCTGCGGCGCCCGACGGATTGGCGCTACTTCGATGCGCAGGCGTTGGCGGACGCGCTGCATGACCGCGCCGTGAGCGCGCTGGGCGGGCCGGTCCGGGTCATTTCCGGTCCCTGGGAAGAATCGGGCGCGTTGTCGCTGCGGCTGCCCGAAAGGCCGCTGGTGCTGATCAACGGGCAACTGCGATTCAGTCCGTGGGTCGGCGCCCACCTGGTGGCTGACTGCGGCGCGCTGGAGTTGAGCAAGGCGCGGGTGTCGCCCGAGGGGTTCGAGCCGGTCGGGGGCGGGTTCCCCAATCTGCATTGGCGCGTCAAGCCGCCTGCCGCGGCTTGCGGCGCCGGCCCCGAGCGCTAGCCGCGGGGCGAGGTGGCGCGGAAAGGGTCAGGCGGAGGGGGCCTTACGCGCCGTCGCTGTCCGGTTCGGGCGTCTGCGTGAAGGCCCGCACCAGGCGCGCGATGCCTTCCAGTTCGTCGTGCGCGCCGAGCACCCATTCGGGTTGCTCGAAAGGGCTGTCCGACGGCGCGTTGTCCAGGTTCGTCTTCAGGTCGCCCAGCAGTTCCAGCGCCATGTCGGTGGCCTGGGGGCTGCCGCGGGTGGAGAGGGCGATGGCGATCGCCATCGCCTGCCGCAGGGCGAGCAGGCGGCCGTCAAGTTCGGTTTCCACGAGGATGTCCTTGTAATGAAGAATCCCGCCATTCTACGGGGCGGCGCGTTTGCGCAAGATCAAGGCGGGTGGGGCGGCACAGGCGAATAATTCGAGGTATGCAAGCCGCCCTACGCCCAGCCTTCGCCGATCCTGCGGCCGCCGCCGCCGAACCTTTCTTTCCGCCCCAGTTGCTGGCGCGCCTGGACAAGAACGGACCCCGCTACACCTCCTATCCCACGGCGGATCGCTACCGCGGCGATTTCGGCGTCGAGCAGTACCGCCAGGCCCTGCGCCAGCGCCGCGATTCCTGTACGACCGAGCCGCTGTCGCTCTACGTGCACATCCCGTTCTGCGACTCGGTCTGCTACTACTGTGCCTGTAACAAGGTCGTGACCCGCCATCACGACCGTGCCGCCCGCTACCTGGACGCGCTGGCGCGGGAAATCGCGCTGCACGTGGCCGAGCTGGGTCCCGGCGTGCCGGTATCGCAACTGCATTTCGGCGGGGGCACGCCCACCTTCCTGTCCGACGAAGAGCTCGATCGCCTGATGGCGGACCTGCGCGGCGCCTTCCGCTTCGAGCTCGATGCCGAAATCTCCATCGAGGTGGATCCCCGCACCGCCACGCCCCAGCGGCTGGAGCGGCTGCGCAAGCTGGGTTTCAACCGGCTCAGTTTCGGCGTGCAGGATTTCGATGCCAAGGTGCAGGTGGCGGTCCATCGCGTGCAGTCGTTCGAGGACGTGCGCGACCTGATGCACAGCGCCCGCACGCTGGGCTATGCCTCGGTCAACGTCGACCTGATCTATGGCCTGCCGCTGCAGACCACCGAATCGTTCGCCCGCACCATCGCGCAGGTCAGCGCGCTGCGGCCCGACCGCATCGCGCTCTACGCCTACGCCCACCTGCCCGAACGGTTCAAGCCGCAGCGCCGCATCAATCCGCTGGACCTGCCCGACCGCGCCACGCGCGTCGGCCTCTTGAGCGCCGCCATCGAAGGCTTCCTCAAGCAGGGCTACACCTACATCGGCATGGATCATTTCGCGCTCAACACCGACGCCTTGGCCATCGCCAAGCAGCGCGGCGAGCTGCACCGAAACTTCCAGGGCTACAGCACCCAGCCCGACCGCGACCTGGTCGCGTTGGGCGTATCGGCCATCGGCCGCATCGGCAACACCTACAGCCAGAACGCCAAGGACCTGGACGGCTATTACGCCGCGATCGAGTCCGGCCGCTTCGCCATCGAGCGGGGCCTGGCGCTCAGCGCCGACGACCTCGCGCGACGTGAAGTCATCATGGACATCATGTGCCAGGGGCGGGTGGATTTCGCCCGCGTCGAGGCGCGCCATGGCCTGCGGTTCGGCGACTACTTCGGGCCGGAGCTGTCACAGGTGGCCAACCTGGCCGAGCTCGGCCTGGTCAACCTGCGGGCCGGCGAACTGCGCGTGACCGGCCTGGGCTGGTACTTCGTCAGGGCCGTGGCCATGGCGTTCGACGGCTATCTGCGCACGGTCAGCACCAGCGCCAGCTATTCGCGCATCATCTGAGACGCCTGGCGCCTCGCCATGAAACGGTGGCCGACCTCGCGTCGGCCACGTTGCTACTCGGCGAACTTTTCCCGCAGGTACAGGGCCAGCGCCAGGTCGTCCGATAGCTGCAGCTTGCGCATCGCGCGGCGCTTATGGGTGCTGACGGTCTTCTTGCTGCGCTTCAGGCGCATCGCGATCTGCGTGACCGACATGCCCTGGCTGATGTGACGCAGCACTTCAACTTCCGACGTCGTCAGCAAGGCGTGCGGCGGCCGCGGCGACACTGGCCGGATCTTGCCTTCGTGCACCGACAGGAACGGGTTCTTCTTGCTGAGGACGCCGTGGATCATCTCGGGCAGCAGCAGCATGCCCCATTGCTTGGCCAGGTAGCCGTTGGCGCCCGCACGGAAGGCGGCGTACTGGGTTTCCTGGCGGTTGCCGGCCGAGAAAGTGATGATCGCCAGATTCGGATGGTAGCGCCGCAGCCGGCGCAGGTAGTTGACGCCGTCCCACGGTTCCTGCGGCAGGTAGAAGTCGATCAGGGCGATGTCGCATGGCGTGGTTGCCAGCTTGTCGAGCAGCCGGCGGGCGGAGGTTTCCTGGTGGATGACGCGGAAGCCGGGGCGGGCGTCGAGGTAGGCGCCCAGGCCCAGCGCCACGACGGGGTGGTCGTCCAGGATCGCCACCCGGATGACGGGGGGCGGGCGTGACAGCAGCAGGTGCTTGCGGGAATTGGGGCGGTCAACCGCATCGGGGGATCGCGGCTCGGACGAGACGGCGTTGTCCGGCGCTGAGGGAGTATTCATCTAGGCTCCACAGAATGGAAAGGCACACATCGGTGCGCAGAGGGGACGCCCAAGAGGCGGGGCCGCGCACACGCCGTAACCAGTCCGAAATTCGAGTGCGAAGCTTATGGTCTTACGGCGCCATACAGACGAAAACTAAGAGAGAATCAGACTAAGCGATGCAAGAGGTCGCGATGCGCGACGTTAAATCGGCCTCGCGAGGGCTTGCCCGCAAGGCATAAAATCGCAGCATTTCCGGGCCGGCCTGTTGCCAGCCCGTGGCGCAGGACTGGCGAGGCGGCGGACGGCGGATGCCCAGTAAAATTCTCGTGATCGGCAGGGACGGCCAGCTCGGCTTCGAGCTGCGGCGCAGCCTCGCTCCGCTGGGCGTGGTGACGGCGGTCGGGCGGACCGACTGCGACCTGACCTATCCCCTGCAGATCGCGCGCCTGGTGCGGCGCGCGAAGCCTGACGTCATCGTCAACGCGGCCGCCTATACCGCGGTCGAGCGCGCCGAGGAAGACGCGGTACGCGCCATGCGCGTGAACGCCGAGGCCGCGGGCGAACTGGCCGCGCTGGCGGCCGACCGCGGCGCCCTCATCGTCCACTATTCTTCCGACTACGTGTTCGACGGCGCCAAGGCGGGCGTCTACGACGAGCGGGACGAACCCGCGCCGTTGAACGTCTATGGCCGCAGCAAGCTTGCCGGCGAGCAGGCGGTGCGGGCGCTGAACCCGGCCCACCTGGTGTTGCGCACGTCGTGGGTCTACGGCGTGTACGGCAAGAGCTTCCTGAAGACCATGCTGATGGCGCTGCGCCAGCCGGAAGCGCTGCGCGTCGTGAGCGACCAGCGCGGCGCGCCCACCGGCGCCGCGTACATCGCGGATGCCACCGCGCAGGTCGTGGCGCGCTATCTGGCGCGGCCGGCCGGGGGAGAGTTTCCCTTCGGCCTGTACCACATGGCGGCCACCGGCGACGCCAGTTGGCACGAATACGCCTGTTTCATCGCGCAGCAGGCCCGGCGCGCCGGTCTGGCGGTGACGCTGACGCCGGGCGATATCCAGGCGGTGTCGTCCGACCAATATCCCACCTCGGCGCGTCGGCCCCTGAATTCCCGGTTGGACTGCCGCCTGCTGGAGCGCACCTTCGGGCTGCGCGCGCCGCACTGGGAAGAGGGCGTGCTGCATGCGCTGGCCGCCATCGCCGACAGCCGCAACCTGGCCTGAGGGGTTCGGTTGCTCCCTCCTGCGCTCGCCGACGGGCCATGTTCGCGCCATCAGCCGCCCCTTTTGTCGCGCAAATGTCACGAAATAGGCCCAAAGGGTGCTACAATCGGCAACGATAAGCACGCCATTTATCCCGGCGCTGCGCACCGCAAGTCAATCCCGAAGGCCCGAGCACCATGTTTTTCCCGCTGGCACGAACTACGACCCGGAACTTTCGCCCTATGTCGCGTTAGTTTTTCGTGCGTCGGGTTTCACCGTGTCAGGTCAGCGGTAAGACTCAGCAAGACAACCAAATGAACGCGGCTACCAGCCGCGTTTGTCGTTTCTGAATTTCGTATTTTTCCCAAGAACCCCAGGAAGCACTCCCGATGGTACAGATCACATTGCCCGATGGTTCGCAGCGCCAATACCCGGGACCGGTCACGGTCGCCGAAGTGGCGCAATCGATCGGCGCGGGATTGGCCAAAGCCGCCTTGGGCGGCCGCGTGACCTTTGAAGGCGCCGATTCCACGCTGGTCGACACCAGCTACCGCATCGAGGGCGACGCCCGCCTGGCCATCGTGACTGCCAAGGACGCCGACGGCCTGGACATGATCCGCCATTCCACGGCCCACTTGCTGGCCTACGCCGTCAAGGAGCTGTTCCCGGACGCGCAGGTCACCATCGGCCCCGTGATCGACAACGGCTTCTACTACGACTTCTCGTACAAGCGCCCGTTCACGCCCGAAGACCTGACGGCCATCGAGAAGAAGATGGCCGAGCTGGCCAAGAAGGACGAAGTCGTGACGCGCGAAGTCTGGTCGCGCGACGACGCCGTCGAGTTCTTCAAGGGCATCGGCGAAAAGTACAAGGCCGAGATCATCGCCTCGATCCCGTCGAACGAGCCGCTCAGCCTGTATCGCGAAGGCGACTTCATCGACCTGTGCCGCGGCCCGCACGTGCCCTCCACCGGCAAGCTCAAGGTCTTCAAGCTGATGAAGGTGGCCGGCGCCTACTGGCGCGGCGACAGCAAGAACGAGATGCTCCAGCGCATCTACGGCACGGCCTGGGCCACCAAGGAAGAACAGGAAGCCTACCTGCACATGCTGGAAGAGGCCGAGCGCCGCGATCACCGCAAGATCGGCCGCGAACTCGACCTGTTCCACTTCCAGGACGAAGCGCCGGGTCTGATTTTCTGGCACCCCAAGGGCTGGGCCCTGTGGCAGCAGGTGGAGCAGTACATGCGCTCCGTCTACCGCGACAACGGCTACCAGGAAGTGAAGGCGCCGCAGATCCTCGACATCTCGCTCTGGAAGAAGACGGGCCACTGGGACAACTACCGTGAAAACATGTTCACGACGGAGTCCGAGAACCGCGTCTATGGCCTCAAGCCCATGAACTGCCCGGGCCACGTGCAGATCTTCAACGCCGGCCTGCACTCGTACCGCGAGCTGCCGTTGCGCTACGGCGAATTCGGCCAGTGCCACCGCAACGAGCCGTCCGGCTCGCTGCACGGCATGATGCGCGTGCGCGGCTTCACGCAGGACGACGGCCACATCTTCTGTACCGAAGACCAGCTCCAGGACGAATGCGCCGATTTCACGGCCCTGCTGCAGAAGGTCTACCGCGACTTCGGCTTCACCGAAGTGCTGTACAAGGTCGCCACGCGTCCGGAAAAGCGCATCGGCTCGGACGAGGTCTGGGACACGGCCGAACAGGCCCTGATGGAAAGCCTGCGCCGCACCGGCTGCGAATTCGAGATCTCCCCGGGAGAGGGCGCGTTCTATGGCCCGAAGGTCGAATACACGCTGAAGGACGCCATCGGCCGCCACTGGCAGTGCGGCACGATCCAGGTCGACTTCTCCATGCCCGTGCGCCTGGGCGCCGAGTACGTGGACCAGAACGACCAGCGCCGTCCGCCCGTGATGCTGCACCGCGCCATCCTCGGTTCGCTCGAGCGTTTCATCGGCATGCTGATCGAAAACCACGCCGGCGCGATGCCGCCCTGGCTGGCGCCGGTGCAGGCCGTGGTGTGCTGCATTTCCGAACCTTCGGCCGATTATGCGGCTGAAATCACGCAAAGCCTGAAAAAACAAGGCTTTAGAGTAGAGTCCGATTTGCGCGGTGAAAAAATCACTCGTAAAATTCGGGAGCACAGCCTGCAGAAGGTGCCGTACATCCTCGTCGTCGGCGACAAGGAGAAGCAAAACGGTACCGTCGCCGTACGCGGATTGGGCGGTCTGGACCTCGGCGCCATCGCGTTCGACGACTTCGTCGCCCGCCTGTCCGAAGACGTATCCACCCGCCGCGACGTCAATCAACCCGATGGCAGCGCTGCTTAACATTTCTAGGAGCTTTCAACATCGCCACTGAAAAAGCCAATCGCATCAACGGTGAAATCCGCGTCCCCGAGGTGCGCCTGATAGGTCTGGACGGAGAACAGCTGGGCATCGTCAAGATTGCCGACGCGTTCCGTCTTTCCGAGCAAAACGACGTGGATCTGGTGGAAATCGCGCCGAACGCCGAGCCGCCGGTCTGCCGTTTGATGGACTACGGTAAGTTCAAGTACCAAGAGCAGAAGCGTCAGGCCGAAGCTCGTTCGAAGCAGAAGGTCATCCAGGTCAAGGAAGTCAAATTCCGTCCGGCCACCGACGAGGGCGACTACCAGGTCAAGCTGCGCAACCTGCGCCGCTTCCTCGAGGAAGGCGACAAGGCCAAGGTGACGCTGCGGTTCCGTGGCCGTGAAATGGCTCACCAGGAACTGGGCATGCGGGTACTTGAGCGTGTGCGCGACGATCTGCTGGAATTGGCCCAGGTCGAAGCCATGCCGAAGCTCGAAGGCCGTCAGATGGTCATGGTGCTGGCGCCCAAGAAGAAGGCTGCCCCCGCGGGCAAGCCGGAATCGGCGGCATAAGGCTCCTGCCGGCCTTCCCGTCCGGGAAGGCCTGGCCGCTCTTGCCCCGCGACCCGCCGTCCAGCCCATGTTCGGCGGGTTCGCTTATTGGGCGGCTCTGCGCTACGATGTCATAGATAGCCGCCTTCCCGAAAGGGAAGGCGGCGTACGTTCGGGGTGTCGCGATGCATGTTTTGTTCGTTTTGGATCCCTTGCCGCTCTTGAAGGCGTACAAGGACAGTTCTGTCGCCATGATGCGTGCCCTGGTGGCGCGCGGCCATACGCTCAGCGTGGCCATGCAGGGCGACCTGTACATCGAGGCCGGCACGGTCAAGGCCGTCACCACGCCCATCGAGCTGGTGGCAGACGCCGACCTGCACGGCCATGACTGGTGGCGCGAATCGGCGCCCCAGGATCTGCCGCTGGCCGATTTCGGCGCGGTGGTGATGCGCAAAGACCCGCCTTTCGACATGGAATACGTGTATTCCACCCATCTGCTCGAATACGCCCAGGCGCAAGGCGCCAAGGTGTTCAACAGCGGCGCGGCGATCCGCAACCATCCCGAGAAGCTGGCCATCACCGAGATCAGCGAGTTCACCGCGCCGACGCTGGTGACGCGCAACATGGCGCGCCTGAAGGCTTTCCACGACACGCACCACGACGTCATCGTCAAGCCGCTGGACGGCATGGGCGGCACCGGGGTGTTCCGCCTGCAGCCCAAGGACCCCAACCTCAACGCCATCCTGGAAACGCTGACCGACAACGGCGCGCGCACCATCATGGCGCAGCGTTACATTCCCGAGATCGTCAAGGGCGACAAGCGCATCCTGCTGATCGGCGGCGAACCGGTGCCGTATTCGCTGGCGCGCATCCCGCTGGCCGGCGAGACCCGCGGCAACCTGGCCGCTGGCGGCCGGGGCGTGGCGCAGCCGCTGTCGCCGCGCGACCGCGAGATCGCCGAGGCCGTCGCGCCCAAGCTGGCCGCGCGCGGCCTGCTGCTGGTCGGCCTGGACGTCATCGGTGACTACGTCACCGAGGTCAATGTCACCAGCCCCACCTGTTTCGTGGAAATCGCCGAACAGACCGGTTTCGACGTCGCGGGCATGTTCGTCCAGGCGCTCGAAAAAGCGGTGGCGGCCGGCGCCTCGGTTCCGGCCGCGGCCTGACCTTCCTGGAACCTGTCATGACCACGGGTATTGTCATTGTCGTGCACGCGCCCCTGGGCGCGGCCATGCGCGAATGCGCCAGCCACGTCATGGGCAACCTCGACGGCATGTTGGCGATCCACGACATCCAGCCCGAGGACCGGCCGGACGACCTGGCGCCGGCGGTGCTCAAGGACATCCTCGAGCAGGATCACGGCGCTGGCGTGCTGGTGCTGACCGACCTGATCGGCGCGACGCCCGCCAATATCTCGAAGCGGGCGGTGGCCGACGCCCAGGCACAGGGTATCCAGTGCTGTGTGCTGGCGGGCCTGAATACCCCCATGTTGCTGCGCGCGCTGACCTACCGGAATCTCTCACTGGCCGAGACCCGTGAGAAGGCGCTGGCGGGCGGGGTGCAAGGGGTCTTGCGGGTAGACTGACGGGCAGGAACTTGTCCTATTATTTCGGCTAATATTTCAAGCCGAAGAGCGCTTGGACAATTTGCTGCAATCACCAACTGCGGTGTGATGCCGCGGTCACCATAAATCCTATGCCTAATACAGACATTGTCATCAGCAATAAACTGGGTTTGCATGCGCGGGCGGCCGCCAAACTGACGCAACTGGCCAGCAAGTTTTCCAGCGAGATCTTCATCTCGCGCGGCGCGCAGCGCGTGAATGCCAAGAGCATCATGGGGGTCATGATGCTGGCCGCCGGCCTGGGCGTGACGGTCAAGCTGGAGGCCTCGGGCAGCGATGCCGAGCAGGCGCTCTCCGAAATTGAAACTCTGTTCGATAGCAAATTCGGTGAACAGGAATAGCGGCGCTTCCGAATCCGCCGGCCCTGACAATGTCGGGGCCGGCATGTCCGCGGCCGGCGCCGCGGTCGACAAGCACGACGGGGCTGGCTCTGCCAGCCCCGTTATTTGTTTGTACGGCAAAGGCGTGGCCCGCGGTTACGCCATCGGCCGCGCGGTGGTCATGGGCGCGGCGGCGCTGGAAGTGGCGCACTACCGCATCGCGCCCGAGGACGTGCCGGCCGAGAGCAGCCGCCTGACCGAGGCGCTGGCCTCGGCCCAGCAGGAATTGCGGCAACTGGCCGACACCCTGCCGGCCGATGCGCCGCGCGAGCTGGGCGCGATGCTCAATGTGCACAGCCTGTTGCTGGGCGATCCGCTGCTGGCCGAGCAGACTTTGGCGCTGATCGCCGAGCGGCACTACAACGCCGAATGGGCGCTGACCACGCAGGGCCAGATCCTGGGCCAGCAGTTCGACGCGATGGAAGACGAATACCTGCGCGAACGCGGCGCGGACGTGCGCCAGGTGATCGAGCGGGTGCTGCACGTGCTGTCCGGCACCTCGGCCATCCTGCCGGACATGTCGCACATGGGCGGCGACGAGGCGCTGGTGGTGGTGGCGCACGACATCTCGCCGGCCGACATGTTGCGCCTGCGCGGCGGGCGCTTCGCCGCTTTCGTCACCGACCTGGGCGGGCCGACCTCGCACACCGCCATCGTGGCGCGCAGCATGGGCGTGCCGGCCGTGGTGGCCATGGGCAACGTGCGCGAGCTGGTGCGGGACGGCGACATGCTGATCATCGACGGCGCCGCCGGCGCCGTGGTGGTCAATCCGTCGGAGCGCATCCTGCAGGAATACCGCCGCCGCCAGGCCGCCTACGCCGACGAGCGCGCCGAACTCAGCTTGCTGCGCGATGAGCCGTCCGTCACCCTCGATGGCATCGATATCGTGTTGCACGCCAACATCGAGCTGCCGGAAGAGGCCGCGCTGGCGTTGGCTGCCGGAGCGCACGGCATCGGCCTGTTCCGCAGCGAATTCCTGTTCATGGGGCGTCCGGATCTGCCGGGCGAGGAAGAGCAGTACGAGGCTTACTCGTCCGTCGTGAAGGTCATGGCCGGCCGTCCCGTTACCATCCGCACACTCGACATCGGCTCGGACAAGACGCTGGACGGCGAGGCCACGGTGGCCACCAATCCGGCGCTGGGGCAGCGCGCGATCCGCTACTGCCTGGCGCGGCCCGAGATGTTCGCGACGCAGTTGCGCGCCATTCTGCGGGCCTCGGCCCACGGGCCGGTGCGCCTGCTGATCCCGATGATCGCCCACATGCACGAGGTGGTGGCGACGCGGGCCGCCATCGAATCGGCGCGGCGCGAGCTGGATGCGCGCGGCCAGCCCTACGCGGCGCACATGGAAGTGGGCGCCATGGTCGAGGTGCCGGCCATCGCCATCGCCATCGAACCCTTCGCGCAGGCGCTGGATTTCCTGTCGATCGGCACCAACGACCTGATCCAGTACACGCTGGCCATCGACCGCGGCGATCACGACGTGGCGTCGCTCTACGATCCGCTGCATCCGGCGGTGCTGCGGCTGGTGGCCCACACCATCAATGCCGGCGAGCGAGCCGGCAAGCCGGTTGCGGTATGCGGCGAAATGGCTGGCGATTCGCGCATGACGCGGTTGCTGCTGGGGCTCGGCCTGACCGAGTTTTCCATGCATCCGCAGCAACTGCTGGACGTGAAGCGGGAGGTCCGGCGGGCGCATACCAACGCGCTGCGCGTGAAGGTGGCCAGCGCCTTGAACCGGGCCTTGCCGGTGGATCTGGATACGCTCGATCCGGCCTGAGGGCCATTGGTGCCGGGGCGTGGCTCCGACGAACGGAAAGCCCGGCGCATGCGCCGGGTTTTTTTTGCGTCGGCGGGCCCGGCCCTCCAAACAGGATCGCCCTGACGAAAAAAAGCCCCCTGCGAAGAGGGGGCTTTCCATGGTCCCGCCCGGCAGCGGGCGGGGGAGACGATCAGCTGTGGTAGGCCGATTCGCCGTGGCTGGTGACGTCCAGCCCTTCGCGTTCCTGGTCTTCCGGCACGCGCAGGCCGCACAGGGCGTTGGCGATCTTGTAGGCGATCCAGGCGACCACGCCGGACCAGACGATGGTCAGCAGCACGCCTTCGAGCTGCACCCACAGTTGGCCCAGGATCATGCCGGGTTCCGCCAGGCCGGGGCCGCCCAGGACCTGGGCGTTGAAGATGCCGGTCAGCAGGGCGCCGACGATGCCGCCCACGCCGTGCACGCCGAACACATCGAGCGCGTCATCGGCGCGCAGCAGGCGCTTCAGGCCATTGACGCCCCAGACGCAGACGATGCCGGCGATCACGCCGATGATCAGCGCGCCCACCGGCCCGACCAGGCCGGCCGCCGGGGTGATGCCCACCAGGCCGGCGATGGCGCCGGAGGCGGCACCCAGCATCGAGGGCTTGCCCTTGATGGCCCATTCGGTGAACAGCCAGGCCAGCACGGCGCCGGCGGTGGCGATCATGGTGTTGAAGAAGGCCAGGGTGGCGTTCTCGTTGGCGGCCAGGGCGGAACCGGCATTGAAGCCGAACCAGCCTACCCACAGCAGGGCGGCGCCGACGAACGTCATCGGCAGGTTGTGCGGCTGCATGGCTTCACGGCCATAACCGACGCGCTTGCCGACCACATAGGCGCCCACCAGGCCGGCCACGCCAGCGTTGATGTGCACCACGGTGCCGCCGGCGAAGTCCAGCGCGCCCTTGGCGTTGAGCAGGCCCGGGGCCGTTTCGGACGCGAACCAGACCATGTGCGCGATGGGAATATAGGCGAAGGTGAACCAGATCACCGTGAACACCAGCACCGCCGAAAAGCGGGCGCGTTCGGCGAAGCTGCCGACGATCAGCGCGCAGGTGATGCCGGCGAACGTGGCCTGGAACGAGGCGAACAGCAGTTCGGTCAGCGAGTTCGACATGGCGTACTTGCCGTCCGCCGGGTTGAACATGCCCGAGAAGAAGGCGCGCGAGAGGCCGCCGAAGAACGCATTGCCTTCGGTGAAGGCAAGGGAATAACCGTAGATGAACCAGAGGACCAGGCCCAGCACGAACGTGCACAACACTTGCAGCAGTACCGACAGCACGTTCTTGCTGCGTACCAGGCCGCCATAGAACATCGCCAGACCGGGTACGGCCATCATCAATACGAGGAGGGTAGAGACGAGCAACCAGGAGATATCTGCTTTATCCATTTTCAGGCTCCAATGAGTCTTTCTTATTTGTCTACAGCGCAGCTTCGCCGGCTTCGCCCGTGCGGATACGGATCACTTGTTCAAGGGGGGCGGCGAAGATCTTGCCGTCGCCGATCTTGCCGGTGCGGGCGGCTTGTTCGATGGCTTCGATGACCTGGTCGACCAGATGGTCGGGCACGGCGGCCTCGACACGCAGTTTGGGCAGGAAGTCGACGGCGTATTCCGCGCCGCGATACAGCTCGGTGTGGCCCTTCTGGCGCCCGAACCCTTTCACTTCGGTAACGGTGAGGCCCTGGACGCCGATTCCGGATAGAGCCACCCGCACTTCGTCGAGCTTGAAGGGCTTGATGATGGCGATGATGAGTTTCATGGCATTTCCTCTCATGGTTGCACGTTGGCATCGTCAATCAAGCAAATTCCATGCCATGCGGTCCGGTGCCCGGAAAGCGGAAAGGCAGGCGCATTTGTTGTGCCTGATTGCACCAATATAGTGCTTCATGCACTCGACATCAGCCTCAAGTTGGTGCACGGCCGGGCAAAGTGAGGAATGCAACGGAATATGTTTTGCCGCCGCCATTTGTTGCGAGTTGATGCCGGCGCGGTAGTCCTTTGTCGCGTTTGCCGGATGCGTGGCAACCGTGGCCGCGGTCTGCCCCGACAGGCCGCTGAACGTTGCTGGCCGGGCTTCGGGCGGCGCATGGCGCAGATGTCAGGCGTTTGAAAGCGGTTCGGACGCACCGTCAAAACGGGGGCGGGGCGTGATACGAGGGTTTACACGCATAAGCTTGTTGCCAAAGGTAGGCTGAAGAAGAATCAAGTCCAGCTCATGGCGGTATCTGGGCCTGATCGGCCGCGGCAAAAGACACCGGCGTCGCGGCTCTCTGAACAAAGACGAAAAGCAAGAAAGGAAAGAGGAATGATGACGATCCGACGCAAGACCTTTGCCGTGTTGGCGCTGACCGCCGCGCTGGCCGCCCTGGCCGGCTGCAACAAGAGCGATGAAAAGGCCGCGCCGCCCGCGGCATCGACCACGCCGGCGCCGTCGTCCACGACGCCGGGCACGCCGCCCGCGGCCGCCACGCCGCCGGCCTCCACGCCCGCGCCGTCCAGTTCGGCCCCGGCCGCCAGTTCCACCGCCGGCCTGCCCGCCGAATGCGACGCCTACCTGACCAAAGTCAGCGCGTGCATGGACAAGCTGGGCGCGTCCAACCCCGCGGCGGCCAGCTTCAAGCAGCAGCTCGACGCGGCCAAGACGCAGTGGGCCACGATCAGCGACAAGACGCAGTTGGCGTCCCAGTGCAAGCAATCGGCCGACCTGTTCGCGCAGTCGGCCAAGCAGATGGGCTGCGAGTAACGATGTTGGTAGGGGGCTGCCCCCAAGGCGGCCCGGTTTTCTCCTGTGCTTTGATGGGCGGTCACCGCATGCGGCCCGCCCTTTTTTTTGCCCGCTGCCCGACTTGTGGAAAGCACTACACTTGAGGCACCAAGAACATCGTGAGGCCGCTATGAACAATCGCACCCAGTGGATGGAAGACATCCAGAAGAACATTTCCGACCTGATCGCCCGCAGCCCGGCCGCGGATGTCGAGCGCAACGTCCGCGCCATGATGACGCAGGCATTCTCGAAGCTCGATCTGGTCACCCGCGAGGAATTCGATGTGCAGGCCGATCTGCTGGCGCGTACGCGTGCCCGCGTTGATCAACTGGCTGCCACCGTCGAGCAACTGGAGTCGCGCCTGTCCGCCCTGGACAAGTGATCCGCGCGGGACACTTTTGCCACGGCCGCCTGCGCGGCCGTTTTTGTTTTCGCCATACTCGTCTTCGACTGCCATCGGAGACTGCCTTGACCCTAGCCGTAATCGCCAGCCGCACCCTCAGCGGCCTGCACGCCCACGCGGTGCGGGTCGAAACCCACCTGGGGCCGGGACTGCCCAGCTTCAACGTGGTCGGCCTGCCCGACACCGAGGTGCGCGAAAGCCGCGAGCGGGTGCGCGCGGCCATCATCAACAGCGGCTTCAATTTTCCCGCGGGCCGCATCACGGTCAACCTGTCCCCCGCCGACATCCCCAAGGAATCGGGCCGTTTCGACCTGCCCATCGCCGTCGGCCTGTTGCTGGCCGCGGGGCAACTGGCGCCGCCGGGCGAGGGGGCGGCAACCGAGGCCGCCAACATGCCGGCGCCGGATCCACTGTTGGCCGGTCTGGTGCTCGCCGGGGAGCTGTCCCTGACCGGCGCGCTGGTGCCGGTCGCGGCGGCCCTGGTGATCGCATTGAGCGTGGCGCGGGAATCCCCCGGCGCCACCTTGATCCTGCCCGCCGGCAGCGCCGGACAGGCGGCCTGGGTCGAGGGCCTGCGCGTGCTGTCGGCGCGCAGTCTGGCGGACGTGGCGGCACACGTGGCGGGTCATTGCCGTCTGCCGGACGCCTTGCCCGACACTTGGCCCGAGGCGCCGCCGATGCCCTGCCTGGCGGACGTGCGCGGGCAGCCCGGGGCGCGGCGCGCGCTGGAAGTCGCGGCGGCGGGCGGCCATAGCCTGTTGATGATAGGGCCGCCCGGGGCCGGCAAAAGCATGCTGGCTGCGCGCCTGCCGGGCCTGCTGCCGCCGCTGGCGCGCGCGCAGGCGCTCGAGGTCGCGGCCCTGGCCGCGCTGGCGGGCGCGCCACCGGTCAGGATGGGCACGCCGCCGTTCCGCGCGCCGCACCACTCGGCGTCCGCCATCGCCCTGGTGGGCGGTGGCGGACGGCCCCGGCCGGGGGAGATCAGTCTGGCCCATCACGGGGTGCTGTTTCTCGACGAACTGCCGGAATTCAGCCGCCGCACACTGGAGGCGCTGCGCGAGCCGCTGGAGACGGGCAGGGTGGTCATCGCCCGGGCGCTGCAGACGGCGCAGTTTCCCGCCCGCTTCCAACTGGTGGCCGCGATGAATCCATGCCCCTGCGGCTGGCGCGGCCATCCGCGCCGGGCCTGCCAGTGCACGCCCGACCAGGTCGCGCGTTACGCCGGTAAGGTCTCAGGCCCGCTGCTCGACCGGATCGATCTGCATGTGGCGTTGCCGCCGGCCGACCTGGAAAGCCTGCAGGGGCCGCCCGGCGAGGCGTCCGAGCCGGTCAGGGCGCGCGTGGCGCGTTGCCGCGAGCGGCAGATGGCGCGTCAGGGCAAGCCGAATGCGGCGTTGGCCGGCGCGGAACTGGAGCGCCACTGCCCGCTGGAGCCGCCGGCCCGCGACCTGTTGCTGCAGGCCATGCGTCGGCTGGCGGGCTCTGGCCGCGCCATGCATCGCGCCTTGCGTGTCGCCCGGACCATCGCCGATCTCGAGGCCGCCGACGAACTGGCGACGCACCATGTCGCGCAGGCGGTGCAATACCGGCGCCCGGGGGCATGATGCGCAGGGCAGGCCATTGCCGTCGGCAGGGAGGATGGGTTCCGTCCCGGAATGTTTCCGTGCGCCTGCCCGCCAGACCCGATCCGGCTCGACAAAACCAGGGAAATCACCATATAATCAAAGGCTTTCCCGGATCCAGGCAATTTTTTTCGCCCGGGCCATCGGGGAAAGTTGCAGTACCTCAGCAGTGGAAGTACCCCCAGAAGTGGCAAGAGGTCATCAAGTTTTGCCGCAATGGTGTAGGTCGAACGTGCTCGCCTTGATGGTCGAGCGCGGCGCCAACCGCCTTGCGACAAGCACCTCGCGTCATGTAAATCAACAATAGTGTTCAGTTTAGGGAATCATCATGCCCAAGATGAAAACCAAGAAAAGCGCCGCAAAGCGCTTTCAGGTTCGCGGCAGCGGATCCATCAAGCGTGGTCAGGCGTTCAAGCGTCACATCCTGACCAAGAAGACCACCAAGAACAAGCGCCAACTGCGCGGTTCGGCGGCGGTTCACGAGACCAACGTGGCTTCCGTGAAAGCCATGATGCCTTTCGCTTGATATAAGGGAGATCTACTATGCCTCGCGTCAAACGCGGCGTTACCGCCCGCGCACGTCACAAGAAAGTCATTTCCGCCGCCAAGGGTTACCGTGGCCGCCGCGGTAATGTGTTCCGTATCGCCAAGCAAGCGGTCATGCGCGCTGGCCAATACGCCTACCGCGACCGCCGCAACAAGAAGCGCACGTTCCGCGCGCTGTGGATCACGCGTATCAACGCCGCCGTCCGCGAACACGGCGTCAGCTACAGCGTGTTCATCGCCGGCCTGAAGAAGGCTGCGATCGAACTCGACCGCAAGGTCCTGGCCGATCTGGCCGTGCGCGACAAGGCCGGCTTTGCCGCCATCGTGCAGCAAGCCAAGGCTGCCTTGGCTGCCTGATCGCGCGCTTTAACTCATCGCGCATCGCTGCAAACGGGGCTGTAATGGCCCCGTTTGCGTTTTGAAGGCTGGATTTCATGACTCAATCGGTTGACGACCTGGTTTCCCAGGCGCAGGAACTGTTCGCCGCGGCCAACAATGCCGCCGCGCTCGAAAACGCAAAGGCCCGCTTCCTGGGCAAGGACGGCGCGCTGACGGTCCTGCTCAAGGGCCTGGGCAAGCTCGATCCCGAGCAGAAGCGCGACATGGGCGCCCGCATCAATCAGGCCAAGCAGAAGGTCGAAGAGCTCCTGAACCTGCGCCGCGCGGCCCTGGTGCAAGCAGAACTGGATGCCCGACTGGCGTCCGAAACCATTGACGTATCGTTGCCGGGCCGTGGCCGCGTGCCGGGCGGCATCCATCCGGTCATCCGCACCTGGGAGCGTGTCGAAGAGATCTTCCGCTCCATCGGCTTTGACGTGGCCGACGGCCCCGAAGTCGAGAACGACTGGACCAATTTCACCGCGCTCAACAACCCGCTGGACCATCCGGCGCGTTCCATGCAGGACACGTTCTACGTCGACATGAAAGACGCCGACGGCCTGCCGCTGCTGCTGCGCACGCACACCAGCCCCATGCAGGTGCGTTACGCCCGCATGCACAAGCCGCCCATCAAGGTCATCGCGCCGGGGCGCACCTACCGCGTCGACAGCGACGCCACGCACTCGCCCATGTTCCACCAGGTGGAAGGGCTCTGGATCGCTGAGGATATCTCGTTCGCCGACCTGAAGGGCGTGTACACCGATTTCCTGCGTTGCTTCTTCGAAAGCGACGATCTCGTCGTGCGTTTCCGCCCGTCGTTCTTCCCGTTCACCGAGCCGTCGGCCGAAATCGACATGATGTTCACCTCGGGCCCGAACCGCGGCCGCTGGCTGGAGATCTCCGGCTCGGGCCAGGTGCACCCGCAGGTGGTGCGCAACTTCGGCCTGGACCCCGAGCGTTACATCGGCTTTGCCTTCGGTTCCGGCCTGGAGCGCCTGACGATGCTGCGCTACGGCGTCAACGACCTGCGCCAGTTCTACGAAGGCGATTTGCGCTTCCTGCGCCAGTTCAACGAATAACAGACGGCTAGATCATGCAATTTCCCGAATCCTGGCTGCGTACGCTGGTCAATCCTCCGATCGCAACCGATGAACTCGCGCACCGGCTCACCATGGCCGGCCTGGAAGTCGAAGACACCGTGCCGGCCGCGCCCGCGTTCACGGGCGTGGTGGTCGCGCACATCGTCGAGATCGCCCCGCACCCCGACGCCGACAAGCTGCGCGTCTGCCAAGTCGATGACGGCTCCGGCGCGCTGCTGCAGATCGTCTGCGGCGCGCCCAACGCGGCCGCCGGCCTGAAGGTGCCGCTGGCCCGCGTCGGCGCGGAACTGCCCGGCGGCATGAAGATCGGCGTGGCCAAGATGCGCGGCGTGCAATCGTCGGGCATGCTGTGCTCGGCGCGCGAACTGGGCCTGTCGCAGGACCATGCCGGCCTGCTGGAGCTGCCGGCCGATATGGCGCCGGGCCAGTCGATCCGCGAAGCGCTGGACCTGGACGACACGCTCTTCACGCTGAAGATGACGCCCAACCGCGCCGATTGCCTGTCGATCCTGGGCGTGGCGCGCGAAGTCGCCGCGCTGACCGGCGCGCCGCTGTCGGTGCCGACCGCCAAGGCCGTGCCCGTGACGCTGGACGAGCTGCGTCCGGTCAGGATCGAGGCGCCCGACCTGTGTGGACGCTTTGGCGGCCGCGTGATCCGCGGCGTGAACGCTCGCGCGCAGACCCCCGCGTGGATGAAGACGCGCCTGGAGCGTGCCGGCCAGCGTTCGGTGTCGGCGCTGGTGGACATCTCCAACTACGTCATGCTGGAACTGGGCCGTCCCTCGCACGTGTTCGACCTGGACAAGATCCATGGCGACCTGTCGGTGCGCTGGGCGCGCGAAGGCGAGACGCTCGAGCTGCTGAACGGCCAGACCGTCACGCTGGATTCGAAGGTCGGCGTGGTGGTGGCCGGCGATCAGGTCGAAAGCCTGGCCGGCATCATGGGCGGCGAGGCCACGGCGGTCACGCTCGACACGCAGAACATCTACCTGGAAGCCGCGTTCTGGTGGCCGCAATCGCTGGCCGGCCGCGCGCGCCGCTTCAAGTTCAGTTCCGAGGCCAGCCACCGCGGCGAGCGCGGCGTGGACTTCGCCACGATCCCGCAGCACATCGAATTCATCACGCGCCTGATCGTCGACATCTGCGGCGGGCAGGCCGGTCCGCTGGACGACCAGATCGTCAACCTGCCCAAGCGCGAGCCGGTTCGCATGCGCCTGGCGCGCTGCCACCGCGTGCTGGGCGTGCCCGTCACGCAGGCCGAAGTCGCCAAGATCTTCGGCAGCCTGGGGCTGGAATTCACGCTCGATGGCGATGACTTCATCGTCACTCCGCCGTCGTATCGCTTCGACCTCGAGATCGAGGAAGACCTGATCGAAGAAGTGGCCCGCATCTACGGCTTCGAGAACATTCCCACGGTGCCGCCGCTGGCGCGCGCCAAGATGTTCTCGCAACCCGAAGTGCGCCGTGGTCCGCACGCGCTGCGCCGCCTGGCCGCCGCGCAGGACTACCAGGAAGTCATCAACTACAGCTTCGTCGAAGCCGAGTGGGAACGCGACTACGCGGGCAACGACACGCCGGTCAAGCTGGTCAACCCGATCGCCAGCCACCTGTCGGTGATGCGTTCGAGCCTGATCGCCGGCCTGGTGGCCAACATCCGCCACAACGCCAACCGCAAGCAGACGCGCGTGCGCCTGTTCGAGCTTGGCCGCGTCTTCGCGCGCGATGACGCGGCGCAGGACGGTCCGCTGGAAGTGGCCGGCGTGCGCCAGCCGCTCAAGCTGGCGGGCGCCGCTTGGGGCCCGTCGGTGGAAGAGCAGTGGGGCGTACCCACCCGACAGGTCGATTTCTTCGACGTGAAGATGGACGTCCAGGCGTTGTTCGGCGCCCGCGGCGCGCGCCTGCGCTTCGAAGCGGCGGCGCATCCCGCGCTGCATCCGGGCCGCAGCGCCCGCGTCACGCTGGATGGCAAGCAGGTCGGCTGGATCGGTGAGCTGCATCCGCGTTGGGCGCAGCAGGCAGACCTGGCACACGCGCCGGTGGTGTTCGAGCTGGACGTGGACGCCCTGTCCGAAGGCGAACTGCCGCAGGTGCGCGAACTGTCGCGCCAACCGGTGGTGGTGCGTGACCTGGCCCTCTGGGTCGACGCGCCCGTGACGGTGCAGTCCATGCTGGACACGGTGGCGGCGACGGTCAAGGCCGATCCGCAACTGGCCGTGGTGCAGGACGTGCGCCTGTTCGACGTCTGGCGCGAAAAGGCCCAGGGCGACCAGCCCGTGGCCGAGAAAAGCCTTGCGTTCCGTTTCTGGCTACAGGACACTGAGGTCACACTGGACGAAGCCCGGGTGGCCGATTGCCTGGCGCGCATCAAAGACGCTTTGGTCAGTGCCCACGGCGCGCGCCAGCGCGCTTGAACCATGGGGAACAGTATGCTTGCCGAGCCGCGTACCCTGACCAAGGCCGAGCTGGCCGAACTGCTCTTTGAGCGGGTCGGCCTGAATAAGCGCGAGGCCAAGGACATCGTCGACACCTTCTTCGAGGAAATCCGCGACGCCTTGGCGCGCGGAGATTCCGTCAAGCTTTCGGGCTTCGGAAATTTCCAGGTGCGCGACAAGCCGCCCCGCCCGGGGCGCAATCCCAAGACCGGCGAGACCATCCCTATCGCCGCACGCCGCGTGGTCACGTTCCACGCAAGTCAGAAACTCAAGAGCGTGGTGGAGCAGGCCACTCCCGCAGCGCCAGATGCCGAGGAGTGATACGCTTTGTCGGTAATTGTTATCGGCACTCGACGCATCGCGGCATAGAATTCTCTTATGACACGTACCGAATCCACCGTTACCTTACCGCCCATTCCCGCCAAGCGTTACTTCACCATCGGTGAGGTCAGCGACCTGTGCGGCGTCAAGCCGCATGTGCTGCGGTATTGGGAGCAGGAGTTCACGCAGCTCAAGCCGGTCAAGCGGCGCGGCAACCGCCGCTACTACCAGCATCACGAAGTGCTGCTGATCCGTCGTATTCGTTCCTTGCTGTACGAGCAGGGCTTCACCATCAGCGGCGCGCGCAACCGCCTGGGCGATGCGCGCGACACGCCGCACGATCAGGACGCCGCGGTGCGTCTGACTGGCGCCGAGATGCAGGCCCTGCGCAACGAGTTGGGCGATGTGTCGGCGATGCTGGCCGAGGCCCTGGGTTCGGCCGCGACGGCTTCGAACGACAATGCGGTGAGCGTCAACGCCACGGCCTGAGCATGGCGGTGCATTGCACCGTCGTCTATCCGAGTTGATGGCCCCGCGCCATGCGCGAGCCTTGCCTGTGAGTGTTGCCGGCATCGCGTAAGGCACGCAAATTTTTTTGAGTATTCGGCACTTTTTTTGCACCAATGCGTGCAAACAATTTTTAGGTCTGCTATACTCTTTTTCTTTCGGGGCGTAGCGCAGCCTGGTAGCGCACTTGCATGGGGTGCAAGGGGTCGCGAGTTCGAATCCCGCCGTCCCGACCAGCAATACCCTAGGGGGTTAGTGATAGTAATCACTAACCCCCTTTCTCATTCTGGGGACTTTTGCGGGGACTTCCCCGTTACAGCCGCCCCTCGCTTGAGCACCGTCAACGCCGGACTGCGCGTGTCGGTTGCTGCGATGCGATTTGCATACTCGATCAGCTTGGTCAGCTCGGCCGCCGAGTAGTGCGAAGTGATACTTCCATCGGTGTGGCCCAGCAGGGCCTTGCGATCCTCCTCCGGGACATCAGCGGCGCGCAGTCGACGCCCGAAGGTGTGCTTCAAATCGTGCACGCGGACACGTCCAAAGCCTGGATGCGCTGGAACGCCGTGCGACTTCTTCCAGTGTTCCGCAGCGCGCTTGCGCGCACTGCGCCAGGCGGTGTCGTTCATCCTGTGTAGCGCGCGGCCCTCGTAGGGAAACACCCATTCGGGATCCAGGCCGCGCTGCTTGCGAATGATTGACCTGGCCACGTCGTTCAGCACCACCAGGCGCTCCTCGCCGTTCTTGACGCCCGAATCTTCGAACCGTCCACCAAAATCAGCGGGGATCAGAAAGACGCTGGTTTCCAGCTCGGGCACCTGGATTTCCCACTCCCATCGCAGTTTGCAGACCTCCTGCTCGCGGCACCCGGTGTTCACCTTGTATAAGGCCATGGCTTGAAGGTGGTCGGGTAGCTCTTTGAAAAGCATTGCCTGTTCCTCCCACGACAAGGGGTAGGGTTGCCGGCGCGATTTTTCACTGAGCATTTCGATCATGGGTACAACCGATAGCCAAGGTCTGCGGTCCTCGTCGCGCCATTTTCTGGCGCAGACGTTGAGCACCCTCACGACGCGCTGCAGAGCTATATTGATCGTCCGCGGTGCGCGGCCCAATTCCAGACGGTCCTCGATATAGGGCTGCAGGGCTTCGTCGTCCACTTCATCCAGATACAGCTCGCCGATGTATGGATCGAGCTGCTTGAGATAGATGCCGGTATGCCAAATTGATGGCTGCTGCGCATATTCCTTCAAATAGCGGGTCGCGGCTTCGCGGAAGGTGCGGCGGCCGTGGCGTTTCGCGGCTTGGGCCGCCTGGGCTTCGGCGATGCGCGAGAGGAGGAATTGCTCCGCGTCTGCGCGCGTGCTTGTGCCAGTGCTGCCTCGAATTCGGCCAACCCCGCGGACGACTTTGTCGATGTGCCAGAGGCCGTCTTTGAGCGTGAGGCCGGTGATTGTTTTTTGCCCCATAAGCTTGATGCTCCATTGCTATGGCGGCGCTGGCTGCGAGGGCTAGGGTTGTGGCCCCTGGGGGACGCTGATGAGTGCTCAAGCTGTCGCTTGGGCATTGGCCCAGCCTGTTTGCCACTCCCCAGCCAAATTCATCCTGGTGGTGCTGGCGCATTATGCGCACGGCAAGCAAGCGCCATGGAGCGCATTTGCATCCACCACCCTGATCGCGCAGCAGACTGGGCAAGACCGCAAGACGGTGCTCGCCAATCTGCGCCGGCTGATCGACGCAGGTTTCCTGGTCGATAGCGGCGAGCGGGCAGGGGCTACTAAGTCGGTGGTCGTGTTCCGGCTGTGCGAACCAGCAAGCGGTACCAATTCTGGTACAGCTTCGGATCAGCAAAGCGGTACCGAAAACGGGACAGCTTCCGAAGCCCAAGCAGTACCAGATTTGGGACAGCTAAGCGGTACCGAAATTGGGACACCTTCCGATGATTTTGAGGGAAGCAGTCCCAAAACTGGTACCGCTTACCCCGAAGCAGTACCAAATTTGGGACACCTGGGTAAACCCGAAGCAGTACCAGTTTTCCCTACAGAAATAAAACATAAGAAAGATGTAATACCTATCTTCGTAGGTAATACCTCTAAAAGCCGTAACACTGTCAGCACCACGAAGCGAGGTTCGCGTCTGCCTGCCGACTGGGTTCTGCCGATGTCCTGGGGCAAGGCGGCGCTCGACCTGCGCCCCGACCTGTCCGCCGAGCAGGTGCGCGTGCTGGCCGACGAATTCCGGGACTACTGGACCGCCGTGCCAGGCGCGAAGGGCTGCAAGCTCGACTGGCTGGCGACCTGGCGAAACCGTGTGCGAACAGCTCGCGCTCCCGTCGTGCCGAACGCGGCGGGGCCTCGTGCCGAGACCGGCCAAGACTGGGGCGAGTGGTGGAAGTCCGATGCGGCGACGGACCGCGTCGGGCGTGAACTGGGCATGTTTGCCCGGGGCGGCGAGACCTACGCCAGCTACCGCGATCGGATCTTCGCCGAGCTGCGTCGCCGGCGTGATGAGCAGGAGCGAGGGGCATGAGCTACGCCGAAGCATCCGCGGCGGTGACCCGCCATCAGCATCCGGTCCAGGGCTACGGCATGTGCTGCGTCAGGGGCTGCATGCTGCCCGGGTCTATCGCTGACACCACCACGGGCGTGTCCGACTGGTACTGCCATCTGCACCACGGCACCGCTTACGCGGAGCAGGCGGGCATCACAGCTCGCATGCACAACCGCCGAAGCCTGTTCATCCTAGCTGGGCGCCTGAAGGCGGCGCTGCCTGGTCAGCCGGTCCCTGACAGCGTGATTCCTTGGCTGCGCCGGCACAACCGCAAGGACTTCGCCGAAGCTGCGAGCGGGAACGTGACGGCGCAGGCATTGGGCGCGCTGATGCTGCGGGTGCTGGGCGACGAATGCGCGTCACCGCAGCAGCGCGGAGACCAGGCGGGAGCATCCGCCGGTGCGGGCCTTGGTAGTTGGTTCAGGGCCGTGGATCTGGTGAGTGACCTGGCATGAGTCTTTCAAGCAAGTTCTTGGCTGTTCTGTTGGGCATATTCGACCTGCCTGTGGGTCTATTCAGCCAGCGACCACGAGCCGATCGATATGCCTTGCATGTACAGGTCATGCTGCCTTTTCCCAAGCGCCAACCATATTTCCAACAAAACTGCATCGACGGCTGCGGCAACCTCGTCAAGGCGAGTTGGGTTCAAGAGCGGAAAACGGAAGTTGCGGATGGCTTCGGCACTGCGGAGGTTCAATTCGTCGTATCTGCATTCGACGATGCAAACCGATCGCATCGTGGCTGGTTTGGGGTGTGCAAAGCCATTCCGGGCATCGAAAACTTCGGACAGCAGTTGCCATCTTGGGTCTTCGTGACCCTTAAAGACTTTTGCCCGCTTTGCGATCAGCTCAAGTTTTTTCAGAGGGCCGGCTTTTTTTTCAATCGGATTCCTCCCGGTATCCCACATCTCCTTGAGAACTTCAGGGCCGAGCGTCTGGCAAAAGGCCTCCACCGTCGACGCGAGGAGGACCACCGCGCTCATCCATTTGTAGTGCGAACCCTCTGGATGCTGCCTCGCATCTTCGAGCAGCACCCTGGCGCCATGACGAAGATCTGCAATTGGCTTGTAGTCGTGATCATCTCGGATCGCGTATCTCTGCACGTCATCAGTTTCAAACGGGTTCATTTGCGTGGGTCTCGGGAAGCTATGCCGACGCCGACTTTAGCCCAATGCGTTGCGTGGGTGCTATTGCCACTTTGTACTCTTGGACGTGATACCAGCCTGTCGCAGCGGTGGGTAGAGAACGAGCCCATCGCGGAACTTGCTGTGCCTGACATCTCGGGGCTGGATGGAGAGAAGCCGCGATTCCTAAGTGTCTATACCTGGCCAATACAGCCAGGCTGTGAGCTGGAGAATTTGAAAGTAGTAAAGAATGCCGCGTGAAGCCGGAACGTTTTCGTGCCCCGAGCACGCGATTGCCGTGGCCTACCTGATGCTGGCCCTGCCCATCGAGCCGAAGAACCCGACGCAGTTGGTCTGGGAGGCCCTGCGCGAGCGGTTCGACGTGGAGTATGAGCGCAAGGCCCTATCAGGGCTGACGCCGCATGAGTGGCATGCGCAGGCCGTGTTCACGCTCAAGGTGCTGGGGCGCACACTGGGCGATGGGATTGGCTTCCACATCCTGCAGGCGCAGTACGGCACGGGCGAGGAGGGCGCATTGAGCGCGCGTCAGGTGTCGGAATGGCTGAATCCGAGCGCGCCCGCAGACAGCCGCGAGCGGGAGCTGACGGACTTGCTGACCACGCATATCTTGCGTGGCCGGCCGCGGCTGCGCGACCTGTGCGATCGGTTCGACCTGCCGTACTCGGCGCTGCAGCGTCCCGCGAGCGCCTACCGGGTCCTGGTGCAGGGTGCCCGCAGGGGGGCGCTACAGCGACTGGACATTCGCATGCGAGACGCCGACATCGTGGTGGACCTGGTGGGGGATGTGGCGCCGACTCCGCTTGACAATGTGAATCAAGATGAGCAAAATTCGCCCAGACTCGTAGCAAATGCGATCTAGCGAAACGCCCCGGCAGATACCGGGGCGTTTTTTATTTGGCCGATCAGGGGTGCGGGCTCGCCGCGCGCCAGTACTTCTGTACCAGCGCGGGCACGCGCGAAGGGTTCAAGCCCTTGTGCACAAAGAAGAGGCGCAGGTCTTTCGGGTCACCACGATGGTGGGATTCCAAGTGGTAGCGAGGAAGGCTTGCGCTGAACAGAGGATCGCGCAATTCGCTGTCAGAAACAGGCTTGCGTTGCCCTTGCAGAGAACCTCCGAGGCAGACACCCACCAAACCAGAAGCGCCAGCTTTCAATTTATTCAAAGCATCCAACTCGAACCTCGACATTTTTGGTTTGAGAAGACGGCGACGGCCGCGCAATTGTAACTGCACGACTGACAGCCGACTCACGGATAAAGGCTGTGAGCGTCCCGAGGCCGTCCTACCTGTACAGGCGAGCTACAGTAACACAAAATTACATGGCGACCTGGAAATTATTGCCGACGCGTGCAGATCGTTTGCTTTGAATTCCAGGTGGCGAGCAAATGGCATTTGCTTTAGTGGGAAGCGTCACGCCGACTGCTGTAGTTTTTCAGGCTGGTACGCCCAGGAGAAGCCACTATCTAGCCTCTAGGCCTGGGTGCTTGCATCTTCCGACCGCTAAAGATCTTTTGCCTCGATGATGCCAAGCTCCAGCTTGGCAACACCGGAGTTAAACGCGCGCTTCGTGTACGGAAATCCGTCAAATTGCCTTTCAAGGAATGGCCCTCGCATTGCCGCGACTATGTAGTCGGAAGCAGCTTCAAGATTGTCCAGGAGTGCATATTTCTCAATCAGAGGTGCGAACCTTTCTCCGCGTTTCGTGGTGCCGTTGTACGCAAGAATCATCATCTCGGGCCAAGTAAGCTGGGACCGAGCAATCGCAACGTAATGCCATTTGTCGCTATCTGGTATTGGGCTCTTATCGACCCAGTCGATGAGTCGGTAAAGTGATCGCAGTAGGGGGCCCAGAACGTCGTGGTGATTTTTGTATGTGTTTTCGTAGCCGTTTTGAGCTGCGAAAAACTTGATTTCTAACAGTCTGCCATGGGACTGGCGATGACTCGCCGCCCATCGATCAAAATCTGTACCAACGCTATCTAGGGTGCCGGAGGCGAACGGACCTACCAAGCGTTGTAAGACTTTGAAGCCCTGATCCTGTTCAGCATGGAGGCTACTTACAAACTGCCTGTTGCTTTGGAGCCAAGCAAAGAATGTCTGCTCAAAGCTCTGCATCTTGATTGCATTGTTCTGCGCCGCTAATGCCTCCGTAGATTTTGCAGTTTCTGCACGTTGGAGTTTTAATTCATCCCGCTGCAGTGTTAACTCATCCCGTTGCATGTCGACAGCATTTAACTGGGCCATGAGAGTGCGGACGAGAAGGATGATGGTGATGGTACCCACGATCGGATTTAGCAGTCCACCCAAGAAATCGCCAAATTGACCCCAGATATCGGTGCCACCTGTTCCCTGCTTCCGGATGAGTCCAAAATAAATACCGTAGGCAAGTATTAGCAAGCCCCCCACGATTATTGGGATCCGAATTAGCCTTGATGTGGCCTGTTCATTTCGTTGGTTTTGCTCGGCGTTAGGCACGAGATTTCCTTTTTTGTAAGATTTCGTAATGTCCGAATGTAGTGAAAATGGCGCGCACCGACAAGCATCGCCGCTTCGAGGGATGAGCGGTTGTCGATCGACGGCGGCAAGCGACGACAGGCCCAGCGAGGCGCTTGGACAAATGAGGAAGGCCGGGACTCTTTATCGCGCGGAGCAAGGCTGATTAAGCATCGTGAATGATTCAGTATGAAGGGAGGGCGAGCGCGACCGATGGGTGAGGAGCGACCCAGGCCGCCCGCCGAGTGGCTGGCGCGCGCGGAGGCCACCGGTGGCTTGCTGGCGCCGGCGCCTGAGCTGCTGGAATGGGTTGAACAGGCGATACTCGCCGCGGACGGTCCGCTTCATAATCCTGACCACGCTCACCTGGTTGACGCCGACCTGGCGTTCCTATGGGCCTCGTCAGGCTTTCACAAGGCCGGACGCACGGTGCTCGGCCAGGCCGAACAGGTCATGTTCCGCACCGGCGGCTGGCAGAAGGCGCGCCAGGAACAGCAGATGATCGAGTGGTTCGGCCGCGTGCCGGCCTTCCTGATCACTTTGGCGGCGGACTACTGCGCCACCTGCAGCGATGCCGAATTCTGCGCACTGGTGGAGCATGAGCTCTACCACATAGGGCACGCGCCGGACCCCTACGGCGCGCCGGCGTTCGACAAGCAGGGCCGGCCGAAGCTGCGCATCGTGGGGCACGACGTCGAGGAATTCGTGGGCGTGGTGGCCCGGTATGGACCTTCGGCTGACGTGCGGCGGCTGCTCGCGGCCGCTGGCGCCGCGCCGACCGTGGCGCGGCTGGACATTGCGCGAGCCTGCGGGTGTTGCCTGAAGGTGGCGTTCTAACGTGCGGCTATAGGCCTGCCAGAGCATTGACCCAACTGATTCTGATACTCCTTCAATCGCTCCAGAAGAATTTGGTGCTCTCGCAAGTATTCCTGGCCCGGACCATCCCGTCCCAAAACAAATGGGCGATGGTTGTCCACGGCTTTTTGGGTCGCTTCTATCTGGCGATGCACAAATGAGCAATTATCGTTGGCAGTCAACAGCCTAGTAAGCCGGAGAACTTCGGCTTGCTGCGCGTCCAGTTGGACTCGCAAACTATCGCGCTGTTGGGTCAATGCATCTTTGTCGGCGAGCAATCGGCCGAGTTCGGCGCGTGCCTGCTGAATCTGACTCTCTGCTGTTGCGAGTTGTTCTTTGGCACTGTGTAGTTCTGTTAAGCCGCGAGCCAGTTGGTCGGCCTTTTCAAGTTCGCGACCGCGCTCCACAACATTGTTGTAAAGCCAGATGGCTCCCAATGCTATCCCGGAAACGACGGCCATAACTGACGCCAAACCGGCGGAGACAACCACCACTTTCGCCCACAGACTCCGAGGTGGCGGCGCAGCCGGCGCCTGCGAAGAGGCGATAGTAGCGACTGGAAGCGATCTACTTTGCGAGTTGCCCATGTTCTATCTAAATGTAACGGTTTGGGGATGGTAGCGCATTTCATGTAGACCTGTTGGCTCGGCGAATCGAGGTGGGGAAAACTGCGTATGGCAAAGCTCTCAGACAAGCAAAAGACGTTCATCGTCCAGACCTTGGCCTGCTGGGACACCCCCAGCCAGGTATCGGAGGCAGTCAAGGAAGAATTCGGTCTGGACGTGCCGCGCATGCAGGTGGCCCAGTACGACCCGACCAAGGCCGCCGGCAAAGACCTGGCCAAGAAGTGGGTCCAGCTATTCCACGACACCCGGCAACGCTTCCGCGAGGAAATCGCCGAGATCCCCATCGCCGATCAGGCGTTTCGCCTGCGGCAGCTCGGCAGGATCTACGACAAGCACATCAGCCGGGGCAACGTCATCGGCGCGGCCGGCGTGCTGGAGCAGGCCGCCAAGGAGGTGGGCGGCGCATTCACGAACAAGCGGGAGCATACGGGCGCCGGCGGCGGCCCGATAGAACAGAAGACGGTGGTGGTGGATGAAAGAGAAGTCGCCGCCGCCGTCGCCAAGCTGCAAGGCGAGTACTGATCCCGCCGTCCTGCGCGCCACGGCCAAGGCACTATGCGAACAGGACCACCTGTTCTTCAGCCGGTACTTCTTCAAGCACCGCCAGGCCATCAAGTTCCGGGTCAACTGGCACCACGAGCTGATCGCGCAGAAGGTGCAGGACGTCATCGACGGCCGCATCAAGAACCTGGTCATCAATGTGCCGCCGGGCTCGTCGAAGACCGAGCTGGTCGCCATCAACCTGATGGCGCGCGGCCTGGCGCTGAACCCGCGCGCCCGGTTTCTGCACATCAGCTATTCCGATGACCTGGCGCTGCCGAACTCGCAGACGGCCAAGGAGCTGGTCCAGTCAGACGAATTCCAGGAGCTGTGGCCACTGAAGGTCGCCGCGGACGCGAAGAGTAAGAAGCGCTGGAACATCGAGGTCGATGACCGCAAGGCCGGCGGCGTCTATCTGGACGGTGATGTCGAAGAGGTCACGTTCGCGGTGGACGCTCGCGTTGGACAAGTCTTCCAACGCCACCGATAGGCGTTTTACGCGGGCATCGGGGTTTTCATTGAGTACAGCGAGCAGGATCGCCCGCATGAACCTGTCATTGAGACCATGCGTCTCGTTGGGATCGAGCAGATATGCCAGGAAGCGGGAACGCCGGATTTCCTGTCGGGTGATATTGAGAGCCTCAAACAGGTTGAATCCGTTCCGAATACTGAACTTGCGCTCGAAGTCGGAAAGTACGTTCATCAAGTTTAGGAAATCCTGTTCCAGTACGGTCAGGTCGCTCGCTTCCACCGCTCGCATTGTGCATTCCTTCAGCCATCCCAAAGACGGAAACATACGCGTGGTACGGGCACGGCTATTTGCAGATATGGCGCGGCAAAATCGGCCATTTGCTTCAACTGCATCAGCGATTCGTGTCGAGTCGCGCCGCCCTGCCGCGTTTGTCGCGCGATTAATCAATTAGATATAATTTGTCATTGATAGTTAAAATTCAGGGTTCTGCTTTTGATTAATCGAGCTACACGCAACGCCATCCGTTGCTGGCCGAATGGAGAAAAAATGTCGAGGATGAAGAGAATTGCCGTGCTGGCATGCGTTGCCGCCTTGATTTCCGGGTGCAAGACTACGGTCGAGACCGCGGTCAGCCTTTCTGACCTACTGACTGCGCCGAGCAAGCAGCTATCCGGCAATTTGTATGTGGAGGTGCCGAGCTGCCAAAGCCATGAGGATTCGCGGCTGCCATCGACCTCGGTGCAGGATGTCCAAAAGGCCATGCCCGGTATTTTCTCCGATGCCAAATACCAAGAGTGCTTTCGAAAGGGTTTCGATTCCTACGCGCGATTTTCGGTACCGATATTTCTCGATAAGGACCTGGATGGCAAGCCGGCATCGCCTTCCCATATCAACCTGATTTCGAATGAGAAGGCCTTGCTGCGAGTCAGCGTTCCGGATCAGGTGAAGGCCCGCATCATCAACGCGCAGAAGCGATCGCCCGTGGGCGGGCTGGACCTGAAGTTTGTCATTCGGGTCAAGAACGATACGGGCAAGGATTTCGCATTCACGGCTTTGGCGGCGTATATCGACCAGACTCCCCATGTCATCAATAGCCTGACCATAAAGCGCGGCGGCGATTTCCTTATCACGCTGTCTGACGTTTCCGCCCGGTCCGCGCTGGACAAAGGTGAAGCGCTGGTCTTACTGCTGCCGTCGAAATAGCTGCTTTTGCATTTCGGGGATACTCGCGGCATGCGTGTAGTGCGTGGTCTCGTTGTCAATGCGTTCAGACTCGGAGCGAGCGAAGCGTGGGGCCGCTCGCCATCAGTCGATAACCTCCGCGCACGCATCCGTCGGCGCGGCCGCGACGCCGCCGACGACCGGCACGATCTTGATCACGGCGGACGTGACGCGACAAGGCGCGGCGGCGAGGCCGCAGCCCGTGCAGGGCAGGCAGAGCAGGCAGATCAGCAACCTCTTCATGGGATATGCGCCGGCGGATGTTGGCACCGTCGGCGAGGCCAGGGTGCAGTGGGGAGATTGTGCGTTGCGGGCCTGCTGGCAATAGTGGGGAATTGATGGGCGAATGTAATGACGTTTGCCCGCGATCGATCAGGATGTAACCGGGGCCTGCACCCATGGTCGCGGAATTGCCTGGTTGCGCCCCTGAGGGGCAGCATGCGTGTGGCGTGTCGGTCAGCCATGGGCGCGCGGGCCAGGACGCCGCTGACGTCGTCCGCGCCTTCCGCGGGAGGTAGGTTATCCTGCCGTCGCATAAATTGATGACGCCGTCGAATTCCATGCCCCACCCGCCGAAACCGGATGCCGCCGTGCGTCATTACCGCTTTGCCTGCCAGGACATCGAGGCGCGATACGGCCACGGCAATTTCGATGATGCCGGCGACCACGTGGCCGAGGCCTTGCGTGAGGTGTCGGCGGCAGAGAACCAGTACCTGCTGGCTTTCGAGTTCGACACCGCGCATGCCAATTCGTGGTACCACGCGTTCGTCGTGACGGTCACCGGCCTGCCGGATGACATTGCGCGGCGCTTTGCCGAGCGCATGCAGGCGCTTGGCCTGCCGCCGCCGCGCTCGACCGATTGACCGGGATTCGCCCCGCGAGCTAGGATGCCGCGGCGCGTTCGCGCCACAGTCATCCGCTATTGGAGTCTTCATGGTTACCTGCTATCTGCGTTACGTCATCGACCCCAGCCGCCTCAAGGAATTCGAAGCCTACGGCAAGATGTGGATTCCGCTGGTCGAGAAGTTCGGCGGCACGCACCATGGCTATTTCCTGCCGTCCGAAGGCGCCAACAACATCGCGCTGGCCTTGTTCACGTTTCCCAGCCTGGCCGAATACGAGCGCTATCGCCAGCAGTCGATGCAGGACGCGCAATGCCAGGCGGCGTTCAAGTACGCCGAAGACACGCGCTGCATCCTGAGCTATGAGCGCAGCTTCTTTCGCCCTGTGTTCGACTGAGCATTGCGCGGCGCGTGGCGGGCCTGATCCGACCACGCGCCTGTTATGCCCGGATTTCTGCGGCTCTGTGTCTGTCGCGCGGGGCGGGCGGCGCGGATAATTTTCCGCATCCGCCATCCCTTTGAAGGAACCCGCATGCGCTACCGCTACGTCACCGCCGATGTCTTCACCGAGCATGCCTACCAGGGCAACCCGCTCGCGGTGGTGCTGGAGGCCGAGGGCCTCGATACCGCGCAGATGCAGCGCATCGCCCGCGAATTCAATTATTCCGAAACCAGTTTCGTGCTGCCGGCGCGCGATGCCGCACACACGGCCTGGGTGCGCATCTTCACGCCCGACCGCGAGGTGCCGTTCGCCGGCCACCCGAACGTGGGCACGGCGGTGGTGCTGGCGCGCGAGATGATCGCGGCCGGCAAGCCGGCGCCGGCGCGCTTCGTGTTCGAGGAAGAGGCGGGCCTGGTGCGCATCGACCTGCGCTATGGCGCGGACGGCCGCCTGCTCGGCGCCGAGCTGGCCGCGCCGCAGCCGTTGACGCGCGCCAGCCAGGTGACGGCCGAGGCCGCGGCGCGCGCCCTCGGCCTGGCGCCTGACGATATCCTGCTGTCCGAGCATGCGCCCCAGGTGGTGTCCGTAGGCCTGATCTTCCTGGTGGTGCAACTGGCCAGCCGCGATGCGTTGCGCCGTGCGCGGCCGGATCCGGCCGGTTATGCGGCATTGCTGCCGCTGGACGGCGCCCGTTCCATCTATGCCTACACCACCGATTGCGGCGCCGAGACGCCGCTGGGGGCGATCGACATCCAGGCGCGCATGTTCACCGGCCGCATGACCGAGGATCCCGCCACCGGCAGCGCCACCGGCGCCGCCACGGCATTGCGGGCGGCCCTGCGCGGCAAGGGCGAGTTGCGCCTGCGGGTGGCGCAGGGCGTCGACATGGGCCGCGCCAGCCTGTTGCTGGCGCACGCCGAGGTCCGCGATGACGGCGTGTGGGCCGGCGTGGCGGGCCAGGCGGTGGTGGTGATGGAAGGCACGCTGCCGGCGCCCGCCGCGGTCTAAGCGGCCGCTTGGCGCGGCGGGCCGGGGTCGTGTATGCTGCCCGCCATGAACCGCATTCTCATTGCCCCGCCGGCCGCGCCGGCCCGGGCAGACAACCGACGAATCACTCGACGCCTGCGTTGAGTGGCAAGCCGTGTTCGAACGCCGGATCCCCGGTGTTCCCTCCAGAAGGCCACGATACCCCTCGTGGCCTTTTTGTTTGCGCGGCATGCGCGCTTTGCTTTCCAGCCATCGAGGCGTAGCGCCCGGCCTTCGTTTTTCCTTCAAGAGGAACGAAGCATGAAGCATCCCGAACTGGCCATCCGGTCTTTTCATCCGGCGGACGAAGCCGCCATCATCCAGTTGTGGACCGATTGCGGGCTGACGCGCCCCTGGAACGATCCGCGCAAGGACGTGGCGCGCAAGCTGACCGTGCAAGCCGACCTGTTCCTGGTGGGCGAGGCGGACGGCGTCATCGTCGGCACGCTGATGGGTGGCTACGATGGCCACCGCGGCTGGGTCAATTACCTGGCGGTGTCGCCGGCGCATCAGCGCCGCGGCTATGCCTCGGCGTTGATGCGGGCGCTGGAGCGCAAGTTCCTGGAGATGGGCTGCCCCAAGATCAACCTGCTGATCCGCGCCAGTAACCTGGCGGTCAAGGACTTCTATGCCAGCCTGGGGTTCCAGCAGGACGAGGTGATCAGCCTGGGCAAGCGCCTGATTCCCGATCTGTGAGCCGGGCGGTGTCTAATGGGCGCCTTCGATTCCTTTCCGATGACGGGTTTTTCATGACGACACCAGACGAACAACTGCTGCAGGCGGCGACGGCCGGCGACGCGCCGGGCGTGGCGCAGGCGCTGGCGCTTGGCGCGGCGGTGGACACGCGCAATGCGTTCGGCGCCACGCCGCTGTTCTGCGCGGCGACCGCCGGCGCGGCCGAGGCGGCGCGCCTGCTGCTGGCGCAGGGCGCGGACACGGCCTGCCAGGCGGGGCATGGATTGACCGCGTTGCATCAGGCCGCGGGCTGGGAGCACCTGGAGCTGGTGGCCTTGCTGCTGGAGGCGGGGGCGCAGGTGGATGCCGCGTCCGACGACGGCGGCACGCCCTTGATGGCGGCCGCGGCGCGCGGCAATGCCGCCATCGCCGCGTTGCTGCTGGCGCATGGCGCCGAGGCCGACCGCCGCGACGAGGAAGGCTGGAACGCCTGGGCCTGGGCCATCGAGAAGGGCGCGCAGGACGTGGCGGACCTGCTGGAGGAGGCGGGCGCCGAGCCGGCGTTCCCCGAGGCGTAGAGCCCGTCGCCCCGCGCGCTCAGTCGACGCCGGGCGGCAGGCGCCACGTCGGCGGAAGGGCGGCGAACTGACCCCAGGAGGTCCAGGGTTGTCCGGCTGCGTCCCGCGGTCGGGTCCACAGTCCCCATTCGGGCGGATCGGGAAAGCCATGCCAGAGCCGTTGGGTCAGCACCCAATGCTCGTCCTGCACGGTGGCATGGCAGACGGCTTCGGCCGAGCGCAGTTGATCCGCGGTCAGGCCAAACAGTCCCTCGGCCGGCAGGTCGCCGAACGGGATGCTTTGCCAGCCGACGGCCGCCATCCCGCGGACATGGAAACCCTGCCGCTGGATGTCAGCGGCGGCGTCGTCCAGGTCCCAGGGATGGGGCTCCCACATTTACATCGGCTCGGTCAGGTACACCGCTTCACGGCCGACGATGGGCATGCGGGTCGGCATGAAGATGGTGCAGTTGTCGCACGGCGAGCGGATTTCCTCGCCGGCGTTGATGGCGATGAGCTCGCCCTTGTTGAACACCTCGAAGCCCAGCAGCGGCCGCGTGAAGGTGAAGTCCTCGGACTTGACCATGTGCACCTCGAGCAGCCGGAACGGCTGCGCGGGCGCCGCGGGCGCGCTGTTGGCCGGGGCGTCGATCAGGCCCAGGTGCGCGAGGAAGCGCAGCGTGACGTCGGTGGCGAGCAGGGCGGCCGATTGCGCGAAGTGCTGGCCGCATTCGACCACCAGCGCGCCGCCGCTGTCCGAAGCGGGGTCGCCATGACGGCCGTAGTTCAGCACGCCGGTGCCGGGGAAGCGGCCGGCCGGCATCACCAGTTGCACCGCGGGGGCGCCGACGGCGGCGGCCAGCGCGGTGTTGCGGTCCATTTCCGGATAAACCCAGAACGGCTGCACCGGCGCCCGCGTCGAATGGATATCGAGCACGTAGTCGGCCGCGTCCAGCACCGGGCGCAACTCGCGCGCGCGCCGCAGCTCCGGGCTCTGCTCGCTGCCGTCGAGCCATTCGGGCGACCAGATGCGGTTCAGGTTGTGAACCAGTTGGCGGTTTTCGTAGGGATTATCAATGTCGAAGGCGTTGTACGCCTCCATGTTGGCAAAACTCACGGTGAGCGTGCCGATCTTCGGGCGCACGCCCGTATCGAGCAGGTGCGTGGCCGCCACCATGCCGCAGATCTCGTTGCCGTGCGTCAGAGCGTTGACCAGCACATGCGGACCGGGCTTGCCCGACTCGAAGCGGTGCACGTAGTCGATGCCGGTGTTGCCCTGGCGGTAGGCGGACAGGTCGCGCGGCAGGACCTCGAGGGGCGCGGTGTCGGGGGCGAAAGCGGGGTGGGTCATGTGGGGATCCTATTCCGGACGGATGCCGGCGCGGTCGATCAGGTCTTTATACAAGGCCAGGCGCTGCGACATCATGTCGGTGAATTGTTGGGGCGTCTGCAGTTCGGGCGGCAGCGCGCCGCTCTTTTCCAGCGACTGCACGGTGCTGTCCTGGCGCGCCGCGGTCTGCACCGCGGCCAGCAGTTTCTGGGTGATTTCGGGAGGGGTGCCGGCCGGAGCGGCAAGGCCGATCCACGACATCGCGTTCAGCACCGGGTAGCCGAGTTCGGCGAAGGTGGGCACGTCGGGCAGCGCCTCCTGGCGCGTGGGCGCGGCCACGGCCAGCGCGCGCATCTTGCCGGTCTGGATGTGCGGCAGGAAGGGGGCCAGGTTGTCCAGCGCGAACTGGGCCTCGTTGGCCAGCAGCGCATTCAGCAGCGGCGCGCCGCCGCGATAGGGCACGTGCACCGCGCGCAGTTGCAGGGTGTGCTTGAGCAGCTCGGCGTTCAACTGGCCCATGCTGCCGACGCCGGCCGTGGCGAAGTGGACATCGTCCGGATGCGCCTTCAGGTAGGCGACGAATTGCGCGAAGTCCTTGACGGGCAGGGCGGCGCTGGTGACCAGCACATTGGGCGTGCGCGCCAACTGCGAGATGGACGTGAAATCCTTGATCGGGTCGTAGCCCAGGTTGGGATGCATCAGCGGATTGGCCAGGTGCGAGCTCTGCGAGGACGCGACCAGCGTGTAGCCATCAGGTTTGGCGCGCGCCACGCGCTGGCTGCCGATGGCGCCGCCGGCGCCATCGCGGTTCTCGACCACCACGGTCACGCCCAGGATCTTGCCCAGCACTTCGGCGTAGAGGCGGCCGACCAGGTCGACCGAGCCACCGGCGGGGAAGGGCACGACGAGGGAGATGGGGCGCGACGGATAGGCGTCGGCGCGCGCGGACAGCGGCAGCAGGGCGGCGGCCATGCCCGCGATGAGCAGATTGCGGCGGGCGGGCGACGCGGCCTCGGATGGGTGCTTCATGAAGCTCTCTTGTGGTGATGAACAGTTCAGTCTATTCTGCAAAGAATATTGCAGAACTAAATATAGTCTGCAATGAACGTTGTTGAATTTGGGGTTATCACCTAGGGCCGTGCGAGGCATTCCAGGGTGGAAACCGGCCCAGGGACCTTGCCATCATGAATCTGCATCAACGCATCGCCGCCTACGACCGGAAGCTGACCAAGACCGAACGGCGCCTGGTCGAGGACATGCAGGCGCGCTACCCGCAGGGCCTGCTCGAATCCGCGACCGCGCTGGCGCGCAACGTCGGCACCAGCGCATCGACGGTGGTGCGCCTGCTGGCCAAGCTCGGCTACGACAGCTATGCCCAGGCGCAAATGCAGGCGCGCGCCGAACTCACGGCGCTGTTGGCCTCGCCGGGCGAGCGCGCCGATGCCGTCAGCGTCGACAATCCGTCGGCGCAGGCATGCCTGCGCA
Source organism: Achromobacter sp. SIMBA_011 (assembly GCF_046535435.1). Taxonomy (NCBI): domain Bacteria; kingdom Pseudomonadati; phylum Pseudomonadota; class Betaproteobacteria; order Burkholderiales; family Alcaligenaceae; genus Achromobacter; species Achromobacter sp. SIMBA_011. The sequence continues at coordinate 173,219 of NZ_JAWRWN010000006.1, read as the reverse complement.
ATGCGTTGCTGCATGACCAGCACAACCTGGAGACGACCTTCGCCTCGATCGACGTGGCGGCGTTCGAGGCAGCGGTGCGGCTGTTGACGCAGCGCCGCGCCCGGGTGCATGTGCTGGGCCTGCGCCAGGCGGCGCCGCTGGCCAATCACATGGCGCTCTATCTCAACCTGTGCCTGCCCGACGTCAAGGCGATGGCCGCGTCGGGGTCGATGTTCCTGGAAGACCAGTTGCTCTGGCTGGAGCCGCACGACGTGCTGCTGGCGTTCACCTTCCGGCGCTATTCGGTGGCGGCGGCCAATGCCGTCAAGGTGTTCCGCGAACGCGGCGGCAAAGTGGTGCTGATCACCGATTCCGCCGCCGCGCCCGCTGCCGCGCAGGCACACCACGTGCTGTTGGCGCGCACGTCGAGCGCATCGCCGTTCGATTCCCATGTGGCCGCGCTGTCGATCTGCAATGCGTTGCTGGCGGCGGTGGCCCTGCGCCGGAAAAAGGAACTGGCCGCGACGCTGGAGCGCGGCGAGGCCTTGTGGGATTCGCAGTGGATTCACCCGCCGGCGCGTTGACGCGCCGCGCTTCGCATGACGCGCGCCGGTTGGCGCGCATATCCTGAAATGCCTCGAATTGCCCCGGATTCAAGGGGTTTTCGCGCTTGTCCAGGTGCATCGGCACCAGCTCATCTAGTACGCCATAACCCCTTGAAAACATTGCTTTTCAAGCCAAATTATTTTTGGCATATTGCGGCCGGGCAAAGCAGATTCAGGAGCGCAGGAATGAACCCGTGGCCGCAACGTCACATTGACGGCTTCGAAGTGATGTGTGAGGTGGTCAGTCTCGATGCCGGGGCGTTGGCGATAGAAGTCAGTGTGTCGCGGCCCGGCGAAACGGACTTCCAGCAGCGTTGGCCCTTGCCGCGTTTCGTGACGTTCGTGGACGCCGGTGTTGCCCGTCGGCACGCGGAACTGGTGTTGTCCGGCATCGTGTCGGTCGACCCGGCGACGGGCGAGCCGCGCTACGGCATTCTGTAGCGCGTGGTCGCCAAGCGGTGTCGATTGGCTTGCAGTCTGGTATCGAGACGAAGATTGACATACCAAATGTTGCCGCGCGCGGCGTGGCGCATGCATGTGCCGTCATGCGCCGCCGCCGCGCTCGGCACGATTTCGCGGATGGCGGCACGGTAGGTTTTGTTTCCTTTATCACAAGATGTGCCTTGCGCCCTTGTGTGCGCTCGGTACAGTGGACAACGGATGACAACAAAAAGGAGAGTTCCATGTTCGACACTTTTCCTCGTTTCCGCCGCGTCGGCATGGCCGCCGCGACAATCAGCGTCGCCGGCCTGCTGTTCGCCGGTTGCACCACCACCACGCCGCAGTCCAATGCCACGGCATCCGAACAACGGCAATCCATCAACAGCGCGGCCAACGCATCGCTGGGCAAGCTCTACCAGGCCGCGCCGCAATCCAAGGATCTGGTCGCGCGCGCCAAGGGCGTGCTGATCTTCCCTGACGTGTTGAGCGGCAGCTTCTTCATCGGCGCGCAACACGGCAAGGGCGTGCTGCGCGTGGGCGGCGCCAACGCCGGCTACTACAGCACCACCGCCGGCTCGATCGGCTTCCAGGCGGGCGCGCAGTCCAAGGCGATGTTCGTGCTGTTCATGACGGACGAGGCGTTGAACAAGTTCCGCAACAGCAATGGCTGGACGGTGGGCGCGGACGCCACGGTGGCGGTGGTGAACATCGGCGCCAACGGCCGTATCGACACCAACACCGCGCAGCAGCCGGTGGTGGGTTTCGTGCTCAACAACGGCGGCCTGATGGCGGGCGTGTCGCTGGAAGGCACCAAGATCGCGAAGATCGATATGTAAGGATCATCGATGCCCGGACAGTCACGTCCGGGCCATGCCGATGCCTGTGAGAAAAAAATGCCGCGGTGGCCAGCCGCGGCATTTTTTTGTGCGGGGTCGACGCGTCAGCGCAGGATGTCGTCGCCGTGATTGCGCACGGCGCTCTCGCGTTCGATTTCCGCCGCTTCGATCTTCGGATCCAGGCCGCGCCACCGCAGGATGCGGCCGCGTTCCTCGGCGGGTTCCCAACCCAGGATGCCGTAGCGCGTGATCTCGGTTTCGCCGGTGTCGAACGCCACTTCGAAGTAGCCCTGACGATCGGGTAGCGTGCTGCCGGGGAACCATTCGGTTTCAGGCATGGTGTGCTCCTTGCTAAGCGATGGAGGGACGCCGGCGCCGGCCGGAACCGGCGGCGGACCTTTTCATTTTGGGCTGGCCGGGGCGATCCCGCAAGCGCCGTCAACCAAGCGGCACGGCGGTGGTGTAGAGCACCTGCTTGAGCGCGAAGCTGGAGCGGATGCTGGCCACGCCGGGAATGCGCGTGATGTGTTCGACGATCAGCCGCTCGAGCGCATCGACGTCGGGCACCAGGGCGCGGATCAGGTAGTCGGCGTCGCCCGACATCAGATAGCACTCCATGATTTCCGGCAGCACCGCGATTTCGCGTTCGAACACGTCGAGCGCGGCCTTGCGCTGCTTGTCCAGCGAGATCTGGATGAACACGTTGACCTTCAAGCCGAGCTTGCGGGCGTTCAGCAGTGTGACGCGGCGGTCGATCAGGCCTTCGGTTTCAAGCCGGCGCACCCGCGCCAGACAGGGCGAGGCCGACAGATTCACGCGCGCGGCCAGCTCGACATTGGTGAGCCTCGCGTCGCGCTGGAGTTCGTTGAGGATACGGATGTCGGTGGCATCCAGGTTGATATCCGGCATAAGAGACCTGTAATTGTGTGGAGAACCATGCACTTGTGCTGAGTATGCATCGTATGGCGGCAAATTGAGGTGAAATATGCTGGGGTTTACCCTATAGACTACCGTTTTCTTTGGCGAATCGGCCAAAGCACGGAATATTCAAGCGGTAGCAGCAGTAGCGATGAGTCAGCACAGTACCTTGCGCAAGTTCTTGCCCCTGGCCGGGGCGGTCATGATCTGGGGCGGCAATTGGCCCGTCATGAAACTGGGCCTGGCGCACATGAGCCCGTTGTGGCTGGCGGCCAGCCGGTTCGGGTCGGCCGCGTTGATCAGCGCGGCGGTGCTGGCGCTGCTGGGACGGTTGCGGTTGCCGACGCGCCAGGAATGGCCGCTGGTGGCGGGCGTGGCCCTTTTGCAGATGGGCGCGTTCACCGCGCTGGCCTTGTGGGCATTGCAGTATGTGGCGCCGGGACGCGCATCGGTGATTGCCTACGCCACGTCGATCTGGGTCATTCCGCTGTCGTCGCTGGTGCTCAAGGAACGGCTGTCGCCGGCGCAGTGGCTGGCCACCGCGCTCAGCTACGCGGGCATCGGCGTGATCGTCGCGCCGGCCTTCAGCCCGTGGCAGGCGCATACCGTCATCGGCCTGGTGATGCTGCTGGGCGCCTCGTTTGCCTGGGCCTGCAACATCATCCAGTTGCGCGGCAATCGCCACGTGCGCCTGGGCGCCGACATGATTCCGTGGCAGACCGCGATCGCCACCGTGCCGCTGGCCGCGCTGGCCTGGCTGCGCGACGGCGCTCCGGCATTCCTGGGCGTGCCAGACGCCTGGCCGGTGATCCTGTACACCGGGCCATTGGCCACGGCGCTGACCTTCATCGTGGTGCTGGGCATGACGCAGAAACTGCCGCCGGTGGCGACCTCGATTGCGATGCTCTGCGTGCCGGTCATCGGCCTGATCGTGTCGTCGGTGGTGTTCCATGAACACCTCTCGCCAGACCTGATGCTTGGCCTGGGATTGATTGCGCTGAGCGTGGCCGCGTCGGCCGCGGCGGCGCGCGTGAAACGTCCGCTGGCGCTGCGGCCGTCGTAGGAGCGGCATGCTATCGTTGCGGTATTGAACTGAGAGTCACGCATGGCATTGCATCGTTTCGAGAAAGGCGAACTGGGACATTGGCTGCGCATCGTTGCCGACAATTCGGAACCGGGCGCCGTCCAGACCACCGTGCCCGCGCATGTGGCCGAAGCCTTGCAGACGCTGCGCTGTATCGATCCCGGCCCCGACGGCGCCTGGCGGATCACTGAAAAGGGCAAGCTGGCGCTGCGCATGGAAGAGCCCGGCGCCATCCATCTGCGTTAATCCCGATTTCCACTGCATGTTTGTGACGGCGTTGGCGCGTCACGAATTGGTGCATTTATTGCGAATGTCTGCGCGTTCCAATCGAGCGCGCGGCCGGGCTCATCCAGATGGGCTACGGGAATCTCCTGAGACGGTTTGTTCGATTTGGCAGCGTCCGGACGTATCGCCGCCAGCATGTCGCCGGTAAGATGAACTTGCGTGACGAATTCAGGTCTATTCATTTGCGCGGGAATTCTGCACCCGCTACGTCACGCGTGGTTCACGCGTTTAGGTAACCGACTGGGAGGTAGCACATGCAGCATCGTGACCAGGAAGTACTGATCGACGTTTCCACAGCGGCCATGGATACCGGCGGATATGGCGTATTGCTGACGGTAACGGCTGAGGGCGGCACCGAAGTGGATGCCGCGTTTTCCCACTTGGGTAACTGCGCTTCGTTGGACGAAGCACGCGATCGCGCGGAAATATTCGCGCAGAACTGGGTCGAGGAAAACATCTTCCGATAGGCGCTCCGCGCTTGAAGGAAGCTGAACGGCTGTACCGGTCTGTGTGCGCATGACGCTCAGAATGGCGTTCCAGAGATGGCGGCGGAAATTTCGGTTATCGTCGCTGCTTCAAAACAAATGGCTCTCATCGGGCCTGCGTCATTCCAAGATGACTGCCGCACAGACCAATTCCGCGCTGGCGGAGCACATCAACGCTTTTCACGAGCATTTCGACTCGGTCATCCTGCCCATGTGGATGGGGCGGGGCTTCAATGACGCCTTGGGTCTTCCCTTCGAATCCCTGGATGCCGCCACCGGCGAGCCGCTGCCCGCCGAGCGCTATCGCGCCATGGCCTGCGCGCGTCAGTTGTATGTGTATGCAGGCGCGCCGGGCGCCGCCGCGGGCGCGCATGCCGACCGCTTGTTCGCCTCGATGTGCCGCGTGTTCCGCGATGAGGAGCATGGCGGCTGGCGCTACAGCGTGGATGCGGACGGCCGGCCGCTCGACCCGACGCAGGACCTGTATACCCATGCCTTCATTGTGTTCGCCTGCGCCGCGTATTTCCGCCGTTCGCGCAACGCGCAGGCGCGCAAGCTGCTGCTGGCCACGGCCGAGACCATCGAATCGCGCTTCAGGATGAGCGACGGGCGCTATCAAGCCGCGCTGAGCCATGATTGGGGCGAGGCGTTGCGCGGGCCTGCACAGAATCCCATGATGCACCTGACCGAGGCCTACCTGGCCGCGGCCCAGGTAGCTGAGCCGGCGCTGTTCGCGGCCCGCCTGCGCGGCCTGGCGCAGGTCATGAGCCAGGTGTTCCTGAGCGCGCCGACGCAGTGCATTGCCGAACTGCCGCAGGGCACGCCTGGCAATCGCATCGAGCCGGGCCACCAGTTCGAGTGGCTGTCGCTGGTGCGCGAGTCGGCCGAGGTGTTCGACGCCCTCGATCTGCTGGAGTCGCTGCCGCGCGGCGTGCACTGGGCCCGTGGCCACGGCGTGGACGCGGGGGGCGTGCTGGCCGCACTGGACGAGCGGGGCGCGGTGCTGGACGACACCCGCCGGATCTGGGCGCAGACCGAGTACCTGCGCGTGCTGGCGGTGCTGGGCGACCTGCCGGCGTTGAACCAGGCGCTGGCCGGCTTTCGCGCCCGTTTCCTGCACCCCGGCGGCTGGTACGAATGCCTGGACCGTGAGGGCGCGGTGGCGCGGGCGGATATGCCGTCGACCTCGCCCTACCACCTCGCAACCTGCCTGGCGGCCTTGCCAGCCGTTGTTTAATTGCGCCGTTAACAATTTTTGTCTAACCGGGAATAGGTTTTTATAGAAAAAAATTGGTGAAATCCCTTACAATTTGGTAACCAAGTTATTGGGGAAGCATCAATGAGCGTTATGTGCTTGGCTTGCCAACGCATCAACCCCGGGTTGGCGGGTGTCGCACCGCATTCGCACCTGGGGCATCAGGGATTCACCAACCCGACTCAGAAGGGCCGTGAGGAAAGCCGCGAGGACCATTTTCGCTGCTTGAACTGCGGCGCGAAGTGGCTGCGCGAGACGGACAAGTGGGGCGTGGACCTGGGATTCAAACTGGCGCCCTGACGCGCCGCAACACGCCGGCCGAGAGGCCGCGAATCGCCTGTCATGATCGGGCCCCTGTCGGGGCTCGTTTTGTTTTGTAACGTATCGTCGTAATCTCAGGCCGGCGGCTCGACTGTGGCTTCGGGATCCTGTCCGGCGGTATCGAGAAGCCACTCGCGGAAACAGGCCAGGGCGTAGTGGTCGCGCCGTTGCGGCGGGGCGCACAGGTGATAGCCGCGCGCGATGGCGATGCGCAGATCGGGGAAGGGGGCGGCCACGCGGCCGGCCTGCAGGTCGTCCTGCACCAGGCAGCGTTGCAGCACGGCGATGCCCATGTCGGCCATGACGGCGCGCACCAGGATGCTGACCTGGTCGAAACCGCTGGCAAGCTTGAGCGGGGCGCGGCGCACGCCAGCGGCCTCGAACCAGCGGTCCCAGTTGTCCTGGCCGTTGGCGTGGTACAGCAACGGCTCGCCGAGCAGGCCCGCGGGGCTGTCCCACAGGCCCGCGGCACGACGGGCGGCCAACCGGGCGGGGCTGCAGATGGCGATCATTTCGCGGCCGATCACGTAGTCGGCCTGCCAGCCAGGCCATTGGCCGGCCACGCCCGAGAGGATGCTGGCGTCGGGCGTGGCGCCCGAGAAATCCTCGTTGCGGCGGTAGGCCGCGAAATCCAACTGGATTTCGGGATGACGCCGATGGAAGTCGGGCAGGCGCGGCACCAGCCAGGCGCTGGCCAGGGTCGGCACGCTGGACAGCGTCAGCCGCAGGCGGCGGTCGTCGGCGCGCAGTTCGGCGCTGAGCGCCTCGATGGCCTGCAGCGGCGCCAGGCCGCCTTCGTAGAGCTTGCGGCCGGTTTCGGTCAGGGTCAGCCCATGAGCGTTGCGGCGCATCAGCGGCTGGCCGAAATGTGCTTCGAGCCGCGCGATGGCGCGGCTGACGGCGCCCTGGGTCACGCACAGGGTCTCGGCCGCCTGCGTGAAGCTGCCCAGCCGCGCCGCCGTCATGAAGGCGTGCAGTTCGGACATGGACGGCGAATGCAGGCGCATGGCGCGACGGGTTCCAGCAGGGCGCGAGCGCGGCCCTAGCATGAGCGTTGGTAATGAAGGCGTGCAATATAGTCGTTTGAAAGCGGATCGTAAAGTTCGGACACTGGCGGCCTCGCAGCAAGCCCTGCACCTTTTCCGGAGTCGCTCCATGTCCCGCCGCTTTTTCGGCTGTTCCGCGCGCATCGCGCTTGCCGGCGTCTGCGCCGCGCTGTCTTTCGCTGGTCCGGCGCACGCCGCCGACTATCCTTCCCGCCCCATCAAGCTGGTGGTGCCGTTCGCCGCGGGCGGTTCGACCGACATCGTGGCGCGCCTGGTGGCCGAGTACGCCGGCCGCGACCTGAAGCAGACCATCGTGGTCGAGAACAAGGCTGGCGCGGGCGGTTCGCTCGGCATGGAGCAGGTGGCGCGTTCGACCGCCGACGGCTACACCATCGGCATGGCGACGATGAGCACGCACGGTTCCAATCCGGCGGTCTACCGCAAGATGAACTACGACCCGCTCAAGGACTTCGAGCCGGTGGCCAACGTGCTGGCCGTGCCCAGCATCTTCGCGATCAATCCGCAGGTCCCCGCCAAGAACATGGCCGAGTTCGTCGCCCTGGCCAAGGGACAGGCGGACAAGTACAGCTTCGCCTCGCCGGGCGTGGGATCGCTGGGGCACGTGAACATCGAGAACTTCATGATGCTGGCCGGCATCAAGCTGCTGCACGTGCCGTATCGCGGCGCGGGCCCGGCGCTCAATGACGTGATGGGCGGGCAGGTGGACGCCATCACCGACAACCTGTCCTCGACCTTGCCGCAGGTGCTGGGCGGCAAGCTGCGGCCGCTGGCGGTGTTGGGCGCCGAACGCTCGCCGCTGCTGCCGGACGTGCCGACCTATATTGAACTGGGCTATCCCGACATGGGCACGGGCGGCTGGTTCGGCCTGGTGGCGCCGGCCGGCACGCCGCCGGCGGTGGTCGAGCGCCTGAACCAGGCCGTGCGCGCGGCGATGCAGGATCCGGAGTTCCGCAAGAAGGCCGAGGACGTCGGTGGTACGCTGATGCCGACCACGCCGCAGGAATTCAAGGTCCAGATCGAACAGGCCCTGGCGCGCTACGCCAAAGTCGCCAAGGCCGCCAACATCCAGGCTGACTGACGATGACGAACGCCGACTTCCAAGCCGTTTCCGTGCATGCCCCGACCGCGCCGGCGCTGCCGCTGGTGTGTGATTCGCCGCACAGCGGCGAGCGATATCCCGCCGATTTCGGTGCCGCGGCCAGCCTGGCGCAACTGCGCCAGGGCGAGGACACGCACGTGGACGCCTTGTGGTCGGCGGCGCCGGCATTGGGCGCCACGCTGGTGGCGGCGCACTTTCCGCGCGTCTACATCGATCCCAACCGCACGCTGCGCGATCTGGATCCGGAGCTGCTGGCCGAGCCCTGGCCCGAGCCGCTCGACCCCGGCGAGAAGACCCGCCTGGGCAAGGGCCTGATCTGGCGCCGCATGGACAAGGCCACGCCGATCTACGACCGCAAGCTGTCGCTGGCCGAAGTGCGCCACCGCATCCAGGCGTACTACGAGCCGTATCACGCGGCGCTGGCGCAGGCCATCGAAACCGCGCAACGCGATTTCGGCGCGGTCTGGCACCTGAACCTGCACTCGATGCCGAACGACGCCTACGAACGCCTGGGCCGGGAGAGCGCGCATCCGCTGGCGGACTTCGTGCTGGGCGATCGCGACGGCACCACCTGCGAACCGGAATTCATCGCGCTGATCGAGACGGCGCTGCGCGACCGCGGCTACACGGTGGCGCGCAACGATCCCTACAAGGGCGTGCAGTTGATTGCGCAGATCGGCCAGCCGGCGTTGAACCGCCACAGCCTGCAGATCGAGATCCGGCGTCCGCTGTACATGGACGAGGTTACGCGCGAACGCAATGAGGGCTTCGAGCCGCTGCGCGCGGACCTGTCGCAGGTACTGGCGCAAGTGGCGGAATATGTGCGCTCGCGCATGGTCGCCATATCGTCGACAAAATAGACTCGGTTGAATATTGTGTGGCCGCTCGGCCGCGATTGAGATCAATCAATCGCGGCCGCGCCTCCGCTTAAGTTTCCCGACGCCGGGCCGTTGTCGCTAACAACGAGCTGCGCCGCCGATTGGCGCGGCCTAAAGGAAACCGGTATGGCCGAGAAGATCATCAATGGTTTTTCCGTCGTGGCGTATGCGACACAACCCGAGGGGCGCATCCCGGCGCGCGCCTTCCTGGAAACGCGACGGTTGCCGGCCAAGGGCGATGCCGCGGCCAAGCCTGCGCCGCAAGCGGATCAGGACGAGGACGGCGAGACGCAGGATGACGCGGATGAGCCGGAAAGCCTGGCCTTCGAGATCTTCGTGACGCGCCGTTTTCGCGGGGCGGTCGAAGCGATGTCGGCGGCGCGCAACGCGCTGGATCGCGTCAAGTCCGTGGATGAGCACGGCGTGCCGGATCACCTGCCGGACTGACGCAGCCCATATTGTTATCCCCACTTTGTATTTGTCGAACGCCTGAGCACGGGCCGATGATGCCGCATGGCAAGCATCGCCATTCACAGTCTGCTCAAAAGGAAGGTTGATGAATACGAACGTCCAAGCGCGCGCCAATCCGGCGCGCGGTATTTCGCGCCGCTCGTTGCTGCGCGCGGCGACCGTGGCCGGCCTGGCCGCGCCGCTCGGCATGCTGGGATCGCGGGTGCTGGCGGCCAATGGCGCGCCGCGCACCTATAAGATCGCGTGGAGCCAGACCGCGGTGTGCCAGTCGCCAGTCTCGGTGGCGCTGGAGCGCGGCTTCTTCGACAAGTACAACCTCAAGGTCGAACGCATCAATTTCAGCGGCTCGACCGATCAATTGCTCGAAGCCATCGCCACCGGCCACGCCGACGGCGGCATCGGCATGGCGCTGCGCTGGCTCAAGCCGCTGGAGCAGGGCTTCGACGTCAAGCTGGCGGTGGGCACGCATGGCGGCTGCATGCGCCTGCTGACGGCGGCGGATTCGCCGGTCAAGCGCGTGCAGGACCTGAAGGGCCGCCGCGTCGCGGTGTCGGATCAGGCCAGCCCGGTGAAGAACTTTTTCGCGATCCGCGTGGCGCAACTGGGCATCGATCCGGAATCGGTGGACTGGCGCCAGTATCCGCAGGACCTGTTCGGCGAGGTGCTGAGAAAGGGGGAAGTCGATGCGATCGCGGGCGATGATCCGCTGATCTACACGCTGCGCGAGGACAACAAGCTGCGCGAGATCGCCACCAACATCGAGGGCGACTACGAGAATCGCACCTGCTGCGTGCTGGGCTTGCGCGGCGACCTGGTGCGCAATGATCCCGAGTCGGCGGCGGCCATCACGCGCGCCGTGATCGACGCGCAACGCTGGACCGCGTCCAACCCCGACGAGACCGCGCGCATCTTCGCGCCGTACGTGCCGGGCAAGGTGCCGGCCGAGCGCGTGGCGGCGATTCTGCGCAGCCACAGCCATGGCCATGCGTCGACCGGCGCAGCGCTGCGCGACGAGATCGTGGGTTATGCCAAGGACCTGAAGACGATCAAGGTGCTCAGCGCCAACCTCGACATCAACAAGTACGCGCAAGCGGTGGTGCCCAATGTCCTCGGCTGACGCGCTGGCGGTGGCCGCGTTGCGCGGCGCGCCGGCCGCCGTGCATCCCTGGCGCCTGTGGAAGACTGGCGTGGTCGCGGCGGCGCTGTGGGCCGCGGTGGGCGCGGTGACGTTGCGCTGGCCCAACGTCGAGGTGGGTTTCGTTTCGTGGGGGTATACGCGGGAATTCGGCATCGCGGCGCTGGTGCTGGCGGCATTGCTGCTGCTGGTGGCGGTGGCCGGCGCTGGCCGGCGCCGGCCGGCGCGTGCGCTGCATCGCGGCGGGCCGTGGCTGGTGCTGCTGGCGCTGGCGGTTGGGGCGTGGGAGATCGCGACGGCCAAGCTGGCGTTGCTGCCCAGCCCGTTCTTCGCGCCGCCGCAGTCGCTGATCGAGGTCTACGCGACCGACTACAAGCGGCTGGCGGACAGCCTGGGCAATTCGCTGTGGCTGCTGCTCAATGGCTTCGGCCTGGGCGCGGCGGCGGGCTTCCTGACGGGCGTGGCGATCGGCTGGTCGCGCGGCCTGGGATACTGGGTGCATCCGGTGCTGCGGTTCCTGGGGCCGGTGCCGTCGACGGCGCTGCTGCCGATGGCGTTCTTCTTCTTTCCGTCGGGTTGGTCGGCGGCGGTGTTTCTGATCGCCCTGGCGACGTGGTTTCCGGTCACGGTGTTGACGTGGTCGGGCGTGGCCGGCGTGAACCGCGCCTATTACGACGTGGCGCGCACCATGGGCGCGAGCGAGTGGTTTCTGGTGCTGCGGGTGGCGATTCCAGCGGCGTTGCCGCAGGTGTTCGTCGGACTGTTCATGGGGCTGGGCGCGTCTTTCTCGGTGCTCGTGGCGGCCGAGATGATGGGCGTCAAGTCCGGCTTGGGCTGGTACCTGTCGTGGGCGCAGGGGTGGGCCTCGTACGCCAACATGTACGGCGCGCTGATCGTGATGGCGCTGGTGTTCTCGGGACTGATCACGCTGCTGTTCGCGGGGCGCGACCGCCTGCTGGCCTGGCAGAAGGGAGTGGTGAAATGGTAGTGGCGGCACTGGAAGGCACGGCGGCATCCGCGGCGCGCGGCGCGGCGCTGGCGGTGCGCGGCGTAAACCATCGCTTCGAGCTGGACGGCGCGGCGTTGCCGGTGCTGGACGACATTGACCTGGAGGTGCGGCCCGGCGAATTCGTCGCGCTGCTGGGCCCCAGCGGCTGCGGCAAGTCGACCCTGCTGCGGCTGGTGGCGGGGCTGGAGCCGCCGGCGCAGGGGGATCTGCTGGCCGATGACGAGCCGATAGACGGGCCATCGCCATCGCGCATCGTGGTGTTCCAGGATCCGACGCTGTATCCATGGCGCACGGTCTGGCACAACGTGGCGCTCGGCCTGCAGGCGCGGGGTCTGTTGAAGACGCAGCGCGCCCGCGTCGACGACGCGTTGCAGCGCGTGGGCCTGGCGGCCTTCGGCCAGGCCTATCCGCACCAACTGTCGGGCGGCATGGCGCAGCGCGCGGCATTGGCGCGCGCGCTGGTGAACGATCCGCGCATCCTGATCCTGGACGAGCCGCTGGGCAAGCTCGATTCGCTGACGCGGATCGCGATGCAGTCCGAGCTGGTGGAACTGTGGCAGCGCAGCGGTTTCACCGCCTTGCTGGTAACGCACGACGTGGAAGAGGCGCTGTTCATGGCATCGCGCATCATCGTGCTGAGCGAGCGGCCGGCGCGCATCAAGGACGAGATCGTCAATGACCTGCCGTATCCGCGCCATCGCGGCGATCCGCGCCTAGCCGAGCTGCGGCGCCGCGCGCTGGCGTTGTTGGGACTGGATGCGACGTGGTGAGCAACGCGGGGTTGGCGCTGGCTGTCGCGGTGGCGCCGGCCAGCATGCTGGCGTGCCTGGCCGCCGCCCGCCGACGCGCCGACGGTCAGGCGATCACGGCCGGCCTGCCGTTGCCCGTGCTGGCGGCGCTGGCCCTGGCGGCCGCGATTGGCGTGGTGGCGCTGGGCTGGCAGCGAACGCAGGGGGCGCCCGGGCTGTTGGGGTCTCGGCTCGGACACCTGGCGTTGGCCGCGGCGGCGTTGTTGTTGCTGGCGGGGCTGGCCGCCGCCTGGCTGCATAGCCGCGCGCCGGAACGCGCGGCGCGGGCCGAGTGGCGCCGGGCCGGCGCCACGCTGCTGGGCACGATGGCGCTGCTGGCGGCGTTGCTGGCCGTGGCGATTGCCTGGCAGTCGGATGAAGCGCTGGCGATCGCGCATTGGCCGTTCGCGTGGCGCTACGACGCCGACCTGCCGGTCAGCGGCCACACCTGGCGCCGCCTGTGGCTGGCGCTGGGATTGACGCTGGTGGCGCTGGCGCTGCTGACCGCGGCTTTGTTCGCGCGGCGCGGCAGGCTGGTATTGCTGACGGCCGCCGCGGGATTGTTGGCCAGCGCCAGTTGGCCCGCGCCGCGGCTCTTGTTGACGGAGGCGACGCACACGTCCTATCAGCGTTCGCCGCTGGTGTTTTCGGATGACAACCTGCTGCGGGGCGCGCGCCTGTACCAGGCGCATTGCGCGGCTTGCCATGGGGTCCGGGCGGATGGGCGCGGCGTGCTCGCGGCCGCACTGCCCGCCTGGCCCAGCGTGCTGGGCGCGGCGCTGTTCGACAATCGGCTGGAGGGCGAGTTGCATGCGCGCCTGGCGCGCGAGGGCGCGGCGCACGGCGGCGCGGTGGCGCCAGGGAAGGCGCTGTCGCCGGACCAGGTCTGGCTGGTGCTGGACTATCTTCGCGTGCAGGCCTATGGCGTCAGCGGCGGCGCGGGGATGCCGGCGATTCCGGCGCCGGTGGTGGCGTTGGCCTGCCGCGATGGGCGCGCCGTCACGTTGTCGGAGCTGCGCGGCCTGCCGGTGCGGGTGGCGGCCTTCCGCCCCGGCGCGCCGCCAGAGCCCCTGGATCCGCGCCTGCTCACCGTCGCATTGACGCGCGGCGGCACACCGGCGGCGGACGCCGATTGCGTGGCGGCGAGTGAGGCGGCGTGGGAGGCCTATGCGCTGGCCGCGGGCGTGGCGCCGGCCGACCTGGCGGGCGCGCAGTTCATGGTGGACCGGCGCGGCTGGCTGCGGGCGCGACGGCTGCCGGGCGCGGCGCCGGCCTGGACCAGCGCGGACAACGTCTGCGGTCCGGGCGGGCGCATGGAGAACACCTCGGCCCAGGGACTGGGCGCGCTGTTGCAGGCGATGGATCGTTCCCCCATCGATATTCCGGATACGCGGCGCAGGCATTGACGCGCCATCGCGCGGCGTGGCGGCCGGGCATCTTTTCCTTTCACCCTTTACTACCGCGAGGCAGGCAAGATGAGTACGTTGAACGAATACCTGGGCCAGAAGCGCGAGGCGGTGCTGGCGCGCAATGCGCGTGATCCGGGCACGGTGACGCCGGTGAAGCTGCGCGCGCATGTCAGCGCCGAAGGGCGCAGCGGCGTGCGCCGCATACGCATCCGCGACCATCAGGTGGTGAGCGACAGCCCGGCGGATTTCGCCGGCTACGACCTGGGACCGAGTTCGCCGGAGCTGCTGCTGGGATCGCTGGGCAGTTGCCTGACGCACATCTTCCTGATCAAGGCGGCCGAGCTGGAGTTGCCGCTGGACTCGCTGGAAGTCGAGATCGAAGGCGACCTGGATCCGCGCGGCGGCAAGCCGGGCTATGAGAAGGTGCCGTTCTACCCGCACAACATCCGCTACACGGCGCACATCGTGTCGCCGGCCGATCCGCAGGCGGTGCGGGCGGTGCATGAGGCGGTGGAGCAGTGGTGCCCGATCCTCAACCTGCTCAAGCAACCGCAGCCGCTGCAAGGCAGCGTGCGGCACACCCGGCCGGGGGCTTGAGCGGCGGCCATTCGCGCTGCGCGTGGCGCGCCGGCCGGGCCGGGGCGCCAGGCCAGGCCGATGGAGAAGGGTTCAGGTCAGCGAGCTGCGCATCAGGATCTCGGTCAAGGCCCGGGTGGGCTTGTTGGGCGTGGGCGCCGAGATGACGATGAATTCGACCTGCGGCAGCGCCGGCAGGGCCAGCGCGCCGGCCGGCGCGGCCAGCCCGGCGGTGGAAAGGTGCGAAGGCTGGACGGTGATGCCCAGGCCGGCGCGGGCGGCCGCCTGGCAGCCGGCATAGCTGGTGCTGGTACAGACGATCTGCCAGCCGCGGCCGGCGCGCGCCAGCGCATCCAGCGCCAGGGTGCGGGTGACGCTCGGCTCGCGCAGCAGGATCAGCGGCAGCGGCGCGTCCGACGCCAGGCGCAGCCCTTCCTTGGCGCGCCACAGCAGGGCCTCCTTGTGCAGGGTCTGGCCGCGGCGGTCGCCGCGGCGGCGCTTGCCGATCATCACGTCCAGGCCGTTGTCGTCCAGCAGTCGGTAGAGGTCGCTGGTGACGCCGATGGTGATGTCCAGCTCCACTTCGGGATGCGCCTGTCGGAACGCGGCCAGCACGTCGGGCAGCGGCCCCATCGCCAGGTCGTCGGAGGTGCCGAGCCGTACGCGGCCGCGCAGCCGCGGGGCGTCGAACAGCCGTTCGGCGCGCTCGTGCGCGTCGAGGATGATCTCGGCATGCACCAAGAGGCTGCGGCCGTCGCTGGTCAGGGCCAGCGAGTGGGTGTCGCGCAGGAACAGGCGGCGGTTCAGGGCCAGCTCCAGTTGGCGGATGTGTTCGCTGACGGTGGGCTGGGTCAGGCCGAGGCGGCGCGCCGCCTCGCTGAAGCTGGGCGCGCCCGCGGCGGCGGCGAAGGTCTTGAGCCAGAGCGGATTGAGCATGGCGGCCTGCTTATAGGAAAGTCCGATAGCAGCTAAAGTAACCAGCGGCCTTCACGATAGCAAGCGGCGCGCCTATAGTTTCCGCAACCTTCCCGGAAACCTCCCGCCATGCGCCGCTTCCTGCCTGACCAGTTCACCCTCATCCTGATCGCCACCGTGGCGTTCGCCAGCTTTTTCCCCGCCGTGGGCAAGGGCGCGTCGTTCATGATGGTGGCCAGCAACGTGGCGATTTCGCTGCTGTTCTTCCTGCACGGCGCGCGCCTGTCGACGGACGCGATCGTGGCCGGGGTCAAGGACGTGCGGCTGCATGCGCTGATCCTGGGCTGCACCTTCATCCTGTTCCCGGCGCTGGGGCTGGCGCTGCGGGCCGTGTTTCCCGGGCTGCTGACGCCGTCGCTGTGGCTGGGCGTGATCTTCGTGTGCACGCTGTCCTCCACGGTGCAGTCGTCGATCGCCTTCACGTCGATGGCGCGCGGCAACGTGCCGGGCGCCATTTGCGCGGCCACTGCATCCAACCTGCTGGGCACGGTGCTGACGCCGCTGCTGGTGGCGGTGCTGCTGCATCGCCAGGGCGGCGGCCACGGCCTGGCCGATGCGGGGCGCATCCTGCTGCAGTTGCTGCTGCCGTTCGCGGTGGGCAGCCTGCTGCGGCCGTGGATCGGCGCCTGGGCGCAGCGCAACAGCCGCGTCCTGTCGAAGGTGGATCGCAGTTCGATCCTGCTGGCGGTCTATACCGCGTTCAGCGAAGCGGTGGCGCAGGGCATCTGGCACGCGTTCCCGGCGATAGACCTGGCGACCATGGTGCTGGTCAATGCGTTGCTGCTGGGGGCGGTGCTGCTGATCACGACGTGGGGCAGCCGCAAGCTGGGACTGTCCAAGGAGAACGAGATCACGTTGGTGTTCTGCGGCTCAAAGAAGTCGCTGGCGTCCGGCATTCCGCTGGCCACCGTGCTGTTCGGCACCTCGCAGATGGGCATTGTGGTGCTGCCGCTGATGATCTTCCACCAGATGCAGTTGATGGTCTGCGCGGTGCTGGCGCGCCGCTATGCCGATCGCGCCGAACCGGCGCAGGCGGCCGAACCGGCCCGCGCCTGACGTATCAGGCGTCGCTGGCAAGCGGCTGGATCTTGCCGCTGGGCTGCCAGTAGACGGCGCCGTCGCGCTCCTGAACCGTCAGCACCGTGAGGCGCCCGTTCTTGCAGGGGCCGCCCACGCACAGGCCGGTGTCGGGCTGGTAGGTGGCGCCGTGGCGCGCGCACATGATCAGGTCGCCGGCGCGCGTGAAAAAACTGCCTTCCCAGTCGAGTTCCACGCCCACGTGCGCGCAGCGGTTCAGATAGCCATGGACCCGGTCCTGGTAGCGCACGAAGAACGCCGTGGTCTTCCCGGCGCTGTCGGAGACCGGCAGTTTGACGCCCAGCCCGCCATTGACCAGGTCGGTGGCGGCGCAGACGCGGACTTCGGGAGCGATACGGGAATCCTGCATGGAAGGCCTTGGAATCAAAGGGTGCGATCTTGGGTCAGGGGGCGGGGCTTGTCAATCGGCCGGCGCGGCGGTGTTTTCCTGCTGCCGCGCCCACATCGCGGCATACAGGCCGCCCGCGGCCAGCAAGTACGTGTGGCGGCCGCGTTCGGCGATGCGGCCATCCTCCAGCACGATGATCTCGTCGGCATCGGCCACGGTGGACAGGCGGTGGGCGATGATGAGCGTGCTGCGGCCGCGGCTGACTTCGCGCAGGTTGGCCTGGATCTCCCGTTCGGTGCGGGTGTCGAGCGCGCTGGTGGCTTCGTCGAACAGGAAGATGGCCGGGTCCTTGAGCAGGGTGCGGGCGATGGCCACGCGCTGCTTTTCGCCGCCGGACAGCTTGAGGCCGCGCTCGCCCACCATGGTCTGGTAGCCGTCGGGCATGGCCATGATCAGGTCGTGGATGTGCGCCAGCCGGGCGGCGTGCTCGATCTCGGCGTCAGTGGCGCGGGGACGGCCGTAGCCGATGTTGTAGCGGATGGTGTCGTTGAACAGCACGGTGTCCTGCGGCACCACGCCGATGGCGGCGCGCAGGCTGGACTGGGTGACGTCGCGGATGTCCTGGCCGTCGACCAGGATGGCGCCGGCGTCGGCGTCGTAGAAGCGGAACAGCAGCCGCGCGATGGTGGACTTGCCCGCGCCCGAGGTGCCCACCACGGCCAGGGTCTTGCCGGCCGGCAGGGTGAAGCTCACGCCCTTGAGGATGGGCCGGCGTTCGTCATAGCCAAAGCGCACGTCGCGGAATTCGACCGCGCCGCCTTCCACGCGCAGCGGCTGCGCGTCCGGGCGGTCCGCCACTTCGCGGTCCTGTCCCAGCAGCTCGAACATGCGTTCCATGTCGATCATGGCCTGCTTGATTTCGCGGTAGATGAAGCCGAAGAAACTGAGCGGCGAGTACAACTGCAGCAGGTAGGTGTTGACCAGCACGAAGTCGCCCAGGGTGTAGCGGCCCGCGGCGATGCCGTTGGCGGCCATCCACATCACCAGCGTGAGCCCGGCGGAGATGATGATGGCCTGGCCGACGTTGAGGATCGACAGGCTCACCTGGCTGCGCACCGCGGCGCGCTCGTAGCGGGTGAGCGAGGCGTCGTAGCGGCGCGCTTCGTGTTCCTCGTTGCCGAAGTACTTGACCGTCTCGTAGTTCAGCAGGCTCTCGATGGCCTTGGTGTTGGCCTCGGAGTCGGTTTCGTTCATGAGCCGGCGGAACTTGGCGCGCCATTCGGTGACGGCCAGCGTGTAGGCCATGTACAGGATCACCGTCGCGCCGGTGGCCAGCGCCAGCCAGGCGTCGAACATGCGCCACAGCACGATGCAGACCAGGCCGATCTCGAAGAAGGTCGGCAGGATGTTGAACAGCAGGAACGACAGCAGCGTCTGGATGCCCTTGGTGCCGCGCTCGATGGCGCGGGTCAGGCCGCCGGTCTGGCGTGTCAGGTGGAAACGCAGCGCCAGGCCGTGCAGGTGACGGAAGATGCGCAGGCCGACCGAACGGATGGCGTGCTGGCCGACGCGGGCGAAGAGGGCGTCGCGCAGTTCCGAGAACAGCAGGGACAGGACCCGCGCGCCGCCATAGGCCAGGATCAGGCCCAGCGGCACCGTCACCGCGCCCGGCGCGCCCTGGCCCAGTGCGTCGATGGCGTGCTTGTAGAGCACGGGCACGTACACGGTGGCCGCCTTGGCGGCGAACAGGCAAAGCAGGGCGGCCACCACGCGCGCCTTGAGGCCTGCCTGGCCGGGCGGCCACAGGTACGGAAAGAGGGTGCGCAGGGTGGCGAAGCCACCGCGGCCGGGCGTGCGGGAATCAGGTGCGGTCATGGGGGCGAGAGCTGCTCAGGGCGGGGGCGGGCCAGGGTTCCAGTGGGGGTGACAGGCCCCGAAAAGGCCCATTATCGGGCACCAGCGCTATGATCTAGTTGAAAACCCCTGGGATGGACGTATCACTCCCGGGGGTTTTCCATCCGGTTTTCGCATTGTTTTTCCATACGGGCGCAGCAGGGCGGGCCCGTTATCAACGGTAGGCCAGGGGTACGCCCGGCAACATCCCTGGCTGCGCGACCTGGCGCGATTTCGCCGTGCGAGCGTCGCGTCGCAAGCTTCGGAGGGTGTTATGGCGAAGGTACCCACAGTGAAACTGAACGACGGCGGCAAGATTCCGCAATTGGGCCTGGGTGTGTGGCAGGTGCCCGATGACCAGGCCGCGGCCAGCGTCAAGGAAGCGCTGGCGGCCGGCTACCGTTCGGTGGACACCGCCGCGATCTACGGCAACGAATCCGGCGTGGGCGCCGGGCTGCGCGCGGCGGGCGTGGCGCGCAAGGATCTGTTCATCACCACCAAGCTGTGGAACGACAGGCACGGGTTCGATGCCGCCCACCAGGCGATGGATGAAAGCCTGGAAAAGCTCGGCCTGGCCTATGTGGACCTATATCTGATCCACTGGCCGGTGGCGGGCAGCGACAAGTTCGTGGACGCCTGGCGCGCCATGATCGAGATGAAGGAAGACGGCCGCGCCCGTTCGATCGGCGTGTCCAATTTCACCCAGGCCAACCTGGAACGGCTGATCGATGCCACCGGCGTCACGCCGGCGGTCAACCAGATCGAACTGCATCCGGGCTTCGCGCAGCGCGAGTTGCGGGCCTTTCACGACAGGCATGGCATCGCCACCGAGTCCTGGAGTCCGCTGGCGCAAGGCAAGATCACACAGGACAAGACCATCCTGGAGCTGGCGCGCAAGCATGGCAAGTCGCCGGCCCAGGTGACGCTGCGCTGGCATCTGCAGCACGGCCTGATCGTGATCCCGAAGTCGGTGACGCCGGCGCGCATTCGCGAGAACATCGACGTGTTCGATTTCGAGTTGTCGGGCGCGGAGATGGCGGCGATCGACGCCATCAAGGAAGGGCCCCGCCTGGGACCCGATCCGGAGAAGTTCGGCAAGTAGGACGGACGCGGGCGGCGGGCGCCGCCGGCGTGCCTGGGGCTTGCGCGAGGCGGATTCCCGTATCGACCGGCCCTACGCCTCGGGTTGCCTGGGCGGGAAGAACCAGTAGCGCACGATGACCACCAGCAGGATGGTCAGCGCCGTCCACGAGGCCCAGTGCCAGGCGCCGGTGCCCAGCAGCGCCGCCAGCAGGCCGAAGATGCTGAGCACGCCCAGGAGGATCGGCACGCCCCAGACGAACAGGAAGCCGCGCGGGGATTTCTTGTTCATGCGGGACTCCGTTGCGGGGTGGCGGCGGCCTGGTGCTTGCGCACCAGTTCCGCGATGCGGGCTTCGGTGGCGCGGCGCCGCGCCAGCCACAGGTAGAGGCCGCTGACCAGCACCACGATGGTGATCAGATCGAGCACGGCCCAGATGATCTTCAGGGGCAGGCCGCCGTAGTCGCCGAAGTGCAGCGGACGCGACAATTCCAGCGCGGTCAGGTACCACGGCATTTTCGCGATGGTGGTCAGCTCGCCGCTGCGGCCGTCGATCAGCACGGGCGTGTTCATCTTGGAGGTCAGGGGCGTGGCGCCGCGCATCCAGGTGATGTAGTGGTGCGGACTGCCGAAGGCGTTGCCGGGGAAGGCGATGAACGACACTTCGTTGCCGGGCAGGGCCTTGCGCGCGGTGTCCGCCGCGCTCTGGGCCGACGACAGTTCGGCGGGCACGCCCTGGCCCTTGTAGGGTTCGAGGATGCGCACCAGTTCGGTGGATTGCCACAGGCGGAACAGCGGCGTGGACAGTTCGTTGATGACGCCGGTCAGGCCCACCACGAAGGCCCACACCAGCGTCACGATGCCGAGCAGGTTGTGCAGGTCGAGCCATTTGAGGCGGGTGGAGCGGCCGGCGCGCACGGTGCCGAATTCCAGCTTCTTCATGAAGGGGCCGTACAGCACCACGCCGGAAACGATGGCGATACAGAACAGCAGACCCATGAAGCCCAGGAACAGCTCGCCCGGCAGGCTGGCGAACAGGTCGACGTGCAGGGCCAGCATGATGCCCATGAAAGAGAACTTGTCTTCGGTGTAGAGCGGGCCATCGAGCAGCACGTCGCCGGTGCGGCCGTCCATGCGCACCGCGTGGCCGGAGACCTGGCCGTCGCCAGGCTTCTTGGCCATGCCAACGTAGACCTGGGGCTCGTCGGGATCGAAGAACAGGTAGTCGACCACTTCGCCCGGATACATGGACTTGGCGCGCTCGACCAGGGTGTCCAGATTGGCCGGCGGGGTGGAGGCGGGCACGTCCGACAAGGGCTTGGCATCGTCGAGCCAGTGCTCGATTTCGTGGTGGAACACCAGCGGCAGGCCGGTCAGGCAGATGATGAGCAGGAAGATCGTACAGACCAGACTGGTCCACTTGTGGACCAGGTACCAGGTTTTGATGGTGGAGGCGGCGGTCATGGCGACGGCGGGGCGGCTGGCGCGGCCCCCTTCAGGATGGATTTTGGGAAAGACGGAACATTATCACGAATAATAGCTATTCTCGTAACGCAATTTTGCGAATGCGCGTGTGAAAGCCAGGTGTAATCGGGGACGTATAAAAGCGGGTTAAAAAGAAACATGGGCCCGATTGGGCGGGCTGGATCATCATGCAGCAACGTTTTCTGAAAGTGCCGCGCAACGAGCTGGGCCGTGATTTCGCGGTGGGCGACGTGCATGGTTGTTTTACCCGCCTGCAGGACAGCCTGGGGCGGATGGGGTTCGACGCCAGCCGCGACCGGCTGTTTTCAGTTGGCGACCTGGTCGACCGGGGGCCGGAGAGCGAGGCCGCGCTGGAGTGGCTGGCGCAACCCTGGTTCTACGCGGTGCAGGGCAACCACGAGGACTATGCCGTGCGCCACGTGCGCACCGGGCAGGTGGACGTGGTGAACTGGCGCGGCTACGGCGGTGGCTGGTTCCTGGACCTGCCTGCCGATCGTCAGCAGGTCTATGCGGAAGCCTTCGGGCAGTTGCCCATCGCGATCGAGGTGGACACCTCGGCCGGTCCGGTGGGGCTGCTGCACGCGGACTGTCCGGTGCTGTTCTGGCCACGCCTGGAATCGGCGCTGCAGGACCGCTACAAGCGCACCAGCGCGGCCTGCCAGTGGTCGCGCGAGCGGCTGCGGCAACTGGACCGCACCGGGGTGCGCGGCGTGCGCGCCGTGGTGGCGGGCCACACGCCCGTGGCCGCGCCGCTGGCGCTGGGCAACGTCTATCACATCGATACCGAGGGCTGGAAGGACGGCTACTTCACCTTCCTCGACCTGGCAACGCTGCAGGCCTGGCCGCGCGCGGTGGTGACCGAGCCGGATACGGAAGCGGTCCGCTGACGCGGGCCGCGCGCCCTCGATCCGGCCGCGCCTACCAGCGGTAGGTCGCGGTCGCCAGCACCGTGCGCTGATCGCCATAGCGGCAGGCGCCAGCGCTGCAATTGCTGAGATAGGTCTTGTTGCCCAGGTTGCGCACGTTCAGCGCCAGGTTCCAGCCCTGTACCTGGTAGCCGATCATCGCGTCGAACAGCGTGTAGCCCGGCAGCTTCTGGGCGGCCGACTCCTGGTAGCCCCAGTTCGGTCCGGTGTAGCGCGCGCCCAGGCCGATCTTGATGCCGGATGCGAAGCGGTAGTCGGTCCACAGCGCGATCTGGTTGCGCGACACCGCCTGCATCTGCTTGCCGACTTCGCTGGGCGTGCTGCTGGCCGTGACCTCGGCCTTGGGCGTGTACGTGTAGGCGGCCACCACGTTCATCTGCGGCAGCGGCCGGAACGCGGCTTCCAGCTCCAGGCCACGCACCTGCACCTCGCCGGTCTGCTTGGGCAGGAACTCGGGCGTATAGGTGATGTAGTTGTGGCGCCGCAGGTCGAACACCGCCGCGCTGTAGCGGCTGCGCCCGCCGGGCGGCTCGTAACGGATGCCGAGTTCGTACTGGCGCCCGGTTTCCGGCCGCATCGGGCTGTTGGTCACCGGGTCGATGGTGGCGGTGGGCGAGAACGATTCGGCGTAGCTGAAGTACGGCGCGATGCCGCTCGGATGCAGGTAGACCAGGCCGGCGCGCTTGCTGAAATAGTGCTCGGAGATCTTGGTGCGGGAGCCGTCGATGTTGCTGTCCACGTCCGCGCTGGCCTTGTCGTAGCGGCCGCCGAGCGTGGCCACCCAGTTGCCCCATTTGATCTGGTCCTGCAGGTAGAAGCCGGTCTGGGCCAGCCGGGTGGTGGCGTCGAACCAGGGCGCGGCGGTCTCGACCGGGCTGCCGTAGGACGGCGAATAGCCGTCGATGGGCGCGACCACGCCGTCGTTGTAGGTGCGCTGGTAATTGCGCGAACGCTGGTAGTCCAGTCCGAACAGGAAGGTGTGGGTCCAGTCGCCCAGGGCGACCTTGGCCTGCGCCTGGTTGTCGATGGTGAAGAGCCGCGCGTTTTCCTGGCTGCCGAACGGGAACCGTTCCAGCAGGCGGAAGTTGGCGGGGTCGTCCGGGTTGGCGGGGTTGACCGTGGCGAAGCCGCCGCGCACGTAGACCTGGCGGTAATCGACGCTGGTGTAGCCGTAGCGCGTGTTCTGGCGCACGGTCCAGGTGTCGTTCAGGCGGTGTTCCAGCAGATAGCCGACCATCCACTGCTCCTGGTTGAAGCGGTCGAAGCCCGGTTCGCCCACATAGGTATTGCGCGAGAATTTCCCGTTCGGATTGGGTAGCTGCGTGCCGATCTCGGGAAAGCTGCCGTAGGAACTGCCGTCGCGCACCCGCAGATAGTGCGACAGCAGGGTCAGGGTGGTGTCGCTCGACGGCTTGAGGGTCAGCGCCGGCGCGATGAAGAACCGGTCGTTGGGCAGGCCGCTGGCGGGCAGCTCGGCGTCGCGCGCCAGGCCCGTGATGCGGTAGAGCACCTTGCCGTTGTCATCCAGCGGGCCCGAGAAGTCGCCGGCCACCTGGCGCCGCGAATGGTCGCCGACCTGCGCTTCCAGTTCGTGCAGGGGTTCGTCGGTGGGGCGCTTGCTGACGACGTTGATCATGCCGCCCGCGCCGTTCTGGCCGTACAGCACCGAGGTCGGGCCGCGCAGCACCTCGATGCGCTCGGCGCCGTAGACCTCGGTCTGCCAGACCGCCCAGCTGTTGTTGTTGCGCAGCTGCAGGCCGTCCAGGTAGTAGCCCGGCGTCTGCGCGTCGAAGCCGCGGATGATGGTCCAGTCAAAGCGCGTGTCGGCGCCCCAGGGCAGGGTGTTGATGCCCGGGGTGTAGGCCAGGCTTTCCTTCAGGCGCGAGGCGCCGGTTTCGCGGATGAAATCGGCGGTGACGACGGAGATCGACTGCGGCGTTTCGAGAATGCTGCTGTCGGTCTTGGTGCCGGTGGCGCTGCGGCTGGCCACATAGCCGTCCACCGGGCTCCAGGCCGTTTCGGGGCGGCCGGTGACGGTGACGGCCGGCAGCGTGGCGGGGCTGTCGGCGGTGGGCGCCGGACGCAGCGCATAGGCGCCGTTGGCGCCGCGCACGACGCGCAGGCCCTGGCCCTGCAGCAGGGTGGCGAAGCCGTCCTGCACGGAATAGGCGCCGTTCAGGCCGGGGCTGGTCTTGCCGCGGGTCAGGGCGCCGTCGGCCGACAGCTCGACCTCCGCCTCGCTGGCGTAGCGGGTCAGGGTCTGGTCCAGCGGACCGGATGGGATCTGGTAGGTGCGCACCGGTGTCTGCGCCCCGGCGGGCGCAGGCGCTACCTGGGCTGGCGCCGGCGAGGTGGCCAGGAGGGCGCCGCCCAGCGCCAGGCAGAGCGCGGCGCGGCGCGGGAGCAGGCGGGGGGCGGTGGGCCGCGCGGAGAGGGGCGCGGTGATGCGGAACGGAGAGGAAAGGTGGCGGCTCGCCATCGGGTCGATCCCAGAAAGTACGGAAGAAAGTGTTGCGACTGCTATGTCTTCCGGACGAGCGGGCGATTTCCTCAATGCCGCGCCAACAAAAATTGCAACAGGGGCCAGGGTTTGCGCGGGGCGCTTCTGGCGGTCGATGCGCCCTAGCGTGCCTCCCGGGGGCCGACGGTGACCCAATAGCGGCTGAGCGTGTGGATGTCGACTGGCACGCCCAGCGTCAGGTTGTGCAGGGCGCGGTCGGTGTCGCGCAGGGGGAAGACCCCGGTGACGCGGAGCTCGGCGACGGCCGGGTCGCAGCGCAGGAAGCCGCTGCGGTAGCGGGCCAGCCGCGCGGTGAAGTCCGCCAGCCGCATGTCCTCGGCCAGCAGCACGCCGCGCGTCCAGGCGGCGTCGGCCTCGCGCGCCGCGGCGGGCGGCTCGGCGCGCTGCGGGTCGAAGCGCGTGCGCTCGCCCTCATGCACCCGCAGGACCGCCTGGGTGGCCGCGCCGGGATAGACGTCGACCGCGCCCTGGTAGACCGCCAGGTGCGCCTGTGGGCCGGCGTCGCGCAGGGTGAAGCGGGTGCCCAGCGCCTGCACCATGCCTTGCCGGCTCTGCACGCGCAACGGCCTGCCCTGGGCATCGACAGCGGTCGACACCAGGATTTCCCCGGCCAGCAGCAGGATGCGGCGCTCGTGGCGGTCGAAGCGCACGTCGATGGCCGAGCCGCTGTCGAGCACGACGCGGGAGCCATCGGCCAGGGTGATGTCGCGGATCTCGCCGACGGCGCTGCGGTGGTCGGCGGCCAGCATGCCCCAGCGCCCGCTTTCGCGCCAGAGCAGCGTGGCCCCGGCGGTGGCGGCCGCCGCGATGCCCAGTGTCCGCAGCGCTTTGCGGCGCGCGGCATAGGCCTGCGGACGGGCGTCGAGCAGCACCGTGCGGGAAGCCGGCTCGGAGACCCCGGCCAGCTTGGCGTCCATGACCTGCAGGCGGCGCCAGGCGCGCAGGTGGTCGGGATGGGCGGCCAGCCAGGCGTCACAGGCCGCGCGGTCGGCCGCGCTAGCCTCGCCCGACCACAGCCGCGCCATCCAGGCCGAGGCGCGGCGCACGACCGCGGGATCGATCGCCGGCCCCTGGCCGGCGGCCGCGTCAGTGCACGCCATCGTAGAGGGCCTGGTAGCACGCCAGCAGCGCCGCCGCGACGTACTTCTCGACCGAGGAGACGGACACGTGCAGCCGTTCGGCGATCTCGCGGTAGCTCAGGCCGTCGAGCTTGCACAGCAGCAGCGCCATGCGGGCCTTGGGCGGCAGCTTGTGCAGGATGGTGTCGACTTCGATCAGGGCCTCGACCGCCAGGGCGCGGACTTCCTCGGACGGCGCCAGCGCCACCGGCAGCGCGGCGATGGCCTCGAGGTAGGCGGCTTCGATGCCGCGGCGGCGGTACAGGTCGATCAGCAGGCCGTTGGCGATCTGGGTCAGGTGGCGGCGGGACTGGTCCGGCTGCGGCGTGGCGCCGGAGGCCAGGATGCGGACGTAGGTGTCGTGCGCCAGATCGGCGGCGTCGAAGGCGTTGCCCAGCCGCTTGCGCAACCAGCCGCGCAGCCAGCCGTGGTGGTCACCGTAAAGCACTTCGATGGGCTGGGGGGAGGTCCCGGTCGCGGACATGATGGACTGGCGTGGCGTTGGCGCGGCGCATCCCATGATCCGGAATGCGAATTATTCCGGATCATAGTTGATCCGCGCGCGCGCCGGCAAGCCGGTCATTCCCGGGCGGATCGGGGGGGTTAGAGCGGCCGCGCGGCCAGCGGCCCGGTGCCGTTGACGGCGCTGGCGCGGGCCGGGATGTCGGCGTCGACGCGCGGCACCGGGATCGGCGGGATCGGGGTGTTGCCGCCGTCGCCGCCCGGGTTGCCCCCGGAAGCGCCACCCAAGGCGCCGCCCAGCGTGCCGCTGCCCGCGGCCGGGATCGGAATCGGTTGCGCCACCGGCGCCTGCTGTGCGGGCGTCTGCTGCACGGGCGTCTGCTGCGGCGCGCCCGCCTGGGGCTGAGTCGCCGGCGGCAGTGCCGCGCCCGGCGCGGGCAGGGGCCGCACCGAGTTGTCGACGCCGTCGGTGGAACGGTTGTTGTTGAGGAAGTCGGTCAGCGGGTCGCCGCTGGACAGGTCGAGCGAGGCCACCGCCTGGCCCGGCGGGAATTCGTTGAAATAGTATTCGCCGTTGTCCACCAGCAGGCCGTCGGGACGCGGCGCCGGCTTGGCCTCGGGCACGCCCTTGAGCGCCGGCTGCATGTAGTCGAGCCAGGTGGTCAGGGCCAGGCCGCTGCCGAATTCGTTGGTGCCCAGCGACTTGGGCTGGTCAAAGCCCATCCAGACCGTGGTGGCCAGGGTGGGGGTGAAGCCGGAGAACCAGACGTCGACCGCTTCGTTGGTGGTGCCGGTCTTGCCGCCGATGTCGTTGCGCTTGAGCACCTGGTGCGCGCGCGCCGCGGTGCCGCTGGTGGTGACGCCGCGCAGGATGTCGTCCATGACCCAGGCGGTGCGCGGGTCGATGGCGCGCGCGGCGGCGTCGCCCGCCACCACCGGCTGCGCCTGCATCAGCACATTGCCCGAGCGGTCGGTGACCTTGTCGATCAGGTAGGGCGTGACGCGGTAGCCGCCGTTGGCGAACACGCTGTAGCCGTTGACCACCTGCAGCGGCGTGGCGCCGCCGGCGCCCAGGCCCAGCGGCAGCACCGCCGGCCAGCGCGCCTTGTCGAAGCCGAAACGGGTCAGGTAGTCCTGCGCGTACTGCGGGCCGATGGCCTGCAGGATGCGGATGGTGACCATGTTCTTGGACTTGTACAGGCCCTGCCGCAGCGTCAGCATCGGCTCGTAGCGGTTGCCGTCGTTCTTGGGCTGCCAGTCCTTCGAGCCGGTCTGCGCGGCGGTCAGCATGAAGGGCTGGTCGGAGATCTGCGTGGCGGGCGTCAGGCCGCGCTCCAGGGCGGCGGCGTAGACGAACGGCTTGATGTTCGAGCCCGGCTGGCGCCAGGCCTGCGTGACGCGGTTGAAGGTGCCGCGGTTGTAGTCGAAGCCGCCGATCATGGCGCGGATGGCGCCGTCCTGCGGCACCATCGACACCAGCGCCGCCTGCAGCGCCGGCATGTTGATGATTTCCCAGCCGTTGCCGTTCTTGTGGATGTAGACCACCGAGCCGCGCTGGATGCGCTGGCTGTCGCCGGCCTTGGGGTTGAGGGCGCGCGCCACCACGGCCAGCGCCTTCTTGTCGGAAATGGTGATGATCTCGCGCGCGCTGCGCGCCACGGTCACTTCCTGCGGGCTGGCGGCCAGCACCACGGCGGTGAGCAGGTCTTCGCTGTCGGGCGTCTTGTCCTGCACGCCGTCGAGGATGTCGTCGAATGCCGCGGCATCCTTTTCGACGCCGTCGGGCAGCTCGATCTGGTCTTCCGGCCCGGGGTAGGGCGCGCGGCGGGTGTAGTCCAGCACGCCGTCGCGCACGGCGCGGTAGGCGGCTTCCTGGTCCTTGGAATCGATCGTGGTGTAGACGTCGATGCCCTTGGAGTAGGTCTGCTCCTGGAACACGCCGTACATCAACTGGCGCGCCAGTTCGGCCGGGTATTCGCCGTGGATGGCGAAGCCGCGCAGGCTGGCGCCGTCGGCGCCGCGGATCACCACGTGCTGCTTGAGGGCTTCTTCGGTCTGTTCCGGCGTCAGGTAGCCCAGCGTCTTCATGCGGCCCAGCACGTAGTGCTGGCGGATCTCGGCGCGCGGGAAGTTGGTGATGGGGTTGAAGCGCGAAGGCGCCTTGGGAATGCCGGCCAGCATCGCGGCCTCGGCCGGCGTGACCTCGGACAGCGGCTTGCCGAGGTAGGTGCGCGAGGCGGCGGCGAAGCCGTAGGCGCGGTGGCCCAGGTAGATCTGGTTCATGTAGAGCTCGAGGATCTGGTCCTTGGTGAGCTCGGATTCAATCTTGTAGGTCAGCAGCAGTTCGTAGAACTTGCGCGAATAGGTCTTTTCGGACGACAGGTAGAAGTTGCGCGCCACCTGCATGGTGATCGTGCTGCCGCCCTGGGTCTTGGATTGCTTGACGAGGTTCACGAGCACGGCGCGCACCATGCCCATCCAGTCGACGCCGCCGTGCTGGTAGAAGCGGTCGTCCTCGGCCGCCAGCACGGCCTGGCGCATCACCGCCGGGATTTCGTCGAAGCGCAGCACGTTGCGGTGTTCTTCGCCGTATTCGCCGATCAGGACCTTGTCGGCGGTGTAGATTCGCAGCGGCACCCGCGGCCGGTAGTCGGTCATGGCGTGCAGGTCCGGCAGGCTGGGCCAGGCGATCGCCAGCGCCAGGCCGACCAGCAGCGCCCCGCAGACGCCGAGGCCGGCGACGGCGACGCCGGCCTTGATCAGGAGTCGTTTCCAGGGAAAGCCCGATTTGCCGCCCGGGTTGGCGGAGGATTGCTGGGGGGTGCTCATTGCTGGCGATTCTAGGGCAGAACGCTATAGACCGGCGACGGGGCCGGAAGGTTTCGGTAACCAAACTTGCCCGCGGGGACGGTTCGCGCCACGGGCAAGGCATATGGGGACGGGTTTGAGCATACGCGCCGCGCGGGTTTCGCGCAGCGGCCGGCTGCAAGCGCGCGCTGAAATGTATTGCGCGCCGTGACAAACGGCAAGGCCGGTTGCAGTGTCATGCGACATTCGCCCGCAGATAGCGTTGCGGCGGCGCGCCCAGGGCGCGGTGGAACATGGCGCTGAAGGCGCTGGGGCTGCGATAGCCCAGGTCGGCGGCGATGCGCGCCACGGGTACGCCCAGCGACAGGCGGCAGACGGCGTCGGCCAGGCGGACCTGCTGCACCCATTGCCGATAATTCAGTCCCAATTCAGCCTGGAACAGCCGGATCAGCGTGCGCGCGCTGGCGCCGACCTCGCCGGCCCAGCCCTCGATGCCGCGTTGCAGGCCGGGCCGGTCGAGGATGGCCTCGCAGATCGTCTGCAGGCGGCGGTCGCGCGGCCAGGGGATCTGGATGGGCACCACGCGGGCGGCGGTCAGTTCGGACAGGATCAGCGCGGCCACCTGCCCGGCCCGTCCGCCCAGCGGATAGTCGATGGGCTCGGCGGTCAGCGCCAGGATCAGTTCGCGCAGCAGGCCGCTGACCTCGATCACCTGGCATTGCGGCCAATAGGCCCGCGCGGCGTCGGCATGGATGTACAGCGAGCGCATCGAGACCGCGCCGATCATGTCGACGCCATGCGGCACGCCGGCCGGCACCCACAGCGCGCGCAGCGGCGGCAGGGCCCAGAAGCCGCTTGGCGTGGTGACGCGCATCACGCCTTCGACGGCGTAGATGAGTTGGGCGCGCGGATGGGAGTGGGCGCCGGTGCGGGCGCCGGCGGCGAATTCCTTGGCCATCGCCGTCACGTCGCGGGGGCGGTCCTGGTAGTCCTGGGCGTCGATGCTGCGAGCCGGGTCGAGGCGCGCGGGCCGGGTGGGCATGGTGTCACTTCCGACAAAAGGAGGAAGCCGATTTCATGGTGGGGGAAATGCTATTTTGTCACTTTCTCGACGAAAAATGTCAGACGCTGGAAGCGCGCCGTTCCTACACTGGCCAGGCCCCGGCGTGAGGTCGGACGCATTCCCGTTTTCTTTTTTCGTTCCCTATCCATGAACTCCGCCCAGAATCCCGCCGCCGCGTTGCCGGACCGCACCGCGTCCGCCGCGCCCGCGCCGAGTCCCGCCGTTGCCGATCCTTCCACCGCGTTTGCGGTATTGGGCGCGATCAGCGTGGCGCACCTGATGAACGACATGATCCAGTCGATCCTGTTGGCCATCTATCCCATGCTCAAGGATTCGTTCAGCCTGTCCTTCGCGCAGATCGGCCTGATTACCCTGGTGTACCAGTTGGCGGCCTCGCTGCTGCAGCCGTTCATCGGCTTCTACACCGACCGCAATCCCAAGCCGTATTCGCTGCCGGTGGGCATGGGCTTCACGCTGGCGGGGCTGCTGTTGCTGTCGGTGGCGCCGTCGTTCGGCTGGCTGCTGGTGGCGGCGGTGCTGGTGGGCACGGGCTCGTCGGTGTTCCACCCCGAGTCGTCGCGGGTGGCGCGCATGGCCTCGGGCGGGCGCCACGGGCTGGCGCAGTCGCTGTTCCAGGTGGGCGGCAACGTCGGCTCGGCGCTGGGGCCGCTGCTGGCGGCGCTGTTCATCATTCCGCACGGCCAGCGCAGCGTGGCCTGGTTCTCGCTGGCGGCGCTGTTCGGCATCGTGGTGCTGACCGGCATCGGCCGCTGGTACAGCGCCAACCGCGTGCGCCTGAAGCCGCGCGCCCGGCGCGAGGGCAGCGGCCACGGCCTGACGCGCAACCAGGTGCTGGGCGCGCTGGGCGTGCTGGGCCTGCTGGTGTTCTCGAAGTACTTCTACCTGGCCAGCCTGAACAGCTATTTCACCTTCTACCTGATCGACAAGTTCGCGCTGTCGGTGCGCGAGGCGCAGTTGTACCTGTTCCTGTTCCTGGCCGCGGTGGCGGTGGGCACGGTGGTGGGCGGGCCGGTGGGCGACCGCATCGGCCGCAAGATCGTGATCTGGGTGTCGATCCTGGGCGTGGCGCCGTTCACGCTGCTGTTGCCGCATGCCAACCTGTTCTGGACCGGCGTGCTGGTGGTGATCATCGGCGTGGTGCTGGCGTCGGCCTTTTCGGCCATCGTGGTGTACGCGCAGGAACTGGTGCCGGGCAAGGTCGGCATGATCGCCGGCCTGTTCTTCGGCTTCGCCTTCGGCATGGGCGGGCTGGGCGCGGCGGCGCTGGGCAAGCTGGCCGATGCCACCA
The DNA here is from genome assembly GCF_046535435.1 of Achromobacter sp. SIMBA_011. Taxonomy (NCBI): domain Bacteria; kingdom Pseudomonadati; phylum Pseudomonadota; class Betaproteobacteria; order Burkholderiales; family Alcaligenaceae; genus Achromobacter; species Achromobacter sp. SIMBA_011. The sequence goes on along the minus strand of NZ_JAWRWN010000006.1, from coordinate 141,512 downwards.
GCATCGGCTATGTGTACCAGGTGTGCGCCTATCTGCCGCTGCTGGGCATCGTGGCGGTGCTGCTGCCGGACGTGGAGCGCAAGCGCGCCTGAGGAGCGGGGGCGCGCGACGGCCCGTGACGGCCGCCCGCGCGCTCCGGGCGCTATCCGCCCTCAGGCCGCCGGCACGGCGGCCAGGCGCGGGCGGGCCGCCTCGATGGCCTGGATCTCGCCGTCGCCGCCATGATGGATGACGGCGACGCGGGCGGCGCGCAGTTGGGCGATCTGGCGCGGCGTGACGGCGAAGCTCAGCGCCAGCCGGTGATCGTCCAGCGGCGCGATGGGCTGGCGGCGGTCCTTGCCGCCGAAGCGCAGGTGGTTGTAGGCCGCCCACAGCACCAGCACCGCCGCATTCAGCAGGGCCAGCACGGCGTAGCTGCCGAGCGTCTGCAGCGTCGGCAGGAAGGTCGGCCAGAGCGGCGCCTGCGGCCCGCTGGCCGCGCCACGCAGGATGGCGACGATGCCGGCGCCGAACAGGTAGACGAAGGCGAGCCAGCCGACCGCGGTCAGCAGCAGGTCGAACAGATAGCCCGCGCGCGAGCGTTTGGTCGTGATGATCATGATGCGTCCGGTGATTTGATGCCGCGGTCGGGGCTGGTCCAGCGCGCGCGCTCGGCCTGCTTGCGCAGCATGACTTTGGGGAAACTGACCAGGGTGGTGAGCAGGCTCACCATCCAGTAGGCCAGGGGATACCAGATGACCCAGTAGAGCGCGCGCCACAGGCCCGGCTCGTAGCGGCGGTCGATCAGGATGCTGATGGCGAATTGCAGCAGGCACACCATCGCCAGCATCATGCCGGTGAAGGCGGGCGGCATCAGGCTGGCGATGTGCATGTTGTTGGGCAGGGTCACGATCTGGCTGATGAGCCACAGCAGCACCGAGATGCCGAAGGCGAAGGCCCAGGCGGTCGACAGGCAGAATTCCAGCATCAGCGGCCACAGGCGGCGGTGGCGCCAGCTCCAGATCGAGCGCAGGTTCTTCAGGAACACCTCGGCGCCGCCCTGCGCCCAGCGCAGGCGCTGCTTCCAGATCCCGCGCAGCGTCTCGGGCATCAGGATCCAGCACAGGCCGCGCGGTTCGTAGAAGATCGACCAGTGGTCGCGCTGCAGCTTCCAACTGATGTCGATGTCTTCGGTGATCATGTCCAGGCTCCAGTAACCGACCCGGTCGAGCGCGGCGCGGCGGAAGGCGGCGACCACGCCCGACACGGTGAAGACCTGGCCGTAGACGCGCTGGGTACGCTTGATCAGGCCGATGATGGAGGAGAACTCGCCCACCTGGACGCGGCCGATCAGGGTCGAGCGGGTGCGGATGCGCGGGTTGCCGGTGACGGCGCCCACGCGCGGGTTGTCGATCAGCGGCGCCACCAGGTAGGCGGCGGCGTCCGGATCGAGCACCGCGTCGCCGTCGATGCAGACCAGGTATTCGCTGCGCGCGGCCAGCGCGCCCATGCGCAGCGCCATGGCCTTGCCCTGGTTCTGCGCCAGGTGCACCACGCGCAGGCGGGGGTGCTGTTCAGCCAGACGGTCCAGCATGGCCCCGGTGCCATCGCTGGAACCATCGTTGACGGCGATGACCTCGATGTTCGGATAGCGCTGGTTGAGGGCGGCCAGCAGGGTCTCTTCGCCGTTGTCGGCTTCGTTGTAGCAGGGCACCAGGATCGACACCAGCGGATCGCCGGCCAGCGCCGGCGGCGCCGATCCGGGCCCCCACTGCCAGCGCCGTTCCCAATGCCACCAGAAGTACAGGCCGCCGGCCATCCACATGCCGGACATGAACAGCGGGTAGAAGAAGACGAAGCCCAGCAGCGCCTGGCCGGTCAGCATCATGGTGAAGCCGAACGGCGCGCCCAGCACCGCCAGCAGGATAATCAGGGCAATCAGACGGTCGATCATCGGAGGGGATACCAGGCTTCGGAGATGGCGGGCCGGATGCCTTGCAACCGGGGCTGGTCTTGCGAGAAATCGTCGGGGTAGTAGCCGAAGCTGCGGGCGCCGCGCAGTTGCAGGCGTTGCATCCAGCCGGCCAGCACCGCGGTGTCGACGGGCGTGGCCTCGGGGCGGCCGGGGCCGGTGCGCCAGTCGCGCGCCTGCAACTCGAACACGGTCCGGTCGAGCGCGCCGGGGCGCCGCGCCACGGCGTCGACCAACCGGTCGAGCCAGGCGTTTTCCTGGCCCTTGGGCACGTTCTCCATCAGCGGCATGGCCATGGGCGCGGTCCAGTCGTAGGCGGCCAGGAAGTCGTCCAGGTTCTGCGCGAACCAGGTCTCCGACTGCGGTTCCAGGATCGGCATGGCGAAGATGTTGCGGGCGGTCTTGATCTGCGGGCCGCGCACGGCGCGCACGCGGTCGGTCAGCTCGGCGGTGAAGTCGACCAGGGCGCGGCTCTTGACGCGCGTCCAGCGTTGCAGCGTGTCCGGGTCGGCGCGCAACTGGCCGATGTCGCCGGGCAGGCCGGCGGCGCGGTAGGCCGCCAGCGCGCCGGGGCTTGCGTCCTCGAAGTCGGACAGCACGGCGTCGTCGTGGAACAGGATGCCGTCGAAAATGGCGTGGCGCGCCAGGTCCTCGTACAGGTCGCCGATGCGGGCGCGCGCGGTGGCGTCGAACGGCGACAGGCGGCGGTACTGGTCCGGATCGGGCCGCGCCTCGGCCTGGCCGGGCTGCCAGCGCGTGACGCGCGGGATCGAGGCGTCCAGGTCGTAGGCCAGCACCGGCATCCAGGCGTACACCATGACGTTGGCGCGGTTGTGCAACTGCCAGGCGGCGCGGTTGAACAGGTCGGCGCGCACCGGCAGCCAGCGGTTGGGGAAGTACACCGAGCGCACCAGGCCGTCGCCGGTGGGGTCCGAATACGCCTGCAGGAACACGGTGTTGATCTGCAGGTCGAGGATGCGCTGCACCAGTTCGCCAAGATTGCGGTCGGTCTGCGCCGGATCGGGGTCGTAGACGTAGTCCAGGTCGACGTGGGCGACCCGCATGAAGGGGGTGGCTTCCATGCCGACGATGCTGTTGGCGAACGGCTTGAGCGGCGGGTCGCTGGCCAGCAGCATGCGCGGCGTGGACATCAGGCGGCCGAGGCGGCCGGGGCCGTCTTCCAGCGTCAGCGCCAACTGGTAGCCGTTGTCGGCGGCGATGCGCAGCGTGCTGCCGCCCTCGGCGCCGTAGGGCCAGACCCAGACGCGCGGCTTTTTGCCGGTGACCTGTTCGATCTTGCGGCTGATGGCGCGCACGTCGCCGCCCATGCGGGCCTCGAATTGCGCCTCGGTCTCGTAGCGGCCGGTCTTGGCGTCGTAGGCGCGGATCGCGGCGGCCGGCTCGGTGTTGCCCTGCGGGTTGGCCAGCGCGCCGTAGTGCGAGGCGTCGGTATGGGCGGCGATCTCGACCAGCCCGGACTGCGAGATGGCGCGCACTTCGTCCCAGTTCAGGAAGCGCTGGCGCGGCTCGGGGCTGCCGCCGAAGTCCACGCGCTTGTCCGCGGGAGTATCCATCCAGGTGCCCACCGGCGCCAGCAACGCCGGCCAGCGGTAGGCCTTCAGGATCGGCAGCACGCGGGTGTAGAAGCTGCGGTAGCCGTCGTCGAAGGACAGCAGCACGGCGCGCTCGGGCAGCGGCTTGCCGCCCTGGCGCGCGGCCAGGATCTGGTCGACCGAGACGGCCTGGTAGCCGTTTTCGCGCAGCCAGGCCAGTTGGTCGACCAGGCGGTCGGTGCGCACGCTCAGAAAGCCCTGGTCGGGGTCTTCGTCCTCGACGTCGTGGTAGGCCAGGGCCAGGAAATTTCCCTGGACCCAGGGTTGTTCGGCGGCCGCCACGGTCCGTTCGGACGGCGGCGTGTAGACCGGGATGTCCTTGGCGCAGGCGGTCAGCGCCAGGATGGCCAGCAGCAGCAGGGCCGCCAGCAGGAGTCGGGTGGATAGCTTGAGCAACATGGCGGTCTCAGAAGCGGTAGGCAAGGTCGAACACGATGCGCAGTTCGCGCTCGCGCTGGCCGTCGTACGGGCGGCTGATGCCGGTGACCATCGCGCCCATGTCGAGCACGTCGTTGGCGCGGTAGCGCTGGCCATAGCCGAGGGCGATGACGCCGCCGGTGCCGTGGCCCTGCTGGGTGTAGGTGCCAGCGCCGATGGTGCCGATCTGTTCCCAGGCGGTTTCGTAGCGGCGGTACAGCGTGTGCGTGACGCGCGCGCCGGGCAGCGCCATCAGGTCCGAGCGCGGGTTGTAGTAGGGCGCGTCGTCGCGGCTGTTGCGCTGGGTCGACAGGTCCAGCGTCAGGTCGGCCTTCAGGTGCGGCGCGGTGTAGACGCGCTCGCGCCCGTCCAGTCCCAGTTCCCAGCGCTGGTTGCCGTCGGAAAAACGCGACGGCGACAGCGACAGGGTCCATTCGCGCCGCTCGTTGGCGCGCCAGCGCACGAAGCCGGTCAGGCGGTTGGCGGTGATGTCGTTGGTCAAGGCCCGCAGCGGGGTCTCGCGCGACAGCAGCTCGCCCGAGCCGCCCACCTGCCAGTGGTCGTCGATGTCATAGGCGGCCGACAGGCGCAGGCCCGGTTTGACGCCGTGGCCGTAGCTGTGGGTCGAGACTTCGCCCTCGACCGTCAGGTCGCGGCCGCGCCATTGCACGCCGGTGCGCAACCAGCGGTAGTTGCCGCGTCCTTCCTCGAAGTCGCCGGTGGCGTAGCCGCCGCCGCCGAAGGCGCGCCAGTTGTAGTCGATGGGCGGCGAATACAGCACCGCGTCGATGCCGAAGTCGCCATTGCCGTTGACCGGGCTGTCCGAGGCCAGGCCGCGGTAGCCGCTGATGCGCAGCTCGGCCTTGTTGTGCACTTCCCATTCGCGCGCCAGGCGGCGGCTGGTCAGGTTCTCGGGGGCGCGCGCCAGGGTGTCGGCCGACAACGCCTCGGCCTGGCGCCATTCCTGCAGGTCCATGGCGGTGAAGCCCTGGCCGTTTTCGACCTGCAGCGCGCGCGGCGCCAGGGTTTCGGCCATCTTCAGTTCGCGTTCCGAGGCGCGCGGCAGGTCGCGGCGGCGATACAGCGAGGCCAGGTCGGCGCGCAGCGTCGAGTTGTTGGGCGCGTTCTCGACCATGCCGCGCAGGCGCTGCTCGGCGGCGACCGTGTCGTCGGCCAACTGGCGCGCGGCCGCCACGGTCTGGGCGCTTTCGAGCTTGAGGTCGTTGGGGTTGCGGGTGGCCTGGCCCTTGAAGTACAGCCAGGGCGCGTAGCCGGATTCGATGGCGTCGGTGACGGCATCGGTGCGGTCGAATTCCTCGGCTTCGGCCAGCGCGTAGTACAGGCCGGTCTCGGTGTTGAGTCGGTCTTCGGCATCGTCGTCGCGGCTGGCGCCGTCGGCGCCGACCTGGCGGTAGAGGTCGCGGGCCTTTTCCGGCTGGCGCAGGTACAGGTAGGCCGAGGCGACGTCATTCAGCGCATAGCGTGGCACCGCCACGTCCTGGGCGCGCAGGGCCTCGTATTCCCGCACCACGTCGGCCATGCGGACCCGCGCATGCAGCGCGTGCAGACGGTCGATGCGGGCGCGCAGCACGTCCTGGCGCGCCGGCTCGCCCAGGGCTTGCCAGGCGGGGATCAGCGCGTCGTAGCGGGCCAGCGCGCGGTCGGCGATGGCGAAGCGCTCGGCCTCGGTGCGGGTGGGCATGGCGGCCAGCCGGACCTGCTGGGCCAGCGCGTCACCCTCCATCCGGCGCAACTGCGCGGCGTCGAACAGGTCGGAATGCTGGCGGGCCAGATCCAGCGCCGGCTGCGCCAGGCGGGCGCGGCTGAGGGCGTCGATATATTCGCGCAGCACGTAGGGCGTGCCGGGCGCGATCGACAGCGCCTGGTCGGCCTGGTGCAGGGCCTCATACGGCTGGCGCAGCCGCGCATGGACATAGGCCAACGCCAGGCGCGCGTCGGCGTCGCGCGGCGCGCGCTTGACCCAGGCCTGGCCGGCGGCGAGCGCGGCCTCGGTCTGGTCGGCGTCGGCGAGGGTCATGATCTCGCCGGCGGCGAAGGCGGTCTGGCCGGGATGGCGGCTCAGGCCGGCGCGGTAGGCCGCCAGGGCCTCGGGCCAGCGACGCAGGTCGCGGTAGGCGCGCGCCGCCGCCAACTGGATGTCGGCGGGCACGGCGGCGGCCCGGGGCAGGGATTCGTAGGCGGCGACCGCCTCGCCGGGCCGGCCGGCCCAGCCGGCGATGACGATGTGGTCGTAGATCGCCTGGCGGCCGGCGCCCGCGCCTTGTTGGCGCAGCATGGCCAGCGCCGGCTCGTAGTCGCCGGCGCGGGCGCGCGTGATCAGGGCGTCATAGTCGGCGCCAGGGGCGGCCAGCGCCAGGGCGGGAGCCAGCAGCGCGCCGGCCGTGAAGGCGCGCACGGCCGTGGCGGCGGCGCGCTGTCGCGGGGCCGCCTGCGTGGCGGTCGCCATGTCGGGGCCCGCGTGGCCCCGGGGGGGCATTGTTCCTTTCAGCATCCGTAGTACTTCCGCAGTTGCGACGAGGGTGCTCACGGCTCCGCCGGCCGGACGCGCAGGGCGCGTCGCCGAAGGCGCGGCACGGACGCAAGCAAGGGCGCCGGCGGCGGATGGGAGAGCGTTGGGTAGTGACTGCGCGGCGCCCGCTGCGGGGACCTTCGCACTCGCACGAGGGAGTGCATGGCTAGTACGCGCCACGCCCGTGGGGCGTGGTTGCGACGCTTCTGGCGGCGCCGTCAACAGCCCGAACTTTATGGGTTTTCGGTCAATCCAACTGTCAATTAGTGCAAAGGGCGGCGCCGTTGTTACGAAGCTTGACGTATTCTCTGTCGCATACCGCGCAACCGTCGTGGCGGTATGCCGGTATTGGGGCAACCCGGGCACGGAACGTTGTGCGCGCGACGGAATGGGTTCACATGGTTCGCCCTGAAAGTAACAAAAAACGTCAAAAGTGCAGGTCTGTAACGTGACTACGACACTGCCTCCGGTGCAACACCTAGCGACGGCGAGCGCATGCGAACGCGCGAGCCGGTAAACAACATGACGACTTCCTTATTTTTCCTGGTGTGGGGGCTGGCGACGGCCCTGGCGCTACCCTTGCTGCTGCCGCTGCGGACGCGCGGCGTCGGCGGCGTGCAGGCGTTCACAATCGCCAACGGCCTGGCGGTGCTGTCGATGCTGGCTTACGCGTCGTCCGAAATCATGCCGCCCGGCGCCTATGTGATGGTGTCCAACGCCGCCTGGCTGGCGTCCGTAAGCCTGGTGTACGTGGGCGTGCGGCAGTTCTTCGGCCTGCGGCCGCAGGGCGCGCGCGTGGGCCTGGCGGCGGCGCTGTGTATCGTGGCGATGGCGGCCATGCTGTACCGGCAGGACTACCTGGTGGGCCGCATGGTGGTGTTCTCCACCTTCACCTGTGTGCTGATGCTCGCCACGGGCGGCGTGGTGTATCGCCAGCGCAAGCAGATCCAGACCCCCGGGGTGGTGCTCTACGTGCTGCTGGCGATGACCGGCCTGGCGCTGCTGCATGCCCTGCGCGTGGCGGTGTATGGCAGTGGGTGGGTGCCGGTGTCGTCGCTGCTGGATCCGGCGCCCTGGGGCCTGTTCTTCATCGTCTGTGGGTCGGTGACGGTGCCGGCGCTGTTCCTGGCCTTGCTGTTGCTGATCCAGACCGCGCTGTCGGAAAGAATGCAGGCGGCGCTGACCTTCGACAGCCTGACGGGCGCCTATTCCCGACGCAGCATCCTCGACGAGCTGGAGCATGAGCTGCTGCGTTGCGAGCGCGGCGACGGCCGGCTGGCGGTGCTGGTGCTGGACATCGACCACTTCAAGTCGATCAACGACCGTCACGGCCATGCGACCGGCGACGCCGCCCTGCGGCATTTTGCGCAGGCGGTGCCCAAGGCCGTGCGCGCCAGCGACCGTTTCGGCCGCCTGGGCGGCGAGGAATTCGTGCTGCTGATGTACGGCTGCGACGCCGCCTATGCGCTAGTGCAGGCGCAGCGCGTCTGCGATGCCCTGCGCGATTCGCCGCTGTACCTGCAGGGGCAGGCGTTGCGCATGACCGTCAGCGGCGGCGTGGCGACATTCCAGCCAGGCGACACCGCCGACGGCATTCTGGCCCGCGCCGACCTGGCGTTGTACAAGGCCAAGGAGCTGGGCCGCGATCGCGTCGAGATGGCCTGGAGCGGACGCGCCACGGGCCGCCCGCAGGCGGCCCGGGAGCAGGGGGAGGAAGGCGCCGCGCGGGAAGGCGCGAGCCCCGAGGGGGGCGCGTTGGCCGCGGAGGGCTCCAACCTTACGGCTTGAGGTGCTCGGTGAAGAACTTTTCCATGGCCGCGTAGAACTCGAACTTGTTTTCGTCGTTGTGGAAGCCGTGGCCTTCGTTGTCCTTGACCATGTATTCCACCTCGACGCCGCGGGCCTTCAACGCCTTGACCATCTGGTCGCTCTCGTCCTTGTTGACGCGCGGGTCCTTGGCGCCCTGGGCGATGAACAGCGGCGTCTTGATCTTGTCGGCGTGCAGGGCCGGCGAGGTGGCGGCCAGGCGGTCCTTGTCGCGCACCGGGTCGCCGACCATGTCCTGCATCTTGTCGAGCATCGGCTTCCAGTAGGGCGGAATCGACTTCATGAACGTGAACAGGTTGGACACGCCGACGTAGTCGACGGCGGCCGCGTACAGGTCGGGTGTGAAGGTCACGCCGGCCAGCGTCGCGTAGCCGCCGTAACTGGCGCCGTAGATGCCGATGCGCTTGGGATCGGCGATGCCCTGCTTGACCAGCCATTGGACGCCATCGGTGATGTCGTCCTGCATCTTCAGGCCCCATTGGCCGAAACTGGCTTCCCAGAAGGCGCGGCCATAGCCGGTGGAGCCGCGGAAGTTCATCTGCAGCACGCAGAAACCGCGGTTGGCCAGGAACTGCACCTCGGGGTTGTAGCCCCAGCCGTCGCGCGCCCACGGGCCGCCGTGCGGGTTGACGATGCATGGCAGGTTCTTGGGGTCGCGCCCGGCCGGCAGCGTCAGGTAGCCATGGATGGTGAGGCCGTCGCGGCTCTGGTAGCTGATGGGCTGCACCCGCGACATGTCGGCCTCGGGGATGGCCGGGTTGATGTCGGCCAGCTTGCTGAGGGTGTCGGCGCGGGCGTCGTAGATGTAGCGCGAGCCGGGCGTGCGGTCGTTGTAGGCGGCGACGATGAACTTGTCTTCGTCGCGGTTGGCGCCCTGGATGGCGAACTGGTAGCCCTCGAGCTGGGCTGACAGCTTCTTGAACAGGGTTTCGGTCTCGGCGTCGAAGAACTTGTACTGCGGCTTGTCGGTCTGGTAGGAGGCCACCGTCAGCACGCGGCGCTTGCGCGAGAAACCGGCCGCGTCCAGGTCGACCGTGTCCGGGGTGAAGATCTCGTCTTCCTTGTCGGGGCTGGCCGGGTCGATCACCACCAGCGCGAGCTTGTCGCGGCCGCGGTTGGACAGGGCGTAGAACTTCTTGTCGTCGAAGGTGAAGAAAGCCGGGCTGACGCTGGTGCGGTAGTCGGTGGTGAACAGCGGGCGGAACTCCGAGGCCTCGTTGTCGCGGTAGAGCAGGGTGGTGTTCAGGCCGTCGCTGGTGACGGCCGCGCGCACCTTGCCTGCGTGGTCGGTCTGCCAGCCGACGATATTGCCGGGGTTCTGCGCCACCAGCACGCCGGCGCCGGTGTGCACGTTGACGCGGTAGACGTCGAACACCTGCGGATCACGCTGGTTATGGCTGATGAGGATGTGGTCGGGGTCGTCTTCGAGGTCGTCCTCGATGCTGGCGCGCACGCCGTCGTAGGGGGTCAGGTCGGTGACCTTGCCGGTCTTGGCGTCCACCGCCAGGACGTGGAAGTTCTCGTCGCCGCCGAAGTCCTTCTGGTACAGCACCACGTCGGGGCCTTTCCAGAAGAAGTTGCTGATGTCGCGGGCCGACTCGCTGGTCAACTTGCGCGGTTCGCCCACCGGCTTGCTGCCTTCCAGTGCCTGGACGTAGATGTTCATGCGCGGCGGCTTGCCGTCGACGCTGGTGGGCTGCATGAAGCCCAGGGTCTTGCCGTCGTCGGCCAGACGGAAGAAGCCGCGTTCCGGATTGCGGAAAAAGTCTTTCAGGGGGTAGGCCCGGGGCGGCTGCGCGGCGGCGCTGGCGCCCAGGGAGGCGCCGACGATACCGGCGGCCAGGATGGTGTGTTTCATGAATGAGAGCAAGGCATACCTCCGACGATTCCACCCGGCCGCGGGCGCCGCCGGACTACTGATCGATAATGCCATAGCCTCGGCCGGGGTGTCGAACCGCCCCGGCCACTTATGCCGGTGGCCGGTTTGCGGGATAATCGCGGCTATCAATCTGGAGAAACACATGGTTCGGAATCTGGTCGTGGCGTCGGCGCTGGCCCTGGGGCTGGCGGGCTGCTCGCTGGGCATTTCGCAGGATGGCTCGTCGCCGCACAGCGAGTTCAAGGCGCCCGTTGCCTTCAAGGACGCCTATGCCACCACGGTGCGCCAGGCCAACGCCTGCCTGCGCAGCACCGACAACGCCTATCGCGTGGTCTCGAGCCTGGACGAGGGCGCCCAGTCCGCCGTGGTGCGGGTGCTGGCCCCGTACAGCGACAATGAAATGACGCGGGTCGACCTGAAGGCCGCCGGTCCCAAGACCACCGAAACCCGCATCGTGATGTGGGGCAAGGGCACCTGGGACGCCGCGGCGATGCGCGCCATGCAGGACGCGATCTACTACGGCATGAGCTCGTGCGCCAGCTACATGCCGCTGGATCCGCGGCCGCCAGTCAAGCCGTCGCGCGACCTGCCGAAGTAACGCGGCGGGCGGCGGCCCGATCGCGGCGGCCGCGGTCAGGCCGCCGCCCGGCCTGGCGCCGATCAGAAGGCGTGGCGGATATTCGCGTTGATCGCCTTGTCGGTGTTGTATCTGCCGAAGGCGGAACGTTCCATGCTCAAGCTGAGGCGGGTGCCGCCCCTGATCCTGGCGTTCACTCCCAACTCCATCAACATCCTGCCATCCTTGCCGTGGCTGGCGTGGATCTGCCCCAGATCGTCGCGCAACGACGTCGCGCCGGGGGCGCGCAGGTCAAATTGGTAACTCAGGGCGGCCAGCGAGGTCAGTTGCCACGCCGTGCCCTCGAAGGACTTGCCGGCCGCCAAACCCACGCGCCCGATCAGGGGGGTGAAGCGTCCCTGCCGTACGCTGACGTTGGCGCCGTGGTATTGCCAATCGAACCGATGGCCGGGCACCGTGCCGTACACCAGCTCGACCTGGGGTTCGACGAACGCGCGGTCGACCAGGGTGATGCGCCGTCCGGCTTCCGCGCCCAGATACCAGGAATGCCCGCCGTAATCCTGCGCCGCCAGGCCCATGGCCGGCATCCCATAGTGGTTGCGGTTGAGCACGTATTTGCCGATCACGTCGACATACCATCCGGCATCGAACAGGGCGGAGGCATAAAGACCGCCGCCCGAGGATCGGGTCTTGCCCGAGAAGGCCCGGCCGTTATGGCGGTTGTCGGTGAATGTCATGGTGGCGCCGGCGTAGACGTCGGCCCCGGCAAAAGCGAACTTCCGGTCGGCGCCGAGTTGCAAATGGGTATAGCGGCTCGTGGATCCCCCGCGCGCCGAGCTGCCTGAGCCGTTCATCAGGCGCGCCCAGCCGCCGGCATTGCCCTGGGCGTGACGCAGATCCCCCATGCGCCGGTTGAGGTTGTTCACTTCGGTCAGGAAGTTCTGGCGGCCGACGTCCGTCAGTCCCGTGCCGCCCTGGAGCGCGGCTTCGTCCCGCTTCAGCGCGAAGCCTTGCAACACCCATTGTGTCGCGGTGTCGGTGGCGACGACTGCGACTTGCGGGGTGAGGCGATGAAAGCCGAGTTCGCGCGTGGGCGCGTCCAGGGTGAAAACGTCACCACGGGTGCCGGGCGGGGCTGTCACCAGGGGCGTGGGCGAGGGGGTTAGGCTGGCCAGCGACCGGGCCAGCAGGACGTGCAGCGCATTGTTCCGGCCCGCCAGGGACTGCCTGACCGTGATGCGGTCGGCGGACAGCCCGTCGGTCCGCATGAACACTTGGCTGTCGTCCATGGTCAGGACGTCGACGTCCAGCGATCTGAAGTCGGACGCACCAGCGAGAGCCAGGTCGGCACGATCGAGCCGCAACGATTTCGCCGACGACGTGGACCTCACCTGCCAGGACAGGTCTTGCATGGTCACGTCGGACGCGGGCGCGGCGATGTCGCCGAGGTAAGCGGCGCGCGGCGCGGTCGGGCCGACGGATTCGCCACCGCCAAGGCGGATGTGCGCGGCATCGTCGGACACAATGTTGCCGGCAAGGCGGGTGCCGGCTCCCGCCTCGAGGCTGGCATCCGGACCATTCAGTCTCCAGGATTCGGCCGAGTAGGTCGTTGCGGGAAGGGCGGGGACCGCCGCCGCCCGCATCGACAGGATGGCGCGGGCCCCCACGCGCACTTCGCCATCCGAGGCGAGGCCGGCATGGCTTGTCACCCTGGCGTCCTCGCGCAGGTTCAGCAGCGAGCGGGTGAATACGCTGTGGCGGTCGAGCACCGCGTGGGGGGAAGAGACATGCGTTTCGCTATCGGCGCTGTCGATGCCCCCGTTGAAGCGCTCCGCGATGTGCAGGGTGGAGTGGTTCGCCAGGGTCACCCCTCCCTCGAATCTGCTTGTCCCGGCGTCTGTGCCAGCCCTCGATTCGCCGGCGACCGGCGCCGTATTGATGGCGGTGCCGTCGTTCAGGTCGATGAAGACAGAGGCGCTGCCCAGGGTGACGATGGAATTATCGGCGAGGATATCGGTGGCGAGCGCGGCGTTGCGGCCGAGATGGAGGCGCGCGTTGCGCAGTTGCAGCGAAGCCATGCGGAAGTGGCGCGTTTCCCAGTCGGGCTGAGCGAAGGAGACGGGGCGGGTCCGCAGCGAGTCATCGCCCATGGACTTGAGCTTGTCCGCGACGGCGGCGGTATTGGCGGCGTGGACCAGCGGGTGCCCTTGCAGGTACAGCAGGCCGTTCTGCTGGATGAACGCGCCAGTGCTGTCGATACCTCCGTCGATGGCGAAGCGGCTCTGAGGCGTGGCGGTGTTGGCGATGTCGAGATTGCCGGTGAAATGGCCGTGCCAGAGGGTCGTGGCATTGGCGCCGCCGGGTGGGTCGAAGGCCAGGTTCACCGTGGCGGGGGAACCGCTATTTGTGAGCACGGCGCCGGCGTCGGCGCCGTTCAATCGATGGAAGGTGAGATCGTTGCCGTTGATGTCGAGTTTGCCCCCACGGAATCCCCATTGGATGTTGTCCGGATCCATCTGGCGGCTGTCGGCCAGCACCAGGGTTGGGCGGCCGCTGACGATGCGGACCGCCGCGAAGGCCTGAACCCGGTCGCTGGCATCGGCGCGTTGCGCCAGGATGACGGTGCCATCGCCAATGTTCAACGTGCCCGGGTTGATCCCTGAAGCGCTGATCTTCAGTGTGCCGGCGCCCAGCTTGTGCAGGCTGTCGGCCGCCACGCCGTTGACCTGCCAGTCGACGAACGCTTCCGCGTTCACCGTGATGCCGCCGCCTCGCCAGGTCTGGGTATCCGTGGGCCTGACGGCGTAGCGGCCGTCGAATGTGAGGGCGCCGGCGCCTTGGTCGACCGTGCTTTCCAGCGTGACGATGCCGCCGCCGCGAAAGGCCAGATCCTTGCCGTGATCCAGCGCGGCGGCCTGATTCGCCCCGAACCTGCCATGCATGGTCCAGGCGTTCTCGGCCTGGCTCAATGCGCCGGTTCCGCTGGCCCTGTCGTAGGTCCAATGAATCTCGTCATCGGGCCTTTGGGTGACCACCGGCGCATCGGTCTTGCCGTCGATGACATCCATGACGTCCGGGACCGGAATCACATTGAACGCGCTGAGCGTCGCGGCCTCGCCAGACCAGCCGGTCTGCACCGCTACCAGGGTCCACCGCCCGCGTTGCGCGTCCCAGGCAAACAGTGGAGAGCCGCTGTCACCGGGCCCGCCGTATGAGGCCATTGGACCCTGCTTGGGCGAGTAGGTGGCGCCCGGCAGCGCCCTCAGGAACCAGTAGGAATCCTCGGGCGATCCCACCGTGCCGCCGGTCAGGTAGGCGTAGCCGCCCGCGATGCGTGTGCGCACGCCGGACCGGTCCTGGACCCGCTGCACGCCGGAGCCGACCCGGTAGAACACCGGGAAGCGGGACAGGTCAGTATAGGTTCCGGCGGCATCGCCGGCGTCGGTCATGGCGATGGGCGACACTTCGGTCACGACCTTGTTCAGGCGCGGGGAATGGAAGTCCTCCCAACGGTGGTTGTTGCGGTTGACCAGGGTATAGCGGGTATCACCGCGATAGCCAAAGGCCACGCCGGCGTAGCCGCCGTTGTGTTTGACGCTGACGACGTATTGCGGCGCCACCAGCGTTGCGATGCCCGAGGTGTCGGCCACGCTGAAATCGATCATGGGCGCGCGGTCCAGGATCGCGTAGGGCGCTCCGGCCTTGTCATGCAGCGGGATGCCCTGCGCGCCGGGCCGGAACTCCCCTTTGTTCTCCGCGAAGTCGCGATAGGTCTGGTAAGGCAGATCCGTGCCGACCATGGCGGCCTGCAACGGCGCCGCTGCCAGCAGACCCGCCAGGATCGACAGCCCGTGGCAGATCGGCCGGAGGGTCAGGCGGGGCGCGCCATGGCGGCTCGGCTTGTCGCGTGGATCAGGTCTTGCCGGGCTGGCCGGGAGGGAGGGGAGGGCGTTGCGGCCAGGTGACAGAGATTTCCAGCCCATGCGGCGCTTTCAACACGATAAGCGAAAGCGCCCATTGTCATGGATCAGGGTCCGAACCCAGGTCTGATAATGGGATGCCGCAGGGCCTGCGCCCGCCCGACCGACCGGCCAACCTTTCCGCCTCAAAACTGATAGCGCACGCCGACCTGGCCGCTGTAGTCGTGTTTCAGTTTGCCGGCAAAGCTGCTTTCCACCTGGCTATAGAAACGCCAGTTGGGCGACAGCCTGGCATTGAGCGATACATTGACCAGATAGCGGCTGTCGTCAGCCATCGGTGTGCGCAGCATATCTCCTCGGACGCTGTTGTTCAGGACATCGACGCTGCCGCCGCGCCGCAGATTCTGAAGCCGGAACAGCCCGGCTGAAAGCGTCAGTCCGCGTTGTTCGTCCGACTGGAAATTCAACCCGGCGGCGGCGCCGATCTTGGCATAGACCGGCGCGCTGGCATTGACCCGTACGTCGACGGTGCTCTTGTCGCCATGCAGCGTGTAGCCGCTCGTATAGCCCGTGACCACTTCCACTGACGGTTCAATGAAGGCGCGATCGTTGAACAGGTTCATCCGCCATCCCGCCTGCACGCTGGCCAGCACCGAATTCGAGTGCGCGCCATGCCCTTCGATGCGAAGATTGGCGGGCATGTGGTAGGTATGGTTGGTCCTCAGGTACTTGGCGATGAAGTCGACGAAGGGGCCGTCCTCGTTGATCAAGGCATAGTAGACACCGATGCCGCCGGTGGTGTGCTTTTCCGACAGGCCCGCATCGCCATGCCCCGAGCCTTGGGTATAGCTTCCCATGACGCCGTACAACTGCATGCCATCCTTGCGGTCCACGCCCAACTGCAGCGTATCGTGCTTCAGGCGCACTTGCTGATAATCGGCCTGTCCATGGCTGGTCTTGATCCATAGTCCGGCTGCTTCGTGCAATTGACGCACGTCGCCCAGGCGTTTGTTGAGCTGGTTGGTTTCCAGCACGAACGCGATCTTCGGCAGGCTGGCCAACGCGGCGGTGCGGTTGATTTGCTGGCGTACCGCGTTGATCTGGTTGACGATGTCGTCGTCCGCGGCGATGCCGGCTTGGCGCAAGCGGCCGATGATCTCGTCGCGCGACCGCAGGATGCCCAGTTCGGACAGCCTCAATGAATACGGCGTGAACAGCGACAGTCCCCCGGCGTGTGGCCTGTGGGTTTGGACTGGCGGGTCAGCGGGTTTTTCGACTGGCGGTTCCGCCGGTTTTTCGGCGGGCGGGTCAGCGGGCTTCTCGACTGGCGGCTCCGCCGGCTTTTCGGCGGGCGGGTCCGCGGGCTTTTCGACTGGCGGCTCCGCCGGTTTTTCGGCGGGCGGGTCCGCGGGCTTTTCGACTGGCGGCTCCGCAGGTTTTTCGGCGGGCGGGTCCGCGGGCTTTTCGACTGGCGGCTCCGCAGGTTTTTCGACTGGCGGGTCGACGGGCTTCTCGACTGGCGGCTCCGCCGGTTTTTCGGCGGGCGGGTCGACGGGCTTTTCGACCGGCGGCTCCGCCGGTTTTTCGGCAGAATTGCCCTCGTCAGGCGTGGCCGCATCAGGTGCGTCGTCGGGGGGCGGCGTCTGGTCGGGCGTGACGACCGGTTCGACCGCCCTGTACGTCAATTGCCATCTTTTCTCCGTGTCGGTGCTGACGATCTCAAGGTTGGGCACGTAGAGCGTGAGTCCCTGCGTGACGGGACCCGACTTGAAGTAGCTGTCCAACGTGGCCGCGGGCGCTGTCGCCAACAGCAAGACACCGCTGTCGTCGGCGGGGACCGGATCGTGCACGAGGAGAGTAAGGTCCAGTCGGTTGTCGTCGCCCTGCGCCAGGGAGGCGATATGGATACTGTCGCTTTCGTGGGTCTGCGGCCTGGCGGTCATGGCGAAGCGCACGCCGCTGGCAATCAGCGTGTCGACCCGCAGTGCATGCGGGGTCCATGCCGGTCCGGGTTGCGACAACTCCACCCTTTCCGCCGTCGGCAGGTGCAACAAGTCGAACTCGCGATTCTCCGTCAGCTTCCACGGCGCTTCGTCGCTCATGCTGATGAGCCACCATTGCCGTTGATCGGCCGCATGGCTGACCGCCAGGCCGCTGCGCCAGGGATCGCTTGACGCAGGGGTGTCGGAGGCATCGCTCTTGACGAAGTACTTTTCCGGCGCAAAGCGATCCGCGGGCGTGGCGGCGGGTGCGCTGAACACCAGGGTTTCCCTGGCTTGTGCCGGACCGCTGGCTTGCGCCTGGCCGGAATAGGCGGCCCGCAAGCGGTTGCCGCTGCCCTCGAGCAGCGCGGTGACGGTCATTTCGTCATGGGCGCCGCTGTAGGGATCCACGCGAAAGACAAAGACACTGTCGGATGCGGCAAGCGTGTCGACCGTCAGGGCATGAGGCGGATTCGCGGGCGTGGCCTCGATCAGGCCCATGGCCAACGCCTTGGCGGAATTCGCCTGCGGCGGGAAATCGCGGTCGAGCAGGCGGCTGTCACCGAAACTCAGTAGCGCGTTGCTTGCCTGTAGCCGATTCAAGGCCGAGTCGCCGGTGATGAACCAGTGGCCGTCATCGTGGATCCGCATGCCCGCCTGGTTGGCGCTGACAGCGCCAGCGTAGACCGCGCCAGCGGTGGACTCGGACGTGATGGCGGCATCGCCGCCGCCCAGGTTGATGCTGGCGTCGTCATCCGCGATGATGTCGCCAAACAGGCGGGTGCCCGCGCCGGCGTCGAGGGCGCCATGGGCGCCTTGCAATCGCCAAGCGGCGGCGCTGTAGGTGGTCCACGACGCGGCATCTTGCGGCGCTGCCTGCATTGACAGGAGTGCGTCCGAGCCAACCTGCACGTCGCCGTCGGAATGGAGGGCGGCGCGGCTCGTCAGCCTGGCGTCGTCGGCCAGCGCCAGCAAGGAGCGGGTGAACTCGCTGGGCTGCGTCAGCTCGGCCTGGGTCGAGGCCACGCGGATGGCGCTGTCGACGCTGTCGATGCCGCCAATGAACGAGTGGTTGATGCTGAGCGTGGATCCGTCCGTCAGTTGCACCCTGCCTTCGAAACGGCTTTGGTCAGCCGGAGCGAGCGCCTTCGACTTGCCCAGTACGGGCCGGGTCTGCACGCCGTTGCCGTCTTCGAGATCGATGTAGAGTTCGTCACTGCCCAAGGTCACGTTGGCGTTCTGCGCCAGGATGTTTGCGGCGAGCGTGGCATTTCTCCCAAGGTGCAGCCCCGCGTCCTTCAGGACGAGGGATTCCATCGTGAAATGCCGCGTTTCCCAGTCGTCCTGGTCGAAGGAGACGGGTTGGGTCAACAGTGAGTCGTCCCCCATCTTGCTGAGCTTGGCGACGATCGGCTTCTGGTTGACGGCATGGATGACGGGATGGCCCTGCAGGAAGAGTTGTCCATTGGTCTGATGCAGGGCGCCGGCGATCCGGGTGCCGCCGTCGATCGCGAAATCGTTCTTCGTGCCCGCTTCGACGCGGTTCACCACGTTCAGATTGCCAGTGAAATGGCCGTGCCAGATATTGGCGATGGCAGCGGTGGCCGTTGCCTCCGTATCGGTTGCCGCGGTATCGGTTGCAACGGTATCCGTGCGATTGAAGTCAAGGTTGAGCGTCGCCTGCGCGCCGCGGTTCGTCAGGATCGCGCCCTTGTCGGCGCCGTTGAGACGGTGAGCGGTGATATCGTTGCCGTTGACATCGAGCTGGCCGCCGCGATAGCCCCAGTTGATGTTGTCGGGGTCGACCTGCCCGGCATCGCCAAGAACAACGGTCGGACGGCCGCTGGCGATATGGATTGCATCGAAGGCCTGGACCCGCCCTTCGGCATCGGCGCGTTGCGCCAGAATGACGGTGCCGTCGCCGACGCTCAGTTTCCCGGGATTCATCCCCACGCCATTGATCCGCAGCGTGCCGGTTCCGAGTTTGTGCAGGCTATCGGCGGGCACGCCGTTGATGCCCCAATCGACGACGTGATTGTCGTTGACGAAAATGCCGGCGCCCATCCAGGTCTGGCTATCGACGGGCTTGACGGTGTAGTCGTCATCGAAGGTCAGCGAGCCGGCGCCCTGGTCCACCGAGTTCTGCAGGATCACGGTGCCACCGCCGCTGAAGATCAGGTCCTTGCCGTGGTCGAGCGCCGCCGTGATGGTGGCGCCATGCTTGCCATGCATCGCCCATGCATTGTCTGCCTGCGTCAGGCTGCCGGTGCCCTGGGCGGCGTCATAGGACCAGAGGATGTCGCCCAGGGTGGGTTGGGTGACGACGGGGGCATCGCGGTTCTTTGCCATGACGGCGTTGAACTCGTCGACGAGGATGACTACGAACGAATTGGCGGCTCCCTGCGGCTCGCTGTACGTTCTGGTGACAGCGACCAGCACCCATCTGTTCTCCTTGGCGTCCCAGGCGAATAGCGGGGAACCGCTGTCTCCGGGGGCCCCGTATGACGCCATCGGGCCTTGAGCGGGGTTGTAGGTGTTGCCGGGGCTCGACACAATACTCCAATCGGAAATACTGGGCGAACCAATCGTCCCGCCGGTCCGATACTGGTAGGCGCCCTGGAGATTCGTCAGCGTGCCGTCCCGGTTCTTGACATACTGGTACCCCGTCCCTACCCGGTAGAACACCGGAAAGCGATTCTTGTTCTGGTAGGTGCCCTGCGCGGTGCCGGCGGCTGTCAGGGGCATCGGCGCCACTTCGGTCACGATCTTGACCAGCCGGGGACTGTGGAAATCGCGTGCGTAATCGTCATTATTGCGGTTTGCGAATCGATAGAGCGTATCGTCCGCATAACCGAAGTTGACGCTGCCGTAAGCGGTATTGTGCTTGACGCTGACGATGTACTGCGGCGATGCCAGCGTCGCGATGGCCTTGCGGTCGACGCCGCTGAAATCGATCATGGGCGCGCGATCCAGGACGGCATAAGGAACGCCGGTCTTGTCGTACAGGGTGATATTTGTCGCCCCGGGCTGGAATGCGCCCTTGTTCTCGCTGAAATCGCGATAGGTCTGGTAGGGGAGATCGGTGCCGACGATGGATGCGTGAAGCGGGAGGGGGCCCAACATGCTGGCCAGGATCGACACGCCGCACAGCGCAAGCGCTTTTCGCTGGCGCCTTGAACGACCGGTCTTTTTCACGCCGCGCCGAATCTCGGCGACCGGAACGACTTGTTGCCTGGCGTTTTTCTTCAGTGCGTAGATCTTGTTCATACTGCTTTCCGGTTATTGCGCCTCTCCTGGGCGCGGACGCGAGGAAAAATGGGCGCACGCGCTCGCCCCGGCGCCGTTTAGCGTCGGGAGTGTTGAAGCGGATTGCGGAGGTTGGGGATGCGCGGGCGCCGGCAAGGGCGCAGACGTCAGCCCGGCTTGGCCGGCATCGCTCGGAGTTGCCCTTCGCGCGGGGGCGTCACGGGGCAGGGGCGTGGGCCGCCCGCATGGGACGGGGTGCGCCTACCCGGGGCAGGAGGTGCCGCGGCGGCGGCGAGTGGCGGGTGTGTCCAATCCATGGGACGCTGTCAATGAGGCTTGATGAAGAGTCCTCATTGTCGGGGAATAGCGTCCCACCGCGGGTCTGATAATGTGGCGCGCGAGTCCTATATTGTTGCTGCTCGCTTGCCCGGCCAGTCGCCCGCCCCAGGGGGCGGGGCGAGGGATGATTTTGCATGCCCGCGTCTCAGAAGGCGTAGCGCATGTTCGCGTTGACCGCCTTGTCGACGTTGTACTTTCCGAAGGCGGAGCGTTCGAAGCCCAGGCTGAGCCGGGTGTGTTTCCTGATCTTGGCGTTCACGCCAAGCTCCATCAGCATCCGGCCATCCTTGCCGTGGCTGACGCGGGTTTCGCCGGCATCGTCACGCAGTACCGTCACGCCGGGGGCGCGCAGGTCGTATTGGTAGCTGAGCCCCGCGAACGAGGTCAGTTCCCAGTGCGCGCCCTGGAACGTCTTGCCGGCCGCCACGCCGACGCGCCCGATCAACGGCTTGTCCCGCCCATGCCGCACGCTGACGTTGGACGCGTTGTGCTGCCAGTCGAAGCGGTGGCCGGGCACTGCGCCGTACACCAGTTCGACCTGGGGTTCGACGTACATGCCCTTGGCGACGGCGAGGCGCCATCCGGTTTCGGCGCCGAGATACCAGGAATGCGAGCTGCGCTCCTGACGCGACAGGCCCATCGCCGGCATGGCGTAGCGGTCGAGGTTGCGCAGGTATTTGCCGATCACGTCGATATACAGCCCGGAGCGGAACAGGGTCGAGGCGTAGAGGCCGCCGCCGGTGGATCGGGTCTGGCCGGAGAAGGCGTCGCCGCTGTAGCGGTTGTCGGTGTGGGTCAAGGTGGCGCCGGCGAAGACGCTGGCCCCGCTGAACGTGAATTTGCGGTCGGCGCCGATCTGCAGAAGCGTATAGCGGTTTGAATAGCCGGTCCGGGCCGAACCGGAACCGCTCATCACGCGGGCCCAGCCGCCGGTCTCGCCAGGGGCGTCGCGCAGGTCCCCCATGCGGCGGTTCAGGTGATTCACTTCGGTCAGGAAATTGCGATAGTGGACGTCCATGAAGTTGCGGCCGTTGTCGACGTTTTTTTCGACCCGCCGCCTGTCGACGCCTTGCAGCACCCATTGCGTGGCGGTGTCGGTCTCGACGACGCCCACCAGCGGGATCAGGCGATGGAAGGCGAACTCCCGCTCGGGCGCGCTGATGGTGAAGACGTCGTTGCGGGAGCCCTTGGGCGCGGCGACCAGGACGACGGGCGCGGCGGGATTGGCCGAGGAGCGGGTCAGGGCGGGAGCCAGCGAGGGGGCCAGCCGGACATGCAGCGCGTTGTTCTGGCCGGTCAGGGACTGCGATACCGTGATGCGGTCGGCGGACTGGCCGTCGGTGGCCATGAACACCCGACTGTCGTCCAGGGCAAGCGAATCGACGCTGAGGGACGTGAAGCCAGGTCCGCTGGCCATATCCACCTGGACGCGGTCGAGCTGCGCCGATTTTGCCGACGATGCCGACTTCACCTGCCAGAACAGGTTTCGCATGGCCACGTCGGAGGCCGGCGCCGCGATGTCACCGGCATAGGCCGCGCGCGGCCCGTCCTGGGCGGCGGGTTCGCTGCCGCCCAGGTCGATGTGCGCGGCGTGGCTGGACAGAATGTCGCCGAACAGGCGGGTACGGGACCCGGTATCGAGGCGGCTGTCGTGGCCGGTCAGGGCCCAGGATGCGGCCGAGTAGGTCGTCCAGGGCGCATCGGCGGCGGCCGCGGCCAGCATCGACAGCGCGGCAGCGGTTTCCACTTGCACCACGCCATCGGAAATGATGCCGGCATGGCTGGTCACCCTGGCGTTGTCCTGCAGGCGCACCCGGGAACCGGCGAACCGGCTGGGGCGGTCCAGCACCGTGTGGGCCGAAGCGATGTACGTTTCGCTGTCGCTGCCATCGATGCCGCCGCTGAAGTAATCCGCGATGTGGAGCGTGGAGTGGTTCGCCAGCGTCACCCGCCCCTTGAACCGGCTGCGATCCGCATCGTCGCCGGCCTTCGATTCACCGGCAGTCGGCGTGGTCTTGATGCCATTGCCGTCGTTCAGGTCGATGTACACGAAGCTGCTGCCGAGGGTGACGGAGGAGCGGTCGGCATGGATATCGGTGGCGAGGTCGGCATTCCGGCCAAGATGGAAGTCCGCGTCCCGCAGTTCGAGCGACGCCATGCGGAACCGGCGTGTCTGCCAGTCGGGTTGCGTGAAGGACACGGGTTGGGTCAACACCGAATCATCGCCCGTGGCCTTGAGCTTGTTCGCGATGGCGACCGTGCTGGCGGCATGGGTGACCGGGTGTCCCTGCAGGTAAAGCTGGCCGTTGTGCTGGACGACCGTGCCGGTGGTGTCGATACCGCCATCGATGGCGAAGCTGTCGTGGGCGCTCGCATCGACGGTATTGGCGATGTTGATGTTGCCGGCGAAATGGCCATGCCACATGGTGGCGGCGTTGGTGACGCCGGGCCGGCTGAAGTCCAGGTTCACGGTGGCCGGCGGGCCGCTGTTGGCGAGGATGGCGCCTTCGTCGGCGCCGTTCAATTGATGGAAGACGAGGTCGTTGCCGTTGATGTCGAGCTTGCCCCCGCGGTAACCCCAACTGATGTTGTCGGGATCGATTTGCCGGCCGTCGGTCAGGACCAGGGTGGGGCGACCGCTGACGATGCGGGCGGCGCTGAACGCTTGCTGCGTTCCGGCCGCATCCGCCTGTTGCGCCAGGATGACCGTGCCGTCGCCGACATTCAACCTGCCGGGGTTGGCCCCGGTGGCGGCGACCCTGAGGGTGCCGGCGCCCAGCTTGTGGAGGCTGTCCGCCTCGACGCCGTTGACTTGCCAGTCGACCGTGCTGCCTTCGTTCACGACGATGCCGCCGCCCCGCCAGGTCTGGATATCGGCGGGCTTGACGGTGTAGTCGCCGTCGAAGGTGAGCGCGCCGGCCCCCTGGTCCACCGGCTGCGCCAGGACGATAGTGCCGCCGCCCTGAAACGTCACGTCCTGGCCGTTGTCCAGGGCGTCGGGGCCGGCGGCGTCGAGCCGGCCGCGCACGTCCCACGAGGCCGGGCCCTGGATCAGCGCGCCGGCGCCGGTGGCCTCGTCGTGGGTCCAGAGGAGGTCGCCATCGGCGGGGGCCGTGATGACGGGCGCCGCGGTCCGCTGCTGCATGACGTCGAGGATGTCCTCGAGGGGGATCACCGTATGGTGGGTGGTGATTCCGGTTATCTCGGTATAGCCGCTCAACACGCCCAGCACGACCCATTTGCCATCGCGGGCGTC
The DNA here is from genome assembly GCF_046535435.1 of Achromobacter sp. SIMBA_011. Classification (NCBI taxonomy): domain Bacteria; kingdom Pseudomonadati; phylum Pseudomonadota; class Betaproteobacteria; order Burkholderiales; family Alcaligenaceae; genus Achromobacter; species Achromobacter sp. SIMBA_011. The sequence goes on along the minus strand of NZ_JAWRWN010000006.1, from coordinate 117,975 downwards.
CCAGGCGAAGAGCGGCGATCCGCTATCGCCGGGCACGCCGTAGGACGCCATCGGTCCCTGGGCCGGGTCGTAGAGGTCGCCGGAATGGGAAAGGAATGTCCAGAACGAAAAAAGGGGGCTTCCGACCGTGCCGCCCGTGCGGTAGAAGTAGGCGCGCTGGAGGTCGGTGATCTTGCCGGTCCGGTCCCGAAGGTATTGGTGGCCGGCCCCCACGCGATAGAAGACGGGAAAGCGGGTCTGGTCGCCATAGACGGGCAATCTGCCGGCGCGGGTCATGTCCAGGGGCGCTGCCTCGGTCACGATCTTGTTAAGCCTGGGCGTATGGAAATCGAGCCGCGCATGTTCGTTGCGGTTGACGATCGTGTAGGTGGTGTCGTCGCGATTGCCAAAGATCACGCGCCGATAGCCGCGGTTGTGCTTGACGCTGATGATGTGGCCGGGCGACACCAGGGTGGCGACGCCGGTCCGGTCCACGGAACCGAAATCGATCATGGGAGCGCGATTCAAGCTGGCATACGGCTTGCCCGCCTTGTCGTACAGCGGGATGTCCTGGGCGCCCGGCTGGAAGGCGCCCTTGTTTTCAGCGAAGTCGCGATAGGTCTGATAGGGGAGGTCGGTGCCGACGACGGAAGCATGGAGCGGCGTGGCGCCCAGCGCCGCCATCACGATCGACGCGCGGCCCAGGAACGGGCCGAGGCTGTCGCGGAAGCGGCCGCCGGGGGCCTTGGCGGTGACGTGGCGGATGCTGGGCGGCTTGTGTTTGCAATCCATGCGGCGCTTTCAATAAGGCATTCGGGAGCGCTCATTGTCATGGATTGGCGTCTCACGGCGAGTCCGATAATGTGGTGTCCGGACCCCGCCGCGGACCGGGCCGCCGCTTCAGTCGCCGCCGGGACGGCGGCGGATGATCTTGAAGGTGGCGGTGGCGCGCGCCACCAGTTCGCCGTCGGCGCGGCGGATGTCGCCCTCACAGAAGGCGATGGATCCGCCGCGGCGCAGGCAGCGCGCCTCGATCACCAGGTCGCCGGTGCCGGGCGACAGGAAGGTGGTGTTCATGTCGATGGTGGCCATGCCCTCGGTGGCATCGGCCGAACCACGCGCGGCCGCGCTCAGGGTGAAGTCCAGCACGCTCATCAGGGTGCCGCCGTGCACGTCGCCGCGGCTGTTGGTCAGGTCCTGGCGCCAGGGCAGCGAGGTGCGGGCGTAGGCCGGCGCGATGCTTTCGGGCACCAGGCCGATGAAGCTCATGAACGGGATGGCCAGGCCGAAATATTCGCCGGTGGCGGGGGTTGCGGTTGCAGTCATGGAGGTGGGCACGCAGGGAAAGGGAACGACGGGAATTTGGCGGTCATAATATCCACTTTTACGCCGCCGGCCCGCCAGGATGCGGCGGCCATGGCCGTTTTTTTCGGTGACCGTACTTTTCGCGCCCGTGTGCGCGCCATGCGGTCGCCGATCCGTTTTCCGCCGACATGAGCGACGTCACCCGCAAGATCGTACATATCGACATGGACGCGTTCTACGCCTCCGTGGAACAGCGCGACAACCCCGAACTGCGCGGCCAGCCGGTGGTGGTGGCGTGGACCGGGCCGCGCTCGGTGGTGTGCGCGGCGTCCTACGAGGCGCGCCGCTTCGGCGTGCATTCGGCCATGTCGGCGGTGCGCGCGCAGCGGCTCTGTCCGCAGGCGGTCTACGTGCCGCCCGACTTCAACCGCTACCGCGAGGTCTCGCGCCAGATCCGCCAGATCTTCGCCCGCCATACCGACCTGATCGAGCCACTGTCGCTGGACGAAGCCTACCTGGACGTCACCGTCAACAAGCTGGGGCTGCCGTCGGCCACCGAGGTGGCGCAGGTGATCCGCCAGCAGATCCGCGCCGAGACCGGCCTGACCGCGTCGGCCGGGGTGGCGCCCAACAAGTTCCTGGCCAAGATCGCATCCGACTGGAACAAGCCGGACGGCCAGTTCGTGATCCGTCCGAACCGGGTGCTGGAATTCCTGCAGCCGCTGCCGGTGCGCAAGGTGCCGGGCGTGGGCAAGGTGACGCAGGCGCGCCTGGAGCAACTGGGCATCCAGACGGTGGGCGACCTCGCCACGCATGGGGTCCAGGAACTGGAACACTACTTTGGCCGCTACGGCCGCCGCCTGTATGAGCTGGCGCGCGGCATCGACGAGCGCGAGGTGCAGACCGACCAGCCGCTGCAGCAGGTGTCGGCCGAGACCACGTTTTCCGAAGACGTGCGGCTGGACGCGATCGGCGAGGCCCTGGACCGCATGGCCGAGAAGGTCTGGAGCCAGGCGCTGAAAAAAGGCGCGCTGGGCCGCACGGTGGTGCTCAAGCTCAAGACCGACCGTTTCCGCATCCTGACGCGCAGCCAGACCAGCCCGCATCCGCCGGCGTCGGCCGCCGAACTGGCGGCGCTGGCGCGGCTGCTGTGCGAGCGTGTCGACCTGCCGGCGCAGACGCTGTACCGGCTGGCCGGCGTGGGCATGAGCAATTTCGCCGATCCGCAGGAGCAGACGCGCCAGCCGGATCTGTTCGGCGGCGCGTTCTGAGGGGCGGGGGCAGCGCGCGCCGTGTCAGGCGGCGTCGAGTTCGCGCTTGATCGAGGCGTTCTTGATGGCCTTGCGGCAGCGGGCGACGTAGGCCGGGTCGTTGGCGCAGGCCAGTCCCAGTTCCAGCAGCAGCCAGTCGCGCAGCCGCGCGTCGCCGTGCTTGAGCCTGGGATCCATGGCATCGACGCGCGCGAACAGGGCGTCGAATTCCTGGCTATCGCGCGAGGCGCCAGCGCCTTTTTCTCGGACGCAGAAGGCGGGCACCAGGACACTCAGGCCGTCGCCGTTGTCGGGCGTGGCCAGATCGGGGTATTGCGCCAGCGCGGCCCGCAGCGCGTCGTAGTCGCCGGCGTCGATGACCGGCTGCAGCGCATATTCGCGGCAGGCCGGGCCGATGCGCTTGTTGGCGCACAGATCGAGCGCGGCCTGCAGGCCGTCGCGGGCGCTGACGGCGGCCACCAGCCGACTCTTGATCGTATCGATCTCGTGGCGCTCGCTGCGCGTGTTGCACTGGGGCAGCAGCTTGAGCGCGGCGGCGGCGTCGCCATGGTCGGCCGCGTCGCGCAGCAGGATGCGGTAGCCCTGGTAGCGGTTGTCTTCCTCGCGGAAGATATGGGTGACGCGCAACTGCTGGATGTAGGGTTCGGCCGCGGCGGCGCGCGCCGCCTGGCTGGCGCCCGAGTGCAGGGCCAGTGCCAGCGCGTCTTCGATGATGTGCAGGGTGATGTGATTGAAGACGATGTCGTCGCGCAGCGGCGCGATGGCCTGCGCCATCGCGGCGGGCGCCAGGCGGGTGGCCTGGAACAGCAGGTACAGGCAGCGGGTGTAATCCAGCGTGCCATCGGCGTCGCCGGGGCGGCCATGGCTGCCGCGCCACAGGCCCAGCGTCACTGGGCGCGGCTCGCGGTAGCCCAGCGCCGAGCCGCCGCCCGCGCCCCAGCCGTGGCCGTTGTCCGGCTCGGCAGCCAGGCGTTCGATCACGGGCGCGATGGCGTCCGACAGGCGGCGCAGGGCCGCCGGGTCGGCCTGCAGCGGATCGGGCTGCGTGGCGTCATAGCGCGACTCGAAATGCTGCCGCGCCAGGTTGATCGCCGCCACGCAGTCGCCGATCGCCCCGCGCAGCGGCGGGGCCAGGGCGTCCAGCGTGTCGGCGGCGCCGGCCATGCTCAGGCGAGCCGGCCCTTGACCTGCTGCGACAGGGCGGTCATGTCGGCGCGGCCGGCCAGCGACTGCTTGAGCAGCGCCATGACCTTGCCCATGGCCGGGGCGCCGGTGACGCCCTGCGCGGCCACTTCGGCCAGCGCGGCGTCGATGGCGGCAGACACTTCCTCGGGCGTGGCGGCCTGCGGCAGGAATTCCTGCAGCACGACCAGTTCGGCCTTTTCCTGCTCGGCGGTCTCGGTGCGGCCGGCCTGCTCGAACGCGGCGATGGATTCGCGGCGCTGCTTGACCTGCTTCTCGATGATGGCGGTGATCTCGGCGTCGGTCAGGTCGCGGCGTTCGTCGACTTCCTTCTGCTTGACGGCGGCCAGCAGGAAACGCAGGGTGGCGAGGCGCTCGGCCGCCTTGGCGCGCATGGCGTCCTTGACGGCGTCGGAGAGGCGGGTCTTGAGCGTAGCGGTGCTCATGGGGGAACCTTTGTGGTGTTGCGTCAAAGACGCAGTGTAACCGTGGGGCGGTGATCCGTGGGGCGGCCCCGGCGGGCGCGGATTTTGCGCCTCCTTTTTAAACATGTATTATTAATGCATCTTTAAAAGGGATGGCCCAGGCGCCGTCCGCAGCGCAAGGAGCAGTCAATGTTGAGCCCGCAGATCCGTGTCCTGGTCAAGGCCACGGCCCCCGTCCTGAAAACCCATGGCGAGGCCCTGACGCGCCATTTCTACGCCCGCATGTTCCAGCACAATCCGGAACTCAAGCACATCTTCAACCAGGGGCACCAGGCGGGCGGCGAGCAGCAGCAGGCGTTGGCCGGCGCGGTCGCGGCCTACGCCGAGCATATCGACGACCCGTCGGTGCTGGCGCCGGTGGTGACGCGCATCGTCCACAAGCACGTCAGCCTGGGCATCCGGCCCGAGCACTACGCCATTGTCGGCAAGCACCTGCTGGCCTCGATCCGCGAAGTGCTGGGCGAGGCCGCCACCGATGAACTGGTCGACGCCTGGGCCGCCGCCTATGGCCAGTTGGCCGACATGCTGATCGCCGCCGAGGCGCGGTTGTACGCCGAGTCGGCCGCCAAACCGGGCGGCTGGACCGGCTGGCGCGCGTTCCGCGTGGTCTGCAAGCAGCCCGAAAGCGCCGAGATCACCTCGTTCTACCTGGCGCCGGCCGATGGCGGCGCGGTGCCGGCCTATCTCCCCGGTCAGTATGTGTCGGTGCGCGTCTACGTGCCGGAGCTGGGATTGATGCAGCCGCGTCAGTACAGCCTGTCGGACGCGCCGGGCCAGGACCGCCTGCGGATCTCGGTCAAGCGCGAAGCGGGCGGCGCGCACGGTCCGGCCGGACGCGTGTCCAATGCGCTGCACGACCGCCTGGAGGAAGGCGGCGTGCTGGACGTGGCGCCGCCGCAGGGCGACTTCCACCTGCGCGAGGACGGCGACGCGCCGGTGGTGCTGCTGAGCGGCGGGGTCGGGCTGACGCCCATGGTGTCGATCCTGAACCACTTGGTGGCCAACGGCGATGCGCGCCAGATCCGCTTCGTGCACGGCTGTCGCAATGCCGCGGCGCACGCCATGAAGGATCATGTCAACGACATCGCCGCGCGCCGCGGCAACGTGCGCAAGGCGGTGTTCTACGAGCAAGTCGGCGACGCCGACCGCCCGGGCCGCGACTACGACCATCATGGCCGGGTCGACCTGCGCGCCATCCGCGACGAGGCCATCGTGCCGGATGCCGATTACTACCTGTGCGGCCCGTCCGGTTTCATGCGGGCGCAGCGCGAAACGCTGCTGGCGCTGGGCGTGGCGCCGGGCCGCATCCACGCCGAGGCCTTCGGCAGCGGCGGCGCGCCGGCCTGAGCGGTGTATCCTGGCGTCCATGCAACTGACCCGATTCACCGACTTCGGCCTGCGCGTGCTGATGTATCTGACGCAGTGCCGCGACCGGCCCGCGGCGGTCACCATTCCGGAGATCGCCACGCGCTTCGACCTGTCGCGCAACCACCTGGTCAAGGTGGTGCATTTCATGTCGCAGCGCGGCTGGGTCAGCACGGCGCGCGGCAAGGGGGGCGGCCTGGCGCTGGCGCGCCCGGCCGGCGAGTACCGGCTGGGCGACCTGGTGCGCGAACTGGAACAGCAGGGCCCGCTGATCGACTGCCGCGAGCCGCCCTGTGCGCTGGACGGCGCCTGCCGCCTGGCGGGGGTGCTGGCGCAGACCCTGCAGGCGTTCTACGACGCGCTCAATGGCTATACCCTGGCGGACCTGGTGCGCGATCCGACCGCCGCGGCCATCATCAGGCTGCATCGCGCCGCCTGACGGCGGCGCCGGCGGCTCGCCGGGGGCCGTGGGCGTGACGTTTGGCGGCGAGGCCGGGCCATGAGCGCCGTCCATGAGCCGCGGTTATGGGTGCTGGGGCTTTGGTGATTTGCGGTCATCCGTCCCCCGCTTCAGAATAAGACCGTCGCCATTTTCTTATCGGGATGCAGGCTATGCGGGTATGCGTGATCGGCGCCGGGGTCGTGGGCGTGACCTCGGCTTATTTCCTTGCGCGTCAGGGCCACGAGGTCGTGCTGGTCGACAGCCACGCCCATCCGGCCGAGGTTTCCAGCTACGCCAACGGCGGCCAGCTCAGCTACAGCTACGTCGCGCCGCTGGCCGGGCCGGGCGTGTTGCCGAGCGTGCCGGGCTGGCTGCTGCGCGAGGATTCGCCGCTGCGTTTCCGGCCGCGGCTGGACCCGCATCAGTGGCGCTGGTGCCTGCGCTTCGCGCTGGCCTGTCGCGCCTCGGTGGCGCGCGAGTCCACCGCGCAATTGCAGGCGCTGTCCTTTCTCAGCCGCGACGCCATGCATGCCTTGCTGGAACAGGAAAACCTGGAATTCGGCCATCTGCGCAACGGCAAGCTGATCGCCTACCGCAGCGCGGCCCTGCTGGACAAGGCGCGCGCGCTGGTCGCCTACCAGGCGGCCCACGGCGCCGAGCAGCAGGTGCTGGACGCCGCCCAGACGTTGCAGCGCGAGCCGGCGCTGGCCGGCATGGGCGCCAGCCTGGCCGGCGCCATCTACACCCCGAGCGAAGAGGCGGGCGACTGCCGCCAATTCACGCAGGCGCTGTTCGAGCGGCTGCAAGCGCTGCCCAACGTGCATTGCGCCATGTCCAATCCCGTCGCCGGCCTGCAGCGCGAGGGCAGGCGCATCGTCGCGGTGCACGCCCAGGACGGCGACATCGGCGCCGACGCGGTGGTGCTGGCCACGGGCATCGGCACGCGCGCCTTGCTGCGACCGCTGGGCCACGATGTGCCGCTGTATCCGCTCAAGGGCTACAGCCTGACCGTGCCGCTGGCGGACGACGATACCGTGGCGCCGCGCATCAGCGTCACCGACTACGAGCGCCGCATCGTCTATGCGCGGGTCGGCGGGGTGCTGCGGATCGCGGCCATGGTGGACATCGGCAGCGCCAATGCCGACATCGATCCGGCCCGCATCGCGCTGCTCAAGCGCCAGGTGCGCGAGGCGTTTCCGGCGCTCGACCTGGCGCAGGCGATTCCCTGGGCCGGGCTGCGCCCGGCCACGCCCACCGGCAAACCGCTGATCGGACGCAGTTCCGCCGCCGACAACCTGTGGCTGAACATCGGCCAGGGCGCGCTTGGCTTCACCCTGGCCTGCGGCAGCGCGGCGCTGCTGACGGCGCAGATGGCGGGGCTGGATACGCCGCTGGATCCGCTGCCGTTCAGACCGTGAGGGTGGGGCCGCGCCCCTGCATTCCCCGCCCACGACGGCCTGGGATATGGCGGCCTCGGGAATGTCCATTTCAAGATAGTCCCTGCCTGTTCATCGGCAGACGGGCGCTCGCGCGCTCAATAGGATACCGGTCATCCGCCACCTGCGCGGCGCCGCGCGCCGCGGCGGAGAGCCGATTTCCCTTCCGCGAGTGAACCCATCATGTCCTACCTGTTTCCATTGTTCGCCATCCTGTTCTGGGCGGGCAATGTCATCGTCTCCAAGATGGCGGCCAGCGCCATTTCGCCCACCGCCATTACGTTCTACCGGCTGATCCTGGCGCTGGCGATCATGGGCCTGTTCACGGCCGTGCCGGCCTGGCGCAACCGCCATGTGATCCTGCGCCACTGGCCCAAGCTGGCGCTGTACGGCGGACTGTCGTCGGCGCTGTTCCAGGCGCTGTCGTACCGCGCCGCCGAGACCACCACCGCCACCAACATGGCAATCCTGACCGCGTTGATCCCGCTGCTGAGCATGCTGCTGAGCGTGGTCATCCTGCGCGATCCGCTGACCCTGGGCATGGCGGTCGGCGGCGCGCTGTCATTCCTGGGCCTGCTGTACCTGGTGGGGCAGGGCGAGATGCTGAGCGTGTTCCAGCACGGCATCCACGTGGGCGACGGCCTGATGCTGATGGCGGCGTTTTCCTACGCGCTGTACGGCGTGCTGCTGCGCCACTGGAAAGTGCCGCTGCCGGCGTGGCAGTCGACCTTCGTGCAGTCGATTTTCGCGCTGCTGTACATGCTGCCGCTGTACCTGCGGGTGCCGGCCGCGCAGGCGGCGCTGGACATGAAGACGATTCCGCTGATCCTGTATGCCGGCATTTTCTCTTCGGTGCTGCTGTCGTTCCTGTGGATCGAGGGCGTGCACCGCCTGGGGCCGAACCGCTGCAGCATCTTCATCAACCTGCTGCCGTTGTTCACCGCGCTGGCCGCGTTCGTGTTGCTGCGCGAGCAACTGCATTCCTACCACCTGCTGGGCGGCGCGGTGACCTTGCTGGGCGTGCTGCTGGCGCAGACGGTGCAGCGGCCGCTGTTCGGCCGCGCCCGGGCCGCCGCGCTGGCTGCCGGCAAGGCGTGACGGGCGCCGGCGCGGTTCACTCCCGTTCAAGACGGGACGGGGCCGGCGCCGCATAGTGGCTCTCTTTGAACGGAGAGCCCATGAGCCTTTTCCAGAAAACCGCCATCGCCCTGGCGCGCAGCCCGGGCGCCGGACGCGCCATGCGCGCATTGGCCGCGCGCACCCCGCTGGCGCGCCGCTTCGTCGGCGGCGCCGATGTCGAGGCGGCGGTGCGCACCGCCGCGCGGCTGCGCGAGGCGCACGGCATCCGCGCTTCGCTGTTCTACCTGGGCGAATACGTGGCCGACCCGGCGGCGATCGAACACAACACGCAGCAGGCCATGCAGGCCTGCGCCGCGCTGGGCCGGGCGGGGCTGGACGTGCACGTATCGATCGATCCCACCGCCATTGGCTACATGCGCGACGATGCGCTGGGGCGCGGCAACGCCCGGCGCATCGCGGTGGCGGCGCGCCAGGCCGCGGGTGGCGGGCGCGACTGGGTGGTGCTGGACATGGAGGACTCGGGCCTGCGCGAACGCACCTGCGCCTTGCACGCGGAACTGCTGGGCGCCGGCCTGCCGGCCGGCCTGACGCTGCAGGCGCGCCGGCGCCGCACGCCGGTCGACCTGGCCTGGGCCATCGGCCAGCGCACCTCGCTGCGGCTGGTCAAGGGGGCGTTCCCGGAACGCGCGCTGGATCATGCCGGCCGCGCCCATATCGACCAGGCCTATCTGGACGCGGCCGCCATCATGCTGTCGCCCCAGGCGCGCGCGGCCGGCTTCCTTCCGGTCTTCGGCACCCATGACGACCGCCTGGCCGGCGCCATCATGGCCTTGGCGCGCGAGCGGGGGTGGGGGGCGGACGAGTTCGAGTTCGAGATGCTCTATGGCGTGCGGCCCGACTGGCAACTGGCGCTGCGGCGCCTGGGCTACGCCGTCCGGGTGTACCTGCCATTCGGGGCGGACTGGTGGCCCTATGCGGTCCGGCGGGTGGGCGAGCATCCGCGCAATGCATGGCTGCTGGCGCGGTCGTTGGCCGCGGAAGGGGACTATTTCGGGTAGCCTGTCGCCAGTGGCCGGGCTTGCCGAGGCCGCGCCCGAGCGTTTTTCACTGGCGGTTTTCCGATGGCGGTTTCCCAACATATCTGGCATTGCGGCGCCGGCCTGCCCGGCGATGTGCTGATCGCCGACCTGCGCGCCTACCGGTACGACGCGCATTTCCACGACGCCTGGTCGATCGGCGCCATCGCGCGCGGGCGCTGCGCCTTCACGGTGCACGGCCGCCCCTTCGAGGCGGGCGAGGGCGATCTGGTGGTGATCGCGCCGGGCCAGGTGCATACCGGCGGCACGTCGGCCGGCCTGCTCGCCTACCGCATGGCGTACATCGAGCCGGCCTGGTTCCAGCAGCACGCCCTGGCGCTGCGCGAGGGCGGACTGGACCTGCCCGGGCCGGTGATCCGCGACGCGCCCCTGTGCGCGCAATGGCTGGCCGCGCTGGCGCCTGACCATACCGATGACGCGGCGCGCCGCGGCGACCTGTCGGCGGCGCTGTTCCGGCTGTTGGCGGCGCATGGGCGGGCGCCCGCCGAGGCGGCGCGAGATGGCGCCGACGTGTGCGAACTGCTGTGGCAAAGGATGCGCGCCGATCCTGCCTGCGCGCCCGACCTGGAGGCGCTGGCGCGGGCCGATGGCCGCCACCGCAGCACCCTGGTCAAGCAGTTCGCGCGCCGCTACGGTCTGCCGCCGCAGGCCTGGCTGCGCAATTGGCGGGTGGCGCGCGCCCGCGCGCTGCTGCGCGGCGGGCTGCCGCTGGCCGAGGCGGCGCTGGCGGTGGGCTTTGCCGACCAGGCGCACCTGACGCGGGTGTTCAAGCAGGTCTATGGCAGTCCGCCCGGCGTGCTGCGTCGATCGGCGGCCCGCAAAGCCGCCGAATGACATTCCCATGGCTCATGTAATGAGCGATGAATGATCGGTTGAATCAGGGGTTTTTACCGGATTTAATCGCATCATATGGCGTCCGTCGACGCCGTATTGATTGATTCAAGGGAATGTGAAGATGGACTCGCAACGCATCACGCTGCGCGCCGCGGACGGCGTGCCGCTGGGAGGCTACGTGTGGCGTCACGCCGACCCCGATCCGGCCGGCCCGCGTCCGGTGGTGGTCATCAATGCCGCCACCTCGGTGCGCTGCCGCTATTACGCGCGCTTCGCGGCCTACCTGCACCAACACGGTTTCGATGTGCTGACCTACGACTATCGCGGCATCGGCGAGTCGCGTCCGGCGTCGCTGCGCGGTTTCCGGGCGTCCTGGATGGATTGGGGCGAGAAGGATTTCGAGGCGGTGCTGGGGTATGTGCGCCACCATTTTCCGGGCCAGCCGGTGGACGTGGTGGCGCACAGCATCGGCGGCTTCGTCACCGGGCTGGCGCCGTCGGCCAGCGGGCTGCGGCGCATTTTCACCATGGGGGCGCAATACGCCTACTGGCGCGATTACGCCGCCGGCCAGCGCCTGCGCATGCTGGCCAAGTGGCATGTGGCGATGCCGCTGCTGGCCGCCTGCCTGGGTTACTTCCCCGGGCGTCGGCTGGGCTGGCTGGAGGACACGCCGCGCGGCGTGGTGCGTGACTGGAGTTTCATGGGCGCACGCTTCGAGGGGCGTGGCGGGCCGGATCGCCGCGTCGCCGCGATGGCGGCGGTGACCGCCCCGATCCTGGCGCTCAGCGTCACTGATGACGAATTCGGCACCGAAGCCGCCATCGCCCGGCTGCTGGCGTATTTCACCGGCAGCGCCCGCACCCACCTGCGCCTGGCGCCGGCCTCGCTGGGGTTGGACGCGATCGGCCATTTCGCCTTTTTCCATGACCGCTTTCGCGACACGCTGTGGCCGATCGCCCTGGGCTGGCTCAGCCGCGGGGAGCGGCGGCTGGCGGGGGCGACGCCCATACGTTGTGACTGCGTGGCGTCTCTAGCCGATAGTCCGAGTATTTCCGCGTGAAGAACTCCGCGCCCAGCGTTTCGGCCGCCAGCAACGGATTGCGGGGATCCGCCGCGATCTCGCCGCGGCTGTTGCCGGCGCCGTGGACCACCCCGACGAAATCGGCGTGGGTGTAGCGCGCGAATTCCTGCACCTGGTGCACCACGCCCAGGATCGCGCCGGGATAGGTTTCCTCGGACGCCACCGCCAGGGCCAGGCGCTTGCCGGCCATGCGCGCCTTGACCGCCTCGGGTTCGGGGCCGGTGCCGGCGTAATGCGTGAACGAGCGGTCGAAGAATGCCTTGGTCTGCGCCGACATGCCGTACCAGTAGAGCGGGGTGCAGAACAGCACGCCGTCGGCGGGCAGAAAGTGTTCCAGGAACAGCTCGGCGTAGCGGTCGTCCGGCGCCGAGGCATGGCGCAGGTCTGGCAGGAAGCCTTTGATGTAGTCGTCCAGGAACAGCAGGCTGGCATGGATGCCGGCGGCCTGCGCGCCGCGTTGCGCCGCGGCGCCGAGCGCGGCGCTGTTGCCGTCGCGGCGAGGGCTGCCGGCCAGGATCAGCAGGCGCTTTGATTGATGAGCTGGATTCATGTTTGGATGCCTCGATTAGTGAAACAAAAAGGGAAGATGCGAGGCAAAATTTACGCAGCGGCGTGCATCAGGACAAACGAGGATTTCTTGGCTAAGATGAGTTGAATTCATCTGAATGGCACGCCATGTTTGCTTCCCTGCCCGTCACCGCCCTGCGCGCCTTCGAGGCCGCCGCGCGCTTGCGCAGCTTCAAGGCGGCCGCGGCCGAGCTGGCCGTGACGCCCACGGCGGTTTCGCATCAGATCAAGGCGCTGGAGCGCCACGCCGGCGTGGCCTTGTTCGACCGGGTGCCGCAGGGCGTGCGCCTGACCGACGCCGGCGCGCGGCTGTTCGCCAGCGCGCACGGCGCTTTGTTGGACATCGCCCAGACGCTGGATACGCTGCGGCCGGCCAGCGCGGCCGGCGCGCTGACGTTGTCCACCACGCATTCGTTCGCGGCTTTGTGGCTGGTGCCGCGGCTGGGCCGCTTCTACCAGGCCTATCCGCAGTACCAGTTGCGCCTGCAGGCGCAGGCCGAGACGATCGACCTGCTGCAGGACGCCAGCGTCGACGTGGCGATCCGCTACAGCCGCCAGCGCTATCCCCTGCTGCACGCGGCGTGCACGCTGCAGGAGCGGTTCGGGGTCTACGGCGCGCCCGCGGTGGTGGCGCAGGCGCGGCGGGCGCGCCCCGCGCTGGTGACCGTGCGCTGGCGCGATTCGGCGCTGTATGACGAGGGCTGGCTGCAGTGGTGCGAGGCGGCCGGGCTGCCGGCCTGGCGCAAACCGGCGGCGCTGCACGCCTATGCGGAAGAGCACTACGCGTTGCAGGCGGCCATCGCGGGGCAGGGACTGGTGCTGGCCAGTTCGGTCATGGTTTCGGATAGTGTCGCGGCCGGCACGCTGGTGCCGCTGCGTCCCGAGGTCAGCGTGGCCGGCGCGGCCTACACCGCGCTGTGCGCGCCGGGGCGCGAGCGCCATCCGCCGGTCAAGGCGTTCCTGGCGTGGCTGCGGCAGGAATTCAAGGACTAGCGGCGGCGTTGGTCGATGCGTGCCGGTCGACGCGCATTCACGGCCGTGCCGGTCGCGGCAACAGCGGCAAGATTGCCAGCATGGCGCCGCCGGCGGCCAGCCAGGCCAGCGGCCAGGACGCGGCCGCCACCAGCCGCGGCAGCGCCAGCGGCGTCAGGAACAATCCCAGGTAGCCGCAGGTGTTGGCCAGCCCCAGCGCGGTGCCGGCGCGGGCGGCGCCGGCCAGCGTGACCAATTCGGTGTAGGCCACGCCGTGCCAGGCCGAGGCGCAGATGCCGGCGGCGGCCAGCAGCACCGGCACGGCCAGCAGCGCCGCGCGGTTGCCGGGAACCGCGCCCTGGAGCCAGGCCGCGGCCGCCAGCGCCACGAACAACACACAGCCCAGCCAGACGCAGCCGCGCAGGTAGGCGCGGCGATTGCCGTGGCGGTCGGTCCAGCGGCCGCCGGCGATGCGCGCCACCATGGCGCCCAGTTGCACCGCCACCATCACGGCGGTCAGCGTGGCGATGCCGGCGCCGCTGAAGTCATGCAGAAATACGGTGGCGAACGTCAGCACCGCGAATTGCGGGCAGCAGAGCAGGCCGATCGCCACCGCCGCGCGCCATACCCTGGCGTCGCGCAGGGGGCTCGACGCGGCGGCGATCGGCGTGTGGGTTGCGGCTCGGGAGCGCGGGGAGGTTGTCGGGGTGTTGTCGCCGGCGTGGGAGGCTGCGGTGGAGCCGGCCGCCGTGGCGGGGTGCGCCCGATCCGGCTCGCGCAGCCATCCCAGCGTCAGCAGCGCGGCGCCCGCGCACAGGCCGGCCAGCAGGCCGAAGACCGCGCCGAAACCGGCCCGCGACGCCAGCCAGGGCAGCACCAGCGCGCCCAGTCCGCCGCCCAGCGGCACGGCGGTCTGGCGGATGCTCATCGCCAGGCCGCGCTCGCCTTCGTCGAACCACGCCATCACCGCGCGACCGCTGGCGCCGTTGACGCTGCCGCCCATCACGCCCACCAGCAGCAGGCCCAGCGCCAGCAGCCACAAGGCGGGCGCGACGCCGTGGGCCGGCGCGGCGAACAGACTCATCCAGGCCAGCGCCGCGGCCGTCGCGCCCAGGCCGCCCAGCAGCACCGGCCGGTCGCCCCAGCGGTCGGCCAGCAGGCCCCAGGGCAGCTCGAACAACGCCACGCCCAGGCCGAGCACGCCGAGCGCCAGGCCCAGTGCGTCGTTGTCCAGTTGATAGTCCGCGCGCAGGAAGACGGCGGTGGCGGGCAGCCCGGCCGCCGCTGCGGAGAAGGCAGCATTGGCGGCCACCCCCACCGCCAGCACCTTCCAGCGGTGGGTGGGGCGCGCGGCAGGGGTTGGGGCGGAGAGCGCGGAGGCGGGCAGGGACATGACGGTTCCAGATGGGATTGACGCGGCAAAGTCTGCGCCCGTAACATCATTCTGAAAATCGGGAAATTTTTAACTAAAGGTTTTGAAAAACAGGATGATCAGGCCTGTCACCTTTGACCTGGACGTGCTGCGCAGCTTCGTCGCGGGGGTGGAGCTGGGCAGCTTCGGCCGCGCGGCCGACCGCCTCGGGCGCTCGACTTCGGCCGTCAGCGCGCAGTTGAAAAAACTCGAGGAACAGGCCGGCGTGCCGCTGCTGCGCAAGGCCGGTCGCGGCCTGGCGCTGACCGACGCGGGCGAGACCATGCTGGCGTACGCGCGCCGGCTGCTAGATCTGAACGATCAGGCTTCGGTGGCGGTGCGCGGCACGCGCTTGCAGGGGCGGGTGCGCCTGGGGCTGCAGGAGGATTTCGGCGAGATCCTGCTGCCGCGCGTGCTGGGCCAGTTCGCCCGCGCCCATCCGCAGGTGCGGATCGAAGCCCGGGTGGCGCGCAATGCCGAGCTGCTCGAACGCGTCGCGGCGGGCGAGCTGGACCTGGCGCTGGCCTGGGACCATGACGCGGCGCGGCCGCATGGCCAGCGGCTGGCTGAACTGCCGCTGTGCTGGATCGGTCCGGCCGCGACGGGCCCGGCGCGCGATGCCGACGGCGCCTGGCCGCTGGTGGCGTTCGAGGCGCCCTGCCTGTTCCGCAGCCGCGCCACCGATGCCCTGGACCGCGCCGGCATCGCCTGGACCTCGGCTTTCATCAGCCCCAGCCTGGCGGGCCTGTGGGCGGCGGTCAGCGCGGGGCTGGGGCTGATGGTGCGCACGCCGCTGGGGCTGCCCGCCGGGTTGCGGGTAATGGCGCCGGGCGAGCAGGGCCTGCCGTCGTTGCCGCCGTTGTCGCTGTCGCTGTATCACGCGCAAGGCCGGCCCGGCCCGGTGGCCGCGGCCCTGGCCGATATCGTGCGGCGCTGCGTGCGCGACAGCGTCGCGGCGCTGCCGGCCATGCCGGGCCTGCCGGCGTGCATCCCTTCCGAGGAGGCCGAGCGCCTTGAACCGATTCCATGAAATGACTGTCTTCCTGGCGGTGGCCGAGGCCCAGAGCTTTGCCGCCGCCGCGCGCCGGCTGGCGATGTCGGCGCCGAGCGTGACGCGCAGCGTCGCGGCGCTGGAGCGCCGGCTGGGCACGCTGCTGCTGGTGCGCACCACCCGCAGCCTGCGCCTGACCGAAGCCGGCCAGCGCTACGCGGCCGATTGCCGCGCCATTCTTGAAGCCGTGGAGCAGGCCGACGACGCCGCCGCCGGGGCGATGGCGGCGCCGCGCGGATCGCTGCGCATCACCGCGCCGGCGCGCTTCGGTGAACTGCACGTGATGCCGGCGGTGCTGGGCTACCTGCGCCAGCACCGCGAGGTGTCGGTGAACGCCCTGCTGGTGGACCGCGTGGTGAATCTGCTGGACGAGGGCGTGGACGTGGCGGTGCGCATCGGCGCCTTGCCCGACTCCACCCTGACGGCGGTGCCGGTGGGGCAGGTGCGGCGGGTGGTGTGCGCCTCGCCCGACTTCCTGCAGCGCCACGGCACGCCCGACAGTCCCGACGCGCTGGCGCGCTTTTGCACCATCACGGCCGCGATGGAAGGGCGCGGCGCGCAATGGCGTTTCCTGCAGGACGGCCAGCCGCGGCGCCTGCCGCTGGCATCGCAGTTGACGGTGACTTCGTTCCAGGCCGCGGTGGCGGCGGCCTGCGAGGGCTGGGGGCTGACCCAGGTGGTGTCCTACCAGGTGGCGCGCGACCTGGCCAGCGGCGCTTTGCAGGTGGTGCTGCGCGACTACGAAATGGCGCCGCTGCCGGTGCACGTGGTGTATCCGGAAGGGCGCAAGAGTTCGGCCAAGGTGCGCAGCTTCGTCGACTTCTGCGTCGACGCGCTGCGCCGCGACCTGGCCGCCCTTCCGGCTTGATCCTTTCACTGGCGGCAATGGTGTCTTGCGCGCCGTGGCCGTTCCCCGGCGGGCGCGGGCGGTTCAAGATGGAGGCCTGTTTCCTCTATCCGAGATACCCCATGTCCGCCGCTCCCCTGACGTTCTACAGTTTTCCCCTGTCCGGCCATTCGCACCGCGTGGCCCTGATGCTGTCGCTGCTGGATGTGCCGCACCGCAATGTCGAAGTCGATCTGCGCAGCGGCGCGCAGAAGCGGCCCGAGTTCCTGGCGCTGAACGCGTTCGGCCAGGTGCCGGTGATCGACGACAACGGCGTGGTGGTGGCCGATTCCACCGCGATCCTGGTGTACCTGTGCAAGCGCTACAACGGCCAAGCCTGGCTGCCCGAGGACGCGGTGGGCGCGGCGGCGGTGCAGCGCTGGCTGTCGGCCGCCTCCGGCCCGCTGGCGGCCGGCCCGGCCGCGGCGCGGCTGGTGACGGTGTTCGGCGCCCCGTATGACGTGCCGGCCACGCTGGCGCGCGCGCATGCCTTGCTGGCGGTGATGGAGCGGGAGCTCGCGGCCACCGGCTACCTGGCCGGCGCCGCGCCGACGCTGGCCGACGTGGCCTGCTACACCTACGTGGCGCATGCGCCGGAAGGCAACGTGTCGCTGGCGGATTATCCGCGGGTGCGCGACTGGCTGGCGCGGATCGAGGCGCTGCCGCGCTTCGTGCCGATGGTGGCGTCTCCCGTGGGATTGCGGGCGGCGTGAACGCAAGCGCCCGCGCGCAAGGAGCCTGACATGAATACGACCACGACGAGTCCGCTTGGCGCCGCGCCGGCCGGCGGTTCGACGGCCGCCACGACGGCGACCGGCCAGCCGGCCGCGGCCGCGCCCGCGACGCCCTGGCACGCGGGCGAACTGCGGTTGCAGGCGCATATCGGCATGGCCGAGCGCATGGCGCAGGTGGGCGCGAAAGTGATCCGCCCGTACATGCCGGACCAGCACCGCGCCTTCTTCGCGCAACTGCCGTTCCTGGTGGCGGGCGCGGTCGATGGCCAGGGCGATCCCTGGGCCGGCGTGCTGGAGGGCGAGCCAGGCTTCGCCGTGTCGCCGGACCCGCAGACCCTGCAGGTGGCCGCGCTGCCGGATGCCGATGATCCGCTGCGCGCCGGCCTGGGGCCGGACCAGCCGGTGGGCCTGCTGGGCATCGAACTGCACACGCGCCGCCGCAACCGCATGAACGGCCGCATCACCGCCTGGGACGGCAGGCGTTTCGCGGTCACGGTGGCCGAGTCGTTCGGCAACTGCCCGCAGTACATCCAGGCACGCGATTTCCATTTCTCGCGCTCGCCGGCCTTGCATTTTCCGGGGGCGGCGCGCGAGCGGGCGGGGCTGGCCGAGGCCGACCGGGCGCTGATCGCGCGCGCCGACACGCTGTTCGTGGCGACCTATGCCGACACCGACGAGGCCGGCCGCCGGATCGACGTCTCGCACCGTGGCGGCATGCCGGGGTTCGTGCGCGTCGACGGCGACACGCTGACGATCCCGGATTTCTCCGGCAACCGCTTTTTCAATACGCTGGGCAACATGCTGCTCAATCCGCGCGCCGGGCTGCTGTTCATCGATTTCGAGCGCGGCGACGTGTTGCAGGTGTCGGGGCGCGCCGAGGTGATCCTGGACAGTCCGGAGATCGCCACCTTCGCGGGGGCCGAGCGGTTGTGGCGCGTCCACGTGCGGCGGGTGCGGGCCAGGCCGGGCGCGCTGGCGCTGCGTTGGCGCTTTGGCGGCTATTCGCCGACCGCGTTGGCCACGGGGCAGTGGCCGCAGGCCGCCACGGCCTGACGCGGGACCGCTCGCCGGGCGCCGCGCGCGGCGACTGCCTGAGCGGCCAATGGCAGGGGGCGCCAGGGTCAGGCGCGGTCGGCGCCGACCTTGCGCACCACGGTGTCGTCCGGCGCCAGCGCGCGGCCGTCCTGGGCGCGGATCTCCAGGCGCCGCACCGGCTGGCCGCGCTTGCGGTCGATGAGTGTGGAGTGCGGCTCGGCGGGGCCGTAGTAATGGTCTTCGCCCCATTGGCGCAGGCCGACGATGACGGGAAACAGCGCCTGGCCTTTTTCCGTCAGTACGTATTCCTGGTAGGCGCTGCCGTCGGACGCCGGCACGGCCGCCAGGATGTCGTGCGCGACCAGGGTGCGCAGGCGGTCGCTGAGGATGTTCTTGGCCACGCCGAGGCTTTTCTGGAATTCACCGAAGCGGCGCACGCCGTCGAAGGCGTCGCGCACGATCAATAGCGACCACCAGTCGCCGATGGCGTCCAGCGCGCGCGCCACCGGGCAGGCGGCGCCTTCGAGACTGGTGCGTTTGACCATGTCGTCCTGACCTTTGCCGCGCATCGCGGCGGGGAAAGATGTCGAATGTTTGGTTGCATTATAAAACCTCAAGGTCTAGCATTCTGGTTTTGTAATGAAACCACTTGAGGCCATCATGCCAGACCAGACCGATCCTGCCCCTGCTGCTCCGCCATCTCCTTCATCGCCTTCATCTACTTCATCGTCTTCATCGCCTTCGTCGCCGGCGTCCAAGGAATCCACAGCATCCGCGGCATTCGCGGCCTCTGCGGCACCCAGGGCCTCTGCGGCATCCACGGCATCCGCTGCATCCACGGCATCTGCCGCATCTGCGCCCGCCACGCCATCCGCCGATCGCCTGCCCGCCGCCCTGGTGCTGCTGCTGGCCGTGGCCTGCGCCTTGAGCGTGGCCAACGTCTACTACGCGCAACCGCTACTGGACGCCATGGGCCGCGAGTTCCGCCTGGACGAGGGCGCGGTGGGCATCGTCGTCACCGCGACGCAACTGGGCTGCGCGCTGGCGCTGGTGCTGGTGGTGCCGCTGGGCGACCTGCTCGACCGGCGCCGCCTGATGCTGGCGCAACTTGGGCTGCTGGTGCTGGCGCTGGCCGCGGTGGCGCTGGCGTCCGCCGCGCCGTGGCTGCTGGCCGGGATGCTGGCGCTGGGCCTGCTCGGCACCGCGATGACCCAGGGCTTGCTGGCGCTGTCGGCGGCGCTGGCCGCGCCGCACGAGCGCGGGCGGGTCGTCGGCGCGGTGCAGGGCGGAGTGGTGATCGGCCTGCTGCTGGCGCGGACTCTGGCGGGCGCCGTGGCCGACCTGTGGGGATGGCGCGCGGTCTACCTGGTGTCCGCCAGCCTGGCCGCGTTGCTGGCGCTGGCGCTGGCCCGCTGGCTGCCGCGCCGCGCCTTGCCGGCCGCGGGACTGGGCTACGGCGCGCTGCTGCGCTCGATGTTCACGCTGCTGGCGCACGAGCGGGTGCTGCGGGTGCGCGGCATGATCGCGCTGTTGATGTTCGCCGTCTTCAGCGCGTTCTGGACGGCGCTGGTGCTGCCGCTGAGCGCGCCGCCGTATTCACTGACGCACGCCGCGGTGGGCGCGTTCGGGCTGGTGGGCGTGGCCGGGGTGCTGGTGGCGGCGCGGGCGGGGCGGCTGGCCGATCGCGGCCATGCGCAACTGACCACCGGCGCGGGCCTGGCGCTGCTGTGCCTGGCGTGGGTGCCGATCGCCTTCCTGGACCGCAGCCTGTGGGCGCTGGCGCTGGGCGTGCTGGTGCTGGACATCGCGGCGCAGGCGCTGCACGTGACCAACCAGGCCATGATCTTTTCCATCAGCGCGCAGGCGCACAGCCGGCTGGTCGGCGGCTACATGATGTTTTATGCGGTGGGTAGCGGACTCGGGTCGATCGCCTCGACCTTCGTCTATGCGCGCGCGGGCTGGCTGGGCGTGTGCGCGCTGGGCCTGGGACTGAGCCTGGCGGCGACGCTGTTCTGGGCGCTGACGCAGCCGCGCAAGGCGGCGCCGGCGCCCGGCTGCGCGGTTGCGCCGCGGGCGTGACGGAACGCCGGCGCGGTCCACTCAGTGATGTTCGAGCGTGTGGGCGATGGCCGCCACCTGCCGCGCGAACGCCGGATCGGCGCGGTCGCGCGGCCGCGGCAGGTCGATGTCGTAGTGGCCTGCGATGTTGGCCGGGCGGCCGCCCAGCACCACCACCTTGTCGGCCAGGAACACCGCTTCCTCGATGTCGTGGGTGACGAACAGCACCGCCGCGCCGGAGGCCTGCCACACGCGGATCAGCTCCTGCTGCAGGTTGCGGCGGGTGATGGCGTCGACCGCGCTGAAGGGTTCGTCCATCAGCAGCAGGTCGGGCTTGACGGCCAAGGCGCGGGCGATGCCGACGCGCTGCGCCTGGCCGCCGGACAACTGGTGCGGCCAGCGGCGGCCGTAGTCGCCCAGGCCGGTCAGTTGCAGCGCGGCATCGATGCGCTGTTGGCGTTCCTGGCGGTCCAGCCCCAATCCTTCCAGGCCATAGCCGACGTTGCCGCCGACCGTGCGCCACGGCATCAGGCGGCTGTCCTGAAACACCACGGCGCGGCTGCGGCGCCCGGGGCGCGCGGGCGCCTGGAAGCGCACTTCGCCGCTGGCGGGGTCGGCCAGGCCGGCCGCCGCGCGCAGCAGCGTGGATTTGCCCACGCCCGAGCCGCCCACCACGGCCACGAAACTGCCCGCCTCGATCGCCAGCGACAGGCCCTGGATCACGGGCGCGTCGGCGCCCGGATGTTGGTATGAGAGTTTCGAGAATTCGATCACGGACGCCATTGCAGCACCTTGCTTTCGACCATCGAGAACGCCAGGTCGCACAGCGTGTAGACCAGCGAGATGATCAGCATGTAGACCACCACCGCGTCGTAGGCGCCGACGCCGGCGGCGGCATTCATTTCCTGGCCCATGCCGGGCACGCCCAGCAGTTCGGCGGCGATCAGCGTCATCCAGGCCTGGCCGATGCCGGTGCGCACGCCCGACAGCGCGCCGGGCGCGATGGCCGGCAGCGTCACGCCCAGCGCGCGCGCCAGGTAGCCGCCGTGGCCGAAGGCGCGCGCCAGTTCGTAATAGCGCGGATCGACGTTGCGCACCGCGCTGTAAGTGGCGAAGTAGTTGACCCAGAACACGCCGATGGCGATGACGAAGGCGGCGCCGGCATGGCTGACCTTGAACCAGGCGATGGCGAACACCACCCAGGCCAGCGGCGGGATCGGCCGCAGGATGCGCGCCAGATAGGCTTGCGCCAGGTCGAAGCGCGGCAGCGTCGCGGCCGCCAGGCCCACGCCGAAGCCCAGCGCGGTGCCCGCGGCCAGGCCCCAGAAGTAATGCACCAGGCTGGAGCCGATGGCCGGCAGCAGCCGGCCCGACTGCCATTCCTGGACCAGCGTGGCGGGCAGCGCGAAGGGATCGGGCAGGGTGCCCGCGGGCGCCCATTGCCAGATCAGCGCGGTCTTCCAGATGGCGATGAAGAGGGCCAGTCCGCCGATGCCGTAAGCCGCGCGGCGCGCGGCGGCGAACCCCGGTGGCGCGCTCTTGCGGGCCTGCGGCGCGGGCGCGGCCAGGGCGGGGGCGGTCTGGCTCATGGCTTCCCGGCCTTGTCGTAGAAGCGGGTGTCGAACAACTGCTTGACGCCGACCTTGGCGGCCTCGACCGTGCCCAGGCTGGCCTGGAAGGTCTGCAACTCGGCGGTGGCGTCGACGATGGCGTGCGGATCGGCCACGAACTGGTCATGCGAATTGCGGATGGCCTTTTCGACCAGCGCACGATCCAGGCGGCCGCCGCCAACGTACTTCTGCACGTGGCCCGCGGCGCGGGCCGGATCGTTCTTGAGTAGGGCGGTGGCGGCGAGCTGGGCGTCGACCAGTTGCTGCACGGCCTCGGGGTGCTCGGCGATCAGCTTGTCGCGCACCAGCAGTACGGCGCCGGGCTGGTTCGGGAATAGTTGCGAGCCGCGCGCCACCACGCGCGAATCGGGCGCGCGGGTCAGCACGGTGGTGACGGTGGGTTCGAGGATGGCGGCGCCGTCGATGGCGCCGGTCAGCAGCGACTGCTGGATCTGCGCCTCGCCCTGGTAGATCAGTTCCAGGCTGGCCGGGTCGGCCTTGAGGCGGTTGCGCAGCCAGTATTGCAGCGCGGCCTCGGGCACGGCGCCCTTGGGGTAGCTGGCGATGACGGGCTTTCTGCTCTTGTCCTTGGCAAAGCGGGCGAACGCGGTGGCCGGATCGCCCGAGGCGAAATACGGCGCCAGCGCGCCCAGCGCGACCACGTTGACCTGCTCGACGATGTTGGAGGCCACCACCTTGATGCCGGCGCCCTTGGCGCTGGCCACCAGCGCCGGGCCGATGCCGACGTAGGCCACATCCAACTGGCCGGCCAGCAGCGCCTGCGTCAGCGCGGGGCCGCTCTGGAACTGCACCAGCTTGGGCGCGGGCGCGCCCTTGGCCTGCAAGGTGCCTTCTTCCAGCGCCACGAACAATTGCGCGTCCGGCAGGATCGGCAGGTAGCCGATTTCCAGCGCGGGCGGCGCGGCGTGGGCGGGGCCAACGGCGAAAGCGGTGGCGATGAGCGCGGCGGAAAGCAGCTTGCGAAGCATGGGGGAAGGGTCCTGAACTACGCCTTGGTACGGCTGGCGTCTTGCCTGCGGGCAGGATTTCCGGTGTCCGCTTAATAATTTTAGATATGTTTATTTCTTTTGTTTATTCTTTTTGGTTATATGTTTAACCGCGCGCGCCGGTCGATGCTGGCGATTGTCCGCGTCAGCCAATCCCGATGCGTCGGGACGTGGCCCGGCGGGTCTTCGAATGCCTCGCGCGCGGCCAGGTAGGCCTCGACGTGGCGGAATTGCACCGCGCCGGCGGCGGCCCGCAAGTCGTCCAGCGGCGCATCGGTTTCATAGAGGAAGTCGAAGCGGTGCGCCCAGAATCCCTGTTCCGTCAGGGCCAGCACGTCGACGGATTGCGGGGCTTCGATACTGAACCGGATGAACTCGCGGCCGGTCGCCGTGCCTCGCAGGGCGTAGACCTGGTCGCCATCGTCCCACAGCGGCGCCAGCGGCGCCCCTTGCGGCGCGCGGGCGCCGTGATAGGAGTGGAACGGCGGACCCAGGCACGCGCCGCGCAGCAACGGATGCACGCAGTCGCCGCTGGCCAGCCGGACCAGCGGCGCCGACGCGCCCAGCGCCACCAGCGCGTCGATGCGCGATCCGGCGTCGACCACGCTCATGGCTGCACGGCGTACTCGTTCGATCCCGCCACCACCGCCGCCAGGCCGGGAGCCTGGGTCAGCTTGTGCAGCGCGTAGGTCTGGGCCGTGGCGATCTTGGCCTGGTGGAAGGCCGGGTCCTCGTCCAGGTGGTCCAGCGATGCGAGCAGCGCGCGCGCCATCTGCCAGCCGGCCAGCACCGTGCCGGCCAGCAACAGGTAGGGCACGGCCGAACCGAACACCGCGTTGGGATGGGCGGCGGCGTTGGCCACCACGAAGTCGACCGTGTTGGCCAGCGCCAGGCGGCCCTGGCGCAGCGGCGTCAGCACCAGCCGGGCGGCCGGTTCGCTGTGCGCTTGCAGCGCTTCTTCCGTCTTGCGGATCTCTTCGATCAGGGCCTGCGCCACCGCGCCGCCGTCGCGCAGCGTCTTGCGGCCGACCAGGTCGTTGGCCTGGATGGCGGTGGTGCCTTCGTAGATGGTCAGGATGCGGGCGTCGCGGTAATACTGCGCGGCGCCGGTCTCTTCAATGAAGCCCATGCCGCCGTGCACCTGCACGCCCAGGCTGGCGACGTCGATGGACGCCTCGGTGCACCAGCCCTTGACGATCGGCACCAGGAATTCCTGCACCGCCAGGTGGCGGGCGCGGGCGGCCGGGTCGGCACTGGCGTGGGCCAGGTCGGCGTGGCCGGCGGTGTAGTAGGCCAGCGCACGGCCGGCCTCGGTCAGGGCGCGCATGGTGCCCAGCATGCGGCGCACGTCCGGGTGCTGAATGATCGGCACGGCGTCGCGCGAGGAGCCGTCCACCGGGCGGCTCTGCACGCGTTCGGCGGCGTAGGCCAGCGCGTGCTGGTAGGCGCGGTCGGCCACCGCGATGCCCTGCACGCCGACGGCGAAGCGGGCCGCGTTCATCATGATGAACATGGCGTCCAGGCCGCGGTTTTCCTGGCCCACCAGGTAGCCGATGGCGCCGCCCGCGTCGCCGAACTGCAGCGTGGCGGTGGGGCTGGCCTTGATGCCCAGCTTGTGCTCGATCGACACGCAGGTAACGTCGTTGCGCGCGCCCAGCGAGCCGTCGTCGTTGACTAGGAACTTGGGCACCAGGAACAGCGAGATGCCCTTCACGCCCTCGGGCGCGTCCGGCAGGCGCGCCAGCACCAGGTGGACGATGTTCTCGGCCAGGTCGTGCTCGCCGTAGGTGATGAAGATCTTGGTGCCGGAGATGCGGTAGGTGCCGTCGCCGACCGGCTGCGCGCGGGTGCGCAGCAGCGCCAGGTCGGAGCCGGCCTGCGGCTCGGTCAGGTTCATGGTGCCGGTCCACCGGCCCGACAGCATCGGGCCGATGAAGCGCTCGCGCAGTTCGGGCGAGCCGGCCGTCAGCAGCGCCTCGACCGCGCCGTTGGTCAAGAGCGGACACAGGGCGAACGACAGGTTGGCGGCGTTGAGCATTTCGGAGCAGGGCGCGCCCAGCAGGCCGGGCAGGCCCTGGCCGCCGTATTCGACCGGGTGCGTCATGCCCTGCCAGCCGGCTTCGGCATATTGGCGGAAGGCCTGCTTGAAGCCGGGCGAGGTGGTGACCGCGCCGTCGCGCCAGGCGCTGGGCTCGCGGTCGGCGGGGTGGTTCAGCGGCGCCAGCACGTCGCCGGCGAAGGTGGCGGCTTCCTCCAGCACGGCCTGGGCGGTGTCGGGCGTGGCTTCGGCATATTGCGGCAGCGCCGCCACCTGCGGCAGGCCGGCCAGGTGGTTCAGCACGAACAGCATGTCTTTCACGGGGGCTTGGTACGTCATGGCGTCGGAGCTCCGGGTAGGAAGGGAATCAGGTGGCGTCGATGGCGCGGGTGGAACCCACCGCGGCGCGCAGTTCGAATTTCTGGATCTTGCCGGTCGAGGTCTTGGGCAGTTCGCCGAAGCGCACCGCGCGCGGCACCTTGAAGCCGGGCAGCAGCAGCTTGCAGTGCGCGATGATCTCTTCGGCGGTGGCGCTGTGGCCGGGCTTGAGCTCGACGAAGGCGCAGGGCGTTTCGCCCCATTTCGGGTCGGGCATGGCCACTACCGCCACGGCGGCCACGGCCGGATGGCGATAGAGGGCGTCCTCGACCTCGATGCTGGAGATGTTCTCGCCGCCCGAGATGATGATGTCCTTGCTGCGGTCCTTGATGCGGATGTAGCCGTCGGGCGTCATCACGCCCAGGTCGCCGGTGTGGAACCAGCCGCCGCCGAAGGCCTCGTCAGTGGCGCGTTCGTTCTTCAGGTAGCCCTTCATGCAGATGTTGCCGCGGAACATGATCTCGCCCACGGTCTGCTCGTCGGCCGGCACTTCCTCCATGGTGTCGGGGTTGCGCACCGAGACGCCGGCCTGCAGGTGGTAGCGCACGCCCTGGCGCGCGGTCAGCAGGGCGCGCTGCTCGTCCTCCAGGTCATTCCAGGCTTCCTGCGGGGCGCACACGGCGGCCGGGCCGTAGACCTCGGTCAGGCCGTAGACGTGGGTCAGCTCGAAGCCGATTTCCTTCATCTTGGCGATCACCGCCGGCGCGGGCGCGGCGCCGGCCACCATGGTGCGCACGGTGTGGCGGATGCCGGCGCGCAGCTCGGCCGGCGCGTTGGCCAGCGCGCTTTGCACGATGGGCGCGCCGCAGTAGTGGGTCACGCCCTCGGCGCGGATCAGGTCGAACACGGTCTTGGGGTCGAACTTGCGCAGGCAGACGTTGACGCCGGCGCGCGCCGCCACGGTCCAGGCGAAGCACCAGCCGTTGCAGTGGAACAGCGGCAGCGTCCACAGGTAGACCGGATGCTTGGGCATGTCCCATTCGAGGATGTTGCTGACGGCGTTCAGATACGCGCCGCGGTAGTGGTAGACCACGCCCTTGGGATCGCCGGTGGTGCCGGAGGTGTAGTTCAGCGCGATCGCGTCCCATTCGTCGGCCGGCGGGCGCCAGTCGAACGTGGCGGGGGCGGCGGCCAGGAAGGCCTCGTAGTCGGTGGCGCCGGGCAGGGCGGCCGGGGTGCCGTCCAGATCGTGCACCGAAATCACTTTCAGGTGCGGGAATTCGGCGCGGGCGCGCTGCGCCAGCTCGGCGTATTCGGTGTCGACGATCAGCGCGCGGGCCTCGCCGTGGCCCAGCATGAACAGCACGCTGGGCGTATCCAGGCGCGTGTTGAGCGTATTGAGCACGGCGCCCAGCATCGGCACGCCGAAGTGCGCCTCGACCATGGCGGGGATGTTCGGCAGCATCACCGCCACCGTGTCGCCGCGCTGGACGCCGGCGGCGGCCAGCGCGCCGGCCAGGCGTTGCGCGCGTTCGTAGGTCTGGGCCCAGGTGCGGCGCACGGCGCCATGCACCACGGCCAGGCGGTTGCCATAGACCTGCGCGGCGCGGGCGATGAAGTCGACCGGGGTGAGGGGCTCGTAGTTGGCGTCACGGCGTGCCAGGCCGTGGTCGAACAGGCTGCTCATGCTTGTCTCCTGTGGGGCGCGGGGGCGCCCGGATATGCTTTTATGCGGGAAACTTGATCTGGATCGCCGGGGTTGATCTGTAGCCGGAATCCCGCTGCTTGTTAGAGCTTATCGGCCGCCGGAAAATGGTGTCTGTCGCCTGCATGACAGACCTTTTTCCAGGCGCCCAACCCGCAGTTTTACACGGTTCTTTCCATGTCCGATGTTTCAAACATTGTTTCCCAGACCGAGCTGGCCGCGCTGCTGCGCGGCTGCACCTGGTTCACCGCGCTGGACGCGCCGCACCAGGATTTGGTGCTGGCCACGGCGCGCGCCGAACACGTGGCCAGCGGCGCCTGGATCGCGCGCCGCAATGCGCCGTCGGATTACTGGCTGGGGGTGCACAGCGGCTTGCTGAAGCTGGCGATCTACAACGAGTCGGGACGCAGTTGCACGTTCTCGGGAGTGCCGCCGGGCGGCTGGTTCGGCGAGGGCAGCGTCATCAAGCGCGAGCTGCGCAAGTACGACGTGGTGGCGATCCAGCCGTCGCTGGTGCTACTGGTGCCGGCCGCCACCTTCCATGCGCTGCTGGCGGCCAGCCTGCCGTTCTCGCATTTCGTCATCGGCCAGTTGAACGACCGCATGGGCGAGTTCATCGCCTCGATCCAGAACCATCGACTGCTGGACGCCGATGCGCGCGTGGCGCAGTCGCTGGCGCAATTGTTCAATCCACAACTTTATCCGTCCACCGACCTGACGCTGGCGATTTCACAGGAAGAACTGGGCTACCTGACCGGCCTGTCGCGCCAGCGCGTCAACCAGGCGCTGCAGACGCTGGCGGACCAAGGGGTGCTGGCGCTGTCGTACAACCAGATCAAGGTGCTGGACCTGGATCGCCTGCGCCAGTACGGGCTGGACCAGCTCTGACCGCGGGCGGGGCCCAGGGGGCGGGACGCCAGTTCAGGCGTCAGGCCAGCGCGCGGTCCAGGGCGGCGCGCGCCAGGATGCGGGTCGAGTCCAGCGTCGGCAAGACGCAGTTGGCGTCGTTCAGCACGAGCGGCAGTTCGGTGCAGCCCAGCACCACCGCGTCGCAGCCGGCATCGCGCAGCCGCGCCACCACGCCTTGCAGCAACGAGACCGATTCGGGCTTGAAGACGCCGTAGACCAGTTCGTCCATGATGACGCGCGCCAGCAGATCGCGGTCGGCCGGCGCGGGACGCACGTAGTCCAGGCCGCGCGCCTGCAGTTTGTCGGGGTAGACCGGACTGTCGACCAGCCAGCGCGTCCCCAGGATGCCGATGCGGCGCCGCCCGCGCGCGGCGGCCTGGGCGGCGACTTCCTCGGCGATGTGCAGCCACGGCAGCGGCGATTGCGGCAGCACGTGGCCCAGGGCCTGGTGGATGGTGTTGTCGGGGCAGATCAGGAAATCCGCGCCGGCGCGCGCCAGCCGGTCGGCGGAGGTCCGCATCAGCGCGCCGACGCCGGCCAGGTCGTTGCGCTCCAGGCAGGCCACGTAGTCCGCCAGCGACAGGCTGTGCAGCGACACCTCGGGGTGCGCGTGCGGCCCCAGGCGCTGCGCGCCTTCGGCGCAGATCGTGCGGTAGCAGAGCGCCGCGCCCTCGGCCGAGCAGGCGACGATGCCGATGTGCAGGGGCGGACGGACGGGCATGCGGACTCCGTGGCGGTCAGGTCAAGCCGGGGTTCTGGACAAGGCCCGCACATGGCGGGCGATCTGGCGGAACTGCTCGGCCATGGCGTCCTGCTGCGCCGGCGGCAGTTGCGACAGGAACAGTTCGTCGATGGCCGGGCCATACACCTTCCACATCCTGCGCCGCAGCGCCAGGCCTTCAGGCGTGATGCGGGCATAGGTGGCGCGGCGGTCCTCGTCGGAACGGAAGCGCTCGACCAGCCCGGCGGCCTCGATGCGGTCCATCAGGCGCGTCAGGTTGTAGCGCGCGATGACCATGCGCTCGGCCATCTCGAACATGCGCGCGGTGCCGTCGGGCGCGCGTTCCAGCGCCCACAGCGCGTCGTACCACGCCAGCGGCGGCAGGCCGGCGGCGGACAGTCGTTTTTCGATCTCTTCCACCACCAGCGCATGCGCGGTGAGAAAGAGGCTCCACGCGTCGGGCTTGCCCGTGGCCATGCGGTCGCTTCCTTTTCCAGGGATTTCGTTGTCCGGGATTGTAGAGGCCCTGCGGCCGTGGCGCGCGGCGGGCGGGCCGTCACGCGCATTCATGCCGCGCGCAAGCCGCCATTTTCCTTAATAGTTGCACTTGCAATTGTTCGAAAACCTCCCTACGATTGCAATTGCACATTATGCAAATGCAATTCACGATGTGAAATGATGGCGCCGGCCTTTCCGTGTCCAGGCGCCGCTTGCGCACCACAAGGAGGATGCCCATGGAACCCGAGATCGACTGCGTCGACATCGACCCCGAAGAAACCAGCGAGTGGCTGGACGCGATGCAGGCGGTGCTGGCGCACGAAGGCCTGCCGCGCACGCACTACCTGCTGGACCGCCTGATCGAGCAGGACCGCGCCCGCAGCGGCGGCTATGCCGCGGCCGGCGTCACGCCCTACGTCAACACCATCGGCCTGCCGGCCCAGGCGCCGTTCCCCGGCGACACCCGCATCGAGGCGCGGCTGGATGCCTACCTGCGCTGGAACGCCATGGCCATGGTGCTGCGCGCCGGCAAGCATTCGGGCGTGGGCGGGCACATCGCCACCTACGCCTCGGCCACCACGCTGTACGAAACCGGCTACCGCCATTTCTTCCGCGCCGCCACGCCGGACTACCTGGGCGACATGCTCTACATCCAGGGCCATTCGGCGCCCGGCATCTACGCCCGCGCCTATCTGGAAGGGCGCCTGTCCGAGGCCGAGCTGGACCGCTTCCGCCGCGAGATCGGCGGCGGGCTGGCGTCGTATCCGCACCCGCGCACCATGCCCGGCTTCTGGCAGTTCCCGACCGTGTCGATGGGCCTGGGCCCGCTGATGGCGGCCTACCAGGCGCGCTACATGCGCTACCTGGAAGACCGCGGCCTGATCGCGGCGCAGGACCGGCGCGTGTGGGGCTTCCTGGGCGACGGCGAGCAGGACCAGCCCGAGACGCTGGCGGCCGTCGCCATGGCCGGCCGCGAAAAGCTCGACAACCTGATCTTCGTGGTCAACTGCAACCTGCAGCGCCTGGACGGCCCGGTGCGCGGCAACGCCAAGATCATCCAGGAGCTGGAAAGCGTCTATCGCGGCGCCGGCTGGAACGTCATCAAGGTGATCTGGGGCGGCGGCTGGGACGCGCTGCTGGCGCAGGACCACGACGGCCGCCTGCGGCGCCGCATGATGGAATGCGTGGACGGCGAATACCAGGTCTTCAAGGCGCGCGGCGGCGCCTATGTGCGCGAACACTTCTTCGGCGCCGACCCGGTGCTGCTGGAACGCGTGGCGCACCTGAGCGACGAGGAGATCGGCGCGCTCAATCGCGGCGGCCACGATCCGGTCAAGATGCACGCCGCCTACGCCGCGGCGCTGGCGCATCGCGGCCAGCCCACGGTGATCCTGGCCAAGACGGTCAAGGGCTACGGCATGGGCGCGGCCGGCGAGGCCGCCAACACCAACCACCAGCAGAAGAAGATGGCCGACCCGGCGGTGCGCGCTTACCGCGACCGCTTCGATCTGCCGGTGCCGGACGAGCGCCTGGAGGAGATCCCGTACATCAAGCCGGAACCCGGCAGCCCCGAACAGGCCTACCTGGAAGCCGCCGTCCGCCGCGCCGGCGGCCACCTGCCGCTGCGTCCGGCCGGCCCCGGCCCGCAGGCCACGCCGGGCCTGGAAGCCTTTGCCACGCACCTGAAGGGCAGCGACGGCCGCGAATTCTCCACCACCATGGCGTTCGTGCGCATCCTGGCGCAACTGCTCAAGGACCCGCAGATCGGCGCGCGCGTGGTGCCCATCGTGCCGGATGAATCGCGCACCTTCGGCATGGACGGCATGTTCCGCCAGGTCGGCATCTATTCGCACGTGGGCCAACTGTACACGCCGCAGGACGCCGACCAGCTCAGCGTCTACCGCGAGGACCGGCGCGGCCAGATCCTGCAGGAAGGCATCAACGAGTCGGGCGCCATGGCCTCGTGGATCGCCGCCGCCACCGCCTACAGCACCCACGGCGTGGCGACGATTCCGTTCTACATTTTCTATTCGATGTTCGGCTTCCAGCGCGTTGGCGACCTGGCCTGGGCGGCCGGCGACATCCGCGCGCGCGGGTTCCTGCTGGGCGCGACCTCGGGCCGCACCACACTGGAAGGCGAGGGCCTGCAGCACGACGACGGCCACAGCCACGTGCTGGCCTCGGTGATCCCGTCGTGCATCGCCTACGACCCGGCCTATGCCTACGAGATCGCCGTGATCGTGCAGGACGGCATGCGCCGCATGTACCAGGAGGAAGAGGACGTCTTCTACTACCTGACGCTGATCAACGAGAAGACCGCCCATCCGCCGATGCCGGAAGGCGCCGAGGCCGGCATCCTCAAGGGTATGTACCGCCTGCGCGAGGGCGCGCCGGGCGAGGTCCGCGCGCAACTGCTGGGCAGCGGCGCCATCCTGGGCGAGACCCTGGCCGCCGCCGACCTGCTGCAACAGGACTTCGGCGTGGCGGCCGACGTCTGGAGCGTCACCAGCTATTCCGAGCTGCGCCGCGATGGCCAGGAGACCGAGCGCTGGAATCGCCTGCATCCGCTGGACGCGGCGCGCCAGGGCTTCGTCCAGACGAGCCTGGCCGATACGCGGGGGCCGGTGATCGCGGCCACCGACTACATGAAGACGGTGGCCGAGCAGATCCGGCCTTTCGTGGGGCGCCGTTATGTGACGCTGGGCACCGACGGCTTCGGCCGCTCGGACACGCGCCAGGCGCTGCGGGCGTTCTTCGAGGTGGACCGGCACCATATCGTGTTGGCCACGCTCAAGGCGCTGGCGGACGAGGGCGCATTGCCGGCCGAGCGGGCGGCCGAGGCGATCCGGCGCTACGGGCTGGATCCCGAAGCGGCGTCGGCGGCCTTGCCTTGAAGCAGGTGTCAGGCGCGACGCGCCAGCAATGCCCAGACCCCGGCGGCCGACAACAGCGCGCCGCCGCCCAGGTTGAAGCCGCGCTGCGCGCGCGGCGATGCCAGCAGACGGCGCGCCGAGCCGGCGAACAGCGCGTAGGCGGTGGCGTTGATGCCGGCGCAGGTCACGAAGGTGGCCGACAGCATCCATAGCTGGCGCGTGACGTCGCCGGCCGGGTCGATGAACTGCGGCAGGAAGGCCACGAAGAAGATGATGCCCTTGGGGTTCAGCGCCGTCACCAGGTAGGTGTTGGCGAACAGCTTCCAGCGCGATCCGGCCGCGCCGGCCTGCGGCAGCGTGGCGGGCGAAACGCCGGCGCGCAGCAGCTTGAAGCCCAGGTACAGCAGGTAAAGGCCGCCCACGGTCTTGACCACGGTGAACCAGAAGGCCGACGCCGACAGCAGCGCGCCCAGGCCCAGCAGCGACAGCGCCAGGGCGGTGGAGTCGCCCAGCGCCACCGCCAGCACCAACGGCAGGCGGGCGCGCTTGCCATGGGTCAGGGAATAGCTGATGACGGTCAGGATGGTGGGGCCGGGCAGCATCAGCAGCAGGGCGGATGCGCCAAGGAAGGCCAGCCAGGTTTCAAGCGACATCGGGACGACTCCAGGCAGAGGGAGGGGCGGCGACCGCGCCCCGGACGATTACTGTAGCCCAAGGTGGCGCGCGCCAGGGAGGATTGCGGCGGCCGAGCGGGCGCGTCTGCGCAACGCGGGCCCGCTTCCGGCGCTGCCCCACCGGCCGGCGACCGCCGGTTGACCGTGGGGGCAAGCCGGCGGTCGCCGGCGCACTGGTGCAAAATAGCGCTTCTCCCGACAGTGAACGCGTCCCGGCAGCGGGACGGCGAAGGAAACACCATGGCATTCGATTTCGACCTGTTTGTGATCGGCGCGGGCTCCGGCGGCGTGCGCGCGGCCCGCTTCGCGGCCGGCTTCGGCGCGCGCGTGGCGGTGGCCGAAAGCCGCTACCTGGGCGGCACCTGCGTCAACGTGGGCTGCGTGCCCAAGAAGCTGCTGGTCTACGGCGCGCACTACAGCGAAGACTTCGAGCAGGCCCACGGCTTCGGCTGGAGCGTGGACGAACCCCGCTTCGACTGGCCCACGCTGATCGCCAACAAGAACCGCGAGATCGAGCGTCTTAACGGCATTTACCGCAACTTGCTGGTCAATAGCGGCGTGACGCTGCTGGAAGCCCACGCCCGCATCAAGGATCCGCACACGGTGGAGGTGGACGGCAAGTCCTACACCGCCGCGCATATCCTGGTGGCCACCGGCGGCTGGCCGCAGGTGCCGGACATCCCCGGCAAGGAACACGCCATCACCTCGAACGAGGCCTTCTTCCTGAAGGCGCTGCCGCGCCGCGTGCTGGTGGTGGGCGGCGGCTACATCGCGGTCGAATTCGCCTCCATCTTCAACGGCATGGGCGCGCAGACCACCCAGGTCTACCGCGGCCCGCTGTTCCTGCGCGGTTTCGACCAGGCGGTGCGCGAGCACCTGCGCGATGAACTGGTCAAGAAGGGCATCGACCTGAAGTTCGACGCCGACGTGGCGCGCATCGACAAGCGCGCCGACGGCACCCTGGCCGCCACCCTCAAGGATGGCAGCGTGGTCGAGACCGATTGCGTGTTCTACGCCACCGGCCGCCGGCCGATGCTGGACAACCTGGGCCTGGAGAACACCGGCGTCAAGCTTGACGGCAAGGGTTTTGTCGCGGTGGACGACGAATACCGCACCAGCGAACCGTCGATCCTGGCCATTGGCGACGTCATCGGCCGCGTGCCGCTGACGCCGGTGGCGCTGGCCGAGGGCATGGCGGTGGCGCGCCGCCTGTTCCGTCCCGAGGAATACCGCAAGGTCGACTACAAGCTGATCCCGACCGCCGTGTTCAGCCTGCCCAACATCGGCACCGTCGGCATGACGACCGAAGAGGCGCGCGCCGCCGGCCACAACATCAAACTGTTCGAAAGCCGCTTCCGCCCCATGAAGCTGACGCTGACCGAATCGCAGGAAAAGACCCTGATGAAGCTGATCGTCGACGCCGACACCGACAAAGTGCTGGGCGTGCACATGGTCGGCCCCGAGGCCGGCGAGATCGTGCAGGGCATCGCCATCGCGCTCAAGGCCGGCGCCACCAAGCGCGTGTTCGACGACACCATCGGCATCCATCCGACCGCCGCCGAAGAGTTCGTGACGCTGCGCACGCCGGTCGCCGATTGAGGCGGTTGCCGGCCTTCTCCCGGGGGCCGGCCTTGCCGCCAGGAGGCCGGCGCGGCGCGTCGGCTACAGCCGCTCGATCATGGCGCGCGCCGCCGCCGGCGCGCGCTCCTTGGCGCCATTGATGAAGAACGCGAACACGTCGCGCGCATGCGCCACGCCGGGCGGCTGGCGCGGGTCCACCCGCGGCAGGTCGGCCGGATCGCCGCCGCTTGCCCAGGTGCGCAGGCGGTCCGCCCACGCGTCCAACGCCTTGGGCGCGTAGCCGGCCTTGAAGGCGGTGCTGGCGCGCATCAGCCGGGCGTAGACGAAATCGGCGGTGCGGTCGGCCAGCGAGGGATAGTCCTCGCTGTCGGTGTAGACCGTGGCCACGCCGTGGCGCCGCGCCAGGTCCAGGTAGGCCTGGCAGGCGAAACTGGCGTGACGCACGTCGATCACGTGGCGCAGCGGCAGGCCGTCGACCTGGTCGGGCAGCAGCGCCAGGAAGGCGCCGAAATCCTCGGCGTCGAACGCCTTGGTGGGCGCGAACTGCCACACGATCGGCCCCAGCTTGGGACCGAGCTCGGCGATGCCGCCGTGCACGAAGCGATGGACAGACTCGCCGGCGCCGGCAAGTTCGCGGCGGTTGGTGGCGTAGCGCGAGGCCTTGAGCGAGAACACGAAATCATCGGGCGTCTCGTCGCGCCATTTGGCGAAGGTGGCCGGCTTCTGGCTGCTGTAATAGGTGCCGTTGATCTCGATGGCGGTGAGCTGCCGGCTGGCGTATTCAAGCTCGCGCGCGTGCGGCAGGCCTTCCGGGTAAAAGGGGCCGCGCCACGGCGCGTAGGTCCAGCCGCCGATGCCGACGCGGATGGCGCCGGCGCGGGCGGCGGACGAAGACGATGATCGTGGCGGCATGGGCGGATCCTCCCTGGATCGTGTCGACATTCAACGGCGCCGCCCGCGCGTCCTGCGGGCGGGGCGATCCGACCACTGTATCCCGGTCCAGCCGCCGCTCCCATCCGGCCACATTTAAAAGTGGCGTGGTTGTTGTATCCCGGCGGCGTGGTCGTTGAACGCGGTCGTCGCCGCCGGCGCGCCCAGGCCTGCGGCGGGCGCGCAACACGCGCGCCGCGGGCGCAAAAAACCCCGCTGTTCCGATACAGATTTCAGATAATGTGATGCATCATCCTGCCACTACCGACCGGCCCGCGCCGGCGCATCATGCCTGACATCGCCAATCTCCTGACGTTCGCCCTGGTCGCCCTGGGCATGGTGCTCACGCCCGGGCCCAACATGATCTACCTGGTGTCGCGCTCGATTTCGCAGGGCCCCAAGGCCGGCCTGATTTCGCTGTCCGGGGTGGCGGTGGGTTTCATCTTCTACGTGCTGTGCGCGGCCTTCGGCCTGACCGTGCTGCTGATGTCGGTGCCCTATGCCTACGACGCGCTGCGCTTCGGCGGCGCGCTCTACCTGCTGTACCTGGCCTGGCAGGCGGTGCGCCCGGGCGGGCGCTCGCCGTTCCAGGTGCGCGAGCTGCCGGCGAGCAGCCCGCGCACGCTGTTCACGATGGGGCTGGTGACCAACCTGCTCAATCCCAAGATCGCCGTGCTGTACGTGTCGCTGCTGCCGCAATTCATCCAGCCCGACCATGGCAGCGTGTTCACCCAGTCGATCGCGCTGGGGCTGACGCAGGTGGCCATCAGCCTGTCGGTCAACGCGGTCATCGCCATCATGGCCGGGTCCATTGCCGGTTTCCTGGCCGGCCGGCCGCTGTGGATGGTGATCCAGCGCTGGCTGATGGGCACGGTGCTGGCCGGCCTGGCCGTGCGCATGGCGCTCGATTCGCGGCGCTGATGCGGGGCGCCGCGGCGCCACGCCTGGCCGCGCCCGGTCGACGGACCGGGGCAGGATGCGCGCCGCCGGCCGGAAGGCGAATCCTGCAACGCCGCCGGCCGCGATTCAGGTCCGCAACGTCGCGGC
Source organism: Achromobacter sp. SIMBA_011 (assembly GCF_046535435.1). Classification (NCBI taxonomy): domain Bacteria; kingdom Pseudomonadati; phylum Pseudomonadota; class Betaproteobacteria; order Burkholderiales; family Alcaligenaceae; genus Achromobacter; species Achromobacter sp. SIMBA_011. The sequence goes on along the minus strand of NZ_JAWRWN010000006.1, from coordinate 81,793 downwards.
CAGCTTGCCCAGTTGCCGGACCAGCGCCGGGAAGCGGTCGGCGCTGGTGTTGCCGTAGCCGATCACCAGGCCGTTGTCCTGCGGCCGCGGGTTGATGGCGAAGGTCGATAGCGCGTTGGGGTTCATGCCCAGCCGGCGCGCCTGTTCGACGATGGCGCGGTCGGGCACGTCCGGCGGCAGCCGCACCGTCAGATGCAGGCCGCTGTGGCCGCCCAGCACCTCGTGATCGATGCCCAGGTGCCGCGCCAGCGCGTCGCGCAGGGCGGCCTGGCGGTCGCGGTACAGCCGCCGCATGCGGCCCAGGTGGCGCGAGAATTGGCCATTGTCGATGAAGGCGGCCATGGTCAGTTGTTCCAGCCGGTGCCCGCCGCGCAGCATTTCCGTGATCGACGGCATCGCGGGCCCGGCGATGGACTGCGGCAGCACCAGGAAGCCCAGCCGCAGCGCGGGGAACATGGTCTTGCTGAAGGTCCCCACGTACAGCACCGGCGCGTCCGGCAGCAGGCCCTGCATGGCGGCGATCGGCTCGCCCTGGTGGCGGAATTCGCTGTCGTAGTCGTCCTCGATGATCCAGGCGCCGGCGCGGCGCGCCCGCTCCAGTAGGTCGAGGCGGCGCGCCAGCGACAGCACGGCGCCGGTGGGGTATTGGTGCGTCGGCGTGGTCTGGATCAGGCGCGGCGGCCGGGTGCGCCAGTCTTCGTCGGTGATGGCGACGCCGTCGGCGTCGACCCGCATCGCCACCACATTCAGGTCGCCCGCGTGGAAGGCCGACTTGGCGCCCCGGTAGCCGGGTTCCTCCAGCCAGGCGGTGTCGCCGGGATTGGTCAGCAGTTGCACGCACAGCGCCAGCGCGCCCTGCGCGCCTTCCGTGATGACGATGCGCGAGGCGTCGCAGTGAACCCCGCGCGACACCCGCAGATATTGGGCGATGGCTTCGCGCAGCGCCGGTTCCCCCACCGGGGGGCCGTAGCCCAGCGTGGCGGCGGGAGCGGCCTGCAGCGCCCGGTCCTGGGCCCGGCGCCAGGCATTGATGGGAAACTGGGTCAGCGCCGGCGTGCCGGGCGTGAGCGGCAGCGAGCCGTCATTGGGCGCGCGCGTCGAGACGATGCGCGACAGCCGCGCGGCGGTGCGCAAGGCCGGCGCGTCGGCGGCGCCGGACTGTCCGGCCGCTTGCGCGGCGGCTTGTCGCACGGCCTGCCGGGCGGCGCTGGCGGCGGCGGTCGACAACGGCGCCACGCGGGTGCCCTGGCGGTCGGCGATGACGTAGCCTTCGGCGGTCAACTGTTCGTAGGCGATCAGCACCGTGTTGCGCGAGATGTCCAGCTCGTCGGCCAGCACGCGCGAGGCCGGCAGCTTGCCGCCAGCGGGCAACTGGCCCGCCAGGATGGCCTGCTTGAGCCGCTGGATCAACTGGCGCTGACGCGGCGGGGCGCCCGGCCCACGCGCCAGGGGACTGGAGAGCAGGGCGGCTCGGTCGGTCATGGCTCTATTAAATTCAGGAATCGTGGTGCTTTTTATCATGCCACGGTTTGGCTATCGTGGGAGCATGCCAGGGCCTGTCACGACGAAAAACCCTGGCGCGCGTCGGCCCTGGCGGCGGCGCTTTCCCCAACCCGCTTCCAACCAGGATGAGGCCTCGCAGCATGCAACCCCGCGTCAACGCATTCGAACAACCCATCGGCGCCGACCTGTCCGGCTGGACACCGCGTCCGCGACCGCCGCTGGCCCCCGCGCAGGGCCGCTACTGCCGCCTCGAACCGCTATCGGCCGAGCGCCACGCGGCGGACCTGTACGCCGCCTTCAGCCAGGCGCCCGACGGCCGCGACTGGACCTACATGAGCGTCGGCCCCTTTGCCGACGCCGCCGCCTACCGCCAGTTCGCCGAGCAGGCGCAGGCCCATGCCGCCAGCGACCCGATGCATCATGCCGTCATCGACCTGGCCAGCGGCCGCGCGATCGGCTCGCTGTCGCTGATGCGCATTGACCCGGCCAGCGGCGTGATCGAAGTCGGCTTCGTGGCATTTTCGCCGTTGCTCAAGCGCACCCGCATCGCCACCGAGGCGCAGTTCCTGTTGATGCGCCGCGCCTTCGACGAGCTGGGCTACCGCCGCTACGAATGGAAATGCGACAGCCTGAACGCGCCGTCGCGCGCCGCCGCCGCGCGGCTGGGTTTCCAGTTTGAAGGCATCTTCCGCCAGGCCACGGTCTACAAGGGCCGCAGCCGCGACACCGCCTGGTTCTCGATCATCGACAGTGAATGGCCGGCGTTGCGCGCCGCCTACGAAAGCTGGCTCGATCCCGCCAACTTCGACGCCGAAGGCCGTCAGCGCCAGGGCCTGGCGGACCTGATCGCCCGGGAAAAGGCCGCGTGCGCCTGATCCCGGTTGCGCTGGCGCTGTTCTGGGGCCTGAACTGGCCGGCGGTCAAGATCGTGCTGTCGATCTGCCCGCCGTTCACCCTGCGGCTGCTGGGACTGGGCAGCGGCGCCGCGCTGCTGCTGATCCTGGCGCGCGCCAAGGGATTGGCGCTGTTGCCGCCGCGCGCCTCGTGGCGGGGCATCGTCATCGGCGGCATCCTGGCCGTGGCGGTGTTCAACCTGGCGGTGGCCTGGGCCCAGCTCAGCACCAGCACCTCGCGCGCCGCGGTGCTGACCTTCACCATGCCGATGATGTCGGCGCTGCTGGCCTGGGCCGTGCTGGGCGAACGGCTGGACCGCCGCCGCGGCCTGGCGCTGCTGCTGGGCGGGCTGGGCGTGGCGGTGCTGGCCTGGCCGGTGCTGCGCGCCATCTTCGCCGATCACGACCTGGCCGCCGCGCGCGGCCTGGCGTTTCCGCTCACCGCCGCCTTCGGGTGGGCCGCCGGCACGGTCTACCTGAAGCGCTGGCCGGTGACGGGGCACCGCATCGTGGTGACGGCATGGCAACTGGCGGTGGGCGCGGCCTGCGCGCTGGCCGGCATGCTGCTGGCGGGCGAGACCTTTCCAACGCAGGGCTGGAGCCCCCGGGTGGCAGCGGCGCTGACGTTCCACATCGTGCTGGGCACGGCGGTGGCGTATTGGTTGTGGTTCGTGCTGAGCGAACGGGTCAGCGCCACGGTGGCGGCCCTGACCACGCTGATGGTGCCGGTGGTCGGCGTGCTGGGCGCGATGGCGCTGGTGGGCGATCGCCCCGCCGTGGCCGACTGGTGGGGCTTCGCGCTGGTGCTGGCGGGCGCGGCGCTGATCGTCTTGAACCTGGGCGGCCCGCGCCGGGCCTGAAGGGCCGGCGCCCCGAACGCGCGCCGGTCATGGCAATGGCCGGCGCGCCAGGCGCCGGGTCAGCCCGCGACCCGGCCCACGCCTGTCACTCCACTACGGCCACCCAGCGCCGTTCAGGGGCGCCGGCCGCGCCGCAGCTTCTCGCGCAGCAGGCCGGCGCCGCTCACCAGCGAGATGCCGGCCAGCACCATCAGCGCGCCGATGACGAAGGCGCCGTCCAGCGGTTCGTCCAGGATCAGCACGCCGAACGACACCCCGAACAGCGGCGTCATGAACGACAGGATCGACAGGCGCGAGGCCAGGTAGCGCCGCAGCAGCCAGAACCAGGCCAGGTAGCTCGACAACGCCACCACTACCGACTGGAACGCCACGCTCAGCACGGCCGAGGGCGTGTAGCGGATGCCGGCGTTGCCGGTGGCCGCGGCATAGACCAGCAGCACCAGCGCGGCGATCGCCATTTGGTAGAACAGCGTCTTGGACGGCGCCGCTTCCGACAGCGCGGTGCGGCGGATCGCCACCGTGGTGGCGCCCCACAGCAGCCCGCCCAGCAGCCCGAGGCTGTCGCCCAGCAGCATGTTGCTGGCAGCCGCGGCCTGCGGCTGTCCGTTGCCCAGGAAGGCCACGGCGATGCCGCCGAAGGCCACCGCCACGCCCAGCCATTGCAGCGGCGCCATGCGTTCTTCCGGCACGCGCCAGTGCAGGCCCAGCGCGGTGAAGATCGGCGCGGTGTACAGGAACACCGACATGTGCGAGGCCGTGGTGTAGACCAGCCCCTGCGCGATCGCCAGGAACTCGAAGCCGAACAGCAGGCCCACCAGCACGCCCGCGCCCAGCGTGCCATCGCGCAGCGCGCGCGAGCCTTCGGCGCGCCACACCACCGCGCCCAGCACCAGCGCCGCGAAGGTCGAGCGCAGGCCGACCTGCATGATGGGCGAGATGTCGGCGGCCACCAGCTTGATGGCGATCTGTTGGAAGCCCCAGCAGACGCACAGCAGCAGCATCACGCCGGTGGCCAGCGAGTCCAGCGGACGGCGGGTAGGGGCCGCGAGGGCGGCGACGGCGCTCACGGCAGTTCGGCCGGATAGCTGTCCAGCGCCAGTCCGATCTGCTGGCGCAGATCCCATTCGGCCAGGCTGGCCTGCACCGGGCCGAAGAAGGCGCCGTCGCGCGTGACGAACATGGCCGGCAGGTGGAAGACCTCGTAGCGCTCCACCAGGCCGCCGTTCTCGCCCGCATCGACCCAGCACACGCGTTCCACCGGCAGGTCCAGCTTGGGCAACTGTTCGCGCGCGATGCGGCAGGTGCCGCAGGTGCGGCTGTGGAACACCAGCAGCGTCAGACCGGGGGTGTCCAGCAGGTAGCGGTCGGCGGTGCTGTCGTTCAGTTCTATCTGTTCCATGGCGGCATCAGGGTGGGTTATCGGGACAGCCGGCGATCCAGCTCCAGCACGGTCTGATACAGCACGCGGGTGCCGTCCAGCAGTTGCGCCGGCTCGATCCATTCCTCGGGGCAGTGGCTGCGTCCGTTCAGGCAGGGGATGAAGATCATGCCGATGGGGCCGGTGGGCGCCATGTAGACGGCGTCGTGGCCGGCGCCGCTGGGCAGGCGCATGCTGGCGTAGCCGAGCTGGTCGGCGGCGACCTGCACCGCGTCCATCACCAGCGGGGTGCAGTCGGTGGGCTGGGCCCGGCTCAACTGCACGAAGCCGGCGGTCAGGCGGAGGGCCTTCAGGTCGGCGGCCACGCCGGCCATCAGGGTTTCGGGGAAGGCGTCCAGCACCGCGTTGCTGTCGCTGCGCATTTCCAGCGTCAGCTCGACGCGGCCCGGCACGGCGTTGGCGGCGTTGGGCGTCATGGCGAGCTTGCCGACGGTGGCGACCACGTAGTGCGGATGGCCGCTGGCGGCGCTGGCCTGGCGGCTGGCGGCGTCGATGATGCGGGCCGCGCCGACCAGCGCGTCGCGGCGGATGTCCATGGGCGTGGTGCCGGCGTGGTCGGGCTGGCCTTCGACCGTGATCAGCACGCGGCGGATGCCGACGATGTTGCTGACCACGCCGATGGGCAACTGGCGGCTTTCCAGCACGGGACCTTGTTCGATGTGCAGTTCGACGAAGGCGGCGGTGCCGTCCGGGCCGCGCAGGGGCGCGGTCAGCGCGCTGGGGTCGCCGCCGATGCGGGCGATGCCCTGCGCCAGCGTCTCGCCGTCGGCGTTGCGGGCAGCCAGCATGTCGGCGCTGAGTTGGCCACTCAGGGCGCGGCTGCCGACGCAGGAGATGCCGTAGTCGCTGGGTTCTTCCGACAGGAAGTCGATGACCTCGAACGGGTGTTCCAGTTCGATGCCGTGTTCCCGCATCGTGTGGGCGACCTCGATGCCGGCCAGCACGCCGATGATGCCGTCGAAGCGGCCGCCGCTCATCACGGTGTCGCAGTGCGAGCCGGTGGCGATGGGCTTGCGGTGCGCGTTGCGGCCGGCGCGCGTGCCGATGAGGTTGCCGCCGGCGTCCAGGCGGGTGGCCAGGCCGGCGGCCTCGAACTCGCCGCGCAGCCACTCGCGCGCTTGCAGGAACAGCGGCGAAAAGGCGCGGCGGGTCCAGGGTTGGTCGGGCAGGGTGTAGCGCGACAGGGTCTCGACGCGCGACCACAGGCGCTCGGCATTCAATGGGGGGAAAACGGGTAAGGCGGTGGGCATGGAGATTCCAGGATTTGCATCGGCGATTATGGCATGTGGGATACGGCCGCCATGTTCGCCGCGGCGCGGACGCGCCGCGCCGCCTCGCCTTGCCTCAGGACGCGCGCCAGGCCGGCGGGCGCTTTTCCAGGAACGCGCTGACGCCTTCCCGCGCTTCATCCGACGCACGCACCGCGGCGATGCGTTCGACCGAATCGGCCACCAGCGCGTCATCCAGCGGCCGCCCGGCAAAGTCGCGCACCAGCCGCTTGCTGGCCTGCACTGCCTGCGGGCCGTTGTCGCACAGCGCGCGGCAGACGGCGTCGGCTTCGTCCTGCAGCCGCGCCAGCGGCACGATGCCATGCAGCAGCCCCATGCGGTACGCGGCGGCGGCGTCGAAGCGTTCGGCGGTCAGGAAGTAACGATTGGCGGCGCGTTCGCCCATGGCGCGGATCACGTAGGGGCTGATGGTGGCCGGCAGCAGCCCCAGGCGCGTTTCCGACAGGCAGAACTGCGCGTGATCGGCGGCGATGGCGACGTCGCAGGCCGCCACCAGGCCCATGCCGCCTGCGTAGGCATCGCCGTTGACCGCCGCCACCACGGGTTTGGGGCAGGACCAGATGGCGCGCAGCATCCGCGCCAGGCGGTCGGCGTCGGCGCGATTGTCGGCGTCGGTCAGCGTGGCCATCCTGCGCATCCAGTTCAGGTCGCCGCCCGCGCAGAACGCCTTGCCCGCGCCGGTCAGCAGCAGCACCCGCACGGCCGGGTCGTCCGCCGCCTCGCGCACCGCCGTGGTCAGCGCCGCGATCAGCGTTTCGTCGAAGGCATTGCGCATGTCCGGGCGGTTCAGCGTCAGGCGGGCGACGGGGCCGTCGCGGTCCACCAGCAGCGGGGTTGGCGTGCTCATGCGGGTCTCCGAATTATTGATAAAGGCTCAACTAATAGCCTGAATCGATGCATTGTTTCCATAGGGTAATACGCCTAAATGATGAACTTATTGTCAGGTTATTGAGTTATCCTCAAAAAAATAATGGAGCGAGACATGAACCCATCCCCCGACGGCGCCGCCGCGGCGTCGCGCTACGCGTCGGTCTTCCGGCCGGGCCTGTTCGACGGCAAGACCGTCATGGTCACGGGCGGCGGCAGCGGCCTGGGGCGCTGCACCGCGCACGAGCTGGCTTCGCTGGGCGCGCGCCTGGCGCTGGTGGGCCGCAAGCCGGAAAAGCTGGAGGCCGCGCGCGATGAACTGGCGCGCATCTATCCCGAGGCCGCGGGCCGCATCACGCTGCACGCCTGCGACATCCGCGGCGAAACCGGCGTGCGGGGTGCGGTGGCCGACGCGCTGGCCGCGCATGGCGCCATCGACGGCCTGTTCAATTGCGCCGGGGGCCAGTTCCCCGCGCCGCTGGACCAGATCAGCTTCAACGGCTGGAACGCGGTGGTGCAGAACAACCTGCATGGCACGTTCCTGATGGCGCGCGAGGTCTATACCCAGCACATGCGCCAGCACGGCGGCGCCATCGTCAACATGCTGGCCGACATCTGGGGCGGCATGCCCGGCATGGGGCATTCCGGCGCGGCCCGCGCCGGCGTCTGGAACCTGACCGAAACGGCGGCCTGCGAATGGGCCCACGCCGGGGTGCGCGTGAACGCGGTGGCGCCGGGCTGGATCGCCTCCAGCGGCATGGACAGCTACGACGAGGACTACCGCGCGGTGTTGCGCGGGCTGGCCGCCAAGGTGCCGTTGCAGCGCTTCGGCACCGAGGCCGAGCTGGCGGCGGCGGTGGTGTTCCTGCTGTCGCCGGGGGCGGCCTTCATCAACGGCAGCGTCATCCGCGTGGATGGCGGCGTGCCCAACGCGCGCCATTCCTGGACGCTGGCGCCGGCCGCGCGCGGCGAGACCTACGACGGCTTTCCTCAGTACGCGCCGCCGTCCTTGTTCTCGGCGGACTGAAGCCGATGCAGGGCGTCTTGCACCTCGCCCCGGAATCGCGCCAGCGCCAGCGCGTCGCGGCGCGGCGGCTGCAGCGCCTGCCACAGGAAGTCGACCAGTTGGTCGGCGGTGGCCGCCACGTCGACCCGCGTTCCGCGCAGGATGGCGTCCCACAGCACGTGTTCCATCGGGCCATAGATGGCCGAGCGCAGCAGGCGCAGCGGCATGTCCTCGCGGATGTGGCCGTCGGCCTGGCCTTGCGCCAGGATGCGCATCAGCGGCGCGGTGTAGCGCCGCTGCAGGCCGGCGTAGATCTCGCCGAAATCGTCGTTGCGGGCCCGGCCTTCGGACAGGATGAAGGCGCACAGCCCGGTGCCCTCGGCCAGCAGGTGGCGCAGGTGCGCATGCACCAGGTAGTGCAGTTGGGCCCGCGCGCCCTGCACGTGCGGCAGGTAGTCCTCGACCTTGGCGATGATCTCGTCGTACCAGTCGCTGATGACGCGCACGCACAGCTCGCGCTTGCCGCCGAAGTAGGTGAACACCGTGCCTTCGGACACGCCCAGCCGCTGCGCGATCTCGGTGGTGGTGGCGGCCTGGAAGCCGGCCTCGGAAAACACCTGCCGCGCGACCCGCAGGATGTCCCGTATCCGTTGCTCGGACTTGGCGCTGGCCGGCGGGCGGCGCATCGGGACGGCGGCGGTTTTTTCCATGGGGGCGGCGGGGCGATGGGATGTGGCCAGGGCTTACTATCATAACGACCCGCGGCGCCGCGCCTCAAAGCCCCCGCCACGAATACAAAAGAACGGCGAACACAAGAACCGCGACACGGAGACCCGAGCATCATGCTGTCCAGAACCGAAACCTACGCGCAGTTGGCGTCTTCCTTCCAATGGCGCGTGCCGGCGGCCTACAACATCGGCGTGGACGCCTGCGACAAGTGGGCCGACGGCAGCGGCCGGCTGGCGCTGATCCACGAGAAAAGCGACGGCAGCCAGACGCGCTACAGCTTCGACGACATCAAGGCGCGCGCCAATCAGTTGGCCAACGCGCTGCGGCGCCAGGGCGTGCGGCGCGGCGACCGGGTGGCGGTGTACCTGCCGCAGGCGCCCGAGACTGCCGTGACCCACATCGCCGTGTACAAGCTGGGCGCGGTGGCGGTGCCGCTGTTCACCTTGTTCGGCGTCGACGCGATCCAGTACCGGCTGGCCGACAGCGGCGCCGCCGCGCTGGTCACCGACGCCGAGGGCTGCCGCCGCCTGCGCGAGATCCGCGCCACGCTGCCGGCCCTGCGGACGGTCTATTGCATCGACGGTCCGGGCGAGGGCGGGGCGCTGCCGTTTCACGCCTCGCTCGACGCTGAATCCGCGCAGTTCGAAGCCGAGCCCACCGCGGCCGACGACCCGGCCGTCATCATCTACACGTCGGGCACCACCGGCAAGCCCAAGGGTGCGCTGCACGCCCACCGCGTGCTGCTCGGCCACCTGCCGGGCGTGGAGATGTCGCACGAATTCTTTCCCGAGCACGCCACGCTGATGTGGACGCCGGCCGACTGGGCCTGGATCGGCGGCCTGCTGGACGTGCTGCTGCCGGCCTGGCACCACGGCGTGCCGGTGCTGGCGCGGCGCTTCGAGAAATTCGACGGCGCCGCGGCCTTCGACCTGATGGCGCGCCATGGCGTCACCCACACCTTCCTGCCGCCCACCGCGCTCAAGATGATGCGCGGCGTGGCCCATCCGCCCGCGCCCGGCGCGCTGGCGCTGCGCTCGGTGGCCAGCGGCGGCGAATCGCTCGGCGCCGAGCTGATCGACTGGGGCCGCCGGGTGCTGGGCGTGACCATCAACGAGTTCTACGGCCAGACCGAATGCAACATGCTGGTGTCATCGTGCTCATCCCTGTTCGAGCCGCGCATCGGCAGCATCGGCCGCGCCGCGCCCGGCCACCGGGTCGCCATCGTGGACGGGCAGGGCGCCGAAATGGCCGATGGGCAGGAAGGCAATATCGGCGTATTGCGGCCCGATCCGGTGATGTTCCTGGGCTACTGGAACAACCCGCAGGCCACCGCCGAGAAATTCGCCGGCGATTACCTGCTGACCGGCGACATGGGCGTGCGCGACGCCGACGGCTTCATCCGCTTCGTCGGCCGCAACGACGACGTCATCACCAGCGCCGGCTACCGCATCGGCCCCGGGCCGATCGAGGACTGCCTGCTGGGCCACCCCGCGGTGCGCATGGCCGCCGTGGTGGGCGTGCCCGACGCCGAGCGCACCGAGGTGGTGATGGCCTACGTGGTGCTGCACGACGGCGTGGCCGGCGACGAGGCGCTGGTCAAGGCCTTGCAGGCGCACGTGCGCAACCGCCTGGCAGCCCATGAATACCCGCGCCGCATCCGCTTTGTAACGAGTTTGCCGACCACCGCCACCGGCAAGATCATCCGCCGCTCGCTGCGCGACGGCAGCTATGCATGAGGGCGGCGAACGCGACAAGCGCCCATGAAACAGTGACAAACCCGGTGACAAACTCGTCCGTTTGGTCGGGTTGACGGGCTGCCCGGCGCTGCAAGTATGATGGCGCAAACATGTATACGGCCCCAGTCAAACGGGGCCGTATCGCCATTAGCCTTAGTATGGAGATAACCCTGATGAATAAACCCTTGGACGGGGGCCTGGCGGCCTTGAACGTACCCGCGTACGTCAAGCATCGCGGCCTGATCGACTGGGTCGCCAGCGTCGTGGCGCTGGCCAAGCCGGACCGCGTCGAATGGTGCGATGGTTCGCAGGAAGAATACGATCGCCTGTGCGAACAGATGGTCCAGGCCGGCACCATGCGCCGCCTCAATCCGGCCAAGCGGCCCAATTCCTTCCTGGCCTGTTCCGACCCGTCGGACGTGGCGCGCGTCGAAGACCGCACCTTCATCTGCTCCGACCGTCCCGAGGACGCCGGCCCGACCAACAACTGGGCCGACCCGGCCGAGATGCGCGCCACGCTCAACGGCCTGTTCGACGGCGCCATGCGCGGCCGCACGCTGTACGTAGTGCCGTTCTCGATGGGTCCGCTGGGTTCGGACATCGCCCACATCGGCGTCGAACTGTCCGACAGCCCATATGTCGTGGTCAACATGCGCATCATGACGCGCATGGGCAAGCAGGTCTATGACGTGCTCGGCACCGACGGCGACTTCGTGCCGTGCGTGCACTCGGTCGGCAAGCCGCTGGCCGCCGGCGAGGCCGACGTGGCCTGGCCCTGCAACGCCACCAAGTACATCGTTCACTTCCCCAAGAGCCGCGAGATCTGGAGCTTCGGCTCGGGCTACGGCGGCAATGCGCTGCTGGGCAAGAAGTGCTTCGCGCTGCGCATCGCCTCCACCATGGGCCGCGACCAGGGCTGGCTGGCCGAACACATGCTGATCCTGGGCGTGACCTCGCCCAAGGGCCGCAAGTACCACGTCGCCGCCGCGTTCCCGTCGGCCTGCGGCAAGACCAACTTCGCCATGCTGATCCCGCCGCAGGGCATGGACGGCTGGAAGGTCACCACCATCGGCGACGACATCGCCTGGATCAAGCCGGGCGCCGACGGCCGCCTGCACGCCATCAACCCCGAGGCCGGCTATTTCGGCGTGGCCCCGGGCACCAGCGAGCAGACCAACTTCAACGCCATGGCCACGCTCAAGGCCAACGTCATCTTCACCAACGTCGCGCTGACCGACGACGGCGACGTCTGGTGGGAAGGCATGACCGACACGCCGCCGGCGCACCTGATCGACTGGCAGGGCCAGGACTGGACGCCCGCCATCGCCCGCGAAACCGGCCGCAAGGCCGCCCACCCCAACGCGCGCTTCACCGCCCCGGCGGCGCAGTGCCCGTCGATCGACCCCGAATGGGAAAACCCGCAGGGCGTGGTGATCGACGCCTTCATCTTCGGCGGCCGCCGCTCCACCACCGTGCCGCTGGTGACCGAGGCGCGCAACTGGGTCGAAGGCGTCTACATGGCCGCCACCATGGGCTCGGAAACCACCGCCGCCGCCGTCGGCCAGCAGGGCGTGGTGCGGCGCGATCCGTTCGCCATGCTGCCGTTCTGCGGCTACAACATGAGCGACTACTTCACGCACTGGCTCAAGCTGGGCAAGCAGCTCGAAGCCGCCGGCGCCACGCTGCCGCGCATCTACTGCGTCAACTGGTTCCGCAAGGGTCCCGACGGCAAGTTCGTCTGGCCCGGCTTCGGCGAGAACATGCGCGTGCTGCGCTGGATGCTGGGCCGCATCGACGGCCAGGCCGGCGGCGTCGACCAGGTGTTCGGCATCTCGCCCAGCTACCAGGACATCGACTGGACCGGCCTGGAATTCAGCCCCGACAAGTTCGAACAGGTCATGTCGGTCGACGACGGCGCCTGGCGCGACGAACTGGCGCTGCACGACGAGCTGTTCGGCCAACTGGCCCAGGGCCTGCCCGAGGACCTGCCCGCCGCCAAGGCCCGGATCGAAGGCCGTCTGGCCGCCTGAGCCTGCCGCGCCTGAGCCGGCCACGCCCGACCCCAAACCCGCGCAGGGTAACGTGCGCGGGTTTTTTTACGGCACAATCGTTCCATGAACCTCGACGCCGAAGACCTCGCCAAGATCACCGAACTGACCCTGGCCCACTACGAAGAAAGCGCCCAGTCCTTCGAGGCCGGCACGCGCGACCACGACGTCAGCCAGAACATCGCCGCGCTGCTGCGCCATATCGACGGCGAGCCGCCCTACGACATCCTCGACCTCGGCTGCGGCCCCGGCCGCGACCTCAAGACCTTCGCCGCCCTTGGCCACCGCCCCGTCGGCCTGGACGGCACCCCCAGCTTCGTCGCCATGGCCCGCGCCGCCAGCGGCCGCGAAGTCTGGCACCAGGACTTCCTACGCCTGCAACTGCCCGCCGCCCGCTTCGACGGCATCTTCGCCAACGCCGTTCTGTTCCACGTCCCCTCCCAGGAACTGCCCCGCGTCCTGCGCGACCTGCGCGCCACCCTCAAACCCGGCGGCGTCCTCTTCAGCTCCAACCCCCGCGGCGGCAACCAGGAAGGCTGGAACCGCGGCCGCTACGGCGCCTACCACGACCTGGCCGGCTGGCGCACCCTGCTGCAAGCCGCGGGCTTCGAAGAGCTCGAACACTACTACCGCCCCGACGGCCTCCCTCGCGAACAACAACCCTGGCTCGCCAGTGTATGGAGAAGGGCGGACTGACCGCACGACGCGATACACGCGTCACCTTCCGCTCCCCGCATCGGTGAAATGGCCAACCTCTCTCTATCTCCCAGCAAGTTGCGGAAGATGGATATGCATCGATCACCGGCGCGCAGCGCATTCGCCACCCCTTCAAATACCTGGACGCCAATCTTGGCCGCCCGCGCGGCCAGGATTGGCAGCCCTGAAAATTCCCTTCCCTGACCACAGGTCCTGCAGCGCGACAGACCAAGACGCACGTAGCCCCTCGGGCGGGCGCAGTCGGTGGCGGGCAACCTCGATGCGCCCGAGGGAATCTGAAGGCAGTCGCCGCAGGCGACAACGAAGATGACAACGGGGCAGTCCGGAGCGAACGCTCCGGACCGCAATCGTGGGCGCCCGCCACCGACTGCGCCCGCCCGAGGGGCAGCCTACGAAGCAGAGCCGGCCTACCAAGCCCATCACCCTGACCACCCCCTTCCCAGGCGAACAAAGCAAAGCACAAACCGGATACCCACCGCAGCCACCGGCCATCCCCCCCTGACGGCCATCAACCCCCCCCACAATACCCGCACTCCCCGGATACCCACCGCCAAATCCGGCTACCCCCCAGCAAGCGCCCAGCCGCAACATCCGCCTCACGATCTCAGCAATCCAGGAGGCAAGCAAATGAAGGGACTGGCCCACAAAACCGCCATCGTCACCGGCGGCGCCACGCTGATCGGCGCCGGCGTCGTCGCCGCGCTGCGCGCCAACGGCGTGCGCGTCGCCATCTTCGACATCGACGCCGACGGCGCCGCCCGCGTCGCCGCCACCGACCCCGACGGCATCCGCGCCTGGCCGCTCGACATCACCGACGACGCGCAACTGGCCCGCGCCGTCGCCGAGGTCGCCGCCCACTTCGGCCGCATCGATTACCTGGTAAACCTCGCCGCCACCTACCTCGACGACGGCGCCGCCTCCGGCCGCGCCGACTGGCTGCGCGCCCTGGACATCAACGTCGTCAGCGCCGTCATGGCCGCCCGCGCCGTGCATCCGCACCTGGTGGCCGCCGGCGGCGGCGCCATCGTCAACTTCACCAGCATCTCGTCGCGCGTGGCGCAGACCGGCCGCTGGCTCTACCCGGTCTCCAAGGCCGCGCTGCTGCAGGTCACCCGCAGCCTGGCGATGGACTACGCCGGCGACCGCATCCGCGTCAATTCCGTGTCGCCCGGCTGGACCTGGTCGCGGGTCATGGACGAACTGACCCAGGGCGACCGCGCCAAGACCGACCGCGTCGCCGCCGACTTCCACCTGCTGGGCCGCGCCGGCGATCCGGCCGAAGTGGCCGAGGTGGTCGCCTTCCTGCTGTCGGACCACGCCAGCTTCGTCACCGGCGCCGACTACGCCGTCGACGGCGGCTACTCCGCCATGGGCCCCGAACAGGCCCGTCCCGCCATCCCGCGCCTGGCCGAATAAGGCCGGCCTCACCGCTCATCGGCCCGCCAGGATCCCGGCGGACCCGCACACCAAAAAGGAGAAGCATCATGCGTCGAATCGCGATCGTCGGAGGCGGGCAGGCCGGCCTGCCGTTGGCCCTGGGCCTGCTGGACAAGGGCTACGAGGTGACCGTGGTCACCAACCGCGAGCCGGATGACATCCGCCGCGGCAAGGTCATGTCCAGCCAATGCATGTTCGATGCCTCGCTGCAGATCGAGCGCGACCTGGGCCTGAACCAGTGGGAAGCCGACTGTCCGCCGGTCGAAGGCATCGGCCTGGCCGTGCCGCACCCCGAGCTCCCCGGCCACAAGCTGATCGACTGGGCCGCGCGCCTGGACCGCCCGGCGCAGGCGGTGGACCAGCGCATCAAGATGCCGGCCTGGATGGAATTGTTCGCCGCCCGCGGCGGCCGCCTGCTGATCCAGGATGGCGGCGTGGCCGAGCTGGAGCTGCTGGCCGCCTCGCATGACCTGGTGCTGCTGGCCGCCGGCAAGGGCGACGTGGTCAGGCTGTTCGAGCGCGACACCGCGCGCTCGCGCTTCGACCAGCCGCAGCGCGCGCTGGCGTTGACGTACGTGCGCGGCATGCGCCCGGCGCCGGTGTTCTCGCGGGTCGCCTTCAACCTGATTCCCGGCGTTGGCGAGTACTTCGTGTTTCCTGCGCTGACCCTGAGCGGCCCCTGCGAAATCATGGTGTTCGAAGGCGTGCCGGGCGGCCCGATGGACTGCTGGCGCGATATCAAGACGCCGCAGGACCATCTGGCCAGGAGCCTGGACATCCTGCGCACCTTCCTGCCCTGGGAGGCCGAGCGCTGCGCATCGGTCGAACTGACCGACGCCAACGGCATCCTGGCCGGCAGCTTCGCGCCCACGGTGCGCAAGCCGGTCATGACCCTGCCGTCCGGCCGCCTGGTGTTCGGCCTGGGCGACGCCGTTGTCACCAACGACCCCATCACCGGCCAGGGCTCGAACAACGCCACCAAGGCCTGCGCCGTCTACCTGGAGGCGATCCTGGCGCGCGGCGACCAGCCCTTCACCGCCGACTGGATGCGGCAGACCTTCGAGCGCTTTTGGGACTACGCCAGCGCCGTGGTCGACTGGACCAACTCGATGCTGCTGCCGCCGCCGCCGCATCTGCTGCGCCTGCTGCAGGCCGCCGGCGACGCGCCCGCGCTGGCCAGCGCCATCGCCAACGGCTTCAACCATCCGCCCAACTTCTTCCCGTGGTGGACCGACGCCACCGCCTGCGAGGCCTTCATCGCCGAAAAATCCACCCGGGCGGCGGCGTGATGGCGGCCCTGGACTGGGGCAGCACCGACCTGCACCCCAAGGTCCTGCGCGGCGTGCTGGGCAGCTATCCGACGGGCGTGGCCATCGTCGCCACGCGCTGTCCGGACGGCCGCAAGGTCGGGCTGACCATCAACTCCTTCGCCTCGCTGTCGCTCGATCCGCCGCTGGTGCTGTGGAGCCTGGTGAACCGCTCGCCCAACCTGGCGGCGTTCCGCGACTGCGACCACTTCACCATCAGCGTGCTGGCCCGCGGCCAGGAGGCGCTGGCGCGCCGCTTCGCCGATCCGGCGGTGCCCGACAAGTTCGAAGGCGCCGAGCTGCACGAGGTGCCCGAGGGCGTGCCCGCCATCGCCGGCGCAGTGGCCACGCTGGTCTGCGCCAACGACCAGCAGAGTCCGGCGGGCGACCACCTGCTGCTGTTCGGCCGGGTGCTGCGCGTGGCCAGCCTGGAGGCCACGCCGCTGGTGTTCCATGCGGGGCGCTTCACGGCGCTGACCCTATGATGCCCTTATCTTCCGCCTCCGACGCCCAGATCATCGTGGTGGGCAGCGGCATGAATTCGCTGGTGTGCGCCGCGCTGCTGGCGCAGCGCGGCAAATCGGTGCTGGTGCTGGAGCGCAACGACCGCCTGGGCGGCTGCATCCGCACCGAGGAACTGTTTCCCGGCTACCGCCACGACGTGCTGTCGAGCTGGTATCCGCTGTTCGTCGGCGGTCCGGCCTACGCCGCCCTCAAGCCGGCCCTGCAGGCGGCCGGCCTGGAATTCGTCCAGTGCGACTACACCACCGGCCTGGCGCTGCCCGACGGCAGCGGCATCGCCCTCAAGCAGGACATCGCGGACAGCGCGCGGCGCCTGGACGCGTGGGCGCCCGGCGACGGCGCCGCGTTCGGCGCCATGGCGCAACGCCTGTTCGGCGAAGACGCCGCGCTGACCTTCGGCCTGCTGGGCCAGAACCCCTATGGCGCCGGCATGCTCAAGCTGCTGTTCGGCGAGTGGCGCCGGCGCGGCCTGGACGGGCTGATGGCGTTCGCCGCCGATTCGCTGGAGAGCTTTCGCCGCTGGTCGGACCGTGAACTGCAATCCGACGCGGCGCGCGCGCTGATCGCGCCCTGGGTGCTGCACACCGGCCTGGGACCGGACGACGCCTGTTCGGCGCTGATCGGCAAGCTGACCTTCGCCGCGGTGGTGGCCGGCGGCATGCCGGTGGTCAAGGGCGGCAGCCAGGGCGTGGTGGACGCCCTGGCCAAGGTCATCGAGCACCACGGCGGCCGGTTGCGGACCGGCGCCGCCGTCGAACGCATCCTGACGCATGGCGAAGGCCGCCGCCGCCGCGCCGTCGGCGTCGTGGCCGCCGGCCGCGAGTACCGCGCCGGCGAGGCCGTGGTCTGCAACGTCACGCCCGGCCAGTTGTACGGCACGCTGCTGCCCGACGCGCCCGAGCCGGTGCGGCGCCGCGCCGCCGGCTACCGCCATGGCCGCGGCGGCATGCAGATCCATTTCGCGCTCGACGCGCCGCCCGACTGGCGCACGCCCGAACTGCGCCACGTGCCGCTGGTGCACCTGACCGAGAGCATGGAGCAGGTCTGCGCGTCGGTCACCGAGGCCAACAACGGCCTGTTGCCGGCGCGGCCCACGCTGGCCATCGGCCAGCCGGTCGCCGTCGATCCGTCGCGCGCGCCGGCCGGCGGCTGGATCCTGTGGGTGCAGATGCAGGAGCTGCCGGTGCGCGTCAAGGGCGATGCCGCCGGCCTGATCGACACGCCCGCCGACGGCCGCTGGACCGAGGCCCTGCGCGAGGCCGTCGCCGATCGCGTGCAGGCGCGGCTGGAGCCGGTCATGCCCGGCCTGGCGCAACGCATCGTTGGCCGCCGCAGCTACTCGCCGGCCGACCTGGAGGCGCTGAACTGCAACCTGGTGGGCGGCGATCCTTACGCGGGCATTTGTTCGCCCGACCAGTTCTTCTGGCTGCGCCCGTTCGCCGGCAGCCAGGGCGCGCGTGGCCACCGCACGCCGCTGCGCAACCTTTTCCACATCGGCGCCGCCACCCACCCGGGTCCCGGACTGGGCGGCGGTTCCGGCTATCTCGTCGCACAACATCTCGCGCCCCGCGGGGGCAGGAGCGGAACATGAAGAGACACCTGACACGCCGGCTGGCTTGCGCCGCGGCATTGGCGCTGGCCGGCGGCGTGGCGCAAGCCACCGAAGGCGGCGGCCTGGGCATCTATCCGGACGGCCTGGAGAACTTCATGTCGGGCGCGCTGCCGCCGCCCGGGGTGCACATGCTGGTCTACGGCGGCGGCGCGCGCTACGACAAGCTGCGCGGCAACGACGGCGAGCGCCTGCCGGTGCCCGACTTCAAGGTCGACGTCAACGTGCTGGCCCCGCGCCTGATCTGGGTCACGCCGCAGCAGGTGCTGGGCGGCCAACTGGCCTTCCATGCCATCGCGCCGCTGCTGGACGTGACCTTCAAGGCCGGCGGCCAGCGTTACCGCAGTACCGGCCTGGGCGACATGACGCTGGGCGTGGCGCTGGGCTATCACCTGTCCGAATCGCTGCACTACGTGGTCGGCCTGGACATGTACGCGCCCACCGGCGAATACGACCGCAAAGACCCGTCCAGCCTCGGCAAGAACTACTGGACCGCCCAGCCCGTGTTCGCGCTCAGCCGCTTCAGCCCGGACGGCTTCAATGCCGATCTGAAGCTGATGTACGACTTCAACTTCCGCAACACCGCCACCGACACCCGCTCGGGCCAGGCCATCCACGCCGACTACGCGGTGGGTTGGGGCGTGGGCAAGGGCTGGGTGCTGGGCGTGGGCGGGCATGCCTTCCAGCAGGTCACCGACGACAACGGCCCCAACAGCGCTGCCGGCCGCGCCCGCGCCTTCGGCGTGGGGCCGTCGGTGCGCTACATGAACGACCGCGGCTGGCTGTTCACCGCCAAGTGGCAGCAGGAATTCCAGGTCAAGAACCGGCCGGAGGGCGCGCAGTTGTACGTCAAACTGGCCATTCCGTTCTAGGGCCCGCGCCCGGCTCCTTTCAGGATAGACAGGCCCTGGGGCTGCGTGCGGCGGGCCGGCCCGGCAGCGGGCCCGCCGCGGGGAAAGGGGGCGATGGCAAGGCGGGCGCCGGCCGCCCGCCGCCGCGAATGGGCTAGACTCAAGGCTCTCTTCGTTTCAAGCAGCCATCCATGATTGTCAAAGCCTTGCGTGCCGGTGTGGGTCAACTGATTGTCCTGGGCGATGCGCTGACGCGCCCGCGCCCGCGGCAACGCTCGGCCCAAGGCCAGGCCGCCGTCGACCGCGAGGCGGCCGCGCTGTCGCTCTACCAGTTCCATGCCTGCCCGTTCTGCGTCAAGACGCGGCGCGCCATTCACCGCCTGAACGTGCCCGTGGCGCTGCGCGATGCCAAAGGGGATCCCCAGGCGCGCGCCGAATTGCAGGCCGGCGGCGGCAAGGTCAAGGTGCCGTGCCTGCGCATCGAGGAAGCGGGCGGCACGCGCTGGATGTACGAGTCCAGCGACATCATCGCCTACCTTGAACAACGCTACGCGAACGTGGCCTGACGCGGCGGCTCCATGACACGCCCCGCCCGCCTGGCTCTTCTCGTCCTGTGCGCGTCGGTGGCGCTGGCGGGTTGCGACTCGTCGCTGCCGCCGCCGCCCGCCGGGTCCAGGCTCACGGCGGAAACCCTGGCCACCCAGGAAACGCCGCCCGAACGCCAGTTCAAGGGGACCTTGGCGGGCAAGCCCATCCACCTGCTCATGCATGAATGCAAGGTCTACAAGGTGGAACCGGCGGAAGGCGATAACGTCGCCTGGACGCAGGTGCTTGAAGGCGATTTCTCCCTGTTGCCCACACTCTGCGTGCGCCAGGAACTGACGGCGGGCAAGGGCTTCGTGCAGGCCTTCATCGGCCGCCAGGCGTTCGGCGCCGGCGGCTGCTGCGCCGGCACCCCGGAATACCGCTCGACCGACGGGCTGACCTGGAAGCCGCGCTGAACGCCACGCTGAACGTCGCACTGAACGCCACGTTGAATGCCGAACGGAATGCCGCAATGAACGCCATCAGCGTGAGCGGACGATCGTTTGCGATTGGCCATCCCCAGGGTTGTTTGAACGCAAGGTCTGGCCAGTCCTGACAGAGTTGCCGCTTCAGCCGTGCCGGCGCACGCTCTGGCTGGGGCTTTCGCCGTAACGCGCCTTGTAGCCGGCGCTGAAACGTCCCAGGTGCGCAAAACCCCAGCGCAACGCCACGCCCGCGACGTTCTGGCATTCGCCTGACAGCAGTTCGGCGCGCGCCCGCTCCATGCGCAGATCGCGCAGATAGTGCATGGGGCTGATGCCCAGGAATTCCTTGAAGCCGGCATACAGGCTGCGCACGCTGACTCCCGCGATGCGCGCCAACTGCTCGGCGCTGACCGGCTCGTGCGCATGCGCCTGCAAGTAATCCTGCACGCAGCGCACGTGGCGCGGCAGCACCGCGCCGCGGCGGCCCGCCGGCGTGGCGCTGTAGTTGTGGGGCAGGGCGGACAGCAGCGTCGCCGCCACCAGTTGTTCCATCTGGTGCACGATCAGCTTGTGCTCGGCCAGGTCGGCGTGCTGCGAGGAACAGTCCAGCAGATACGCCATCAGGCAGCGCCAGGCCGGACACTCGCGCCAGCGGAACCCCAGTTGGAAGCGCAGCGGCCGATCCAGCGTACAGCCCAGGTGGCCCACCAGGGTGCGTTCCAGCAGCGAGCGGCCCACCCGCAACATGAACTGGTCGTTGTCGTCGGCCCAATGCATCGCCAGGTCGTCATCCGGGCTCACCACCGATGCCACGTCCGGGGTCGAATCCACCCGCTGCGGCCCGCTCTCGATCAGCGCGGCGCCCGACAGCGGCATCTGCACCAGGAAGAAGTCCTCCAGCGGCCCCGGCCGGATCTCGACGTTCGCGCCGTAGCGCAGCCGGTTCAGCGATACTTCGCCCAGCGGCTGGTGATGCATGCGCGCATTCAGGCGCTGCGTCGATCCGACCACGCCCAGGTGGTGCGGCCGCATCACGCGGCCCACCATGGCGCGCGCTTCGTCCAGGTCGCCCGAGGCGAACAGTTGCTGCGCGGGTGTCGCCAGGATGGTGTCGATGCGCCACCCCGCGGCGCCGGCCATGGCCCCGGCGGCCGCGCGCGGCCCGGCGGCTTGCCATGATGTCTCGGCATCGGACTGCGTCGTGTTCAGCATGGCCGGGATTCCTTGCTCAGGTCCTGATGTCCGGCGGGCAGCGGCCGCCGGTTCCCCTGGCGGCCACGTCTGTGGCGCGCCTTTATGATGGTCCTCATAGTAAAACGCCGCGCCCCGGGCGGGACTGCTGGAAAACCCGTCCCGCCGGGCATGGGGCTATCCGTTTTTGGCGCTGGCTGTCCAGGGCGTGCGGGAAAACGTCCGGCGCCGGCCGGCCGTCAACGCTCGAGGCAGATGGACACCGGTTCGGTCAGCCGGCGGGCTGGCGCGGGAACCCGCCCGCGCCAGCCCTCGAACCGCCTACTTATCGAGCCAGGGCGCTTCCTTCCAGAGCGCCTGGAATTCCGCTTCGCCGGCCGCCAGTTCCTTGGCGTACTCCGGGGGCGCCAGATAACGCAGCGGCGCGAACATGTCCCTGGCCTTGGCCTGGAACTCCGGATCGTCCACCGTGCGTTTCACGGCGGCGACGAGCTTGGCGCGCACGTCGTCGGGCAAGCCCTTGGGCGCGGCCAGTCCTCGCAGCGACGCCAGTTCGAAATCGAAGCCCTGTTCCTTGAAGGTAGGCACGTCCGGCAGCGCCGCCGAACGCGTCTTGCCCATCTGCCCCAGCATGCGCAATGGGGTGCCGCCTTTCTGGTACTGCAGCGCTTCGCCCACGTTGATGGCGCCGATCGTGATCTCGCCGCTGGCCAGCGCGCCCCGCACCTCGCCCGCGCCCTTGTAGGGGATGTGGCTGAGCTTGCTGCCGGACACGCGTTCGAAGCGCAGCATGGCCAGGTGGTCGTCGGAGCCCGTGCCGGTGGTGCCCACCGTGACCTTGCCCGGGTTCTTCTTGGCGTAGGCGGACAGGTCGGCCAGGGTCTTGATCGGGTTGTCGTTCAGCACCGAAAACGCGCCGGGATCGTCGATCAGGTTGCCCAGCAGATCGAAGCTGCGCCAGGTGAAGCTGGTCTTGCGTTCGATGGGAATCGTCAACAGGTTCGGCGTGTTGATGAAGCCGATGGTGTAGCCGTCGGGCTGGGCTCGCGCCAGCTCCGAGAAACCAATCGCGCCGCCCGCGCCGGGGCGGTTCAGCACGACGATGCGGGCATCGCCGCCCAGGTATTTCTGCAGATAGGGCGCCATCATGCGGGCCACCAGGTCGGTGCCGCCGCCCGGCCCGTAAGACACGATCAGGTTGATCGGATGTTCGGGGTAGCCGGCCGCTTGCGCGCCGCCGCTGAACAGGGCGGCGCCCGCCAGCAAGGCTGCCAGCGCGCGCAGCGTCCCGCGTTTATTGTGTTTTTGCATGGTTTGTCTCCTTGGTATGTGGCCGGGGCCTGCCTGCATCGTGCGTTGCGATGCCGGCGACGGCTCAAGCCGTGTAGTCATGCCAGATTTGCGATGCGTTCGGCCGCCAGCGGCCAGACCTCCGGATTGACGAGTTGCGGTGGGCGTTCGCCGCGCAGCATCGCAACGAGCTGCGTGGCCGATGAACGGGCGACGTTGCGCCGGGCTTCGTGGGTGACGCCGGCGGTGTGGAAGGTGGCGACGACGTTGGGCAGGCCCAGCAGCGGGGCGTCGCGTTCGGGCGGCTCCTGTTCCCAGACGTCCAGCCCGGCGCCGCGCAGATGCCCGGCGCGCAGGGCGTCGTGCAGTGCCGCTTCGTCGTGGATGCCGCCGCGCGCGGTCGAGAGGAACACCGCATCGCGTTTCATGGCCGCGAAGGCCTTGGCGCCGAACAGGCCGCGCGTGGAGGCGTCCAGGGGGCAATGCAGCGACACCACGTCGGACCGCGCCAGCAACTCGTCCAGCGACACCGGCTCGGCGCCGCGGTCGCGGATGGCGTCGGCGGACAGCAGCGGATCGTGCGCGATCACGCGCAGGCCGAAGCCGCGCGCAATGCGGGCGACGCTGGTACCGATCTTGCCGATGCCGACCAGGCCGAGGACGAGGCCATGGATTTCATGGCCCATGAGGTCCTCGCGCGTGAAGCCGGCATCGTGGCGCAGGCGTTGGTGCGATTCCACCACGCGCCGCTGCACGGCGAGCAGCAGCGCGTAGGTGTGCTCGGCCACGGATTCCGCGTTGCCGCCCGCCTGGTTGACCACGGCGATGCCCGCCGCGGTGCAGGCCGCCACGTCGATGGTGTCGTAGCCCGCGCCACCGGACGAGACGCACACCAGGTCCGGGCATTGCGCGATCAGGTCGGCATTGACGAACCATTGCCGCGGCAGTTCGTCCTTGGCCGCGGATACGTGATACGCATGGGCCGACTTCAGGCCGGCCAGCGTGCGCGCATCGTCGCCCCTTGCCGGCAGCACCGACAGCGAGACGCCGGGCGTGGCGCCGATGATCTCGTCGAACACCGGATTGAGCCAGAGGTCCAGGCGGCAGAGCCGGGCGGTCTGGGTGGAAGACGCCGCGCTCACAGCACGCCCCGCGCCTTGAGCGTGGCGTCGACCCAGGCGCGGTCCAGCGCGCCGCGCGCGATGTCCTCCAGCACGCGGGCTTCCGCCGCGGCGATCGCGCGCACGCGCTCCGCGATGGCGGGGGCCTCGTCGGGACGGATGGCCAGCAATCCGTCGGCATCGCCCACCAGCAGGTCGCCGGGCAGGACCACCATGCCGTCGATCGCGATCGGCACGTTGATGGCGCCGGGGCCATCCTTGTAGGGGCCGCGATGCGCGACCCCGCGCGCATAGACGGGAAAATCGCCCGCGCCGATCGTTTCGCTGTCGCGGATGGCGCCGTCGATCACGAAGCCGGCCAGCCCGCGTCGGGCGGCCCAGCCAACCATGATCTCGCCGATGATGGCGTTGTTCATGTCGCCGCCGGCATCGACCACGATCACGTCGCCCGGCTCGGCGGAATCGATCGCCTTGTGCACCATCAGGTTGTCGCCCGGCCGCGTGCGCACGGTGTAGGCGCGGCCGAGGATGCGGCGCGAGCGATGCATCGGGCGCAGGGCCGAGGTGCCGGTCGCGCGGCTCATCGCGTCGCTGATGTTGGCCACGGCCAACGCCTGATAGGCCGCGAGCGTTTCGCGGCTGGGGCCGGCGGGGCATGCCTGCAGGGTGAATCCGAACTCCGACATGGCGCTTTGTCTCCTTGGATGTTTGTCCGGGGGGACTCTACGCCGGGCTCATGGCGGTTTAAAGCGAATAATTTGATGTCGAAAACAACGCTTTTTGGAAAGTGTCGCGTGCGGCTCGCGCCCGGGCTAGAGCATTCCGGCAGGGGCGTGAAAGTCCAGGCAGGCCTGCGCGTGCGTGCGCAGGCTTTCCAGCATGGGCCGGGTGTCGTCGCGGCGCCACTGGAAGGTATAGGCCAGGGGGCGCAAGGGCGGAAAGCGCGACAGCGGCTGCAAGTCGCCGCGCTGGATCAACACCTGGGCCCAGGCGGCAGGCAGGAAGCCCAGCCCCAGCCCTTGCCGCAGCATGGCGGCGATGCCCGGCCAGCTATTGCAGCATTGATTGCGGCCGGGCGACACGCGCTGCTCGGTCAGCCAGTCGTCGAGAATGCGGATCGCGCCCGAGCTTTGCGGCAGGGTGATGAGCGTCAGGCCCGGCAGATCGGCCGGTTCAAGCGAGGCCGCGTCGGGCACGGCCCGGGCCGATACCACCCATTCGAAATGGGCGCTGCCGATCACGCGCGAGGCGAGCGACGCTCGGGACGACGGGCCCGCGATCACCGCGAAGTCGAGCTCGCCTTCCTCCAGCCCGCGCTCGACCAGTTCGCCCACGCCCACGAAGGGCTCGACCAGCAGGTTGGGGTGGGCCTGCTGGATGACGGCGATCAGTCCGGCCATCCACGTCATGGCGGTCAGCTCGCCGGCGCCGAAGCGGCAACGGCCGGAGTAGCTGAGGTTGTTGCTGGCCTGCTGCATGAACTGGTCCGCGTTGCGCAGCAGGTCCTTGGCATGGGGCACCAGTTGCTCGCCCAGCGCGGTCAGGGTGGCGCTGCGGGCGCTGCGGCTGAACAGCGCGGCGCCGATCGAGGATTCCAGCTCGCCGATCCGCTTGGACAACGACGACACCGAAATATTCAGGCGATTCGCGGCGATGGCAAAGTTCTTGCAGGTGGCGGCCCAGTAAAAGGCCTCGAGTTGCTTGAGCGTCATGGGAAGTGAAGGGTCGGGGCGACTGCAAGGCGATTGAGGGCGAGGAAAAGTGTAATAACGAACATCAATAAAGTCACTTTATTCAAACCTCGGGCCGGCCTATATTCGTTCGCCGTTACCCATGACCCTTGCGCGGCGGATGGTCCGCCGGGCCCCGCCAGGAACCCCCGCCATGCCAGACCCGCTGCGCCGCATGCTCAGCCTGCACGACTTCGAAGCCGCCGCCCGGCGGATCCTGCCCAAGCCCCTGTATGCCTATGTGTCGGGCGCGGTGGAAGACGGGCAGTCCGAGCGGAGCAACCGGCAGGCCTTCGGCGAATACGGGTTCCGCCCGAAGGTGCTGGTGGACGTGTCGCGCCGCCACACCCGCTGCACGATATTGGGCCGCGAGTATGCGGCGCCCGTCGGCGTGGCGCCCATGGGCATTGCGGCGCTGACCAGCTATCGCGGGGACGTGGCGCTCGCCCGCGCCGCGGCCGCGGCGGGCGTGCCCTGCATCATGAGCGGGTCCTCGCTGATCCGCCTGGAAACCGTGATGGCGGCGGCCCCGGGGACCTGGTTCCAGGCCTACCTGCCCGGCGACAGCGCCCAGATTGCCGCATTGATCGACCGTGTCGCCGCCGCCGGCGTGGAAACATTGGTGCTGACGGTCGACACGCCGGTGGCCGCCAACCGCGAGAACAACGTGCGGGCGGGGTTTTCCACCCCGCTGCGACCCAGCATAGGCCTGGCCTGGCAGGGCATCACGCACCCGCGTTGGCTGATCGGGACCCTGCTGCGCACGCTGGCCCGCCACGGCATGCCGCACTTCGAAAACAACTACGCCGCGCGCGGCGCGCCGATCCTGTCCAGGCATGTGCTGCGCGACTTTTCCGATCGCGGGCACCTGAACTGGCAGCACGTCGCCGCCATACGCAAGACCTGGAAAGGCCAGATGGTCCTGAAGGGCATCCTGCATCCGGACGACGCGCGCACCGCGCGCGCGCACGGCATGGACGCGGTCATTGTGTCCAACCATGGGGGGCGGCAACTGGACGGCAGCCTGGCGCCCCTGCAGGCCTTGCCCGCGATCGTGGACGCCGCGGGCGGCATGGACGTCATGCTCGACAGCGGCGTGCGACGTGGCACGGACGTGCTGAAGGCGCTGGCGCTGGGCGCGCGCTGCGTATTCGTCGGCCGGCCGTTCAACTATGCGGCCACGGTGGCGGGCGAGCGCGGCGTGGCCCATGCCATCGCGCTGATCTCCGAGGAAATCAGGCGCGACATGGGCTTGCTGGGTATCGTCGATCTGCGGGAGATCAACGAGAGCTTGTTGCAACGCTGCCGATAGCCGTGCGGACGGTGCCAGGCCACGTTGGGCGCTTTTTGTCCGACACCGCGCGCCAGTCAGATACCGTGCGGTGGGCCGTCCTTCATGCGTTCGCGCCGATCACGCAGGAAGCGCGGCAGTAAGGTTCGATACCGCGCAGATCAAGTTCGAATCCCAAGCCGGGCGCCTCGGTCAGCGACAGCACGCCGTCTTTGATCCATTCCCCGTAAGTGGACGTGGCCCGAAGCGGGTTGTGGTTGACGTCCAGCTCCAGGTATCCTTCCCCTCCCGTCGCCGCGAGGACGTGAGCGGACGCAATGGCGGCGACCTGGGTTCCGAACGAATGGGGGCAGAACTGCCTGTTCGCGGCGATGGCGCGAAGTCCGACTTCGTGAGCGCCGCTGATTCCTCCCCATTTCGCCACGTCGGGTTGAATGACATCGAGCCAGGACAGGGCGGCGACGAATTCGTCGATATCGGCAAGGTTCTCACCGGCAGCAATCGGGATTCGCGTCCTGGCTTTGAGCGCCTGCCATTCGGCGGCGGGACATTCCGGGCCCAGCGGTTCCTCGATCCAGGAAAAATCGCCGTCATCCAACTGCGCCAGCGCTTGCGTGGCAGTGGCGAGATCCCACCCGCAATTTGCATCGAGCATCATCGCCTCTGTTGGCGCCAGCGCCCGCCGTTGCCGGAGCAATAGCGGGATAGACCTGGCATCGTCGAATCCCGCCTTGAACTTGAATGCGTTATATCCCGCCTGCCGCAAGACATCCAGGCGAGCGGCCGGCGTGTCCGGGGCCAGACCGCTCGCATAGCAGCGCATGCGGGCTTGCGTGCCCCCGAGTACGCGATACAGGGGCAGACCCATTCGCCTGGCCTGGAGATCCCAGAGCGCCGTGTCCATGCCGCCAAGAATCTGCGCGACAGGCCCTCGCTCTCCCGCCAGGCGAATGATCGGCAGCGTCAGGCTGCGCAGGCGTGCGATGGCTGGCTGCACCGCCTGGAATGTTGTGCCCACCAGCGCGGGGGCGACGAACTCGCGAAGCAGATTCAGCCGGTGCAAGGCGCCGGAAGCCGGCATGCCCGACCACACTTCGCCCCAACCGAAGGATCCGGATGCGTCCTCGACCCGGATCAGAACGGCGCCGCGTTCGCTGCGTACGCCAAAGGACGACGCGATCGACTCGGCCGGCGCGACGTACGCATAGAGCGAAACGCCAGTCACGGTCGTGGTCGGCAGCGCGGAAACCATTGTGGCCGCGGTCGCCCGCGCGGATCCGATGGACTCGTCTGCATGTCGGGGGCGAAACGAAAGCTCAGACATGTCCGTACTTGGCAAGGGCGTCCGACAGGGTAAGGCCGTGGTTCAGCTCGGCGCGCAGTTGCAGTTCCTGGGCGGTGAGCCGTTCCGCCTCGGCGAGCACGTCGTTGACATGCCGCGCGGGAATAACGATCGCGCCGTCGGCGTCGGCAAGAATGAAGTCGCCCGGGCTGACGGGGACGAGCGCGCTGGTGGCTCCCGCCAGGTAGACGGTCTCGCGAAACCCGGTAACGCGCCAGCGGCCGATGGATTGCGTCGGCGTCCGGTATTTGGCGAAGATGGGAAAGTTCATCTTGTGCAGCCAATGAATATCGCGGATTCCCCCGTCGATCAAAGCCCCCACGGCTCCCCGCTCCCGCATGCCAAGGGCGATCAGTTCGCCGAAGTAGCAGACGCCTTTGCCATCGCCGCTCCAGACGGTCACTTCATCCTCGGACACCTGTTGGCAGGCCTGCATCTTCTGTTCGTCGCCGCCGAGCGGGCCGGGGACCATCTGGCCGCGAATGGTATACGCCCAGCCCGCCAGCTTGTCCGTGCCGGTGAATTGCCTGAACTCTGGCGCAAGACTCTGGTCCATCAGGCCCATGGTGTCCATGACGTCCGCCACATTGGCGGTGTCAACCTTCAAGAATCGCGCGCGGATCTCGCGTCGGCTTTGTGCATCAATAGTCATGTCTTCTCTCGTTCAAATGGCGGGAATCAGCCCGCCGTCCACGCGCAGCGACGTCCCCGTGATGTAGGACGCACATTGGCTTGCAAGAAACGCCACGGCGTTGGCGTACTCGGCGGGCTCCCCGTAGCGGCCAGCCGGAATGGTCGATGTGCTGCTGGCGGCGACCATCTCCTGCGTCAGCCCGGCCGCTTTGGCGCGAGACTGATCGAGCGCGGCAATTCGCTGGGTGGCGATGCGCCCGGGAATCACCACGTTGACGGTCACCCCGTCTTTCGCCACTTCCTGCGCCAGCGATTTCGACCAGCCCACCAAGGCGAGCCGCAAGGCATTGGAAGCCGCAAGGCCCGGTATCGGAGTGACGACTCCCGAGGAGGTTGACGTGATCACCCGTCCCCAGCGCCGCGCCTGCATATCCGGCACAAGCAGTCGGGTCAGCGTCATCAACGACAGCACCATCGAATCGAAGTAGCGATGCCATTGCTGTTCGGTGATGTCGTGGGTCATGCCAGGCGCGGGGCCGCCCGAATTGTTCACCAGGATATCGATCGGCCCATTCTCCTGTTTCACCAGCATCACTTGGCGGCTGATCGACCCGACATCCGACAGATCCCAGGCGACGGGCCGCGCGATCCCGCCAAGCTCCGCAATCGCATAAGCCGCCCGCTGCGCCGAAGCAAGATCCACATCGGCCAGAATCACGCGGCACCCCTCTTGCGCGAGCGCTTTGGCAATGGCGCTACCCAGCCCACCCCCAGCACCCATCACCAGGGCGGTCCTGCCATCAATTCCCAAATCCATCACTTGTTCTCCTGCTGTAGTTCCGGGGCGGCTGCCACCACCTTTTTCGACATCTCAAGATCGGACAGCCAGATCGCCTGGAATCGCGGGGCGGAGGGCTCGCCTGGCAGCAGCGCGGATGCCGCCATCTGCTGCACGACAGCCGCGTCCTGAAAGACTCTGTCGATCGAATCCGATATCCGTTGAATCCGGTCCGCTGGCACGTCCTTCGGCGCGAAGATTCCTGCCCAGGTCGTCACCACAAAGCCCGGCAATCCGCTTTCGCCCACCGTCGGGATTGACGGCGCCAACGCGAAGCGCTCCGGGCCCGTCATGGCGATACGTCGCGCCTTTCCAGAAGACACCACGGGTTCGGTGGATGGAACCGTCTCAAAAAGGAGGTCCGCCTCGCCAGACGCGACGCCCAGGGACGCGGCCGGGCTGCCATTGAAGGGCACCGCGTAGATATCGACACCGGCCATCTGCTTGAAAAGCTCAAGCGATACGTGCGAGGCGCTGCCCACCGCGGCAAACGCGCCGACCAGCTTTCCAGGCCGGTTTTTGGCTGCGGCGATGATGTCGGACACGGACTCCAGCCCCGATCCCGCGCGCGTTATCAGGCTGAAGTCCGTCTTGTATATCTGGCTGACGGCGGCGAAATCGGCGGGGAGTGATCCCGCCTGTTTGGGGTGGATGTAGGGAGAGATCGCCATGGTGCTCGATGGCGCGAGCAGCAGCGTGTAGCCGTCGTGGGCACTGCGGAGCACCTCGCGGGCTGCGAGCAGTCCATTGACGCCGGGACGGTTTTCAACGATCACGGCCTGTTTCAGATCGGCCGACAGGCGCGCAGCCACGAGCCGCCCGCCCACATCGGGGGTCGAACCGGGCGGGGTCGCAACAACAATACGAATGGGCTTTGCCGGATAGGCTTCCCCCTGTGCAAACGACACCGACGCGGAAAACGTGCAAATTACGGACAAAGCGATGGGAGCAAAGCGCATGTATGGCTCCATATGAGCGGACAGCAACTCTCGGACGGCAACTCTTCAAGGGTCGCGGTAACTTTCATGAATACTGGCTCGGATGTTGCTTCGCACCAAGCCGTCGATTCAGTGCGGCGCCTTTGGTGCTTGCAAGCAATTTACGTGGATGGGATCATCGCGTCTAATATCGTTCATGATCTAGGCGATACATGGGACATATACCCTCAGCCATCCCGGATCTTCGGGTGTTACGCCAGTTCCTGGCGGTTTCCGAGTGTGGAAGCCTGCGCAAGGCAGCGGAAGCGTTGCGGATGTCACAGCCTCCGCTCAGTGTCGCCATGCGGCAGTTGGAGCAGGCCGTGGGAACGTCGCTGTTCGTGCGTTCCGCGGTGGGCGTGCAGCTCACCGCCGCCGGGGTTGTGCTTAAAGGGGAGGCGGAAAAGCTGATCGCGCACGGCGTTCGCGCTTTCGACATGGCTCGCGCGGTCGGACGCGGGGAACTCGGAGAGGTCAGGGTTGGGTTCATCACGTCGGCGATGGTCGACCTGCTTCCCGCAGTCTTGGCGCGGTTCTCTTCGTCTCACCCGGCAGTACGGCTTCGATTGGTTGAAGGCGTATCCATCGAGATCGCCTCAATGGTGGACGAGGGCAAAATCGACCTGGGGGTGCTGACGCCGCCCGTTCCCTATCCTGCCGGAAGCCTTCATTTCCCGGTCTCTCGAGACCGCCTGGTGGCGCTGTTGCCTCGCGGGCATCCGTTTGCCTCTCGCAAAGCGATCCGTCTGGCTGAACTCAGTGACGAGCGATTCGTATCTTTCTCTGCCACTCGCGTACCTGCCTTTCACCAACGTATCAGCGCCGCGTGCCTCGAAGCGGGATTCCAACCGCAGATCGTTCAGGAAGCGGCGCATATCCACACGATCATCGCGCTGGTCGCCGGAAAATTGGGCGTGGCGCTGGTTCCGTCCACCGCGGCGCGCTCCGCCCGGAAAGATGTGGTCGCGGTGGCGCTACGCGACCCAAGCAAATTGCTCGATACCAGTCTGGAGGTTGTCTATCTGGAGGACACGCTTACTGTGGCCTCCCGGGCGTTTCTTGCCCATTTGAAGGGATACGCTTCAGATCCGCCGCGGGGGTTGTGACGCGTTCCTTTTTTATCGCTGCTCCATGTTCTTCGCATCCGCCGCCGGCCCGGTCAGATGCCGTCAACAAGAAGCGCTCGTCGCAAGCAATCAAAAATCTGTTCGACCTGGGCAGGGCTGATGATCAGCGGCGGTGAAATGACAATCATGTCGCCGGACGCTCGCACCAGTACGCCCTGCTCGAAGCAATGGCGGGCGACATCCGCGCCCCGCATGCCGGCCGCGCCGGCGCGCGGCGCGAGGTCGACGGCGCACAGCAGGCCGATGCTGCGCACATCGTTCACATGCGGCAGACCTTCGAGCGCCAGCGCTTGCGACTGCCAATGGGAGCTGATCTCCCGCACCCGGGCGTTGATCTCCAGGTCCTGGTGCAGACGCAGCGTCGCCAGGCCGGCCGCGCACGCCAGCGGGTGGGCGGAATAGGTGTAGCCGTGCATCAGCTCCACCACCTGCGGCGGTCCGGCCATGAACGCTTCGTAGACGGCGCCGCCGACGATGACGCCGCCCATGGGCACCGCGCCGTTGGTCAGGCCTTTGGCCACGGTCATCAGGTCAGGGGTAACGCCAAACACCTGCGAGGCGAAGTTGTCGCCCACGCGCCCAAAACCGGTGATCACTTCGTCAAAGATCAACAGCACGCCATGTTGCGTGCACAGCTCGCGCAAGCGTTGCAGGTAGCCGACCGGGGGCGGATACACGCCGCCGGAACCGGTGACCGGCTCGACAATGACGGCGGCCACCGTGCCGGGGTCCTGGATGTCCAGCAACTGCGCCAGCGCTTCCGCATAGCTGGCGCCGTGATCCGGTTGTCCGGCGCTAAAGCGCATGCTGGCGTCATACGGCAGCGGCAAATGGCTGACCTCGCCCAGCAGCGGCCCGAAGTCGCGCTTCTGGCGCCCGATGCCCGAGACGGACAAGCCGCCAAATCCCATGCCGTGATAGCCCTTGGCCCGGCCGATGAACTTGGTGCGGCGGCTGTCGCCACGAGCCTGATGATAGGCGCGCGCAATTTTCAAGGCGGTGTCGACGGCCTCGGAGCCGGAGTTGGTGAAGAACACTCTGGTCATGCCCTCGGGCGCCAGGGCAATCAGGGCATCCGACATGGCCTGCGCGCCCGGATGGCTCATCTTGAACGAGGAAACGAAGTCCAGGCGCGCGGCGGCCTCTTGAATGGCTTGCACAATGCTCGCCTGGCCGTGGCCGGCGTTGACGCACCACAGGCCGGCCATGGCGTCCAGAATCTGGCGGCCGTCGGGCGTGCGGTAGTACATGCCTTCGGCGCTGTCGAACATCATGGGCTGTTGGTGAAACTGCCGCATCGGGGTGAAAGGCGCCCAGAAGGCATTGGAAACGGGACTGGCGTCGGTCATGGAATCTCCTTGATGGGTTGAGCCGGCGGCCGGCTCAGGCTTGGGCCGGGCGGATGCGATAGCCCCCGTTGGCCAGCTTTTCCAGCGGGCTGGCCGCGGCCAGCAATTTGCGGGTGTAAGGGTGTTGCGGCGTGTCGAACAAGGCGTCGCGGGCGGCGATTTCGACAATTTCGCCCTGGCTCATCACCGCCACGCGATGCGCGATGCGTTCGACCGCGGCCAGATCGTGCGAGATGAACAGGCAGGCAAAGCCGTATTGCTTCTGCAGACGCTCGAACAGATCCAGAATCTGCTTCTGGATGGTCATGTCCAATGCCGAGATCGGCTCATCGGCAATGACCATCTTCGGCCGGCGTACCAGGGCGCGGCCGATCGCCACACGCTGACGCTGGCCGCCAGACAGTTGATGTGGGAAGCGGTCCCGGAACGACGGATTCAGGCCGACGTCGTTCAGCGTTTCCGCCACGCGCGCGCGACGCTGCGCGTCGTTCAAGTCATCGCAATGCCGCAGGGGTTCGGCGAGGATTTGCCCGATTCGCATGCGCGGGTCCAGCGAGGAATACGGATCCTGAAAGATCATCTGGCATTGCAGGCGGACGCTGCGGTTGACGGACTTTAGCAGGTCCACGCCTTCAAACTTGATGCTCCCGGCGCGGGGTTTGACCAATCCGGCCACCGCGCGCCCCAGCGTCGTCTTGCCGGAACCGCTGCCTCCGACAAGCGCCAGCGTTTCACCTGGCGCGATGCTCAGGTCCACGCCGCGCACCACGCGATAGGCGGCGCCGCGCTGCCAGAAGCCGCGCGGACCGGGGTACTCGACGGATACGTCTTTGACCTCGACCAGCGGTGCGCCGGCATGGGGCAAGGGCGGCAGGACACCGCGGCGGGGCAGTGCCTCCAGCAACTGACGGGTGTATTCGGCTTGCGGGTTCAGCAGGATCGAGGCCGTGGGCCCCTGTTCGACCGCCTGCCCATTTCGCATGACCACAACCTTGTGGGCATAGCGCGCCACCAGCGAAAGGTCATGGCTGATGAACAGCACGGCCGTGCCTTGTTCACGCGTGAGCTCCAGCATCAGTTCGATGACATCCAGCTGGGCCAGGCAGTCAAGCGCCGTGGTGGGCTCATCCGCGATCAGCAACGCCGGACGCAGCAGCATGACGGACGCCAGCATGATGCGCTGGCGCATGCCGCCCGAGAACTCATGCGGATAAGCGGTCAGGCAGCGTACCGGGTCCTTGATGCCGATGCGCTCCAGCATGGTAAGACAACGCTGGCGGATCTCGGCCGCGCCGAGCCGCGTATGCAGCTTGAGCGCTTCGCTCATTTGACGGCCGATGGTCAGTGCCGGGTTGAGCGACACCATGGGTTCCTGGAAAACCATGCCGATCTCGGCCCCGCGAACCCGGCGCAAGGCGCGGGCATTGCGCGTGTCCAGCGTCCGGCCCTTGAAGCCGATGCTGCCGTCCGCCATCTGCATGGGGGCGGGCAACAGGCCGATGACGGCGCGCGCTGCCATGGTTTTGCCGCTGCCCGACTCTCCCACCAGCGCCAGGATTTCGCCGGGCGCCAGCTCGAAACTGACATCGTTCACGGCCAGCGGGCCATCCACGCCGGCACGAATCTTCAGGTGCTTCACAGACAACAGGGATGCGTTCTCGGTCATGTTCATTTCCTCATGCGCGGATCGAGGCGATCACGCAGGGCATCGCCAAACAGATTGATACCCAGCAGGGCCATGCTGATCAGCACACCGGGAAACACGCCCAGCCATGCGGCCGACGCAATGTAGGGACGGCTGGCTGCCAGCATGCTGCCCCAGGTGGCCGCGGGCGGCGGTACGCCCAGTCCGAGAAAGCTCAGTGCGCTTTCGGACAGCAAGGCCCAGCCGAACATGCTGGTGGCCAGCACGCACACGGGCGCGAGGCAGTTGGGAACGACGTGGCGGAACATCGTGTATAGCTCGGAATTGCCAATGACCCGGGACGCCTCGATGAATTCGCGCTCACGCAGCGAAAGCACGCTGCCGCGAACCACCCGCACCACCGACGGCGTGTAGGCCATGCCCAACGCCAGGACGATGCTGTACTGGCTGGCGCCCAGCACGGCCATAATGCCCAGGGCCAGCAAAATGCCGGGAAAGGCCAGCAGGGCGTCGTTGAACATCATCAGGATGCGGTCGGTCCAGCCGCGCAGGTAGCCGGCCAGCATACCGATCAGGGTGCCGCATCCCAACGCCACCGCCACGGACAGGAGGCTGATCCACAGGCTGGTCGATGCGCCGATGATCAGCCGGCTCAGGACGTCGCGGCCGAACTCGTCCGTGCCCAGCCAGTGCCGCGCGCCAGGCGCCTGCAGCCGAAGGCTCAGATCGAGCTTGAGCGGGTCGTACGGCGTCCACACCAGGCCCAGCAGCGCCAGCGCGACCAATCCCAGCAGAAGGCCGCCGCCAATCAAGGCATTGAGCGCGGGCAGGCCGCGGCGCCGCACGGGGGCGGCCGGCAAGGAGATGACGTCGCCATTCATAGTTTCACCCTGGGATCAAAGACCGGATACAGCAGGTCAACGATCAAATTCACCACGACATAGATGCTGGTGATCAACAAAAGACACCCCTGCAGGACCGGATAGTCACGGGCAAAGATCGAATCCACCATGAGCCGGCCGATGCCGGGCAAGGTGAAGACGGTTTCCAACACCGCAATGCCGCCCAGCAGATTGCCCAGGATCAGGCCCACGAGCGTCCAGGTCGGCGCAAAGGCGTTGCGCAAGGCATGGCCCCACAGCACCGCCGATTCCGACAGGCCCTTGGCGCGGGCGTGGGCGATGTATTCCAGCCGCAAGACCTCGATCGTGCTGGCGCGGGCCATGCGGGCGATGGAGCCGAACTCCACGAGCGTCAGCGTCACCACCGGCAGGACCAGATAGCTCAGGCCGCGCAACGGATCCGCGCTGACGCTGACGTAGCCGACGATGGGCAACCACCCCAGCTTCATGCCGAAGAAGTACAGCAGCAGCAAGCCCAGCCAGAAGGCGGGAATTGACAGCAGCAGGGTGGCGCCGGCGACCAGGCCCAGATCCATCAGGCTGTTCTGCTTCCAGGCGGCGTAAAGGCCCACGGGAACAGCCAGCAGCACTGCCAGTCCAACCGAGATCAGCACGATGACGGCGCTGACGCTGAAGCGCTCGACCAGGAGGCCCAGCACCGGCTGGCTGCTACTGATTGACAAGCCGAAGTCGCCGCCCAGCACCGCCCGTATCCAGATCAGGTACTGGGTCACGAATGAGTGATCCAGTCCCAGGGCCTTGCGCATGTCGGCAAGGCTTTGCGCGTCCGCCATATCCCCCAGCATCAGCAGGGCGGGGTCGCCCGGGATGAAGCGGATCAGGCCGAAAACCATGATCGAGATCAGCAGCAGGGTGGGCAGCGCCATGCCCAGGCGCTGAATGAAGAATCGCAACATGACGGGCCTATTTCGTGGTCGCCGCCAAAGACACGCCCCACAGGCGCGGCTTGGAAATCGGCCAGGTTCGATAGCCCTGGACGCCATCACGGAAGGCGCCGATGGCGGTCCCGTTGTAGACGATGACCATGGGCACGTCCTTGATCAGCATGTCGTGCAACCGATCGAATAGCGCCTGGCGCCTGGCCGGATCGGCTTCGCGCATGGCCTGGCGCAGGATGTCGATGGCTTCACCGTTGTCCCAGACCTTGCGGGCCTCCCTGGACTTGTCACCCAGTATCTGCTCGAAACTCAGGGCCGGGTCGAAGCGGGGAGAATACGAGAACGCCATCATCTGATAGTTGCCGCTCTGGTAGCGTTCAAGCTGCGTGCCCCACTCCAGCGTCTCCATCTGGATGTTGATGCCCACGGCCGCCAGCATGGCCTGACTCAGAATGCCCATATCGAACATCTGCGGGTAGCGCTTGTTCACAATCATCTTGATCGGCTGACCGCGATAGCCGGCCGCGCTCAGCAAGGCGCGGGCCTCGGCCAGATCGGTGCGGTAGCCCTTGGCCGTCGCCGCGTCATAGTAGGTGCTGCTGCTGGGCACGGCCGAATTGTTGACGTTGGACAGTCCGCTGGACAGCGTGGCGACCATCTGGCCGTAGTCCAGCGACAGCGCAATGGCGCGGCGGATACGCACATCCTTGAGCAAAGGGTCGCGGGTCTGGAACAGCAGGCCGTTGATGGACATTGCCGGGCTGACCTGGATGGTCAAGCCCTTGGCCTGCTTCAAGTCGGCCGCGTCGGTCGCCGTCACGTCGGGCAGCAGATCGACGCCGCGCGCCATCAGCGCGGCCTTGGCCGTCGCATTGTCGGGGATCACGACAAAGCGCACCTGGTCCACCAGCGCGGCTTTGTTGCCGGTATACCCGTCAGGCTTTGCCTCGGCACGCGGCGCATAGTCAGCAAAGCGTTGCAGCTCCACATATTGCCCGCGTTGCCATTGCCCCAGCTTGAACGGCCCGGTTCCCACTGGCGAGCGCCACGCGCCTTCCGGCGTCAGCGAATCCGGATGCAGAATGCCCGTGCCCCCGCAATCGGTTCTGGCCATCGTCGCCAGAAACAAGGCGTTGGGCTGTTCCAGGGTGAACACCACGGTCATCGGGTCCGGGCTGCTGATGTCCTGCACCTTGAGCAAGCCGCGGCCGTCGAAGTCGCCCAGGCAGCGCCATTGCGTCTTGGGATCGAGGTAGCGGCGCCAGGTCCACAAGACTTCGGCGGCGGTCAGCGGCGCCCCGTTATGAAACCGCACGCCCTCGCGCAGTTTGAAGCGGTAGCTGCGTCCATCATCAGAAACCGTGATCGAGTCGGCCAGCAACGGCCCCACGGTCGCGTCTTCGCGGTAGGCCACCAGGCCTTCCACCATATGCATGACGACGGCGTCGGTGTTCTCGTCCCGGTTGACGCCGGGGTCGGTGCTGCGGATATCACCGCTGATGCCGACCTGAATCCGTGATGGCTCGGCGGCGAGACTTCCGGCCGTTGCCAGCGTCAACGCCAGCGCGGCGTACCCCAGGGCGGCCTTTACACTGTTGCGCATGAAGTAATCCTCCTTCAATGGGTGGGCGGCGCGGCCAGGACCTGGCCGTGCCGCTTGTGCTTATTGCTGCGCCTGGCGAGCCCGCCGTTCGCGCAACACCGCCGCGAAAAATTTCTGCGCGGCCGGCATGACTTTGATGCCCATGTGGGGCACGTTGGGAATCTGATCCAGCGTGGCGCTCACCCCCGCCGCTTCGAAGCTGGCGCGCAGGCGTTCCAGCCGCTCGGGCCGGGTGCGGCCGGCGTCGTTGGCGCCTTCCATGTAGTGCTTGCCGCCGGGGCGATGGGTGATTTCCCAGGTTTCGAGATCCGCCGCGCCGACCACCATGTGGATGGGGACCTGACGCAGCGCATCAAGGTTCAGCGCCTTGCCAAACCGCGTCTCCATGTCGGCCACGCCCACCCACCACTTGCGCGCGGTGTCCAGCAGCGTGACCGAACCCGGCGCGCCGATCGATGCGGCCCAGAGCCTGTCGGGGTGCAGGTAGCAGAAGCGATTGGTGAACTGGCCGCCGCCCGAATAGCCAAAGAGGGCAAAGGTGTCGAAGTTGCGGCCGTACTTCTTGCCGACCTCGGCGACCATATCCAGCAGGATCTGGTCATAGCGGATATCTCCTTCAAGAATTTGCTTGTAGCCGTCGCCATTGCCATCGCCCAGCACGCCCACCGGAAACAGCGGCGCCAGGATGACGCAGTCGTTCCAGCGGCCAAACTCGGCAAAGCTGTTCCGGTAGGTTTCCATCGCGCGGTTGGACCCATGCACGACCACCACGAGATCCACGGGACGCGTTGCGTCTTCGATGGATTCGGGAACGTAAAGACAATAGGCGAAGCGTTTGTCGCCCACATGGGCATAGACCGTTGTCGGCCCTTGGTCGTATAGACGCCGCGCGTTTTGCCGCGCCAGCAGGTCGGCCTGGGAATCCGGGGTAGCAGTGCTCATGGTCTACACCATTCAATGAGAAGACCCGCAGTATCCGCCAGTGCCTATACAAAGAAAATCTAATTTAGTTTTAATTGGAGTAAAGTGAATCTTTACCTAAAAATCGCCTCGCGCCATGAGCAGCATCCGGTTTCTCAGAACATTCATTGCCGTCGCGGAGGAGGGCAGCTTTGCCGCCGCGGCCGACCGGGTCGCGTTGACTAGCGCCGCCGTGGGTCAGCAAATGCGCGCGCTTGAAGACGAAATGCGCCGTACGTTGTTCGAGCGCAATCACAGACAGACGAGTTTGAGTCGCGACGGGACGCTGCTGCTTCCGCGCGCCAGGCGCTTGGTGGCCGATTACGAAGCAATGCTTGAAGACCCGGATCGGGATTTGCGCATGGAAGGCGAAATCACCGTGGGCGGCATCATTTCGGCCATGGGGCTGCTGGCCAATTGCCTGGTGCAGCTAAAGGCCATCCATCCCAAAGTGTCGGTCACGCTGACCAGCGCGCGTTCTGATGAGCTGGCGCCGCTGCTGCTGGCCGGCGAGCTGGATGCGGCGGTCGTGGTGAAGTCGCCCAGGCAGGAATTCAAAGGGCTGAGCTGCTCGCGGCTCTATGACGAACCGCTGATCCTGCTGGCCAGCGCGCAGGCCCATGCAAAAACGCCGGACATCACCGAGCTGCTGGCCACTCAGCCCTACATCCGCTATGACCGCAATACCGCCACCGGTTCCAAAGCCGATCGGGTGCTGCACCGATTGCGAGTCAAACCGCAGGAAATCCTGGAGCTGAACTCGATTCTTGGCATCGCGGCGCTGGTGCGCCAGCAAGTGGGCGTCAGCCTGGTGCCCTTGTTGCAAAACGTCCATTGGAACAAAGACCCGGCATTGAAAGTGCTGCCGTTGCCGGGGCCACAGGAGTTTCGCAGCATCAGCATCGTGGAACAGGGTCGCAAACGCCATCTGACTGGCGAAATCAACAGGTTGTTGCGCCTGGCTGTCGACCTGCGCGACCCGCCCTGAGGCAAACCCATGCGTCGGGCTCGCGCTACCTGAAAAACACCGATTCGATCCGGTTCCGGCCGCGTTGCTTGGCGTAATACAGCGCGCGATCGCTGCGGCTGAGCGCCAGTTCCGCGTCGTCGTCGTGCGTATGCAGCGCGGAAATGCCGATGCTGACCGTCAGCGGAATGCGCTGTCCGCCCGTCAGATAGGGCGTATCCGCGATGCGGCGCTGTACGTCGTGGGCGAACAGGTGCGCGCTTTCGATGTCGGTGTCCGGCAGCACGACGGCGAATTCCTCGCCGCCAATACGGCCCACCAGGTCGATCTCGCGCAACTGGGCACGCAGCATGCGGGCGAAGTGCTGCAGCACGCCGTCGCCGATGGCGTGGCCCCAGGTGTCGTTGATGTGCTTGAAGTGGTCCAGGTCGCACATGAGCACCGCCGAACCGTGGCCGCCGTCGCTCTTGATACGCGCAAGCTCCGCAGCGATGCGCGACATGAAATGGCGGCGGTTCGGCAGGCTGGTCAGCGCGTCGGTGGCGGCGAGTTCGCGCAATTCCAGTTCAGCGCGCTTGCGGTCGGTGATGTCCGTGACGAAGCCGTGCCAGACCACGCCCCCGCCGGCCTCGCGGCTCGGGCTGGCGTCGCCCAGCCGCCACCGCACCCCCTGCCGCGGCAGGCAAACGCGGAACTCCAGGTGCCAGCGCGTGAGCGCGGCGGTCGCCTGCTGCAGCGATGCCCGGTAGGCGGGCAGGTCCTCGGGATGGACGCGCTGTTCGATCGCGGTGGCGCTGGCGCGCACGTCGTCGGCGGTCAGCTCGAACATGTCGCGGATGCCGGCGCTGACATACGAGAACCTCGCGCCGCCCTCGGCCACGGCCTGGCACTGAAAGACCAGGCCGGGTACGGCGTCGGTGAGGTTGACGACCAGGTCCGCCGTGAGCTTGAGCCGTTCCGCCAGGGCGCGCACCGCGCTGATGTCGGTGGTGGTGCCCATCATGCGCAGCGCCTTGCCGGCCTCGTCGCGACTGACCACCTTGCCCCGGCTGCAGATCCACTTGTAGCTGCCATCCTTGCAGCGGATGCGGTGCTCGACCTCGTAGCTTTCGGTCTTGCCGTCGAAATGGTCCTGCATGGCGGCTTGCACGAAACCCAGGTCGTCCGGGTGCAGGCGCTGGTAGGCGTCTTCGATGCGGGTCGTGAGTTCGGACTCGGAATAGCCGAGCAAGGCCTTCCAGCCGGGCGAATAGGTGATCTCGCCGGTCACCACGTTGCGGTCCCAGACCCCCGTGCCGCTACCGGCGATGGCCAGCGACAACTTCCTGGCTTCCTCCCGCCAGGCGATTTCGTCGGCGCGCTCGCGCGCTTGGGGGGCGATAGCGGTCGCCGCGAGGTCCGCCAGGTCTTGCAGGTTCCGGCTGTCTTCATCCGTGAAAGCGCGATCCTGTCCGTGCAGCAGGCGCAAGCTACCCAGCAGGCGTCCGTCGGCGGCGCGGATGGGGGATTGCATGGACCAAGGCTGCGGCGAAGCGGGGGGCGTGCCGGCCATCGCCTCGCATGCGCCCGCGGCGTCGGCGCGGGCAACGATTGCCGTGTCGACATTGAACAGTCGCCGCGCCAGGCGCGCCAGCCGCTCCAGGGCGTCGTCGGACCCGCCATGGCCGCTGCCCACGCCCTCGCCAGGAGGTCGGGTTGGAGGCGGATCGCCGATAACGGGCATTTCAGGACCTGATCAATACGGGGTTCGGCGGTACAGCCGTGACGCGGGTGCCCGATATTCTGTCACGTTCCTCGCGAAAATTGCATCATTTTGGCAGTGATTCGGGGCGCGTCATGAGACTTTCTGGCCGAGACTACCCGGCCGAGGCGCGCTGGCGCGTCAACGCCGATCCGGCCTCCCAGTGCATTTGCCCATGCTTTCCGGCATTGAAATCCTGGATTGCCAGGACGATCTCCGCTTGAAAATTCATCAAAAACGGCCTCGGTCGGCGTGAAGGTACGGACCGGAGACCGTTCTGGCTTCGATTCCGTTAGCCCTGTTCCCGCCGAAATTCTCGACGCGCATGCTGATCGAAGACGCGTTCAAGGCCGCCAATGTGCAATTGCCGATAGCGGCGGAAACGGATAGCACGGAATCGCTCCTGGCGGTCTCCGGGGATGGGCAGCTTGGGACATCGTTCCTGAAACGGCGGCGACGGGCTTCGAGCGCGGTAATTTCATCCCTATCACGCAGCCGGAATTGTTTCGACAACTCCGCTTGCCGTGGCCGAAGGGAGCAGGGCGGACTCGCGCCGCGACGACTTTCGCCTGGATGCTCAAGGAGATATCCATGGCAGTGAGCAAGGGCCAGAAAGCGTGAGCGTGGACGGATTGTTGCCCTGGTCGCCGACACGGATGCTGTTTAGAACCGCCTCTCCAGCATCAAGCTGACCTCGGTCCGGTCCCGCGCATACATGGGCAGATTGCTGGTGATCTTGAGGTAGCTGAGGTTCAGCTTCGGCTCCATCCCGGCTATCTTGAGGTCCGGCCTCCAGACCGAGGCGTCCACGCGCAGTTCATGATCGCGCCGCCGCTGGTTCAGGAACAGGGCGTAGGGCGCCTCATACGCCTGGCGGCCATAGCGGGCGCTCAAGCGCGTGGCCAACATTTGCCTGAAGGTCTTGACCACGCCCAGCTGCGCCCAGGGAAAGCGATAGGTGTATTCGCCCGCCGCCACCGCCTCGCGCTGCAGCCCGACGCTGGCGTAAGCCAACAGCGCTGGCGAGAACACGCGGATGGCCGTCAGCGACAGCACGTCCAGATGGCCGTCATAGGCGGCATAGGCCCGATCATCATAGCCGCGCTTGAGCCACAGCCAGGCCCCCATCAACTGCCACCCCGGCGTTGGCCGCCACCCGTACTCCAGGCTCAAGCCGCGGTTGTGGCTATAGCGCCGGCTGCCCATCCAGCTGCGGCCCGCCTGGGGCGTCGCCGCAAACCATCGCGTGGCGTCCTGCCACTTGTAGCCGCCGCGCAAGGTCAGGGAGCGGTCGCTGTAGTCGCGTTGCACGCGATACGCGGTGCCGTCGATATCCGCGCCCAGCGTGTAGTAGTGATGCCCGCCGAGATTGCGTTCGACATTGGCGCTGCTGCTGTATTTCAACCCCCAATCCGCCTTGGGCAACGCGTTGCGGCCCTTCGCGAACGGCACCCACAAGGGACCTTGCCGTGTCGCGACCGGCAGGTACAGCATCGGGTCGCGGTTGGCTGAATTGACGTTGTTGCTGTAGACCGCGCCGGCGCCCAGGCGGAAATTCCAGCGGCGCTGCTGTGCCAATGCCTGACGGTAAAGCATGACGCTGTGCTGCGCCGCCGGCTCCAGCGACCCCAGCCGCAGATCGGCCAGCTCGGCGTCGGACTGCCGGAATTGGCGATCCTCCATCAGCATGGTGGCCAGTTCCAGCCGCACGTAGCCCAGGTCGGGATGCTGCGCCACCAGTTGGCGGTACAACGCGATGGCCTCGGCCAGCCGCCCGTCGTGGCGCAGCAGCGCGCCATGCACGTAGTCGCGCAGGATCGGATCGACGCCGGCCATCCAGGGGTAGAAGCGCATCACCCGACGCAGGGTGCTCCAGTCCTCTTGCAACATCGCCTGGTTGAGGATGCGTTCGGTCAGCTTGAGGTCGTCGGCCAGGTCCTGGTCGGTCAGTTCGACGGGGGGCTGGGCTGGTTGGGTGGGCTGGCGGTGCGTGATGGCGGGCGTGGGGCGAGGGGGAGGGGGGAGCGTCGGGGTGTCCGGCTCCAGGGGGCGGACGGGAGCGGGCAGGACGGCGGGTGACGGCGTGGCGGGTTGGGCCTGGAGCGTAAGCGGGTAGCCCGTGACCAACAGGCTGATGACGATTGCCGTGAACAGTGAATGACGGCGAGAGGGGTTGGACCAGAGAGGGTGCGGCACGGGTCTTCCGGATGCGGCGGCTTGAATAGGCAAAAGGACTGCAGGGGAATCCCTGCAGTCCGTGACGGGAGCGATCGCAATTCAATGGCGGCCAATATCAAATAGCAGTCCGATTTGGGTCGCTATCTATTTGATGTTGAAGAGATATTGCTCCGCCCTTCTGGTAGCGATTACTGTTTTGCGCCGATGACCGCGACGGAGCCGACGCGGTCAGGCAGACCGT
Organism: Achromobacter sp. SIMBA_011; assembly: GCF_046535435.1. Classification (NCBI taxonomy): domain Bacteria; kingdom Pseudomonadati; phylum Pseudomonadota; class Betaproteobacteria; order Burkholderiales; family Alcaligenaceae; genus Achromobacter; species Achromobacter sp. SIMBA_011. The sequence goes on along the minus strand of NZ_JAWRWN010000006.1, from coordinate 37,946 downwards.
TGATGGCGCCTGCGATTTCCGCGCCGTTGGGGCCGAAGAGCGTCAGGTCATATTCCGGCTTCGCTACGAGACCACCGATTTCCTTCCACGCGTCGGGATTGCTGACGTCGTTCGTGGTGATAGTCACGTCTCCGGCGAAGACCAGACCGTTGCCGGTCGCATCCAAAGCCGTCGGATCCAGCTTGCCGTTATTGATGTTGAAGACAATGTCCTTGCCGGTCGAGGATATCTTGGCAGGAATCTTGATCTCGTCCAACGAGAATGACCCCTGGCCCGTGGCGGAGCTGGGGCCCGTTACCGTGACCTGGTAATCGAACATGCCACGCGGGAAGTTCGAGAAGGTCACTCCGGCGTAGTTGTAGGTGCCATTTACCAGCGTGTCCGGCGCGGTCTGCTCGCCGACGATGCTCTTGACGAAGTGGCGGCCCACTGTGCCACGTGCAAGGTTGACCACCGCCGCCGAGTAGTTCTGGCGGTAGACGCGGTATACCACCGGAGACTTGACGCCGGCGGCCGCGGAATTGTCATTGGAGGTCAGGCTCAGATCATCGTTGCGACCTGTGCCTGCGGGGCCGTTCTTGCCGTACAGGGTGAAGGCTTGCAGGGAGTTCAGATCGAATACGTTGGAAATGCCTGTGCTGGCCTGAGTCGGAACGGCCGCGGAAGTGGAGGGACCGTAGGTCTGACCGTTGTAATTGAACGAGCCCTGGTAAACGACATTTGCTTGTTCTTCCAGGTTGCTGGGTTGGTCGAGGTCCAATTGGTTCCAGCCTGCGGAGGCGACGCCGGCGGATCCGGTCATCAGCAAGGCAGCGGAAAGTGAGGCGAGTTTGCGCATGGTCGTGTCCTTGAAAAGGGATGATGAACGATCCCCAGTGGCAACAAGGGTTGATTTTTGGGGACCTGGGTGAACCCGGCAGCCAGCGTTGTCGCCAGGACTGGGACCTGATCGGCTAGGATCCACACATCTAGGAGGACACGCGACCAGTGGTGAAAGTGCACGCCGTGTGGCAAACCCATGCAGCCTTTCGTCCGATTCGGTTATATGCGGCAGAGGACGGCTGCGCGTCGGATGATCCGGATACCTTCACAAGCGGTAGCTCAAGGTCAGCAACGCATTCCGTGGCGGTGCTGAATTAAAGGAGCGTTCATGCTGGTAGTAGACCTTGTCGAATATGTTGTTGACGTTCAGTTGCATGCTGAAGTGCCGGTCGATCTGGTAGCGCGCCATTAGGTCGACGACGTAGTAGGCGTCCTGTCGCATCAGGTAGTCCTGCTTGCGGTGCTCTAAGTCCATGGGAATCCAGGCGGACTGTGTGCGGCTCTGCCAGCGCACGCCCGCGCCCATGGTCAGGCGTTTGACGCGATAGGTGGTGAACAACTTGAAGGATTGTTCGGGCGCGCGATAGCTGCCGGTCAGGTCGTCAACCGCCGAAAACATGATCTCCCCCTTGAATGGCGGCAGGACCTGTTTTTGTTTGACGTAGCCCACGGCGATATTCCAGTCTTTCGTGATAGCGCCGGTGGCATTGAATTCCCATCCATAGACGCGCCAGCCGTTGTTGTCAGTAGTCGGGGCGTTGGGGTCGTAGCTTTGAAAGGGAAAGTCCTTTTGTGTCATCCTGAAGTAGGATGCTGCGATATTGAGGCGTTCGTCGAAAAATGCGCCTTTGAGGCCTCCCTCCTCGGTGATCGAGCGCACCGGGGGGAGGTAATCGCCGGTAATGGCGTTGGTGCCACCGTTTGAACCGTTATAGACGGGGTCGCGCACGTAGGACGTTGTATAGCTGCCGTAGGCATTGATCTGCGGCGTCAGTTCGACGATCAGACCGCCATAGGGCAGGAACTTCGGGCGCATGGTGGGGTTGGTGGAATTGGGAAGGAAGTGGGTGGAGTTGCAGTGGTCGACTAGACAGTCGGTGTCGACATGGTCCGTCTCCACATCCTTGGCCCAACGCCCGCCCAGAATGAGATGAACGCGCGAAATCGGTCGCAAATGGCTGCTGAAGTAGTACCCGGTTTGCCGGCGCTTGGTGATATATCGTTCCCTGGCGCTGTACATGTCCCTGCGGGAGCCGGCCAACTCTGATTCCTCGGGAAGGCGAGCGGTCCAGCCTTTGATGGGAATTGCACCTATCGACGTGCGGTCCATGGGCGACCTCGGTGGGAGGCAAGAGCGATTGCGGCGGCCACATGACTCGAAAGCGAGTAGGGGGTATTCCGCCGTCCCGAAGGAATCATAGCCACCGTAGACCATGTGATTCACGTTATAGGCATTGGCGCCCACGACGAATTCCTGGTCTCGGCCGAATGCCTCAATACGGCCTTTCAGGTGAACATCCACGGCATTGACGATGTTCTCTTGATGGTCGCGTTTGGCAACGTAGCTGGCCAACCCCGCTTGGGGCACGTAATAGCGGGATCCCATTTCCCCGTACAACTGGTCGTCCATGTTGCTGGCATGGTTGTAGCTGGCCTTGAATGACCAGTCGTCGTTGAAATCATGGTCCCAGGTGAGAAACAGATTGGTGTAATTACGATGGGTGTGTGACCAAGGGGTTGCGTTATTGAAGCCGCGCGAGACGCCTCTGGTTGGCAATACGCTGTCGCCTGGTGGCAGGTCGCGTATGCCCTCCGGTAGAAATTCTTTTTCTCCAGGCCGGAATCTGTTGTTTGACACTTCCGAATACCTCGCCAAGCCATGCGGCGAGGCCCCGTCCAGCTTGAAGTCGAATTGCGTCACGCCGGCGCTGATGCGGTTGTTCTCCGTCACATCCAATTGCCCGATCAGCGACACCGCGCCTCGATTGCTCTTGACCCGCTCGACCCAGTGATTACCCTTTTGCATGGCTGCCGCCAGCCGCACCCGGAACCGGTCGTTGACCGGCGTGGAGAGGTCCAGCTCGGCGCGGCGATTATTCCAGCTGCCGTATTTCAAATTCGCCGACAGGTGACGATCCAGGTAGGGATACTTGCGCACGAAGTTCAGGCTGGCCGACGCATCGCCTTCGCCGCCGGTCAGGCTGTTGGAGCCGCGGATCACATCGATGCGCTCGTACAGAAAGGAATCCTGCAGCCCGATGTTGCCGTTGGCGGAGCCGGACAGTATGTAGCTGCTGGCCATGACGCCATCCAGTTGCACCGAAGTGACCGGAAAAGTCCGTGAATAGACAGGTTGGTTCCCGGCGCCCGCCACGCCGGCGGTAATCAGTGTGATGCCTGGCGTCTGGTCCAGCACTTCACTGACCGTCAACAACCCCTGATCCTGAATCTGCTGCGCCGTGAACGTGGTGATGCTCTGCGGCGTTTCCTTTGGCGCCAGGTCTAGCTTGGTGGCGCTGGACGTGCTGCTGACGGTGTAGCCCCGGTTGGGCGCGTCGCCTTCGCGGTAGCCGCTGACGGTGACGGCGTTCAGCTGGGTCACATCGGTGGCGTCCTCGCCTGCCGCCTTCGGCAAGCCGCGCAGCATGTAGCGCCCCGGCGCACGCGCCACCGCTTCGAATCCGCTGCCTTGGAGGATGCGGCGGAAACCCGCCTCCACCTCAACACTTCCCCGCAACCCGGCGGATTCCTTTCCCGCAAGCAGCGAGGCGTCGAACGACAGGCTGACGTCGACCGCCTGCGCGTACTGGTTCAGCACCGTGGTCAGCGGACCGGCCGGGATGTCCACCTGCAAGGTGCTGGCGGCGAGGGCTGCCGAGGGCGTTTGCGCGTGGGCGGCGCGCAGCGGCGTGAAGGCGGCCAACAGGCATATGAGCGTGAGATTCAGCGTGAACTGGCGCGCGCCCGGCGCGGCAGGGTGCGAGGAGCGGCCAGGCGCGCAGGCCGGTGAAGTGGAGGGGTGATCGTGCATGGACATATCGCGGCATAGTGATTGAACGGGAAGCGAGGCCATGGCCGGAACCGGTTCGGTTCGCGTCCATGGCGAGCGCCATCGTCATTGAGGACACGCGACGTACTACGAAAGTGCAAATGCGATTTAAAAAAATACTTATGTGATCGCTTTTACGCTTGACCCGTGGCGTCGGGCACGAGGCCGCCGCCTGCGCCACCGCCCCGGCTACGCCCCTGGGCGCGCCAGCACCGTCACCCAGTAGCGCGTATGCCGCCGCACCTGCACAGGGAAACTGTCCGAGATTGCTTCCAGCGCCTCGTCGGTGTCCCGCAATGAGAAGACCCCGGAGACCTTCAGATCGGCCACCGCCGGATCGCACCGCAGAATGCCGGGCCGATAACGCGCCAGTTCGGCGACGACCTCGGCCAGTGGCCGATCCTCTACAACCAGACGGCCATGCAGCCAAGCCTGCGCATCCAAGGACGCGGCGCCCACCGGCCCCGCGCCGTCGGCATCGAACGACACCGCCTGACCGGCGCGCAGCAGCACCGCAGGGATGCGGATCGAAGGGTGATTCTGCGTCTGGCCAGGCAGGATGGTGGCCGAATGTTGCAACACCTGCACCCGCGTGTCGCGGGTATCCAGCCGCACCGTGAAGCGGGCCTCCTGCGGCAGGATGTCGCCATGCGGCGTGCTGACGACGAACGGGCGCGGCATGGCCCGCGAGGTCTGGTCCTGATGGACCTGCATCAGGATCTCGCCGGCACGCAGCACCACCCGACGCCGCGCGTCGCTGAAATCCAGCGTCACGCGGGTGGCGGTGTTTAGATAGAGCTGCGAGCCGTCGTCCAGTTGAAATTGGCGCAGCTCGCCGGTCGCGGTCTGCCAGATGTCCGACTCCCCTGACCGCATGACGCCATAGGTGCCGGTGGCCAGCAGGCCCATCCCCATCAACGACAGCAGGCTGCGGCGCTGCGCGCGCCGGCGCGCGGACGGGGTGAGCACGGCCGTGGCGACATTAGCCGGCACGCGGCTGAAGGCGCCCCGCATCTTCTGCAGCCGTTCCCAGGCCTGGCGATGCGTCGGGCTGGCGTCGAGCCAGGCCTGCCAGTCAACGCGATCGCGCGGCGTCGCGTCTTCGGCCATGAGGCAGGCAAACCAGCGGGCGGCTTCGTGTACGGCCGATTCCTCGGCGGACGACGGCGGGCGGGACTCGGCCATGCAACCTGCCGGGGGATCAGAAGGCCGCCAGGCAGCAGTGCGCCATGGCGCGCGCGATGTAGTTCTTCACCGTGCGCAGCGAGACATTCAGATTCACGGCGATCTGCGTGTAGGGCAACCCCTGGAACTGCGATAGCACCAGGGCCTGCCGCACCTTCGGGTCGAGGCCGTCGAGCATGCGATCGAACTCGAACAACGCCTCGCGCACCAGGGCCTGGGTTTCGAGGGAAGGCACCTGTTGCGAAGGCAGGGAGGCCAGGACTTCGAGATAGGCGATTTCCAGCGCCTGCCGCCGGTAGAAATTGGCCACCAGCCGTCCGGCCACGGTAGCCAGATAGGCGCGCGGTTCGCGCAGGGGGGATGTGTCGATGTGGAGGGGAGTGGCGGCGCACAGCACGCGGACGAAAGTGTCCTGGGTCAGATCGTCGGCGTCTTCGGCGCGGCGGACTTTAGTGCGAAGCCAGTTGCGCAGCCAACCGTGATGCTCGCGGTATAGGCCACCGACCTGGTGGGCGGTGGGGGCGAGGCACTTTTTCATGGTGGGGACGGCGGGGGATGAAGTGCGAATGGGAAGTGTTTTGTTTTTATAGTCGATGGGGTAGGGGGATGGGCGGGGGGCTGGGGGAAATCGGGTTTGTCTGAGGTGGGAGGGCGGCGTCTCGGCGCTGGTCGGGCGAGCGCTTGGTCACCTTAATGTAGGTCACTCATGTGACTTAGCAAGGTTCTACTCCGTCCAGGAGCGGTGATTCGACGTGTCGCCGAAGATCGACGAAAATCACCTCGACCAATGCAAGTTGGAACGACTACCTATGCCACATGTGACCGATATTTTTTCCGACTGCAAATACCTCTATCTCGATAAAATGTTTGAACCGGCCGAAAATCAGCTGACAATGCGAGTGCTTGAGGCTACAGATGGCGGTCCGGTACGTACGGCGATTCTTGATGCGGAACCACTTGAACCCGTGAAGGCGATTCTCGATCGGGCGAAGACGATCGAGCATTGCAACGGTTGCCGTATCTTTGACATCACGTGGCGTAGCTACGTCGGCTATTCCGTGCTTAATGAAAGCTTCGCGCTGCCGGAGCCGAAGACTTCAATTGGCATCGGTCGTGTTTTCGTTGAATATCAGTCGTCGACCTACTTGGAGTATCTAAAGCGAGCGTCGTGGGCTTGTGCCGACTATCCTGGTCCATACAGGCATTGGGCTGCCCTTTGTCTAAATCATATTGTTGACGTCGCCTCTGTGGATGAGCCGACAATCACAGTTTCGGTTGCGCAAACTAACCAGAGCGGCTCCTCTGGCAACTTCAGCGTGTCGGAAAAACGAGGCTGAAATGACGCTCAGGGCCTTCCGAGCGATTGGGGAAATGCGCTCGAGGAATGGCCGCTTTCGGCTTTATCGCAAGACCGTTTCGGGTCGTTCTCGGCCTTTCGGCGAGGACGGCTCGCGGCCAAGAGTAGTCATTCCATCATTGGTCTTTGGATTACTTGCAACGAGCTCCAGTTTCGAAATTTTTAGGTTTACCTAAAGCGTTTACTTGCGATTGCTCACTCTCAGAATTGCGGATAGATTAATTTTTATGAGAACGATGATCCCATTTTTTTCTATCGTCTAAATTTAGTTTGGCAACTTCGAGACCCAATCCCGCGATGGAACAGTTAAGAGACTACTCTGATGAACGATTACTCTTGGGCTGCATTTACTGCGGGGCCCAAGACAACACTCGCGAACATGTGCCTTCCCGTGTATTGCTAGACAAACCATACCCGGAGAATCTTCCCGTCGTCGGCGCTTGTCATCCTTGCAACAATGGGTTCTCCAAAGACGAAGAGTACGTTGCATGTCTTATTGAGTCGGTCATTGCTGGCTCGACAGAGCCAGCAAAAGTCCGACGCCCCTCCATTGCGACCTTGTTAGAGAAATCCGCCGGTCTACGGGCGCGCATTGAAGCATCTAAGACTTGCGATGGCAGCAAAATCATATTTGAAGTTGAGCACGATAGAGTACGTCGCGTTCTTCTAAAGCTGGCTAGGTGCCACGCTGCCTACGAATTAAAGCAGGAGTGTCGCGAAGAGCCAACGTCAATCTGGTGGCAGCCCATGGCGCTGCTTACTGAGCAATTCTTGGAAGAGTTCAATGCTCCGCATGTGATTCAGACATACGGAGAGATTGGCTCTAGGGGCATGCAGCGTTTGTGCGTTGCAGAGATCAAACTAGCAGACCCCAATGGCGAGGAGCGTATTTTTCATATGATTCTCAACGATTGGGTGGATGTGCAGGAAGGGCGCTATAGGTTTCAAGCCATTGATGATGGCGGCATCGTCCGCATCAAAATTGTTATTGGCGAGTACTTGGCCTGTGAGGCCATCTGGGAACTTTAGAATGCAAAGCATCAACTGTCTTAATTTCAATAGCAAAGTTACCTAACTGGCGGTTTAACGCGGACAAAAATGCACCCCATTTGTGCCGGTTAACCTTGGCGTTAGAATCTAGTTAATTTTTAGGAGAACAAAATGCAATGTCCTGGAGATAAGCGCCCGATCGTGGCGCAGTTCGATGATGATCCTGACACTTTTTGGAAAGATTTTGCAGCGGCGAATCCAAACAAGAAAGATATCGCCCTGAGAATGCATTTCGACGACAAGTACGGCAATTGCTTTGCCTCTTCCGTCGGAAGTCATAGCGCCAACACTTCTTTTAAATTACCGTCAGAGAAAAAAGCCGCTTTGCGCATGTGCTTATTAAAGCCGTAACTTCTAACAAGGCATCCAAGCGGATGGGCTTTGCCAGCCGCTTAACTTGATCGTTGAGCACACACATGGCTTCACCGAACATTGAAGTTGCAAACGACTTTTTCCATGACTGCTTGGATTTCCTTCATCGGTACAGGCTGACTGGCGATGCTTTCTGCGCAATCAAGTCCAAGCGACTTAAGCTTTTTCTAGATCTGCGTATGGCTGCTGAGTGCGTGCTCAAGGCTGTAGCTGCTTACCACCTTGCGCCAGACACGAGTAGAGAAGCCGCCATTCTCCATGTCGAACGCTTCAGTCACAAAATTGCCAAACTGGCAGTTGACACGAAGGCTCGCCTAGAGCCAGAGCCCTGGGCTAGTCTTGAGCCATTCATCGAAAAGCTTGAGGCCTTGCCTGTTGGCCTTCGATATCGGCTTGATGGCAGTGACTTTCGAGAGTTGAATGAAGAGTTCTACTACGAAACAGTTGGGTCTGATGAATGGCTCGATCAGTTATATAGTGCTGTCAAGTTGGTAGCTGACTCGCTAAATGCGAAGCTTCAAAGCCATTCACGTGTCATATCCGGCACTGAGCTACTCAAAGAAATCCTCAAGCCCGCGCATAACAAGTACGCCAAGAAGTCCAATCACTGAGCCAAGCACAACGCCTATAACTGGTCGGTCAAGCTGACGCCAACGCTGGTCATGGCTTCGCCATCTTTATGGCCACTGTTGGTTTGGTGTCCTTCGTACCTACGGTGCTGCTCCGGCGCCGCTTGTGGATGTCTGCTCTGGGTCGTCATCGGCCGGCGATCCAGGGCGGCATACGGCCAGGAGCGGTCATAATGCAACGTCAAGTCCAACAGCTAGCTGCTTAGTAGCATGACTGACTTCCGCGAGCGGTGCTACTCAGCCGGGACTCATCTGCGTTAGGGGGGATGGCATGGATCGGATTGCTAACCGCTACTTGAGGTTTGCAAAGATCGAGGCGGCGGGTCGCTCGCCGTTGTATGAAAAATGGGCATTGCATGTTGCGAATTCGTTTGACGCACTGGCGTTTTTACAGGGTCTGCCTGTAGATAAACAGCAACCAAACCTGCTGTTTGCAGCGTTCCGGCATACCGTAGGTGCGCCTAGCTCGACTGCGGAATTCGATGCAGGCTTGGCGCAACATGGCGACGCCATCCGGGCTCTCATGTTGGCGCGTTCCACGCAGACCAACGAACCAGGGCGCTGTGCGGTATTGCTGCCCGCTCTCGCTTCGATCGCAGGCAAGATAGCGCTCATCGAGGTCGGGGCCTCCGCAGGGCTGTGCCTGCTGATGGACAAATACGGCTACGACTGGGGTTCCCAACGCCTGGTTCCGTGTCGAGACGATTCGGGCTATCCGGTATTCCCTTGTGAGGTCACCGGCGCGGGTCCGCTCCCCCACACCTATCCTGAAATCGTGTGGAGGGCTGGACTGGACCCAATCGATGTTCACTGCGACGAAGATAGGAAGTGGCTTGAAGACTTGGTGTGGCCCGAGGATGGCAATCGACTCGCACGCCTTCAGTCGGCGCTGCGGATCTGCGGACGCGAGCCGCCACAGATCGTCCAGGGCGATCTGCTGCGGGATCTTGCTTCCTTAATCGAAAAGGCTCCGGCGGAAGCGACCGTGGTTGTGTATCACTCCGCTGTTCTGAACTACGTTATGGACCAGGCGCTGCGCAATGAATTTGCACGCAACATGTTGGCCTCGCGTTGCATCTGGATCAGCAATGAAAGTCCATTGGTATTTCCGCAGTTCTTGCCCGCGGCCACGCCGCAACCGTCCGGCATGTTCCTGTTATGTACCAATGGCCATGCGTCGGCCTGGACGGATCCGCATGGTGGCGCGTTGCAATGGCTGTGATCCAACGCTTTCTTTGCTAACCGCCATCGGAATCTTCGAAATGTAGAGACGAGAGGCCACTTTGGGTCGGCAGCGGCCTTCATAATGCAACGTCAGCATCCAATAGCTGGCTGTTTGGTAGCATGACTGATCTCCGCGAGCGGTGCTCATCAGCCGAGACTCATCTGCGTAATAGGGGATGGCATGGATCCGATAGCTGACCGCTACTCGAGGTTTGCAAAGATCGAGGCGGCGGGTCGCTCGCCCTTGTATGAAAAATGGGCTTTGCATGTAGCGAATTCGTTTGAAGCACTGGCGTTTTTACGGGGTCTGCCTGTAGATAAACAGCAACCCAACCTGCTGTTCGCCGCGTTCCGGCATACCGTAGGCGCGCCCGCATCGACTTCGGAATTCGATGCAGGCCTGGCGCAACATGGCGGCGCCATCCGAGCTCTTATGCTGGCTCGTTCCACGCAGACGAACGAACCAGGGCGCTGTGCGGTGTTGTTGCCCGCACTCGCTTCAATCAGGGGCAAGATAGCGCTCATCGAAGTGGGGGCCTCTGCAGGGCTGTGCCTGCTAATGGACAAATACGGCTACGACTGGGGTTCCCAACGCCTGGTTCCGTGTCGAGACGATACGGACCATCCGGTATTCCCCTGTGAGGTCACCGGCGCGGGCTCGCTCCCCCACACCTATCCTGAAATTGTGTGGAGGGCTGGACTAGACCTGAGCCCAATCGACGTCCACTGCAACGAGGATAGGAAGTGGCTTGAGGACTTGGTGTGGCCCGAGGACGGCAATCGGCTCGGACGCCTTCAGTCTGCGCTGCAGATCTGCAGACGCGAGCCGCCTCAGATTGTCCGGGGCGATTTGCTGCGGGATCTTACTTCCCTGATCGAACAGGCTCCGGCGGAAGCGACGGTGGTTGTGTATCACTCCGCTGTTCTGAACTACGTCATGGACCAAGAACTGCGTAATGAATTTGCACGCAACATGTTGGCCTCGCGTTGCGTCTGGATCAGCAATGAAAGTCCATTGGTATTTCCACAGTTCTTGCCCGCGGCCACGCCGCAACCGTCCGGCATGTTCCTGTTATGTGCCAATGGCCATGCGTTGGCCTGGACGGATCCGCATGGTGCCGCGCTGCAATGGCTGTGATCCAGCGCTTCCTTTGCTGCCAGCCCGCGGAATCTTCGGCATGCAGATACGAGAGACCACTTTGGGTCGGATAGCGACCCTCCATAGGAGCACACTGAATCTCCCTTTACGCGAAAGGAGATTGTCATGGAATCCGAGAATGTCAGCGTTGGCCGTCGTGTGCCATGGAACAAGGGCAAACTCACCGGGCAGAAGCCACCTCTAAAGCTAGGAGAAATTTGGGCAATCCGAACGAGACTGGAGATGGCGTCGAACGTCCGGGAACTCGCAATGTTCAATCTCGCAATCGATAGCAAGCTTCGAGCGTGCGATCTCACGCGATTGCAGGTGCAGGACATCCGTCACGGAAGCCACATGGCCGCGAGAGCCACCGTCATGCAACAAAAGACCCGGCGTCCGGTGCAATTCGAGATCACGGAGCAAACCCGTGAGAGCGTTGAAGCATGGATCGAGGCGCGAGGCCTAAAGGCGGCGGATTTTCTGTTTCCGAGCCGCTTGCATACGTCGCCGCATCTGTCGACGCGGCAGTACGCCCGGATTGTGCACCGCTGGGTCGCATCGATTGGCCTCGACGATACCGCGTATGGCACCCACACTATGCGCCGTACAAAAGCCTCGCTGATCTACCGCCGGACGAAGAATCTTCGGGCCGTACAGCTGCTGCTCGGGCATACGAAGCTGGAAAGCACAGTTCGCTATCTCGGCATCGAGGTCGACGATGCTCTTGAGATGGCAGAGCAAACCGAGGTTTGATGCATCCCGGCCGGCGAGCGGTCGCTTGCCGGCCAGAAGCAGACGCTCGCAGGCGATTTTCCAAAGCTGCCCTCCGCGCAGCTCAGACTGAAATGCATCATCGACGCCTAGGATTCTGCAATCTTCGAGCCCGTGAAGCATCACTTCCAATCTGCGTGTGGAAACCATATCACGACTGGGCAGCGACAGGAACTCGAAATGGCGCTCCCAGCCGATTGAACGCGTTCATTGCGGCGATCGTGATCGTGAGATCAACCAGATCCTTGGGCGCGAATTGTGCCGAGGCGGCGGCATACGCTTCATCAGACGCGTGCGTCTCGCTGACACGGGTCACCTCTTCAGCCCAGGCTAGCGCGGCGCGCTCCTGCTCAGAGAACAAATGGTGCACCTCGTCCCATACCGGTACCAAACTGATCTTGTCGATCGACATGGTTTTTCTTAGATCGCGACTATGCATATCGATGCAGTGTGCGCAGCCATTGATTTGCGAAACGCGGAGGAACACGAGGTGCACGAGTTCCTCCGGAAGGTTCGTCCTCCTCGTGACATAGTGGTGGATACCGAAAAGTGCCTTTGCGCCTTCAGGTGCGATCTCTTGCCAGTTCAAACGGGTCATCACAGTCCTTTGCTGTTGTTTATGATTGTCGGATCGCGGCCAGCGCGCCCCGAAGGCCGCCTATCGACTTCGACCGCGATCCATGACATAAGCAGACGTTACTCCACCGGCTGTTGGAGAAACAGGCCCAAAAACTGCCGAAACGACTGACCCAAGATGACTGACTTAAGTACGTTCGATGCACTGTCGATTCAGGTGGACCGAGCCGCCGTCGCGGCAATCGGCGAGCAGATCCATGCGAGCCTGCGACAGGCGATCCTCGACGGCCGGCTTGCGCCAGGACAGCGTTTGCCTTCCGGTCGAGACCTCGCCGCGCAGCTTGGTGTCGCGCGCGGCACAATCCGCGTGGCATACGATCGGCTAATCGCCGAGAACCTGGTATTCGGTGCCGGCCCCGCTGGAACGCGCGTAAGCGCTCGGCCGCCTACCATCGAAGCGGTCGACGACTTGCCAATCGACGGACCTTTGGCGGCTTTCAACCGTCCATTTTCGAGCGCCCCACGGCCCTTCCAAATGGGCGTACCCGCTCATGACGCTTTTCCAGCCAAGCTGTGGGCCCGCATGCGAGCGCGTGCCCTACGCGACGACGCGAGCACTAACACGGCCTACGCTGACCCGCGAGGCGAACCCGTGCTGCGGGCCCAGATCGCGAGCCACCTTGCCATCAGCCGACAAATGCAATGCCATCCCGATCAAATCATCGTCACCGGTGGATACCGGCAGGGCCTGCTGCTTGCCCTCACGGCGCTACGCGCCCAAGGGCGCAAGGCGTGGATCGAAGAGCCAGGTTATCCGCTGGGAAGGCGCGGGCTCGAGCTAATCGGCGCCACGCTCGAACCTGTGGCTGTTGACGCCGAGGGGCTGCGCGTGGACGATGGCATCGCCCGGGCCCCAGACGCCATGCTGGCACTGGTCACCCCAGGCCAACACGCACCGCTAGGCGTGACCCTATCGCGCGCACGAAGACACGCCTTGCTCGACTGGGCGGCGTCAAGTGGCGCCTGGATCATCGAAGATGACTATCTTGGGGAACTTCAGCTCGACGGTAGGGCTGCACCGGCCCTTGCCTCAGGCGCAGGCGCCGAGCGTGTGATCCACATCGGGTCGTTCAGCAAAACGCTCAGTCCGACGCTCGGCCTCGGTTTCGTCGTCGCCCCACGTTCGCTGGCGGAACGTCTGGTCGAGGTTGCCGCCGTGTTGGCCCCGGCTCCGAACCGGATCACCCAGTTGGCTGTTATGGAGTTTCTATCCAATGGGCACTTCCTGCGGCACCTGCGGCAGATGAAGGCTCTCTATGCCGAGCGCCGCAACCTCGCGCTAACGCATGTAAATAGGCTTCTGCCGGGCACGCTGGCGGCTGGCCTGGGCGTGATCGCACCGCTGCCACAGATTGCCGACGACATCGCCGTGGTGCGTATCGCCCGCGCACATGGCCTCGCGCCCTCGGCGCTCTCCGCTTGGCACCTTAGCCGCGGGTACGCTCAACGTGGCTTGCTACTCAGCGTGACGAACCTGCACCCCCACAACATAGAAACCGCATGCGTGACGCTTGCAAGAATCGTTGCGTCTCATTGAATCCTGGACCGCATATCCCCGTGGATCATGCACGCGGCGTCGGAGCGTCCGGTTCTCGCGGAAACTGACGTCCGCGGTCGTCGGCGAAGTTCCGCCGACGGCCAGGAGCCGCCGTTCGCGGACGGTATAGCAAAGCATCGCGCTCTCGCGGCCCCGCGCGGCCGGATTTGCGGCACCCACCCGGACAGTGAAACCTGCCTTACGCAGCAGCGCGTCGCCTTCAAATCGCATAAATGCCGTTGTCTCGCCCCGACGCCTGCTCGAACGCTCGCGCCGTCTCGTCGGGTATTTCCATGCCGATCACGTCGTATTTCCACCCTCGCCTCGGCGGCCATGGCACATCGATCAATGCGAGCTGCCGCTTTTTATAGCCACCTTTGGGGGTTTGCCACTGCAGCAGCCAATCGTCGGTGATGGTCATATCGGCACTCCTCGAAAGTGAGCGCACAGGTTCTTATGGTGCTTCTTCTCTGGGCACATGAGGCCCGCTCCTGATATGGATTCTCCGTCGGGTCTGTGGGCGCGTCAACAGCCCGCTTGCCATGCCTGGACGCGAGGCTGTTTGAAAGGCAGCCTGAAGCCGGGGTGCCTGCCAGATAAAGAACTGCCGATTGGCCGCTTCGGGTGGGAAGCGGTCGGACGTCTCGAGGTACTTCCGCCAAGGCTACGGCCACCTTCAGCGAACCAAATCTCAATTTGGACGAAATTCGACAGCTCAACTCTGATTACCCGGAGGCGCCGTGCGCGACATCCAAATCCGCAAGCTAAGTCTCAAGTCCGTGTTCAAGCTCATCGCCATAGGGCAGTACCTCGCTTGGATCCCGTTCTCGATCCTGTGCGCCATCGGCACTTTCTTCGGCTTGGGCTCGATCCAATGGAACGGCCGCGTCCTGGAGGGTCTTGATGCGCTATTGATTAGCCCGGTGATCGGTTTCATCATCGCCACCGGCATCACGCTGGTCGTAGGCACGAGCACCACCGTGGGGCTGTGGCTTTGGTCCAAGCTGCGCCCGCTCAACCTGCGTTTCAAGGACGTCGATCCAGCCACATGAACCGCATCTCGGGTCCGCTGGCGCACTGCGTCCGCCTGCCCTCAAAACCCGCGCCTTGTTATTTTTCAAATTGAGTGACCAAATTCCAAGTCCGTTGAACTTCAACAGTCGGTTTAGGGTCGTAACGCGACTCCCACGCCACTCCGTTGCCCAACAAAAAGCCGCGTTCCCCAACCCAGGAAACGCGGCCTCATCCAGCAGGACCGACCAGCTAACGCCGGTCCCGCCCCTTTAATGCATCTGCCCATACTTCCCGGCATTGAAGTCCTGGATCGCCTCGACGATCTCCGCCTGCGAATTCATCACAAACGGCCCGTATCCCACCACCGGCTCGTCGATCGGCTCGCCGCTCAACACCAGGAACACGGCGTCGTTGTTGGCTTCGACCGTGATCTCGTCGCCAACCTGCGAGAACAGCGTCAGTTGCGCGTCGCGCGCCACCGCTTCGCCGTTGACCAGCACCGTGCCGCGCAGCATCACCAGCATGCTGTTGCGGCCCGCCGGGATCGCGAAGGTCGCGGTCTTGCCGGCGGCCAGGCGCACGTCCCACACGTCGATCGGCGTGAAGGTGCGCGCCGGGCCGGTCTGGCCGCCGTAGCTGCCGGCGATGACGCGCAGCGAGCCGGCATCGCCGGGCAGCGACACCACCGGGATATCCGCGTTCAGCAGGCTCTGGTAGCCGGCCGGCGCCTTCTTGTCCTTGGCCGGCAGGTTGACCCACAACTGCACCATCTCCAGCTCGCCGCCCTGGCGAGTGAACGCGGGGGAGTGGAACTCTTCATGCAGGATGCCCGAGGCGGCCGTCATCCACTGCACGTCGCCGGGCCCGATGACGCCGCCGTTGCCGGTGGAGTCGCGGTGCTCGACCTCGCCGCTGTAGACGATGGTCACGGTTTCGAAGCCGCGGTGCGGATGCTGGCCGACGCCGCGCGGTTGCGTGGCCGGCGCGAATTGCGCCGGGCCGGCGTAGTCCAGGAGCAGGAACGGGCTGACGTTCTTGCCCTTGTCGTTGTACGAGAACATCGAGCGCACCGGAAAGCCGTCGCCCACCCAGTGGGGACGCGGGCTGGCATGCACACCCA
This sequence comes from Achromobacter sp. SIMBA_011, assembly GCF_046535435.1. NCBI lineage: Bacteria > Pseudomonadati > Pseudomonadota > Betaproteobacteria > Burkholderiales > Alcaligenaceae > Achromobacter > Achromobacter sp. SIMBA_011. Next base: position 22,042 of record NZ_JAWRWN010000006.1, on the reverse strand, counting down.
GAATCTTCTTCATGATCGTCATTCCTGTTGCGCGGCCCCTGCGGGGCCGTTCGTCATACCTGTCAAGATAAGGGCGGGAGGCCGCTTTCGGTAGTCCCCGCCATTGATAAGCACTGTTCCAGGAATAGGACACTGATAGCGCCAGACCTGGGCTGGTGTTGCCAGTGAGGCACGCGCGGAGCCGGGAGGATTCCGGGCCCGGACCCGTTCCGGTGGCCGGCGCGGGCGGCGGCGGAAGGCCCGCGAACCCGGGTATTCTTGCGCCATGCAACGAATTGCCGATACCACCGTGGCCGACCGTTATGCCCACGTCCAGGGCTTCGCCCCGGTTGCCGCCGCCGACGCCCGCATCCTGGTGCTGGGCTCCATGCCCGGCGTCGCCTCGCTGCGGCAGGCGCGTTATTACGCCCATCCGCGCAACGCCTTCTGGCCCATCGCGGGCCAGGTGCTGGGGTTCGATCCCGCCGCCGACTACCCGCGGCGCCTGCAAGCGCTGCGATTCGCCGGCGTCGCGCTCTGGGACGTGCTGCAGGCCTGCGAACGGCCGGGCAGCCTGGATGCGGACATCCGCGGCGATACCCTGGTGCCCAACGACTTCGCGGCGTTCCTGTTGGCGCATCCGCGCCTGGTGCGGGTCTGCTTCAACGGCGCCAAGGCGGCCAGCCTCTACCGCCGCCATGTGTTGCCGCGCCTGCCGGCGCGGCCGCTGGAATACGTCGACCTGCCATCCACCAGCCCGGCCCACGCGGCCGCGTCGTTCGAGAAGAAGCTGGCCGCCTGGCGCGAGGCGTTGACGGTGCCTGCCTGATCCTGCGCCCGGGCGCTGGCGTCGCCCGGGCAGCGACGCACGGCGGGAGATCTCGCGCCGAAGGGGCAACGGGAACAGCGGGAGGCGGGCGTGGATTGGCCGTGAGGAATGCGGACGGTCAATCCTGCCGGCCGCGGCCGCCACTGGCGCGAGCCCCCGGCGGGAAGGCGGGGCCTTCCGCGCCGGCCGCCGCGCGATCAGCCGCTGTACGATCAGCCGCTCCACCCTCGGCCGCCGCACCCTCGGCCGCCCGGCGGGCCTGCGCCAGGCTGGCCTGGACCTGCTCGTGGACGGGGCCATCCGGGTCGACCAGCGGCAGGAGGCGTTCCCAGGCGTCGATGGCCCCGTGGAAGTCGCCGCGAAAAAACGCGCTGGTGCCTGCCAGGGCCAGGCCTTTCACGTCGTCGGGCGCAAGCGCCAGCAGCCGGCCGATCAGGCGGTCGGGTTCGCCCGAAAAATCCCCGTCCGCCGCGGTGGCCAGGAGGTCGGCCCAGTCCGCCAGCACGCCGGGATCCTGCGGCGCCCGGGCGCCCACGCGCGCCCAGGTTGCCGCGCCGCCGGCGAAATCCCCCAGCGTGGCGTAGGTGTGGGCCAATGTCATCCAGCCCTCGGTGTCGTCCGGGTGGGCCTGCAGGTGCTGGATCAAGCCGGCCAGCCGTTCGGCCATGGGATCGCCGGCGTCGTGCCCGGCGCTGGCGGAGGGCGACGCGTGCGGGTCGGCGTCTGCCGGCGTCAGGGCCGCCGGGTTGCCGAGCGCGGCGTACAGGCCGACGCTGATCGCGCCCAGCCCCAAGGCCACCGCCAGGGCCCAACGGGGCGCGGGCCGGGTATCGAGGCGGTCCGGCGCCGCGCATCCTTCCCGCAGGGCGCGCCGCTCGATCTCGGCGCGCGCCTGGGCATAGTGGTCCGGTGCGAGGCGCCCGCTGGCATGGTCGGCCTGCAATTGCGCCAATTGTTCGCGCAGCACCGCCAGGGATGCCTGCGCCTGGGGCGAGCCGCCGCGGCGGCCGGCGGCCTGCGGCGCCAACAGGGGCGGCAGCACGAACAGCAGGGCGACGGCGACCATGCCGGCCGCGAGGATCCCGAACAGGGTCATGGGGCGCGCTCCCCGCCGGCGGCGAACGGCGCGGCGTCTTGCGGGGGCTCGGCCAGCAGGGCCCGGGCCGCCTGCGCTTGCGGCGCGGGCAAGGGCGGCTCCGGCGCGCGGGCATGGCGCCGCAGGCGCCACAGCAGGCCGCCCATGGCGCCGGCGAGCAGCACGCCGGGCCCGATCCACAGCAGCGCGGTGCGGGCTTTCAGCGGCGGGCGATAGAGCACGTAGTCGCCATAGCGCGATACCAGGAACTGGCGCACCTGGACCTCGTCCTGACCCGAGCGGAACAGGCGACGCACTTCGTCGCGCAGGTCGCGCGCCAGCGGCGCGCGCGAGTCCGCCAGGGATTCGTTCTGGCACACCAGGCAGCGCAGGTCGCGCGTGAAGGCCTGGACGTGCGCTTCCAGGGCGGGGTCGGACGCGGCGGCGGGCGCCTCGCCGGCCACGGCCCGGGCCGCAATGAATAGCGCCAGCGCGATGCCGCGGCCGGTCGCGTGCCAACCGCTGGCCACGGCGGTGCGTCCTATCGTGGGGCGAGGCTGGCGGGGGATGTCAGGGTTCATTCAGCGCCTCCCGCGCCCGGGGGATCAGGATATTGTCGAGCACGTCCTGCGTGACCGGCCCGACGTGCTTGTAGCGGATGACGCCCTGGGCGTCGATGAGAAAGGTCTCGGGCACGCCGTACACGCCATAGTCGATGCCGAGTTTGCCGCGCGGGTCGAGCACCGTGGCGGTGTAGGGGTTGCCCAGGCGCGCCAGCCATTCGCGCGCCGCGCTGTCTTCATCCTTGTAGTCCAGCCCGACGATGGCAATGCGGCCTTCGCGGGCGGCGCGCAGCAGCACGGGGTGTTCGACGCGGCAGGCGACGCACCAACTGGCCCAGACGTTGAGCAGCCAGACCCGGCCGCGCATGTCGTCCAGCCCGAACTGGCTTCCCGGCGCGTCCAGCCGCGCCAGCGTGAAGGGCGGCGCGGGCTGGCGCACCAGGGGCGAGGGCAGCTCGCGCGGGTCCAGGCCCAGGCCGATTGCAAGCATGACCGCCAGCCCGAGGAACAACAGCAGGGGCACGAGGGATCGTAGTTTCATGGCTGTTCGCTTTGAGGCGGCCGGCCGTGGCCCGTGGGCGCGGCGTCGCGCCGCGAAGCCGGCTTGCGGTAGCGGCGGTCGGCGGCGGCGGCCAGGCCGCCGAGGATCATCAGCGCGCAGCCGGCCCAGATCCAACTGATGAACGGCTTGTGGAACAGGTTCACGATCCAGCCGCCGTCGGGCAGGCTTTCGCCCAGCGCGGTGTAGAGATCGCGCAAGGGGCCGACGTCGATGGCCGATTGCGTCATCGGCATCGCCTGGGTCACGTAGTGGCGGGTCTCCGGCCGCAGCGTGGCGACATGCCTGCCCCCGCGCGCGACGTCGAGGGTGGCGCGCGCGGCGATCCAGTTGGGGCCGGCGACCTGCTCGACGCCGCCGAAGGTGAAGGCGTACCCGGCCAGATGGGCTGTCTGGCCGGGCAGCATGCGCACGTCGAGCTGTGACTGGAAGCTGTTGACCATGGTGACGCCGATGATGAACACGCCCAGTCCCAGATGCGCCAGCCACATGCCCCACCAGCTCCCGGGGATGCCGCGCAGGCGGGTGGCGATGTCGGTCCGCCCGCCGCCGCGCAGGCGCTCCGCCAGCAAGTGCAGGCTGCCCAGCACGATCCAGGCCGCCAGCGCCAGGCCCAGGCAGGCGCGCCAGGTGAAGTGCCCGAGCCCGTAGCCCAGCGCCGGGCCCAGCAGCGCGCTGGCGAGCGCGGCCGGCCCCAGGCGGCGCGCCAGCCGTTGCCAGGTGTCGGCCTTCCAGCGCGCCACGGCGCCGGGCACCAGCAGCGCGAGCACCGGCGTCATCAACGGCACGAAGGTGGTGTCGAAGTAGGGCGGTCCCACCGAAATCTTGCCCAGGCCCAGGGCGTCGAGCAACAGCGGGTAGAGGGTGCCGAGCAGCACCGCCGCGCAGGCCACGGACAGCAGCGCGTTGTTGGCCAGCAAGGCGGCGTCGCGCGATACCAATTGGAAGTGGCCGCCGCCCTGCAGCCGCGGGGCGCGCCAGGCGTATAGCAACAGCGATGCGCCCACCACCGTCACCAGCAGGCACAGGATGAACACGCCGCGCGCCGGGTCGGTGGCGAAGGCGTGCACCGAGGTGACGACGCCGGATCGCACCAGGAACGTGCCCAGCAGCGATAGCGAGAAGGTGCCGATCGCCAGCAGCACGGTCCAGCCGCGGAACGCGCCGCGCTTTTCGGTCACGGCCAGCGAGTGGATCAGCGCGGTGCCCAGCAGCCACGGCATGAACGAGGCGTTCTCGACCGGATCCCAGAACCACCAGCCGCCCCAGCCCAGCTCGTAATAGGCCCAGCTCGATCCCACCGCGATGCCGGCGGTCAGCAGCACCCAGGCGGCCACGGTCCAGGGCCGCGACCAGCGCGCCCAGGCGGCATCCAGGCGTCCCGTCATCAGGGCCGCGATGGCAAAGGCGAAGGCGATGCTGAAGCCCACGTAGCCCAGGTACAGCAAGGGCGGGTGGATGATCATGCCGGGGTCCTGCAACAGCGGGTTCAGGTCGCGGCCCTCGCGCGCCGCGGGCAGCAGGCGGGCGAAGGGGTTGGAGGTCAGCAGCGTGAAGGCGGTGAAGCCCGCGCCGACCGCGCCGAGCACGCCCAGGACCCGCGCCGTGAAGGCCTCGGGCAGCCCGCGGCTCCAGCGCGTCACCGCCACCGTCCACAGTGACAGCGAAACGATCCACAACAACATGGAGCCCTCGTGGTTGCCCCAGACCGCGGTGATCCGGTAGATCAGCGGCGTGCGGCTGTGGCTGTTGTCCGCCACCAGCCGCACGGAGAAATCATTGGCGATGAACAGCAGGTGCAGGCAGGCGTATGACAGCAGCACGAACAGCAGTTGCCCGCGCGCGGCGCCGCGGCCGACCGCCATCAGGGCCGCGCGGCCGCGCCAGGCGCCATACAGCGGCACGATGGCCTGCACCAGCGCCAGCGCGAAGCCAAGCACCAGGGAAAAGTGGCCGACTTCGGCGATCATGGCCGCACCGTCCCGCCGGCGTCGTGGGCGCGCGCGATGGCGTCGCGCACTTCGATCGGCGTGTAGTTCTCGTCATGGCGGGCCAGCACGCTGGTCGCGGTGAACACGCCGTCGGCGTCCAGCGTGCCCTGCGCCACCACGCCCGTGCCTTCGCGGAACAGGTCGGGCAGGGCGCCGCGATACACCACGGGGACCTCGTGGGCGGTGTCGGTGACGATGAAGCGCACGCCCAGGCCGTCGGCCTCGCGTTGCAGCGAGCCGGCCAGCACCATGCCGCCGACGCGGAACAGCCGCTGCCGCGGCGCCTCGCCGCGCGCGATTTCGCTGGGCGTGTGAAAGAACACCAGGTTCTGGCGCATGGCCGTCAGGATCAGGGCGGCTGCCGCGCTCAGCAGCGCGACCGCACAGAGCAGCAGGAGCAGGCGCCGGCGGCGGGGGGTGGTCATGCCGGTCCTCCGTCGTGTGATTGCTGCCTGGCCGTGGGATTGGCGCTAGCCAGCGCCGCCAGGCGCCGCAGCGCGCGCCGCCGCCGCCGGGCCAGCGACACGCATTCGGCCAGCACCAGCAGGGCCAGCATGCCGTAGCTGCTCCAGACGAAGGCGCCGCGCCCGCCCATGTGCCAGAACGCGGCCCAGGACTGCCAGTGCATCATGCCGGCTCCTTGCGCATCGCCGTCTCGCGGCGCGCCAGCTCGCGCACCCAGCCGGCCGGCCACTCCCGCTCCAGCATCATGACGCGCGCGCGCGCCAGCGCGACGGCGGCGGTGTAGGCCCACGCGGCCAGGGCCATGAGCAGCATGGCGGCCAGCATGGTCGCCGCCATGGACGGCGCGCGCGTCAGGCTGACCGAAGCGCCCTGGTGCAGCGTGCTCCACCAGGACACCGAGAAATAGATGACCGGTACGTTGATGGCGCCCACCAGGGCCACCAGCGCCCCGGCGCGGTCGCCGCGATGGGGATCGACGGTCAGGGCGGTCAGCGCCAGGTAACCCAGGTACAGGAACCCCAGGATCAGTTGCGAGGTGAGCCGCGCGTCCCAGACCCAGTAAGCGCCCCAGGTTGGCCGGCCCCATAGCGCGCCGCTCCAGAGCGCGATGAAGCAGAACAGCGCGCCGGTGGGAGCCAGCGCGCGCGCCATGATGAACGACAGGCGGGTGCGCAGGATCAGGCCGAGCGCGGACCAGAACGCCATCAGCAGATAGATGAACAGCGACATCCACGCGGCGGCGACGTGGATGAAGATGATGCGGTAGACCTCGCCCTGGGTGGCATCGGTGGGCGCGACGAAGAAGCCGATCGCCAGGCCGCATGCGCCAAGCAGGATGGCGAGCCCGCCACACCAGGGAACCAGCCTGCCCGCCAGCGGATAAAAGGCCTGTGGCGCGGCGTACCGCAGCAGACGGGTGGCGCGGCGGGCGGGTGGCGCGGGGGGCGGGAGGACAGGCATGGGAGGCATCTTCATTCTTCGACGGCAAAGCGCAGCGCCAGGACACAGGCGGGCGGGGCTAGCGCCAGCGCCGCCAGCAGCGCGCCGCCAAGCAGCAGGAACGGGGTGGCGGGCGGCTGGCCGGTGCCACACGAGGCCACCGAGCCCGCGCCGAAGATCAGCACAGGCACGAACCAGGGCAGCAGCAACAGGGCCTGCAGCACGCCGCCGCCGCGCATCCCGAGGGAGAGCGCGGCGCCGATCGCGCCGACCAGGGCCAGCACCGGCGTTCCCAGCGCGAAAGATAGCGACAGGGTCAGGCGCGAACACTGACCCAGGTCAAACAGCAGGCCCATGACGGGCGCCACGGCGATCAAAGGCAGACCGGTTCCGATCCAGTGCGCCGTGATCTTGGCCAGCACCCAGAGCGTGGCGGCGCCCGGCGAAAGCAGTAGCTGTTCGAGCGTGCCGTCGGCGTGGTCCTGCGCGAACAGTCGATGCTGCGATAACAGCGCGGCGAGCAGCGCGGCGACCCATAGAACGCCGGGCCCGAGCGTGCGCAGCAAGGCCGCATCGGCGCCCACGCCCAGCGGGAACAGGCAGGCGACCAGCACGAAGAAAAGCAGCGAGACGACGGCGTCGGCCCGGCCTCGGCCAAGCAGCAGCAGGTCGCGCCGCAGGACGGCGAAGAAGGGGCTGGCCGGCCGCGTCATGGCGCGTCCGGACCAAGATCGAGGGTGCGCACCGGCCGGTCTAAGGCCACCTCCTGGTGCGTGGTCAGGAGGACGCACCCGCCGTTGTCGCAATGGTTTGCCAGCGTCCGCGTCAGCGCCGCCACCGTGGCCGCGTCGAGCAGGTTGAAGGGTTCGTCCAGGATCCACAGCGGCCGCGCCGGACGCAGCGACAGCCGCGCCAGCATCACGCGGCGCCGCTGGCCGCGCGACAGCAGGCGCGTCGGCAGGTCGAGCATCGCCGCCAGGCCCATCCGGCACAGCGCGTCGCGACAGGCCGCCGCGGAGACGGCATCGGCCTGGGCCTGGCACAGGAAGCGCAGGTTTTCGAGTGGGGTCAGGGAATCGGCGAGCGCGTCGGCATGGCCCAGGTAGAGCAGGTGCTGGCGGTATGCCGGCCCCAGGCGGTGGATGTCGGCCCCGCGCCAGCACACCGTGCCGGCATCGGCGTGCGCCAGGCCGCACAGGATGCGCAGCAGGCTGGTCTTGCCATGGCCGTTGGGCGCGGTCACGCGCAGCAGTTGCCCCGCGCATAGCTGGAACGACACGTCTTCGAACAGCAGACGGGTTCCTTTCGAACAGGTGAGCCCCTGCGCTTCAAGCATGGCCGGTGCCCATCCAGATAGTCATGACAACAATCCCCGCTGCATCAAGGGCGGCGCGAAGCCGACAACGGGATCGGATATTAATGAATCCGGATCGCCGTTTTGCTTGGCCGCGGCGCATTTGGATTTATGTCGGACGCGTTTACCGTCGGCCTCACCATGGTGCAGATCGCCGCGCCACGATATGCGTTTTTCGGAGGTCATCCGGCCGTGGTTTCGGATCGGTCTGAGTAATGGGCGCGATGGCGCGTGCGACCTGCGGCGCTTGACGGAGATCAACATGCGAGGGTCGGCCGCGCGTCGATCATGAAAAGGCATCGAACCGCCAACGGCCCTCGCGGGGACCGCCGGCCTTGCTTGTGCCGCGACGCGGTTCGACGCAGTCGCCGTTCATATCCAAATAGTTGTACTCCGTGAAAAGCAAACCCAAGCACAGCAGTAAAGGTGGTGGGGCCGAGTGGGCAAAGTTCCTGTCGCTGGCCTTTGTGGCGTGTCCCGTCGTGGCGTTCCTGATGATCTGCATCTACGGATTCGTCGTCTGGTTCGGGCAGATCCTGTTCTGGGGGCCGCCGGCATGAATGCTCCGTTCTACAAAGCCGCAGCCTGAGCCACCGACATGAAAAATCCCTTCAAGATCGCCAAATCCATCATCCAATGGACGGGCGCGCTGCTGCTGCGTCCCGCCACCCGCATCGGCCTGGGCGTGCTGGTCATCGGCGGGTTCCTGGGCGGCGTGACGTTCCTGGCCCTGTTCAATACCGGCATGAACGCCACCAACACCGAGGCCTTCTGTATTTCCTGCCACTCGATGCGTGACACGGTGCTGCCCGAGCTGCAGCAGAGCGTGCACTGGAAGAACCGCTCGGGCGTGCGCGCCCACTGTCCGGACTGCCACGTGCCGCATGACTTCACCTCCAAGGTCGCGCGCAAGATGCAGGCCTCGCGCGAAGTGCTGGGGCACCTGATGGGCACCATCGGCACGCCCGAGAAATTCCAGGAACACCGCATCGTGCTGGCCACGCGCGAGTGGGCCCGCTTCAAGGCGAACAACTCCAAGGAATGCCGCAATTGCCATGATTACGCCAGCATGGATTTCGACAAGATGCGGGTGACCTCGCAGACCACCATGCACGGCGCGGCCGAACGCGATGCCAGTTGCGTCGACTGCCATAAGGGCATCGCGCACCGGCTGCCAGAGGTCAAGTCGCAGGGCAACCCGGCGCTGGCGGCGCTCACCGCCGACGCTCGCGGCGCCGCCATCGACGCCGGCCGCGACTACTACAGCGTCATGCCGCAGCCGATTTACGCGGACGAGGGCCTGGCCCGCGAGATCGGCGCCATCGAGATCGCCACCGGCGTGAAGGTGCTGCAGAAGAAAAAAGACGCGGTGCAGGTCGAGTTGCAGCTCTGGAGAAAGAACAAGGGTTACGCCCGCGTGCTGTACGGCCGGTTCGGCATGAATATCACCAGCGCCGTGCTGAGCCAGGACGTGTCGCGCGACGACGGCGTGGTCCATGTGATCGAAAGCCGGATCGACGACGTGACCGGCCTGCAGTGGCAGAAGATCTCCGCGACGGTCTGGCTGCGCGGCGGCGGCCTGGTGGCTGACGTCGAGCCGATCTGGGCGGTGGCGCGCAAGAGCTATTCGCAAAGCTGCAGCGTGTGCCATCGCCAGCCGAACGAGGCCTCGCACGACGCCAACCAATGGCCGGGGCTGTTCGGCGGCATGGTCGGCTTCACCAACATGGATGACCCGACCGCCAAGCTGGTCCTGAAGTACCTGCAGTTGCATTCCTCCGATTTCGTAGCCAAGGACGGTGTGGCTTCGGCCCACTGAGCAAGAAATGAAAATCTCCCGTCGACGTTTCATGGGCGGTGTCGCCGCTTCACTGGGTTCCTTCGTGGTGCCGCCGCTTCTGCGCAATGGCAATGTCGTGCGGGCCGCGGGCGCCACCGCGGCCGATCCTGGCCGCTGGAAGTTCTCGGGTGCACATTGGGGCGCCTTCCGGGCCCGGGTCGTGGCCGGCCACGTGGTGGAAATAAAGCCGTTCGAGTTCGACAAGCACCCCACGCCGATTATGGACGGCACGCTCGACGTGCTGTACAGCCCATCGCGGGTGCGGTACCCGATGGTGCGCCTGGACTGGTATCGCAACCGGCGCGCGGGCGCGGCCCCGAGCCAGGCCGGCCAGGCGTCGCGGGGCGACAACCGGTTCATCCGGGTGGGCTGGGACGAAGCCCTGGACCTGGTCTATGACGAGCTGGAGCGTATCCAGAAAGACTACGGTCCGTGGGCGCTGCACGTGGGCAACGTCGGCTGGCACGCGGTGGGCCTGATGCATAGCTGCGGCAACCATATGCTGCGGGCGATGGGGATGCACGGCAACAGCGTCGGCACGGCAGGCGACTACTCGACCGGCGCCGGCCAGACCATCCTGCCCTATGTGCTCGGGTCGACCGAGGTGTACTCGCAGGGCACGTCGTGGGAGATCATCCTGAAGGAGACGCAGGTGCTGGTGTTCTGGGCCAGCGACCCGATCAAGAACCTGCAGGTGGGGTGGAACACCGAAACGCACGAGGCCTACGAGCATCTGGCGCGGCTCAAGCAGAAGGTGGCCAGCGGCGAGATCTCGGTGATCAGCGTCGACCCGGTGAAAAGCAAGACGCGCAACTACCTGGGCTGCGAACACCAGTACGTCAACCCCATGACGGACGTGGCGCTGATGCTGGGCCTTATCCATACCCTGTGGAAAGAGGGGTTGTACGACAAGAAATTCATCGAGACCTATGCCGTGGGCTTCGAGGAATTCATCGCCTATGTCGAAGGCAAGACCGAGGACAAGATCGAGCGCACCCCCGAATGGGCCGAGTCCATCTGCGGCGTGCCGGCCGGGCGCATCCGCGAGCTGGCGCGCCTGATGGCGGGCAATCGCACGCAGTTGATCTTCGGCTGGGCGATCCAGCGCCAGCAGCACGGCGAACAGCCATACTGGATGGCCGCGATCCTGGCCACGATGCTGGGCCAGATCGGCTTGCCGGGAGGCGGCATCAGCTACGTCCACCACTACAGTTCGGCGGGCGTGCCGGCTTCGGGGGCGTCGATGCCGGGCTCGTTCCCGCTGAACCTGGATCCGGGCCGCAAACCGCGGCACGAGAACGACGACTATCAAGGCTACAGCGCGGTGGTGCCGGTGGCCCGCGTGATCGACGCGCTGCTGGAGCCGGGCAAGGAAATCAACTACAACGGCCACAAGGTCAAGCTGCCGCCCTACAAGATGGCCATTTTCTCGGGCTGCAACCAGTGGCACCGGCAGCAGGACCGCAATCGCATGAAGCGGGCCTACCAGAAGCTGGAGACGGTGGTCGCGATCGACTACAACTGGACGGCCACCTGCCGCTTCGCGGACATTGTGTTGCCGGCCTGCACGCCGTTCGAGCGCAATGACATCGATGCCTACGGGACCTTCTCCAACCGGGGCGTGATCGCCATGCACAAGCTGGTCGATCCGCTGTTTCACTCGCGTTCGGATTTCGACATCTGGACCGACTTCTGCAAGCGCATGCAGCGCGATGTGGAATACACCCGCAACATGAACGAGATGCAGTGGGTCGAATTCCTGTACGAGGAGTGCCGCAAGGAGAACGCCGGCAAGGGTTTCGCCATGCCGCCCTTCGCGCAGTTCTGGGAACAGGGCTACGTGCTGTTCCCGGAGGGCAAGCCGTGGGTGCGGCATGCCGATTTCCGCGAGGATCCGGAAGTCAACGCCCTGGGCACGCCGTCCGGGTTCATCGAAATCTACAGCCGCAAGCTCGCCAGCTTCGGCTACCGCGACTGCAAGGGGCATCCGCTCTGGATGGAAAAGGCCGAGCGGTCGCACAACGGTCCGCGTTCGGACAAGTACCCGCTCTGGATGCAATCTTCGCATCCCAACGAGCGCCTGCATTCGCAGACGTGCGAATCACCGTCGCGGCGGGCGACCTACACCATCCAGGGGCGCGAGCCCGTCTATATCAGCCCCGAGGACGCGCGGCAGCGCGGCATCCGCCAGGGCGACCTGGTGCGGGTCTTCAACGACCGCGGGCAATTACTGGCGGGGGCCGCCATCTCCAGCGACTTCCCGCCCGGGGTGGTCCGCATTCACGAGGGCGCCTGGTATGGGCCGACCGGACCCGAGATCGGCGCGCTGGATACCTACGGCGATCCCAATACATTGACGCTGGACATCGGCTCATCCGAGCTGGCGCAGGCGACCAGCGCCAATACCTGCCTGGTGGAAATCGAGCTGTTCAAGGGCGCCGCGCCGGCGGTGACGGCATTCGGCGGTCCGGCCGAAGTCGATATCGACGGCAAGCTCATGGCCAGCCTTTGAGAGCTGGGATAGCCGGGGAGGGCGTGTTGCCCTCCCTCTTTTTCGCGGAGCAGCAATTGAACAGCGAGCACATCGACCCGGAATGGGTGGCGGCGTCCTCTCTGCGGTCGCAGTTGTATGGATGGTTTTCCACCCTCTTCGCCCGGGAGCTGGGGCGGGACGCCATGGCGCTTTACCAGGGAGGGGGCGCCGCGGACATCATGGCCGTCCTTGCCGAACTCGGAATGGGGTGCGAGGCGGACGCCGTGGCTGGCGTGTTCCAGGAGTGGGCGCGGCACGCGGATGCCGCGGTCGAGAACGCCGCCGACTTCGCCACCCTGTTCCTGATGGAGGGCCGTGCCTGCCCGCTTCCTTACGCCTCGCACTATCTGGATGGCGGCGGACAGCTGTACGGCAAACCGGCGCTGTTGATGCGCGCGATGCTGGCGTCCAATCGGTTGCGGCTCGACGAACCATTCAAGGAGCCGGAAGACCATCTCGCCGTCATGCTGGCATTGATGTCCCATTGGGCCAGGGCCTGCGATCGGCCCGCCGACCTCGCGAGCCAGGCGCGGGAGCAGGCCGCGTTCATTGAATCCGCCCTGTTGTCCTGGATCGACGCCTGGCTGGCGCGCATGCACGCCATCAAGTCCCTGACGTTCCGTTTCTATCCGGCCGTCGGCGCGCTGCTGGCCGCGTTTTTGCGCCAGGATCGCGACTTCCTGCGGTCTTTCGAGGTGGAGGCATAAGAACGTCTGAAATAAACCCGTCCCCCATTGATCGGCATCAACTCTCTATATAACTAAAAGCGATAAGTTAATGGCACAACGACATAATTCGCGGAGAAGTCTGTGCCTCACCCCCCACCCGAAGTCCCCCTCCCGGGCAAACGTGGTTTCCTGAAGAACCTGCTCGGCCTGAGCGCCGCGGCCACCATCATCCCCATCCGTGCCGAAGCCGGCACCGGCATCAACCAGCAACCCCCTCGTCGTCCCGGCATCCCTGGCAAGCGCTACGGCATGCTGGTCGACCTGCGCAAATGCATCGGCTGCCAGTCCTGTACGGTCAGTTGTTCGCTGGAGAACCTGCCGCCCGTCGGCCAGTTCCGCACCACCGTCCTGCAATACGAAGTGCGGCCCGACAATGGCGGTTCCTGCGCCATGGTGATGCTGCCGCGCCTGTGCAACCACTGTGACAACCCGCCCTGTGTGCCGGTCTGTCCGGTGCAGGCCACGTTCCAGCGCGAGGACGGCATCGTGCTGGTCGACAACCAGCGCTGCGTCGGCTGCGGCTATTGCGTGCAGGCCTGTCCGTACGACGCCCGTTTCATCAATCACGACACCCAGACCGCCGACAAGTGCACCTTCTGCGAGCACCGGCTCGAAGCCGGCCTGCTGCCGGCCTGCGTCGAAAGCTGCGTGGGCGGCGCCCGTGTCATCGGCGACCTGAATGATCCGGACAGCGCCATTTCGCGGCTGATGGCCGAGCATCGCGCCGACATCAAGGTGCTCAAGCCGGAGATGAAGACCGACCCGCACGTCTATTACATCGGCCTGCCCGATGCCTTCGTGCACCACATTGACGGCCAGGCCGGCGTGCGCCTGGCCGGCGGCCATTGAGAAGGGGACGCGCATGCAGATCACCGAATTGCTCACGCCGGTCTATGACGCCGCCTGGCTGCCGTGGGCGGTGCAGTATTTCTTTCTTATCGGCATCGCCGCCACTGCCGCGTTGACGGCGGCCGGCGCGGCGTTTGGCGAGGCCGGCTCGCCGGCCCGCCGGTTGCTGCCGGCGGCCGTGACCGTGCTGCTGGTGTGCGCCATCGCCGCGCCCGTGTCGCTGCTGGCCGACCTGCACCAGCCGGGCCGCTTCTGGCATTTCTATACCCGGCTGACGCCGTGGTCGTGGATGTGGCTGGGGGCGCTGCTGCTGCCGGTCTTCACCGGGCTGGCCGTGTTGTTCTGCGCCGCCTGGTGGTGGGGGCGCATGGTCTGGGTACGGCTGCTGGGCATCGCGCTGGGGCTGTCGGCGGTGTCGATCCTGGTCTACACCGGCGCCGAGGTGATGGTGCTGCGCGCCCGTCCGCTGTGGCACACGCCGTTCCTGCCGCTGAACTTCGCGCTGACCGCGTGGCTGGGCGCGTTGGGGGCGATGTTCCTGGTGGGGCGCTGGCTGCCCGGCGGCCTGAAGGCGCTGCCGGTCGACCTGTTGCGCCGCCTGAGCGTGACGGCGGTGGTGATGATGGCCATTGGCGCGGGCGCGTGGATCCTGCTGGGATTGCTGGGCGCGGACCCGTCGTTCGAGGCCGCGTTGCGCCTGTTCGGCGAGTTCCCGGTATGGCGCGCCAGCCTGGCCGGCGCCGTGGCCACCGCGTTCTGCATGACCGCGCTGTTGCAGCGCGCGCCGCGCACCCTGGCGGCGCCCTTGCCGTCGGCCGCGCTGGCGCTGACCATGCTGGCCGCCGCCTGGATCTTCCGCTGGGTCGTGTTCATGAGCGTGCAGGGCGTGCCCAAGTATGGCGCCGGCCTGTACCTGTACGACATGCCCTGGGGCAGCGACGGCCTGCTCGGCATGATCGGCGTGCTGGGCCTGTGCGCCGCGCTGATGGCCGCCGTGACCTATGCGCTGGAACGGTTCCCGGCCCGCACCCGCGGCCTGGCGGCCTGAGCCGCCGGCCCCGACAAGAATTCGCATCGAGATGACCATGGACAAGCAACACCGAGACGACACGCCCGACGCCCACGCCGACGGACCCGATCAACCCGACAACGCCGCGCGCCGTAAGCTGATCGCGCGCGGCGGCGTGGTCGCCGGCGGCCTGGCCGCGTTCGCGGCCGGCTACGGCGAAACCGTTGGCAAGGCCGTCAAGGGCCTGGCGCAAGGCACCGCCGGCGTGCCCACCGCGCACGCCGTGCGCGGCAACTCGCTGACGCCGGAATTCCGCATCGATCCGGTCACGGGCCTGCTGTCGGCCCAGCCCGGCCAGACCGTCAGCCCCTCCAGTTGCCTGGGCTGCTGGACGCAATGCGGGGTGCGGCTGCGCGTCGATACCAAGGCCAACCGCATCCTGCGGGTGGCCGGCAACCCATATCATCCGCTGGCCACGACCCGGCCGGCCGCGATGGAAACCCCGGTGCGCGAAACCTACGCGCAACTGGGCGGCGACAACGGCCTGGAAGGGCGCGCCACGTCCTGTGCGCGCGGCTCGGCCATGCTGGAGCAGTTGCATAGTCCGTACCGTGTGCTGCAACCGCTCAAGCGCGTCGGCGGCCGCGGCGAAGGCAAGTGGCAGACGATTTCCTTCGAGCAGTTGGTGCAGGAGGTGTGCGAAGGCGGCGACCTGTTCGGCGAGGGCCACGTGGACGGCCTGCGCGCGATCTTCGACCGCGACTCGCCGCTGGATCCGGCCAACCCGGAGTACGGGGCCAAGGTCAACCAGTTCCTGTTCACCGACGCGTCCAACGAAGGCCGCACGCCGCTGATCCAGCGCTTTGCCGGCCAGTCGTTCGGCACCGTCAACTTCAGCAACCACGGTTCCTATTGCGGCCAGAGCTTCCGCGTCGGCGCGGGCGCGGCGCTGGGCGACCTGAAGGGCATGCCGCACGGCAAGCCGGATTGGGACAACGCCCGCTTTGGCCTGTTCATCGGCGCGGCGCCGGCGCAGGCCGGCAACCCGTTCCAGCGCCAGGCGCGCCAACTGGCCGAGGCCCGCACCCGGCCCGAGGAGGCCAGCTTCACCTATGTGGTGGTGGCGCCGATGCTGCCCGCGTCCTCCAGCCTGTCGGCGGGATCGGGCAATGAATGGGTGCCGGTCAATCCGGCCAGCGACCTGGCGCTGGCGATGGGCCTGATCCGCTGGATTCTCGACAACGAGCGCTTCGATGCGCGCGCGCTGGCGCAGCCCGGCCCGGCGGCCATGAAGGCGGCGGGCGAGGCGGCGTGGACCAACGCCACGCACCTGGTGATCGCCGAGCCAGGGCATGCGCGCCAGGGCACTTTCCTGCGCGGCGCCGACCTGGGCTGGGCCAGGCCGGCCGATGCGGGTGAAAAGTGGGAGGACGTGTACGTGGTGCGGCTGGAGGACGGCACGCTGGCGCCGCATACCGGCGCCACGCCGGCCACGCTGTTCGTGGACGAGGCGGTGGCGGCGCCGGGCCTGGCGGGCGCGCCGGCCGCGCTGCGCGTGTGCAGCGCGCTGTCGCTGCTGCGCCAGGAGGCGCAGCGCAAGTCGCTGGACGAATACGCCGCGCTGTGCGGCGTGCCGGCGGCCAAGATCGCCGAACTGGCCGAGCGCTTCACCAGCCATGGCAAGCGCGCGGTGGCGGACGCGCACGGCGGCACCATGAGCGGGGCGGGCTTCTACACCGCCTACGCCATCGCCATGCTCAACACGCTGGTGGGCAACCTCAACGTCGAGGGCGGCCTGGTGCTGGACGCCGGCCCGTTCCCGCCCTATGGCGCGGGACCGCGCTACAACATCGCGGGCTTCGCCAACCGCGCCACGCCCAAGGGCGTGGCCCTGTCGCGCAACCGCTTTCCCTACGAGAAGTCGAGCGAGTTCAAGCGCAAGCAGGCCGCCGGTCAGCCGGTCTATCCGGCGGCCGCGCCCTGGTATCCGGCCACCGGCGGCCTGAGTTCCGAGATGCTGGCGTCGGCGCTGGCGGGCTACCCGTACCGCGCCAAGGTCTGGTTCAACCACATGAGCAACCCGGTCTACGGCATTGCCGGGTTCAGGAACGTGCTGCTGGACAAGCTGAAGGACCCGAAGATCCTGCCGCTGGCGGTGTCGATCAATCCATTCATCAACGAGACCAACGCGCTGGCCGACTACATCGTGCCCGATACCGTCACCTACGAAAGCTGGGGCGTGTCGGCGCCGTGGGCCGACGTGGTGGCCAAGGCGTCGACGGTGCGCTGGCCGGCGGTCGAACCCCGCGTGGCGCGCACCGCCGACGGCGCGCCGGTATGCCTGGAGTCGTTCCTGATCGCCTGCGCCAAGCGCATCGGCATGCCGGGCTTCGGCGCCAACGCCATCGCCGATGCGGACGGCAACCGCTATCCGCTGGACACGGCCGAGGACTTCTTCCTGCGCGGCATCGCCAACATCGCCTTCGGCGCCGGGCGGCCGGTGCCCGAGGCCAGCGACGACGATCTTGAACTGACCGGCGTGGCGCGCTATCGCGACGCGCTGCAGGGCAAGCTCAAGCCCGAGGAGTGGCGCCGCGTGGCGATGGTGATGAGCCGGGGCGGGCGGTTCGACCGCGTGCGCGACGCCTGGAGCGACGCCGGCCAGACCCGCCAGGCCTGGGCCAAGCCCTTGCAGATATGGAGCGAGGAACTGGCGGGCTTTCGCCATGCCATGACCGGCGAGCGCTACAGCGGCTGCCCCACCTGGTATCCGGCGCGGCTGGCGGACGGGCGCGACGTGCGCCAGCAGTATCCACGCGCCGACTGGCCGTTCCTGTTGAGTTCGTTCAAGTCCAACCTGATGAGTTCGATGTCGATCGGCGTGGACCGGCTGCGCCAGGTGCATCCGCACAATCCGGTGTCGATCAACCGGCAGGACGGCGAGCGGCTGGGCCTGCGCAACGGCGATCGGGTGCGCATCGTCACGCCGGGCGGGTCGGTGACCGGCCTGGCGCTGCTGCGCGACGGCATCCAGCCGGGCGCGGTCGGCGTCGAGCACGGCTATGGCCACACCGAACTGGGCGCGCGCGCCCACCTGGTCGATGGCAAGCCGATGCCGCACGATCCGGCGCTGGCGGCCGGCGTGAACCTGAACGACCTGGGCTTTGGCGATGCGACGCGCGGCCAGCACCCCAACGTCTGGATCGACTGGGTTTCGGGCGCGGCGGTGCGGCAGGGGTTGCCGGCGCGCATCGAGCGGGCCTAGGGCCGGGCTGGCAAGGCCCGCCGGGGCGCGTGGCGCGCCGCCGCCCCGGGGGCTTGTCCTGGCGTCAGCCAATCGCGCCGTAGATCCGGCGCGCCTGCGCCGCGTCCGCCAACGGCCGTCCCAGCGCGCGCGCGCCCTCGACGGCCTGGCGCACCAGGTCGGCATTGCCGGCGGCGATGCTTCCGTCCCGCAGCTTCAGATTGTTCTCGAACCCCACCCGCATGTGGCCACCGAAGGCCGCCGCCGTCGTCACGCAGGCGTTCTCCTGCGCCCCGAACGCGCACACCGCCCAGGGCAGCGAATGATCGTAGGCCGCCAGGAACGGCAGCAGGTCATAGGCCGACGAGGTCTGCCCCACGCTGTAGCGTCCCAGCACGAACAGCACCGACCACGCGCCCGGCGGCACCAGCCCGCGTGCCCGCAGCGACAGCCAGCGCCGCACGTCGCCCTCGTCGTACAGAATGATCTGCGTCATGATGCGGCGCTCGGCCACCCAGGCCAGGAACGCCGCCAGCTCGCTTTCGGCAATCTCCGGCACGGCGATCTCGCGCAGGCCGATCGACACCGCTTCGGGCTGCAGCTCGCGCACCAGCGCCATCTGCTCGGCCGCCTGGTACACGCCAGCCGCCTCGCTCGTCACCTGCACCAGCAGCTCGTCGCCGACCGCGCGGCGCACCGCCGCCAGCGCGTCGCGGTAGGCCTGCGCGTCCAGCAGATGGCTGCCGTCCGGCTTGCGCACGTGCATGTGCATCATCGCCGCGCCCGCGTCCAGGCAGGCGCGGGCCTCCAGCGCCAGGGCCTCGGCCGTCAGCGGCACGGCCGGGTGGTCGGCGGCCTTCTTGTAGGCGCCGTTGGGCGCCACCGTCACGATGACGGGCGACTCGGCCAGGGCAGGGCGGGGGATGTCCACGGCGTTCATGGCTGGATCTCCGGCAGTTCCGGCGCGATCAGGTCCAGGCCCGCGCGCAACAGGCGGTCATAGCGCGCGCGTTCGGCGGCGATGGTGTCCGGTGTCCAGGCGTAGAAGCCTTCGCCCGCCTTCATGCCATGGCGACCATCGGCGGCGCGCTCGGTCAGGCAGCGCGCCGGATGGTCGTCATTGCAGAACGTCGGGTACATGGTCGCGCCGGCCGCCGTGTGCACGTCGATGCCGGCGTGGTCGCGCTGCATCACCGGCCCGGCCGCCAGGAAGCGGAAGCCGAAGCCGAAACGCACCGCCGCGTCCACGTCCTCGGGCGAGGCGATGCCGCGGTCGATCAGGTTGAAGGCCTCGCGCGACAGCGCGTGCTGCAGGCGGTTGGCCAGGAAACCCGGCAGGTCCTGGCGCACCTTCACCGGCACACTGCCGCAGCGGCGCATGAAGGCGATCAGCGCGTCGGCGCGGGCCTCGTCGCTGGTCTCGGCCATCACCACTTCGACCAGCGGCACCAGGTGCGCCGGCATGAAGAAGTGCAGGCCCAGCATGCGTTCGCGCGTGGCCAGGCCCTGGCCGATGGCGCTGATCGGGAAACTGGAGCTGTTGCTCGCCAGGATCGTGTCGGGCCGGGCGCGGCGCACCAGCTCGGCGAACAGCGCCTGCTTGATGTCCAGCCGCTCCGGCACGCACTCGATCACCAGGTCGACGCTGGCCCAGTCCACCTGCTCCAGGCTGGCGGCCGTGGCCAGTTGCGCCACCTGGGCCTCGCGGCCGATGGTCCTGAGATTGTCGGCCACGCGCGCCGGCAGGGCGGCCGCGCGCGCCGCGTCCGGCTCGATCACCGTCGTGCGGCAGGCGGCGCGCGTCAGCACCACCGCCACGTCGGCGCCCATGGTGCCGCCGCCCACCACCACCGCATGCGCCGCGCCCGGATTGGGCAGGGCCTTCGCGTCCGTCTGCATGGTTTGCTCCTTGTTCTGAAACCGCTGTTGCATCTCTTGTCTGTGTCCGCGCTTGTGTCTGCGCGCATGACCGTATTGGGCGCCGAGTGTAGAGAAGCTTGTTTGATTGATGAATCAGATTTTTTGGATAGAATGATCGACGAATCGGATCAATGAGCCAGGCGCTGGACGGCATGCAGATCAATCTTTCGATGCGCGACATCGACACCACCCTGGTGCTGGGCCGCACCCTCAACTTCCGCCAGGCGGCGGCGCAACTGCACCTGTCGCAATCGGCGCTGTCGACGCAGATCCAGCGCATCGAGGACGCGCTGGGCGTGCGGCTGTTCGACCGCACCACCCGCACCGTGCGGCTGACGGCGGCGGGCGAGGTCTTCATGCAGCAGGCCGCCGCGCTGCAGGTGGCCTTTCGCGACGCGATCGCCGCGGTCAGCGGCATCGCCAGCGCCGAGCATGGCCAGGTCTCGGTGGCGGCGCTGCCGTCGCTGGCCGCGCGCCTGTTGCCGCGGGTGTTGATGGCCTACCGCCAGGCGCATCCGCAGGTGGCGCTGAAGGTGCGCGACACGCTGTCGGGGCCAGCCTTTGACCTGGTGCGCGCCGGCGACGTGGACTTCGCGCTGACCGCCGCCGATCCGCAGCACGCCGACCTGCATTACCAGCCCTTGATGTCCGACAGTTTCCTGCTGCTGATCCCCGAGGGGCATGCGCTGGCGCGCGCCCGGGGGCCGCTGCGCTGGGCCGACACGGCCAGCGCGGCGCACGTGTCGATGGTGCACCCGAGCAGCGTGCGCCAGTACACCGAATGGGCCTTCCTGCAGAACCGCATCCGCTTCACGCCGGCCTTCGAGGCCGAGCACCTGACCACCATCGTGGCCATGGTGGAGTGCGGTTTCGGGGTGGCGGCGCTGCCCGAGATCGCGGCGGGCGCGGTGGCGCAGAACGGCATCTTGCAGCGGCCGCTGATCGGTCCGGTGGCCGAGCGCTCGATCGGGCTGGTGACGGCGCGCAACCGCAGCCTGCCGCCGGCGGCCGCGGCGCTGGTGGCGATGCTGCGGCAGTATCTGGCTGAAGAGGCGCGGTGAGGTCGCGGCGGGTATGGTGTCAGGCGCCGCGGCGCGCCTGTTCCGACGCCAGGTAGGCGTCGCGCGAGGGCAGCAGGTGCTCGCGGCACAGCGCCATCAGCGCGGCGCGGTCGCCGTCGCGCAGGGCGTGGATCATGGCCCAGTGTTCCTGGCGGGCGCGTTCGCGGTAATTGGCGGCCGCCAGCGAGCCGAAGCGGATCGGATGGGTGCGGCGCGCGTATTCCTCGATGGCCTGGCCCAGCACGGCGTTATCCAGCAGCCCGAACAACTCGCGGTGAAAGCGCTGGTTGCTGCGGAACACGCGGCGCGCGTCGCCATCGGCCACGGCGGCGTCGTGCTCGCGCTGCACCGCCGTCAACGCCGCCAGCCGCGCGGGCGTCACCGGCAGCGGCATCAGGCTGGCGGCATGCACTTCCAGCACTTCGCGCAGCGCATACAGCTCCATCACCTCGCGCGCCGAGAAAGCCCGCACCACCGCGCCGACGTTGCGCTTGCGCTCGACCACCCCCAGCAGCTCCAGCTCCACCAGCACCTGGCGCACCGCGTGGCGCTTCATGTCGAAGCGCGCCATCAGCTCGTCCTCGGTCAGCCGCTCGCGCGGATGCAGCCGGCCGAAGACGATGTCTTCCTCCAGCGCGGCGACCGCCGCGGCCAGGGCGTCGGGCGCTTGGGGTTCGAGGGCGGCGGGGCTGATGGCGTTCATGGGCGAGAGGAAAAGCGTTATTGCCTGGGCACGGTGTCGCGGGTGGCGCCGGCGCGCAGGAAGTCGAAGTCCACGCCCTGGTCGGCCTGCGTCACGGTCTGCAGGAACAGCTTGCGGTAGCCGCGCTCGGCCGCCGGACGCTCGACCGGGCCGGCCGCCATGCGGCGCGCCAGCTCGGCATCCTCGACCAGCAGGGCGATTTCGCGCCGCGCCACCGACAGGCGGATCCGGTCGCCATTTTGCACGTAGGCGAGCGGTCCGCCAATCGCGGCCTCCGGGGTGACGTGCAGCACGATGGTGCCGGCCGCCGTGCCGCTCATGCGACCGTCGGATATCCGCACCATGTCCTTGACGCCGGCGCGCGCCAGCTTCTTGGGGATCGGCATGTAGCCGGCCTCGGG